>CAVZTA010000019.1:0-553594 GCA_963778025.1 uncultured Chloroflexia bacterium | reverse complement strand
TGAAGGCCCCGCGCCGATCGTCTCGGTCCGGTCGGATGAGATCCTTGCGAACGAGGCCGTCGAGCGCTCCCGCGACGCCCTCGCGACCCGCTTCCGGAGTCAGCTCCGCGACGGCCCGACGTTCGAACTCGCGGCCGATCACTGAGGCTCGCTGCGCGACAGCACGCTCGGATTCCCGAAGTTGGTCGAGCCGTGCGGCCAGCAGCAGCCCGATCGACGGAGGGATCCGCACGTCATCGACAGGCGCGACCATCCGCCAGCCGTCGTCGCCCGGGATGAGCACCTGATCGTCGACGAGCATCGCGACCAGCTCCTCGACGAACAGCGCGTTCCCATCCGCTGCCGACACGATCCGGTCGACGACGCCGGCCGGGAGCGCAGCGCCGGCCGGCAGCACCCGGATGAGCTCCTCGGTCACGCCGCTCGCAAGGGGCTCGAGGTACACGATGGTGGCATTACGCTTGCCGCCGCCCCACGCAGGACGGATCTCGATCAGGTCTGGCCGGGCCGTGCAGAGCACGAGCAACGGTACGTCCCGGCTCCCATCGACCACCTCCTCGATGAGGTCCAGCAGCGTCGCTTCGGCCCAATGGAGGTCCTCGATCACGATGACCAGCGGTCGTGGCTCGGCCAGCCGCTCGAACAGCCGGCGGACCGCCCAGAACACGTCGTCCTGCGGGACGGTGTCGGCCGCCAGACCCGATGACCGAGGCGACGGTTCCGGAGATCTCATCGGCGTCGGCTGCCTCACCGATGAGCGCCCGAAGCTTGGCCCTCGCGTCCGCGGCGGTGTCCTCGTCAGCGATCGCCGCGGCGGCGCGCACGATCTCGCCCACCGGCCAATACGTGATGCCCTCGCCATAGTTGAGGCATCGACCCCGCAGGACGCTCGCCCGGTCGCCCACTCGCTCCAGGAACTCGCGCGTCAGCCGCGTCTTGCCGATACCCGCCGAACCAAGGACCGTGAACAGGGCCGCCGTGTCGTCCTCGGTCGCGTCTCGGAAGGCCTGCTCGAGGCGATCGAGCTCCCGGGCCCGTCCGACGAGCGGGGTGTCTAGCTGACGCCGGCGACCCTCGGCGTGCCGGATGATGTCGACGAGGCGGACGGCAGGCACCGGCTCCGCCTTGCCCTTGGCGATCACCAGGTCGACCGCCTCGACGACCACGGCGTCCCGGACGAGCCGATGCGTCAGCGGTCCGATCAGCACCTCGCCCGGTGGTGCCGCCTGTTCCAGCCGCGCGGCGGTGTTGACGGTGTCCCCAGTGACGAGGGTGGTGCCGCTCGCGGGGTCGCCGACCACGACCTCGCCGGTGGTGATGCCGGTCCGGAAGCGGATGCCGAACCCGCGGTCCGCCTCCAGCTCGGCGTTCAGCGCCGCGAGGGCGGCGCGGATCTCGAGCGCCGCACGGCAGGCGCGAAGGGCGTCGTCCTCGTGGAGCTGCGGGATCCCGAACACCGCCATGACCGCGTCACCGATGAACTTCTCGACGGTCCCGCCGTGCGACTCGATGATCCGGCGCATCGTCGCGAAGTACCGGCCCATCAACGTCCGGAGCGCTTCGGGGTCGAGGCGTTCGCCCAGCGCGGTCGAGCCGGTGACGTCGGCGAACAGGATCGTGACGAGCTTCCGGCTCTCGGATCGCTCTGCCGGCGCCGTGACCAGACGCGCACCGCACTCGCCGCAGAACTTCATGCCCTCGGGGTTGTCGAACCGACACGAGGGGCAAGTGACAGGCATCGGCGCCAGTCTAGGGCTGAGCTGTCGGCCCTCGAGCAGGCGGCGGACCTTCCCGGCTCGGGTCCGCGGCGAGGATCCTGATCAGACGGTCATCGGGTGACCGCTCGGCGCGGCCTGATCGGTTCCCGAAGCCTTGGTCACGCGTGGCGGTCGGGGCGCTTCCTGCCAGACGTTCACGGGGCGCGCGTCTGAAGAGCACTCCCGCGTCGAACGAGCACCTGGTGACCGTCTGCCATGCATCCGGCGGCTGGCGACGCGCAGCCCCCGCCCCGCGCGGGCCTCAAGCGGGCGACGCCTCACTCGCCGCGATCTGGTCGAGCAGCCGGCGGACCTTCGCGGCCGACACCACGTCGCCCTTCTCCTCGAACCGCGCGACTGCCGCCTCGGCGGCCTCGCGCGCGCCGGCGCGTTCACCCAGCGCGAGGCGCGCGTCGGCGAGACGCCACCACGCGTAGCCGCGCGCGGTGAGCCACTCCGTCGGCTCGAGGAGTTCGATGGCGGCCTGGGCGTGGGCGACGGCGCCGCCGACGTCGCCGTGGACGAGCGCCAGCCGGGATCGGACCGTGTCGAGGTCGGCGCTCGAATCCAGGAGATCCGGCGCCGGGGGGATCTGCGCCGAGGTCGCCGACGCGGCGGCCATGTCGCCCGCATCGAGCTGCAGCTCCATGAGCAGCATCCCGAAGAGGTTGGCAGTGGCCGCGTCACCGGACTCCACGCTGGATCCGAAGACGCGGGCCAGCTTCCCGAGCCCGATCGCCGGGTCCTCGAGGAGCATCGCGATATACCCGTCGTAATGCCGGGTGTTGGCACTGCCCTCCCCGCGCTCGCGTTCGAACGCATCCCGTTCCTCGAGGAGCGCCCGGGCCGCCTCCGCGATGGCCCGCCATCGCATGGAGGAGCGCGAGAGCGCCCACGGTCCCGAACCACGAGGCGGGGTACCGACGCGTCCGGTCCAGCTCCGGCTCCAGTTCCGCGATGGCCGCCGACACCTCGCGACGTCCGATGGCGTACCCGTCCGCGATGTTGGCGACGGCCCGCGAGAGCGTGCGTGCATCGCCGGCCTTCGACGCGTGCGTCATCGCCTCTCGCGCGGCCTCGACGCCGGCCGCTTCGGCACCGGATGACGAAAGGAGGTTGCTCCGACCTAGCGCGACCCGCGCCAGCCCCGCCTCGTCCTCCAGGCGCCGGAAGACGTCCTCGGCTGCCGCCAGCGTCGCCCACATGTCGTCCGTGGTCGTCTCGCCGATCACCAGACGAGGGCCGCTCTCCGTCAGCCTGGCCCGAGCGACCGTCGCCTCGTCACCCGCTGCCTCGGCATCCGCCATCGCCTGCCGCGCGGCGCCGATGGCGTCCATGAGGCGATGTGAGCTGCCGAACGCGCTGCCGAGCATGACCCGCAGCCGTCCCCGGGCACGGGGATCGCGAGTGAGGGTGGCGGCCCGCTCCAGCAGGCGGATCGCGGCTGGGAAGTCGTCGCCCTCGAACGCTCGCTCGCCGCTGCGGCCCAGGCACGTCGCGGCGCGATCGGCGATAGGTGCGAGCACGTCTGCCGGCTCACCCAGTTCCGCGCCATAGCGGTGCGCCTGTTCGAGGTGGTAGCCGACCAGCTCCTCGAGCTCGATGAGGCGGTCGCCCGCGGTCGCCTCGAGCCAGTCGGCGAAGCGGAGGTGAAGGCGGGCTCGTTCGGCCTTGGGCAGCGCCTCGTAGGCCGCGTCGCGGAGCAGCAGATGTCTGAACTTGTAGATCTCAAGTGGCTCATCGGTGCGCTCGCGGCGGATCAGCTCCTTGCGGATCAGGCCCAGGAGCGCCGGTCGGACGCCGTCGCGGGCGCCATCCGGGCTCAGCTCGCTGACGGCGGCTCCGCTCGAAGACGCGCCCGATGACCGACGCTCGCTGGGCGACGTCGCGCTCGGTCGGGACGAGGTGGTCGAGGCGGGCGGCGAGGAGCGCGCTGATCGACGGCGGGACGCGGACCTCGTCGAGCGAGCGCGTCGCGACCCATCGGCCGTCCGCATCCTGGGTCACGACGCCGTCGTCGACGAGCATCGCGACCAGCTCCTCGACGTACAGCGGATTGCCGTCGGCCGCGGCGGTGATCCGGTCCACCATCGCTGGCGACAGCGCCGTCCCGCCGGGCAGCAGCTCGATCAGGCGCTCCGTCGCGGTCGTCGGCAGCGGCTCGAGCAGCACCGTCGTCGCGTTGAGCTTGCCGCCGCCCCACGCCGGGACGTCGCTCGAGCAGCTCCGGGCGGGCGGGGCAGAGGACGAGCATCGCGGCGTCGCGGGACCAGTCGACGAGGTGCTCGAGCAGGTCGAGCAACGTGGGCTCCGCCCAGTGGATGTCCTCGATGACGACGACGAACGGGCGCTCCGCGAGCCAGTCGCTCGAACAGTCGCCGGACCGCCCACTCGAGGTCGTCGTGCGAGGCCGCGACCTCCTGCAGGCCGAGCGCGGAGGCAAGCGTCGTCGGCGAGCGACGCCGCATCGCGCGCTTCTCCGAACAGGCCGCCCAGCTTCGCGCGAGCCTCATCGGCCGTGTCGCTGTCGACGATCCCGGCCGCCTCGTGGACGAGCTCGCGGATCGGCCAGAACGTGATGCCCTCGCCGTAGCTGAGGCAACGACCGCGGAGGACCGTCGCATCAGTGCCGACCGTGTCGAGGAACTCCGCCACGAGCCGGCTCTTGCCGACGCCCGCGAGGCCGAGCACCGTGAACAGCTGGCACGACCGGTCGTCGACTGCCTGCCGGAAGGCCTGGTCGAGCCGCCCGAGCTCGCGCTCCCGGCCGACGAGCGGGGTCTCGAGGCGGCGGGTGCGACCTTCGGCGCCGGCCCTCACGCTCAGGAGCCGGAAGGCCGCGACCGGCTCGGCTTTGCCCTTGGCGGCGATCGGCTCGACGGGCTCGGCATCGACGGCATCGCGGACGAGCGTGTGGGTGACCCGGCCGATGAGGATCTCGCCGGGCGCAGCCGCCTGCTCGAGGCGAGCCGCGGTGTTCACGGTGTCGCCGGTGACGAGCGTCGTGCCGCTGGCCGGGTCGCCGACGACCACCTCGCCCGTCGTCACCCCGGTCCGGAACCGGATCGTGATACCGCGCTGGTTCTCAAGTTCCTCGTTGAGATTCGCAAGCGCATCACGGATCTCAGCCGCGGCCCGCACGGCGCGCAGCGCGTCGTCCTCGTGGAGCTGCGGGATCCCGAAGACGGCCATGACCGCGTCGCCGATGAACTTCTCGACGGTGCCGCCGTGCGCCTCGACGATCGCCCGCATCGTCGCGAAGTAGCGGCCCATGAGGCTGCGCAGCGCCTCGGGGTCGAGCTGCTCGCCGAGCGCTCGTGGAGCCGGCGACGTCCGCGAACAGGATCGTGACGAGCTTGCGGGACTCGGACCGGTCGGCGGGCGCCGTGACGAGGCGCGTGCCGCATTCGCCGCAGAACTTCGTGTCGTCGGGGTTCTCGCGCCGGCAGGCAGGGCAGAGGAGGGGCATCGCGCCGATTGTGCGGGGCCGACGTCGGCCGTGTGTGGCGGCACTGACCATGGGCCCACCCTCACCGCCGTTCCGGGTCTGCTCGGATGCGCTGCCTCGTCGCGACCGGGACGCTGGGGTCGATCGCCGATGGATGCCACCCGGATATCCAGTCGGCTCCCAAGGAGCACTGAGATGACCAGCTGGCCCCCGCAGCCCCTCCCGACCACCCAGCATCGCGAACCGCTCGCGGTCGTCGCCGCCATCATCATCGGCGGCATCTCGGTGCTGACCCTGTTCGTGATGGCCGTGACGTTCGCGGCTCTCGCCTTCGCGTTCCCGCTCGCCGAGCACCTCAGCCCGTGGATCTCCGCCCGCGACCTCGCGATCGCCGAGCAGGTCGCCGGGTTCTGGTGGGTCTTCGCGGGCCTCGCGGTCGCGAGCATCACGGCGGCGGTCGGCGTGGTCGTCGCGATCATCCACTGGATGCTGCCGACCCGCGTCGCCTGATCGCCGTCCCGATCGGGCCGGGCGCTATTCCCGGCGCCCGACCCGACCTACCCTCTCGTCGTGGCCACGACCTCCCCCTGGACGCCGTACGCCGATCTGGACGCACTGCTCACCGAGCTCCTCGCCACATGGCGGCGGATCCTCGGTGAGAACCTGGTCGGGGCGTATGTCCAGGGGTCGTTCGCGCTCGGAGCGGGCGACCAGCACAGCGACTGCGACTGGATCGTCGCGCTGCGCGACCGGCCGACGGCGTCCCAGGAGGCCCAGCTTCGGGCGCTCCACGACGAGATCCCGACGCGCGAGGACCACTGGCCGCACGACATCGAGGGCTCCTACGCGCCCATCGATGAGCTCGCCAGCGTCGAGTCGTTCGGCTGCGAGTGGCTGTTCAACGACCACGGCCAACGCACCCTGGTGTTGGACGACCACTGCAATCGCGCCTACACGCGCTGGATCCTGCGCGAGCACGGGATCGTGCTGACGGGTCCCGAGCCTCGGTCGTTCATGCCGCCCGTGCCCGCGGACGCGTTGCGCGCCGAATCGTCGGCCCAGATCGCGACGCTGCTGGACGACCTCGCGACGTGGCTCGACATCGACGCGCTCGCGTGGGGACAGCGCTACGCCGTGGTCACCGCCTGCCGGCTGCTCTACACGATCGAGACCGCGCAGGTCGCCAGCAAGGCCGGCGCGCTCGAGTGGGCGCAGCGCACCCTCGACCCGCGATGGCGACCGCTCCTCGGCCAGGTCCGCGACGACCGCCAGCTCGGCTGGGATCCGAACGAGCGACCCCGACCCGGCAGCGCCGACGCGGCTCGGGCGTTCGCGAGCTACGCCGTCGAGTGGGCCAGCCGCCGCTGACGATCGCCGGTCTCCGCGCCGCCCCGCTCCCGTCCGGTCCACCACCCGGTGGTGGCCGGGAGCCATGGGCGGTCGGCCGCGCGGATCCGAGCGATGAGGCTGCTACCGGCCGCCTACGATGCGCGCCATGAGCACCACGCGCTGGCGGGTCGAGCCCGTCCTCCTCGTCCATGGCGGGGCCTGGGACATCCCGGACGGGCTTCGTGACGAGCATGTCGACGGCATCCGAGCGGCGCTGAAGGCGGGCTGGGCGGTGCTGTCGGCCGGCGGCTCGGCGGTGGACGCGGTCGAGGCGGCGGTCGTCGTGCTCGAGGACGACGAGCAGTGGGACGCGGGCTACGGCTCGGTGCTCGACGAGGACGGCCACGTCACCGTCGACGCGATGATCATGGACGGGTCGTCGCTGGGGTTGGGCTCGATCGCGGGAGCCTCGACCGTGAAGAACGCGGTGCGGGTCGCGCGGCGCGTGATGGAGCGCAGCGACCAGACGGTGTTCGTGGGCGCCGGCGCGGATCGGTTCGCCGCGTCGCAGGGCTTCGAGCCCATCGCGAACGAGTCGCTCATCGTGGACCGCGAGCGCGCCGAGTACGAGCGGTTGCGTGCGCACGCGCGCGAGGGTGAGCGGGCGGCGGCGGGTCACGGCCACGGGCACGACACGGTCGGCGCCATCGCGCTGGATGCCGCCGGGCACGTGGCGGCGGCGACGTCGACCGGCGGCAAGACGTTCAAGCCCGTGGGCCGGGTCGGCGATTCGCCGCTGGTCGGGTCGGGCGGCTACGCCGACGACGAGCTGGGCGCCGTCTCGTGCACCGGCGACGGCGAATCGATCATGAAGCTCGTCCTCGGGAAGTGGGCCGTCGACCGGATCGGGGATGGCATGGACCCGCAGGACGCCGCGGCTGCGGCGATCCAGCGCCTCGCGACGCGCCTGGGGGCGACGGGCGGGCTCATCGTCCTGGCCCCCGATGGGCGGACTGGCGCTGCGTACAGCACCCCCCGGATGGCCTGGGGTCGGCGCGACATGCGCGGCGAGTACGCCACGACGAGCTGAGGCGTCGCAGACGTGACGCGAGACGAGGATCCGAGCCGGTGCCGCCCAGGTTCCCGGGCGTCTTCATCGAGGAGATCCCGCCGGGACACACGATCGAGGGCGTGCCGACGTCGACGGCGGCGTTCGTCGGTCGCGCGTGGCGTGGGCCGGTCGACCAGCCGACGCGGATCTCGAGCTTCGCGGAGTTCGAGCGCCTGTTCGGCGGACTGTGGGGCGACGCGCCGATGAGCTACGCGATCGAGCACGCGTTCGCGAATGGCGCCCGCGAGGCGATCGTCGTGCGCGTGACGAACGGCGGATCGGCGGCGGCGTTCACGGTGGGATCGGCGAGGTTCAGCGCCTCGGACCGGGGATCGTGGGGCCGCAACCTGCGACTCACGGTCACGGTCGACGATGCGGCCGCCGACCCGCGGCGATTCGACCTCGCGATCACCGATGACCCGGCCACTCGGCTGGACGAGCGGCGGATCGGCGGCAGCGGCCTGGCCGAGACGTTCCGGGACGTGTCGGTCGACAGCGCCGATGCACGCTTCGTCGGCGCGCTGCTTGCGGCGGAGTCGCGCCTGCTGCGGCTGGACGGCGAGCTCGATCCCGCGACGCCGGCCCGGGAGCAGTTCGGCCGTGCAGGCGCCGGCGAGCTGGTCGACGGCACGGGCGACGACGGCGGCGTCATCACCCCCGCGGACGTCGCAGCCCGCGAGCGGCGGGATCCACGCGTTCGGCGAGGCGGACGACTTCGACCTGCTCGTCATCCCGCCGTTCGCGCCCGACGTCGACGTCTCGCCGGCGACATGGGCCGAGGCCGCTCGGGTGTGCGAGGAGCGCCGGGCCATCGTCCTCGTCGATGCACCCGCGTCGTGGGCGCCCGACGCGATCGAGGCGGAGCTCGCGACCTGGGAGCTGCCGCGCGCGAATGCCGCGCTCTACTACCCGCGGCTGCTCGCGGCGGATCCTCTCGACGGTGGCCGGGTCGCGTCGTTCGCGCCATCCGGTGCGGTCGCGGGCGTGATCGCGCGCACCGACACGGAACGGGCACTCTGGAAGGCGCCTGCGGGCACGCGGCGCGACGATCCGGGGTGCGGTCGGGGCTCGCGCGCACGCTGTCGGACGCCGAGAACCAGGGTCTGAACAGGCTCGGCGTGAACGTCCTCCGCGCCATCCCCGGCCAGGGCATCGTCGATCTGGGGCGGCCGGACGCTGGCGGGCGACGACCGGCTGGCATCGGAGTGGAAGTACATCAACGTCAGGCGGCTCGTCCTCTACCTCGAGCGATCCATCGAGCGGGGCACGCAGTGGACCGTCTTCGAGCCGAACGACGAACCACTGTGGAGACGGCTTCGGCAGTCCGTCGATGGCGTTCCTGTACGGGCTCTGGCGTGACGGTGCCTTCCAGGGACAGAGCCCGCGCGACGCGTACTTCGTGAAGTGCGACCACGAGACGACGACCCAGGACGACATCGATGACGGCGTCGTCAACATCCTCGTCGGCGTGGCGCCGATGAAGCCCGCCGAGTTCGTCATCCTCCGATTCGCGCAGCGGGCGGGCCAGCCGGACCCCTGATTCCCGGCCGGCAACCCGGCCAGAACATGACACCGCGCCGCCCGCGGCGTCGGCTTACACTCTCCCGCCCCCAGCCGACGAGGTGCCCGTTGCCCGACCCTCGAAGCGCGCCGGCGATCCGTGTCCACGACCTGCGCAAGACCTACTTCGTGCCCGAGCGCGAGGGCGGTGTCCGCGCGGCCGCGGGCAGCCTCTTCCGCCGGAAGACGAAGGCGGTCGAAGCCGTGGCCGGCATCTCGTTCGAGGTCCAGCCGGGCGAGATCGTCGGCTTCCTCGGGCCGAACGGCGCCGGCAAGACCACGACGCTCAAGATGCTGTCGGGGCTGCTCCATCCGACGAGCGGCGAGGCGGACGCCCTCGGCTTCACACCGTGGCAGCGCGACGACGCGTTCCTCGGCCGGATGGCGCTGATCATGGGTCAGCGCAACCAGCTGCAGTGGGACATCCCGGTCATCGACTCGTTCGAGCTGAACCGGGCGATCTACGGCGTCCCACGCGCGGACTTCCAGGAGCGCGTCGACGAGCTGGTGGAGCTGCTCGAGCTGGGCGAGCTCATCCGGAAGCCCGTCCGGAACCTGAGCCTCGGCGAACGGATGAAGGTCGAGATCGCAGGGTCGCTGCTCCATCGGCCGGACGTCCTGTTCCTCGACGAGCCCACGATCGGCCTCGACGTCACGATGCAGCGGCGGATCCGCGGGTTCATCGGCCAGTACAACGCGCGGACGGGCGCGACGACGCTCCTCACGAGCCACTACATGGCGGATGTCGAGGCGCTGTGCAAGCGCGTGATCGTCATCCACCACGGAAAGCTGCTCTTCGACGGCGACCTCGCCGGCCTCATCGCGCGCTTCGCGCCGCACAAGACGATCGTCGTCGACCTCGAAGCCGGTGCCGACGACCCGACGGCGGCGCTGCAGCGGGCGATGGACGACTCGGGCGGGCACGTGGTCGAGCACGCGCGCGAGCGGATCACGGTGCAGGTGCCGCGCGCCAAGACGGCGCTCGTCACGACCCGGCTGCTCGCCGAGCTGCCCGTGGTCGACCTCGTGGTCGAGGAGCCGGCGGTCGACGACGTCATCGACCGGGTGTTCGCGGTGCCGGCGGAGGAAGCGGCGGCCGCAGCGGCTGAGGCGGCAGCAGCGGCCGACACCCCCGCCCCCGAGCCGGACCTCGCCGCCACTCCCCGATGACGCGGCTCGGACGTCTGCGCCGCCTGTCCGGCATCTACCGGGCGAAGTTCGCGACCGAGCTCGCCGTGCAGTTCGCGTATCGCGGTGCGCTCGTCATCTGGCTGCTCGGGTTCCTGCTCGAACCGACGATCTACCTGGTCGTCTGGACGACCGTCGCGAACAGCCAGGGTGGCTCGGTCGGCGGGTTCACCGCGGGCGAGTTCGCGGGCTACTTCATCGTGCTGATGATCGTGAACCAGCTCACGTTCGACTGGCACGCCTTCTTCATGGAGTGGCGCATCCGGACCGGGGATCTCTCGCCGATGCTCCTGCGGCCGGTCCATCCCATCCACAACGACGTCGCCGAGAACCTCACCTTCAAGGCGCTGACGTTCACCATCCTGGGCCCGGCCGCGGTGATCCTCGCCATCGCGTTCGACGCCGTGATCGAGCCGCAGCCGTGGCAGGTGGTCGCCTTCGTGCCCGCGCTCGTGGGCGCGATGATCCTGCGCTTCGTCCTCGAGTGGTGCGTGGGCATCGCCGCGTTCTGGGTGACCAAGATGGGCGCGATCACCCAGGCGTGGTACGTGGCGGTCCTGTTCCTGTCGGGTCAGGTGGCGCCGCTGAGCCTGTTCCCGCTCCCGATCCAGGTCATCGCATCGGTGCTGCCGTTCCGGTGGATGGTGTCGTTCCCGGTCGAGCTGGGGCTGGGGCGACTGGGACCGCAGGACGTGGCGATCGGGTTCGCGATGCAGGCCCTGTGGATCGTCATCGCGCTCGTGCTCCTGCGGGTCGCGTGGCCGCTGGGCATCCGCCGCTACAGCGCGGTGGGCGCATGAGACGCCCGAAGCCGCTCAAGGCGGCGCGCCTCGCCTGGCTGTCCATGAAGCTGGGTGCGCTCAACGCCGTCCAGTACCGGGCCGACTTCGCGATCGCGCTCCTGCAGACGTTCATCGCGCTCGCGACGTCGATCGGCACGGTGTCGATCGTGTTCGCCCAGACCGACACGCTGGGTGGCTGGACGCGCGACGAGCTCGTCGCGCTGATCGGCGTGTTCTTCATCGTGCGCGGGCTGATCGACGTCGTCGTCAAGCCGAGCATGGAGCGGCTGATGGAGGGTGTCCGGCGCGGCACGCTCGACTTCGACCTCACGAAGCCCGCCGATGCGCAGGTCCTCGTGAGCACCCGGGCGGTCGACATCTGGCGACTCGTCGACGTCGCCCTGGGCGTGATCGTGCTGGGCGTGGCGATGGGACGGATGGGCGAGCAGGTGGGCCTCGATCGCGCGCTCGCGTTCTGCGTGCTGCTCGTCGCGGGCCTCGCGATCATCTACTCGTTCCTGCTGATCCTCACGACGCTCGCGTTCTGGCTCGTCCGCCTCGAGAACATCCTCGTGATCTTCGCGACCGTCTACGAAGCCGGGAAGTGGCCGATCGGCATCTACCCGCCGTGGCTACGCCTGGGGCTGACCGCCGTGGTGCCGATCGCGTTCGCGATCACCGTCCCGGTCGAGACGCTGGTCGGGCGGGTCGATGCGTTCGCGGTCGCGGCGACGGTCCTCGTCGCGACGGCGTTCCTGGTGGGCTCGCGCTGGTTCTGGCGACGCGGGCTGCGGTCGTACACGGGCGCCTCGGCCTGACCCTTGGCGTGCGGCCGCGGGTACGTGTCCCGGGTCCGTGATGCGACTCGACGCATCGACGGCAGCGGGCATCCAACGGAGCATCCGTGGACACGGATCCGCTCGATCATGCGTCGAGTCGCATCGATGCCGCGGGTGTCTTTGGCCGAGGCGTGCGCAACGGCTGCAATGGGGTTGTCGCCGCCTTGGCCCTGCGCACCGACCGCGTGCGGCGTGCGGCGCCGTACCAACGAGCCATGCGCGGTGCCGTCGACTTCCTGAAGACCTATCTCACCGAGTTCCAGAAGAACGACCTGCCCGGCTTGTCGGCCGAGCTCGCCTATCGCTTCCTGTTCGCGATCTTCCCGTTCGGGCTGTTCGTCGCGGCGCTGACGGCGTTCGTGGCCCAGGGGATCGGGATGAGCGACCCGAGCGGGCAGATCATGGGCGCGCTCGGCGACAACCTGCCGCCCGACGTCGCGGCCGCGGTCCAGCCGGAGCTGCAGCGCGTGCTCGACGTCGCGCGACCCGGCCTGCTGACGATCGGCGCGCTGGCCGCGCTGTGGGCGGCCACCGGCGGCACGAATGCGCTCATCAAGGGCACCAACAAGGCGTTCGAGGTCGAGGACAAGCGGTCCTTCGTCGTCAAGACCGCGCTCGCCATCGCGCTGACCCTGCTCGCGACGATCGGCATCCTCGTCGCGTTCGTCACGATCGTCGGCGGATCCCTGCTCACCGAGCAGCTCGCCGAGCAGGTCGGGATCGGTGGCGCGTGGCAGACGATCTCGCTCATCCGCTGGCCGCTCGTCGCCGTGGCGCTCACCCTCGCGGTCGCGGTCCTGTTCCACTTCGCGCCGGCGATCCGCCCGTCGTGGCGCTGGTGCATCGTGGGCGGCGTCGTGTTCACCGTCGGCTGGTTGGCCACGACCGCGCTGTTCGCGTTCTACGTCTCGAACGTCGCGAACTTCGGCGCCACGTACGGCGCGCTGGGCGGGGTCATCGCGCTGATGCTGTGGTTCTACATCACGGGTCTGCTCCTGACCGGTTCGGCGCAGCTCGCCGCGGTCCTCATGCGCCGCTACGAGCCGGACCGGCTGCGCGAGCTCCAGGGCTCCGCCGGCGGCACGGCGGCGAAGGTCGCCGAGACGGCGAAGGACGCGGCGGGCAAGACGGCCGAGGGCGTCGGCGTCGCCGCGGGGTCCGTGGCCGCTGCGACATCGACCAACGCCGATGACGACGCTCCGCGCCCGCGTCGACGTCCCGTGGCGGTTCGGCCTCCCGCGCCCCGACGCCCCGAGTCCACGCCCGCCGATGCCGTCCGAGCGGGTGGGATCGTCGCGCTGGGCGTGGCGGCCGGGGCGGTGGTGGCGCGCCTGATCGGGCGCGACGAGGACGACGCCGCGACCGCGTAGGTCAGGACAGCAGCGAGGGCACGATCCAGTACATCCAGGCGGCGACCAGCGCCATCAGGCCGGTCACCGCGATCGTCAGGCCCAGCACGAGTGCCAGGGCCGTCGAGCGTGCCCGGAGGTTCGTGACGGACGACGTCGCGCCGAACGGTTCCTGCATCAGCGGGACCTCCTACGGCAGCACGAGGTGCACGGGGTTCCCGCGCATCGACACGGTCCACGTCGTCAGGTCGGTGCTGAACTGGGTCGCCGAGCCGCCCATCTCGTACTCGATCTTCCACCAGCCGCGCTCGCCGGATGCGGGGTCGACCGGCGCCGAGTAGTCATTCGGGAGCTGCAGCTCGATGGTCAGCCAGCAGCCGTTGAACAGGCTGTTGCCGCCGGTGTTCGTGACGATGGTGTCGACATCGCTGCCGCTCCGCCCGTTGCAGGCGGCCGCCGACGGGTTCGACGTCCCGACCGTCGAGTGCCAGTCGAACCGTGCGGGGGTGAAGCCCGAGCCCGTGGGCTGGAGGATCCGGATCGTCGCGTTGAGGTCGTTCGTGTCGCCCGGGTCCCACAGGTCGAGGATCATCGTCTTGCCGGCGTGGACCGCGTCGATCTGCGCGAGGTAGAAGCTCGACCGCGTCCCGCCCGGCAGGCGGACGTACGCCTCCATGGTCCCGAGGCCGTAGATGCGCGGCGAGCCGAACGTCGAGGCGGCGTAGAAGGCGAAGGCGTTGAGCCCCGTCGAGTCGTCCTGGTCGAGTGGCGCCGCCGCGTCCGTTGACGTCGTGTGCAACCGGTACGTGCCGGCCGGCAGTCCCTGGGCGAACGTGTACCAGCCGAAGTGCCCCGGCTGGGTCGAGCAGTCGGTCTGGGAGTAGTCGAAGTCGTCGGTCGGGTTGCCGTCGTTCTGGCGGTCCAGCTCGTGGAGGACGGTGTGGTCCTCGTACGCCTGCCGTCGGAACGCCGAGCCGGTGCTCGCGACCAGCAGGTCGTCGTCCGTGTCGAGCAGCGTGCTGCGGGTGTCCCACAGGTCGAAGAACGAGCTGATGGGCCGGCGGGTCGGGTTCCCGGTCGGGTTGGTGTCGCCCGTGCCGCTCACGTTCCAGCGCTCGCCGGTGCCGCCCTCGCCGCTCGCGTCGCAGAAGCCCGGATCGAAGATCCAGACCGTCCCGCTGCCGCCCGGGATCTCGATGGCGTAGTCGTAGTAGCGGTCCGGGTCGTAGCGTGCGTCGGGGTCGTTGAGCGGGTTCGCCGTCTGGAGCGTGCCGCCACCGCCCTGCGCGCGGGTCTCGTAGCGCGTGAGGAACGCGTCGCCCTGCACGCTGGGCGCGCCCTGGCTCTGCATCGCACCCCAGAACTTCTGCGGGCGGGCGATGGGCGCCTGGCCGGGCGGCGGCGGGACCTCCGCGTCCTGGACGAGGGTCGTGATCGTGGAGACCAGGGTCCAGTGGGCGCGGACCTCGAGCTTGTCGAGCCGCAGCTGCGCGAACGGCACGGCACAGCCCTTCGTCGACGTCAGCCGGACGCGAAGATCCGACGGCGTGGTCGCGGATCGCCAGCTGCCCGAACCCCAGGCCGCAGCGTCGCCGCCGAGGGTCACCGGGCCGGACTCCGGGTCGGTCGTGAGGTCGGGCGTCTGGAGGCGCGTCGACCACGTCGTCGGGAGCGCCGTCCAGTTCAGGTCGACGCCGATCCGGCTGGTGGGGCAGCCGAAGCTCAGGTGCGGATCGGTGAGGCGGACCTGGAGCGAGTCGAGCGTCAGGCTCTGGTTCGACGCCGGCTTGGGCACGACGCCGCCGGTCCCGGTGAAGCCGAACCCGCTGAGCGTCACCTGTCCGCCATCCGCGGTGGTCACCGCGTGCGCCGCGTCATCCTCGAGCAGCGCCACATCGATCCGCGGCGCGTTCTCCGCCGCCCACCCGGTGCCGATCGTGGACGTGGCCTTCCGCCAGTCGGTGTCGCCGGTCGAGGTCGCGGTGGTCGTCTCGGGCTTCACCCAGTAGCCGATGCCGAAGTAGTTGTCGGGGCTGCCCATCGGCACCGGCTTGACATAGTCGGCCTTGGCGTCGCGCCTGGCGGGGAAGCTGTCGATGCCCACCGCCCTCGCGAAGAACGTGCCGACCGGCGCCTGGATGCTCACCTTGAGCCGGCGGTCGTTGGCGCTGTCCGGCGCGGTGACGATGTGGACGCCCGGACTGCCCGTCCGTATAGCCGTTCTTGGCCGCCTCGGCCTTGGCCGCGAGATCGGCCTGGGCGGGGTTCCCGGGCAGGAACACCACGCCCGCGAGCGCCGCGGCATCGGCGGCGCGCTGGATGCGCAGGTTCACCGACCAGTACCACGCGACGTCGACGACGAGCGAGCACAGCGTGAGGAGCGCGACGATCGCGCCGGCGAAGATGACGAGGATCTGGCCCCGCGAACGACGGGCGTTCGCGCGACGGGCGGCGGGCGTGACGCGGGCGTGGGGGCGGTGCCCTCGCTCCATCGCCCGCGTCGCCTGGAGTCGCCGGTGCGACGCGGCCGGCCTTGGGGGCGTGCCGGGCGCTCGGATGCCGGCTCATCGGTCGTCCGGGTTGAGGGCCATCACGCTGCGGTCGCGCATCTCGATGGCGGCCGGCCCGCGACCGCCGCCGAAGAAGCCCATGACCGACGACAGCGCCGTGACCGGCCGATACGTGTAGGTGATCGAGACGCCCAGCGAGTCGGGCGGCGTCCAGGGCGAGGTCCGGCGGTCCCAGGTGTTGTCCCGGCCGCACGAACGCCAGCCGATGGTGTCGCCGAGGCCGGGACTCGCCGGTGCGAAGTCGAGCCGTGTCCCGCCGACCGCGGGACCGGCGCCCGGTGCGTAGTCCCAGGCGTTGACATCGCCCGTCGCGTTGCCGCCCGCGTCCGCGCGATAGATCGTGATCCGGGACACCTGGTCGACCGCGACGGGCGAGCCGGGCGAGGTGAGCACGCGCTCCACCGCCGCGACGATCATCGGGTCGACGAAGGAGCGGTCGGGCGACTGGCCGACGCCGCACCCGGGCGGATTGCCGCCGTTGGCGAGCGCGGCGCCGGTGCGAGCGCCCTCGCGGGTCGCGTACTCGAGCGTCAGGTGGTGGTCGAACGCGAAGCCGAACTCGAGGACGCCCAGGAGCAGGACGAGGATCGCGGGCAGGATGATCGCGAACTCGACGACGCCCTGGCCGCGGGCCGCGGTCGCCGGCCGGCGCGGGCGGCGACCCGTCGCGAGTGCCCTCACCCCTCGGGCTCCATGCGCATGACGTTCGACCGCTCGATCGTCAGGTACGGGCCACTCGCGATCATCGCCGGGAACGGCGTGCGCCAGCTGTGGCGGTAGACGATGCGCACGCCGACGTGGTCGAGCGACGCGCCGATGGTCCCCGCGCCCGCACCGCAGCCGCGCAGGAGCGTGCACCGATCGGCCGGCGGGTAGCCGTCGACGCTGACGGTGTACGGCAGCGTGAGCTCGGTGCCGTCGAGCAGCCGGCAGGTCAGGCTGCCGGAGCGCAGGTAGGTCGTCTCCGGCCCGAGGTGAGCGCCGGTCGCCGTCGCCGCGAAGATCTCGACCAGCTGGACGTGGGTCCGGTCCGCCGGTGCGCCAAGGTCGTCCTCGACCGACTTCAGGATCGCGCAGTCGCTCCGGCCGTCGGAGCCGCCCTCGGTCGCGGCGAGCGCGGCGCCGCGGCTCGCGAGGTCGACGGCGAGCACGCCGTTGAAGACGAACACGAACTCGACGAACCCGACCAGCAGCATCATGAAGATCGGGAACACGAGCGTGAACTCGACCAGGGCCTGGCCCCGGTCGGGGCTCATCCAGCCTCGGAGGCGACCGAAGTAGCGATCCAACCCCCTGCACCTCTGCGCCGCCGGTCGCGGTGCCGGCGTGGGCGCGCAAAGTACGTTCGGGGGAGGTCGGGGTGGTACTAGGGGAGTCGACCTACGGCGGACGCCCTATGCCCGGAAGGGCTACGGGAGCACGAGGTGGACCGGGTTGCCCTTGATCTCGACCTGCCACGTCGTGAGGTCGAACGCCGAGCCCGAGGTGCCGCCGACGTCGTACTCGATCTTCCACCAGCCGCTCTGGTACGCGGCGTAATCGGTCGGCAGCGGGATGTCGATGGTCAGCCAGCAACCCTCGAAGTACTGCGTGCCGCTCGCGGTCGCGGTGATCGTCGTGCCACTGCCCGACCGGCTGTCGCAGGCGTAGGCGTTGCCGTTGCTCGTGCCACGGGCCGCAGACCAGGTGAGGCTCGCCGGCGCCCAGCCCGCGGCCGTCGGCTGGAGGATCTTCAGCGACGCCGGGAGGCTGTTCGTGTCGCCGACGTCCCACAGCTTGATCTCCATCGTCTTGCCGGCGTGGACCGAGTCGATCTGCGCGAGGTAGAAGATCGACGCGCCGCCGCCCGGCAGCGGGGAGTACTGCTCCATCGCTCCGAGGCCGTAGATCCGGGCTCCCGGGATGTCGGTGTAGAGCCCGAAGCTGTTCTGCCCGTTCGCGCCCAGGTTGCCGTCCTTGTTCGACGCATCGGTCGTCGTGGTATGCAGGCGGAACACCGAGCCACCGGCCGCGCCGGTGATCGTGCCCGGCATCTGCCACCACTGGTCGTGGTACGCGCCGCCGGCGTTGCCACCCGTCGTGCCCGCGGCGGTCGTGCAGTCCTGCAGCGTCCCCGAGATCGCCGGGCCGCCCATCGACGGGTCGGTCAGCGGGTTCGTCGTCTTGAACAGCGACCCCGACGTCGCCACCGGCGTGCCGTCGTCGTCGATGTCGTAGAGCGTGTTCTTCGAGTCGTACAGGTCGAAGAACGACCACACCTCGGTCGACCCGCCGAACCAGCGGTCACCGGTGCCCATGTCCGACTGGACCGCGCACATCACGGGATCGAACACGTACACGTGCCCGCTCGCTCCGGGCGGCACCTCGACCGCGTAGTTGTAGTAGTTCTCGGCGTCGTGATCGACGTTCACGCTCGCCGTCCGGGCGCTGTAGCGCGGCTGGTACTTGTCGCCGTTGATGTCCTCGGCGCCCGATCCGTGCATGACGCCCCAGAAGCCCTGCGGCGTCAGCGTCTGGCCGGCCGGGCCCACGACGTTGGTGTCGGGCGTGAACGTGGACACCGGGTAGTGGTAGGACACCCGGACCTGCAGCGTGTCCACCGAGATGTTCCGGTTCGGGTCGCACTGCGACCCGCGGCTCCACGTCAGGCGGACCTGCAGGGCGCCGTTGCCGAGCTCGCTGCGGGTCCACGTGCGACCCCACTTGTTCGCCGGACCGCCGAACGTCTGCGACGTCTTGGACGTCGAGAGCGCACCCGACGTCTGCGAGCTCGTCCACGTCGCGCCGTTGTCCCAGCTCAGGTGGGCAAGCAGCCGACAGCTGGTGATCGTCGTGCCGGACCCGGTGAGCAGGGAAGACGTGAGCACCTCGATCCCGTCGATGCTCGTGGCCGAGGATGGGACGCCCCCCGTGCCCTGCAGTCCGAACGACGACCAGCGCTGGTTCGAGCCGTCGGCGGTGCTGCTCACGGCATAGCTCGTGTTCGGATTCGCATCGGCGTTGCCGGGATTCGACCAGTTGACGCTCGGCACCGCGGTCGACGCGAACAGCGAGGTCGTGCCGGCGGTGGACGTGGTGGTCGTGATCCCGCCGCCCGGGTGACGCAGCTTGCCGAACACGCCGTACCACGCATCGGGGCTGCCCATCGGCACGGGCAGGACGAACTCCGAGCGCGAGTCGCGCACGGCCGGGAAGGCGTCCATCCCGAACACGCGCGAGAAGAACGTCCCGACGGGCGAGGCGAGATGGACCTTGAGCCGCCGCGGATTGCTGGGATCCTGGACGGCGGAGATCGTGACGCCTGCGACGCCGTCGACGTAGCCGTTCTTGGCGGCCTCGGCACGGGCGACCGACGCCGCGGTCGAGGGGTCGCCGGGGAGATGGACGACGCCGGCGAGCGCGGCGGCGTCGGCCGCGCGCTGCATCCGCAGGGTGTTCGCCCAGTACCACGACAGGTCGAGGGCGATCGCGCACAGGCCCACGAACACGAAGATCGAGATGGCGAAGATGACGACGACCTGGCCGCGTTCCGCGCGTTGCGCGTCCGGCACGCGCGCGCCTGACCCCCGGAACCGGCTCATGGGTTGAGCGCCATCACGGTCTTGTCGGAGATCTGGAGCTGGGTCGCGCCCGGCCCGCCGAAGAAGCGGAGGATCCCGCTCAGTGGCGTCCGCATGTCGTAGCGGTACTTGACGCCGATGCCCACCGAATCCGGCGACGAGCCGTTGTCGCGGCCGCAGGCCGACCAGTTGACGGTGCCCTGGACGAAGTGCAGCTTCGTGCCGTCGACCGTCGGGCCCGCGCTCGCGGAATAGGTCCAGACGTTGACCTTGCCGGCCGTCTCGGCGCCGGTCGAGGTCGCCTTGAAGATGCGGATCTCCTGCACCCGGTCGACCGCGAGCGGCGAGCCCTGTGACGTCAGCACGCGCTCGACGGACGCGATGATGTTCGCGTCGACGCCGTCGGTGGTGGCGCATGGGACCCTGGCCGTGCCGCCGGACGCGGCGGCGCCGAGCCGTCCTTCGAGCTCGGACGGCCCGGGCTCATCGTGCAGACCCGCGAGCAGCAGGAGGTGGTCGGCCTGGTGGAGCGCCCGAGCGGTCGACGGTGTCCACGTCGGGTCCGCGACGAGCACGATGCACCGCGCCGCGCCCTCGAGGCGATCGAGTCACGCGTGGACGGCGGCAGGGCGGCATCGTCGTGGGTCGTTGTAGGAGGAGGTGACCGGGGCATCGACCGAGGCGCGGTCGGCTGCGATGACCGCGCCGGTCGCCGAGGTCTGGTAGATCTGACGAGCTCGACCGGGCGCTGCTCGCGGGCGGGGTGAGCTGGGCCTCCACGTCGCGGAGGATCACGCAGTCCCCGCCGGCGCCATTGCCCGCCTCGGCGGCGACCAGGGCGGCGCTCCGGGACGCGTGGTCCACGGCGAGCGCCCCGTAACGCGAACGCGAAGTCGATCCGCCCGAGCAGCAGCGTCCAGAAGATCGGGAACAGCAGCGCGAACTCGACCAGCGTCTGCCCGCGCGAGTGCTCGTGGCGGCGACGGCGTGCCCGACCGCCAGGGACAGGACCGATCCCATGGGACCGACCCTAGGGGTCGACGACTAAGACCCACCATTACAGGGTCGACATCGCGCACCCCCGATGGTCATGGGCCGGTCGGCGGTCGGCCGGTGCGGGTCCGTCGCTCCGCCCGACAGGTAGCCGCCCCGACCGCTGGCCACGAGATGCGCGGCTTGCCGGCCTGGGGCTCGAGCTTCTGGCGGAGCCGGCGGATGGACACCCACACGTACGCCGGGTCGGCGTCATCGGCCGATCCCCACACCCGGGACAGCAGCTCGTCGGTCGTGACGCTGGTGCCGAGTCGCGCGCTGAGCACCGAGAGCAGCCGGCTCTCGGTGGGGCTGAGGCTGACGGCCGTGCCGCAGACGATGGCCTGGCGGCGGCTGAGCTGGATGGACAGGTCCGGGCCCAGGACGAGCTCGCGGCTCGGGATGCGGTCGTGGGTGCGGCCGAGGATCCGCTGGATCCGGGCATGGAGCTCCGGGTAGTGGAACGGCTTGGTGACGTAGTCCTCGGCGTGGCGACGCAGCGACTCGACCTTGCTCTCGACCTCGGTGACCGCGGACAGGACGAGGATCGGGATGTCGCCGCGCTCCTTGATCCGATCGGCGACGTCGTGCCCGCTCATGTCGGGCAGCTCGAGCTCGAGGATCACGAGGTCGCGGCCAGCCCTCGTCGAGCGTGGCCAGCGCCTCCTTGCCGGTCGTCGCCCGGGCGACCTCGTAGCCGTCCCGCCGAAGCTTGTCGCCCAGGAGCATGACCGGCGAGGGTCGCGGTCGACGACGAGCAGCTTCGGCGCGTCGCTCATCGGCGGACGGCCGGTGCGTGGAGACCCGCCGAGCCGCGAGCGCTCGGGACACCGCGGCGTCGGGCGCCTCGGCGGCAGGTGCCTCGGCGGCAAGCACCGCACCGCCCGGACGGAAGCCCGTCTGGGGCGTCGGTGTCGCCGCTGGAGCGCGGCACGCGACGACGAGGACGACGACCAGCAGGCCGACGCCCCGCGAAGCGTGCCGTCACGGACGGTCGAGCTGGCGCATCCCCCGCGAGGTCTATGGCCGTATGGCCGGCATCTGCCTCAACGTCAGCCGCCGGGAGCCTCCCGAAGGTCCCGACCACGGGTCCGCGCGGCGGTCGGTCAGAGCAGCGCGGGTCGCGCCCAGTCCTTGCCCAGCAGGTGCTCGTCGAGGAACGCGAGCACGGTGTCGTACCAGATCCGCGCGTTCTGGGGCTTCAGGATCCAGTGGTTCTCGTCGGGGAAGTAGAGGAACCGGCCCTCGACGCCGTGACGCCGGAGGTCCGTCCAGAGCCGCAGCGCCTCGGAGATCGGCACGCGATGGTCGAGCTCGCCGTGGATGACGAGGATCGGCGTCCGGATGTTCGCAACCCCCGTCGCCGGGTTCGCGGCCTGGTAGCGCGACGGGTCGCGGTAGATGTCGCCGAACTCCTCCTCCCACGCGGGGCCGAAGTCGGTCGTGCCGTGGAATCCGGTGAGCTCCCACAGCGAGGCGTGCGTGACGATCGCCTTGAAGCGGTCGGTCTTCGTGGCGACCCAGTTGGCCATGTAGCCGCCGAACGAGCCGCCCATCAGTCCGGAGCGCACGCCGTCGAGGTCGCGCCGGCTCTCGAGCGCGCCGTCGAGCGCCGCGATCGTGTCGGTATAGGGCTCCTCGCCCCAGCGGCCCGAGCCACGCTGGATGTAGTCGTGGCCGTAGCCCGTGGAGATCCCCGGGTCGGGCATGAGGATGGCGTAGCCGCGCTCGACCAGCAGGTGCGGGTTCCAGCGCCAATGCCAGCCGCTCCACGACCCGACGGGTCCGCCGTGCACCCAGACGACGAGCGGCGCCGGCTTCTCCGGCGAGGCGTCGCGGGGCCGGACGAGCCACGACCAGACCTCCTGGCCGTCGCTCGCCTTGGTGCACAGCCGCTCCAGGATGCCGGGCGCCTCGAACTCGTCGAGCTCGGGGAAGGTCGCGATGCGTTCGCCCTGCTGCTCGCGCGTCGTGAGGTCGTAGCGGAACGGCGCGGCGGGGTGCTCGTACGAGCTGCGCAGCACGAACAGCGACTCCGCCGTGGGCGTCAGGCACGTGTTCTCGCCGTCGGCGGCGAGCAGCGCGGGCTCGCCTGGTTTGCCGTCGCCGTCGATGTCGATGCGGAATACGGCGACGTTGCCGCGTCGATCGGCGTTGATGTAGACGCTGCTGCCGTCGGGCGCCCAGATCGGTCCGTGCGGCCACAGGTCGAGTCCCGGCGCGAGGTCCCGCGCCTCGCCGGAGACGAGGTCGACGAGCATCAGCCGCACATCGCCGATCCGCTCCGGTGTCCAGCGGTCGCTGCGAAGGGCGGCGACCCACCGGCCGTCAGGCGAGATCGCGGGATCGGACCACGCGGTCTCGCCATCGACGCCGTCCTGGAGCGTGCGGCGATCGCCGGTCGCGACGTCGATGGCGACGAGGTCCGCGGCGAGCGCCGTCAGGTCCTCGTACCGGTTCCAGGCCGCGACGACGGTCGCGCCGTCGGGGCTGATGTCGAACCCCTGCTCGAGCAGCGCCTGACCCGCGCCGGGCGTGAGGTCGCGGGGACGTGCCGCGGTGTCGGGTGTGTCGTTCGCGGCTGCCGTCTCGGTCTTGGCGTCGTCGCCCGTCGCCGGCTTCGGCTTGAGCGGCGGATTGGCCGGCTCGCGATCGGGCAGCTCGAGCACGAACAGGTGCCGCTCGCGCGGGCCGAGGTAGTGGTCCCAGCGCCGGATCGGATAGCCCTCGAAGAGCAGGGCTTTCACCCCGGCCTTCTTGCGCGCCTCGGCGAGCTCGGCGTCCTTCGCGAGGTCGGTCGCGCCCTGGTGGACCTCGGCGCTGAACACGAGGCGGTCGGCGGCCCGGGCGACCTTCACGTCGTCGATCCCGCCGAGGGCGCTCGTGAGCAGGCGAGCCTCGCCGCCCTGGGCGGGCAGCAGCCAGAGGCGGGCGCGCTCCTTGTCGTCGCCGGAGTCGTCGCTGTCGGGGTCGGCGCGCTTGCTGACGAACACGAAGTCGCCGTTCCGCGTGAACGCGCTGCTGCCCTCGCCGCTGAGCGAGCGGGTGAGACGGCGGGGCGGGGTGCTGCCGGTGCTGTCCAGCTCCCACCAGGCGGCGCGCATCGACTTGCCGTCCGGAGCGGCACCGCCGACGGAGACCACGAGGCGGCGGCCGTCGGGCGATGCGCGAAGCCCGGACAGGCGGGGCAGGCCGAGGAAGCGGTCGAAGTCGAAGGACGGTCGATCGGTCATCGCGACATGGTGGCACTCGGTGTGCCGCCGTGCTGTCCCGCCGACGACATCCCTCGTCGGCGTCGAGTCGCGTCGTCGCGCTTCAGGCGAGGCGCGCGGCCACCTCGCCGATCAGCGCGCACGCGGCGACCACCACGATCGGCGGGACCCGGCGCGTGGCGAGGGCGAGGGCGCCGCCGGCCGCGACCACGGCGTCGAGCGGCGCCCGGATCGCCGTCGTGGCCACCGGCGTGATCAGCGCGGCGAGGAGGATGCCGACGACGGTCGCGTTCGCGCCGGCGAGGAGTCGCCGGACGCGTTCGTCGCCGCGGAGCCGCGACCAGAAGGGGAGCGTGCCCCACACCAGCAGGAACGACGGCAGGAAGATCGCGACCGTGGCCAGGAGTCCACCCGCGATCCCGCCCGGTGGGACGGTCGCCACCGTGCCCAGGAACGCCGCGAACGTGAACAGCGGGCCTGGCACCGCCTGCGCGGCGCCGTAGCCGGCGAGGAAGGCGTCGGGGCCGACCCAGCCCGGCTCGACGACCGCGTTCTCGAGGAGCGGCAGCACCACGTGACCACCGCCGAAGACGAGCGCGCCGGTCCGGATCAGGCGGTCGACGAGCATCGCGGTCTCGCCTGCCGTGGCGGCGATGAGCGGCAGCAGGACACGAGCAGCGCGGCGAGGACGACGAGCGCCGCGATGCCGAAGCGCGGCGGGATCGGTGAGCTTGACGTCGCTCGTGCGCGGCACCGCCGGCTCGACCCGCAGCAGCAGCCCACCGACCAGTGCGCCACCCACGATGAGCGCGAGCTGGATCCACGGCATCGGCAGCACGAGCGCGACGGCCGCGGCGATCCCCGCGAGGATCAGCCTGGGCGCATCGGGCGTCAGCGTCCGTGCCATCCCGAACACCGCCTGCGCCACGACCGCGACAGCCGCGACCTGGAGCCCATGCACCCACCCGGCATCGGCAAGGTCGGCGTCGCTCGCGAACAGCCCGAACGCGATCATCGCGACGGCGGATGGCAGCGTGAAGCCCACCCACGCGGCGATCCCGCCCGCGACGCCCGCCCGCAACGTGCCGATCGCGATGCCCAGCTGGCTGCTCGCCGGGCCGGGGAGTGACTGGCACAGCGCGACGAGGTCGGCGAACGTCGCCTCGTCGAGCCAGCGCCGCCGCTCGACATAGGTGCGCCGGAAGTACCCGAGGTGCGCGACCGGGCCGCCGAAGGACGTGAGGCCCAGGATCAGCGCGACGCGCAGCACCTCGAGGACCACTCGAGGAGCGTACGGGCGGCGGGGTCGGCCGCCATTGCCGCGCAGGCAGCGGCCGGCGCCCGCGCGACGCGGAGGCCGGTCCGCGGCCGGAGCGGCCGGACCGCCGCGCGGTCACGGCACCAGCGCCTCGGCCCGATAGGCTCCCGCGCATGCGCATCGCCCTCGTGTCGGACACGCACCTGCCCCGGTTCGGACGAGCGCTGCCACGCGCGCTGGTGGACGGTCTGCGCGAGACCCGTGTCGACCTCATCCTCCACGCCGGCGACTGGACGGAACCCATGGCCGTCCCGCTGTTCGAGGCGATCGCGCCGGTCGACGGCGTCGCGGGCAACAACGACGGCGACGAGCTGCACGCGCGCTTCGGCACGCGAACGGTGCGGCGCCTGGAGGGGTTCACCGTCGGCGTCACGCACGGCCACCTCGGGACCGGCGCGACCACGCTCGACCGGGCGCGCTCGCTCTTCGCCGGTCAGCGGCTCGACGTCCTCGTGTTCGGTCACTCGCATCGGCCGCATGTCGAGCGTTCGGCCGATGGGACCTGGCTCGTCAACCCGGGCTCACCGACCGACAAGCGGACCCAGGCCCGCTACACGTGGATCCTGTTGGAGCTGGCCGCAGGGGCACCGCCCGTGCCGCACCTCGTCGCGTACGACGACCGCAGCGGTTAGCGCTCAGCAAGCAGCGCTCAACGAGCAGTCCGGAGCCGCCCCAGCGACCAACCCACGAGCGCGCCGGCACCCGCGAACACCAGGGCGATCAGGACGCTCGGCCAGTCAGGCGACTGCGCGACGAACGCGGCGAGCGGGACGGGCAGCCCGACCAGCAGCCACGTCAGCGGGGCCGAGCGGGGATCGACGGCGGCGACCACGAACGAGGCGATCACCAGCAGCCCGGCGGTCACCCCGGTGGCATCGTTCCCGGGCGATCGGTCCACGGCGGCGATGAGGCAGCCCGCGCCGAGGGCGACGCCGAGCACGGCCAGCCGTCGGACGAGGTGGACCGGGCGGACCCCGGTCGCCCCGCGCCCGCCGGCGGGGGTCATGTCAGTCGAGGCCGCTGTACGCGTGCAGGCCGCTGAACCAGAGGCTGCCTGACCAGGTCACGAGGACCATGCCGAAGCCCACGACCAGCAGCAGCGCGGCGGGGCGGCCGGCCCATCGCCGCTGGTTGCGCGCATGCAGGTAGACCGCATAGACGAGCCACGTCACGAGTGCCGCGGTCTCCTTGGGATCCCAGCCCCAGTAGCGCGACCACGCGATCGAGGCCCACCACGAGCCCAGCACGATCATCGTCGCGAAGATGGGGAAGCCGATGATCACCGCCCGGTAGGCGACCTCGTCGAGCACCTTGTGCGACGGCAGCCACGAGAACCGGTCCTTGCGTGCCCTGGACGAGGTAGGCCACGCCCGCCCCGAACGCCGTCGCGAAGATCCCGTACGAGAGCACCGCCATCCCGACATGGATCGTCAGCAACGGCGCGTTGTTGAGCGCCGGCACGAGCGGCCGGATCTCCGACGGCAGCGAGGACGCGTAGAGCAGCAGCCCCAGCGCCGCGCCGAGCGGGATCGCCCCGACCTGCTGGATCGAATAGCGCCGCGACAGCAGCAGGTAGCCGCCGATGACGCTCGTCGAGAAGGCCACCGTGAACTCGAACATCGTGCCCCACGGCCCGCGCCCGACGAGGACCGCGCGCATGGCCACCGACGCCAGGAGACAGGCGAACGCCGCCACGGTGAGGACGGTCGCCGGCACCGAGAGCGGCGTGGGCGACGACGCGAGGCCACGCTCGCCGCTCGTCGCCCGCTGGCGCGCCAGGACGAACGAGCCCGTCACCGCGCCGGTCGCGAAGGCCGGCTGTGGCGCCGTCACGAAGACCAGCTGCCGTCGGCCGTTCGCGAGCAGCACGGCGTGGCCGACGTGGGCCGCCAGCGCGATCGCGGTGACGATCACACCGACGCTGAAGAGGATCGAGGACGCGGTCTCCATGGCGGACCTCAGGGACGGATGCGAGCGGTGGAGCGGTTCCCCGGTCGAGGGATGATCAGGCGACGGCGGCGCCGCCGGGCGGCGGGCCAGGCGAGCGGCGCGCGGTGCGGACGGTCGGTTGCAGCGTGAACGCGAGGCCACAGTTGCCGCATCGAGCGTCCGTCGCGGCACGCACGACGAGGCACTTGGGACACACGACCCGCAACGGGTCGCCGCACACGTCGCAGCGACTCACGCGCGGCTCGAAGATCGAGCCCGTCGCGCGGGCAATGGGGTTCTCCGGTCGGGAAGAGGTAGTCGCCCGCGGCGTCGCGCGGAGCCGGCCGACTGGCGTCGGCGTACTCGTAGCGCACGCGCGGCTTCCGGATCAGATACCAGACCCAGAACAGCACGAGGATCGAGAGCAGCGGCCCCACGACCCCGACGACGAGCAATACGGGCAGCCAGCCGATGGGGTCGCCCCAGTTCGGGGTGACGAACACGGCCGTGATCTTCAGGATCTGGTCCCAGATCGCCTCGAGCTGGTCCTGCACGGCCCGGATGGTACCGCGATGCGCGTCCGAGGCGGCGTCAACGCCTCACGGACGGCCACGGGTCCGCCGCGGCGCGCGTCGCGGGTTGCCCACCTTCGTCGTCGCGCCACGGCCGGGCCGCCAGCGCCGCGTCGGTGCGTCGCCGTCGCGACTCGACGCGTCCGCCGCATCCCCCGTCGGCGGCATCGGCTTCGGGGCTCGCCGGTTGCCGGTCGACGGCGAGCTCAGGACGGCGCGGTCGAACCGGCCGAGGAGCCAGGCGGTGCCGATCGATCGCGCGCCAGCGCGCCCGAGGATCCGCCGCAGCGCGTTGTCATCGGTGACGACGAGCGTCCGACCCGGGCTCGACGGGTCCTCCATCCCGGCCGCCTCGACGTCCTCGAGGATCGTCGCGTCCGCGGTCCGCCGGCCCGCGTAGCGGACGGTCATGCCCTGCGCCACCCGCCCGACGCCGCCGCCCTGGTCGACCGGGCCATCGAACACGAGCAGGATCCGCACCGTCCCGGGGATCACGCCGCGCAACCGGCCGACGATGGCCGCCGGCGGACCACCGCCCCCGCGCACGAGCTGGTGCAGGAGGTTCGATCCGTCGACGACCAGGCGGTCGATGCCGTCGAGCGGGTCGCGACGTGAGGCGGGCATCGGCCAGACGGTAGCATCGGCCGCCCATGCTCCTGCTGGTCGACCTCGACGGCGTCGTCTATCGCGCCTCCGAGCCCGTGCCCGGCGTGGCCGCGGTCCTGACCCGCCGCGTCGAGGCGGGCGATGACGTCGTCTACGTCACGAACAACTCGATGCACTACCGCGCCGACTACGTGACGCGGCTGACCGCGCTGGGCGCACCCGTGTCGGCGGATCGCATCGTGTCGAGCGCCCGCGCGACGGCGCTGCACCTCCGGGATCACGAGCCGAACGTCCACCGCGTCCTGGTCGTCGGGGCCGGCGGGCTGGAGCGGGAGCTGCGTGACGTCGGCCTGGACGTCGTGACGGCCGGTCATGCGGCGACGCGCATGAGCCAGGAGGGCATCGACGGCGTGACCGCGGCCGGCTCGCCGGACGCCGTCGTGACCGGGCTCGATCCCGGGCTGACCTACCTGCGCCTCGCGGCCGCGGCCGACTGCATCCGCGCCGGCGCGACCTTCATCGCCACCAACCGCGACCCGGTCTATCCCACGGAACGCGGGCTCCGACCCGGCGCCGGGACGGTGGCCGCGGCGCTCGAGGCGACGACCGGGGTGGTGCCGCTCTCGATCGGGAAGCCGGCGCCGCTCCTGCTGGAAGAGGCGGCGCGCGCCGTCGGTCGGCTGGCGAAGGATGCCGTGATGGTCGGGGACGGCCTGCTCACCGACATGGCCGCGGCGCGGGCCGTCGGCTGCCGCAGCGTGTTGATGCTGACCGGCGTCACGACCCGCGAGATGCTCGTGGGGCTGGAGGACGGCGAGCGCCCGACCGCGGTCGCGGCCGACGCCGACGAGCTCGCGACGGTCCTCGAGCGACTTGCGGCCGAGGCGTGATCGGCCACGCCCCGGCCGCGACCCCCTGGAAAGCGACGATCAGCCGCCGTTGACGGCGAACCAGCGCGGGCCGGCGCCGGTGACGCCGGCGAAGAAGACGTTCGGGGCGAGGCACGTCTCCGGAAGGGCGATCCGCGCATCGACCTCCGCGTCGCCGGCCCGGCTGAACGGCACCGCGTCCGTGACGATCGTCTGTGCGCCGTCGGCGCAGGTCACGATCCCGACGCCGGTCTGGATCGGGTTGATGCCCGCGCTCGCACCGCTGCCCAGTACGAGGCCCTGGACCTCGATGTGCAGGCGGCCGTCGGCGCGGAGCTGCGCATGGCCCTCGTCGATGACCCACTGGATCCCGCCGCCGAGGACCCCGTCGATGGTCGGGGCGCCGGCGGGGATGCCGGCCATCGGGCTGTCGATGAGCTTCTGACCGCCGGTGGCGGCGACCGTCGCCCCCGCGACGATGACGGACGCGCTGAGTGCGGCGACGAGCGCGGGACGGACGCGACGAAGCATGTGGACTCCTCCTGGGCCTCGCGGATCGCCCGGGACAGGTGGGTCGACCCGATGCCCGCGATACGCCCAGCGCTCGTCGGCGGTTCGCGTGCGGCCATCGGCCGTTCGGCGTGGCGGTGCCAGGACGCACCGCCCGGATCAGGCGGAGGCGGCCAGCTCCGGGATCGTCGTCGCCCAGGTCCGGAACCGGGCGCGCAGCGTGTCGCGCGTGGCGTCGTCGACGAAGGCGTGATCGATGCCCCGCGAGATCGATGGCCCAGAGCTCCGTCGGCGTGAGCCCCAGGCGCTCGACCGCGCGTACGTATTCGTCGGTCAGCGTGATCGCGGACACCGTGAGATCGTCGGTCGAGAGCGTCACCGGCACGCCGGCGCGGTACAGGCGCGCGAGCGGGTGGTCCTCCAGGCGGTCGACGATGCCGGCCTGCACGTTGGAGGTCGGCGCGAGATCGAGCGGGATCCCGCGCGCGGTCAGCTCCGCGAGGAGCTCCGGGTCATCGATGGCGCCGGGTCCGTGGGCGATGCGCGCCGGCTCGAGCACGAGCGCCGCCCGGACCTGCGCGGCGCCACCCCACTCGCCCGCGTGGACGGTCGTTCGCAGACCGGCACCCCGGGCGATGGCGAACGCAGCGGCATGGGACGCGAAGTCCGGGAACGCGGCCTCGGGACCCGCGAGGTCGAAGCCCGTCAGGCCGCTGTCGACGAAGCTCGCGGCGACCTCCGCGAGCGTGGCGTTGGCGTCGGGGTCGTGTGACCGCATCGCCGTCGCGATGAGCCGGACCTCGACCCCCGTCCGCTCGGCGGCCAGGCGCGCGCCGCGGCAGACCGCCGCGATGCCCGAGAGCAGCGGCAGCCCCTTGCGGACATGGAGGAGTGGCGCCCACCGGATCTCGAAGTAGCGAACCTCGTCGGCGGCCTTGTCCTCGACGAGCTCGCTCGCGGCGCGCTCCAGCGCGTCGGCGTCCTGGAGGAGCGCGATCGGCAGGTCGAACGCGGTCAGGAGCGACGCCTGGTCGGCGCCATGCGCGGGTGCGACGAGCGCGGCGCGGACGCCACGGAGCGTCCGCGGGGCGTCGTCGAGGCCTCGTGACTTGATGAGGTCGAGCGCGGTCGCGGGCCGCAGGGACCCGTCGAGGTGGAGGTGCAGCTCGGTCTTCGGCATGGCCCGCACCAGGCCCCGGAGATCGCTGTCGTCCGGCCCAGGGTGCCCGGGTGCGTCGGCCATCACGGTGATGGTACGTGGCCCGCCGGGTCTTGACCTTCATCGGCAGCGGAGTAAACTGCTACTTACAGATAGCAAGTTGCTCGAGCGACGCCCATCCGCGGACGGCGCCGGCCCGAACCGGCGAGTGTCGAGGGGGACGACCACCAACCAGCAGGAGCGTGATGGCCACCATCCTCGTGACCGGCGCCAACGGCTTCGTCGGCCGGCATACCGTCCCCGCGCTGCTCGATGGCGGCCATCGCGTCGTCGCCCTGGTCCGCACGGATCAGGCTGGTGAGCTCGTGCTCCGCCGGCTCTCGACAGTGCAACGTGACGGTGTCGAGATCCGGCTGGGCGACGTCAGCAAGCGCGAGTCCTTGACCCCGGTCGTGCGCGACGTCGACGCGATCCTCCATCTGGTGGCCATCCCGCGCGATCTCGACGGCGGGCAGACGTTGCGGCTCGTGAACACCGAGGGCACGCGCAACGCCATCGACGCCGCACAGGCAGCCGGCGTCCGGCGCTTCGTCCATCAGGGCGCCATGGGTGTCGTCGACGACCCGGAGCTCCACTATGCGAGCTCGAAGGCCAGGGCCGAGGCGCTGGTCCGGGCGAGCGGTCTCGACTGGACGATCACCAAGCCATCACTGCTGTTCGGCCCGGGCGACGGGTTCTTCAACATCCTCGCCGGGCTCGTGCGGATGTCGCCGGGAGTGGTGCCCATCACGGGCAGCGGCGATTCGCGCTTCCAGCCGATGTGGATCGGCGACCTCGCACGCGTCTTCGTGCAGGTGCTCGGCGATCCCGCGACCGTCGGCCGGACCTACGAGCTGGGCGGGCCCGCGTACTGGACGTATCGCGAGATCGTCGAGGAGGTGCTCCGCGGGATGGGCACCCGGCGGGCGCTCGTCCCGATGCCGGTGGCGCTCATCCGGGGCGTCGCCGCGTCGGCGGAATTCCTCCACCTCCCGTTCCCCGTCGCCACGGACCAGCTGCGGCAGCTCAAGCTCGACAACGTCGGCCCGCTCGACGGGGTACGGGAAGCGTTCGGGTTCGAGCCGCGGTCGATGTCGGGCGGGCTGACCCACCTCCGGCAGAAGCCGCGCGAGCAGGATCCCGCCTCAACCTGAGCGGGCGATCACTTCGGGCGCCACCCGGATGCGGACGACCTCCGTCGGGTGCTGCTTGCCCTTGAGCTCGAGGCTCGACCGGTCGAGCGACGGATCCAGCTCTGCGGCTGCTGCCGACGCCGCGCTGACGAGCACCTCGCCGGCCGCCGCGACCGAGGCGAGTCGCGCCGTCACGTTCACCGCGTCGCCCAGCGCCGTCACCTCCGTGTGGCTCGCGTCGCCGACGGCGCCGACCCAGGCGAACCCGGTATGGACACCCGCGCCGACCGGCACCCACGGTCCGTCAGGCGCTGCGTGGCCGGTCGCGCCCAGCAGGGCCACCGCGCATTCGACGGCCCTCCGGGCGTGCTCCGGTCCCGAGATGAGCGGGAAGAACATCGCGACGAGCTCGTCGCCCACGAACTTGTCGACGCCCCCGTCGTGATCGAACACGACCGCCGACGCGGTCGTGTAGAAGCGGTCCAGGAGCGCGTGGAACTCGCCCGACGAGAGGCGCTCGGCGAGGGACGTCGAACCGCGGATGTCGGCGAACAGGAACGTCGACTCGATCTCCGCGCCACCGTGGCGGGCCGCGATGTGCGTGAAGCAGGACTCGCACACATTCGGATTCTTCGACGCCGGGCGCTTGCCGAGCGCCCGCATGAACGGCGCACCCGGCCCAGCGAACGGCGCGGCGCACAACTGGCAGCGGGGGCCGTGCGGGATGGCGCGAAAGACGCGGCGGACACGGCGCTCGAGGCGGTCACCGTTGGTGAGGTAGTCGTGCCAGAAGGCGTCGTTCTCACCGCTCACCGGGGGGCGGCCCATGGTGGCCCCATCGTACGAGGCTCGGCGGGAGATGCCACCCCCGGTCGTCCCGCTGACCGGCTCGGCTACCCTGCGCGCGGTGAAGCGCCTCGGCTCCTCGCTCCGTGCCCTCGGCATCCGTCTCGGGTGGCTGCTCGTCGCCGTGGTCATCGCGGTGGGCATCGCGGGCATCGTCGCGGCCGGCAATCGTCTGCCCGGAACGGACGGGCGACCGGAGCTGACGTGGGCCGCCGATCGGGCGGCGAACACGCAGCTCGAGGCCTCGACCACCGCACTCGCCACGCTTGCCGCCGACGTCGACAAGCTGGGCGAGCTCGGCCGGCTCGCGCTGACCGCCGTCACGGACCGAGATCTCGACCGACTCGACACGGCGATCAGCGGCGGGACGACGTTCCTGGCCACGGTCGCCCTCGACACCGCGGCGTACCGCGACGCCCTGGGCAAGGTGCCGGGCATCGGCCCGACCGACGAGCTGACCCTGTCGCCCGCGGTCCGCGACCGGTACGACCAGCTCGTCGGGACGGTCCAGCAGGCCGATGGCCTCTCGGGACAGTGGCGCCGGTTCACCCGTGGCGCCGCCGACGCGACCCGCCTCGTCGAGCTGCTCGGTCTCCAGGACACCGAGGCCGCGGCGGCGGCCAAGGAGGGTTCGGCGGCGCGATACGCGGCCGCGCTCACGCATCTCGACAAGGCGGATGCCGCGATCGCCGAGGCCAAGACGCTTCGCGACCGGCTGCGGAACGCGGCTGACGTCCAGACGCTCGACCGCTGGCTCGAGCGGAACGAGACCTGGGATGCCGCGCTGCGCAAGCTCTACCAGCGTTTGCAGGCGTCGGGCGGCAAGGTCACCGATGACGTTCGCGCGGCGTTCGCGGACGAGCGGGCGGCGTTCGCCCGGCTGCCGGCCGACACCAAGCCGCTGATCATCATCATGAACGACGTCGCCCAGGGTGGGCTGAACCAGGCCGTCATCGCGATCGAGGAGGCGCGCGGCAGCCTGGAGGCGGCCCTGACGCCGCTCGAACCGGAGGGCGGCGACGGCGAAAGCGGCGGACCGAACCCCACGCCACCCGGCTGACCGGTCCGTCGCCCGACCGCTTCCCGGCAGGTACACTCGGCAGCCCTGACGAGCCGTCGCACGACCCGCGATGGCCGACCCGTCCTCACTCTCCCGGAGGTGTCCGTGCGCATCCGCGTCGTCGACGACCAGCCGTGGGACGTCAAGGCTGACGTCCTCGCCGTCCCTGTCATCGGGGAGCCCGACTTCGGCGGGCCGCTGGGCGAGCTGGACCAGCGGACCGGCGGCGAGCTGCGCGCCCTCGCGACGTTCGGAGAGCTGCGCACGAAGCGGTTCTCGTCGGCGCTCGCGGCGCCCGGCGATCTGCCCGTCCAGCGTGTGCTCGCCGATCGCGGCGGGCGATGCGGCCACCATCGACCGGGAGGTCGTGCATCGCGTGGGTGCGAGCCTCGAGCGACGGCTCGGGGGGCGGCACGCGTCGAGCCTCGCGGTCTGGCTGACGCCCCTCGCCGACGCACTCGGCGGCCCCGATGCGCTGGTCTCCGCCGCCGATCTCATCGCGCGCGGCGTCGTCGAGGGCAGCTTCGACCCGAAGGCGCTCTATCGCGACGACGCCGAGAACCTGCCGCCGCAGCTCGACGAGCTGGTGCTGGTGGCACCCGGTGGCGACGCCGGCGCGCTCCAGCGGGCCGCGGAACGCGGCGCGACCATCGGCGAGGGGGCGAACCTCGCCCGCACGCTGTCGAACCGCGCGGCGAACGACGTCTCGCCGCAGGTCCTCGCCGACGAGGCGTCGGCCATCGCGAAGCAGCACGGCCTGTGGTTCGAGGTCATCGACGAGCGCCGCGCCGCCGAGCTCGGCATGGGGATGTTCCTCGCGGTCGGGCGCGGCTCCGACAACCCGCCCCGGATGATCCTGATGCGCTCGGGCGGGGACGGGGAGCGCGACGCGCTCGACCGGCATCTCGCGATCATCGGCAAGGGCGTCTGCTTCGACTCCGGCGGCATCTCGATCAAGCCGGCCGACCGGATGGAAGAGATGAAGATGGACAAGACCGGTGCGTGCACCGTGATCGCGGCCATCGCCACGGTCGCGCGCCTCGCCCCGGGGACGCCGCTGCTGTGCGTCGCGCCGGCGGTCGAGAACATGCCCGGCCCGCATTCGACCCGGCCGGGCGACGTCGTCAAGGCGCTCAACGGCAAGTGGGTCGACATCACCAACACCGACGCCGAGGGTCGCCTGATCCTGGGTGACGCGATGACCTACGCCGAGCGGCTGGGCGCGACGCACCTCGTCGACGTCGCGACGCTCACGGGCGCCGTGTCGCGCGCCCTCGGGCACATGGTCACGGGCGCGTTCGCGAACGACGATGCCTGGTACGCGGCAGTCGAGACGGCCGCGGCTCGGGCGGGCGAGCGGTACTGGCGCATCCCGCTCATCCCGGACCTGTGGCCCGAGATGGACAGCTGGTACGGCGACTTCGTCAACAGCGGCGCGGCCGAGGGATCGCTGGTCAAGAGCGGCCTGTTCCTCGACCAGTTCGCGACGGTGCCGTGGGCGCATCTCGACATCGGCGGGACCGGCTACTACCGCAAGGCGCAGCCGTTCGCTCCACGCGGGTCGAACGGCGTGACGCATGCGACGCTCGTGGAGCTCGCGCTGGCCGGCGCTCGGGCCTAGCGGCCCGCATCGCGGCCGGCGACCCCACCGGACCCCGCTCCGCCTAGCCCATCCGTCCCGGTCCGCCCGGCCCCCCGGGCGGGCACACTGCGCGCCATGCCGTTCGACGTGTCGCCCCTCATGCTCCTGGCCGCCGTCGCCGGCGGGATCTGGGGATCCGTCGCGGACCGCATCGCCGCGCGCTGGCCCGAGCACGAGGACGGCTCGGTCCGCGCGATCGACTGGCGGACGGTCGTCGTCGTCGTCGCGGGCGCGCTCGCGCTCGGCGCGCTCGTGGCGCGCTTCTCGGTGCCCATCGAGCTGGCGGTGTTCGGCGCCTACACGGTCGCGCTGATCCTGCTGCTCGCGACGGACCTCGACCAGCGGCTGCTGCCGGACCTCATCACGCTGCCGGCGATCCCGATCGCCTTCGTGTTCGCCGTGTCCGGGCTGGATCCGTTCGTGCCCGCCGGCGACCTGCCCCTGACGATCGTCGTCGCGCTCGCGATCCCGGCGATCCTGGGCGTGCTCGCGATCCCGTTCGGCGCGGGCGCGATCGGGATGGGCGATCTCAAGCTGCTGGTCTCGGCGGGGCTGCTGCTGGGCCCGGGCCGGATCGTGTCGGGCGTCGTCTGGGGCGCGCTGTTCGGCGGGGTGGTGATCCTGGTGCTGCTGGTCACGCGGCGCGTGTCGCTACGGAGCTACGTTCCGTTCGGGCCGTTCCTCATCGCCGGCGTCCTGTACTGGGCTCGCTCGCGATCAGGTACTGAAGCGCGATCCCGCTGCCGACTCGATCCGGACACGACCGACGCTGACGTCGTCTGCGAACGGGCGGAGCCGCGGAGCCGCGGAGCGACTGGGGCGTCCGCGCACCCCAGCGTGCGACCCTTGGTACATCCGGGGGATGCAGCGGATTCCCGATGTGGATAACTTCTGGGCATTGCTACACTCCTGCCCATCGAGCTGGACGTCTCGTGCCCGTGCCCGAACGAGACACCGGCGGGCGACACCATCGGCACCGGCCCCATCGCAACCCCGGTGCCCAGGAGGGACCGCTCGCTCACGATGACGACGCCTTGCGGATGTCGCTGACGACCGGACACGACAGGACCCCCGTCCGCCGGGGTGTTCGGCGGCTGCCGCTGCTGCTGCTCCTCGTCCCGCTCGTGGCGGGACTGTTCGCCGCGCCCGGCGCGTCCCGCGTGCATGGCGACGACCTGAGCGACGCGCAGAACCAGAAGAAGGCCCTCGAGGCCAAGATCAAGAAGCAGCAGGCGCTCGTCGCCCAGATCCAGTCGGCGCAGGCCGATCTCCGCAAGGGCATCGCCAGCACCGCCACCGAGCTCCGTGGCATCACCGCCGATCTCGTGGTCATGCGTCGCAAGATCGCGACCCTGCGCGACCACATCGCCGACGTCCAGGCGAAGTACCAGGAGCTGCTCGCGGCCCTCAAGGACCTCGACGCCGACCTCGTCCGGATCCAGGGCGAGGAGGATGCCAAGCGCGTCGAGCTGCGGGACCGCAAGGAGCAGCTCGCCCAGCGCATCCGCGAGGCCTACACGGCGGAGCAGACCTCGGTCCTCGAGTCGTTCCTCCAGGGCGCGTCGTTCACCGACATGCTCGAGGAGATGAGCTACCAGCTCGATGTCGCCGAGCAGGACAAGGCGCTCGCCGAGCGCATCGTCCAGGACCGCGAGACCCTCGCCGAGCTGCACCAGAGCACCGAGCTCACCCTCGAGCAGACGGTCGTCCTGCGCCAGGCCACCGAAGCGCAGAAGCGTGAGCTGGCGGCGCGCCTCCGGGAGCTCGCGAAGGCCCAGGAGCAGCTGAAGGCCCTCGAGAAGGCGACCAAGCGCGCGCTCGCGACCCAGAAGGCGGCGTACGCCAAGCTCGCTCGCGACCGGGCGAACCTGAAGCGGGCGATGGCGGAGGCGAACGCCGCGCGGCGCAAGCTCCAGAAGAAGATCAACTCGATCATCGCCCAGCAGGTCGCCCGCGGGAACATCCCGTCCCAGTACAACGGGTCGCTGCAGTGGCCGATGCCGGGCTCGATCTCGCAGGACTACGGCTGCACCGGCGTGGTCTACGAGCCGCCCAACGGCAGCTGCGCCCATTGGCACAGCGGCATCGACATCGTGAACACGTGCGGGACGCCCGTGCGCGCGTCCGGCCCGGGGACCGTCGCCTACATCGGCTGGAACTACGCCGACGGGCCGGACCCCGCGTGGATCGTGATCGTCGCCCACAGCGCGAACCTGCAGACGTGGTATGCCCACATGTCACCCAAGTACCCAGGCGGGATCTCGGCCGGATCGGCGGTGAAGGCCGGCCAGATCGTGGGCTATGAGGCGAGCACCGGTCACTCGACCGGCTGCCACCTCCACTGGATGGTCGAGCTCGACGGCGAGTTCAAGAACCCGCGGCTCTTCGTCTAGACCCGTCACGGGACGTTAACGGGCGCGGGTCCTCCCGGCGGGCGACGGCGTCACGGCGCCCTGCTAGCATCGAGGTCGGGACACCTCCCCACGCGCACTGGGAGTGACGGACCGTGGTGAAGCCGGTCATGGCTGTGATCCTCGCCGGTGGCGAAGGCGAGCGCCTCTCGATCCTGTCGTCGGTGCGCGCGAAGCCGGCCGTCCCGTTCGCCGGCAAGTACCGGATCATCGATTTCACGCTCAGCAACTGCGTGAACTCCGGCATCGACGACGTCGTCGTCCTCACGCAGTACAACCCGCGCTCGCTCAACGATCACATCGGCCTGGGGCGGCCGTGGGACCTCGACCGCAACAAGGGCGGGGTGAAGATGCTCCAGCCGTACATCAAGCGCGGGCGCATCGCGGAGTGGTATCGCGGCACCGCCGACGCGGTGCTCCAGAACTGGAACCTCATCGAGCGCGACGCGGGCGACACGATCCTCATCCTGGCCGGCGACCACATCTACAAGATGGACTACACGCCGTTCCTGGCGGCACATCGCCGGAAGCGCGCCGACGTGACGATCGCCGTCCGGCGTGTGCCGCTGGCCGAGGCGACGCGGATGGGCATCCTCGGTCTCGACGACCAGGGACGTGTCACGGAATGGCAGGAGAAGCCGAAGCAGCCCAAGTCGGATCTCGCGTCCATGGGCGTCTACGTGTTCTCGAAGCGCGCCCTCCGCAAGTGGCTGAGCGAGGACCGGACGGACTTCGGGACGCATGTCGTGCCCGCGATGCTCGATGGCGGGGCTCGGGTGTTCGGCTATGACTTCGACGGCTACTGGCAGGACGTGGGCACGATCCAGTCGTACTGGGAGGCCAACATGGCGCTCCTCGACGACGCACCGGAGCTGGACCTGTACGACAAGGAGTGGCTCATCCACACCCGCTCCGAGGAGCGCGCGCCGGCCAAGATCGGGCCCACCGCCCAGGTGCATCGGAGCATGGTGTCGCACGGCTGCGTGATCAACGGGACGGTCGTCAACAGCGTCCTGTCGCCGGGCGTCCGGGTCGAGGTGGGCGCCGTGGTGCGCGACTCGATCGTGATGTTCGACACGACGATCCGGTCGGGCGCGGTGGTCGATCGCGCGATCCTCGACAAGGAGGTCGTCGTCGGTCCGGGCTGCATCGTGGGCGATGGGCCGGACCTGGACACGCCGAATCGCCTGGAGCCCGGCCGGCTGAACACCGGCATCACCGTCGTCGGCAAGCGGACCGTGATCCCGCGCGGTACCCGGCTGGGCCGGAACGTGAAGGTCGGCTACGACGTGAAGACCAGCGACTTCCGGCAGCGGGTCGTGAAGACCGGCGGGACCGTGGAGCCGTCGGAGCCCCGTACGCGCCCGTCGAGGTCGCGGAGTGCCGGTGGCGCGCCGGTCATGGGCGCCGGTCCGACCGCCTCCCGGAACGGCCACGACAAGCGTGACGCGGTCCCGACGAGCGGCGGCCGCCGCTGACGAGGCACCTGACAGCGCCCGCGATGCACATCGGCTGATCACGCCCCAGGACAGGCCGCCGTTCGGGACGCATCGACATTGCAAGCCGGGTGTCAGTCGCGCGCCCGGGACGCTGCGACGGGGCTGCAAGCCGCGTCCGGGCTAGACTGCCCGCCATGTCCGTCGTACCGACGGCCGGCTACGCCCTCGACCCGGCCGCGGTGGAGGCCTGGCTCACGGAGCTCGGTCTCGAGCCGCTCGAACGCGTCGATCGTGAGGGCGTGACGTCCTGGGATCTGGTCCTGGATGGTCGACGCCGTGCCGATCTCCGCATCACGCTCATCCTCGACCCGGCGTTCGCGCTGCTGGCCTGGGCGCACTTCGCGCCGCAGATCGGCGATTCGTTCCGCAAGTCGTATCGGCAGCTGCTGCGCTGGAACGACGAGTACCCGTTCCTGAAGTTCTCGCTGTCCGAGGACGAGCGGTTCGTGCTTGCCGCCGAGATCCCGGCCGCATCGGCGGATGCCGACGCGCTGGGCCTCGCGCTCGCCCGCATCCTCGCGGTGAGCGATCGCGTGCTGGCCCGATCCCGCGCCTGGCTGCGTGGCGGCGCGTGGCGCGAGGCGCTCGACGACGGCGAGCCCAGTCGCGGCGCCGCGCTGCTCGACCGCTACCACGACGCGCTGGGCGAGCTCGACGTGCCGGTCCCGGGCGAGGACGACGTCGCGGACACCGCGACCAGCCCGCGCGGCCTCCGCCGCCTGTTCGCACGCCGCGCCGCCAGCGACGCCGGCGACCGGCCCCGCGAACCCGGCCCCCACCGGCGCGCCGCGATGACGGGCGGCCCATCCGTCGATCCGCGCCCGCGCCGTGCGCGCGTCCCTGGCGCTGCTCATCGTCATCGGCGCCGTCGCTGTCGACGCCGCGCTCCTCGGCGGCGCCGCGATCACCTCGGACGTCGCCGCCGCCGATACCGACCTGATGGTCGTCACGGACGCTCGCTATGACGTCCAGCCCGCGGAGCACCGGGTCCGCATCACCGTCGACGCGACCGCCACGAATCGCAAGCACGACACGCGGACGCGCCGCTTCTACTTCGACCGCGCGTATCTCGCCGTGCAGCCGGGCACCAAGAGCTTCGCGGTCACGTCGCCCAAGGGCGCGAAGGTGCGCGTCGCGCGGCGGAACGCGCAGTACACGCTGCTGCGGATCGACTTCGGCCGCCGGCTCTACGCCGGCAAGCGACTCGGCCTGCGCTTCCGGTTCGACCTGCCGGATCCCGGTGGCGCCGCGACGCGTCCGATCCGGGTGAGCGACGCCCTCGCCGCGTTCCCCATCTGGGCGTACGCGAGCGACGGCGCCCGCGGCTCGACCGTCAGCGTCGTCTTTCCCAAGGACTACGCGGTCTCCCTGGAGCGCGGGTCGCTGCAGCGCACGAAGCTCGGCGACGGCCGCACGATGCTGCGCAGCGGGAGCCTGCCGAAGCCGACCGCGTTCTTCGCCTACGTCGTCGGCGACCGCCCGGGCGCCCTCGCGGACAGCGCCATGGACGCCACGATCGACGGGCAACGCGTGCCGCTCACGCTCCGTGCCTGGGCCGACGATCCCGGCTGGACCAAGCGGATCGGGTCGCTGATGCGGAACGGATTGCCGGCGATGGCCGCCGACATCGGGCAGCCGTGGCCATGGACCGACCCGCTGGTCGTCGCCGAGGGCACGAGCCGGGCCGACGCGGATGCCGGACGGTTCGACCCGGCTGAGCAGCGCATCGAGATCGCCTACTTCGCCGACTCGTTCGTGGCGCTCCACGCGGGCGCGCACGCATGGTTCAACGGCGGCCTGCTCGCGGATCGCTGGGCGAACGAAGCGTTCGCATCGTTCTATGCGCAGCGCGCGTTGACCAGGCTCAAGGTCACGGCGCCGGTCGACGAGCTGACCGATGCCCTGCTGCAGCGGCGCGTGCCGCTCAACGCGTGGGGCCCGACGGGCGAGGACCCGGCGGTCGACGACTACGGTTACGCGGCGGCACTCGAGCTCGCCCGGAAGATCGCCCAGCGCGCCGGCACCGACGGGCTGCAGTCGGTCTGGGAGGCGGCCGCGACTCGGACGCTCGCCTACCAGCCTCCCGATGCGCGCGAGGAGAAGCCGGCCGCCGAGACCGCCGACGCCGCACCCGACTGGCGCGGCCTGCTCGACCTGCTCGAGGAACGCACCGGCAAGCCGTTCGACGACCTGTGGCGGGAGTGGGTGGTGCGCCCCGAGGAGGCGGCACTGCTCGACGCCCGTGCCGCGGCACGCGCCTCGTATGCGCGCACGATCGCGCTCGCCGATGGCTGGGCGATCCCCCGTGCGGCGCGCGATGCGATGCGCGCGTGGCGCTTCGACGCCGCCGAAAGCATCCTGTCGGACGCGCGCACGGTGATCGCGCAGCGTGAGGCCCTCGAGGCCGCCGCTGCTCGCAGCGGGCTCCAGCTGCCGCCGACGATGCGCACGCTGTTCGAGACCGAGGGTTCGCTGGCCGCGGCCTCGCAGGAGGCGGGTCGCGAGCTCGCCGTCATCGCGAACCTCGACTCGGCGGCGACGGGCGAGCCGCTGCCCGACGACCCCATCACGACGCTGGGCCTGGTCGGCGCCCACCCCGAGACCTCCCTCGCGGAAGCGCGCGCGGCGTTCGAGGCCGGCCGCCTGGAGGATGCGACCGCCGCGACCCAGGCGGCGGTCACCGGCTGGGATGGCGCCTGGGCCGAGGGTCGCCGGCGCCTGCTGGTCATCGTCGCGCTCCTCGCCTCAGCGTTCGTCCTCGGCGCGGCCATCTTCAGTACCATCCGCCGGCGCCGACCGGATACGGCATCCTCTCCGTCGATGAGCTGACGGGCCACCCCGGCTCGCTCACCGAGGGGATCGATCCGGATGCTCCGCCTTCGCCGCCGTCTCGCGGCGATCGTCATCACCGCGGCCGCGCTCGCGCCGCTCGTCACGCTCGCGTCCGTCGCCACGGCGCCGGTGGCCCTGGGTGCCGACGGCCTCCAGTTCCGCACCGCGTCCCGCTATGTGCTGGTGCCGGAACGCGGCGTGGTCCGCGTCACCATCGACGTCACGCTCGGCAACCTCCAGCCGGACACCGTCCGCGGGACCATCCGGACGCGCTACTACTACGACCGGATCTCGTTCGCCGCCCAGGATGAGTCGAGCCACCTCGTCGCGACCGACGGCGGGCGCAGGCTGACGGCGACGAAGTCCGAGCAGAAGGGCTACGACCTGGTCACGGTCCGGCTGGCCTCGAACCTCTACTACCGCCAGACCCAGACCTTCCGGATCACGTACGACCTCCCCGGCAGCAAGCCGCGCTCGGACAGCGACATCCGGGTCGGCCGGGCGTTCGCCTCCTTCTATGCGTGGTCGAGTGGCGACGGTGGCACGGTGCGCATCGAGATCCCGGCCGGCTTCGACGTGGACACGTACGGCGACGACGTCCGGACGACCAGGTCGGGCGGGCGGACGATCCTGACGGCGACCGTCAACGCCACCGATCGCTGGTACGTGGGCGTCTACGCCGACAACCCGAAGAACCTCGCGGCGCGCGAGCTCGACCTGCCGAACCGGGAGTCGATCGTCGTCCGCTCGTGGCCCGAGGACAAGGCGTGGGCGGACCACGTGAGCGGGCTGCTCACGACGGCGCTGCCCGCGCTCGAGGACCTGCTGGGGCTCCCGTGGCCAGTGCTCGGCGATCTCGAGGTCTCGGAGGTGCACACGCCGACGCTCGAGGGCTACGCCGGCATCTACGACGTCACCAACGACGAGATCGTGATCACCGAGGATCTCGACGACCTGGTCATCGTCCATGAGGCGTCGCACGCCTGGTTCAACACGCGGCTGTTCGACGAGCGCTGGGCGAACGAGGGCCTGGCCGACCTGTATGCGTCACTCGCACTCGAGGACGCGGGGCAGGAGCGCGAGCACGCGCCGGACGTGTCGCGCACCGCCAAGGCCGCCTTCCCGCTCCTCGACTGGGGACCTCCCGGGCGGATCGATGACGAGGCGACGGACGCCCGCGAGGACTACGGCTACGACGCGTCGTGGCAGCTCCTCGAGCGGCTCCACACCGAGATCGGCGACGACGGCATGCGCGCCGTGATCCGCGCCGCGGAGGCGGAGACGATCCCGTATGTCGGCGTCGGCGAGCCCGAGCCGCTGCCCGGCGACGCCGATTGGCATCGTTTCCTCGATCTGCTCGAGGAGGTCGGTGGGTCGAAGACGGCGACCGACCTGTTCACGACGTGGGTCGTCGAGCCCACGGAGCAGTCGGCGCTCCAGGCGCGGGCATCGGCTCGCCAGGCGTACGCCTCGCTGGTCGACGAGGGCAACGGGTGGCTCCCGCCGATCCTGGTGCGATCGCCGATGGCGACGTGGGACTGGGCGACCGCGCGCGTCCGGATGGCCGATGCCCAGGCCGTGCTCGCACTGCGGGACCGACTGGCGTCCGAGGCGTCGGCCGCGGGGCTCACCGCGCCGACCGGCGTTGAAACGCTCTACGAACATGCGACCCAGTCGTTCGACGATGCGACCGCGCTCGGGGACGCGCAGCTGGACGCGCTGCATGCGCTGGTGGCGGCGTCAAGCGTGCTCGCGGCGCCGCGCGATCCGTTCACGCAGTGGGGCCTCGACGGCGTCACGCAGCCCGAGGCACAGCTCAGCGCCGCACAGGCGGCGTGGAGCGCCGGTGACCTCGAGGCCGCGACGAGCGGGGCGGCCGCGGCCCAGGCGACCCTTGCGGCGGCGCCCGAAGCCGGTCGGACGAGGGCGCTGACGATCGGCGGCGCCGGCGCGGCCGGTGTCCTGCTGCTCGTCGGCGGGACGGTGATGGTGCTCGTGCGTCGTCGGCGGCGACCCGCTCCGAGCGTTGTCGCGCCCATCGCGCCGGCGCTCGGCGACGGACCCACCGAACCGGTCCCCCAGGTGCCGCCGGAAGCGCCCTGACGAACCTGTCCCACGCTCGGTCGGCGGAGGTCCGTGCGCTACACTCCCGCGACCGACCGGCACGTTCGACGAGGCCCCGCCTCCGGCTCGGTCGACCCAGGGAGAGGACGATCCGTGAGGGCCCCCGTCCCACCGTGCGCCCGATGGGCCTAGCCCACACCCGTCCATCGTCGGAGATCCTGTCCGGCGCGACGGGTGACGTGTACTTCGCCCGCGCGCAGAGCATCCTCGAACGGGAGGGCATCGACCCCATCGTCACGATGGAGGTGTTCTGTCGCGAGGACGCGGTCCTGTGCGGCATGGACGAGGCGAAGAACCTCATCGGCCACGTCCTCGCCGCCTGCGATCCATCCGAGACCCGCGTGGACGCGCTCGAGGACGGCGACCGGATCGCGCCCAAGGAGATCGTGCTCCGGATCCGGGCGCGGTACAGCCGGTTCGCCCTGTACGAGACGGCGATCCTCGGGATGCTCTCGCAGTCGACGGGCTGGGCCACGGCCGCGCGCGAGTGCGTCGACGCTGCGGCCCCGCAGCCGGTGATCTCGTTCGGGGCGCGCCACGTCCATCCCGATATCACGGACGTCCTCGACTACGCCGCGATCGTCGGCGGCTGCGTCGGCGCGTCGACACCCGCGGGAGCGAGGCTCGCCGGCCTCGCGCCCACCGGGACGATGCCCCATTCGATGGTCCTGATCTTCGGCGACACCGTGCGCGCCTCCCAGGCGTTCGACCGCGACATGCCGCCCGACGTGCCCCGGATCGTGCTCGTCGACACGTTCAAGGACGAGGCCGAAGAGGCGCTCCGGGTCGCCCACGCGCTGGGCGACCGGCTGTACGGGATCCGGCTCGACACGCCGTCGGAGCGCGGCCGCGTCACCGGCGACCTCGTGAAGGAGATCCGGGCGCGCCTGGACCAGGAAGGGTTCCAGCACGTCAAGATCGTCGTCTCGGGTGGGCTCAACCCCGAGCGGATCACGTATTTCAAGGCGCTCGGCGCGCCCGTCGACTCGTTCGCGGTGGGTTCGTACATCTCGGGGGCGACGCCCATCGACTTCACCGGCGACATCAAGGAGGTCGACGGGAAGCCGATCGCGAAGCGCGGCCGGATCCCGGGCGTGACCGAGTCGCCGCGGCTCAAGGCGCTCGATCTGACCGCCTGGCGCGACAGCTAGACCCGTCCGCAGCGCGCCCCGCGGCGCCCGGGACGCTGCCCTCGGCGACGGTCGCGTCGATCGCGGCGCTTCGTAGCGGCCTTGACACGCCACGACCTTCGGGGCATCGGCGGGACTCGCGCGACCATGCGACGATTCGCGCATGGATCCCGCGGCCCGCGCCCCCGAACCCGAGGACCACGAGTCCGCGTACTCCCTGTACCAACGCGGCGCCGAGCTGCTGGCCAGCCGCCACCACGCCCAGGCAGCGATCGTCCTGGAACGGGCTGCGCGGCTGGAGCCGCGGAAGGGCTCGATCCTGGAAGCGCTAGGCCGTGCCTACTACAACTCCGGCCAGACCGAGCGCGCGCAGGAGACGTTCGAGGCGTTGCTCGAGGTGGATCCGTCGGCGCCCTTCGCGCACTTCGCGCTCGGCCAGTCCCTGAAGCGGCTGGGTCGCCGGCGTGAGGCACGCACCCACCTGCGGCTGGCCTGCGCGCTCGCGCCGCGCTCGGAGCTCTATCGCAACGCGCTCGCCCGGATGGGCCCCGATCCCGACGCGCCCCGACCCGACGCGCCCCGACCCGAGGCGCACTGACCCGGGACGAGGGCCCGCCGGTCGCGCTGCGCCGCGCTCAGTCGATCGGCAGCATCCAGTGCGGCCACTCGACCTCGGCCACGAACCCGGTCCGCTCGTAGAGGCCCAGTGCCCGGTCGTTGGCACCCTCGACCGTGAGCACCACGTCGCCCGCGCCCCGCGCGCGCAGCTCCGTGATGCTCCAGCGGAGGAGCTCGCGCCCGATGCCGCGGCCGCGAGCCTCCGGTCGCACGCCCAGGATCCGGATCTCGCCCACCGGCCGTCCGCGGTCGTCGTCGTAGCGGTCGATGCGGGAGAAGCCGATCAGCCGCTCCGGCGCGGTGGCTTCGGCGACGACGAGCACCGTGCGCGGGTCGAACTCGGGGCGCGAGTGGGCGTGACGCAGCTCGGCGACGCTGAGCCGGATCGGCGAGGGGTGGTCGGCGAAGGACTCGTTGGCCATATCGACGAACCGCTCGTCGTCCGCGCCCGGCTCCATCGGGCGGACCACGAGATCGTCGGCGAAGGTGGGACCCGGCACCGGACGCTCGGCGGCCAGGCGCATCAGCCACTGGCTCGAGTGATAGGCGGCGCCGACCGCCGCGGCGAAGCGCGTCCCCGCGGACATCGGATCCGTCGGCACCCAGGCGCGGAACCACGGCAGCCCCTGGCGCCGGGCGATCGCGCGGGCGGGCTGGAGCAGGCGCGTCCCGTGGCCACGGCGGCGGGCCGCCCGCCGGACGATCAGCTCGTCGTGGCGCGGCACGACGTAGCCCACGATCGCGCCGTCCTCGAAGGCCACGGCGCACATCGCCGGATCGTGCGCCAGGCGGGCGTTGGCATACTCGAGGTCGTGGCGCGAGACACCCTCGAGCTCGCCGGTCTCGACCGCCTCGAGCGCGATCGCCAGGACGGCCGGCGCGTCCTCGGGCTCGAAGGGTCGCGTGCCGGCGGGGTAGGGGATCTCGTCGCCCATCGGCCGTGATGGTGCCACTCCGACCGGCGCGCCGAGGCGAGCGCCCGACGCGCGAGCCACCGTCGCACCCCTGACCGACTTCGTCCGTCGTCTTGACAAAGTGGTGGGACTTCGTAAAGTCCTCTTGCAAAGCATGACCAAGACGCTGTCGAACTCCCGCGTCCGGAAGGCCACCCACGGGCAGACACGCTCGTACAACAGTCGGTTGGTCCTCCGGACGATCTACGACCAGGGGCCCATCTCCCGGGCCGAGATCGCGCGGATCACGGGCCTCACGCGGACCAGCGTCAGCGACCTCGTCGCGGACGTGCTGGAGCAATCCCTGGTGGCGGAGACCGGCCGGGGGCCGTCCACGGGCGGAAAGGCCCCGATCCTCGTCCGCTTCGTGGGCGATTCGCGCCTCATCGTGGCGGTCGACATCGCCGAGACGGAGCTGCGCGGTGCGCTGGTCGACCTGCGCGGCGAGATCCGTCGCCGCGCGACGTGCGACACCGCCGGGCTCGACGGGACGCAGACCCTGGCCGTGCTCCACGAGCTGCTCGATGGGCTCATCGCGGCCGCCGAGAAGCCGCTCGTGGGCATCGGCATCGCGACGCCCGGCCTCATCGACCCGGCGGGCCGCATCGTCCGCCGCTCGGTCCACCTCGACTGGCGCGACCTGCCACTCGGCCGCCAGCTCCAGGAGCGCTACGACCTGCCGACGCACGTCGTCAACGACAGCCACGCGTCGGCGCTCGCCGAGTACATGTACGGCGACCATGCGCACGATGCCAATCTCATCGTCGTGCGCGCGGGACGCGGCGTGGGTGCGGGGCTGATCCTCAAGGGCCAGCTGTTCGTGGGCGACGGCGGCGGCGCGGGCGAGATCGGCCACACGACGGTGCGCGCCGCCGGCGACGAGCCGTGCCGCTGCGGCCGGACGGGCTGCCTCGAGACGATCGCGGGCAGCCGGGCGGTCCTCGATCGCGTCCGGCGCGACGCGGTCGAACCGCCGCTCGCCCGCGCTGGCGGCCTTCGCCGACGACCCCGATCGCCTCGGGCTCGACGAGCTGCGCGCCATCGCGGACCTGGGCGACGAGCTGGCGGCGGACCACATCGAGCGGTCGGGCCGCGCCCTGGGGGCGGCGCTCGGCGGTCTCATCGGGGCGCTCGACGTCGAGGACCTCATCATCGTCGGCCCGATGACGCGACTGGGCGACCGGTGGCTGGACGCCGTCCGGCAAGAGGCCATCCGGGATGCGCTCCCGGTGCTGGCGTCCCGAGCGCGGATCGTGGCCGCGGCCACCCAGCCCGATCTGGTCGTCCTGGGTGCGAGCGCGCTGCTGTTGACCCGGGAGCTCGGGCTCTCGCTCGCTCGATGACGCAGCCTGTGCCGAATGTCCCGGCGTCGGCGGTGACTCCTTCCACCGCCGACGCCACCTCCGACGCCACCGTCCCGCCGCCCGTCGCCCGCCCCGGCGACGGCGGAGCGCTCATCGCCGGCGTCGACCTGGGCGCGACGAAGATCGCGGTCCTCGTGGTCGACGAGGAAGAGCGGGTCGTGGGCCGGGCCCGCCGGGCCGTGCCGACCGCGGGGCGCGCCGACGACGATGGCCCGGGCGGCGCGGGCGCGTCGCTGGTCGACGCCATCGCGGCCGCGATCTGCGACGCGCTCGAGGACGTGCCCGATGGCGCCGCCCGCCTGGCGGCGATCGGCGTGGGTGCCCCCGGGCGCATCGACCCGGAGCGCGGGACCGTGCGCGGCGCGGTCAACCTCGGGCTCGACGAGCTGGCACTGGGTCCGGCGCTGGGCGACCGGTTCGGCGTCCCGTGGGCCCTCGAGAACGACGTCCGCGCCGCGGCGCTCGGCGTCGCGAGGGCCGACCCGGCGGCGGGTGATCTCGCCTACGTGAACGTGGGCACCGGCGTCGCAGCTGGGATCGTCCTCGATGGGCAGGTCCGGCGCGGTGCGCGTGGCATCGCCGGCGAGGTGGGCCACCTCACCGTCGCCGACGGCCCGCGCTGCCGGTGCGGGCTCGACGGCTGCGTCGAGACGCAGGTCGCTGGGCCGGCGATCGTCGCGCGGGCTCGCGCCGCGGGCCTCGACGACCGCCTCTCGCGGGACGGCGACCTCCGGGCGACGGACGTCCTTCGTGCGGCCGCCGACGGTGAGCCGTCCGCGGCGTCCATCGCGGATGCGGTGGGGCGGGTGCTGGCCGGCGTGGCCCACGGCCTCGTCCTGGCGTACGACGTGCCGCGTGTGGTGTTCGGCGGTGGGGTGACCGAGGCGGGCGAGGCGTTCCTCGACCCCATCCTGCGTGATCTCGAGCGCCGCCGCGAGGCCTCGCCCTTCCTGCGCGATCTGCTCGCCCCTGGGTCGGTCCGCGCGGTCGATCCACAGCTGGACGCCGCGTGTCGCGGATCCGTCGCCATCGCCCGTGCGAGGCTCGCCGCGGGGTCCGTCGCACGGTGACGGTCATCGACGGTCCTGCGGTCGAGGCGGCGCCCGCGCGGCGACGGCGGGTCGATCCACGATCGGTCCTCGGGCTGGTGATGCTCTCGTTCGACGGCCAGGAGGCTCCCGCGGCCGTCCTGGAGCGCCTGCGATCGATGCCCGCCGCGGGCGTGACGCTGTACCGATGGCGCAACGCGGGGCCGCCGGCTGCGGTCCGCGCGCTGACCGCGTCGCTGGAGGAGGCGGCCGGTGGGCCGCTGCTCATCGCCGCGGACCAGGAGGGCGGGCAGCTCGACACGTTCGGGGAGGGCGTGACCGCGTTCCCGGGTGCGATGGCGCTGGGTGCGACCGGTGACGAGCGACTGGCCGCGCGGGTGGCTCACGCCACGGGCCTGGAGCTTCGCGCGATGGGCGTGAACGTGTGCTACGCGCCCGTGCTCGATCTCTCGACCGACCCGGCACACCCGGCCCTCGGCATCCGGTCGTTCGGGGCGTCGCCGGAGGCGGTGGCGCGCTTCGGCGTGGCGACCGTGCGCGGCCTGGCCGCGGCCGGCGTGGCGGCCACCGCGAAGCACTTCCCGGGCATCGGCGATGTCGATCGCGACTCGCATCACGAGCTGGCGGCCATCGCCCACGATCGCGACCGTTTCTCGACCGTGGAGCTCGCACCGTTCCGCGCGGCCATCGCCGCCGGCGCGTCGCTCGTGATGTCGGGCCATGTGGCGGTGCCCGGACTGACGGGTCGCGACGACCTCCCGGCGACGCTCGCGCCCGCCGTGCTGCAGTCGCTCCTCCGCGACGACCTCGGGTTCGATGGCCTGACGATCACGGACGCGCTCGACATGCACGCGCTCGCGCAGGGGACCCACCAGATCGTCGACCTGCTGGCGGCGATCGCGGCCGGTGTCGACCTGCTCCTGTTCGGGGATCCCACCGGGCTCGAAGAGCTCGAGACCGCGCTGGTCCTTGCCGCGCGGCGCGGATTGGTGGACCTCGATTCGGTCGAGGCGTCGCTCGCCCGCATCGACGGGCTGCGCGGACGGCTCGCCGCGGTCCCGTCGCCCGAGCTGTCCGTGGTGGGATCCGCGGCGCACCGGGCGCTCGCGGCGGAGGTGGCGGCGCGATCCATCACGCTCGTCCGCGACGATGCCGGCCTGCTCCCGTTGCACCTCGATCCCGACGCGCGCGTCCTCGCGGTCATGCCGCGACCGACCGACCTCACGCCGGCCGACACGTCCTCCGCGGTGCCGCCGCTCCTCGCCGGCGCGCTGCGGCGCATCCATCCGCGGGTCGACGAGGTGGTCGTCGATCCCTTGCCGTCCGCGGCGGACATCGCGAGCGTCCGGGAGGCGGCGCGCTCGGCGGACCTCATCGTCGTGGGCACGATCAGCGCCTCCCTCCAGCCGGCGCAGACGTCGCTCGTCGAGGCGCTGCTGGGCCTGGGCCGGCCGACGATCACCGTCGCGCTGCGCACGCCGTTCGACCTCGCGTCGTACCCGGCGGCGCCGACACACCTGTGCACGTACGGGCTGCTCGAGCCATCGATGGCGGCGCTCGCGGCGGTGCTGGCGGGTGAGGCCGACGCGCCCGGCCGTCTCCCGGCGCCGATCCCCGAGCTGTACCCCGTCGGCTGGGGGCGTCCGGTGGGCGCCGCCTGACGATGGGCATGCGCGACGAGATCCTCGAGCAACCGGCGGTCGCCGCGCGCCTCCTCGAGCGGGCGCGGGAGCCGATCGGCGCGATCGCCGAGGCGGTGCGGCGCCGGGACCCGACCTTCGCCGTGATCGCCGCGCGCGGCACGTCCGACCACGCCGCCATCTACGCGCAGTACGCGCTGGGCGTGCGCGTGGGCTTGCCCGTCGCCCTCGCCGCGCCGTCGATCGTCTCGCTCTACGGCGCCGAGCCGCGATACGCGGGCGGGCTGGTCATCGGCGTGTCGCAGTCGGGGGCGTCGCCCGACGTGGTGTCGGTCGTGGAGCTGGGACGTCACCAGGGCGCCATCACGGTCGCGATCACGAACGACCCGTCGTCGCCGCTGGCGGCGGCCGCGGAGCACGTCGTCGACCTGTCGGCTGGTGCGGAACGGGCGGTCGCGGCGACGAAGACCTACACGGCCGAGCTGGTCGCCCTCGCGATGCTGGTCACGGCGCTCGACGGGTCCGCCGAGGCGCCGGCCGCGACCGGGGCCCTCGACGCGATCCCCGAGCGGATCGGCGACGCGCTCGCGGCGGAACCGGAGGTGCGCCGCATCGTCGCGGACCAGGTCGCGGTCGATCGCTGCATCGTGCTCGGCCGTGGCTACCAGTACGCCACCGCACGCGAGTGGGCGCTCAAGCTCAAGGAGCTCGCCTACGTCCTCGCCGACCCGTACTCATCGGCGGACTTCCTGCACGGGCCGCTGGCGCTGGTCAGCGCGTCGATCCCGGTCCTCGCCGTCGCGCCGTCGGGCGTCACGGCGGCCGACACGGACACGCTCCTCCGGCGCCTTCGGGACCAGTACGACGCACGGCTCCTCGTCCTGTCCGATGCGGCGGCGATGCGTGAGCTCGGCACCTGGTCCCTGCCGCTCCCGGCGGACGTGCCGGAGTGGTTGCTGCCACTGGTGGCCATCGTCCCGGGGCAGCTGCATGCGTACCACCTGACGGTCGCCAAGGGGCTCGACCCGGAGACGCCGCGCCACCTCCGCAAGGTGACGCTCACCCGCTAGGTCGCCGGCTGGCGCCGGGCTCGGTCCATCCGGTCGAGCCACAGCAGCCCGACGATCGACTTCGCGTCGGCGATCGTGCCGTCGTCGACCTTCGCGAGCGCCTCGTCCATGGTGAGCCGCTCCAGCTCCAGGTGTTCGTCCTCGTCGGGGCCCAGGCGGTCGGCATCCGCGGCCGTCAGCCCGTCGGCCAGGTAGAGGTGCATCAGCTCCGAGGCGAACCCGGGAGCGGTCCAGAACTCGGCGAGCTTGTGCCAGCTCGCGGCGCGGTAGCCGGTCTCCTCCTCCAGCTCGCGGCGGGCTGCGAGGTCCGGATCCTCGACGACCCCGTCGTGGACATCGAGCGTGCCCGCCGGGATCTCGAGCAGCGCGCGATCGGCCGGGACGCGCCACTGGCGGACGAACAGCAGCCGCCCGTCGGCATCGCGCGCGAGGATCGCGACGGCTCCCGGGATGCCACACGAGGTCCCGCTCCGAGCGGCTGCCGTCGGCGCGCTCGATGGTCGCGTGCCGGAACTCCATGTACCGGCCGCGATGGACGACCCGAACGTCGATGACCCGCTCGGTGAGCGGGTCATCCGGAGTGGCGGAAGGAGCCGGGCGGTCGCCGTCCGACGACCGCCCCGATCCGCTGGTCAGGTCAGGCGACCGCGGCCGCCTCGCGGCGTGCCTCGATCGCTTCGCCGGTGGTCGCGTCGAACAGGTGGAGCTTCTCAAGCGGGAGCTTGAGATCCACCACGTCACCCGGGCGGACCCGGTGGGACGAATCGACGATCGCGACGATCTCACGGCCGCCGGCGGTCACATGCAGGAGCTCCTCGTTGCCGAGGTACTCGACGACGTCTGCGGTGCCGCGGATGGACGCCGTGTCACCGGCGAGCTCACCCAGCTCGAGGTGCTCGGGCCGGAAGCCGGCGACGACCTTGTCGCCCTTGATGCCGTCCTTGTACCAGACCGGCAACGGCAGCTGGAGCTCGCCGTCGGCGAGCTGGGCGCCGTCGGCGTTGAGCTCGACGAAGTTCATCGCCGGGCTGCCGATGAAGCCCGCGACGAAGCGATTGAGCGGGTGGTCGTACAGCTGCTGCGGCGTGCCGACCTGCATGAGGATGCCTTCGCTCATGACGGCGATCCGCTCGCCCATCGTCATCGCCTCGGTCTGGTCGTGGGTGACGTAGACCGTGGTGACGCCGAGGCGCTGGTGAAGCCGCGCGATCTCGGCGCGCGTCTGGACGCGGAGCTTGGCGTCGAGGTTCGAGAGCGGCTCGTCCATGAGGAACACGGCGGGCTCGCGGACGATCGCCCGGCCGAGTGCGACGCGCTGTCGCTGGCCGCCGGACAGCTCCTTGGGCTTGCGGGCCAGGAGCTTGTCGAGCTGGAGGATCCCGGCCGTCTCGTTGATGCGCTTGTCGATCTCGGCCTTGGGGACCTTGCGCAGCTTGAGGCCGAACGCGAGGTTGTCGCGCACGGTCATGTGCGGGTAGAGCGCGTAGCTCTGGAAGACCATCGCGATGTCGCGATCCTTCGGCGCGACGTCGTTGACGACGCGGTCGCCGATGCGGAGCGTCCCTTCGGAGATCTCCTCCAGCCCGGCGATCATCCGCAGGCTGGTGGTCTTGCCGCAGCCCGATGGGCCGACCAGGACCATGAACTCGCCGTCGCCGATCTCGAGGTTGAGATCCTTGACCACGTGCACGTCGCCGTAGCGCTTGTGGACGTGCTCGAACGTCACGGTGGCCATATGCCACTCCTCCACCCATCCGGGTCATCGCAGGCCCATGCATCCGGCCGCCGGGAATGGCGGGCCGCTCGTGCGGTCCCTGGCGCGAACGCCGGGGGTCGCGACGCGCGGACGACTCGGACGGGCCCCGTACGAGGTGCCGGTTCGGGTGGCGCCATCGTAACGGTCGGGTGACCCGGCCACAATGACCTTGCCCGTGCTGCAACGCACGGTTAACGCTCCGTGGCGTCGATCGCGTGTGACTGGACTGTGACTTATGTGGGCTCGTACTGGTCGTGTCGCGCGAGGAACGCTGCTCGCTCCTCCGGCCCCGCGTCGAATCCGCTCGCGATCCGTTCCGCCAGCTCGCGGAAGTAGTCCTCGCGCGGGCCACCGGGCGCGAACAGGATCAGGATCGACGCATCCTCGCCGCTCACGTTGCGGAACCCGTGCACGCCCCGCTCCGGCACGTACAGGAAGTCACCCGGCCGCCCCGGGACCCACGCGGAGCCGTGATACAGCTCCACGGAGCCGGAAACCACGTAGAACGACTCGCTGATCGTGCGGTGGTAGTGCGGTGACGCGCCGCCGGACGCGGCCGTCATGTCCCAGCGGAAGAGCCCGAACCGTCCGCCGGTCAGTGATCCCGGCGCCACGAATTGGGCCGTCGTGGCGCCGATCCCCAGCGACGGAATGTCACCCGCGGCAAGGAATGTCGACCCGGGATCCGCCGGCAGCGACACGGGATCAGGCGGACGTGCCGAGCGGCTCCTTCTGGACGAGCGGCTCGGGCGTGGGCACGGGCACCGGGCCGGTCAACCGGAGCTCCGGCAGGACCTCCTTGCCGAACACGTCGATGAACTCGTCCTGGTTCCGCCCCACGTTGTGGAGGTGGATCTCGTCGAAGCCCATGTCGATGTAGTGCTGGATGTTCTCGATCTGCTCTTCGAGCTTGTGGGAGACCTCGCACCGGTTCGTGAAGTGCTCGGGGCGGACCATCTTCGCCATCGCGGCGAAGTCCTCGGGGTTCTTGATGTCCTGCTTCGGGAAGGCCATGCCGCCGTTGGGCCACTCGCGGATCGCCTGGTCCATCGCCTGCTCGGCCGTGCGGGCCCAGGAGAGGTGGATCTGGAGCATCTTGGGCATCGTCGTCGGGTCCTTGCCCGCTTCGCGCGCCCCTTCGGCGAACTTGTCCCAGAGCATCCCGATCTTCTCGTCGGCGGCGCCGACCGTGATCATCCCGTCCGCGAGCCGGCCGGTCTTCTTGGCGTTCACGGGGCCCGCCGTGGCGACGTAGATCGGGACCTTCTCACCTTCGGGCGGGCGGGTGTAGAGCTTGGCCGTCTCCATCAGGAAGTGCTGGCCCTGGTGCTTGACCTTCTCGCCCGTGAACAGCTTGGTGATGACCTCGATCGCCTCGAACATCATCGCCGAGCGCACGCCGATCTCCGGCCAGGTCGACGTCACGACATGCTCGTTGAGCGCTTCGCCAGCGCCGAGCCCGAGCCAGAACTGCCCGGGGTACATCGCGCCCAGCGTCGCCGCCGCGTGGGCGATGACCGCGGGGTGATAGCGGAAGCCCGGGCAGGTCACCGCGGTCCCGAAGCGGAGGGACGTCCGCTGGCCGAGCGCACCCATGAACGACCAGGCGAACGCGCTCTGGCCCTGGGTCGGGGTCCACGGGTGGAAGTGCTCGGAGACCATGAATCCAGCCGAGAAGCCGGCCTTCTCGACCTTGGGCGCCCACTCCAGGAGGTCGGAGGGGTGGAATTGTTCGAGCATCGCCGCGTAGCCGATCGTCGTCATGAGCGAAGCGTACGCCCACCCGGACTTGGAGCAGAATCCCGGGATGACTGCCCAGGCGCCCGTCGACCACCCGTATCTGGACGACATCGAGCGCGAACGCGTGCGCTGGGAGGAGCTGGCGCGCCTGTGCGCGACGTTCCCCGTCGACGCCCGCGATCGCCACGGCTACTACGCCGACCCCGGCCGGGAATGGAGCATGAAGGACATGCTGGCGCATATCGGGACGTGGCTCGCCCAGGGCAAGTCGCGCCTCGAGCGGATCCGCGCCGGCACCTATGAGCGCGAGGACATCGACATCGATTCGATGAACGCCGCGTTCCTCGCCGCGATCCACGACCAGCCGTGGTCCGTCGTCTGGACCCAGGCGAACAGCGCCCGAACGCTGCTGCTGGCCGCGTGGTACGAGCTCGACATCCGGACCGAGGACGCCGACTGGTGGCTCCGCAAGGTCGGCCCGGACCACTACGAGGAGCACCTCGGCCGGCTCCGCGAGTGGTCGGCCGAGGTGCGCGCGGGCCGCTGAGGCTCGAGCAGCCGAACCTCAGAGCCCGAAGCGGTCGATCGCCCGAGCCGCCAGCTCGCGGCCGATGGCCAGCGATGCGGTCGCGGCCGGTGACGGGGCGTTCCGGACATGCAGGACGTTGGCCGACCCGGCGAGGTCGAAGTCGTCGACCAGCGTGCCGTCCCGGCGCGAGGGCCTGCGCGCGCACGCCGGACGGGCCGAACACCAGGTGCTCCGCCTGGACCTCCGGCACGTAGCGCTGGATCTCGGCCAGGAACGCGCGCTTCGACCAGTCGCGCCACATCTCGGCGAGTCCGGTCCGCCAGTAGCGACGCGCCATCCGCAGGAAGCCCGGATACGTCACGACCCCGGCCAGGTCCTTCACCGAGATGTCGCGGCGGCGGTAGCCGGTGCGCCGGAATGCGAGGACGGCGTTCGGACCGGCCCACACCTCGCCGTCGTGACGCTTCGTGAGGTGGACGCCGAGGAACGGGAAGCGCGGGTCGGGGACGGGATAGATCAGGCCCGCGCACGAGCGGCCGAGCGGCCGGCGTGAGCGTGTAGTAATCGCCGCGGAACGGGATGATGCGCGGGGCCGCCGGGCCCGCATCGCCGGTGAACGCCGCGACCTGGTCGGCCCACAGCCCGGCGCACACGATGACCGAACCGGCGACGAGCTCGCCCCGGGGCGTATCGAGGACGAGCGACCCATCGCCGCGTCGCTCGATGCCCGTCACCGGGCGCGACGGTCTCGATCGTCCCGCCCTTCGCGCGAACCTCGTGGGCGTAGGCGAGCGCGACGCGCCGGAAGTCGACGATGCCCGTGGTCGGGCTCCACAGCGCCCGGATGCCGATGGCATGTGGCTCGAGCTCGCGCATCCGCTCCGGCCCGACGACCTCGAGCCCGGGCACCTCGTTCTCGACGGCCCGCTCGCGGAGCGCCTCGAATCGCGGCAGCTCCGACTCGTCCAGCGCCACGACCAGCTTGCCCGTCCGCTCCACCGCGATGCCGTGCTGGTCGCAGAACGCCTCGAGCTCCCGCTTGCCCTCGCGGCACAGGCGCGCCTTCAGCGAGCCGGGCGCGTAGTACAGCCCGGCGTGGACGACGCCGCTGTTGTGCCCCGACTGGTGCATCGCGAGCTCCGACTCGCGCTCGAGGATGACCAGCCGCAGATCGGGACGTTGCTCCAGTAGGCGGAGCGCCGTCGCGAGGCCCACGATGCCGCCGCCGACGATCGCGACGTCGACCGGACCGCCTGCGGGGGCGCCGGCCGGGGAGGGCAGCGAGCCCGCGGCCGGCACGGGAGCGGTCGTGGGTGCCACCATGGCGCCAGAGCGTACCGAGGACGGAGGTGTCGATGGAGCGGCGTGAGGGATCGGTTCGCGGCGCGCTCATCGAGCTCGCGCAGCGGATGCTCGCGATCGGCCTCGCGAGCGGGACGTCCGGCAACATCAGTGCCCGGCTCGGCGACCGCGTGCTCGTGACGCCGTCGGGTGTGCCGTACGACGACCTGACCGAGGACGCGATCGTCGCGCTCGATCTCGCGGGGCGGCCCGCCCGGCCTGGCCTCAAGCCGAGCGTCGACGCACCGATCCACTGCGCGGTCTATCGCGCGCGTCCGGACCTGGGTGGGTTCGTCCATACGCACTCGCCCCACGCGGTCGCGTTCGCGATCGTGGGCGAGCCGATCCCGCCGTTGCAGATCGAGGCCGCCGGGTATCTCGGCGGAGCGATCCGCGTGATGGAGTACCTGCCACCCGCCGATCCACACGGTCGCCGAACGCGTGCCCGAGGCACTGGGCGGTGACCGCGCCATCCTGCTGCCCAACCACGGCGTGTATGCCGTGGGCGAGACCGTCGATGCGGCGTTCGTCGCGGCCCAGATCGTCGAGGAGAGCGCGCGGGTCGCGTGGCTGGCGCGCTCGCTCGGGACGCCGCGGCAGCTGCCACAGACCGAGATCGACCGCCTGCACGAGTTCATCCACCACCGCTACGGCCAGCGCTGAGGAGGCGTCGGATGCCCGATCCCGTGAGCCCGCTCGACCGCGTTCGCCCGCTCCTGCGCACCAGGCAGGTCCGCGAGTTCACCGACGAGCCGCTCGCCGACGACGAGCTCGCCGCGCTGGCCGATGTCGCGCGCTGGTCGGGCAGCGCGGGCAACTCGCAGCTGTGGCGCTTCATCGTCATCCGCGACACCGCCGCACTCCGCCGGCTCGCCGACGTCGCCGCGCCGCAGACGCGCTCGCTGCAGACGGCGATGGCCGCGATCGCGATCGTGCTGCCGGCGGGCGATCGCCAGCTGGTCGACGCCTACGACGACGGCCGGGTCGCCGAGCGCGTGCTCGTCGGCGCGGGGATGCTGGGCCTCGCGGCGGGCATCGCGTGGATCCGCGACGAGGTCCGGGCGACGGTCGGCGAGGTGCTCGGGCTGCCGCCGGACCGGTACGTCCGCACGATCGTCGCGCTGGGGCACCCCACCGATGCGGCGAAGCGCCCGAAGAGCGCCGCGGGCGAGGCTCGCCTGCCACGCGACGAGGTCGTGTTCGACGAGCGCTGGCCCGGCTGACGGGGCTGCGCGCGGTACCTCGCCGCGCGCCGCCCGCTGCGTCCCGCGAGCCTCGCCGCGCGACCCGCCTCGCCCTCAACGCGCTTCGCCGCGCGGGTGATCAGCTGGTGTGCATTTCGGGGGCTGGCCAGCCGCAACGCTGGCCGGCCGAGGCCGTGGGCCCTCCATCGGGCTCCCTCATGACGGCCGATGATCGCCCGGTGTGCATGGACGGCCCGAACGCCTGCCGGCGAGCGACTCAGATCCGGACTTGTCGCGCACCAGCCCCGAAGATGCACATCGGGCGGTCATCGCAACACCCAACGTGTGCTTCGCCCAGGCGATCGCGGCTGCCCCGCCGCGCGGGCTTCGCCGCGCGCCCCGCTCGCCCCCAACGCGCTTCGCCGCGCGGGTGATCAGCTGGTGTGCATTTCGGGGGCTGGCCAGCCGCAACGGTGGCCGGCCGAGGCCGTGGGCCCTCCATCGGGCTCCCTATGACGGCCGATGATCGCCCGGTGTGCATGGACGGCCCGAACGCCTGCCGGGAGCGCCTCAGAGCCGGACTTGTCGCGCACCAGCCCCGAAGATGCACATCGGGCGGTCATCGAGCGGCCCAGGGTGAGCGCGACGCGCAAGACGACAGAACGGCGGCGACCCGAGGACCGGATCGCCGCCGTGGAGCGCGCTAGCGGCTAGACGTCGGACGGATCGCCCGAGGGCGCCGTCGACGGTGCGGGCGTCGTCGGCGTGGTACCGCCGTTCGAGCCCTGGTCACCACCCATGTTCGGGCAGTCACCGCGGGTGCCACCCTGGGCGCCGGCGCCGGCGCCGTGATGGCCTCGACCCTGGCCCTGCGTGTCGGGCTGCGTGCCCGACCCGCCCTGGGATGGATCGGTCTGGGACGGCGTCGTCGTGGCGTCCGGTGCGACCTCCGTGCCCGACGAGGGCGTCGGGGAGGTCGACGGATCGGCCGCGTTGACGACGGCCGCACCACCAAGGACGAGGAGTCCGGTGGCGAGGACCGCCGTCGCGATGCCGCGACGGAGGCTGAAGCCCTCCGACGGGCGGGCGTCCACCCGCGTCGTCGGGACCGGCTCGACGGTCCCCGGTTCCGGCGTCGCCGCCGGCGCCGGCGGCGGTGCCGAGATGTCTTCCCAGCTCATGCTGGCTCCTTTCGCTGGTGCCCCGCGACCGGGGCAGAGATGGACGCGGGAGGTGGTGGGCGGCGCGGAGCGTCGGCACGTGCCCGCTCATCGGCACCGCAGGAGCCGCAGCAAGGGATGAGGGCCCGGCCGGCGCGGCTCAGGACGCCGGCCGGGCATGGTGGATCAGGGAACGGTCGAACCGGCCAGGTTCGAGGCCCTACGGGAACCGGTTGAACCAGGCATCGCCAGGCCCGCTCCACCGAGGACGAACAGCAGGCCGGCCGCGGCGAAGGCCTGCGTGACCTCCCGTTCCTCCTGCGTGTATCCGACCTTCGAGCCGAGACTGTCGTAGATCTGCTTCAGCTGATCGGCCGTCGGCGCCTCGAAGAAGCGTGCGTTGGTCAGCTCGGCGACCTGGGCCAGCGTGTCGGTGTCGGGCGGCACGTCCACCGTCACCATCTGCCCGCTCTGCGGGTCCGGCACGGTCACTCGGCCGTCCTGCGTGCCCAGCGCGATGGTGTAGACAGGCACACCGAGCGCCGCGGCATCGCTGGCCGCATCGAGCGGCTCGGTCGCACCGGTCGAGTTGGCACCGTCCGACAGGAGCACCGTCGCGACGAGCGGCTGCTGCGCCGGGTCGGTCGACGCCGAGGCGGACGGATCAGGCGACGCCGACGCGGGCGACCCGAGGGACGGACTGCCGACGGATCCGGCGTGGCCGACGGCGACGGGGTCGCGCCGGTCGGGTTCTGCGGGTCGAGACCCGCGGCCTCGAGCGAGGTCTCGATGGCGTCGCCCAGCGCCGTGCCGCCCTGCGGCCGGAGGTCGGCGAGCGCGTCGAGGATCGCCTGGTGGTCGGTCGTCGGCGAGACGACGACGCGCGGCGCGGTCGAGAACGCGACCAGCCCGATCTTGAACTTCGCGGGCAGCTGGTTCACGAAGTCGGCCGCCGCCTGCTGCGCCGCCGCGAGACGGGTCGGCGAGACGTCGGTCGCCATCATCGAGCCCGAGACGTCCATCGTGAGGATGACCGTCGCCTCCTCGCGCGGGATCGCCATGACCATCGAGGGCCGGGCAAGGGCGAGGACGAGCGCGCCGATCGCGGTGAGGTACAGGGCCGGCGGGACATGGCGCCGCCAGGCGGGGGACTTCGGGACGAGATTCGAGAGCAGCGCGACGTTCGTGAAGCGCACCGCGTAGCGCGAGCGCCGGCGCTGGAACCACAGGTACGCGGCGATGCCCAGCGGGATGAGGAGGAGGCCGAGCAGGAGCTCGGGCGAGGCGAAGCTCATGACGCGATCCCCAGGAGGCGGAGCTGGCTCGCGAGGGATCGCAGCCAGTCACCGGACGTGGACAGGACGACGTGCCGCACCCCCACCCGCCGCAGGTCCGTCGCGAGCGACGCGCGCTCGCCCGAGGCCGCCTCGGCGAACCGCTGCCGGAGTCCCCGGCTGCTGGTGTCGATGCGGACCTCGTGACCGGTCTCGGCGTCGATGAGCGTGAGCTCACCGACATCGGGCAGGTCGTCCTCGCGCGGATCGCGGATCTCGACGGCGAGGACGTGGTGGTGGGCGGCGGCGCCGGCGATGGCCTGGAGCCAGTCGCGCGGCCCGCGGAAATCGGACACGAGGACGACGAGGCCGCCCCGTGCGGCGGTCGACGCGACGAGCCGGAGCGCACGCGCCCCGGAGGTCACACCGACCGGCTGGCCGGCGCGGTCTGCCGTCGCCGGCGCGGTCGTGATGCTCGGGTCGCGCCCGGCGAGGCGATCGCGCAGCGAGGCGAGCGTGGACGGCTGATCCCCGGGCGGCAGGACCGACTCGGTGTCGAGCCGGGCGTTCCGCAGCAGCGCGAGTCGCCCGAACCGGCCACCGGTCGGCGGCAGCCGCCGCTCCTCGTGGCCGCCGAACGTGACCAGGCCAAGGCGGTTGCCCCGTTGCGTCGCGAGGTGTCCGACCGCGAGGGCCACGCCCTCGGCGACGTCCGCCTTGCGCCGGTCGGCGGTCCCGAAGGTCATGGACGGCGACACGTCGAGGAGCAGCCACGCCGTCAGCGCGCGCTCCGGGACATGGATCCGGACGTGGGGGATGGTGGTCCGGGCCGTGACGTTCCAGTCGATGCGCCGGACGTCGTCGCCGGGCTCGTACGGGCGCACCTGCGCGAGCTCGGTGCCGCCGCCCAGGTCGTGGGCGCGGAACTCGCCCGGCAGGAGCCCGCGGATCCGGCGCGCGACGGTCAGGTCGAGCGCGCGGAGCAGCGCCTCCGGGGTGGGACCCGGACCGGGCTGCGCGGGAGAGCGCGGCCGGTCCAGTGTGGCGAAGGTCATGCCGATCGCTCCGCCCGGAGCACGTCGGTGGTCGCGAGACGGGGCTCGGCGACGGCGACCAGGATCCGGTCGAGGATCATGTCGGCCGTGACTTCCTCGGCGAGGGCCGTGAAGCTGGGCACGACGCGGTGGCGGAGGACATCGCGCGCGAGCTCGGTCACGTCGGACGGGATGACGTACCGGCGGCCGCGGATGACGGCCAGCGCGCGGGCGGCGTGGACGAGGTTGATCGAGCCGCGCGGGCTGGCGCCGAACGCGATGTACGGCTTGACCTGCGGCAGGCCGACGATGCCCGGGTCGCGCGTGGCGGCGGTCATCGCGACGGCGTAGTCGACGATCGCGCCGTCCACGTAGACCTCACGGGTCAGCGCCTGGAGGTCGGCGAGGCCGTCGGCGGTCAGGATGGGCAGGACGTCGGGGGTCGGGCGCAGCGAGCGCTCGACGACGAGCGACTCCTCGCGGGCGGTCGGGTAGCCGACGACGACCTTCATCATGAACCGGTCGACCTGGGCCTCGGGCAGGGGGTAGGTGCCCTCGGACTCGATGGGGTTCTGGGTCGCCATCACGAGGAACGGCTTGGGGACCGCGAAGGTCTCGGGGCCGATCGTGACCTGGCGCTCCTGCATCACCTCGAGCAGGGCGGACTGGACCTTGGCCGGAGCGCGGTTGATCTCGTCGGCGAGGAGGAAGTTGGCGAAGACCGGGCCGAGCTCGGTGTCGAAGCCGTGGCGGTCGGGGCGGTAGATGCGCGTGCCCACGAGGTCGGCCGGGACGAGGTCGGGCGTGAACTGGATGCGCCGGAAGCTCGCGTCGAGGACGTCGGCGAGGGTCTTGATGGTCAGGGTCTTGGCGAGGCCCGGGACGCCCTCGAGGAGAAGGTGACCGCCGCTCAGCAGGGCCACGAGCACGCGCTCCAGCATCTGGTCCTGGCCGACGATCACACGCCGGATCTCGAACAGGACGGCCTCGCTGGTCGTGCGGCCGTCGAGGACGGGGAGCGGCGCCGGCTTCGGCGACGGCTGCTCCGTCGGGATCGGCGTCGGGGCGGTGGCGGGCTGGAACGATTCAGTCACTGGGACCTCCCGCCCGGCGGACCCGGGCGTAGCGATGGCGGATGGCTCGGGCGGTGGTCCACCCATCCGCATCGTCCCGGCCGTCGCTGGGAGTCTCCTGAGTCCCGCCTACGAACCCGCCCGGAAGCAACGTGGGACGCTGTCACAGAACCGGACGTGGCGCGTCTAGGGGCATGACGTCCGAGGGGGCATGACGGCGGTGACGGGTCCGATGGCCACGGCGCTCGACCCGGGGGAGCAGCGTGCGGAAGCGCGCTTCCTCGTCGTGCCGCCTGATCCGGGCCCGCTCCGCTCGCTCATCCGGCCGGCGCGCGATCGCGATGAGCTGGACGACCTCGTCGACGACCTGTTCGGTGAGCCTTCCGATGAGCGTTCGGGCGCCTTCGACGTCGCGCTCGTGGTCGCGGGCGTGGCGGGCCTGGCCTGGGCGGTCCTCGGCGGCGGCATCGCGCCGCTCGCTCTGGGGGTCGTGCTGCTGGCGCTCGGCCTGGCGCTGCCGGCGCAGCGGATGGCGCGCTCGGTCGGCGAGCGACGACGGAGCGTCGACCGGCGGCGGACGATCGGCGACGGGACCCTGCTCGACGTGACCGATCCGGAGGTCGCCCGACTGACCTCCGCGTACGCGGCGCTGCTGCCGCTCCGCGAGGAGCCGCGGGCGCCGCTCGCCGGTCCTGCGGTCACGGCCGCGCACCTGGCGCTCACGGAGGTGGCGAGCCTGCTCGAGGGCCAGCCGCCGTCCGAGGACGCGGCACGTGGCTACATCCGACGCCGGGCGGACGCGATCGAGCGGACTACGGCGCAGCTGCGGGACGGGATCGCGGCGGCTCGCGCCGCGGACGCGGACGTCGCGGCTCCCGACGACAGCGCCGCGCGGATCTGGGCCGCGGCCCGATTGCGGGCGCGGGAGGATCTGGAGCAGGTGCACCGGATCGGCAGCGTCGATCAGCTGGCCTCGCTGAGCGAGCGCCTCGAGCGGACCGCAGGGCATGAGCGCGACTAGGGAGCAGCCACCCATCCACGACGAGGCTGCCGCGCGACGCCTCGTCCAGTCGGCGTCGCACCGGTACGCCGTCCGGGCAGCCAAGCTTCGCCGGGAGCTGGACGAGCTTGCCGCGCACGACGCCGGCTCCGAGGCGGATCGCCCGAGCACCGAACCCGCGCCCCGCGTCGAACCGAACCGGATCGCCGTCGACGCGTCGCCGCCCGGTGCGCCATCGACGAGCCGGTTGCTGACGCTCGTCGTGATGCCGTTCGTCCTCGTCTACCTGGCGATCAAGTCGGCGGGCCGGACGGTCCTCACCGCCACGCCGCGGATCGTCGAGGCGCTTGCGATGGCCACGATCCGCCTTGTCGTTGCGGGCGGGCGCGTCGTCGTGGCGGCGGTCGACGGGTTCGCTGCGGTCATCGACGTGAGCGTCCGGGGACTCTCCTGGCTCGGACGTCAGGTCCGCGCGATCTACGCGCCGATCGGAGCCGTCATCGGGCGGATCGCCGCGGCGCTCGCCGGTGCCGTCGTGCGCGTCGCGCGCCGCATCGCAGCCATGGTCTGGTCGGTCCTCGTCCGCGTCGGCGTGATCCTCCGTTCCGCGGCGCAGGCGATCGCCCGGGCCGTGCGCATCGTGGCGCGCGCGTCGGGCGAGGTCCTTCGCGTCACCGGTCGGACCGTCCGCGAGGTCGCCGTTCGCGCGGGCGTGATCGTGCGGGCGATCGCCCACGAGATCGCACGGCCGCTCCGGGCGCTTGGTCGCCTGCTGCGCGAGCTGGGATCACGCATCGCGGTGCTGGGCCGAGCGGCCGGGCACGCGCTCGCGACCGCGATCCGCGCGGTGGCTCGCGCGATCGCGTCCTGGCTCCGGGTGGTCGGCGGGGCGTTCCGTCAGCTGCTCGTCCGCGCGGTTGTGATCCTTCGAGCGTTCGGCCATGAGCTCATGCGACCCATCCGCTGGACGGCTCGGGGTGCGGTCGGGGTGGCCACCCGTCTCCTCGTCCTTGCACGCGCGGCGACCCGTGCCGTCGTCGCGTCCATCCGCGGCCTCGGATCGCGGCTTGGGTCACTTGCGGTCGTCGCTACCCAGCTGCTTCTCGATGCCGTTAGGCGTGCGAGCCTGGGCGTCATCGCCGCGATCGAGGGGCTCGGGACGGTGGTCGCGGCCGTCGCCATCGTCGTCGCTGCCGGGGCCCAGGTCATCGGCCGCGCCGTCGCGCCCTTCCTCATCGCGCTCCTCCGGGCATCGCGCCGGGTGGCGTGGGCATCGGCGGCAAGGGCGCGCATCGCCGTCGGGCTCGTCCGCGGGGTCACACGCGATGTGGCCCACGCGATCGTGGTGGTGATCCATGCCGCAGGGGCGGCGCTGCGCGACGTCCTGCGGCGGGTCGCGTCGCCGATCGCCTGGGCGGTCCGCCGAGCGGCTGCTCTGGTCCGCATCGCGGTCGTCGCGTTCGCCGCGGCCCTCGGTGTCGCTACTCGCGGCCTGCGCGGCGCGGCCGACGCGCTCGCCTCAGCGGTGGGCGCCGCCGCACGCGCCGCCCGCCGCGCGATCGTCGATGCGGCGCGGCCCGTCCGGGCGGCCATGGGCGCTGCCGCGGGGCGGATCCGCGCATCGGTGGCGAGCAGCACGGTCGCGGTCCGGCAAGCGCTGCGCTCGGCGGCCGCGTCGGTGCGAGCCGCCGCCAGCGAGGCCCGAGCGGTCGCCCGCTCGCTGATGCACCGGCCATCGCGGCCCGGTCCGACCGGCGGGACGCCGGCGACCTGAACGGCCGGTATCGGCCGGTTTGGTGTCCCAGCGATCGCGCTGCTGTCCGCCGGCCCGACCACGCTCGTCACGCGGCCAGGCCAGCAATGATCGATGACCTGGCCTGCACGCCGAGCCGGGACCTGAGCGATCACGTTGGTCGCGCCCTGCTCCGTGCGAGTCGGGCTGCGACGCTGGTTCGTGTCTTCGACGGCGGACGTTGACGCCGTGCCGGGTCACCTGAGCTGACCGAGCTCCTCGGCGAGGCCCTCACGGCGTCGAGCGGCTGGGCAGGCTCCGAAGGCGAGTGACCAGCCGGCCCGGCTGCATCGCTGCCACCTCTCGCCGCGAGGTCGTTGCCGCCGGAGCCGTCTCCGACCGGAAGTACACGATCGCGCCGAGCGCCGCCGGCACGAGGCACAGCAGCAGTCCGGTCGACAGATCCACGAGCCCGCTCTGGACCAGCGCGCTGGAGAGGATCGGCGCCGCCACGCCGCGTGCCCCGGTGAGCGCGTTCCAGCCGGCCATCGCGGGCGCCCGGTCCTCGAGCGGGACGTGCTTCTGCACCGAGCCCTGGATGCCCAGGTCGATCGCCGCGCCGGCGAGCCCGCTGGCCAGGGCGGCGACCCACAGCAGCCGCAGATCGGGCGCCACGACGTACAGCCCGAGCGAGCACACGCCCAGCAACGACCCCGCCCGCAGCGCGAAGATCCCGCCCCGCCGATCGACGAGCATCCCCCAGCCGACGTACGAGACCGTCGTGGCGATCGCGCCGAACACCGCGATCGTGCCGACCTCGCTGAGCGGCAGCCGCAACCGGTCGACATAGACGAGCGCGTACAGCGGTGACGCCGCGATCATCCCGCCGCCGTACAGCGCCTGGCCCAGCATCATCCGCTTCAGCGCGGCCTGGGCCGACAGGACGCGGATCGCCTCGCGCGCCGAGTAGCGGCGCGGCGCCGCAGCGGTCGACACCCGCAGACCGACCGCCGCCAGCGCGCACCCAGCACCCAGCGCCCCCGCGATGGCCATGCCCAGCGGTGCACCGGCATGATCGGCGACCAGCCCCACGCTCACCGCCGCCAGTCCGGCCGCGGCCGCCTTGCCGGTCCCGATCAGCCCGATGATCCGGCCGCGCGACGTCGACGGGTACATCGCACCCCAGAACCGCGTCTGGAGCGGCACGGTGAACGAGATCGAGACCCAGTACAGGACCGCCGCGAGCACCGCGACCAGGGGATGGCCGACCAGCGCCAGTGCGACCAGCGAGAGCGCGCCGATCACGCGCAGGACCGCGAACTGCTTCGTCGTGCGCGGGCCGACGCGTCCGGCGAATGCGCTCAGGAGGTTCGCGATGAACGGCGCCGTCGCGAGCGCGGCGATGCCCAGCGGGACGAGGCCGCCCTGCCGCGCGATCGCGGGCAGCAGCGCGCCGACGACCGCGCTGGTGATCCCGATGCCCACCGCGCCCACGAGGTCGAGCGACAGGTTCCGGCGCACGGCGGCCGGACCGGTCGGACGACGACCGTTCACGCTCGACTCGACTGGGCCGGACACCACATACCTCGCACCATTCGCGAGGCCTGCGAGGTGAGCTGTCGGGCTGGGCCGGGCGGCATCCGCCGCGCATCGGCCCTCGCGGGAGGTCCGCGATTCGCCCCGGGGAAGGTGGTTCCCCCGCCCTCATCAGAGGTTCGGCCAGGCCATCGAGTCTAGCCCCTCGCGACGGTCCGAGGGCATGGGAGGAACGTCATGGGTCGCTCGTCCTGAACCGGAGTGCTTGACCTGGCAACGGTTACGATGTGGCGATGACGGACGCTCGCACGCCCGCACGACCGGTGACGACCGGTCCGCTCCCCGCGCTGTACCTGGGTCACGGCGCGCCGCCGCTGCTCGAGGACGAGACGTGGATGGGCGAGTTCCGCGCCTGGGGCGACAAGCTCGCGCGGCCGTCGTCGATCCTCATCGTCAGCGCGCACTGGCAGACCGCGCCGATGGCCATCAGCGCCACCGAGCGCGTGCCCCTCGTCTACGACTTCTACGGCTTCCCCGAGCACTACTACCGGATGACCTACGACGCGCCCGGTGCGCCGGAGCTCGCGGCGAAGGTCCGCGCGCTGATGCCGTCCAGCGAGCCGGTGCTGGAACGGCCGACTCGAGGCCTTGACCACGGTGCCTGGGTGCCGCTCAAGGCGATGTACCCCGACGCGGACATCCCGGTCCTCCAGCTCTCGATGCCGGACCTCGACCCGCAGCACCTCTTCGAGATCGGTCGGCGCCTCGCGCCGCTGCGCGACGAGGGCACCCTCATCATCGGCAGCGGGTTCCTGACCCACGGCCTGCCGTTCGTCGCCGAGTACTTCATGGGCAAGCCCGGCGCGCCGCAGTGGTCGACCGATTTCGACCAGTGGGCCCGCGAGGCGCTCGACCGAGGCGACCTCGACACGCTGTTCGCGTTCCGCAGCAAGGCACCCGGGATGCCGTGGGCACACCCGACGGTCGAGCATCTCGCGCCGCTGTTCGTGACCCTGGGCGCGGTGGCCCGCCCCGACGACCAGCCCGATTACGCGATCGAGGGCTACGCCTACGGCCTGTCCAAGCGCTCGTTCGAGACCCGATGAGGGTCGACGAGCCGCGCACCCGGCGCACGTTCCTCGCCCAGCTGGGCAAGGGCACCGGGGCCCTGGTGATCCTCGGCCTCGCCGCGTGCGCACCGGCCACGAGCTCGAGCTCGAGCTCGCGAACCTCCCCGACTGCCTCCGCGCCGCCCGACCCGACCGATGTGTCCCTCGATCCGGTCGACGGATCGCTCGACCCGATCGAGTCGGATCCCGGCAGCGCGGACGTCGCGACGCCCGTCCCCGAGGGCGCGGTGCAGTGGAACCGCGTGAACCTCGGCTTCGTGTCGGCGTACATCCTGGTGCGCGACGGCGAGGCGGCCGTGGTGGACACGGGCGTCGCCGGCAGCGAGGACGACATCGAGAACGCGCTCACGGCGATCGGCCTCGAATGGGAGGCCGTCAAGCACGTGATCCTGACCCACCGACATCCGGACCACGCGGGCAGTGTCGCGGCGGTGCTCGATCGTGCGCGCGACGCGACCGGCTACGCGGGCGCCGAGGATCTGCCGTCGATCGCCGCCCCGCGTGAGCTGCGGGTCGCCGCCGACGGCGACGACGTGTTCGGCCTGAAGGTGGTCACGACGCCGGGCCACACGAAGGGTCACCTCTCGGTGCTCGACCCGGTCGGTCTCGTGCTCGTCGCCGGCGACGCGCTCAACACCGCGAACGGCAAGGCCACCGGGCCCAACCCCGAGTTCTCGGAGGACATGAAGGCCGCCAACGCATCGGTCGCGAAGCTCGCCAAGCTCCGCTTCGAGACCCTGCTGGTGGGCCACGGCGACCCGGTCGAAGGCGACGCCCAGGCGTCGGTCGCCGCCCTCCTCGCCGGCTGATCCTCCGCGGCTCCCAGCCGCACGGTGACGCGACCGTCGGTCGCCGCGGTCCCGACCCGCTGACGCTCAGACCGCCTCGGCGAGCGGCTCCCCGAACTGGCTCTCGTACAGGTCCGCGTAGAAACCGCCGCGTCGCAGCAGCTCGTCGTGCGAGCCCTGCTCGACGATGTGGCCCTGGTCCATGACGAGGATGGTGTCGGCGTCGCGGATGGTCGACAGGCGGTGGGCGATGACGAACGTCGTCCGGCCCTCCATGAGCGACTGCATCGCCCGCTGGATGAGCACCTCGGTGCGCGTGTCGACCGACGACGTCGCCTCGTCGAGGATGAGGATCGGCGGATCGGCGAGGAACGCCCGGGCGATCGTGAGGAGCTGCTTCTCACCTGCGGAGACGTTCGTGGCGTCGTCGTCGATGACCGTGTCGTACCCGTCGGGCAGCGTGCGCACGAAGTGGTCGACATGGGCCGCCTCGGCGGCCGCGACGATCCGCGCCTCGGTCACCGCCTCGCGGCCATACGCGATGTTCTCGCGGATGGTCCCGTGGAACAGCCAGGTGTCCTGGAGGACCATCCCGAACTGCCGCCGGAGCTCGTCGCGGGCGAGGTCGCGGGTGTCGACGCCGTCGACCAGGATCCGCCCGGCGTCGACGTCGTAGAAGCGCATCAGCAGGTTCACGAGCGTGGTCTTGCCGGCGCCCGTGGGGCCGACGATGGCGATCTTCTGGCCCGCTTCCACCTGGAGGTCGAGGTCGTCGATGAGCGGTCGGTCCGGCTCGTAGCGGAAGGACACGTCCTCGAAGGCGACCTCGCCGCGCGCCCGCCCGAGGGACGGGGCGGCCACCGGATCGGCGGTCTCCTCGGCCTCGTCGAGCAGCTCGAACACCCGCTCCGCGGACGCGATCGCCGACTGGAGGACGTTGACGATCGACGCGACCTGGATGATCGGGAACGTGAACTGGCGCGAGTACTGGATGAACGCGACGACGTCGCCCAGGCTCATCTGGCCCGACGCGACGCGCAGCCCGCCGATGACCGCGATGGCCACGTAGTTGAGGTTCGCGATGAAGTTCATCGCGGGCTGGATGACGCCCGAGATCGCCTGGGCCTTGTAGCTCGCCTGGTAGAGCCGCTCGTTCTCGGCGTCGAACTGCGCGATCGCCTGGTTCTGACGGCCGAACGCCTTGACGATGGCGTGCCCGGTGTGCATCTCCTCGACGTGTCCGTTGAGCGCGCCGGTGGACGCCCACTGGGCGACGAACAGCTTCTGCGAGCGGCTGATGATGAGGATCGTGATCGCGAACGACGCGGGCACGGCGAGCAGCGACACCAGCGCGAGCTCCGGGCTGATCGTGAGCATCATGATCAGCACGCCGACGATCGTGAGCAGCGACGTGATGAGCTGGGTCAGGGTCTGCTGGAGCGATTGGCCGATGTTGTCGATGTCGTTCGTGACCCGGCTCAGCAGGTCACCACGCGGACGCGTGTCGAAGGTCCGCAGGGGGATCGTCGCGAGCTTGCGGTCGACCCGCTGGCGCAGCCGATACACGGTGCGCTGGGTGACGCCCGCCATGATGTACGCCTGACCCCAGCTGAAGAGCGAGCTGCCGAGGTACGCCGCGGTGAGGATGCCCAGGATGCGGGCGAGCTCGCCGAAGTCGATGCCCGCACCGATGGTGGTGATGCCGAGGCTCGCGAGCAGGTCCGCCTGATCGTCCTGCCCGGCCGCGCGGAGACCCGCGACGACCACGTCGACGGGTGTCCCGGGCGGGACCTGCGTGGCCAGCTGCGTGCTGACCGCCCCCTCGAAGATGACGTTGGTCGCCTCGCCCAGCAGCTTGGGGCCGAGGATGGCGAGGCTGACGCTGATCACCGCGAGGACGAGGACCACCGCGATGCGCGGCGCCTCCGGCCGAAGCTCGCCCAGGAGCCGCCGGAACGTCCCGCCGAAGTCCTTCGACTTCTGGGGCGGCAGGCCCATGCCCATGCCGAACATGCCGGGGCCGCCGCCGGGTCGCCGCGCGGGCGCAGCGGGCGCTCCCGTACCGCTGGGGGCGCTGGGCGCAGCCGCACCGCCCGCGGAGCCGGGTCGGCCGGTCATGCCACGGCCTCCGACTCGGACAGCTGCGAGAACACGATCTCGCGGTAGGTCTCGTTGCTCGCGAGCAGCTCGCGGTGCGTGCCGATGCCCACGACCCCGCCCGCGTCGAGCACGACGATGCGGTCGGCGCGCAGGATCGTGGCCACGCGTTGCGCGACGATGATCACGGTGGTGTCCCCGAGCTCGCGCGCGAGCGCGGCGCGGAGGCGCGCATCGGTGCCCACGTCGAGCGCGGAGAAGCTGTCGTCGAACAGGACGATGGGTGCGCGCCGCACCAGCGCGCGAGCGATGGCCAGCCGTTGCCGCTGACCGCCGGAGACGTTGGTCCCGCCCTGCGTGATGGGTGCCTCCAGCTGGCCGTCCATCTGGGCCACGAAGTCACGACCCTGGGCGATCTCGAGCGCCCGCCACAGGTCCTCGTCGGTCGCGTGCTCGTCGCCGTAGCGGAGGTTCGACGCGACGGTCCCGGCGAACAGGAACGCCTTCTGCGGGATCACGGCGACGCGCGACCAGAGCTCGTCACGGTCGACGTCACGGACGTCGACGCCGTCGACGAGGACCGCGCCCTCGGTCGCGTCGTAGAAGCGCGGGATGAGGCTCAGCACCGTGGACTTGCCCGACCCCGTGGAGCCCACGATGGCCGTGGTCTGGCCGGGCCGGGCCTCGAACGAGATGCCGTGCAGGACGGCCTGCTCGGCGCCCGGATACCGGAAATCGACGTCGCGGAACTCGACGACGCCGGGTCGTGCGCCGTCGACCAGCCGCAGCGGCTGCACCGGATCGTGGATCGCGGGCGCCGTGTCGAGCACCTCGCGGATCCGGCCGGCGGACACCGCCGCGCGGGGCACCAGGATGAACATGAACACCGCGGTGAGCACCGCGAACAGGATCTGGAACAGGTACTGCAGGTAGGCGGTCAGCGCGCCGATCTCGAGCTCGCCCGACTGGACGCGCATGGCGCCCACCCACATCACCGCGACCGCCGAGAGATTGCAGGATCGCCGTCATCGTCGGGATCGTGAGGGCGAACAGGCGGGTCACCTTGAGCGACGTCCCGAACAGGTCGCGGTTCGCCTCGTCGAAGCGCGCTTCCTCGTGCTGGACCCGTACGAACGCCCGGATGACGCGCACGCCGGAGAGCGTCTCGCGCATCACCTGGTTGATGCGGTCGAGCTTGACCTGCACCGCCCGGAACAACGGGATCGCGCGGCTCATGACGAGCGCGATGAAGCCCGCCATGATCGGCAGGATGATGACCAGGAGGCCGGACAGGGTGACGTCCGTCCGGAGGGCCATGATGATCCCGCCGACGATGAGGATCGGCGCCGAGATGATCACCGTCAGCGCGACGAAGACCAGCGTCTGGACCTGCTGGACGTCGTTGGTGTTGCGGATGATGAGGGACGCCGGGCCGAAGCGGTTGACCTCGGCCTGGGAGAAGCGCTCGACCGCGGCGAAGATCGCGCTGCGCACGTCACGGCCGAAGCCCATCGCGACGCGGGCCCCGAAGTACACCGCGGCCACCGACGCGAGCGCGAGCGCGAAGGTGACGATGAGCATCAGCCCGCCGACGCGGAGGATGAAGTCGGTGTCGCCCTTGGCGACGCCCTGATCGATGATCTCGGCGTTGAGCGCCGGCAGGTACAGGTTGCCGATGGCACCGATGAGCAGCAGGCCCATGACCAGCAGCAGCTGCGCGGCATACGGGCGCAGGTAGGTCCGGAAGAGGCCGATCATCGCGGCGCCTCCGGGGCCGGCGTGGTGGCCTCCGCGGCGGTCGAGCCGGCGGGCTTGTCGGCCATCGCGAGATGGGCCGCTGCCGCCGCCCGCGCCTTGCGGATCGCGCGGGTTCCCGCGAGGTAGCCCCGGAGCTCTTCCTCGCTCAACGTGGCCAGGATGTGGGCAAGCCCCGCACGCCGCGTCTCACCGATGGCTCGGAAGACATCGTCGCCCGCGCCGGTCTTCTCGACCAGCACCACGCGCCGGTCCTCCTGGCTGTGGATCCGGCGGACGAGCCCGCGCTGCTCCATCCGATCGACGATGCCCGTGGCGCTCGCGACGGACACATCGAGGGCGTCGGCCAGCCGGCTCATCGGCAGCGGCCCGTCCGCCTCGATCACGGTGAGGACGTGCAGGTGGACGAGGCTGACCTGGGACTGGAGCCACTTCCGGAACACGCCCATGCGGTCGCGGGGTTCCCAGCTGGTCATCTCGTCCAGGATCTCGTGGATGATCGCGTCGCGATCGGCGTCGGCCATGGTTCTCGTCTATGCGGCGTAGAAGGTCAATATGACGCTGATAATCTAGCAACGCCGTAGGACGTCCGCAAGTGCGACGATGGGACGCGATGGACGTGTTCGTCGCCGGCGGGTCGGGCGTGCTGGGGCGCCGAGTCATCCGGGGGCTCGTCGCGCGTGGTCATCACGTCGTCGGGACGACACGCGAACGCGCGCGGACGGGGCGGATCCGGGCGGCGGGCGGGGAGGCCGTCGTGGTCGACGCGTTCGACGCCGCCGCGCTCCGGGCCGCGGTCGTCGATGCGCACCCCGAGGTCGTCGTCCATCTCCTGACCGATCTCGCGCTGCCGCCGGGCGTCCCGCTCGACGACACGCGTCTCCTCGCCAACGCGCGCCTGCGCGAGGTGGGCACCGCGAACCTGCTCGAGGCCGCTGCCGCCGCCGGCGCGCGACGGGTCGTGGTGCAGAGCATCGGCTGGCTGTACGCCCCCGGTCCGGAGCCGCATGACGAGGCCGACCCGCTGCTCCCGATCGACGGTCGGCCCACGCGCCGCGCGGTCCACGAGCTCGAACGGCGGTCGCTCACCGATCCGCGCTTCGAGGGCGTCGTCCTGCGCTTCGGACGGTTCTGGGGACCGGACACCTGGGACCCGGAGCGCCCGGAGCCGCCCGTCGTCCATGTCGACGACGCCGCCGCAGCCGCGGTCCTCGCCGTGGAGCGTGGCGCCCCGGGCGTCTATCACGTCGCGGAAGACGGCGGGCCGATCTCGAGCGAGCGCGCCAAGCGGGAGCTCGGCTGGACGGCGGCGGAACGCTGATCAGCCCTTGATCGCCCCGGACAGGCCGCCACCGCGCAGGAAGACCCGCTGGAAGATCAGGAACAGCACGACCGGGATGGCCGTGGCGATGAGGAGTGCGGCGAGGAACACGTCGAGCTCGATGGACCGCTGGAGGGTCGGCAGCCGCACGGAGAGCGGCTGGACGTCCGGATCGGGCAGCACGAGCAGCGGCCAGAGATAGTCCTTCCACGTCGCGATGACGGCGAACACGGAGACGACGCCCAGGATCGGCCGCGACATCGGCAGGACGATCGACCAGAAGAGCCGATAGGGCCCGGCACCGTCGACCCGCGCCGCCTCGAAGACCTCGCGCGGCAGGTGGTCGAAGAAGCGCTTCACCAGCAGCACGTTGAAGGCGGATGCGCCGGCCGGCAGCCAGACGGCCCAGAACGAGTTGACCAGCGACTCACCGAGGAACGGTGGGTCGAGGATCACGAGGTAGAGCGGGACCAGCAGGACCACCGCGGGCACGAACAGCGTCGCCAGCACGAGGCCGCTGACGATGCCCGCGTAGCGCGGCCGCAGCACGGACAGCGCGTACCCGGCCGTCGTCGCCACGACCAGCTGGCACAGCCAGGCCCCGAACGCGATGGCCAGCGTGTTCAGGACGTAGTGCCCGATGCGGACCTTCGTCCAGGCCGTGACCAGGTTCTGGAGGTCGACGCCATGCGGGAACAGCGCCAGCGGCATGCGCAGCGTGTCCTGGGTGGGCGTGATGGCCGATTTCGCGAGCCACAGCAGTGGCCCGAGGCCGACGATCAGGAAGAACACGAGCATCAGTACGTAGAGCGCGTCGATGGTGTGCCGCGTCCGTGGCCGTCGGCGCTCCGTGGCCGACAGGATCGCGCGATCCTCGCGCTCGTCGGCGACACGGGAACGGCCGCGCCGGCGCGGGGCCGGCAGCCGGGCGCTGGTCACCCTTCGCTCCACTGGCGCGTCAGCCAGAAGTAGCCCGCCGAGAGCAGGGCAAGGAACCCGGCGAGCATCAGGCTGAGCGCCGTCGCGGCCCCGTAGTCGCCCCCGATGCTGTTCTGGAACGCGTACTTGTAGATCAGCAGCAGGATCGGTCGTCGTCGCGTTGGCCGGACCCCCGCCGGTGAACAGGAAGGGCTCCAGGAACAGCTGCGACGTCCCGATGATCTGGAGGATGAACGTGACCAGCAGCACGCCGCGCAACTGCGGGATCGTGATGTGGCGCACCTTCTGCCACAACGACGCGCCGTCGGTGTCGGCGGCGTCGTAGAGGTCCGGCGGCACCGACACGAGAGCGGCGAGGTAGATGAGGATCGTCCCGCCGAAGGCGGCCCACGTCGCCTCCAGGACCAGCGAGGGCATCACCGTCGCGGCCGACTGCAGCCACGGCTGGGGCTTGATGCCGACCTGCGCCAGGAGGGAGTTGAAGAGACCGGTCGACGAGCCGTCGAAGAACACCTTCCAGAGCAGCACGGCGACCACCGGCGGCATGATCACGGGCAGGTAGGCGAGCGCCGAGAACAGTCCCCTCGAGCGCCGCACCTCGCTCATCAGCACCGCCAGCGCCAGGGGGATCGGATAGCCGAACACGAGCGCCAGCAGCGCGAAGTAGACGGTGTTGCCGACTGCCTTGGCGAACAGCGGGTCGGCGAGGACGTGGGCGAAGTTGTCGAGGCCGACGAACGTCGGCGGGTCGACCAGGTTGGTCTGCTGGATGCTCATCACCACCGAGCGGAGGATCGGCAGCCAGCTGAACAGGCCGAAGATGAGGATCAGCGGCAGCAGGAACACCAGCGCCGCCCAGTTCGGGCGGCGGACGCGCACCGCCGGCAGTCGGCGGATCCGGGGTGCGGCCGGGGCGAGTCCGTCCTGGACGTCCGTGGCCAGGGGGCTCCTCTCGTGGGGAGTGGCGGTGGTGCCGGTCATCTTGCCGTGGGACCGTGCTCGCAGGGGGTGGCCACTGAAGTCGTCACGGCGGGCGCCCCCGGGGGAGGAAGGGACGCCCGCCGTCGAGGGGGAGCGGGTCAGTCGGCGTCGATGAGCGCCTGGACCTGCTTGTCGGCATCGGCCAGGAGCGCGTCGACGTCCGCCTTCTGGTCCGTGAGGACCGACTGCACGACCGTGTCGAGGATCGCGTACATCTCCTGGGTGTGCGCCGAAGGCTCGGGCACGAGCGGCTGCTGGAAGATGCCGTCGCGGAACGACTGCATCTGGTCGAGCGGCACGTTGACGTAGTCCTTGATCCAGTCGAGCGACTGGTCGAACGTCGCCTTGTCGAAGATCGGCAGCGACGGCACGCCGACCGGCTGGCCGGCCGCGGACAGCGTCTTCGCGTCCGTGACGGCGGCGTCCTGGTCGAGCAGCTTCTGCATGTAGTAGAAGTCGATCCACTTGACCGCGGCCGCGCGCTCGGCGTCGGTCGCCTTGGGGTTCACCGCGACCAGCGTGCCGCCGCCCAGGAGGCCGGCGCCCGGGTTGCTGGTGAGGGGCAGGGTGGCGAGGCCGTAGCTGTCAGGGTCGATCGCATTCTGCTGCTTGAGCGACGTGTAGACGTCGCTGCCGCCCATGTACATGCCGATCTTGCCGGCGGCGAACTCGGCGTTGATGCCGCCCCAGTCGAGCAGGAAGTTGCTGCCCATCGAGTCATCGCCCCAGCGGAACGACTTCAGCGTCTCGAGGGCCTCCTTCGTGCCCGGGTTGGCGATGGTCGAGGTGATCTTCCCGTTGTCGTTGGTCTGCATCCGGCCGCCCATCGCGTAGGTCAGCGTGGTCAGCATCCAGCCGCCGGTGTTGCTCTGGGTCATCTGGGAGAAGCCGGCCTGCCCGGTCTTGGCGGCGATCGCCTTGGCCGCGGCGCGGATGTCGTCCCACGTCGCGGGCGGCTTGTTCGGATCGAGGCCCGCTGCCTCGAACAGCTTGCGGTTGTACTGGAGGCCGATGCCGTAGGCCGCCGTCGGCAGGGCGAAGGTGGTGCCGCTCGCGTCCTGACCGGCGGCGAGCACGTTCGGGTTGAACTTCGTGGCGTACGGCAGCTGCGCGACCTCGGCGGAGATGTCCGCGAGCTGGCCCTGCTCGATGAGCGACTTGCCGTCGGTGAACGGGATCGTGAACACGTCCGGCAACGTGCCGCCGGCGAGCTGAGCGGCGAACGTCGGGCCCGTCCACTCGTATTCCTGGGCCGTGACGTCGATGGTCGGGTTGGCGTCCTCGAACTGCTTGACCTGCGCGTCGAACGCGTCGAACGCGGTCTGCTCGCTGCCCGGCTTCAGGCTGACGACGGTGATCGCGACGTTCTCGGCGGCGGCGCTCTGGCTCGGCGCGGCGGCCGTCGCGGTGGCCGCCGGCGCGGTCGTCGCGCTCGGTGCGGCGCTCGATGCCGTGTTCGCCGCCGGGCTGCAGGCGCCGACCACGAGGCCGGCGAGCACCCCGAGGGTGCCGATCGATCGAAGGCTGGACCTGGATCTCATCCGCGTGCGCTCCTCTCCTCACAGGGGGATGGCTGACGATCGGGTCGTCGACTCGTGGCTCGAACGGTCCTCAGGCGGTCACCTCCGTCGATGCGTCCGCCGGATCCGCGAGGGGCCGGAGCCACACGCTGGCGTCGACGGGGAGGTGGCCATCGGAGATGTCGGCGCTCGCGACGAGCACGCCCGCGTGGGGCGGCAGCGGCACCGGCCGGGGGGACAGGTTCGTGAGATGCACGAGACCGGCGGGCTGGCCGGCATCGCCGCGGGCGAAGGCGAGGACGCCGTCCGGCGCATCGAGCCAGCGCAGCTCCTGCCCCGCGAGGGCGGGTTCCTCGCGCCGGATGGCCAGGACGGTCCGGTAGAGGCACAGCATCGAGCCCGGGTCGCGCTCCTGGGCCTCGACCGTCAGGGCGGCCCAGTGCGCCGGCTGGGTGAGCCAGGGCCGTGCGCCGGTCTCGGTCGGCGAGAACCCGAACGGCGGGTGCGTGCCGGACCACGGCAGCGGCACGCGGCAGCCGTCCCGTCCCGGGTCGATGCCGCCGGAGCGGGCGTGCATCGGATCCTGGATCTCATCGGCTGGGATCTCGACCTCGTCGAGGCCGAGCTCGTCGCCCTGGTAGAGGTACAGGGAGCCCGGCAGGGCCGCGGTGAGCAGCGCCGCGGCGCGGGCGCGCCGGCGACCGAGCTCGGGATCGGTGGGCGTCCCGAAGCGCTTCCGCGCGAACGCGAAGGAGCTGTCCGCCGCGTCCGTAGCGCGTGACGGGCCGTGTCACGTCATGGTTGCTGAGGGTCCACGTCGCCGGCGCGCCGATCGGCCGGTGCGACGCGAGCGTGCCGTCGATCGATGCCCGCAGCGCCCGGGCCTCCCAGGGCCGGGCCATGAAGTCGAAGTTGAACGCGGTGTGGAGCTCGTCGGGACGGAGATAGCGGGCGAACCGCTCCGGGTCACCGATCCACAGCTCGCCCACGAGGATCCGGGCGCCCGGGTAGCTGTCGGCGATCGCCCGCCAGCTGCGGTAGATGTCGTGGAGCTCGTCGCGGTCGGTGGTCGGGTGGTCGCCCGGGGCGTGGTCGCCGGTGATCTCCGGAAGGGCGGGATCCTTGAGGAGCAGCGCCGCCGAGTCGATGCGGACGCCGGCCGCGCCGCGGTCGAACCAGAACCGGAGGATGTCCTCGTGCTCGCGCCGTACATCCGGGTGGTCCCAGTTGAGATCCGGCTGCTCCGGCGTGAACAGGTGGAGGTACCACTCGCCGGGCGTGCCATCGGGGTTCGTGGTCCGGGTCCACGCCGGGCCGCCGAACTCGCCGCGCCAGTCCGTCGGGACGCTCGTCGCCGTTCGCGCCGCGGCCCGGCCGGAACCAGAACCGTTCGCGCTCGCGTGAGCCGGGGCCGGCCGCGAGGGCCTGCTGGAACCAGGCATGCCGCGTCGAGACATGGTTCGGGACGATGTCGACGATCGTCCGGATGCCCAGGGCGAGCGCCTCCGCGATGAGGGCCTCCGCCTCCGCGAGTGTGCCGAATGCCGGGTCGATCGCGCGGTAGTCGGCGACGTCGTAGCCGCCGTCGGCGAGCGGGCTCAGGTACCAGGGCGTGAACCAGATGGCATCGACGCCGAGGTCGTGCAGATAGGGGAGCCGCGCGCGGACGCCGGCGAGGTCGCCGGTCCCGTCGCCATCGCCGTCGGCGAAGCTCCGGACGTAGACCTGGTAGATGACCGCGCTGCGCCACCACGTCGGATCGGTGGCGGGCGTGGGCGCCGCGCCCGGTGTCGGCGGCGTCGACGCGACCGCGAGCGGGGCGGCCGCGGTCGGCAGGCCGATGACGGCGCCGGGAAGGTCAGCCAGGGCTCGATCGGTCACGTCGGTCCTTCGTGGCTTCGCCGACCCCTTCCGCGGGCGGCGCGAAGCGCAACGTACCCTATCTAACCGATGATTGCAAGAACTCGACAGAAGATTGTCGAAGTTCCTACTGTCAGGCCGTTGCCGCGACCTCCTGGTGCCGCCGCCGGCCGTTCGCGGCGTCCGGCGCCGGGCCGGTCGAGCCGCGGACGACGAGCTCGGGCTCGAAGAAGTACTCGTCGGCAGCGACCGTCGCACCCGCCATCTGGCGCGTCAGCAGCTCGATGACCATGCGGCCCATGGGCTCGATCGGCTGGCGGACGGTCGTGAGCGGCGGTTCGGTGCAGTTCATCAGCGCGGAGTCGTCATAGCCCACGATCGAGATGTCGTCGGGGACGGCCTTGCCGGCGCGACGGGCCGCGCGGATCGCGCCCAGCGCCATCGGGTCCGACGCGCAGATGATCCCCGTCACGCCCCGCGCGATGAGCCGCGCGGCGCCCGCCTGGGCGGCCTCCAGCGAGTACATGCCGTGCGCGATGCGGTCCTCGGGCAGCGCGAGCCCCTCGCGTTTCGCGAGCGCCCGGATGGCGGTGAGCTTGCGCCGCGAGGGCACGTGGTCCGACGGCCCGAGCAACACGCCGATGCGCTCGTGACCGAGCGACCGCAGATGGTTGAGCGCTTGCTCCGCGGCGACCGCGTCGTCGCACGACACCCGCGGGAACGGCAGGCCGTCGATGGCGGCGTTCACGAGGACGGTCGGCAGGTGGCGATCGGAGAGGAGCTGGTAGTGCTCGTGCGGCGCGTCGGCCTGGGCGTAGAAGCCGCCGGCGAACACGACACCGCTGACCTGGTGACTGAGGAGGAGGTCGATGTAGTCGGCCTCCGTCACGCCGCCCGCGGTCTGGGTGCACAGGACCGGGGTGAAGCCCTGCTGCGCGAGGGCGCCGCTGACGACCTCGGCGAAGGCCGGGAAGATGGGGTTCTGCAGCTCCGGGAGGACCAGGCCGACGAGGCGGGCGCGTTCGCCGCGGAGCTTCGTCGGGCGCTCGTAGCCCAGGACGTCGAGCGCCGTGAGCACCGCCTGGCGGGTCGCCTCGGAGACGCCGGGCTTGTCGTTGAGGACGCGGCTGACCGTCGCCTCGCTGACCCCGACCTGCTTCGCGACCTCCGCGAGTCGTCTCGACATGTCACGATCTTACGCGTTCTTGCGTGATGCTTGCAACGAGACTGCGCAAGTCGCCGCCGAGGGTCCCACTTCCGGTCGCCTGCACCGCTGGGCGGCTCAACGGACGAAGGGCACGCCCCTCGGCCGTCAGTCGAGCCGCTGGGCGGCGCGATCGTCGCCTGTGTCCGCCCTCCGGCGCCAGGTGAGCCGCCCGGCGGCGCGATCGAGTCGGAGCAGCGCCAGGTGAGCCGCCCGGCGGCGCATCCGAGCAGCAGCGCCGCTGCCCGTCACGCCGGCCGCCGTGGCCGGATCCATGCGCCAGGAGCATCGGCGGGGCACGCCCGGTGAAGAGACCTAGAGTCGCGGGTCGACCGGCTCGCTCTCCAGCGCCAGGACGGCGAACACGCATTCGTGCACGCGTCGCAGCGGCTCATGGCGTGTGAAGCGCTCGAGCGCCTCGACGCCCAGCGCGAACTCCCGGCTGGCGAGCGCACGCTTGCCGCCGACGCCGCGGATCCGCAGCCGGGTGAGATGCTCCGGCAGGTCGTATTCCGGGCCATAGATGATCCGGAGGTACTCCGGACCGCGGCACTTGACCGCCGGCTGGACGGGTCCCTTCGACGTGCGGCCGGGCAGGAACGAGAGCGGCTTCACGACCATCCCTTCGCCACCGGCGCCCGTGAGGGCCTCCCACCACGCGACGCCGTCCGCGACGGACGCCTCGTCCGTGACGTCGACGACTCGATACGGGGTAGCGACAAGGAGCCCAGGATCCTGCGCGCACAGCCTCGCGAGGGTGTCCATGTGCCAGGTGTGGTCGCGGTCGACGTGCGTCCGGCTTTCGGTCGCGAGGAGGTGGAACGGCGCGAGGCGCAGGTCGTCGATCGAGTGCACCGGCCACGCATAGCGCGAGTAGGCGGCGACATACCGGTCGGCGAGTGCCCGCCGCTCACGCATGCGCGTCGCCAGCGCCTCGACCTCGACGCCACGCACGACCGCCGCGTCGAGCGCCTCGACGCTCGCTTCCAGCGCGTTGCGCGCCGCCACGCCCACCGGCGCGTACTGCCGACTCAGGAGCTCCTGCGCCTTGGCCGACCAGGGCATGAGCTCCGCGTCCAGCAGCAGCCAGTCCGTCGACAGCTCATCCCAGAGACCGGCGCCCGTCGCGGCGTCGACGATCCGACCCAGCACGGCGCGCTCGAGCTCCGCGTCCTCGAAGAACCGGCGACCGGTCCGCGTGTAGATGGTGCCCGACGAGCCGTCGGTGATGCCGAAGCGGCGGTGGGCGACCTCGGCGTCCCGGCACACGACCGCGACCGCGCGCGACCCCATGTGCTTCTCCTCGATGACCACGTGCGGGACGCCGCTGGTGCGGTAGTAGGCGAACGCCTCCGCTGGATGCTCGAGGTACGGCCCGTCGGGATGGGTCTCCGACGGCGACATCGTCGGTGGCAGATAGACCAGCCAGCGAGGATCGACCGCGAAGCGGCTCATCACCTCGAGGGCGGCCGCGGTCTGGTCCTCCCGGACGGTGACCTTGCCCATGAGCCGCGTCTCGACGATGCGCTTGCCGAGGACGTCGGCGAGGTCGAGCAGATCGTCGTGCCGCTGCTGCGCCGTCAGGACCGGCGCCGCGACCTGCTCCGGCAGGAACGGACGACCGGGTTCGTAGTACGTGCGCCGCGCGGGCACGGACACCAGCTCGCGCTCGGGGTAGCGGAGCGCCGTGAGCTTGCCCCCGAAGACGCACCCGGTATCGATGTCGATCGTGCCGTTCAGCCAATCGGCCTCGGGGACGGGCGTGTGGCCGTAGACGACGGTCGCGCGAGCGCGGTAGTGCTGCGCCCAGTCGAGCCGGACCGGGAACCCGAACTCATCGATCTCGCCGGTCGTGTCGCCATACAGCGCGAACTCCCGGACGCCGCGCGACCCGCGACCATGCATCTCCGCCTTGAGCCCGGCGTGGGCGACGACGAGCGCGCCACCGTCCAGGACGTAGTGGCTGATCCGCGCGTCGAGCCAGGTCTTGAGCTCCTCCTTCAGGGCGTCGCGGGCGCCCGGTTCCAGCGCGTCCAGCTCCGCGAGGCTCTCGCCCAGGCCGTGCGTGACCTGCACCTGGCGGCCCTGGAGCGCGCGCAGGAACTTCGCCTCGTGGTTGCCCATGACGCACAGGCCGGCACCCGATTCGACGAGGTTCCGGGCGATCCGCAGGGTGTCGAGGACACGCGGCCCGCGATCGACGAGGTCGCCCAGGAAGACGACCGTCCGGCCCTCGGGATGGCGGTAGACCGGCCCGGCGTCGAGCGACGTGCCGTCGCGCCGCTCCGCGACCTCGTAGCCCAGCGTCGCGAGCAGCTCCTCGAGCTCGTCGGCGCAGCCGTGGACGTCGCCGATGATGTCGAACGGCCCGGTCAGCTCGCGCTTGTCGTTCCACAGTGGCTGGCGCTCGACCTCGACGTCGTCGACCTCGTCCGCGCGCAGGATCCAGACGTGGTTGAAGCCCTCCTTGCGAAGGCCCGGCAGCGAGCGGCGGAGCGCCTGGCGCTGGCGGCGGAGGACATGCGGGCCGAACTGCCGATCCGGGCGGCTGGCATTGCGCTGTTCACAGATCGCCTCGGGGATGTCGAGGGCGATCGCCACCGGCAGCATGTGGTAGCGCCGGGCGAGCTGGATGAGCGGCCGCCGCGCCTCGGGCTGGACATTCGTGGCGTCGATGACCGTCAGCCGGCCGGCCTCCAGCCGCTTCGCTGCGATGTAGTGCAGGGCGTCGAACGCTGCCTCGGTCGCCGACTGGTCGTTCTCGTCATCCGCGACCAGCCCGCGGAACGTGTCCGACGAGAGCACCTCCGTGGGCAGGAAGTGACGGCGTGCGAACGTCGACTTGCCCGAGCCGGTCGTCCCGACGAGGACGACCAGCGACAGCGCCGGGACCTCGAGCTTCATCGCGAGAAGACCGCCAGCTGGCTGGGCGGGCCGACCTCGGGATCCTCAGGGCCGACCGGCGCGAACCGGACGTCGTACCCGTAGCTCGCCGCGGTCGCGGCCGCCCACGCCTGGAACTCCGCGCGGGTCCACTCGAAGCGATGGTCGCGGTGGCGCAGGCGGCCCGCGGGCAGGGTCTCGAAGCGGACGTTGTACTCGCGATTGGGCGTGGTCACGATGACATGGGTCGGGCGGGCGGTCTCGAACACCGCACGCTCCGCACTCCGCAGGCGGTCGGGCTCGAGGTGCTCGATGACCTCCATGAGCACCGCCGCGTCGTAGCCGATGAGCCGCTCGTCGCGATACGTCAACGAGCCCTGGAGCAACCGCGTGCGAGCGGTCTCGCGCTCGTTCATGCGGTCCATCCGCAGCCGGCGTGCCGCCAGCTCCAGGGAGCGCGTGGACACGTCGACCCCGAGCAGCTCGGTGAACCCATGGTCCTTGACGAGCTCCTGGAGGAGGCGACCCTCGCCGCAGCCCAGGTCGAGGATCCGGCGCGCCCCGGTGCTCCGCAGCGCGGCGATGACCGCGCCGAGCCGCTGCTCGTGGAGGCTGACCTTCGCCTCGACCGCGGCCTCCTCGGCGTCGCGGGCCTCGGACTCCCCATCGGGGTCGTCCTGCTCGCCGGCGACCAGCCGGCGGAGGGCTTCGCGCGTCAGGTGCGGCTGGCGTGCGAGGTAGCGCATCGCGATGAGCTCCCGATCGGGATGTTGCGGCAGCCAGCCCTCGCCCCGGCGGAGCAGCTTCTCGATCTCGGGTGCGGCGACCCAGTAGTGCTTCTGGTCGTCGAGCACCGGGATGAGCACGTAGAGATGGTTGAGCAGGTCCTGCAGGCGGACATCGGCCTTCAGGGTCACCCGCTGGTACGGCGCCTCGCCCCACGCCGGGAAGCGCTCGTCGAGCTCCTGGGCGGTGGCCTCCGTCGTGTAGCCCAGCGGCTCGAACAGCCGCCGGACGAGGCCGTCGCCTCGGGCGGGCAGGACGGGCAGCGTGGCCTCGAGCGGAAGCGGCTGGTCGGCGAGCGCCTGGCGCTCGCGGCTGCGGCCGGTCATCGCGGTGCCGAAGACGTCCGCGATGGCGACCGAGAGGAAGGAGCTCGCCACATACGGGCGGTCGTTGACGTAGGGCTCCAGGGAGGGGCCGGGACGGCGGCCGCGGACGAGGCCGACGGGATCGATGTCGAGCAGGAGCGCCGCCGTGCACCGCTCGTCGGTCGCCTCGGGATAGAACACATGCGCCGGCCCGAACGCGAGCTCGCGCGTGTGCATCCGATCCGGGCTCTTGTGGAGGAGGTACCCGAGGTCGGTGGCGGGCGGCTTGGTGAGGGTGATGGTCAGCAGCATCGGCGGAGCGGGGATGCTACAGGTCGGCGTGACATGCGGAGGCCCCGCGGGCCGCTTGGCGGCCGGCGGGGCCGGGAGGTTCGAGGTGATGGGTTCTGCCCATCAAGACGGGCGCCCCTCGGGAAACTCATCGGTCGTTCGCGATCGGGCCGCTCAGCGGTCGTAGCGACGAAGGAACGGCTGTGGAGCGGGTCCAGGCGTCCTTCCTGAGCGTGGCCGCCCATCGGCCCAGGGCTGGACGGACGGTTCATGCGTCGGCACGACCGCTGGGCGGTCACGGTGCAACGGAGCGATCACGTTCCTCCCGGGGTGCGACCGCCGGCCGGCCGATGAGAACGCAAGCCGCGCGTCGTCTCACGGGCAGGAGGCTGCATGACCGCTGGCGATCACGCGTGGGTGGAGCATCGCGCCGGGCTCCGCACGCCCGGCCCGAGGGTCGTGCCCGGCGCGCGCGGGGGCTGCCGCATCCGGCTCGATCGCCCGCTCGTGCCGCTCGTCATCGCCGCCGTCCTCCGCGAGGTCGCGCGATACCCGCTCGACGACACGCTGACGGTCCCATGCGACGTTCGTGCCGCCCCGCGCCCGGACACCCGACTCGTGGACACGCTCGCGCGCCTCTGTCTCGGCCTCAAGCGTCAGGGCCGCCGCCTCCGCGTCGAGGGCGCAAGCCCGGAGCTTCGCGAGCTCCTCGCGCTCTGCGGCCTCGACGACGTCATCCCATGCAGGGATGCGCTGCCCTGACGCCGGGCGTCAGTCGAGGTGCGGCGGCAAGCCGAACAACGGGAAGAAGCGTTCGGTGTCGAGGAAGAACGTGATGCCGGTGATCCGGTCGCCGTCCAGCTCGAGCACCTGGAGCGACCACGGCGCGAGCCCACCCTCGGGATCGGGCTTGTACTGCCCGAACGCCGGCGACCCGTTGGCCGAGGTCGCGATGAGTCGCGAGCCCCGGCACGCGTAGCCCGGACCCAGGCACCACTTGACGATGTCGTCGTGGGTCTGGAGCCACAGCTCGTACGGCGGCATCGACCACGTCGCATCCTCCTGGAGGAGCGACGTGAGCGCCGACATGTCGTAGCGCTCGAAGGCATCGACGTACCGCCGCAGGAGGGCCTGCTGGTCGTCGTCGAGCGGCTCGACCGGCGCTCCCTCGCGGACCGGCTTGGACGCCAGCGTCGCACGGGCCCGCTGCAGCGCGCTGTTCACCGACGCGACGGACGTCTCGAGCAGCTCCGCGACCTCCTCGGCGTGCCAGCGCAGGACCTCGCGCAGGATGAGCACGGCACGCTGCTTCGGCGGCAGGTGCTGGAGCGCGGCGATGAACGCCAGCCGGACGGATTCGCGCGCGGCGATCGACCTCGGCCGGGTCGCCGCCGCTCAGGACCCGCTCGTCGGGGACCGGCTCGACCCACGCCGATTCCACGAGCGGCACGCCGAGTGGCGCATCCGCGGTGAGCGGGTCGTTCAGATCGACCGGCCGTGCGCGACGCTGCGAGGCGCCCAGCATGTCGAGGCAGACGTTGGTCGCGATGCGGTACAGCCACGACCGGAGCTGGGCGCGGCCCTCGAACTTGTCGTACCCGCGCCAGGCGCGGATGAAGGTCTCCTGGACGGCATCCTCGGCTTCGAACGCGGAACCGAGCATCCGATAGCAGTACGCGGTCAGCTCGACGCGAAGGGCTTCGAGCCGCGGGGTCAGCTCCGCCAGGTCGGCCGGAGCGGTCGATGCGGGCAGATCCGCCGTCACCTTGCTCATCCGGGAATGCTACCCGGCGGCCCGTCGACGTCGACCGCCGCCTCCCCGGCCGCAGCCTGGGGATCCGCGCGCGCATCGGCGAACCCCGGATGGACGCCCTCGATCAAGGGCTGCGAGGCCGCGACCCGCCCCAGGAGGGACCGCAGCTCCTCCTGCTCGGCAGGGGACAGGGCGCGGAGCAGGTCGGCCTCGTGCTCCAGGGACACGTCGTTGATCGTCTGCAGGATCGCACGCCCCTTCTCGGTCAGGTGCAGCGCATGCGAGCGACGATCCCGCGACGACGGCCGGCGCTCCAGCCAGCCCCGCGCCTCCATCCGGTCGACGAGCGCGACGATCCGCGAATCGGGCAGGCCGATGCCGCGCGCGACCTCTCGCTGCGACCCGCCCTCGGCCAGCGCCACGTGACGGAACAGCATCACCTCGCGCGGCTCCAGCCCGAGCGCGGCGAGCCGCTGTGACCAGACCCGCGAGGAGTGGCCGCCGAGCTGCGACAGGAGGAAGGCGGCACCCGGCCGTCGCAGCCGGGACGAGGAGGTCTCGCTCACGAGCGCGAAGCCTAACCGGGCGAGCGCGTGCCGCTCAGCGCGCGGCGCCCACCTCGGCCACGGCCGGGATGACCTCGCGACCCATGATCTCGAGCGGCGTGATCCGATCGACCCCGACGACCCAGCCGAGCACCGTCTCGATGCCCATCGACCCGAGCCAGCGCAGCTGCTCCAGGACCTGCGGCACCTTCTCGCCCCGGTCGCCGACGTCGAATCCGAACGGCGCGGTCTTCTCGATCGCGTCGTAGTCGGTCCCGGCCTCGTCGCACAGCCGCTTCAGCAGCTCGAGCTGGCGGGGGATCTCGGGTCCCGGCTTGAGATTGCAGGCGTCGCCGTACCGGGCGACGAGCGGCAGCGTCCGCCGTTCACCCGAGCCCGCGATGAGGATCGGCGGATGCGGCCGCTGGAGGCTCTGCGGCAGGTTCAGCGCGCGGCCAAGGCGGACGTGTCGGCCGGCGAACGCGGACTCATCGCCCACGCTCGCCGTCCCACATCCGAAGGCAGACCTGGAGCGTCTCGTCCAGGAGGTCGAAGCGCTCGCCGAGCGGCGGGAACGGCAGCCCCAGCCCGTCCGCCTCGTCCTCGAAGTCGCCCGCGCCGATGCCGAGCATCGCCCGGCCACCCGACAGGACGTCGAGCGTGGTCACGGTCTTGGCGAGCAGCCCGGGCGCGCGGTACGACACGGCGGTCGCCAGGGCAAGGAGCCGGACACGCGACGTGCGGGCGGCCAGGTAGCCGAGCGTCGTGTACGACTCGGGGTGGTCACCCAGCGGGCCGCCGACCATCGGGTGGAGCCACAGGTGGTCGGCGACGCTGATGAGGTCGAAGCCGGCGGCTTCGGCGGCCTCGGCCGCTTCGGTCAGGGTCGCGGCGAAGCGGGGCGCGCCGCCCTGCCACTGGAACGTCGCGAGATGGAGCCCCAGCTTCATGCCGCGGCCGCCGTTCGGCGATCGCGTCCGTCGGTCCAGGCCAGCCACAGCCCGGCGAGCATCAGGGCGCGAACGGTGATCGGCATCCGACTCCTCCGTTACTTGCAGTAATCGTTCCAGAGTGTAATCATCATCACCCCGGTCGTCCAGCCGGCGGCCGATGAATCACGACAGCGGATGTCGTCTACCCCGGTGTAGACCCTCGACAGCCCGCTGCCTCGCGCTCCCCATGCCCCAGGAGACGATCGTGACCGTTTCGACCACTCCCGCGACCCTCGACCTCGATGCCGTCCGCCGAACCGTCTCGGGCCAGGTGTTCGGCCCTGCCGACGCCGGCTACGACCGGGAGCGGCAGGTGATGTACGGCGACCTCCATCCGGCCGCCGTCATCCGCGCCGCCGACATCAGCGACGTCCAGAAGATCATCCGCCTCGCGGCCGACACCGGGCTCGAGCTGGCCGTCCGGAGCGGCGGCCACAGCGGCGCCGGCCACAGCTCGACCGAGGGCGGCATCGTCCTCGACCTGCGCGGGCTCAAGGCGATCGACATCGACCCCGCGGCGAAGACGGCGACCGCCCAGACCGGCCTCACGGCGGCCGAGGTCAACGCCGCGACCGGCGAGCACGGCCTCGTCATCGGCTTCGGCGATACCGGTTCGGTCGGCATCGGCGGCATCGTCACCGGCGGTGGCGTCGGCTACCTCGTGCGCAAGTACGGCCTGACCATCGACAACATCCATCGCGGCGCAGGTCGTGACGGCCGATGGCGAGATCCACGACGTCGACGCCGAGCACGAGCCGGACCTGTTCTGGGCGATCCGTGGTGGCGGCGGCAACTTCGGCGTCGTGACGCGGTTCACGTTCCGGCTCCATGAGCTGCCGCAGATCACGGGCGGGATGATCCTCATCCCGGCGACGCCCGAGTCGGTGAGCGGCTTCGTGAGCGCGATCCTCGACGGCCCCGAGGAGCTGTCGGGCATCGGGAACGTCATGCCGGTCCCGCCGATGCCGTTCGTGCCGGAGTCCGTGCACGGCAAGCTCGCGATCATGGCGATCGTCGCCTACGCCGGCACCGGCGAGGCGGCCGACAAGGCGCTCGAGCCCATCCGCGCCCTCGGCGAGCCCTTTGCGGACATGCTGGCGCCGATCCCGTACGCCCAGCTGTTCCCGCCCGAGGACCCGGACTACCGGCCCAAGGCCGTCTCCCGGAACCTGTTCACCGACGGCATCGACCGCGACACGGCGGCGCTGATCGCTCCAGCGGCTGCAGGAGACGGACGCGCCGATGCGCGTCGCGCAGCTGCGGCCGCTCGGCGGCGCCGAGGCCCGCGTCCCCGCCGACGCGACCGCGTACGCGCACCGCGCGAAGCCGGTCATGGTCAACGTCGCCGCGTTCTACGCGAGCGAGGACGACAAGCCGGCGAAGGAGCGCTGGGTGGAGGGGCTGACGCACGAGCTGGCGCCGGACGACCACTCGTCGTACGTGAACTTCCTCGTCGACGAGGGCCCCGAGCGGGTGCGCGACGCGTACCCGGGCAGGACCTGGGACCGCCTGGTCGAGCTCAAGCGCCGCTACGACCCGACGAACCTGTTCCACCGGAACCAGAACATCCCGCCCGCCTGATCGACCGGCCCACGCGTGCCTCAGGCGAGCTGTCGCGACGGCTCGACATGCTCGAGCGACCGCTGAGGCGTTCGTAACGCTCCTTGAGCGACCCTCGACGCTGGCCGGGCGGAGCCCGGAGGAGGTGGTCGATGCGTCAGGAGACGATGGTCCGCAGCCGCGTGGTGCCGTGGGACGACGAGGGGTTCGTGCGAACGTACGAGGAAGCGCGCCGAACGGCGCTGAGCGAGGGGCTCGAGGTCAACGGGCCGAAGGCGGCGCAGCGGGTCGAGGACCTGCTCCACGGCGCGGGCTATCCGCAAGCGTCGGTCGAGTGCGAGCGGACGGTCGAGGAGGCGATGCGCCGGATCGCGATCTGGACGGTGCGCCGGGACGGTTGACGTCGCCGGTCGTCAGCGCCGGCGGGCGGGTCCGCGTTTCCGGGGTCCGCGGGTGATCGCCGGCAGCTCGCCCTTCGCGATGACGATCCGCCCGTCGCGCACCCCCCACACGAGATCGCGCGGCTCCTCCTCCAGCAGCCGCTGGAGCGCCAGCCGGATCGTGGCGAGGCTCTCGCCTTCGTCGGGCTCGATGAGGATGACCTCGGAGCTCGGGCGGACCGCCGCCTCGTTCAGGGCTCGGCGGAGCAGTCGCTCCCGTTCCAGCCGCGCCTGCTCGCGCGGCGAGGAGCCGACCTCTCCGGCATCGGCCTGCCGGACACGCATGCTCAGGACCTCCGTCGGCCGGCCACGCCGGGACCCGGTGCGGCGCGTGACGATCGATGGACGAGGGTCGTGGGCGTCGGCCCCCGGTGACGGTGACGCGGGCGGGGCGCCGACCGACCTCGCGAGTCTAGCGTGCGCGTACCGTGCCGTGGGGCGACGGGCGGCGTAGCAGAGGCTAGCGGGGCGCGCTCGACGTCGCCATGGGGCCGGATGCCGGCGGCATCGGCGCGGATGGGCGCCGCGCGACCGGTGCGAGCGATCCGGTGGCCGATAGCGGTGCGAGCCATAGATCGGGCGTTGGACGCCATCGAAGGACGCCTCGCGCAAGGCGCCACGAGCGGTTCGTGCGGAGCGCTCGATCCCTGAAGCCAGTACTCGGCGGTCGTTCGTGGCCCTGAGGTGTCAGAACACGCGGGAATAGCGCTCCGACCGGTACCGGGTCGGTGACCGGCCCGCCGTCGCGACCGAGAGCGCCGTGGCGTCGCCACGCGGAAGATCGTGGGACGGCCCCGCCCGCCCGGAGTCAGCCCTCGTGGAGGGCTTCGACGGTCCGGCCGAGGTGGCGCACCGGGCTGAGCGCCACGGCGAGCCCGGAGACCGCGACCAGCGCGATGCCCGTCACGACGAGCGCCATCGACGCGCCGATGATCTCCGCGAGGGCCCCGATCGCCACGAAGCCGATCGGCCCGAACCCGAGCGAGAAGAACCACACGCCCATCGCGGCACCGCGGCTGGTGTCCGGGACGACCTGCTGGAGCAGCGTCTGGCCGAGGGCGTCGCAGCACGCGGCCGCGCCACCGATCGCGAAGGACAGCGCGACGGCGAGCGGTGGTGACGTGTTGAGCCCGAACGCGATCTGACCGATGCCGAACGCGCCCATCGCCCCGACGAACAGCGCGGGCGTATCGCGCGACGCGCACCCGAGCCAGGACGATGAGGAGCGCGACCGCGCCGATGGCTCGGGCCGCGGTGATGATGCCGAAGCCGCCGGCACCGATGCCCAGGATGTCCCGGGCGATCGTCGGGACCACCACCCAGCCCGCGAAGCCCAGGATCTCCGTCACGGCGATGAGCAGCACGAGCGCGCGCACCCGAGGGTTGCGCAGGACCAGCGTCATCGCTGACCGGAGATCCGGTTGCCGATGCTCGGCGGCCGCGCGTGCGCGCGACACGCCGCCCACGAGCACGAGCGCGGCGATCAGCCAGGCCACCGCCGCGAGCACGAACGTCAGCGGGCTCCCGTAGCGCTCGAGGAACGCACCGCCGGCCAGCGCACCGATCGCCGCGACCGACTGCGGCGCGATGTTCGCGACGGCCACGCCACGTCGGGCGCCGGCCACGCCGACGAGATCGACGACGTACGCCTGCGACGCCGTGACCCGGAACGTGTCGAAGAGCCCGAAGGCGAGGCTCGCGACGAGCGCCACCGGTAGCGTCGGCCAGCCGAGCCCCACCGCCACGGCGACGGCGATGCCGGCGAGCGCGGCCAGCACGTTGACGCGCATGAGGATGCGTCGACGGTCGAACCGGTCGGTCAGCGCCCCGAACGGGATCCCGAACAGCAGCGACGGGATCATCCGGACGGCGAACAGCACGCCCACCGCGAGCGGCGAGTCCGTGGCCACGAGGACGATCCAGCTCAGCCCCAGCTGGCTCGCGGACAGGGCCACGCCGCTGCACGCGAGGCTGACCCAGAGTCGCCGGAAGCCCGGCGTCATGTCGGGACCCGCTCGGCCTCGTCGCGGACGGCGCCGGGTTCGGCGCGCTCATGCGACGCCTCCGCCTCCAGCTCGGCGGCCGCGACGTCGTCGATCGGACTGGCCGTCGGCGCGACCGTCGTGGCGGACGTCGGCGCGGTCCACGACGCGCGATACGCCAGGATCCCGCCGGCCGCGATGGCCACCGCGCCGGCCAGCATCGCGGGCTCGATCGGCTCGGAGAACACGACGTACCCGAAGGTGAACGACCACACCAGCGACAGGTACCCGAGTGGCGCGAGATCGCTCGCCCGGCCGTCGCGATACGCGAGGACGACGAGCCGATGGCCGACCAGCGAGCACACCCCGATCAGGCCGATGGCGAGCCACAGGAGCGGCGTGGGTGGCGCGCCGGCCGGCGCCATCGGCGCGGAAGCCCGTCGACAGCGTCAGCATCCCGGCGCCGGTGAAGAACAGCGTCACGTACTGGTCCTCGCCGTTGAGCGAGCGCGACAGCACGCTGAACGCAGCGAAGAAGGTGGCCGTCCCCAGCGGCAGCAGCGTCGCCAGCGTGAAGCCGTCGAGGTCACCGCCGACCAGGATCAGGACGCCGCCGAATCCGATGACGGCGCCGAGGATGGCCAGCGGTGACACCCGCTCGCCGAGGATCGGACCCGCGATCGCCACGACGATGAGCGGGGTAGCCGAGGCGAGCGCGGTGACCTGGCCCAGTGGCAGCACGCGGAGCGCGTAGAAGAAGCAGAGCGTGGCCCCGAACAGACATGCGCCGCGGAGCAGCTGGCGCGCCAGGGCGCGGGTGCGGAGGAGCCGTCGCGGGTCAGGTCGGCCGGCGAAGACGAGGAGCAACGTGACGTAGACGAGCGAGCGGCCCCACACGACGTCGGCCGGGGCGATCGTCGAGACGAGACTCTTGACCAGCGTGTCGGCGGACGAGAACACCAGTCCCGACGCGATGTAGGCGAGCGTGGGCCGGGCGGTGGAGGGGAGACGCACCCGGGAATGCTGACATCCCACGAAGCGCGCGATGGGCCGTCAGGGACTACGGGTCAACCGCACGACGGGGATCTCGCGGTCCGTCTTGTGCTCGTACGCGCCGAACTGCGGTGCCTCGGCGACGATCCGCGTCCACGCCGCGGCGCGTTCATCCCCGGACAGCAGCTCGGGATGGACCTTCGAGCGCTCGCGGCCGACCTCGACCCAGGCCTGCCCCGGGTTCTGGGCGAGGTTGTGGAGCCACGCCGGATGCTTCGCCTGACCGCCGGCGGACCCGACGACCAGCCAGCGGCCGTCGCCATCGTCGAACCGTCGAAGGGACGCGATGCGCTGCTCGCCCGAGCGGGCGCCGACGGTCGTGAGGAGCAACATGTCACCGCTCGACCGGCCAGCGGTCAGCCGGTAGAGCCGCGCCATGACGCGACTGCCGAACCGAAGGACGGAGCCACTCGGCATCCGGGCTCCGTGACTGCCCGACGGCGGGAGTCGCATCGTCATGACGCACCTGGTCGGGCAACGGTCGCCGGGAAGGCGTTGGGGTGGCCTACGGGGCTCGAACCCGTAACCTTCGGAGCCACAATCCGATGCTCTGCCATTGAGCTAAGGCCACCATGCAGTCTCCACGGCGAGCCGGCACGCGGCCATCCACGTCGTGGGAGCGCCGGATTGTAACGTGCCGCGGTCCGAGCCGCGCATCGTCCGTCGGGACCTCCCGTAGGCTTTCGGCGTGAAGAAGATCGGGTTCCTGTCGTTCGGGCATTGGTCGGCCACCCCGTACTCGAAGGTGCGCTCGGGCGCCGACGCCCTCATCCAGTCGATCGAGCTGGCCGAAGCCGTGGAGGAGCTGGGCGCCGACGGCGCCTACTTCCGCGTCCACCACTTCGCCCAGCAGCTCGCCTCGCCGTTCCCGCTGCTGGCCGCGATCGGCGCGCGGACGAAGCGCATCGAGATCGGCACCGCCGTCATCGACATGCGCTACGAGAACCCGTTGTACATGGTCGAGGACGCGGGCGCGGCCGACCTCATCGCGGGCGGTCGCCTGCAGCTGGGCATCAGCCGCGGCTCGCCCGAACAGGTCATCGATGGCTTCCGGTACTTCGGGTACACGCCACCCGAAGGCGAGACGGACGCGGACATGGCGCGCCAGCACACCGAGGTGTTCCTGCAGGTCCTGTCCGGGCAGGGCTTCGCGGAGCCCAACCCGACGCCGATGTTCCCGAACCCGCCGGGGCTGTTGCGGCCCGAGCCGTACTCGCCCGGGCTCCGCGAGCGGATCTGGTGGGGCGCGGGCTCCCGTCCGACGGCGGAATGGGCCGCGAAGCAGGGCATGAACCTGATGTCGTCGACGCTGATGACCGAGGATGCCGGTGTGCCCTTCCACGAGCTCCAGGCGGAGCAGATCCGCCTGTTCCGCGACGCCTGGGCTGCGGCAGGTCACGAGCGCGAGCCGCGCGTGTCGGTCAGTCGCAGCATCTTCGCCCTGGTCGACGACCGGGACCGGGCGTACTTCGGCCACCGGAACCAGGACGACGACCAGGTCGGCTACATCGACGCGCAGACCAAGGCGATCTTCGGGCGCTCCTATGCGGCGGAGCCGGATGTCCTCGTGAAGCAGCTCGCCGAGGACACCGCGATCCAGGCCGCCGACACGCTGCTGCTGACCGTCCCGAACCAGCTGGGCGTCGACTACAACGCCCACGCGGTCGAGAGCATCCTCAAGTACGTCGCGCCGGAGCTCGGCTGGCGCTGAGGGGTCCGCGAGGCTCGCCGCGGCGCGGTCCGGCGCTCGGCCACCACGTGGCGGTGGTCGTGACGGCGGGCGGGTCGCTCCTCCGCCGGGTCCACCACGTGGCGGTGGCGGCGTCGGCCGACGGGGTGTCCCCCGCCGGTCACCGGTGCGGTGAGGTCAGCCCTTGGAGCGGCCGTCGGTGGTGATCGGCTCCTTCGGGTCGACGCCGGTCACGTCGCGCGCCGTCGAGCCGCCGGTGGGTCGGCCTGTCGCCGTGTCCGTGCCCAGGTCGTGGCGTCCCGCCTCGGACTCCTGATCGGCGACGTCCTCGGCGCCGCGCGTGATCTTCGGGTGGTCTGTCTTGGCCTTGTCCGACTGGTCGTGGTGCGACATCCGGGTCCTCCTTGGGTGCATCCCCGACGTTCCTTGAGCAGCCTCTGCCACCGGCTGCCGCGTCGCCGAGCCCGGGTTCACAGGACCCGCGTTGCAAGTGCATTGCGAGTTCGCCTGTATCTGCCGGCGTGCGTTACCTGACGACCGTCGCGGACTAGGGTTCGAGGGCGAAGCGACATGATGTCGGAGCGGCCATGGACCGTGCCCGTGCCACCGCATCGAGGACCCCCACCAGCGGCCTCACGTCCCGACCGGACGCGACCCGCGACCTTCTTGACGCCCGTGCGATCGCCACGACGACCGTCATCGAGCGCTCGCTCGCGACGCGTGTGCGCGGCTCCAAGCACCCGCGGCCGACGCTCGTCCCGCCGGACCACCGGCGTGCGGAGGGGCCGTCGACCGGCTCGGGTGGCTCCGGCAGCTTCTTCCGCGCCTGCATCCTGCTGCTCCTGCGGGAGCAGCCCGGCCACGGCTACGACCTCCTCGAACGTCTGACCATCTTCGGCTTCGATTCCGGGGACTCCGGCTGGCTCTATCGGACGCTGCGCGCGTTCGAGCGCGAGGAGCTGGTCGGGTCCACGTGGTCGATCTCCGCCAGCGGTCCGCCACGCCGCGTGTACGCGCTCACCCCCCGGGGCGCTGCACAGCTCGACGTCGTGGGCGGACTCCATCAGGGACGGTCATCGCGCGATCGAGCGCTTCCTCGGTCGCCATGCCGGCCACAAGGCGGGAGGTGGCAACGACTCCGGCTAGGCCGGAGCCGACATGGAACGGACCCAACGACCGGTCGGACCGGCGGATCGAACACCCACGCCGCGACCGGGCACCAAAGCGGGGATCAGGGATGCAGGAGGTACCGCGATGGCGGCTGCGAATGCGGCCCCGGACGAGACGGCCACGGAGCCAGTCGTACACCTGTTGTGGATCAACGCCGGGCTGAGCTGCGACGGCGATTCGGTCGCGCTGACCTCGGCCACGCAGCCGAGCATCGAGGAGATCGCCCTCGGGGCCTTGCCTGGGCTGCCGAAGATCCAGGTCCACTGGCCGCTCATCGACTTCGATAACGGACCGGTCGGCGGCGCCAACGACTTCATCGAGTGGTTCTTCAAGGCCGACCGCGGCGAGCTCGAGCCGTTCGTCCTGGTCGTCGAGGGCTCGATCCCCAACGAACAGATCAACGGTGACGGCTACTGGACCGGCTTCGGCAACAACCCTGATACCGGACAGCCGATGACCGTCAACGACTGGCTGGACCGGCTGGCGCCCAAGGCGCTGGCGCTCGTCGCGGCCGGCACGTGCGCGACCTACGGCGGCATCCACGCGATGGCCGGCAACCCCACGGGCGCGATGGGCGTGGCCGACTACCTCGGCTGGACCTGGAAGTCCAAGGCCGGCATCCCCATCGTGAACATCCCGGGCTGCCCGACGCACCCCGACAACTTCGCCGAGACGCTGCTGTACCTGCTCTACCAGGCGGCAGGCGCCGCGCCGATGATCCCGCTCGACGACGCGCTTCGCCCCACCTGGCTCTTCGGTGCGACGGTCCACGAGGGCTGCGACCGCGCGGGCTACTACGAGCAGGGCGACTTCGCGACCGAGTACGGCTCGCCCAAGTGCATCGTCAAGCTCGGCTGCTGGGGCCCCGTGGTGAAGTGCAACGTCCCCAAGCGTGGCTGGGTGAACGGCGTGGGCGGCTGTCCGAACGTCGGTGGCATCTGCATCGGCTGCACGATGCCGGGCTTCCCCGACAAGTTCATGCCGTTCATGGACGAGCCGCCCGGCTCGCGCCTTTCGACGGGCGTGACCGGGATGGTCTACGGCCCGACGATCCGCAGGCTCCGCGCGATCACCGCGGCGACCGTGGACAAGGAGCCCAAGTGGCGACACAAGGGCCGGGAGCTGGCCACCGGCTACACGCGCCCATGGGCGTGAGCTGACCGTTCGACGTCGTTCGACCCGCGCCCGCGCCGGGCGCACCGGCAGGAGAGCAGCATGGCCACCGCAGCTCCCGCGCAGCACGCAAGCCGAGACCGAGAACCTCGTCGAGATGGCCTGGGATCCGATCACCCGGATCGTCGGCAGCCTGGGCATCTACACGAAGATCGACTGGGGCAACAAGACGGTCGTCGAATGCAAGAGCACGTCGTCCATCTTCCGCGGCTACAGCATCTTCATGAAGGGCAAGGACCCGCGCGACGCCCACTTCATCACCAGCCGCATCTGCGGTATCTGCGGCGACAACCACGCCACCTGTTCGGTCTACAACCAGAACATGGCGTACGGCGTCCAGCCGCCGAATCTGGGTGAATGGATCATCAACCTGGGTGAAGCGGCCGAATACATGTTCGACCACAACATCTTCCAGGAGAACCTGGTCGGGGTCGACTTCTGCCACAAGATGGTCAGCGAGACGAACCCGGGCGTCGCCGAGCTCGCCGACCGCACCGAGGCGCCCCACGCCGCCGACCACGGCTATCGGACGATCGGCGACATCATGCGGTCGCTGAACCCGTTCGAGGGCGCCTTCTACCGTGAGGCTCTCCAGGTCAGTCGCTGGACGCGCGAGATGTTCTCGCTGATGGAAGGGCGGCACGTCCACCCGTCCACGCTCTACCCGGGCGGCGTCGGCACCACCGCCACCATCCAGCTGTTCACCGATTACTACATCCGGCTGATGCGCTACGTGGAGTTCATGAAGCGCGTCGTCCCGATGCACGACGACCTGTTCGACTTCATGTACGAGGCCATCCCCGGCTACGAGCAGGTGGGCCTGCGGCGCACCTTGTTGAACTGCTGGGGCTCGTTCCAGAACCCCGAGGTGTGCAACTTCGACTACAAGGACATGACGACGTGGGGCCGGGCGATGTACGTCACGCCCGGTGTCATCGTCGACGGCCAGCTCATCACGAACGACCTCGTGAAGATCAATCTCGGGATCCGGATCCTGCTGGGCAGCTCCTACTACAAGGAGTGGCAGGACCAGGAGACGTTCGTCACGAACGACCCGCTGGGCAACCCGGTGTCCAAGGACCATCCGTGGAACCAGCACACGATCCCGGAGCCGCAGAAGCGCGACTTCGATGGCAAGTACAGCTGGGTGATGAGCCCGCGCTGGTACCACGAGGGCGAGCCCGGCGACAACAAGCATCTCGCGCTGGACACCGGCGGTGGGCCGCTGGCACGCCTCTGGTCGACCGCCCTCTCGGGGCTCGTCGACATCGGCTACATCAAGGCGACCGGCAGCAGCGTCCAGATCAACTTCCCGCGGACGGCGCTCCTGCCCGAGAAGTCGTTCGAGTGGCGGATCCCGACCCAGGGCTCGAACACCATCGAGCGGGATCGGGCGCGCACCTACTTCCAGGCGTACGCCGCGGGCTGCGCGCTGTACTTCATCGAGCAGGCGCTCAAGGAGATCCGCGCGGGGCACACCAAGACGTGGAGCGAGTTCAAGGTCCCCGACGAGGCCATCGGCTGCGGCTTCACCGAGGCGGTGCGCGGCGTCCTGTCGCACCACATGGTCATCCGCGGCGGGAAGATCGCGAACTACCACCCCTACCCGCCGACGCCCTGGAACGCGAACCCGCGGGACAAGTTCGGGACACCCGGCCCGTACGAGGACGCCGTCCAGGGCCAGCCGATCTTCGAGGAGAACGATCGGGCGAACTTCAAGGGCATCGACATCATGCGCACGGTCCGCAGCTTCGACCCCTGCCTGCCGTGCGGCGTCCACATGTATCTCGGCGGCGGGCAGGTGCTGGAGCGGCACCACTCGCCGGCGATGCTCCAGCAGGCATGACCGTCGCGGACCCGGTGGTGCCGTCGGAGGTCGGCGCCACCGGTCTCCACGACCCACTCGGCCCCCCGCACGACGTCCCGGGCGAGACGCTCGACGCGCGCCAGCTCGCCGAGCGGATCGACGCGCTCCTGGGCGAGCTCGGGCGCAGCCCGGACCCCAGGGCCGTCGAGCGCGCGGAGGACCTCGTCAGCGTGCTGATGCGGTTCTACGGCGCCGGGCTGCGGCGGATCCTCCAGCTCGCTGACGACGAAGGCGCGCTCGATGCCGGGCTGCTGGACCGGCTCCTGGCGGACCAGCTCGTGGCGAGCCTGCTCGTCATCCACGACCTCCACCCGGTCGACCTCGCGACCCGGGTCCAGCACGCCCTCGACGGCGTGCGGCCGTATCTCGGGTCGCATGGCGGCGACGTCTCGGTCGAGGCGATCGAGGACGGCGTCGTCCGGTTGCGCATGGCGGGGAGCTGCTCCGGCTGTCCGTCGTCGTCGGTGACCCTGACCTACGCCGTGGAACGGGCCATCCTCGACGCGGCGCCGGAGATCGCCCGGATCGAGGCGATCGACGTCGAGCCGGCACCGACGCTCATCCAGCTCGAGTCCCGGGGCGTGGGCTCGCCGGGAGGTCGCCAGCACCTCCCCAACGAGCAGCGCACGGAGTGGGTCACCCTCGCCGACGTCCCGGGGGCCTCGCTGTCGGCGCTGGAGCTCGCCGGGCTCGACGTCCTGCTGTGCCGCGCCGACGACGGGCTGTTCGCCTATCGCGACCGCTGCGCGAACTGCCGCTCGACGCTCGACGGCGGGCATCTCGACGGCACCGTCCTCACCTGCGCGACGTGCGGGTACCGGTTCGACGTCCGGCTGGCCGGTCGGTCCATCGGCGACGGCGGGCTCCATCTGGATCCCTTGCCCCTCCTGACCGACGACGGGACGGTCCGTGTCGCCGTCCCGGTAGGGCTGGCCTGAGCGCGATGGACGACCGTGCGACCCGGAGCGGGACCGGTGGGCTCGGCCGGTTCCTGGCGCCACGCACGGCGGACGACCTGGCACCCGCCGACCCGACCCCCATGGCGCCCGCGCTGCGTCGCTACCTCCAGCCGCGTGCTCGCCCGATCCCCGGCGAGCGCTGCGAGTTCTGCACGGAGCTCCTGGCCGACCGCCACGATCACGTGGTCGACCTGGAGCAGCACCTGCTGAAGTGCTCGTGCCGTGGGTGCTGGCTGCTGTTCGAGCCGGACGGCGCGGGCCGGGGCCGCTTCAAGGCCGTGCCCGACGACGTCGTCCATGACCCGGACTTCCGGCTCAGCGAGGCGCAGTGGGAGCAGCTGCAGATCCCGGTCGGGATCGTGTTCGTCTTCCACCAGACCGACCAGGGCGGCCCGGTCGCGTTCTACCCAGGACCGGCCGGCGCCACCGAGTCGCTCCTGCCGCTCGACACATGGGCCGAGCTGCAGGCCGCCAACCCCTCGCTCGCGGCCATGCTGCCCGACGTCCAGGCGCTCCTGGTCCACCGGCCGAAGGGCGGCGGCCAGCGCTGCTTCATCGTCCCCATCGACGCGTGCTACGAGCTGGTCGGGATCATCCGCCGCACGTGGAAGGGTTTCGACGGCGGCGAGGAGGCGTGGACCGCCATCGACGCCTTCTTCGCCGACCTCGCCGAGCGCAGCCGGCCACCGCGCGTGGGGACGCCGGCATGAGCGACCTGCGGTTCGAGATCCTCGATGGACGGGTCGAGCCGTACGCGGTCGCGCCGACGCTGGCGTTCAGACTCCGGATCGAGGCGCCCGGAGGTCAGCGGGTCCAGTCGGTCGCCCTGCGCATCCAGGTGCAGGTCGAGGCCACGCGCCGCCACTACAGCCCCGATGAGGAGGGCCGCCTGTTCGAGCTGTTCGGCGCGCCCTCGCGCTGGGGCGAGACGCTGCGGACGATGCTCTGGACGCACGTCAGCCTGAACGTCCCGTCGTTCACCGGGCAGGTCGACGTCGACGTGCCCGTCGGCTGCACGTACGACTTCGAGGTGGCCGCGTCCAAGTTCTTCCACGCGCTCGACGACGGGGTGATCCCGCTCCTGTTCCAGTTCAGCGGGACGGTGTTCGCGCAGGGGCCGAACGGCCTCGCGGCCGACCAGGTGTCGTGGGACCGCGAGGCCCGCTACCGCCTGCCGGTCCGCCTGTGGCGTCAGATGATGGACGCGTACTTCCCGAACAGCGCGTGGCTGCGGCTGCGGCGCGACACCTTCGATCGACTCCTTCGCTACAAGGGCCGCCACGCCGTGACCTCCTGGGACGAGGCGGTGGACCGGCTGCTCGACGAGGCGGGGCAGGGTGCGGCAGAGCCGCTCGAGGGCGCGGCGGCAGACGCGGCGCCGGCTCGCGAGGTGCAGCCGGCATGACGTTCGAGGCCGTCCAGCGGATCGCCGACGCGGTGCTCTACGAGGGCTACCTGCTCTACCCGTACCGCGCGGGCTCGTCGAAGGACCGCGTGCGGTTCCAGTTCGGCGTCGTGATGCCGCGTGCGTTCGCGCTCGGTGACGGGTCGGAGACGTGGACGCAGCAGACCGAGCTGCCGATCGAGCTGACCACGGGCGCGGATGGCCGGCCGATGACGCCCCGGGTCGAGGTCCGCGTGCGCGCGCTCCAGCTGCAGGCACGCGCCGTGGAGGTCGCGGACGTCGACGCGGTCGGCGGCTTCCGGCCGGCGGCGCGGATCGTCCTCGACGGCGAGGAGCTGGTGCCCTGGGACGAGGCCGTGGAGGCGGTCATCGACCTGCCGCCCATCGCGCTGGCGGTCGATGCGCCCGACGGAGGCGAGTACCCGTTCACGCTGGCCGGCGCGCGCGAGGTCGAGCACGTGCACGACAGCGCCGGCGCGATCACGGGGCGGGTCGTCCGGACCCGCTGGCCGATCGAGGGCGTGATCCACTGGACGACCGAGCCGTCGGGGCGATCCGTCCGGCTGCGGATCGTCGTCGAGAACCGGACACCGGTCGCCGGCGCGGCGGCGACGCGCGACATCGCCCTGCGGCAGGCGCTCCTGGGCTGCCACACGCTGCTCGCCGTCCGCGACGGCGCCTTCATCTCGCTCACCGATCCCGGCGACGATCCCGTGGCACAGGACGTCGTGCGCCGCTGCCACAACGACCACACATGGCCGGTGCTTGCGGGAGAGGAAGGTCGGCGGGACCTCGTCCTGAGCTCGCCGATCATCCTGGCCGACCACCCGGCCATCGCGCCGGAGAGCCAGGGCGACCTGTTCGACGGGACCGAGATCGACGAGATCCTGACCCTGCGGATCATGACCCTGACGGACGAGGAGAAGGCCGCCGCGCGCGCGACCGACCTGCGCGCCCGCGCGATCGTCGACGCGGCGGACTCGATGCCGCCCGAGCTTCTCGATCGCCTCCACGGGGCGATCCGGTACCTGCGCGCGCCGGGCGGCGATCACGAGGTGGACCGCGACGTCGAGCGCGCGCCCGACGAGCCCGTGTTCCCGACCTGGACGACCCCGCCTGACGGCCCGCTCCCAGTGTCCGTCTGGGAGCCCGAGGCACGCGTGGCGCCCGAGCTCGCGACGGTCCTCATCGACGGTGTCCCCGTGTCGAAGGGCTCCGTGGTCCGCCTGCAGCCGACCCGCCGCGCCGACGCGTTCGACTTCTTCCTCCGTGGTCGCCTCGCGACCGTCGAGGCCATCTTCGAGACGGTCGACGACGACGTCCACGTCGCGGTCACGCTCCCCGACGACCCCGCGACCGACCTCCATCGCGAGGCCGGCCGCTACTTCTACTTCACGCCCGACGAGTTGCGGCTGCCCGTGCCCGCCGCGGCGGACGCGGGACGATGACCCGGACGCTCGTCGCCGGCGTCGGCGACATCTTCCTGGGCGACGACGGCTTCGGCTGCGAGGTCATCCGCCGGCTCGCCGGACCGCGAGCTGCCCGACGGCGTCACCGCTCGCGACTTCGGCATCGGCGGGATCCACCTCGCATACGAGCTGCTCGACGCCTGGGACCGGCTCGTCCTCATCGACGCGCTGCCGCGCGGCGAGCCCCCGGGCACGCTCTCCGTCCTGCGCCCCGACGCCATCCCTGCGTCAGGGGCGCTGCCCGACGCCCACGGGATGCACCCACTGGCGGTGTTCGACTACCTCGCGACGATCGGTGGCCAGCCCGTCCCCACGCTCATCGTCGGCTGTGAGCCCGCCACCACCGAGGAGGCGATGGGCCTCTCGCCCGCGGTGGAGGCGGCCGTCGATCCCGCCGTCGAGCTCGTGCTCGATCTCCTCACCGACGACCAGGCATCACGGTTCAAGGCCCCGGCGCTCGTCGGGCCACTGGAAAGGACAGGCATCGCGTGATCGTCCGACTGTTGCTCCTCGCCCTGCTCGCGCTCATCGGGGCGGTCGCGTACCTGACCGGCCCCGACGTCGCGCGCTACCTCCGCATGCGCCAGATGTAGGGACGGCCATGCACGAGTTCGGCCTGGTCGAGGGCATCGTCGATACCGTCCAGCGACGCGCGGGCGATCGGCCGGTGGCGCGCGTGAAGGTGCGCATCGGGACGCTCCACCGGGCGTACGACGGGCCGATGCAGCAGGCCTTCGAGATGGTGGTGATGGGGACGCCGCTGGAGGGCGCGCAGCTCGAGCTGGTCCAGGTCCCGGTCACCAGCACGTGCCGCACGTGCGGCCGCACCGAGGCGGGCGACGAGATGGTCCTCATCTGCGCCGGCTGCGGCGGGACGTCCCTGGCCTCCGCCGGCGGCGACGAGCTGCTCCTCGAATCGATCGAGTACCGCGAGCCGGCCGCCGCCGCGGCTGGACCGGCGGACTGAGGGCGGACCGATGTGCCTCGGCATCCCCGGTCGCGTCGTCGAGCTCACCGAGCACCCGGACATCGCCCGGGTGGACGTGGAGGGCGTCGTCCGCGACATCAACCTCGCGCTGCTCGAGGACGATCCCGCGACGCCTGGCGACTGGATCCTCATCCACCTCGGGTTCGCGCTCCAGAAGATGACCGAGGCGGAGGTCGACGAGGCGAGGTCGACGCTCAACGTGCTGGGTGAGGGGACGCCCGACGACGCCTATGCCGGCTGGCTCGACGAGGATCCTGCCGTCGTGCTGCGCCCGGAGGAGGCGACCGCATGAACCCGTCGCCGGTGCTCGAAGCGCGCGTCGAACCGTCCGCGGCCCCGCCGGGCGGACTCGCCCCGCTCCCGACGCCCGAGGACGAAGGTCCCGAGATCCTCACGACCGGCGCGATCCTCTTCGCGCGGTACGCCTACCCGCCCAACGAGCTGGGCTACTGCGGTCCCGCCGACCACCAGGCCCTGCTCCACTACGGCGCCGACCGGACGATCGACCCTGGCCTCGTCCAGCTTGCCCAGGGGTTCGCCGGCGCGTGGCCGTACCTCGAGTTCATCGCCGGCGCGACGGGCATCCGCTCGCCGCTCGACCGGCGCGTCGTCGAGGCGTACTGGCTGGGCGGGCCGCTCCTCGACACCATCGACATGACGCGGTTCGGAGATTCGCTCCTGGACCGCTTCCGCCGGCGCGCCGGCCGCGACTGGGGCTACCTCGCCGAGGCGATCCCCGAAGGTGCCGTCCCGAATCACGCGTTCCACGTGTTCGGCGTCTATCCCTGGGTCGGGCTCCTGCGGACCGGACGCGCCGGCACGCCGCTCGAGCATCTCGACAAGTGCCGGATCCGCTGGGGCCAGGTCGTCTCGACCGAAGGCGACCAGGTCACCGTCCTGAGCCGCCCGCTGACGTACGACGGCATCGACATCGGACTCGGGGACCGGCGGCTGGAGACCGCGCGCCGGTCCGTCGACGGCGTCGGCTTCCTGGAGCCGTTCCGGCCCGGCGAATGGGTCTCGCTCCACTGGGGCTGGGTGTGCGACCGGTTGAGCCGGCGTCAGTTGCACCTCATCCAGCGCTCGACCCTGCACCAGTTCGACATCACGAACCGCCACGTCGTCCACAGCGGCCCGCGCGCCGCCATCGGCTGAGGACCGTCCACAGCAGTCGCGCCGCCCGCGTGCGGCGGCGCTGAGCCCGGTGACGCGCCGGGCGATCGGAAAGGAGTCGATCGCGTCGCGCAGGCTCTCGCGCCCACGCGAGCGTGGACGCCGGGTCGCCACGGGCGGCCCGATGACGTCCGCTGGCACCAAGGAGCGCATCGATGGCCACTCGTTCGCCGGCTGCGGCCGGCTGGTCGGCGGCGTCGCGCCGCCATCCGGGACCGCTCTTCGCGGTCGTGACACTGTTCCTTGCAGCGTGTGCCGCGCCCGCAGCGTCCTCGGCCCCGACGGCGGTCGTGACCGCCCCGTCGGCGAGCGCTGCGACCTCGCCCAGCGCGGCACCCACGACCGCCGCGTCCGCCGCGCCGAGCGGCACCGTCCACCTGTACGCCTCGGTGACCCAGAACACGATCGACGCGGTCGTCGCCGCCTACGAGGCCGTGCACCCAGAGGTCTCCGTCGACGTCTTCCGCGCCCCGACGGGCGAGCTCGCCGGTCGCATCGCCGCCGAGCAGCGGGCCGGGAAGATCGGCGGCGACGTGTTCTGGATGACCGACCCGCTGTCGATCCAGGGCTATGCCAGCCAGGGGCTCCTCGCCGACTGGACGCCGTCGCAGGCCGCCGATCTCGACCCCGGCTACGTCGGTGACGGGTACTGGGGCACCCGACTCCTGAACATGGTCATGGTCAAGGGCTCGGACCTGACGCCCGGGCCGGCGACGTGGAAGGACCTCCTCGACCCGGCGTACAAGGACGCCGTCGCCATCCCCGATCCGGGGTTCGCAGGCTCCGCCTTCGGGGCGCTCGGCTACTTCACCGAGTCCCCCGAGTTCGGCATGGACTTCTACCAGGCACTCAAGGCGAATGGCGCCGTCCAGGTGAAAGCGCCCGACGACGTGACGACCGGCGTCGCCGAGGGCCGGTTCAAGGCCGGGATGACGCTCGACAACTCGGCGCGAACGGCCGCCGGCAAGGGCTCACCCGTCGCGCTCGTCTGGCCGACCGGCGGAGCGATCGCGATCTACAGCCCGATCGCCGTCGTGAAGTCCAGCGAGAACCCGAGCGCGGCAGAGTCGTTCGTCGACTTCGTGCTCTCGCCCGAGGGTCAGGCGGCGATCGGCACCACCGGCTGGGAGCCGGTCAGGGACGGCGCCGGCGGGCCGGCGCCCGAAGGGCCGCAGGTGAAGCCCGACTGGGCCGCCCTGTTCGGCAAGCAGGACGAGCTGCTCACCGACTACCGGGCCGTGTTCGGTGGCTGATCCGCCGTGACGTCACCGGGCCGCGTCGTCGCACCGGCGGCGGTCGCCGGCAGCGCGATCCGCGCGCGCCGCCGGCCGGACGGGGTCGTCCTCGCACGGCTGGCGACCGCGGCGCTGGTGGCGATCCTCATCGCGCTGCCGGTCGCGCGGCTGGCGGGCGTGGCGCTCGAGTCGGGGGTCGCGACGCTCGTCGCGACGGTGCTGAGCCCACCCGTCCTCTCGGCCATCGTCGCCAGCGCGTGGACGTCCGCGGCCGTCGCCGTCCTGGCGGTCGTGCTGGGCACGGCGGCGGCGCTCGTCACCGAACGGCTTGGCGTGCCCGGGGCGCAGTGGCTGCGCCTCGGGATCCTCGCGGCGCTGCTCGTGCCGCCGTTCGTGAACGCCTACGGCTGGGCACGGGCATTCGGGCCGCGGGGGTTGCTCGACCGATGGCTGGGGCTCCAGGTCCCGGGGCTGTACGGGCCGCTGGGCATCGTGCTCGTCCTGACCGTCGCGGCGACGCCCCTCGTGTGGCTGATCGTCGCGGGAGCGCTGGCGAGCCGCGTCGAGCCCGATGCGGAGCGGGCCGCCCGGGCGAGCGGCGCCGGTCCATGGGACGTGCTGCGGTCGGTGACGCTCCCGCTCTTGCGACCGGCGCTGCTGTCGGCGTCTGTCGTGGTGTTCGTGTTCGCGGTCAACGCGTTCGGCGTGCCGTCCGTGCTTGGGCACGCCGGCCGGGTTCGCGACGATCACGACGCGCCTCTACCAGGACTTCGCGCTGTCGGCCTCGCCCGTGGCGTTCGTCCGTGCGATCACCCTGGCGCTCACGCTCGTCGTGCTCGCGGTGGCCGTCGTCGGGGCAGCCGATGCGCTGCTTGCGGGTCGGTCGGCGTCGCGGACGGGGGCCGCGGCCGGCTCGGCGGGGCGGGGGCGGGGCCGGTGGCTCGTCACGCTGGTGATGGGCGGACTGCTCGTGCTGTTCGTCGGCGTGCCGCTGGTCGCGCTCGTCCTCCAGGCACTGACGAAGGCCGCGGGGCTGGCGCCGGTGCCGGCGAACTGGACGCTCGCGAACTTCCAGGCGGCGCTCGACGCACGGTTCCGCGAGGGGCTGGTGAACAGCCTCGTCCTGGCGACGGCAGCGGCGACGGTCGTGTCGATCATCGGGTCGCTGGGGGCGGTCGCGACGCGCGGCCGGGTGCGCGGCCTCGGGACCGTCGTGGCGCTGGGGTTCGCGGTGCCCTGGCTCGGCGCTCGCCGTGGCGATGCTGCTCGCGTTCGGCGGACCGCTGCGGGACACGTTGCTGCTCATCCTCGTGGCGTACGTGGCGAAGTTCTGGGCGCTCGGGCATCGGCAGGTGGCCGGGTCGCTGGAGCGCCTGCCCCCGGAGCTGCTGCGAGCCGCCCGGGCGAGCGGCGCCGGCCCCTGGGACGCCATGCGGTCGGTGGCGGCGCCGCTCCTGCGGCCGTCGCTGGTCGCGGCGTGGCTCGTGGTGTTCGTCTTCGCGCTCCACGAGCTGACGATGTCGAGCCTGCTCTACGGCTCGCAGACGGCGACCCTCGCCGTCGTCGTCCTGAACGTCCAGCAGCTGGGCGACCCGACGGTCACCGCCGCGCTCGCCGTGCTGCTCACCGGGCTCGTGGGCCTCGCCGCGATCCCGCTGGCGCTGTGGACCCGGCGACGAGCGTGACCGGAGACGCCGTCCCGGCCGTCGAGTGCCGCGCGATCCGCGTCGGCTACGGCTCGATGCTCGTCCTCGATGGGCTGGATCTCGCCGTGGCTCCCGGGGAGATGCTGGCGCTGCTCGGGCCGTCCGGCTCGGGCAAGACCACGCTGCTCTCGGCGATCGCGGGCTTCCTGCCGGTCGAGGCCGGGTCGATCTCGCTGGGCGGCCGACTCGTGGCGGACGAGCGTCGGCTCGAGCCGCCGGAGCGGCGCGACGTCGGCGTCGTGTTCCAGGCCGCCGCGCTGTGGCCGCATCTCACGGCCCTCGACACGGTCGCGTACCCGCTCCAGCGGCACGGCCGGTCCCGGGCCGACGCGCGACGCGAGGCGCAGGCGATCCTCGATGGCCTGGGCATCGGCGGGCTTGCCGATCGGCGTCCCGCGGAGCTGTCGGGCGGGGAGCAGCAGCGCGTCGGGCTCGGGCGGGCGATCGCGCGCGGCGCGCACGTGCAGCTGTTCGACGAGCCCACCGCGCACCTCGACATCCCGCTTCGCGAGCAGCTCCTGGAGCTCCTCGCCCGGCAACGGCGCGACGCTGGGGCCGCGGGCCTGTACGCGACCCACGACACGACCGAGGCGCTCGCGCTCGCCGACCGCGTCGCGCTGATGCGCGACGGCCGCATCGTCCAGGTCGGGCTGCCGCGCGAGGTCTACGACGCGCCGGTCGACGCGTGGGCGGCGCGCCTCACCGGTCCCGCGGCGGAGGTCGAGGTGCGGATCGTGGCCCCGTGTGGCGACGGGCGCGTCGAGCTCGATGTCGCAGGGGGGCGAGCGGTCGTCGAGGTGGTCGCCGGCGGTGACAGCGGCCCGGCCGCGGACGCCCGCCCGGGCGACCGCTGGCGGGTCGTCGTCCGCCCGGACTGGGCGGCGCTCGGGGGCGCGTTGCCGGGACGTGTCAGTCACGTCGCCTTCCACGGCACGCACACCGACGTGCGCCTCGCGACCGACGCCGGCGAGGTCGCCGTCAGGACGATCGGATCGGCGGGCGTGCGTGTCGGCGAACCCATCGGATGGTCCCTCCATCGGGTCCGCCCCGTGGAGTCCGTCGGCCGTGGTCAGGACGGCGGCCGGTAGGGAGCCTTCGTCTCGAAGTCGTCACCCACGAACTCGGGCAGTCGCGTGTGGCCCAGCACCTGGCGGATGGCGAGGATCTCGCCGATGTGGAACCAGTAGTGGTAGGTGACCCGATGGATCGAGTCGCCGACCGTGCGGCGCGCGCCAGGCGGCGGCAGCAGCGACTCGAGCTCGTCGGCCGTGATCGTCTCGAGCCACGGATCGACGGTCGTCGTCACCGTCCGCCACGCCGCGAGCATCCGCGGCAGCGGCGGCGTCGACGCCGGCTGCCCGTTCCCGACGCGTTCGTCGAGCTCGGGGACCGCCAGCTCGCCGAGTCGCCGCGCCAGCCAGTACCGCTGCTCCTGCCAGGCGAGATGGCCGACGATCCAGCCGATGCTGTTCATCGGCCCGAGGCGTCGGAGCGCATCCTCGGGCGGCGTCCCGCGCAACGCGCGGCGCCATTCCGAGCGGGTGAACCGAAGCTGGTCGACCAGCGGGTGCGGCATCGGTGGTCCTCGTTCTGGCGCGATCCGGCGGGTCCCCGCAGCATCGCACCGGACCCCGCCCGGACCTGTCAGGTACCCGCGGGCACCGCAGTGTCGCGCCAGATCACGCAGCACATGCCCGGCCGCGGCTCGAGATCGGCGGTGATCCCGGTCAGGCGAAGGCCGTGGATGACCCCGCTCATCAGCGACTGGTTCATCCCGCATGTGAGGTCGCGATGCGTGCGTGCGAGCGCGTCGAACGGGCAGTTGCGGAGGACGATGCGGTCGCCCGTCGCCGGCCCGTGGCTCGAAGCCGGCCTCGGTGCAGGACGGTCATGGCGGCGTCGAGAGGTGGGCCCGCGATCGGCGTCCTCGCGCGCGGAGCCGAGCCTCGTGGCCGAGGTCCTCGCCGTATCGTCGGGCGGCCTCGTCGATCGCCTCCCAGGCCGGTGTCCCGCCCCGGGCCGCCGCTTCCAGCGCCTCGCGCGAACAGTCGCGCCGCGATGTCGTAGCGACGCTCCGGCAGGCTGACGCGGAGCTCCCGCGAGCGAGCGTCCGTAGAGCTTCGCGGGACGGCCGGCGCCCGGTCCCGTCCGTCCCGACAGCCGCCGGAACGACGTCTCCAGGAGGCCTGCCTCGACCAGCTTGTCGAGGTGGAACACCGCGAGCGGCCGCCCGATCCCGAGCGCCGCGCCGCCGCGTCGCGGCTCGACCGGCTCCGGCTGGGCGACGACGTACTCGTACAGCGCGCGGCGGACCGGCTCGGCGAGGACCGCGAGGTCATCGAGGTCCGCGATCCGGCTGGCGTCCACCGGCGCACTGTACGCGTCGCTCACGAAGCGGTCACGACCACGACCCCGCGCATGTCGTTCGGGTGGAACGAGCACACGTAGGCGAACCGCCCGGGTGTATCGAAGGTGAGCTGGACGGACTGGCCGGGCGACATCGCGGGCGGCTCGGATGGGTCGTCTGCGAGGTCGACCGAGTGCGTGAAGTGATCGTCGTTCGTCCAGGTCACGGTCGTCCCGGCCGTCACGGTGATCGCGGCCGGGGCGAACTTGTAGGACGGCGGCAGGTCGACCTTGTCCGTCGCGACCGGTGACGCGTCGGTCGTGCCGCCACCGGCAGCGCATGCCGCCGCGAAGAGCGCGACGCCCGAGATGACGACGCTGGTGAGGGCGCGCCGCGCCCGGAGGGAGTGGGCGCGGCGCTGGGGAGCCATCGGGATCACGCCCGGGCGGTGACCAGGGCGCGCTGCGTGGCCGCGGCGAACACGAGGGTGAACGCCGCGAGGTCCAGGACCTCCGAGATCGTGTGGGCGAACAGGAAGACCGTCCAGTCGAGGTGGTAGGTCATGTAGCTGATCTCGGCCAGGGCGAACAGCGAGAACGCGAACCCGAGCAGGGTCACGCCGGCCTGGAACGACCGCCACGCGAAGTACGACCCCGCGGCGAACAGGACGATGTGGACGATGAGGAACCCGATGGGCGGGATCTGGTTGACGAAGTCACCGAACGGCATCGCGAGCGCTCCCTTCCGTCGGCCGGTGTCGGCCGTGGCCCTGGACGCCATCGCGAACGATGGCGCCCAGGATGAGGACCATGCCGAGCAGCACCACGAGATGGGCGGTGTGCTGGCCGGTCGTGAAGCCGCCGCCCGAAGCGGCGGCGAAGCTGTGCTCCGAGAGGTCGAGGACCAGGCCGAACACGATCGTGAACGCCCCGAAGCGAACGCCCGAGGGCATCGATCGCCGCGTGTGCCTCACGCCCGATGACGGCGCTGCCATCGCGTACCTCCCGTCGGTCTATCGACAGTAACTACTATCGATAGTAGGAGCTATTGATACAGCAGCCGGCGACCGTCGTCAAGATGCCTTGGATGGACCGGCGGACACGCACGCGGTCGCCCGCACGGCGCGTGGTCGCGTCGATCCAGTGACGGGTCAGGGAACGGTCAGTCGTCCGGTTCGCTGCGGCGCCGGAGTGGCAGCGCGAGCCACAACGACGCGTACACGACGAGGGTCGCGAGCGTCGCGACGATGGCGACCGTCCCGCCATAGACCATGTCGGTCACGACGTAGATCGAGCACGCGATCCCGACCCCGGTCGCGAGCATGCCCGCGAGCAGCAGCCGGTTCGCATCGAACAGCATCCGCTCCTTGTTCCGGCGCCGGAAGTTCAGGCGGTGGTACGCGGACGGCGCGATGAGCAGCGCCGCGGCCGTCGCCGAGGACAGCAGAGCGAGCGTGTAGACCGCGCGGTCGACGTCGCTCGTCTGGTCGAAGCGCTGCTGGAACGGCAGGATCAGCAGGAACGCGAACAGCACCTGGACGCCGGGCAGGGCGACCCGGATCTCGTTGAGGAGCTCCATGAGCTCCCGGTCGATGCGCGCCTTCTCCTCGTCCGTCGGCATCACGGCGATGGTAGCGATGCCCGTGACGACGCTCGCGACCGTTGGGCCCTCGAAGCGCGACGGGAGCGCTAGGTGATCAGCCTCGATCCGTCGCGGGACGCGTGATCGGCCCGGATCAGGCGTCGGCGAAGCGGAGCTCCAGCGGACCGAAGCCGGTCCTCGCGAAGGCGACCAGCCGCTCGGCTTCCTCGGTCGATCGCCGCGCCGCGTCGGCCGGTCGACCGGCTCGAACAGCTCGACCGTGAGGGCCTTGTCGCGGATGCGCCAGGCGCCGCGCAGCAGGCCGTCGACGAGCAGCGTGCCCTTCCAGCCCAGCCGGTCGCGGTAGTCGCGGTCGATGAAGCGGCTGCGGTCGTCATGCGACAGCAGGAGGTTGTCGTATTCCGGCAGGAAGCGCGGCGGGGCGGGCGTGTCCTCCGGCGGGCGCGGCGCGTCGGGCAGGTCGAACAGCTCGCGACCCTGCTCGTCGCGGAAGGTGAGGAGCTTGGGGCGAAGGCGCTCGAAGACCTCGCGGAGGCCCGTGAACCACGACCAGGTGCGCGCGTCGGCGGGGGAGGCGGGGCCGAACGCGGCGAGGTAGCGCAGGACGAGGTCGTCGAGGGTGGTCGGCCGTGCGTCGACGCCGTCGAGCCAGGTCGTCAGCGTCGACCACGTCGCGGTCTTCGTCTTGCCCCAGATCCCGCGTGGCGGCAACTGGACGACCGGGACCGCGTACCGGATCGCATAGGCGAGGGACGGCGCGTCGCGGTCCGGCCAGCGCGCCTGGAGCGCCTTGCCCAGCTCGTTCGTCGTTCGCGGCCGCTCGTCGAGGAGGCGGCGCGCTTCTGCGGCGACGGGCTCCAGCTCGAGCCCCTCGATCGCCTTCGCGAACGGCGTGTTCCGGAAGATCCTGGTGTGCACGTCCATCGCGAACGGGGCGATGGCGAGGGCATCGGCGGCGGTCTGCAGGTGGAGCGTCGTCCGGATGCTGCCGGTACGCACCGTCCGTCGCTGCTCGAGGAGGCTTGAAGCCTCCTCCGGGTCGAAGTCCTCGAGCCGTGCGGCCATCGCGAGATACGGGTCGAGCGGGTTCTGCGCCTGGACGGCGATCAGGTGCTCGACGAGGCGCTCGGCCGGCATCCCCGTTCGCGCGAGGAGGTGCTGGCGGGCGAGCGTCGCTCGACCGAGGGCCCGGCGCGTCAGCACCGGTGCAGTTGCGCGTCGCCGTCCCGTATGACAGGATGCTGTCATGTCAGAGAGCGTACACAATCGACAGGATGCTGTCAATGGCGCGGGCCCGGTCGATGTCGGTCCGCGACCGTCGCGGACGCCCGCGGGCGATGCGTTCAGCCGCTTCGCGATCCTCGTGTTCCGGGTGAGCGGCGCGCTGAGCGCGGCCGGCGATGCGCTGGCTCGGCCGGCCGGTCAGTCGAGCGCGCGCTGGCAGGTGCTCGCGGGCGCGGAGTCGGGCTCGATGACCGTCGCGGATATCGCCCGGATGCTCGGGCTCCAGCGGCAGAGCATCCAGCGGGTCGCCGACCTGCTCGAAGCCGAAGGTCTGGTCCGCTCGGTCGAGAACCCGCGGCATCGCCGCGCGATGCTGCTCGCCCTGACCGAGTCGGGCGCGGACACGCTCCGCGCGATCCAGGAGGCGCAGCGCGTCTGGGCCGATGGGCTGGGCGCGAAGGTCGGGCGGGCGCGGCTCGAGCGCGCGACCGAGACGCTGGAGCTCGCGCTGGGCGCCCTCGAGGGCACGCCGAAGCGCTCGTAGCAGCGCGATCGCTCAGCTCCCGGGTCGGCGCGCTTGTCAGGTGCCCCGGGTGTGCACGCGGGACAGCGTGGTGAGAGCGCTGGTCACGGACGTGAGCGACCCGATCGCTCGCGAGCGGCCGAACGGTGTCCCGTGTGAGCGGCGACGTGCCATAGTCCGGGTGAGATGCGTGTCGACGAGCCTTCGGTCGGCGTCCGCGCCGACGGGTCCACGTTCGCGTCGCCGTTCCCGCCCATCGCCGACTACGCCTTCCTGTCCGACGGCGAGGTCACCGCGCTCGTCGCGCCCAGCGGCTGCGTCGAGTGGCTGTGCCTGCCGCGCATGGACGGGCCCAGCGTCTTCGGTGCGATCCTCGACCGAGACGCCGGCAACTTTCGGCTGGGTCCGGCGGACAACGCCGTGCCGGTCGACCGTCGCTACCTCCCGGGCACGCTGGTGCTGGAGACGAGCTGGGGCACCTCGACCGGCTGGGTGATCATCCGCGACGCCCTGCTGATGGGTCCCTGGCACGAGGACCTCCAGCCGCGGAACGACTACTCGCGCGCCCCGACCGACTATGCCGCGGAAGGCATCCTCATCCGCACGGTCCGCTGCGTGAACGGCGAGGTCCAGGTCACGCTCGACTGCGAGCCCGTCTTCGACTACGGCCGACGACGCGGGGTCTGGGCGCACGGCGATCGGCCGTATCACTCGGCGACCTGTCGCGACCCCGACAGCGACCTCAGCCTCAGGCTGACCACCGACCTGCGGGTCGGCTTCGAGGGGCCCAAGGCCGTCGCGCGATCGCTGGTGAAGGAAGGCGACTACCGATTCGTGGCGCTGTCGTGGGGCGCGATCCCACCGCCCGAGACCTACCAGGACGGCTACAAGCGGCTCGTCTGGACGGCGCACCACTGGCAGCACTGGCTCGCCCGCGGCCGCTTCCCCGATCACCCGTGGCGCGCGTACCTCCAGCGCAGCGCGCTCACGCTCCGTGGCCTGATCTACGCGCCCACGGGCGCCCTCATCGCCGCGCCGACCACGTCCCTCCCCGAGACCCCCGGCGGCGAGCGCAACTGGGACTATCGCTACACGTGGATCCGCGATTCGACGTTCATCCTGTGGGCGCTCGACACGCTCGGGTTCGACTGGGAGGCCGACGACTTCTTCTCGTTCATCGCGGACGTCGCCGGCGGCTCGAACGACCTGCAGGTCATGTACGGCATCGGTGGCGAGCGGACGCTGACCGAGGTGACCCTCGACCACCTCCACGGGTATGAAGGATCGCGACCCGTCCGCGTCGGCAACGGCGCCTTCGACCAGAAGCAGCACGACGTCTGGGGCGCGCTCCTCGACTCGTTCTACCTGCACACCCGGTCGCGCGACCGGATCGACGATCGGGTCTGGCCGATCCTCGTCCGCCAGGTCGAACAGGCGATCGAGCACTGGCGGGAGCCCGATCGCGGGATCTGGGAGGTCCGCGGCGACCCGAAGCACTTCACGAGCTCGAAGGTCATGTGCTGGGTGGCGCTGGACCGTGGGTCGAAGCTCGCCCGGATCCGCGACGAGCCCGAGCTCGCCGACCAGTGGCGCGCCATCGCCGACGAGATCCAGGCCGACATCCTGGCCAACGGGGTCGACGAACGTGGCGTGTTCACGCAGTCGTACGGCAGCCCGTCCCTCGACGCGTCGAACCTGCTGATCCCGCTCCTGCGCTTCCTGCCACCCGATGACGAGCGCGTCCGCGCGACGGTCCTCGCCATCGCCGATGAGCTGTCGGTCGACGGCCTGGTCCTCCGCTACAAGGTCGACGAGACCGACGACGGCCTGTCGGGCGAGGAGGGCACGTTCACCATCTGCTCGTTCTGGCTGGTGTCGGCGCTGTGCGAGATCGGCGAGGCGGGTCGAGCCCGTCGGCTGTGCGAGAAGCTGCTGTCCCACGCGTCGCCGTTGCTGCTGTTCGGTGAGGAGCTCGATCCGCACACCGGGCGCCATCTGGGCAACTTCCCGCAGGCGTTCACGCACCTGGCGCTGATCAACGCGGTGATGCACGTCATCGCCGCCGAGAAGACGCCCGTGGCGCCGTCGGTGCCGGGCGTCACGGTCCACGCTGGGCGGGCGAAGGGCGTGGCGACCGACGTCAAGGTCCGCTCCGAGACGCTCGACCCCCAGGACGGACACCACTGACGCGCGACCCCTGACGCACGATCGCTGTCGCCGATCGCGCTCGGCAGCGCCGACGGCCGTACCGCGCGCGCGGATCCCAGGCTCCATCGGTGTCGTCGATCGCCGCAGGGGTGTATGTACCTTGACGGGTACGTAACCGATATGGTACAAAGTGCGGCATGGAAGCGGCGTTCAGCGCGCTGGCCGACGACAGCCGGCGGACGATGGTGGAGACCCTCGCTGCCGGCCCAGCGACCGCGGGTGAGCTCGCAGCGCTGCTGCCGATCGCGCGCCCCGGCGTCTCGCGCCACCTGCGGGTCCTGCGGGAAGCTGGCCTGGTCGACGTTCGCCAGGACGCGCAACGACGGATCTACTCACTTCGCCCGCAGCCACTCGCCGAGATCAACCAGTGGCTGGATCGATACCTGACGCTGTGGGACCAGCGGCTTGACGCCCTGCACACGGAGATCGCACGCGGGAAGCGTCACCGAAGGAGCACCAGATGACCACCGACATGCCTGGAAACCCGCGCATCCTGGGAACCCTGCGGGCGGCTGACGGCAAGGGCATCGTCCGTCTCGAAGACCGGTTCGACACCGATCGGGACGACCTGTGGTCGGCGCTCACGGATCCCCGCCGTCTCGCCCGCTGGCTCGGCGAGGTGGACGGCGACCTGCGGCAGGGTGGCGTCTTCCGCGCCCGCTTCTTCGCCAGCGGATGGGAAGGCACCGGTCGCGTCGAAGCCTGCGAGCCACCGCGGCGACTCCTGATCCTCACCAGCTCTCCCGACCAGCCGGATGGCGTCGTCGAGGTGACGCTGACCGCCGACGGCGACCAGACCATCCTGGTCATCGAGGACCGCGGCATGCCGCTCGAGGAGATCGCCGCCTACGGGGCAGGAGACCAGATCCACGTCGAAGACCTCGCCGCGTACCTCGCCGGCGGCGATCGCTGCGACGCGCGGGCTCGGTGGCAGGAGCTCCAGCCCCACTATCAACGTCTGGCCGCCGACATCACCTAGCACGACTGCACATCTGGAGGTCGTCGTGGCCGCTCGCCCACCGCTGCGTGTCGGCATCGTCGGCTGCGGCAACATCGCCGGGCCGTACGCGCGGGACATCGGGCTGGCGCCGAACCTCGTGCTGGCCGCCGCCACCGATCTCGACCCCGCGCGCGCCGAGGCGCTCGTCGGGCGGCATGGGGGTCGGGCGTTCGCGACGCTCGACGAGCTGCTGGCGGCGGACGACGTCGACCTGGTCGTCAACCTCACGTTCCAGGCCGAGCACGCGCGGGTCTCGCGAGCGGCGCTCGAGGCCGGGAAGCACGTGCACAGCGAGAAGCCCCTCGCGTTGTCGGCCGACGAGGCGTGGGGACTGGTCGAGCTCGCGCGGTCCCGCGGCGTTCGGCTGGGCTGTTCGCCGTTCACGCTCCTCGGCGAGGCGCAGCAGACCGCGTGGAAGACGATCCGCGACGGACGGGTGGGCGAGGTCAGGGCGGTGTTCTGCGAGGTCGACTGGGGCCGCATCGAGAGCTGGCACCCGGCGCCGCAGCCGTTCTACGAGGTGGGGCCGGTCAGCGACGTCGGCATCTACCCGATGTCGATCGCGACCGCGATGTTCGGGCCGGTACGGCGGGTGCAGGCGTTCGGTCGGGTGCTGGCGCCGGACCGCGTGACCAAGGACGGCACGCCCTACCGCGTCACCACCCCGGACCTGCAGATCCTCGTGCTGGAGCTCGAGTCCGGCGTCGTCGTCCGGCTGACCGCGAGCTTCTACGCCGGCCGCCCGGCCCATGACCCGGCGTCGGTCGTGTTCCACGGCGATACCGGCTCCGTGTGGCTGGAGACGTTCATGCGGCTCGACTGCGGCGTCGCCGCGGGCACACTGGGCGACGAGGACTACGAGTCGCTGCCGCTCGTCCGACCCGCCCGGGCGGACATGGACTGGGCGCGGGCGCTGTCCGATCTCGCCGACGCGATCGCCGACGAGCGTCCCCATCGCGCGACGGGCGAGCAGGCGGCGCACCTCGTCGACGTGATCGATGCGGCTCGGGCGTCGATGAGCGCTGACGGTCGCGCGGTCGAGGTCACGTCCTCGTTCCCGCCCCCGGCCCCGATGCCCTGGGCGACGTAGGCTGAGCGTCAGTCACACGGAGGGCCTTCGACGCGATGGATGACCGCGAGCGGTATCTGTTCGACCTGCAGGGGTTCATCGCGGTCGAGGGGATCCTGTCGGCGGAGGAGGTCGCCGAGCTCGACGGGCTGTTCGAGCAGCGCGTCCAGGCGGAGGTGTCGCCCGAGGAGACGAACCACCGCTTCGGCTATGCCACCGAGTGGTCGCCCGCCGTCCGGCGGCTGGTCGACCACGACCGGATCCGCCCGTATCTCGAGGCGATCCTGGGCTCGAACTACCGGCTGGACCATGACTATGCGGATCTGATCCGGTCCGGCCGAGGGCCCATCGGCTGCTTCCTGCACGGCGGCGGGACGCCGTTCTCGCCGATCGAGTACTACGACTTCCGCGACGGGCAGCCGCGCTCCGGGCTGGCCGTCGTCGCGATCAACCTGCGCGACGTGGGACCGACCGACGGCGGGTTCGCGGCGGTGCCCGGTTCGCACAAGGCGAACCTCGCGCTGCCCGAGGAGTGGAAGGATCTCGAGGACATGCAGCCGTTCGTGCGGCGCGTGACCGGGCCCGCGGGCACCGCGGTGATCTTCACCGAGGCGCTGTCGCACGGGACGCTTGCCGTGGACCGGGGCGGGGGAGCGGCGGACGATCTTCCTGAAGTTCTCGCCCTACCCGCTGTCGTGGCACGCGCAGTACTACGACGCCTCCCGCTACCCGAGCTCACCGACCGCCAGAAGGTCATCTTCGAAGCCCCGAACGCCCGCTACGGGTCCGCCTCAAGAAGGCCTGAGCGTCGTCAGGCCCGCGCCGGCGCGGGCACGGCGTGGTGCGTCGACGCACCGACGTGGTGCGGTCCGGTGCGGTGCTGAGCGGGTTCCGGTACTCGAGCGACGGGGCGGGATGACCATCGGCGGGGGGTCGCGGGCGAGCTGCGTGGCGACGGTGGCGGGCGAGACCGGTCCCCGCCGGTGCCCGCGATCGAGACCCGACCTTGTCCCTCGCCCGCCCGACGCTCCTCGCCGCGCCCCGGCGATTCGCGCTCGCGCTCGCGCTGACGTTCGCGACGACGTCCGCGGGAGCCTTCGCGCTGCCCGCGGTCGCCCGCGCCTGGGACGCGAACGCCTACTCGAGCTCGGCCGAGTCGGAGCTCGTCGCCCTGACGAACCAGACGCGCGCCGCGCACGGCCTCCGCACGCTCAAGGTCGACTCGGAGCTGAAGTCGATCGCCCGGGTCCGGTCGAAGGACATGATCCAGCGCGACTACTTCAGCCACAGCATCCCGCCCGACGGCCACTCGGTCTTCGACGTGATGTCCGACAAGGGCTACTGCTTCAAGCTCGCGGGCGAGAACATCGGCTGGAACAACTATCCCGACGACCAGGCGACCGCGGCCATCCACCAGATGTTCATGGACTCGTCCGGGCACCGCGACAACATCCTCGGGTCGCGCTGGGAGGTCATCGGGATCGGCGCCTACAAGGGCGGCGACGGCAAGAAGATGTGGACGGTCCTGTTCGCCGATAAGTGCGGCTCGACCTCGCCCAGCCCGACGCCGAAACCCACCCCCAGACCCACGCCCAAAGCGACCCCCAAGCCCACGCCGAAGCCGACCCCGAAACCGACGAAGAAGCCGCAGGCGCAGCCCGACAGCACCCCGCGCGCGACGCCCAGGCCGACCCCTCGCCCGACGCCGCGACCGACGCCCCGACCGACCCCGCGCCCGACCCCCAGGCCGACCCCGAAGCCGACGCCCACCCCCGATCCGACCCCCACGCCGGTCGTCCGGGACGGCCTCAGCGAACCCGACGATCGTCCGCTCATCGGGGTCGGCCCGGCGCCAAGCCCGACGCAACGGCCCGGCGTGGACGATGGCGGCACCACGACGACCGCCGCGGGCTTCCGCGTCGACGACCCGCCGCCGGACCTCGGCCTGATCGACTCGATCGTGGGCGACGTCGCCGGCACGTTCTTCGGCTCGTAGCCCGGCTCGCACCGCCCGTACCGGCCGCGAACGGGACCATCGGGCAGCGGACCGCACCGCACCCCATCCCTAGGCTGCGAACGACCCCGAACCCTGCCCAGCCGAGGCACCGCTGATGACTGCCCTTCCCGTCGCACGCCCGACGCTCGTGGCGCCGGCCCAGGGACCGCACACCGACGCCGAACCGGCGCGCGTGATCCTCGAGGCCCGCGACCTCGTCAAGCGCTACGACCTGGCGGGCGGCACCGTCGAAGCCGTCCGGGGCGTGACCCTCCAGGTGACCGCCGGCGAGTTCGTCGCGCTCATGGGCTCGTCGGGGTCGGGCAAGAGCACGCTCCTCCACCTGCTCGGCGGGCTCGACCAGCCGACGCACGGCGACGTGACGCTCGAGGGCGCGGCGATCAGCCGCCTGTCGGACGATGCCGCCACGAAGCTCCGCCGCGAGCGCACGGGGTTCGTGTTCCAGTCGTTCAACCTCGTGCCGCTGCTGGACGTCACCGAGAACGTCGGTCTGCCGTTCACCATCGCCGGCCAGGACCCGCGGAGCGGCGAGGCCGGCCGGCTCGTGAACGAGGCGATCGCGCTCGTCGAGCTCGAAGGCAAGGAGCGCGCCCGCCCTGACCAGCTGAGCCAGGGCGAGCAGCAACGGGTCGCCGTCGCGCGTGCGCTCGTCACGCGGCCCGCGATCCTGTTCGCCGACGAGCCCACCGGCAACCTCGACTACACCACGGGCTCCGGGATCCTCGATGCGCTCTGGCGCTCCTGCGTCGATCGCGGCCAGACGATCGTCCTCGTGACCCACGATTCGAAGGCGGCCGCCTACGCCGACCGCGTGCTCGTCGTCGACGATGGGCGGATCCGCAGCGAGATCGTCCTCGGGCGGCGCGCCGACCACAGCGCGGCGGCGCTCATCGCCCGCCTCGCCGACCTGGGCCTGTAGCGGCCGATGCGCGGCCTCCTGCCGTACGCCTGGCGCAGCCTCCGCGCCCGGCCCGCCCGCACCGGCCTCACCATCGCCGGCATCGCGGTCGGCGTCGGCGTGCTCGTCGCGGGCCTGGCGGTCGACACCGGGATCTCCGCATCGATCGACCGGACCGTCGCCAGCATCGCCGGCCGAGCCGACCTGCGGATCACCGGCTTCGCCGAGGCCGGTCTGTCGCGCACGACCGTCGACACCATCACCGCCGTTCCGGGCGTGGCGGTCGCCGCGCCGGCCATCGAACGGCGAGCGCCCATCGCTCCGTCACCCGATCGCCCGGCGCTCGTGGACCCGGTCACCGTCCTGGGCATCGACCCATCCCTCGAGCGTCGCGTCCACGACCTGTCGCTCCTCGCGGGGTCACCGCTCCTCGCCGCCGACGAGCCGTCCGCGCTGGTCGGGGAGCGGCTGGCACGCAGCGACGGGCTGGAGCTCGGGATGGATGTCGCGCTCGTGGGCGCCGAGGGGCTCGTCCGCGTGCGGGTCATCGGCATCCTCGCCGGCGATGGGCCGGTCCAGGCGCCCGACGGCCGGACCCTCGTCGTGCCCATCGGGACGGCCGCCCGGCTGGCCGGGCACGCCGCGGTCGAAGCGCTCCGGAGCGGGGAGACCGCCCCGGACTCAGCGGTGCCGGCGACCGGCATCACCCGGGTCGATGTCGTGCTGGCCGAAGGCGCCGAGCGGTCGTCGGTCATCTCGGCGCTCGACAAGGCGCTCGTCAGCGAGCCCTACGTGTTGTCCATCCCCGGCGATCTCGCGACGACCCTGAGCGCGTCCACGCAGGACCTCCGCGCCACGACGGGCCTGCTCGCTGCGATCGCGCTGTTCGCCGGCGCCTTCCTCATCGTGAACACGCTGTCGATGACGGTCACGGAGCGGTCCCGCGAGCTCGCCCTGCTTCGAGCCGCCGGCGCCAGCCGCGACCAGCTCGCACGGATCGTGGCGGCGCAGGCGGCGCTGCTGGCCGTGGCCGGGTCGCTCGCGGGTCTGGTGCTCGGGGTCGTGCTCGGCAGCCTCCTCGCCGATGCGCTGCGTCGTGGCGGCGGCGTGCCCCTGGACGGACCGGTCTTCGAGCCGGGTCTGCTGCTCGGGACGTTCCTGCTCGGCGTGGCCGTCACGCTGGCGGCTGCCGCCGAACCGGCGCGCCGGGCGGCTGCGGTGTCGCCGGTGGAGGCGTTGCGTGCCCGTGCGCGAGGCGCCGCTGGGGGCCACGCGCGCCGTCGATGGCTGGTCGCGATCCTGGCGGTCGTCGCGATCGTGGGGGCGATGGCGTTCCCGGCCGGGCCCGGACCGCTGGGTGCCGGTCGTGCGCTGATCGTCGACGCGGTGCTGATCGCCGCGGTCCTGCTCGCGCCGGCGGTGCTCGTGCCGCTGGGGCGCGCCGCCGGTGCACCGTTCGCCCGGGTGCTCCGTCTCGAAGAGCGCCTCGCACGGGCCGCGATCGTGCGTGACCGCAGTCGCTCCGGGCTGACCGTGGGCGCGCTGGTCGTGGGGCTGACGATGGTCGTCGCGCTGGGCGCCGTGGCCGCGAATGCCCGGCTCGTCGCCACGGCGTGGATCCACGACGTCGTCCCCGGCGACGAGGTCCTGACCGCCATCGCCCCGGTGCCGCTCGATGACTTCTCGCCGGAACCCGACCTCGAGGCCGTCGACGGCGTCGCCTCGGTCTCGCCGATCGCGACCTTCGATCTCGCGTTCCGCGGGCAGCGGGTGCGTGCGGCGGCGATGTCGGGCGCCGATCTCGCGGCCGATGGCCGGCTGACGTTCCTCGCCGGCGAGCGCGCGGCCGCCCTCGCGGCGCTCGACGCCGGTGGAGCGGTCGATCCTGCCGCGCGCCGCCGCGGACCGCCTGGACGTCGGCCTCGATGATGTCCTCGCCGTGCCGGCCGTCGATGGCTCGCTGGTCGAGCTGTCGGTCGTCGGCATCGTCGAGCGGTCGCTCCCGTCGGATGGCGGCGAGGCGGCGCTCGTCGGCTGGTCCGACGCCACGACCAGGTTCGGTGTCGCCGGCGCGGACGCCTTCGCGATCCGGTTCGCGCCCGGCGCCGGCGATGCGCCTCACCAGGCCGTCGCCGACGTCGCGCTGGAGCGAGCGCTGACCGTGTCACCCGTCGAGCGGATCGAGGGATCGGTGACGTCGGCGCTCGACCGCCTGTTCGGGCTGTTCGACCTGCTCGCCCTCGCGGCGATCGTCGTCGCCGCGCTGGGCATCGTGAACACGCTCTCGATGGACGTCTGGGAACGCGTCCGGGAGCTTGGCGTGCTGCGTGCGGCCGGGATGAGCCGCCGTCAGGTGTGGCGGATGATGCTCGTCGAGGCGGGCATCCTCGGCCTCATCGGCGCGGTCGTCGGGAGCGTCGCCGGCCTCGGCGTCGGCTGGATCCTGGTGGTCACGGCCGGCGGCCGCTTCGACGTCCCGCTGACGGCGCCATGGGCCTCGATCGGCCTCGCGTTCGTGCTCGGCATCGGCCTCTCGATGGTTGCCGCATCGCAGCCCGCCCGCCTCGCGAGCCGCCTGTCGATCGTCCGGGCCGTCCGCGCCGAGTAGCGTCGCCACCTCGGCCAGGGGGTCGACGACTCCGACCCAGGCGCGTCTCGAACAGGGGTTCGTCTCGGGCAGACGGCGGTTGCTAGACTGGGCGCACGACCGACCGCGGCCCTGCGGTCGGGAGGGAGAGCATGACGATCGCCATCCCGGCACTCCACCGCGTTCCCGCCGCCGAACGCGGTATCACGATCGGCGACTTCCTGATCCCGGTCCGCTTCGGCGAGCGCCTCTCCCCGCGGCTGCGCGACATCGCGCTCGTCGTGGCCGGCGCGATGCTCATCGCCCTGTCGTCGCTCGTCCGGATCCCCGTGCCCGGTTCGCCCGTGCCGATCACCGGCCAGACGTTCGCGGTCCTGCTCGTCGGTGGCGCGCTCGGGTATCGCCGAGGGACGCTGGCCACCCTCGGCTATCTGCTGATCGGGTTCTTCCTGCCCGTCTACTCGGGCGGCGCGTCCGGGCCGGCCACGATCCTGAGCGTCCAGGACGGGACGATCGTCCTCGGCCCGACCGGCGGCTACCTCGTCGGGTTCGTGTTCGCGTCGGCGCTGGTCGGGCGACTGGCGGAGCTCGGCTGGGATCGCCGGCTGGGCGGCGCGATCGCCGCGATGTTCCTGGGCAACCTCGTGATCTACGCGTTCGGCGTGCCGTGGCTGATGGCCGCCACCGGGTTCACGCTGCAGGAGGGGATCGCGAAGGGCCTGACGCCGTTCCTCGTCGGCGACGCGATCAAGCTGCTGCTCGCGGCCGTGGCCTTCCCGGCCGCGTGGTGGGTCGTCGGCCGGCGCCCCGGCGACCGCTGAGCGAGGACCGCTTCCGCGGCGATCAGGCTGCGACCGCCGCCTTGAGGCTGCGGTACGAGTCGCGAAGCAAGCGGGCCACTTCGGGCCAGTAGGCGCGCCCGGGACCCTTCTGGCCGTCGGGATCCGCCGTCGCGCCACGGTCGCGGACCTCGGCGGCGACCCCGCGCAGGCGACCCGCCTCCGCCACCTGCTCCAACGGGACGCGATACAGCGCCGCGTACGTGCGCGCGATCGCGTCGCCTGCCGCCTCGCCGGCCGCCAGGCCGATCTCGCGGCGGACGACCCACCAGCGGAGCTCCCAGCGCGCGACCTCGGCGAGGTCGACGCCCTCGTCGAGACCCAGGAGCTGGTAGCCGCGCGCCACGTCCGGGGCGAACCGCTCGTAGTCGCCGGTCGAGCGCGCGAAGCCCGCCGCCGCCTTGGTCAGGAACAGCGACGCCGCGAGCGCCCGCGGCCAGGACGCGTGCGCCTGCTCGCGCAATCCGAGGACCAGCAGGCCGAACAGCCGCGCCGGCTGGCGGCGGTAGTACGCCTTCCACATCCGGGTCTCGAGGGCGGCGAGGCGGTCGGGGTCGAAATCGGCGCCCCAGCGGCGCCCGGCGGTCGTCGACATGCGTCCTCGTAGAGTAGGCGGATGACGGTCGATGAGGATGCGCGCACGGCGAACGAGCGGATGACCGATGCCGATGCCGATGACGCCGCGGCGTCCGAGGCCGCGGGCCTCTACGGCCCGGGATCGGAAGCGTGGCGGCTCAACCGCGAGGCGGTGCTGCTCCTGGGCGCGGGTCCCCGCGCGCTCCTGCTCCAGATCGCCCATCCGCTCGTCGCCGAGGGCGTCGACCAGCACTCGGGCTTCCGGGAGGACCCGTGGTCCCGCCTGACGGCGACGACGCGTTCGTATCTGACGATCGTCTACGGCTCGGCGAGCCAGGCCAGGGCCGAGATCCGGCGCCTCAACGCGCTCCATCGATCGATCACCGGCCCGGTCAACGATCGGGGCGCCGCCGCCCGTCACGGCTCCGCGTACCAGGCGCGTGACCCGGAGCTCTCGCTGTGGGTCCACGCGACGCTGGTCGACTCCACGATGGTCGCCTTCGACCGCTGGATCGCACCGCTCTCGCGTGACGAGCGGCGCCGCTACTACGCCGAGTCGAAGCCGATCGGTCGGGCGTTCGGCGTGCCGCCCTCGCTCCTGCCGCGCGACCTCGATGCCTTCGAGGCGTACCTCGACGGGATGCTCGCTCCGGGCGGTCCCGTGCACCCGACGCCGACGGCGATCGACCTGTCGCGGCACATCCTCCACCCATCGCTCGCGCCGCTCGCCCGCCAGGCGGCCATCGCCAGGCGCCTCGGGTCGGCCACCGAGCCCGTCGCTCGCGTCCTCGGCGCGATCCCGCCGATCGCCTACGACTGGCAGTTGTATCCCGCGCTCGAGCTGCTGCCGCCGACGACACGCATCGAGTACGGCCTCGAGCTCGGGCCCGCGCGGCGCGCGATCGCTGCCTGGCTCCGGACCGGATGGCTCGGCTGGCGCCCGCTCCTGCCAGCGTCGTTCCGCCAGTTCGGCATCGCCCGCGCCGCCGACCGACGGGTCGCGGGTCAGTAGAGCCGGGGGAAGCGCACCTTGTAGGTGCTCGTGAAGCTGAGCGACGTCCCGTCGTCGAGCGCGTCGAGCAGCCAGGTCGTCCCCGCCAGCCCGAACCGGTGATCCGCGACGTAGCCCTTGAGCGCCCTCCAGAACGCGGTCTCGCCCATCCGCTGCCGGAGCGAGTCGATGACGTTGCCGCCCTGGATGTAGATCGTCTCGTAGTAGCAGGTCTCGGTGTACTCGTAGATGGACCGATCCAGCGTGTCGGTCGAGCACCGTGACGCCCGCTTCAGGCCGAGGATGAAGCGCGCGACGAAGTCGGCCGCCGCCTCATCGGCGAACGGCTGGCGCGCCTGGTCGTTGCCGACGATCCCGTAGAACCACTGGTGTGCCGTCTCATGGGTCACCAGATAGCGCAGGTTCGACGCGCCGACGCCCGACGGGATCCACACCGTCATCGGCCCCTCCATCCCGAAGCCACCGGCCGATTGCGCGACGGTGAACAGCCGGTACGGATAGCTGCCGAGACGTGACTCGAGCTTCGTCAGCGCGTTCCTCGCGGCGCTGAGCATGGTCGACCACGCGGCGCCCGGGCGTGTCGCGACGCGGATCGTGTGGCTGCCGGCCGTGGTCTCGTGGACCTGGTAATCAGGCGCCGCCGAGAAGACGAAGTCGCGGACCTGCTCGGCGCGGAAGGTCTGGTGTCGACGATCGGCGCTGATCGAGACGCGCTCACCGGTGCCGGCGATGCGCAGGTAGCGATCGGTCGTGAGCCGGACGACGACGCGCGGACTGACGGGCGTGACGAAGGGGTCGCCGTGGTCCGGGCGGACGAACCGGGTGGAGCGGCTGATCCAGGGCACCCAGCGGTAGATGGAGACGATGCCGTTCGCCTTGGTGAACATCCAGTCGCTACCGGCGGTCGATGCCCGGAGCTTCGAGGTGTACGGGACCTGGACCGTGGCGGTCGCGCCCGCCGGCAGGATGCCGCCGAGCGAGACGCTGATCGTCTGGTCCGTCACGGTCGCCCGCGCCGCGTGGCCGTCGACGGTCACCGTCAGGAGGTGCATCGAGCCGAGGCGGGCGGCGATGGTGTTGAGCTCCAGACGGTCGATCGGGCCGCCGCTGGTATTCGTGATGACGAGCGTCGTGCGGGCGCTGAAGGCGCGGGTCGCGAAGTCGAGCCTGGCGCTGACGTCGTAGGTCGCCTGGAGGTCGAGGCTCGTCCGGTCCACGGAGCCCGGGATGATCGCGGAGGCGTCAGGGGTGACGGTGGCGACCGGCGTCGGGCTGGCCGTCGGGGTGGGTGCGGGCGCCGGCGTCCGCGGCGCCGAAGTGGGGGTCGTGGAGGCGGTCGGATCCGGGGTCGAGGCGGTGGCCGTCGCGGTCGTGGTCGCGGTCGCTGGGACGACGCTGGGGACCGGCGGCGATGCGGGGTCGATGACGGTCGATGGCGACACCGGGGTCGTCGCGCAGCCGGCCACGAGCACGGACGACGCGACGAGCGCGCCGAGCGCGCGGCGGAGGAGCATCGACGTCGATGCTACCGCGGTCGCAACACGCAGCCGCGGCGGGGCGTCACCCGGGCATGGAGCTCGTGATGGTCATCTCGGCGGGGCTGTTCATCTTCGGCCTCGTCGCCCTGATGCTCGCCGGCCGCCGGCGCTCGAGCTGACCCCGCGCCGTCGTTCGCGCTGACCCCTCGGCCGGGCGCGATGCAGTTCCTGCATGTCGTGACCGGCGGCGACACGCATCGCGTCGTGTCGATGCACCTCGTGAATGTTCGGGGCGCGTCCATGCAGCAGCTGACTGATCGCGACGCGTCTGGGGCTCCCGAGGGTCACAGCATGCAGTTCCTGCATACCGCCCCGGGAAACGGGACGCACGCGCCCAGGCAGCGTCGCCAAACGGCCAACGCTCGGCGATGCGCACCTGATGTGCATTTCCGGGCCTGGCGAGCGACGAAGGGTCCGCGTCGACGACGAACGCGCCGGCTTCTGGCTGGCGCTGCACATCACGGGATCATCCGACGGCGCAAGGCCCGCTCCACCGCCCGCGAAGCGCGGCTCGGCGACCGCCCACCGGAGCTTGCGCCGCTCAAGGCCGCGAGATGCACATCAGGCGGTCACGCCCGGGCGGAAGCCGGGGTGCCGTGCCCGAGAGCCGCTCAGGTCGCCGGACGAACCTCGCCTCGGAGCTCCGCGGCGGCGCGCTGGACCGCCTGGATGATCGGCTGATAGCCGGTACAGCGGCACAGGTTGCCTGCCAGCGCCTCCCGGATCGCCTCCTCGGACGGGTCCGGTTCGGCCGCGAGCAGCGCCGATGCCGAGATGAGCATCCCCGGCGTGCAGAACCCGCACTGGATGCCGCCGCCCTCGATGAACGCGCGCTGGAGCGGGCTCACCTCGCCGTCGGCGCCCGCCAGCCCCTCGACCGTGGTGACCTGACGGCCCTGCGCCTGCAGCGCCAGGTATGAGCAGCTGTTCACCGGCTGACCGTCGAGCAGGACCATGCAGGCGCCGCACTCGGAGTCGTCGCAGCCCTCCTTCGGACCCGTCCGGCCGAGGTCATCGCGGAGCGCCCGGAGGAGCGTGCGTCCCGGATCGATGGCCGCGCTGACCGGCACACCATCGACCGTCAGCTCGAGCACGACCGCCACCTAGACCTCCTGCCCGTGTGCCCAGCGCGATGCGGGGACCGGCACCGTCTCCGCCGCCCGCCCGGATGAGCGCCGCGGCAAGCGCCCGACGCGCCACGACCGCGACCATCGCGCTTCGATAGTCCTGCGAGGCACGCACGTCCCCGATCGGGCGCGCCGCCCCCGCGATGAGCTCGCCCAGCGCGACCCCGTCGATCCCCCCGACAGCGGCCCCCGCCAACGCCGCCTCGGCCGCGGAGGCTCGCACGATCGTCGGCGCCACGGCGGTCAGCGCGATCCGCGCGCGGGCGATGCGATCGCCATCCACCGTCACCAGCACCGCCGCGCCCACGACCGCGATCTCCATCGCCTGCCGGTACTCGAGCCGCACGTACGCGCTCCCGGATCCGGCCGCCGGGCGCGGCACGGACACCGATACGAGCAGCTCACCAGGCGCGAGCACCGTCCGTCCGGGCCCCGTCGCCAGCTCCTCCACCAGGACCTCACGCCGGCCGGCGGACGACGCCAGCGTGACGGACGCGCCGAACACCACGAGCGGCGCGGTCGTCTCGGCCGCGGGCGAGGCATTGACGAGGTTCCCGCCGAGCGTGCCGGTCCCGCGCGTCGCGGGCGACCCCACGATGGCCGACGCATCGGCCAGCGCCGTCCAGCCCGAGCGGACGTCCGCCGACGAGGCGAGCCACGCGTGCGACGTCAGCGCACCCAGCGTCAACCCCGAGCCGTCCACGCGCTGCCCGCCAAGCTCGGCGATCCGATCGATCGCGACCACCGAGGGCGGCAACGGACGACGCCCTTGCCGCGACGCGACGACGAGATCCGTCCCGCCCGCGACCGGCCGCGCGTCCGGGTCCGCCGCGAGCGCCGCGAGCGCCTCGTCGAGCGACCCGGCCGACGCGAACGAGCGCACGCTCATCGAGCCACCGCCGGCACCGACGCCACCGCCGGCCCGAACGGCGCGTTCCGCTCCAGGGCGCCGTCGTCGCCGGTGTTCACGGCCCGCCAGACCCGCTCCGGCGTCATCGGCAGGCGCCGGACGCGGACGCCGGATGCCGCCGCGATGGCGTTCGCGACCGCGCCCGCCGTGGGGATGATCGGCGGCTCGCCGACGCCCTTCGAGCCCTTCGGCCCGCCGTTCGTCGCCGGGTGCTCCAGCAGCACGCTGTCGATCTCGGGCGCGTCGGCGGAGGTGAGCAGCTTGTAGTCGAGCAGCGTCGGGTTGCGCTGCTTCCCGTCGCCGCCGTACTGCGTGCCTTCGGTCAGCGCGTTCCCCAGTGACATCACGATGCCGCCGGTCATCTGCCCCTGGGCGCCGACCGGGTTGAGCACCCGCCCGACATCCGTCGCCGCGACCACCTTGAGCACGCGAACGACGCCGGTCAGCGGGTCGACGCGTACCCGCGCCGCATGGGTGAAGAACGTCGGTGCCGAGAACGACTCGAACCCGAGCCGGCCGACGCAGGCCGTCGCGTCGTGATCCGGGTCCGGCCGGCGGCTCGCCCGAGCCACGACCGAGCAGCAGGGACCCGGAGTGGGCCGTCGACGCCAGCTCCGCGATCGAGACCTTCCGATCCGGGCTCCCGACCACCTGCGCATGCCCGTCGACCAGCTCCAGATCGCTGACCGCCGCCTCGAGTGCCTCTGCGGCGAGGGTGAGGAGCTGTTGCTTGACCTCGTTCGCCGCCTCGATCACGGCGCGGCCGTTGTTGAACGTCGTCTGCGAGCCCGACGAGCCGCCGTCGTACGGGCCGGCGTCGGTGTCCTGGTAGGTGATCGCGAAGTCCCCGGGGTCCATGCCCAGGACCTCCGCGGCGAGGATCGGCAGCGCCATCACGGCGCCCGTCCCGTTCTCCTGGGCGCCCGTCACGATCCGTCCGCTGCCGTCGGACTCGAGTCGGACCCACGCGCCGGACGGCGCCGGGTTGCTGAACCACCAGCCCGACGCGACGCCGATCGCCTCGCCCGGGCCCAGCGGCTCGCCCCAGCCGATCCGCCGGGCGGCGGTCTCGAGCGCGTCGTGCGCGCCCTCGCCCTCGTGCTGCTGGCAGGTCGGTCCCTCGTCGCCGTGGTGGACGAGGTTCCGCCGGCGGAACTCGACCGGATCGAGGCCGACCCGCGCGGCGAGCACGTCGTGATGCTGCTCGATCGCCCAGCAGGCCTGCGGGCCGGTGGGGGCGCGGACCGACCCGGACGGCGTCCGGTTGGTGTAGACGGAGAGCGCCTCGAGGTCGATGGCGGGGATCCGGTACGGACCCGCGACCATCATCGCGGCGAGCTGGCCGAGGACCGGCGTGTCCGAGGCGTAGGCGCCGCTGTCGAGGAGGATCCGGCCGTGCCGGGCCAGGATGTGCCCCGTCCTCGTCGATGCCCGTCTCGACGTCGACGACCATCGCGTGCGTCACCTTGTCGGGGGCGACGAACTCCTCCTGCCGGCTGAGCACCAGCCGGACCGGCCGCCGCGCGGCCTTGGCGAGCGCGGCGACGTGCGCCTCGAAGTGGAAGTCGCACTTGCCGCCGAAGCCGCCGCCCAGGTGGCTGACGACGACGCGGACGCGATGCTCGGGGATCTCGAGGACCTCGGCGGTCTTGGCGCGCGCGTAGAACGGGACCTGCGTCGACGACCACACCGTGACCCGGTCGCCGAGCCATTCCGCCGCGACCGTGTGCGGCTCGATCGGGACGGGGTGCGCCATGTCGGCGACGTAGCGCTCCCTGATGCGGATCGGCGCGGCCGCCATCGCCGCATCGGGGTCGTGCTTCACGATCGTGTTGCGCCCGGCCACGTTGCCGGTGGGCGCGAGGTTCGGGTCGTGCGCGTAGCCGGCGATGCCCTCGTGGACGAGCGGCGAGCCGGGCTCCAGCGCGGCCTCGACGTCGAGCACCGCCGGGAGGTCCTCGTACTCGACCTCGATGGCCGCGACCGCGGCCGCCGCCTGGTCGACCGACAGCGCCGCGACCGCGGCGACGACCTCGCCCTCGAAGCGCACGACGTCCCGGGCGAACAGCGTGCGGTCGAGCACGTAGTCGAACGAGCCGTAGCGGCGATCCGGGACGTCCGCATCGGTCAGGATCGCCAGGACGCCGGGGAGCGCGCGGGCGCGGGTCGTGTCCAGCCGCACGATCCGGGCGTGGGCTCGCCCGGCGAGCAGGAGCTTCGCGTGCGCGAGCCCCGGAAACGCGAGGTCGGCGGTGTAGTGGGCCTGGCCGGTCGCCTTGGCGACGCCGTCGGGCCGGATCCAGCGCCGCGTCTCGGTCTCGGTCATCGCCCGCCTCCTGCTCCCCGCCCTGGCTGCGCGCCACGATAGCGAAGCGGCAGGGGACCGGGCATCCTCACCGTACGATGCATCACGTGGTGGAACCTGCCGTGGCGCCGCGCCCCATCGCGCCGCTCGACGAAGCGGCCGCCGCGGCATTCCTCGCGGCGATCCGCGACGCGCTGCCCGGTCTGCGCCTGCTGACCGACGAGGTCGACCGCGAGAGCCATCGGCGCGACGAGACCGCCTATCTCGAGACCGGCCTGCCGCTCGCCGTCGCGCTCCCGACGACGACCGAGGAGGTCGCCGCGCTCGTCCGCCTGTGTGCCGCGCACGGCGTGCCGATCGTCCCGCGCGGCGCCGGCACGGGCCTCAGCGGTGGCGCGGCCGGCATCGAGGGCGCCCTGACGATCGCGTTCACGCGGATGGACCGGATCCTCGAGATCGACCACGCGAACCTCACGGTCACGACGCAGCCCGGGATCGTGAATGCCGCGCTCAAGGCGCGGGTCGCGGAGGAGGGGCTGTTCTACGCCCCGGACCCCGCGAGCTACGAGATGTGCACGATCGGCGGCAACCTGGGCACGAACGCCGGCGGGCTGTGCTGCGTGAAATACGGCGTGACGCGCGATGCGGTCCTCGGCCTGGAGGTCGTGCTGGCGGACGGGACCGTCCTGCGGCTCGGCGGCAAGAACGTCAAGGACGTCGCGGGCTACGGGCTCATCCCGTTGCTCGTCGGCTCGCAGGGGACCCTCGCCCTGGTCACCGAGGCGACCCTCAGACTTCGCCCGGCGCCGCCGCCACGCGCCACGCTCATCGCGTTCTTCGCGTCGCTCGAGGCGGCGGGCGACGCGGTCGCCGGGCTCACGGCGGGCGGCGTCCAGCCGGTCACGCTGGAGCTGATGGACCAGGTCACGATCCGGGCCGTCGACGACGCCAAGGGCCTGGGTCTCGACCGGGACGCAGCCGCGATGCTCCTCGTCGAGTCCGATCTGCCCGGCGCCGCCGGCGCCGAGGAGCTCGCCCGGGCGATCCCCATCTGCGAACGCGCCGGTGCCACGCTCGTCGTCCAGGCCGAGGACGCGCAGGAGGCCGATTGGCTGCGCGCCGGCCGGCGCTTCGCGTTCCGCGCGCTGGAGGCGCAAGGCATCGCGCGGATGGAGGACGTCGGCGTGCCGCGCAGCCGGATCCCCGAGATGCTGCGCGCGATCGAGTCGATCGCCGCGCGGCACCGGATCGTCGTGGGCACCTTCGGCCACGCCGGCGACGGGAACCTCCATCCGACGTTCGTGCTCGACCGCGACGACGCCGACGGCGAGCACCGCCTCCACGACGCCCAGACCGACCTGTTCGAGGCGGCGCTCGCGATGGGCGGGACGGTGACCGGCGAGCACGGCATCGGCGTCGCGCGGAAGGCGTGGCTCGTGCGGCAACGGGGCGAGGATGCGGTCCGGGTCATGCGCGCGATCAAGACGGCGCTCGACCCACAGGGCCTGCTGAATCCCGGCAAGGTCCTCTAGCCCGGGCGGACGTCACCAGACCGTCATCGAAAGCATTCATCCGTCCACGCCCTTCCTGCAATTCCCTCGCGAACGGTCGACGTACGAGTCGCGACTGCGTCGGTCGAGCCCGGATCCGCGGCAGTCGCCGCGGCCATCGCAGGAGAGGGACCTACCGGACCATGCGCACCGCGCTCAAGACCGCGACGCTCGGCGCAAGCCTCGTCGCGCTCACCGTAGGCGCCGCCCCGTTCATCGCCGGCGCCGCCGACCACCTCGACGCACCCAGCCTGGGCTCGCTCTCGGCGGGCTCGCTGCGTGGCGATCGGGACATCAACGACGTGTACGTGTTCCAGGGCGACAACGCCTCGAACACCGTCATCGCCATGACCACGAACCCGGCCGCGGGCGTGCTCGCACCCGACCGCTTCGGCACCAACGTCCGCTACGAGATCGATATCGACAACACCGGTGACAACGTCGCCGACGTCGTCTACGTCGCCCGCTACCTGAAGCCCGTCAAGGGCCTGGGTGACGCCCAGCCGATGATCCTGACCCGGAACGGCAGGATCGCGTCGCTGGGATTCACGGGCCACACCTCGCCGGTCATCGGCGGCGGCAAGGTTCGTGCGGGCCTGTATTCCGACCCGTTCTTCTTCGACCTCCTGGGCTTCCGCGGCACGCTCGGTCTGGGCGGCACCGAGGGCCTGTGCGACGGCTCCCCGTCCGACTTCTTCAAGGACCTGAACACGATGGCCATCGTGCTCGAGGTGCCCGACGGCAAGCTCGGTGGGAAGATCGGCGTGTGGGCGACCACCAAGGAGTGGGTCGACGGCGCCTGGGTGCAGCGCGACCAGATGGGCCGCCCCGCGATCAACACCGTGTTCAACCACACGGCCGCTGACAAGGAGCTGTTCAACGTCACGCCGCCGGCCCAGCAGGCCTCGGCCAGCAAGCCCTTCCGCGCCAACACCTCGAGCACGCTGGTCGCCCTGTCGGCCGGTGACACCGAGGGCAGCTACGCGCAGGGTCAGGCGGACGCACTCGCGTCCGTCCTCATCCCGGACGTCCTCACGTACGACACGAGCACCACCGCCGTGGGCCCGCTCAACGGCCGGGCGCTCGCGGACGACGTGATCGACACCGAGCTGAACATCACGACCGGAGGCGACCCGCTGGGTCTGTTCGACGACCGTGATGCCACGGGCGCGATCCCGTCGGATTGCGTCGCCCAGCACAACGACTACCGCTCGACGTTCCCGTACCTGGGCGTCGCGCACTAGTCCGTGCCGCGACCGGCGCCGCTGGGGGCGGCGCCGGGCGCGGGCAGTTCATTGGGACGCAGGTCCACATAGGGACGCAGGGCCACCATGCGACTCCACCGCCGTCGACCCAGCATCCGACCCTTGGGCTTCCTCGCAGCCGCCGTCGTGGTGGTCGTGGCGAGCCAGCTTGCGGCACGCCTCCAGCCGTCGGCCGCACCGTCCGCGAGCGGCTTGTCGCAGCCCATCCCGCCGGCGGCGATCTCGGGCACCGGGGGCGTCGTCCTCGACGACGCGGCGCCGACCACCGCGGCGCTCCTGAAGATCCTCGACGCTCGGATCGACCTCTGGGCGCGCAAGACAGCCGCCGACGCCGGTGACTACATCAGCGCCTCGAACCTCGCGGGGCTCCGCCTGGCCCGCGCGAAGCTCACCGCCTCCGCCGACGACTATGACGCGGCGCGCGCCGCGGTCGACCGCGCGCTCGCCGCGGACGCCGGCTATCGGCCGGCGCGGCAGGTCGACGCCGCGATCCGCTTCACGCTCCACGACTTCCGGGGTGCGCTGGACGTCGCGAAGGACCTGCTGCGCACGGAGCCCGGCGATCTCGAGGCGCTGGCGACGCTCGGCGACTCGCAGCTCGAGCTCGGTCACCTGACGGACGCACGACGGACGTACGACCAGCTCGCGGCACAGCTCTCCGGACCGCCCATCGACCTCCGACGCGCCCGCCTCGCGTGGGTGACCGGGTCACCGGCCGAGGCGCTTCGCCTCGCCACGGACGCTCGTGACGGAGCGGTCGCCGCCGATGCCCCGGACGTCGCCCTCTACCAGATCGCGCTCGCGGAGACCGCCCGGTTGGCCGGCGATGCCGGACGGGCACGCGAGGCCGACGACGCCGCGCTCGCGATCCGCAGCGACGACACCGGGGCGTTGCTGGGCCTGGCCCGGCTGGATGCCGCCGCCGGCGACCTCGACGCGGCGCTGGAGCGCCTCGGCCGCGCCATCGCCGTCGCGCCGACGCCCGAGGCGCTCGCGCTCCAGGCCGACGTGGCGTTGCAGGCGGGGAACACCGCGACGGCCGACGACGCCGAGGCGACCATCGGAGCGATCCGGCAGCTGGCCGGACCACTCGTCGCCGCCTCGGATCGGATCTTGATCCGCTTCGATCTCGACCATGGCGCGGCCACCGCGGCGAGTGTGACCGCCGCCCGCGCGTCCCTCGACAGCCGACCGGACGCCGACGGGCACGATCTGCTGGCCTGGGCGCTCCACCGCACGGGCGACGATGCCGCGGCGCTCGAGGAGGTCGAGGCCGCGCAGGCCAGCGGTGTGCGCAGTGCACGCGTCCTGTTCCACGCGGGAGCCATCCGGCTGGCGACGGGCGACCTGGACGGCGGACGCCGGGCTCTCGGTGATGCCCTGGCCCTCGGCGCCGCGCTCGATCCAGGTGAACGCGCCGAGGCGGCGCGCCTGCTCGGCGGCTGAATCCCCGCCCCGATCCGGCGCCCGGTCCGTCGGCACGACGGCCCGGGCGTCGCCGTCTCGTCGACGAGGCGACCTCGTCCGCTCGGGTACCCCGTCCGTGGGGTGAACCGGTTGACAGGGTCCCACCGGACCCGTGACGATGGCCGTTGCACACCTGTATCTGGCACTTGTGCCGACCCCAGATCGGCACACCCGCGGACCCGGATGGAGCGCCATGAGCGACATTCGCACGCTCGTCCAGGCGAGCCGGCTGTATTACGAACTGGGCGAGACCCAGGAACGGATCGCCGAGATCCTGCACGTCACGCGGCCCCAGGTCTCGCGCCTGCTCAAGGAGGCTCGCGCCGAGGGGATCGTCGAGATCCGCGTCATCGACGCGACCCAGGAGCTGCCCGAGGTCGCCGGCCGCCTTCGCGAGCAATTCGGCCTGCGACTGGCGGCCGTGGCGCCCAAGCTCGGCGGTCCGGGTGACCTCAGCCGCCGCCTCGTCGGCCGCCGCGCCGCGCAGCTCCTGCGCGACTTCATCCACGAGGGCTCGATCGTGGGTGTCGGGGACGGCGCGGCCATGGCCGCCACCGCCGACGCGCTGGAGGAGGGCATCCCGCCGGTCCACGCGACGTTCGTGCCGCTGTCCGGTGGTGGCTTCAGCGCCCCGTGGAAGGATCCCGTGCGGCGCATCGCCGAGGCGTTCGGCGGCCAGGCGCTGGACCTGTTCGCGCCCGGCCTGGTCGAGAACGAGACGACCCGCGAAGTGCTGCTCGACCACCTGGGCAACCAGACCGTGGCCCGCGCCTGGGAGCAGATGGACCTCGCGCTGTTCGGGGTCGGGTCGTACGTGCGCAGCGAGGCGTGGTTCGGCGAGCAGCTCCTGGCCGAGCTGGATGCGGCGGGCACGGTCGGCGAGATCATGATCTCGCCGTTCGACATCCAGGGCCGGTTCGTGAGCGACCGGCTGCGGACGATGGTCATCGGGATGGATGCGCGCGATCTCAAGCGGGTCCCGATCCGGATCGCCGCCGCGAGCGGCGTCGACAAGGTGCGCCCGATCCTGGGCGCGCTCCGGACCGGGCTCATCACCGACCTCGTGACGGACGCCCAGACCGCGGAAGAGGTGCTGACGCTGGCGGCGGCGACGCGGCCCGACGGCGAAGGCGTGACGCCACCGCCGCCCTCCGCCACGAAGTCGCGCGGCCGCCCCGCGCCGCGCCAGCCGGGCCGTGACGGGGCGCTGCCCGACCCCATCCACGCCGGCACGTCGCGGTGACCCGCCGCGCCTACCTCGCGCTCGATCTCGGCACGACCGACCTCAAGGGAGGGCTGATCGGCGCCGACGGGACGCTGCTCGCGGGCTCGCGCGCGGGCTACCCGCTGGACATCGATCCGGCCACGGGACGAGCCGAGCAGGACGCCGACACGTGGTGGGCGGCGGTCGTCGAGGTCGTCGGGCGGTTGCGCGCCGCCGTCCCTGACGCCGAGGTCGCCGCCATCGGCATCGTCGGCCAGGGACCGACGTGCGTCGCGACAGATGCCGAGGCGCGGCCGACGCATCGGATCGTGACCTGGCTGGATACGCGTTCCGGACGTGAGGCGGCCGACCTCACGAGTGCCACCGGGCGGTCGGGCTGGAGCCTGGGCATCATGCCCATCGCGCTCCGGATGGAACGCCACGAGCCGGCGGTCGCTGCGCGGACGCGCTGGTATCTCACGAGCTGGGAATGGGTCGCGATGCGGCTGTCGGGCGTCGCGGCGTCCACCGCGCCGCTCGGTCATGAGCCCGTGGACCGCCACGGGATCGCGTCGACCGGGCTGCCCATCGAGAAGCTCGCGCCCAAGGTCCCGACCGGGCAGGTGGTCGGCGGGCTGCGGGCCGACGTCGCGGCGGAGCTCGACCTCGTGGCTGGGACACCGGTCGTGGCGGGTTCGGTCGATGCCTACGGAAGCCTGTTCGGCGCGGCGCTGCTGGAGCCCGGCGAGGCGCTCGACACGGGCGGCACGTCCGGCGGGTTCGCCGTCTATTCCGACCGGCTGGTCGAGACGCCGGGCGCGTGGGTCGTCCGGGCGCCGGTCGCGGATCGCTGGCTGTACGGCGGCGCCATGGCGGCGACCGGCAAGGCGGTCGACTGGCTGCGCGAGGAGGTGCTCGGCGGCACGGTCGACCTGGGCACGCTGCTCGACGAGGCGGCAGCCACGCCCCCGGCCGCCGACGGCCTCGTGTTCCTGCCGTACCTCGCGGGGGAACGCTCGCCGCTCTGGGATCCGACGGCCCGCGGCGCGTTCGCCGGGCTGTCGCTGGCGCACGGGCGGGGTCATCTGATGCGGGCGGTCCTCGAGGCGGCCGCGCTCGCGCTCCGCCATGTCGCCGCCCCGATCATCGCGGCGGGCATCCCCGTCGACGAGCTCCGGGTCTCGGGCGGTCCGGCTCGGAGCGCGCTGTGGAACCGGATCAAGGCCGACGTGATGGGCGTCCCGGTCGTCGTGCCGGCGGTGCCGGAGACCGCGGTGATGGGCGCCGCGGTCATCGCGTCCGTGGGCGCCGGCGATCAGCGCGACCTCCCGGCGGCGATGCGCGGCGCTGGTCCGGTTCACGGAGCGGCTCGATCCCGATCCGGCCGCCGGCCCGACATACGATGCCCTGTACGAGGCCTACGTCGCCCTGCATCCGGCGATCGCCCCGGTCGTCCGGCGGCTCCATGCGAGCCTCGCCGAGGTGGCGTCCGGAGCCGGTTCGACGCGAGCGGGAAGCGCGCCCACGGAACGGCACGCATCGGACGGACGGGCAGCAGCCGTCACCGGCGGACGAGCCGGACACGGCGACGGCCACGCCGGGCTGGAGCCGCCCGAACCGCCCGGGGTGAGAGGAGACACCATGCACGAACGGATCGGAGGTTCGCGACGCGTCGTCGCGGCGCTCCTGGCGTTCGCGCTGGTGGCCGCCGCCTGCGGCACCACGAACAGATCGCCCTCCGCACGGTCGGCTCCGGCGGGGCGACGGCGTCACCGTCGGGCGGAGCGTCCTCGGCGTCGCCGACGGGCAGTGGCGACGCCCCGCCCGAGGGTGAGCTGGTCGTCGGACTCGGCGCCGAGAGCGAGTCGATGGACCCGTATCTCGTCTATCAGACCGCGGGCATCTCCATCATGTCGGCGATCTTCGACACGCTGCTGACCGTCGCCAACGACGGCACGCTCGGGCCGGGGCTCGCCACGGAGTGGACCGTCAAGGACCCGACGACCATCGACCTCACGCTCCGCGATGACGTCGTGTTCCACGACGGCGAGCCGTTCGGCGCGGACGCCGTCCGGTTCAGCGTCTATCGCATCCTCGACCGCGACACCGACACCGGTCAGCCGCTGCCCAAGGGCCAGGGCATCGGCAGCTCGATGAGCAGCGACTACGCCTCGATCGAGTCGGTCGAGGTGACCGATGACACCCACGTCACGCTGCATCTGACGCGCCCGGACGCGGCGCTCCCGGCGGCGCTCGGGCGGCTGTTCATCGTCCCGCCGGACTACGTGACCGAGAAGGGCGACGAGGGGTTCGCGGCCTCGCCCATCGGCACCGGTCCGTTCCGCTTCGTCGAGTGGAAGAAGGACGACCACACCCTGGTCACCGTGAACGAGGACTACTGGGCCAGCCCGCGCGGCCGGCCGATGGTCGACACCGTGCGCTTCCGGCCGCTCACGGATCCCACGACCCGCCTCAACGAGCTCACCGCCGGCGGCATCGACATCATGCAGGACGCCACCGTCGACCAGCAGTCGACGATCGAGGGTGCGGGCGGGACACTCGTCCACCGCGACGACGACCCGCACCACGTCGAGATCTGGCTCACCGCCGACGGCATCGCGCCGCCCGGCGCCGACGCGGCCACGACCCAGGCGATCGAGGCGTTCCTCAAGCCCGAGGTGCGGCAGGCCCTCAACATGGGCATCGACCGCCAGACGATCGTCGACACGCTGCTCGGCGGGCTGGGCAAGCCGATGTCCCAGCTGTTCGTCGACGGGCGAGCGGGGCTACGACGCATCGATCCAGCCGTTCACGTACGACCCGGCGGCAGCGAAGCTGCTCCTCGAGCAGGCGGGCTACCCCGACGGCCTCGACGTCACGCTCGACTACTGCACGTGCGACCGGCTCGATCCGATCGAGGCTGCCGTCGCCGACCTCGCGGACATCGGGGTCCGGGCCACGATCAAGCCCATGGAGATCGGGCAGTTCAACCAGACCTGGGGCAAGCCGAATGGCGACAACCCGGGCACCGACCCGATGCGCTCGTCCCGCCTGTCGTTCAACGACCCGAACACGTTCCTGCAGCTGTGGTGGAAGAAGGATGGGTTCCTGTCCCGCTACGACGACCCGAAGATGGACGAGCTGATCGCGAAGCAGCTCTCCGAGTACGAGCCGGAGACCCGCGCCGGGACGCTCCACCAGATCGCCCAGCTGAGCCACGACAAGCCGGGCGCGATCTACCTGTGGAGCAGCCCGAACGTGTACGCGGTCGGGCCGAAGATCCAGGGCTGGGAGCCGCACTTCTCCGGATACCTGCCCGTGGTGAACGTGGCGCGCACGGGCTGACCGCGAGGCTGACGACGGCGCCATGATCCCGTTCATCGGGCGCCGGATCCTGTTCGACGTCCTCGTCCTCGTGGGCGTCCTGTTCCTCGTGGACGTCCTCGTGTATCTGTCCGGCGACCCGGTGCGGGCGCTGGTGCCGCCGTCGGCTGGGCCCGAGGTCATCGAGCGCGTCCGGGTGTTGTACGGCTTCGATCAGCCGCTGCCCGCGCAGTTCGTGCAATTCCTGGCGCGGGCGGTCCAGGGTGACTTCGGGACGTCGGTGCGGTTCGGGACGCCGGCGCTGGGTGTGGTCCTGGAGCGGGTGCCGTTGACGCTGCTGCTGGGGCTGACCGGCGTGCTCATCGGGCTCGCCATCGCGCTGCCACTGGGGTTGCTCGCCGCGCGGCGGCGCGGGACGTGGGTCGATCTCACGGCGCGGGGTGTCGCGGTGGTGGGGCAGGGGGTGCCGAACTTCGTGATGGGCCCGGTGCTGGTCCTGTTGTTCGCGGTGTCCCTGGGCTGGCTGCCGGTGTCGGGGGCGTCGTCGCCGTCGTCGCTCATCCTGCCGGCGGTCGTCGTGGGGCTGGGCACGGCGGCGGGCCTGACGCGGATCCTGCGGAGTGCGCTGCTCGAGGAGCTGGGCCGCGACTACATCCGCACCGCGCGGGCCAAGGGCGTGCCCGATCGTGCGGTCGTCCGGCGCCACGCCCTGCGGAATGCGGCCATCCCGGTGGTGACGTTCCTTGCGTTCGACATCGCGGCGCTGCTGTCCGGCATCGTCGTCGTCGAGCGGGTGTTCCAGTACCCGGGCATGGGGCTGCTGGCGACCCAGGCGATCACGAACCGCGACATCCCGGTGATCCAGGCGTTCGTGTTCCTGGCGGCGCTGATGATCGTGACGACGAATCTGCTGCTGGATGTGGCCTACGCGGTCATCGATCCGCGGGTACGGGTGGCATGAGCGCGGCTCGGGATCCTCCCCGGCCTTCGCGATGGCCGAGGAGCTGGCGGCCGAGGAGCCGGCCGGTGCCCCGCGTCGCCGCGTGCGACTCGACCCCGCGGCGGTCGTCGGGCTGGTGCTGGTGGGGTTCGTCGTGCTCCTGGCCGTGTCGGCGCCGTTGATCGCCCCCGAGGCGCGGACGGCCAACGGCGAGCTGCGCGACCGGCTGCTGCCTCCGGTCTTCGCCGGCGGGCTCGTGGGAGCACTGGCTGGGCACGGATCGGCAGGGCCGCGACGTCTGGTCCCGGGTCGTCTGGGGCTCGCAGGTGACGCTGCTCATCGGCGTGACGGCCGTGGTCGTCGGTGGCCTGGTGGGCGTGACGACCGGGATCGTCGCGGGCTACTTCCGCGGACGTCCCGACGCCGTCATCGGCCGGCTCGCGGATGTCCAGCAGGCGATCCCGTTCCTGGTGCTCGCGCTGGCGGTGGTCGCGGTCCTGGGCGCGTCGCTCGCGAACCTCATCCTCGTGCTCGGCCTGGGGTCCTGGATCTTCTACCACCGCGTCGTCCGCGCGGAGGTGCTGCGGATCCGCGAGCAGCCGTACATCGAGGCGGCGCGGGCGCTCGGCGGATCGTCCCGCGGTGTGCTCCGGCGTCACGTCCTGCCCAACGTGCTGCCCTCCGTGATCGTGGTCGCGACGCTGTTCGTGCCGCAGGTCATCGTGTTCACGGCAGGCCTGTCGTTCCTGGGCCTGGGCGTCCCCCCGCCGACCCCGGAGTGGGGCCGCCAGATCGCCGACGGCACCGAGTACCTGCGGACCGCGTGGTGGCTCACGCTGGTGCCGTCGTTCTTCCTGGTGCTGACGGTGATCGGGGTGAACCTCGTCGGCGACTGGCTCCGGGACGTGCTGGACCCGACGCTGCGCTGACGTCGGCTCCGGTACGGCGCGCCGTGCCGTCGCGGCACCGTCCGCGCGACGCCGGGATGGCCATCATGTCGGCGTGTCGTCGCGCAGCTGGCTCGTCGTCGGTGCGGCCGTGGCCGCGGTGCTGGGCCCGGTGTCCCTGTGGCTGGGGCACGGACCGACACACGTCGCGGAAGGGATCCCGTGGCTGGTCGCCGGCTGGGTCGCGGTCGCGGCGGGTCTCGCCGTGGACCGGGTCGCGCACCGGCGGACCGAGGCCGCGCTACTCGTGCTCGCGGGCCTCGCCTGGCTCGTGCCCGATGTTCGGACCTGCCTGGATCTCGAGCCGTTCACGCACCGCTGCCTGGTGGTCGAGCCGCTGCGTCCCGCCGCCGCGCTCATCGACTGGCTGTGGCTCGGCTGCTTCGTCGGCGCCCTCGCCGCGATGGTCGTCGGATCGGGGTCTGACCGGCGGGCATGGCTGGCGGCTGCCGGGGCAGCGCTGGCGATCGGCATCCCGATCCTGCTCGCACCGGACGTGCCCTACGCGCTCGAGCTCGGGTTCATCGTCGCCGCGGGCGTGATGCTCGCCGAGTCGCTGCTCGCGCAGGCAGGACCCGAGCTGCTGACGGCGGACCGCGTCGTCGAACTGGCTCCGGCGCTGGCCGGCGCCCTCGGCGATCCCTCGTTCCGCATCGTCATCCGGCCCCTCGAGGGTGAGGGGTGGCTCGGTCTGGACGGCCTGTCCACCGCGGAGCCCGCCGGGCCCGCAACACCCGTCACGCGCGGCGGGGTGGAGCTCGCCCGGATCGTGCACGACCAGGCGACGCTCGATGACCCGGAGCTCCGCTCGGCCGTCCTGACCGCCGTCGAGCTGGTCGCCCACAACGTCCGCCTGCGCGACGACCTCGAACGGCAGTCCCGGGAGATCGCTGCGTCCCGCCGCCGCCTCGTCGATGCCGGCTTCAGGGAACAGGAGGAGCTCGCCCGCCAGGTGGACGCCGATGTGACCCGCCGCCTCGAGCACCTCGCGCGCGCGATCGGCCGGATCCACGACGTGCGATCCGACGGCCCGGTCGACGACCGACTGGGCGCAGCAGCCCGCAGGGTGGACGTCGCCCGGAACGATGTCGAAGGACTCCTCCGCGGGGTCTACCCGCCGGCGCTTCGGGCGGCAGGCCTCATCGCGGCGCTGCGTGACGTGGCTGACAACGCGCCGATCCCCGTCGACCTGGACGTCCCCGGCGAGCCGCTCGAGCTCGACATCGACATCGCCGCCTGCCTGTACTTCGTGTGCGCCGAGGCGGTCGCGAACACTGCGCGGCACGCGGGCGCGGGGTCCGTGCGCGATCAGCCTCTCCGCGAATCCGCACGAGGTGACGCTCCGGGTGGAGGACGCCGGCGTCGGCGGTGCCAGCCTCGATGCGGGAACGGGCCTGCGCGGTCTTCGTGACCGGATCGTCTCGATGGGCGGCCGGCTCGAGCTGGACTCGCCACCGGGCGCGGGAACGCGCCTCGTCGTGACCCTTCCGGTGTCCGACGAGGCGCGCCGTGTGGCTGGCAGCGGCGCCGCTGTCACTCCACCTTGGTCCACGCTCCCTTCCAGTACGCGTTGAGCGAGACCGCTCCCTGGGCGGTGCTCCAGTCGGACCCGACGATCTCCAGCTGGAGGACGTCGTCCTTCGAGCTCCAGCGCACGTCCCAGAAGGACGGGTGGTCGTGCTGCTGCATCCGCACGCGGTCCCCGTGGAGCTCGAAGTCGAGCGGGACGATCTCGCCGGGCGTGTGGCCGTCCTGCATGTTCGTCCACGTGCCGTGCTGGCCGTCGACCTGCAGCCGCCACGTTCCGGCATTGGGCGCCACGTCGGCCGGATCGACGCCCGCGGCGCTGAGCTCCGCCTCGGTGACGGTGTGGATGTAGACGCCATCGGGGATGAAGCCCAGATCGGGGCCCGGCGCGACCGACGGCCACGGGGCGTTCGGGTCGGCGACGGGTTCGCACGCCTGCACCGCCGGGCTGGTGGTGGTCAAGCCGGCCTTGAGCCGCGTGATGGCGTCCAGGCGGTCGCGGTGACCGGGTCCTGCGCAAGCGTTGCCAGGACCGGTGCGGCCGCCTCCTGGAACGACCGGACACCGTCCGCTCCCGCGAGCACGACCCGTCCGTGCAGCGTGCACCACTCGCTCGCCAGCTGCGCGTCGGGCACGTGCTTCGCGACAGCCAGATCCCGGGCGGCGACGGCCGCGCCGCGCACGATGGCCTGCTGTGCATCGCTCAGCCGGCTGAAGGCCGCGTCCTCTGCGGCGAGGACCTGGAACTTCGGGTACAGGACGACATCGCCGGTCGCGGTGGGCGTGCCACTCAGCGAGCGGATGCCGTTGAAGCTTGATTCGGCGCCTCGGAGCGAGCCATCGGCGACCATCCGGTCGACGTCCCCGGAGCCCGCCGAGACCACCTTCGCCCCGAGCCCTTGCAGGATCGTCGACCTGCAGCTTCGACGGCAGCGCGAAGATCGCGGCATCGCGGAGATCGGCGGCGGTGACGATGGGCGACCCGTTCTGGTCCCACGTGAACGGGTGGCGCAGGTCGTCCGGCCAGGCGCTCAGGCCCACCAGCCCCTGGTCACCCATCCGGTCGAGCAACGGCTGCACGAGCGGGTCGGCCGCGACGGCGGTCAGGAGCGCGTCGCTGTCGACGAGCAGCGGTGCCTCGAGTGCCTGCAGGCTCGTGACGCCAACGTCGTTCCAGCCCCGAACGGGAACGAGGGCCAGCTCGACATCGCCCGCCATGACCTGTCCCGCGACGACGATCTCACCCGGGACGCCCTCGTTGCCGCCGCCCGCGTTGTACTCCGGGACGACGGTGATCGTGCCCCCGGAATCCTTGCTGACCTTGTCGATGAACGCGTCGATCCACGGCTGGCTGGAGCGGCCTTGATCCTCCGCATCCGCCAGGTGCAGCGTCACCGCCGGACCGACCGGCGACGGCTTGCCGGAGGCGGCCGGGGCGCTGGCCGTCCCGGACGGCGCAGCTGCCGCGCCCGATGGCGACGGCGGCCCGCCCGGGGCCGATGCACAGCCGCCGAGCAGCGTGATCGCGGCCGAGATGGCAAGTGCCTTCGACCATGTCGTGCGGTCCATCCGAGGTCTCCCTGGTGCGGTCTCCACCGACCGAACCCTCCGCCTCTGTCGCACGCAGCACATCCACGCCATCACGGGATGCGCCGCACCCGGCCTCCGTGCTGCCTCTTAGCCCGACCGACGGTCGGACCGTGAGCCCACGCGTCGATCCCCGGGATCGCCGCTGCCAGAATGCAACCATGGGACCGTCGCGGCAGGCGAGGAGGTGGGTCGATCCCCGGGGCAGCATCGTGCCCCTCCTCGTGATCGCCCTCGCCGTGGTGTCCGTCACCGCAACGGGTCGCAGCGCTGGTGACGTCACCCGCCTGGCCCAGCTGTCGCCGGCGATCTTCGCGCTGGATGTCCTCGCCGGGCTCTCGATGGTCGCGGCCGGCGTCGTCGCCTGGCGCGCGCGCCGCCGCGAGGCGGGCATGGCGACGATGCTCGCCGGGCTCTGCTGGTTCGGCGCCGACTGGGCGGGGACGACGAGCGCGCCGGGCGTGCTGCGAGCCGTCGGACTCGTGGGCACGGTGATGACGCTGCCGATCGCGCTTCGGGCCGTGGTCGCGACACGCCCGCCCTGGCTCCCCGGCTCCGCCCGAGCCGTCCTGGGCGCCGTCACGATCGGCCTCCTGGCGCTCACCAGCGTGTGGCTCGTCGCCTGGGTGCCGTCGTTCGACCTGCGATGCCTCGCTGTCTGTGACCGCAACCCGGTCGGTGCGGGCGTCGACTTCCGGCTCGCGCGGTCGCTCTCGGATCTCTGGCAGGGGCTGACCATCGCCCTGGCCGCAGGGTCGGGGCTGCTCGCCGCGTCCCGAGGCCTGCGCTCGCCGCGGCGCGGCGGGTGGCCGATGTGGGGCGCCACCCTCGCGATCGGTGCGGCATGGACGGTCTGGGGGTTCTCGATCCTGCTCCCCTCGACGGTCGTCGCCCCGACGGGCGAGATCGCGATCGCCGCCTACGTGGTCAGGGCCCTGGCGCTCGTCGCCCTGGCCGCCGCCGTCCTGTGGTGGACGGCGAACGCCCGCCGGATCGTCGCGGCGATCGAGCGACTGGCGGACCGCCTCGCCCCGTTCCCCGAGGCCGCGTCGCTCAGCGTCGGTCTGGCCGGAGCACTGGCCGATCCCACCCTTCGAGTCGTCTACCCCATGCCCGACGGGCGGTTCGTGGACGTCGACGGCCGGACCGTCGATCGCGCTGCCCTGCGCGGGTCCGCCCGACCCGACTGGGAGATCCGCCGGTCCGGCGAGCTCGTCGCCGTCGTGCTCGACGCCTCGACATCGGCTGACGCCGGCGTCGCGGCGGAGCTCGGCGACGCCGTCCTGCTTGCCGCCGACAACGAGCGACTCCTGGCCGTCGTTCGCCATGAGGTCGCGGAGTTGCGCGCCTCCCGGACCCGGATCGTCCAGGCCGGCGACCACGTCCGGCGTCGGATCGAACGGGACCTCCACGACGGCGCCCAGCAGCGGATGCTCGGCATCGTCAGCGAGCTGTCGAGCGCGGCGGAGGAGGCCGGCCGGCGCGACGATCCGCGGGCGCCGGCGCTCGACCAGCTGACCGCAGCCGCGGACGACACCATCGAGGCCCTCCGCGCGATCGCGCGGGGCATCCATCCCGCGATGCTCGATGAAGCCGGGCTCGCCGCGGCACTCGAGACGCTCGCGGACCAGGCCGCGGTCCCACTGGTGGTGGATCGGGCACCCGAGACCCGCTACCCGCCGGCGGTCGAATCCGCGGTCTGGCGGGTGATCGCCCGAGTGGTCGCCGCCGCCGGGCGAGGCGATGCGTCGGCGGTCCGCGTCGCGCTCGACGACGCGGATGGCCGCCTGCTGGCGCTCGTCAGTGTCGACGGCATGGCGGACGGACTCGATCCCGTCGGTCTTGCGGACGTCGTCGGTGCGGCCGGTGGCGAGGTCCACACGATGGCGCTGGCGAACGGCGGTCTCAGCATCTCGGCATCCCTGCCATGCGCGTGATCGTCGTCGAGGACGTGCTGATCACCCGCTCCGGGATCGTGACGCTCCTGCGCGAGGTCGGGATCGAGGTCGCGGCGGAGGCCGACGACGCCGTCGGGATCCTGGGGCTCGTGAAGGCGCATCAGCCCGACGCGGTCATCCTCGACATCCGGATGCCGCCGACCCACACGACCGAGGGCCTCGTCGCAGCCGGCCAGATCCGGCAGGCGTACCCAGCGGTCGGCGTCCTGCTCCTGTCCCACCACGTCGAGCCGCGCTACGCCGCCCAGCTGCTGTCGGGCCAGGTCGATCGGGTGGGCTATCTGCTCAAGCAACGCGTGTTCCACGCCGCCGTCCTGGTCGATGCCCTCGATCGCCTGGCCGCGGGCGAGATCGTCCTCGATCCCTCGATCGTCAGCCGGCTCATGCAACGGCGCCGGGAGCGCGATCCGCTCGGGATCCTCAGCGTCCGCGAGAAGGAGGTCCTCGCGCTGGTCGGCGAGGGCCTCTCGAATCGAGGGATCGCCGAGCGGCTCGGCCTCTCCGAGCGCACGGTCGAGACGCACATGAACCAGATCTTCAGCAAGCTCGGCCTCGAGGAGACGCCCGAGCTCCACCGTCGCGTGCTGGCGGTCCTGACGCTCCTTCGCGCCGCGCGCTGAGTGCTACCGTCCGCGCTCGTGGAGCTGCCTGCCCGAGCACCGTTCACGCTTCGCGCGCGCCTGATCACGCCGCTGGACGACGGATCCACGCTCCACGAGCCGGACGCGCTGGTCGCCGTCGATGCCGGTGGCCGCATCGCCCGTGTCGCGAGGGCGGAGGCCGGGACGCGCGAGACCGACGAGGCCCTCGACCTTCGGCCGTTCGTCCTCGTGCCCGGGCTCGTCGACCTCCATGCGCACCTGCCGCAGCTGCCGAACGCCGGGATCGGGTTCGGGATGGATCTCCTCGCCTGGCTTGAGCGGCACATCTTCCCGCTCGAGCGCCGCTGGGCAGACCCCGCCATCGCCGAGCGCGTGGCCCCCGCGGCGTTCCGCGCGATGGCCGGCGCGGGCACGACGACCGTCCTCGCGTACGGCGCGGTCTACGAGGAGAGTCTCGACGTCGCCTTCCGAGCCGCCGAGGCGCACGGGATCCGGGCGGTGCTGGGCAAGGTGATGATGGACCGGGTCACGTATGACGAGCGGCGATCACCCGGCTCGCCCGAGCTCACCGAGCTGTCCCTTCGTCAGTCGGCCGACCTCTGCTCGCGCTGGCACGGCCGGGACGGCGGGCGCCTGCGCTACGCGTTCACGCCCCGCTTCGCGGTCGCCTGCACCGCCGACCTGCTGCGCGAGAGCGCGACGCTCGCGCGCGATGCCGGCGCGACGTGGCAGACGCACCTGTCCGAGGACCGCGGCGAGATCGAGGCGGTGGCCGGGCTGTTCCCCGGGACTCGTGACTACGTCGACGTCTACGACCGCGCGGGCGGCGTCGGGCCGAATGCGGTGTTCGCGCATGCCGTGCATCTCTCCGACCGCGAGCTTGCGCGGCTGGTCGAGGCTGGCGCGCATGTCGCCCACTGCCCGGGCTCCAATCTGTTCCTCGCCTCGGGCGTGATGCCCCTGGCTCGCTACCTCCGGGCGGGGTTGTCGGTCGGGATGGGCAGCGATGTCGCCGCCGGTCCGGAGGTCAGCATCTGGTCCTCGATGCGCATCGGGGCGTACTGTCAGAACGCGTGGCGGGTGATGCTCGACGACACGCTGCCGGTCCTGGCGCCGCTCGACTGGCTACGGCTCGCCTCGCTGGAGGGGGCCCGGGCCCTGGGACTTGCGGATGTCACGGGGTCACTTGAGGAAGGCAAGGAGGCCGATCTCGTGGTCATCGACCCGTCAGCCACCGCCGCCATCGACGATGACGGCGGCCTGGCCGAGGTCCGGGACGCCCTGGCCGACCCGTCGCTCCTCGTCAGCCGCCTGATGTTCCGCGCGAACGCGGCGATGATCCGTGGCACCTACGTCCGCGGTCGCCGGCTCGCGAGCTCAGCCTGAGGGCGGGCGATGGACACGCTGATCCGGGGCGGGACGCTCGTCGATGGGACGGGGACGCCGGGCCGGCCCGCCGATGTCGCGATCGACGAGGGGCGGGTCCGGCTCCTCGATGCCGGCGCGGAGCACGAAGCGGCCGGCACGACGATCGATGCCACCGGGCTCGTCGTCGCGCCCGGGTTCATCGACCTCCACAGTCACTCGGGGCTGGTGCTCCTCGCCGATGGCGGGCACGAGCCGAAGATCCGCCAGGGCGTCACCACCGAGGTCGTGGGCATCGATGGGCTGAGCTACGCGCCCTTCGCCCGCAGGGAGGACCTCGACGACCTGGTGTGGATGAACGCCGGGCTCGACGGCTCGCCGCCCGGCCTCGAGACCTCGTGGGGCACGGCCGCTTCCTACCTCGACCGATTCGACGGCCGCATCGCGCTCAACGTCGCGCTCATGGTCGTGGGCAACACGCCGCTCCGCATCAACGCCCTGGGCTGGGACGACGTCCCCGCCGACAGCCACGCCATCGCCGACATGCGCGCGCAGCTCCGCGAGGCGATGGAGGAGGGCGCATTCGGTGTCAGCTCCGGGCTCGACTACCCGCCCGGTGCCTACGCCACGACCGACGAGCTGGCCGCGCTCGCGAACGAGGCCGCGAAGCTCGGCGGGTTCTACCACACGCATGTGCGCTACGCGCTCGGCGACCGGTACCTCGACCCGTTCCGCGAGGCGATCGAGATCGGCCGGCGCGGCGAGGCGCCCAGCCACATCACCCACTTCTACCACCGGCTGACGTTCCCCGGCGGCCCCGAGCCGATGCTGGCGTTGGTCGACGACGCGCGCGCCCAGGGCCTCGACGTCACGTTCGACAGCTACCCGTACGAGTGGGCGAGCACCCGATTGCTGATCCTCGTGCCCATCCGGTTCCTGGAGGGCGGTCCGCGACGCACCAAGGAACGCCTGGCCGACCATGCCGTCCGCGACGCGATGCGCGAGGAGATGCGCCAGCGCGGCCAGCTCTACGCCGGCAAGGGCGGCCTGGCCGACGTCCGGGTGGGGGCGTTCACGCGACCGGAGCACCGGCGCTGGGAGGGGTCGACGCTCGGCGACATCATGGCGGAGACGGGCGCCGACCCGGTCGACACCATCTGCGACCTGCTCCTCGCCGAGGACCTCCGCGTCAACGAGGTCACGCCGGGACCGCACACCGACGGCATCCGCCGCTTCTATCAGCACCCGGTCGCGATGGTCGGCACCGATTCGACGTTCATCGGGCGACAAGCCGTCACCGCGCACGTACGGCAGCTATCCGCGGATCCTCGGGCAGTTCGTGCGGGACGAAGGCCTCCTGAGCCTCGAGGACGCCGTCCACCGGATGACCGGGGCACCGGCGGCACGGCTGGGGCTTCGGGATCGCGGCGTGCTGCGCGATGGCGCCATCGCGGACATCACGGTGTTCGACGCGGCGCGGGTCCGCGCGAACGCCACGTATGACGAGCCACGACAGTTCCCCGACGGGATCGTCCACGTGCTGGTCGCCGGGACGGCGGTCGTGCGGGACGAGCAGCCGACGGGGGCGCGACCCGGTCGGTCGCTGCGGCGGGGCCGCGACTGACGGTCGGCGCTCCGGCCGCTACGCGACGTTCGTGTCGGGCTGGGACGGGTCCTTCGGCGGGACGCGACGGTCCTCGTCGAGCCGGCGGCGGGCGATCGGCACCACGTCCGCGAGGCGCTGCTCGGGCGCGGGTGATGCCCAGCCGACGACCAGGCGGAGCGAGACCGCGCCGGCGGCGAGCCACAGGTCGCACCGCTCACGCACGCGCTCGACGAAGTTCACCGCGGCGACCTCGTCGGTCTCGGGAAGCAGGACGCCGAAGCGGGCTCGGTCGAGCCAGGCCATGCGGTCGGCGCCGCGGGTCTCCCGGCGGATCGCCTCGGCGATGGCCGGCAGCAGGCGATCGCCGACGTCGTCGCCCAGTCGCTCGGTCAGCTTGTCGATGCCCTCGACCTCGATGACCACGATCGTCGCGGGCCGGCCGTAGCGGCGGACCCGGGCGTCCTCATCGTCGACCGCGCGATGCCACGCGGCCGGCGTGTCGAGCGGGGCGCGGGCCTCGCGGGGGCGAGCGCCGTCGGCGAGGCGGATCGGGGTCGAGCCCGCGTACGGGTCGGTCCACGGGGCGCTGGGAGCGCCACCTTCGCGCCACTCCGTGCCGTTGTGCCACGTGACGCCCGGATCCGATGGCAGCCGTCCGGCGGCGGGGGCACCGCAGCGTCCGGGTCCTTCAGCGGCGCGCGGACCGCGGCGCTCGGGGGCATCGCGTCGCCGGTCGCCCACGCCGTCTGGATGCCGTCGGCGCGGCGACGACGGACGGAAGCGAGCGAGAACGAGATCGCCACGAACACGACGACGAGCGCGAGGACGACCCAGCTGAGGACCGAATCCTGGTCGAGCATCGTGGTGGAGGTCCCCCGGCGGTGCGGCAGCGGTGTGGCGAGGCGACCATAGAGAGCGGCGATGCCGCGGGGAACCAGCCGATGGTCCCATCGACGCTCTCCGGTGAGCGACCGGATCGCTCAGCGGCGCTCCGGGAGGTCAGCCGGTCGACGTGGCCGCCGGCCGCGGAACGATCGTCGCGCGCCGGGCGCTCACCCGACAGGTAGCCGTGCCACAGGATCCGGGCGGCGACGGCCCGCCACGGGCGCCAGCCCTCGGCTCGGGCAGCGAGCTCCTCCTGGGTCGGCCGGGTCGCCAACCCATGCGGCCGCCTGACTCGCCGATGCCAGCGCGATGTCGCCCACGGGCCAGATGTCGGGTCGGCCGAGCGCCATCAGCAGATAGATGTCGGCCGTCCACCGCCCGATCCCGGGCAGGGCCATCAGCTCGGCGCGGGCGTCGTCGTCGGGCAGGGCGGCCACCCGCGCCAGGTCCAACCGGCCGTCCGTGACCCGCGATGCGAGCTCGGCCAGGTATCGCGACTTCTGGCGGGTCAAGCCCGCTGCGGCCATGCCCGGCTCGCCGAGCGCCGCGACCGCGCCGGGCGTCACCGCGCCCGCGGCCCGGATCAGGCGCCCATACGCGGCTTCGGCGGAGGTCAGCGAGACCTGCTGCTCGAGGATGATGCGGACGAGCGTCGGGAAGCTCGGGTCGCGCGCCCAGAGCGGCGGCGGCCCGTGCCGCTCGACGATCCCGCCGAGCCGCGGGTCCAGCGCGGCGACGAGGTCGACGGCGCGCAGGAGCCCCGGTTCGTCGAGTCGAGGTGGGATCGGCATCGGGCGACATCATCGCCGCCGGGCATGTCAGAAGCTGTCCGCTGTCTCGAGCCGTCGCAACCCCGAAAGCGCGCAGGGACCCGGTGCTATCCTCGCCCGCCAAGGAGGGATGCCCGCTTGACGGTCCGGACGGTGCCCGGCAGGCCCGCGACGCGCAGCGTGCCGGCCGCCCCGGACGCGCTCATCGTCGACCGCGGGACCATCGCTCCCGGCCGTGCCCGCGGCGTCCCGCCCCTGCGGCGCGAGGGCCCCGAGAAGCTCACCGGCGAGGCGAAGTACGCCGACGATCTCGTCGTCCCGGGTGCCTGGTACGGCGCGACGATCCGGTCGACCGACGCCCATGCGCGGTTCGTCGCGCTCGAGTCGGACGCGGACTTCGACTGGTCGCAGGTCGTCCTCGTCACCGCCGCCGACATCCCGGGCGACAACCTCGTGGCGTCGATCCAGGAGGACCAGCCGATCCTCGTCCCGGTCGGCGGCGAGATCCAGCATCACGCCGAGCCGCTGGCGCTGCTCGCCGCGCCGGATCGGGCGACCCTCCACGCCGCGAAGCGCCGGCTGAAGGTCGTCACGGAGCCCCTCCCGCCGATCTTCGACCCGCTGGTCAGCGAGCACGTCTTCGCCCATTACGACATCGAGCGGGGCGACCTCGCGGCCGGCTTCGCGAAGGCCGACGTGATCCTGGAAGGCGAGTACCGGGTCGGCCACCAGGAGCAGCTGTACATCGAGAACAACGCGATGATCGCGGTGCCCGGCGAGGACGGCGGCGTCACCGTGACCGGCTCGCTCCAGTGTCCGTACTACGTGCACAAGGCGCTCAAGCGCGGGCTGCGCATCGACGACCGGCAGGCACGCGTCGTCCAGGCGGAGACCGGTGGCGGCTTCGGCGGGAAGGAGGAGTACCCGTCGATGATCGCGCTGCATGCGTCGCTGCTCGCGAGGAAGGCGAAGCGGCCCGTGCGGATGATCTACGACCGCCACGAGGACATCGCCGCCACGACCAAACGGCACCCGGCGATCGTGCGCCATCGGACGGGGGTGACCCGCGACGGGAAGCTCGTCGCGCAGGACATCGAGGTCGTGATGGACGGCGGCGCGTACTGCACGCTGACGCCGGTCGTGCTGTCGCGCGGGGCGATCCACAGCGGCGGCCCCTACGTCTGCGACAACGTCCGCATCCGCGCCCGGGCGACCCGCACCAACACGCCGCCCAACGGCGCGTTCCGCGGCTTCGGCGCGCCGCAGGTCGAGTTCGCGGCCGAGACGCACCTCAACCGCATCGCCGAGCGGCTGGGCCTGTCGCCGCTCGTCATCCGTCGCCGCAACGTCTACCACCCGGGTGACGTGACGCCCACCGGCCAGACGCTCCGCGACAGCGTCGCCGGGGAGGAGGTCCTGGAGCGAGCCGCCGAGGCGGCCGAGTTCGAGCGGATCCGGACCCGGACCTCCGCCCAGCGCGCGACCAGGGCAGGCACCGGGCTGGTCCCGGCCGGACCGTACGTGACCGGTGCCGCGCGGTCGGCGTCGGGCATCGGTCTGGCGCTCGCGTGGCACGGCGCGGGGTTCACGGGCTCCGGCGAGGTCAAGCTCGCGAGCGTGGTCACGCTCGAGCTCACGGGCGAGGGCGCGATCCGCATCCTCACCGCGTCGACGGAGATGGGGCAGGGGACGAAGACGATCTTCCCGCAGCTCGTCTCCGAGGAGCTGGGCGTCCCGTACGAGGCCGTCGAGATCCCGCAGCCCGACACCGCGTTCGTCCCGGACTCGGGCCCGACCGTCGCCTCCCGGACGGCGATGGTCGTCGGCGGGCTGCTCGTGAAGGCGTCGCACAAGCTGCGCCACCAGGTCGAGCACGACACGGGCGGGCCCTTCGTCGACACCTATCGCGCCTGGGCCGAGAAGACCGGCGGCACGCGGGTCGACGAGCGGTTCGAGCCCTATCCGGGCATCGAGTTCGACGACGAGACGTACCACGGCGACGCGTACCCGGCGTTCGGCTGGGCGGCGTGCGTCGCGCGGGTCGACGTCGACCTCGACACCGGCGAGATCGCGGTGCGCGAGGTGGTCGCGGCCGATGACGTGGGCCGGGTGATCCATCCCGTGCTGTGCGAGGGCCAGGTCGAGGGCGGGACGCTGCAGGCGGTGGGCTACGCGACGATCGAGGAGATCAAGGTCCGCGACGGCCGCTACCTCAACGACCGCCTGGCGACCTACCTCATCCCGACGGCGCTGGATGCGCCGCGGATCGAGACCATCCTCGTCGAGGCGCCGTTCCCGCTCGCGCCGCACGGCGTGAAGGGCGTGGGCGAGCTGCCCATGGACGTCGGGGCGCCGGCGGTGATCGCCGCGATCCACGATGCGGTCGGCGTGTGGGTCACCGAGCTGCCCGCGACGCCCGAGAAGCTGTTCGTCGCGCTGGCGAACGGGTCGGACGTGGCGGGGCCGTTCGCACGCAGCGGCGAGACGGCGGTGGACCGGTCCGTCGAGGGGCCGATCGTCGCTGGGACCGATCCCGCGCCGGACGCACCCACCGACCCGCAGCCGTTCCGCGCGCCGACCGATCCCGGCGACCCGCGATGACCGTCATCCGCTTCCTCGTCAACGCCGAGCCCGTCGAGGTCGACGTACGCGGGTCCCGCCGGCTGCTCGACGTGCTGCGCGAGGACCTCGCGCTCACGGGCACGAAGGAGGGCTGCGGCGAGGGCGAATGCGGTGCGTGCTCGGTCCTCGTCGACGGCGAGGTCGTCGATGCGTGCCTCATCGCCGTCGCGCAGGTCGACGGCCGCGTGATCCGGACGGTCGAGGGCCTGGGTGGCCGGCCGGCCGACGGATCGCCGCGGCTCGACGACCTCCAGCAGGCGTTCCTCGAGACCGGCGGCGCGCAGTGCGGGATCTGCACGCCCGGGATGCTCGTCGCGGCGCGGGCGTACCTCGATGCCGGCGGCGTCCCGGACGAGGCCGCGATCCGCGAGGCGATCGCCGGCAACCTGTGCCGCTGCACGGGCTACACGAAGATCGTCGAGGCGATCGCCCTGGCCGCCGAACGCGAGGCCGGCGCGCGAGCCCGGATCGGCTGATGCCGCCGGTCGTCGAGCCGCCGCTCACGTCGCCGCGCACGCTCGCCGAGGCCTACGCGCTGCTCGCGGAGAACAGCGCCGCGGACGATGGCCGCTGGCGCCCGCTCGCCGGCGGCACGGACCTGTACGTCCAGATGACGGGCGAGCTCGGCCCGCCGCCGGCACGCCTGCTCGACCTGTGGCGGCTCCACGAGCTGCGCGGCATCACCGCCGAGGCCGGGTCGCTCGTGCTGGGCGCGCTGACGACCTATACCGACATCCGGCGGTCCGCGATCTGTCGCGAGCATGTGCCCGCGCTGGTCGCGGCGGCGGCGACCATCGGCGCGGCCCAGATCCAGAATCGCGGCACGCTGGGTGGCAATGCCGCGAACGCCTCGCCGGCCGGCGACACGCTGCCGGTGCTGCTCGCGATGGACGCCGAGCTCATCGCGGGCTCCGCGCGGGGTCAGCGCGCGATCCCGGCCGCATCGTTCTGGCCCGCGTACCGCGAGACCGCGCTGGCGCCCGACGAGCTCGTCGTGCGCATCCGCATCCCGCTGCCCGCGCGCCGCGACGTCCGGTTCCGCAAGGTCGGCACGCGGCGGGCACAGGCGATCAGCAAGGTCGTGCTGGCGCTCGCGTGGCGCGAGGACGCGCCGGGCGGCCCGTGGCGGGACGTGCGGGTCGCGCTGGGCTCCGTGGCGGCGACGCCGATCCGGGCTGCCGCCACCGAGGCCGCCCTCGACGGCCGCAACCCGACGCCCGAGACCGCCGACCGCGCCGCCGAGACGCTCGCCGCCGAGCTGCAGCCGATCGACGACGTCCGCTCCACCGCCGAGTACCGGCGCACCGTGGCGGCACGCGTCCTGCATCGACTCATCCGGGACGCCGGGGGCTGGTAGGGTCGGGGTGTGACGCACCTGTCGCACCTGTTCGTGCACGTCACGTCGCTCGACGCCACCCGCCACTTCTACGTGGATCTGCTCGGGCTCGAGGCGCTCGTCGAGGAGGACGGCTACCTGCGGGTCGGTGGCGGCGACGGCTTCCATATCGGGTTCGAGGAGCGGGAATGGGCGGATGTGGGCGCACCGGGCGTGGAGGTCGCGGTGCGGGTCGATGACGTGGACGATGCGTATCGCGCGCTGCGCGAGGCCGGCGTCCAGGTGGGCCTGCCGCCCGAGGATCAGGACTGGGGTGCGCGCCATGCCTGGCTCTACGATCCTGACGGCTATCGCGTGTCGATCTACAGTCCGAGTGCATCATGAGTGACACCGTCGCCGCCCTGCCGCTCGACCTGCCCCCGGGCGTCGAGGTCACCGGTCCGCCGGTACCCGGCTGGGAGCGCGTGCTCACGCGTGAGGCCCTCTCGTTCCTCGCCGACCTCCAGCGTCGCTACGGCCGTGCACGGGAGTCGCTGCTCGCGGAGCGGGCGGGTCGTCAGGAGGCGCTCGACCTCGGGGCGAAGCTGACGTTCCCGCCGGAGACCTCGGAGATCCGGCTGAGCGACTGGCAGGTCGCGGACACGCCGCGGGATCTCCTCGATCGACGGGTCGAGATCACCGGCCCCGCCGAGCCCAAGATGACGATCAACGCGCTGAACTCCGGCGCGCGGATGTTCATGGCCGACATCGAGGACGCGCTCTCGCCGACGTGGGCCAACGTCATCGAGGCGCAGACGACGCTGCAGGACGCGGTCCGCGGCACGCTCGCGTACGACAGCCCGGAAGGGAAGTCCTATCGGCTGGGCCCGTCGCCGGCGGTCCTGCTGGTGCGGCCGCGTGGCTGGCACCTCACCGAGTCCCACCTGCACGTCGACGGCGCGCCGATGAGCGCATCGCTGTTCGATGCCGGGCTGTACCTGTTCCACAACGCCGCGGAGCGGGTGCGGCGTGGCGACACGCCGGCGTTCTACCTGCCCAAGCTCCAGAGCCGGCTCGAGGCGGCGCTCTGGAACGATGTGTTCGTCCATGCGCCAGGCGCACGTGGGCATCCCGTACGGGACGATCCGCGCGACCGTCCTCATCGAGACGATCCACGCGGCGTTCCAGATGGACGAGATCCTGTACCACCTGCGCGACCACGCGGCCGGGCTCAACGCGGGCCGCTGGGACTACCTGTTCAGCATCATCAAGACGTTCCGGAACGATCCGTCGCTGACGCTGCCGGACCGGGCGCAGCTGACGATGACCACGCCGTTCATGCGCGCCTACACGGAGCTGCTCGTGCGCACGTGCCACCGGCGTGGCGCGCACGCCATCGGCGGCATGGCGGCGTTCATCCCGTCGCGGCGCGATGCGGACGTCAACGCCACGGCGATGACGCGGGTGCGCGAGGACAAGGAGCGGGAGGCCGGCGACGGGTTCGACGGCACGTGGGTCGCGCATCCCGACCTGGTGCCGCTGGCGAAGGAGGTGTTCGACGCGCGGCTCGGTGCGCGACACGATCAGCGCGATCGCCTGCGCGAGGACGTGCACGTCGAGCCGTCGGATCTGCTCGACTTCCGCGTCCCGGGCGGTCGGATCACCGAAGCGGGGGTCCGTTCGAACGTGGCGGTCGCGCTGCGCTATCTCGACTCGTGGCTGCGCGGGACGGGGGCGGCCGCGATCTTCAACCTGATGGAGGATGCGGCGACCGCCGAGATCAGCCGGTCCCAGCTGTGGCTGTGGCGGAAGCGGGGAGCGACCCTGGACGACGGGCGCGTCGTCGATACGGCGCTGCTGCGGACCATCCGCGACGAGGAGCTGGCTGGGATCCGGTCCTCCGGGGAGGGTGCGATCGCGACCCGGCTCGATGACGCCGCGGCGCTGCTCGACGACCTGGTCCTGGGCGACGCCTATCCGGAGTTCCTGACGCTCGGGGCGTACCCGCTCCTCGACCGGGGATAGCGCGGGCCATGGCGGCCTCGCCGCTCCCGGCCGCCTCGATCCTCGATGCGTTCGAGGCGAACCTGTGGTTGCCGTTCGCCGCGGCGTCGCACCTGCCGTGGATGCAGCTTGCCGACGACGGCGACCTGCGATGGGCGATGACGGGTATCCCGATGGGCGCGTTCAACGCGGTCCTCGGGGCGCGGCTGGTCGGGGATGGTGGTGCGGTCGAACGGCGGCTGGACGCGCTGGACGCGCGGTTCGCAGACGGCACGCCGATGTCCTGGTGGCTCCTGCCGACGTCACGTCCGGCGGACCTCGCGGCACGCCTCGAGCGGCGCGGGTTCACCCTCAGCGGGCCGCTGCCGGTGATGGGCCTGGCGCTTGGCCGATTGGCAGCCGCCGGCCTGGCCGGACGGACTGGATGTCGAGCTCGTGCGGACCGCCGCGGGGTATGTCGAGGCGTGTGCCGTCGTGTCGGACGGGTATCCGGTCCCGTGGGACGGGCTGCGCGCGATGGCCGAGCGCTACGGCGAGCTGTTCGCGCTGGGGCGGGAGCTGCGCTGCTTCGTCGCACGTGTCGCGGGCGGACGCGCGGTCGCGAGCGTGACGGCGATGCGCGAGGGCCCGGTGGTCGGACTCTGGAACGTGGCGACGCTGCCCGACGCGCGGCGCCGGGGTGCGGCCACGGCCGTCACGCTGGCGGCGCTCGACGATGCCCGGTCGACGGGCGCGACGCTGGCCGTGCTGGCGTCGACGGACGAGGCGCTGTCGCTCTATCGCCGTCTGGGGTTCGAGGCCGCCGGTGACCTCACGATCGCCGGCCGCGGCGGCTAGATCGCGGCGGGCACCCTCGACGTCCCGGCCGCGGCGCCCGCGCCGCGCGCGCTCGACCAGTGGCCGGGCGCCCCACCGCCGGGCCGGGTATGCACGAACTGCATGCTGTGACCGGCGGCGACGGCCAGCTCGTCGGGGGCATGCAGCCCGTGAATGAAACGGGCGCGGCTATGCAGCTGGTGCATCGGATCGACGGATCCGGCGTCCTCGAGGGTCACAGCATGCGGTTTCTGCATGGTCAGCCCGTCGGGGATCAGGCTCGATCGCGGCCTTCGAGGAGCGTGATCAGGGCGCTGTGATCGAGATCGCCGCCGCCAGCGTCGACCAGCCGCTGGAACGCGTCCGCGACGGGCGTGAAGCCCGGTAGCTCCACGTCGAGCTCGTCGGCGAGGGCGAGGATGATCCGGGCATCCTTGGCGTGGAGCCTGGCCCGGCCACCGGGGGTGAAGTCACGGTCGAGCATCCGTCGGCCATGGACCTCGAGGATCCGGCTCGCGGCGAAGCCGCCGCCCAGCACGTCGCGCAGCTTCGCGACATCGAGACCCGCCCGCGCCGCCAGCGTGAACGCCTCGGCCACCGCCTCGATGGTCGAGCCCACGATGAGCTGGTTCGCGGCCTTCGCGATCTGGCCCGCGCCGCTCGGCCCGAGGTGCGCGACCCGCGAGCCCATCGCCTCGAACGCCGGCCGCGCCCGCTCGAAGGCCGCCTCGTCGCCACCCACCATGATCGACAACGTGCCCTCGCGCGCGCCGACGTCGCCGCCGGAGACCGGCGCGTCGAGGAACGCGGCACCGAGCGCCGACGCCCGGGCGGCCAAACGCGGCATCGCCGACGGGTCGTGCGTGCCCATGGCGACGACGACCAGCCCGGCGTGGGCACCGCCGAGCACGCCGGTGGGCGGCTCCAGCACCGCCTCGAGGTCGGCGGTCTCCGGGACCATGACGAAGACGACGTCGCTCGCGCGCGCCACCTCCGCAGGCGTGGCCACGCCGGTCGCGCCCGCGCGGACGAGCGCATCGACCGCCGCGGCGGTCCGGGAGGTGACGGTCGTCGGGAAGCCCGCCGCGACGAGCCGCGCCGCCATCGGCCGGCCCATCACGCCGAGGCCGACGAAGCCGGTCCGGAGCGTCGTCGGCCGCGTCTGTCATGTGCCCGCGCGGGCGCCGGCGGCCGCCCGGATCGCATCGACCGCGCTCGGGTTCTCGAGCGCGCTGGTGTCACCCGGGTCCGTGCCCAGGAACGCCGCCCGCGCGACGCGGCGCATGATCTTGCCGCTGCGCGTCCTCGGCAGCTCGGCTACGGGCACCACGGCTGCCGGCCGCAGCGTCGGCCCCAGGTCCCGGACCACGCAACCGGCGATCTCGGCCAGCAGCCCGGCGTCGGTTTCGACACCGTGACGTAGCACTGGCAAGACCACGACGACCTCGCCCTTGAGCTCGTCCGGGACGCCGATCGCGGCGGCTTCGACGACGGCGGGATGGCTCACCGCGGCCGACTCGACCTCCGCGGGACCGACGCGCTTGCCGGCGACCTTGAGCGTGTCGTCGCTCCGGCCGAGGAGCGACCAATGCCCATCACCGTCGATCTGCGCCCAGTCGCCGTGGATCCACAGGTCCGGGATGCGCCGCCAGTACGCATCCAGGTAGCGCTCCGTGTCGCCGCCCCAGAACCCTCGCGTCATCCCGGGCCACGGCCCCCGGATCGCGAGCTCGCCGACCGTCCCGCGCACCGGCGTCCCGTCGTTCGGGTCGACGACGTCGGCGGCGATCCCGGGGCACGGGCCGTTGAACCCGATCGGCTTGATGGGGCGGACGACGACGTTGCCGAGGATCCCGCCGCTCACCTCGGTGCCGCCCGTGTAGTTCACGAGCGGCAGCCGCTCGCCGCCGACCGTGCGGAAGTACCACCACCACGGGTCGGGGTTCCAGGGCTCGCCGGTGGAACCGAGGACGCGGAGGCTCGACAGGTCGTGTCCCCGGACCGGGTCCTCGCCGTGGACGAGCAGCGCGCGGACGAGCGTCGGGCTCACCCCGATGTGGGTCACGTGATGGCGAGATGCGACCTGCCACAGCCGATCCGGACCCGGCGTGTCGGGCGCCCCTTCGTACAGCACGGGCGTGGCCCCGAGCAGCAGCGACCCGGAGATCGTCCACGGACCCATCATCCAGCCGAGGTCGGTGAACCAGAACAGGCGATCGCCCGCCCGCAGGTCGAACACGTGCGCGAGATCCTGCGCCGCCTTGATCGGGAAGCCGCCGTGGACGTGGACCGTGCCCTTCGGGACGCCGGTCGTGCCGGACGTGTAGATGACCATGTACGGCGTCTCGGGGTCGGTGGGCGGGACTTCGATGTCCGGCGCGGCGAACGCCTCAGCGCGCAGGTCATCGAGCCATCGGTCGCGCGCCGCGTCCATCGCGACGGTCGGCGATCCCGCGCCGCGGCGTCGCCGGACGACGATCACCGACCGGACCGTCGGCGCGTCGGCGACCGCGGCATCGGCCGTCGCCTTGAGCTCGATCCACTTCCCGCGCCGCAGGAAGGCGTCCGCCGTGACGAGGTGGGTCGCCTCGAACGCCTGGAGCCGCACCGCGACGGCGGGCGCCGCGTAGCCCGAGAAGATCGGTGTGAATACCGCGCGCAGGAGGCCCAGCGCGAGGACCGCGATGGCGGTCTCGGCGAACATCGGCAGGAAGATCCCGACGCGCGTCCCTTCGCCGATGCCCGCCGCCGCGAACGCCCGCGCGGTGACGTGCACCGCCATGGCGAGCTCCGTCGCCGTGAGCGTGACGACCTCGCCGTCCTCGCCCTCCCAGATGAGCGCCGGGGCCTCGGCAGGCAGGCGCGCGGCAGCAGCGAGCGCCGCCTCCGCGTGGTTGAACGCTCCGCCCGACCACCACGTCGTCCACGCCCAGCCACGGCTGGTGTCGAGGATGCCGTCGGGCTGACGCTGCCAGCGAAGGTCGAGCTCGTTCAGCGCCTCGCGCCAGAACCACGCAGGATCGGCGACCGCACGCGCCTGGAGCGCGTCGAGATCGAGCGAGGTCTGGGCGCACAGCCGGGCGATCCGGCTCTCGGTGAGCAGGTCGGCAGGGGGACGCCAGGCGACGTCGGGGGCGTCGCGGCCGTACGCGGCGAGGTCGGCCATCGAGGCGAGGATAGCCCGCGTGCGCGCCGCGTTCGGGAGTGTCGCGCTAGGCCGGGATGGCCGGGCCGCAGCCGTCGGGAGTGACGACGAAGCGCGGATCCTGTTCGACCTTCAGCCCGGCGCACCGCACGAACAGCCACCCGTCATGCCCTTCGGTCTTGAGGTCGCCGAGGACGAACAGCTCGGCGGAACCATCCGCGAGGAGCCGGAGGATCTGGACCCGTTGGCCGAGGTCGCTCGCGCCGACGATGCCCGCCTCGGCCGCCTGGTGTGCCGCGATCGCCTGCTCCAGGCAGCGATACACGAACTCCTCGTCGCCGCCTTCGGCGACGCCACAGAACGGAAGCGGCTCACGGCCCGCGACCGCGGCCGGCAGCGCTTCGCGGACGGGTGGCGACCAGCGCATCGGTGGGTCGGCGGGCTTGGGCGCCAGCAGGAGGGCCGCGGCAGCGGCGAAGATCACGAGACACGCGGCCGCGAGGACGATGACGACGACGAGCGGGCGCGACGAGCGCGTCCCGACGCCCGACGGCGCGTTCGCTCACGCGAGGATCGGCCCGCGGTCGGCGATCCGCCCGAAGCCGCGCTGGCCGACGAAGGCGCCGTCGCGGATCACGGCGCGACCGCGGACGAACACGTCGCGGACGCTCCCGGTGACCTCGAGCCCTTCGTACGGCGTGTAGTCGCTCGTGTGGTGGAGGTCCACGGCGCGGATCGTCCGGTGCGCCGCAGGGTCGAACACGACGACATCCGCGTCGAAGCCGGGCGCGAGCTCACCCTTCCCGGGCAGGCCGAACCGGCGGGCGGGGGTGGTGGCGAGCAGGTCCACCAGCCGTTCGACGGTCAGGCGGCCTTTCGCCACGCCCTCGGAATAGAGCGTCGCCAGCAGCGTCTCGATCCCGGGTGCGCCGTTGCTGAGCTGGTCGAAGGGGACGCCGCGCGTAGCGTCGGCCTTCTCGCGATCGAGCCGGTCGGGAACGTGGTCCGTGGCGACCAATGACAGGGAGCCGTCTGCCAGACCCTGCCACAGCGCGTCGCGGTCCTCGGCGGGGCGGATCGGCGGGGAGATGACGTATCGGGCGACGTCGAGCTCGTCGGGCTGGTCGTAGACCGATGCGTCATGGATCAGGTAGTGCGGGCACGTCTCCGCGGTCGCCCGAACGCCGGCCGCTCGCGCCGTACGGACGTGCTCCAGCGCCTCGGCTGCGGACAGGTGCACGACGTGGACGGGCACGTCCGCGGCACGCGCGAAGGCCATCACCCGACGCGTCGCCACCGCCTCCGCGTCGCGTGATCGCGTAGCAGCGTGGTAACGCGCTGACGTATCACCATGCTGCAACGCTGAAGCGACGGCGGTGTCGATGAGGACCGGGTCCTCGCAGTGGACCTGGAGCATCCCGCCTCGCGAACCCAGGACACGCATCGCCTCGAACAGCCGCCGGTCGTCCAGCCGGAAGTCGAACACCATGAACGCCTTGGCGGTCGGCGCGCCGTCGTCGACCAGCCGCTCCAGCTCTCCCAGCGGGTCGTCCATCCGCCCGGACACCGCGAGCGAGATCCCGACATCGACCGCGCTGTCGTTCGCGACGACGTCACGCCACTCGCGGAGTCCCGTGAGCAGCGACCGCTCCGCGGCCGGTGAGGACCCGGTGCCCGGGTTGTTGAACGCGAGGAACGTCGTCGTGCCGCCGAAGGCGGCGGCCACCGAGTCCTGGAAGAAGCGGTCGGGCGCGGCGTCAGATGCCACGCGCGTGTGCGTGTGCGCATCCACGACCCCGGGCAGGACGAGCAGCCCCGCCGCGTCGATGACGGTGGACGCGTTCGCGCCGTCCTCGCCAAGCGACGGCTCGATCGCCTCGATCCGCCCGCCGCGCACGCCGACGTCCGCACGATGGGAGCCCGACGCGGTGACGACCGTCCCGCCACGTACGACGAGGTCGAAGCTCACGCGGTCGCCGCCTCAGGCGACGACGTCGCCGCCACCACCACCACCGGTATCGCCCCCACCGCTTCCGCCATCGGAGCCGCCGAGCCATCGGCGTCACCGGTATCACCGCCGGAGCCAGCGCCACCGGCCTCACCGCCACCTCCCTCATCGGCCCAGTCGCCGCCGCTCGAGCTGCCATCGCCCGAGGTGGCCGCGCCGTCGTCGTGCTCGTCCCCGCCGCCATCGTTCGTCCTGACGCCGCCATCGCCCGGCACCATCGTCGACGCCGCGACCCCACCGAGCACCGCGGCATCGGTCGCCGATCCATCGGTCGGCTGGTGACGGCGTGACGGCCCGCGGCGACCGCGACCGCCGACCACGATCCCGCCCATCAGCAGCACGCCCAGCACGATGATCGCGAGCCAGACCAGGCCGAACGTCTCCATCACCCTCCTCGTGGGGGCTCTCGCCCCGCTGCGTCGCCCGTCCCGAGCGAAGCGTCAGTGCCGGCCGGGGCCGCATCCGTGTCAGCGCCCGGCTCCCCCGATCTCGACCCGTCCTCGCTCGCCGCGTCCTCGCTACGCGCGCCCTCGCTCGCCGCGCCCTCGCTCGCCGCGTCGTCGGCCGTCGCGGGCGGATCCTGCTCCCATGGTGCCTTCGTCCGCGGTGGCGGCTCGGCCCAACCTTCGTCCTCCAGCGGTTCCGGCAGGTAGTCGGCCCATTGCCCGCCGACCCCGTCGTCGTACGGCGGCGCATCCCTCGTCCACAGGATGATCCCGAACAGGGTGCCGAACAGGATGATGAGCACCACGATCGCGACAGCGGCGTCGACGTCGATCACGTGCCGGACAGCGCGGCGTCACCTCGACGTGGCGCCGTCACCCCACCTCCGTGATCGAGATGTCCTGCGCGCCGTCCCAGAGACACCGCCGCCCGATCTCGCGCAGGCGGTCCTGCCAGCCATCGTCGGGGATGATCTCGCAGAACACGTTCGCCGCGAGCTGACCCACCTTCGACGACGTCAGGCAGCCGCCGTAGGGGAAGAAGATCTCGCACTCCGAGATCCCGCCGGGGTAGATCGCCAGCTGGCCGGGGAGCGGGTGCGACGTGTGGTTCTCCCACTCGAGCCCCGGCCGGAAGTCGCCGAACGGGATCCACGTCGATTCGCCCGTCCATCGGCAGTGGATCAGCTGCCGCTCGATGGGCAGCATCTTGCGGATCGCGGCCTGCGTGAGCGGCGCGTTCGGATCCCAGCGAGCGGTAAAGTGAAGATCGCCGACCCGGATCGCGAGATCGCCCACGCTTGCACCCCTGGCCTGCGTCGCGCCGGCACGACCCGCCCGCGCGTTGCCCACGGAGGATACCGATGGCGTCCGGCGCCGACCACGCGACCTTCACCATCTCCACGCACGTGCTCGACACGGAAACGGGCATGCCGGCGACCAATGTGCCCGTGACGCTCTACCGGCTCGACGTGGGCGAGAAGCCGGCCCGCATGACGCAGGCGATGACCGATGGCGACGGGCGGATCCGCGATCTCCTCGAGCGCCCGCTCCAGCCCGGCCGATACCGCCTCGAGATGGACGTCGCCCGTGGCCGCGAGCGGCCGTTCTTCACCCGCTTCGCCGTCGACTTCGAGGTCCGCGACACCGGTCGGAGCTACCACATCCCGCTCCTGCTCGCGCCCTTCGGCATGACGACCTACCGCGGGAGCTGATGGCGGCCGCGACGATCGAGGAGCTGGACCGGATGTCGGGATCGGCGTTCGTCGAGGCGGTCGCTCCGTGGTTCGAGGGTGCGCCACGGTATCTCCGTCGCCTTGCCGCCGAGCGGCCGTACCGGACCTGGGACGCCTTCTGGGGCGTCGCGCGCACGGTCGCCGTACGCGATGCCCGAGGACGAGCAGGTCGAGCTGATCGACGCGCATCCCCGCCTCGGCGCGCCACCCGGCAGCGTGTCCGCGATGAGCTTCGTCGAGCAGGGCTACGACCGCCACGCCGCCGATGCCGCGGCCGAAGCGGAGCGTCGACGTGTCGACGGGGAGCTCCTGCGCCTCAACGAGGCCTACGAAGCGAAGTTCGGCTTCCGGTTCTGCATCTTCGTCGCGGGCCGGCCGCGCCGCGTGCTCATCCCGATCTTCGAGGATGCCTTCGACCGTCCGCGTGACAAGGAGCTGCGGCGCGGCCTGATCGCCGTCCTCGACATCGCCCAGGATCGATGGCTGAAGCAGCTGAACGGGGAGGGGAGATGACCATCCAGCTGGCCGCTGACCGCTACGGCAAGTCCGCGATCCGCCTCGTCAAGATCGTCCGCGACGGCGCGCGCCACACCGTCCGCGATCTCACGGTCGACATCGCGCTCGAGGGCCGCTTCTCGCGTGCCTACACCGATGACGACAACACCGGCGTCGTGGCGACCGACACGATGAAGAACACGGTCTACGCCCTGGCGCACGAGCATCTGACGAGCTCGATCGAGCGGTTCGCCCTCGCCCTCGCGAGCCACCACATCCAGCCCGAGCAGGTCGCCAGCGCCCGGGTGACCATCGGCGAGCATCCCTGGTCGCGGATGCCCACCGCGAGCGGCCCCGCCGAGGACGCGTTCGTCCGTTCCGGCGAGCTCACCCGGACGTGCCGCGTGACGGCGATCCTCGACCGGATGAGCGTCGCGGCCGGGCATCGAGGATCTGATCGTGATGAAGACCGCGCGCAGTGCGTTCGGTGGCTTCCCGCGCGACCAGTGGACGACCCTGCCCGAGACCGACGACCGGATCATGGCGACGAAGATGACGGTCGACTGGGTGTACGGCCCGGCGACCGCCGCCGACGATGCCTTCGACTACGACGCGTCGTTCGAGGGCATCAAGGGGACGCTGCTCGACACGTTCACGACCCACCACAGTGCGTCGGTGCAGGCGTCGATCTGGATCATGGCGAAGGCCGTGCTCGAGCACCATCCGGCCGTCGACGAGGTCCACATGCAGCTGCCGAACCTGCACCACTGGCTCGTCGACCTGTCGCCGTTCGGTCAGACCAATGACCGGGAGATCTTCGTCGCGACGACCCAACCCCACGGGTTGATCGAGGCGACGGTCCGTCGCGGCGACTGACGGGCCGAGCGTCATCCCGGTCGCCCTGCTCCGCGTATCCCGGACGTGGACGCTCTCGCCCTCGGCCTCGGTCTGGCGGTGGTGCTGCTGTTCGTGAAGGAGCTGGGGCTGCCGATCCCTGTCCCTGGCGATCTCATCGTGCTCGGCGCTGGTGCGGCGCTGGCTCGCGACGGTGGCGTCCCGCTCGCGGGCGCGGCACTCATCATCGCCGCCACCATCGCGGGCGGTGCCGTCCAGTTCCTGCTCGTGCGCGGGGCGGGTCGCCGCCTGGTCCTCGGGGTCCTTCGGCGTGTCGGCGTGGGCGAGGCGCGGGTCGAAGCGCTCGCCGTCCGCCTGCGGCAACGCGGGGCGACCGGCGTGGCGGTGTCGCGGGCGACGCCAGGCGTGCGCATCGTCGCGATCGCCGCGGCGGGATTGGCGGCGCTGCCGTTCGCGCGGTTCCTGGCGGGACTCGCCGTCGGCAACACCGTGTTCGTCGGCGGGCATCTCGCCCTGGGCTATGCGCTCGGACCGGCCGCGACGGACATCGCGGCGCGGGTCGGCAGCCTCGGCCTCGTGCTCGTCGGTGGGTTCGTGATCCTCGCCGCGGTCGGCTACCTCGGCTGGCGCCGGATCCGCGGCAGACACCCCGAGACCGCCGACGGCGAAGCGATGAACGACGCCGCCACCGGTGATTGGGCGGACGCCGCGTGTCCCGCCTGCCTCGCCTTGGGCGCGCTCGCGCTCCGGACGGGCCGGGTGGCAGGCGCGCCGATCGGCCCGAGCTAGACCGGAGCGAGCGCGCTACTGCGTGACGACGAACGCGTCGATGTCGACGCGCGGGTGGCCGCTCGTGCCGACGACGGCGAGCTTGACCTTGTGCGCGCCGCTCGTCGCCCACGCCTGGGCGAACACGACCCGCCGGCTCTGGGCGCTCGACGAGTACAGGCTGATGGTCTTGAGGTACACGCCGTCGACGTAGACCTTCGCGGACCCGCGCGTCGTGCTCTGGGGCGCGATGACCGAGACCCCCTTGCCGGTGAAGCTGAAGGTCGCGCTCGCGCCGGCGCTGGTCGCGTACTTCGTCGCCCCGCTGGACGCGCTCGACGACGACGACGGCTTCCAGGTCCCGGTGTACGTGATCGCGGACACGTTCTCCTGCGAGCGCACGAGCTTCAGGGGGAACGTGAGCACGCTCTCGTTGCCGCCGTGATCGCGCGCCCGGATCTCGACGACGTAGCTCACGGCGATCGAGAGCGTCGGGTCGACGTAGCGGTTCGTCGTCCCGGTCGTCGCCCAGGTCCAGGTGGCGCTGCTGGCCGGCCGATAGCGGACGCGATACGAATCGATGCCGCTCGCATCGGTCGCCACCGGCCACACGAGATGCGTGACCGCCGTCGACGTCCCGAGGGTCGTCGCGACGCGCGGCGTGGCGGTCACCGGCAGCGGCTGGACCGGGAGCGTGAAGTCGAGCCCCGTCGCCACGTCCAGGACGCGGCCGCTGCTCGTCTTGCCCGTCACGGAGCTGCCGCCCTTCCAGCCGCTCAGGATGAGCTTCGAGCGGAGCGCCCCGGCGTTCCCGAGCAGCGTCGGCTGGGCCTGGGCGAGCAGGGCGGCCGTCCCCGAGACGAACGGCGCCGCGAACGACGTCCCCGACCAGCCGCAGTACGTCGCGGTCGAATACGGCGTCGCTCGCGCCAGGCAGATGTCGGTGCCCGGTGCAGCGAGGTCGACCCACGCGCCGTAGTTCGAATACGCGGCCATCGCGCCATCGGGATCGATCGCGCCGACGGACACCAGGTTGGGCTGGTCGCTCGCCGCCGGCCAGTGCTTCACGGAGCTGCCGTCGTTGCCGGCCGCGGCGACGAACAGGACGCCGGCGTCGCTGGCCGCCGAGATCGCGTCCTCCAGCGCGGGGCTCGGGAACGGCCCGCCCCACGACGCGTTGATGATCTTCGCGCCCATGTCGATGGCGTACTGGATCGCGAGCACGGCGTACGAGTCGGTGTCGCACTTGTCGCTGACGAGGAAACGGACGCCCATGATCCGGGCGTCGGGGGCGACGCCGGTGATGCCGACGCCATTCGCGGCGGCCGCGATGACGCTGGACACGGACGTCCCATGGAAGTCGGCGCCCGGGACATGGAGCACGCCGTCGGCGGCGTCGAAGCAGACGTTCGCGCCGTGGACGTCGTCGATGTAGCCGTTGTCGTCGTCGTCGACGCCGTTCGTCTCCTTGCCGCCGCCCGACTCGCCGGGGTTCGTCCACGCCTGACCCGCCAGATCCGGATGGCCGAAGTCGACGCCGTCGTCGATGACCGCGACGGTCACGCCGGCGCCGGTGACGGAGCCCCAGGCCGCCGACGCGTCGATGTCGACGTCGGGCACCTGGTCGTAGCCCTCGAACGACGTCCCGCCGGCGTTCTCGAGCCCCCATTGCAGGTCGTAGTCGGGCTCCTGGGTGGGGTCGCTGTCGAGGTAGAGCTTGTGGTCGACCTGCACCGCTGCGACGCGCGGATCCGCCCGCAGCGTGGCCATCGCATCGCGCAGGGACGTCCCGACCGGCTTGACCACGTCCGCGTGGATGAGATCGAGCGTCCGAACGAGCTTCGCGCTCGCCCCGAGACGGATGCCGCGACGCACCGCCTCGGTCGTTCCGGTGCGGTACGTGACGATGAGGCGGTCGGCGTCGCTCGTCGACGCGGCAGGCACATCGGCGCCCAGGGGGCCGCGTGCGGCCGCCGGAGCCGGCACCGACAACGCGGCCGCGAGCAGGACGGCCGAGGGCGCCGAGCGCCTGGCGAGCGCGATGGTGCGTGACGGTGACGGACATGGCCCCCTCGTTCGGCGCGACGTGTGGCGAGAGGGTAGGCGACTCCGACCCGCCCGTCACCGGGACGGTCGGGGGGTGTCCCCGATCCTGTTGTTACGACGCCACGCGCAATTCCGCTTCGGCCTCGACGACCTTGGTCAGGATCGACGCGCGAAGCTGGTCGAGGCCGGTCCACACGCCCTTGGTCGCGTTGCTGATCGAGGTGAGCTGCGTCTTGAGCTGACGGATCGCGTCGAGCTGCTCCCGGATCCCGGACAGGGCCGCGGAGATGACCGACGGATCGATCTCGACCTCGCGCTCCCGCAGGCTCGCCAGCGCGAGCAGCCGCGCGAGCCGGACGGCGGCCTCGAGCGTCGGCAGCTCCGGATCGGCCGGATCCACGACCGCGTAGACGTCGTCGCCCACGATGGCGAACGGCGCCACGCCCGTGGGCGCATGCGCCGCGCTGAACACGGCGATCGCGACGCTCGCACAGCGGTTCTCGCGCGCCTCGCGCAGCTCATCGCGGATGGCGCGCATCGACATGGGTCGGTCCTTGGCCTCGACGACCACGCGCAGGTCGGCGCCACGCGCGAGCCGCGAGTCGATGGTCAGGACGAAGTCGCCCTTCCTGGACTTCAGCACCGCGCCCTCGTCCGTGCCGGTGCGGTCGAGCAGATCCCCCGCACCACGGGCGATCGTGCCGAGCATGCCCTCGAGCACGTCCTCGAAGTCGCCGCCCTTGGCGGTGCCCTTCGCCCGCTCCTCGGCCCGGGCCTTGTGCGCGGCCTCGAGCGCGGCCAGGCGCTCGTGGACACCGCGGAAGCCCTCGGCGATCTCCGTCCGGAACTGGTGCAGGGGCGATCCCAGCCGCGTCGGGTCGAGGAGCACGGCGAGCTTCGAGGCATCGCCGTCGAAGTACTGCCCGAGCAGCGTGCCGATCCGCCCGATCGCCGAATCACGCTTGGTCTCATCGAACAGCTCGCCGACGAAGCGGCGGAGCGCGCCCCGATCGCCCAGGAACGTCTCGAGCGTGCGCGGCAACCGTCCCTCGCCATCGGCGAAGTTCGCCCGGAGCGTGGCCTCGAGCGTCTGGGCCGCCCGCTCGTTCGCCGCCTCGGTCCGACGCAGGAGCCCCTCGAACTCCTGGCGCACCACATCGGCATCCATGGCGACCGCCGCGTCCTGGATCGCGAGCAGCCCGATCCGCAACGCCCGCGCGACCACGGCCGGCCGGTCCTCCGAGGGACGCTCGGCGAGCGCCGCCGCGAGGGCCGCGTCCGTGAGGACGAGCTGTTCGACGACGATCCGGTCGCCGTCGATCTCGACGGACGGCCGGTCCGGGACGACAGCGAGTGGCAGGGAGACGATCCGGGCTTCCATGTCACGGATCCTCGACGCCCGTCGTGACACCTTGGCTGTCACGACGCTCGAACGGGGGCGGTCAGGTGCGGTCCGGATGGGTTAGGACCTTCCTCCTACGTCCACCGCGCATCGGGTGGTGACCTCCGGGTCCTTGGGCAAGCGCGATCGCCTCGCGAACCTGTGGCCTGCGTGCGTCAGCGGGAAGGGCTCGTGGCGGCGCGCTCCGCGTCCCACGGAGAGATCCGCACATGCGAACTCGCGCCCCGCTGTCCCTCGCGCTCCTGCTCATCGTGAGCGTCCCACTCGCGCCCGCGGTCGCCGCAGCGCCGCCCGAGAGCGCGTCGCCGGCGCCGACGATCGAACCCACGACCTCGCCCGAACCCGATCCGACGGCCGCGCCCTCGGCCGAACCCACCGCCGAGCCGACCGCCGAGCCGACCGCGGACGAGACACCCGACGCCTCCGCGGAGCCGACGACGGCCACGAGCCCGAGCGCCGATCCCACCGCCGAGCCGACGCCGACGCCCGACGCCACGCCATCGCCGGATCCGGCACCCACGCCCGAACGCGCCAAGCCCACGACGACGGCGAAGCCCAAGTCGACGGCCCGCGGCGGCCTCGACGCGCGCGGTCGCTACATCGTCGTGCTCAAGCCGGGCAGCGACGTCGTCAGCGCCGAGCGCCGCACCCTGGCCCGCGGAGCGACCCTCGCCGGCTCGTTCAAGCACGCCGTCCACGGGTACGTCGCGCGCCTCACCGCTTCGCAGAAGCGCCTCGTCGCGGCCGATCCCGCCGTCGCGATGATCGTCCCCGACGAGATCGTGAGCATCACCGCGCAGAGCGTCCCGATGGGCGTGCGCCGGATCAAGGGCTCCTCGTCGAGCGTCGCGCGGATCGATGGGGTCGACCAGCGGGTGAACGCCGACGTCGCGATCGTCGACACCGGCATCGACAGCGCCCACCCCGACCTCAACGTCGCGGGCGGCTACAACTGCTCCACCTCGAACCGTGGGCTGTGGCGTGACATGAACCACCACGGGACGCATGTCGCGGGCACGGTCGGGGCGAAGGACGACGGCTACGGCGTCGTCGGTGTCGCGCCCGGTGTCCGCCTGTGGGCGGTGAAGATCCTCAACGACGACGGTTTCGGCTACCTCAGCTGGTACGTCTGCGGGCTCGACTGGATCGCGTCCCGCAAGGACCCCGTCGACCCGACCCGGCCGCTGTTCGAGGCGGTGAACATGTCGGTCGCCAAGTCCGGCAGCGACGACCGCGCGTGCGGCACGAAGAACAAGGACATCCTCCACGCCGCGATCTGCCGGGTCGTCGCGGCGGGCATCCCCGTCGTCGCCGCGGCCGGCAACGACCGGAGCAACGCCTCGACGCTCGTGCCCGCGTCGTACGACGAGGTCATCACGGTCTCGGCGCTTGCCGATACGGACGGCAGGTCCGGTGGCAGCGGTGGCCCCTCGTGCTACTCGTGGGGCACGTACGACCAGGACGACACCCTGGCCGACTTCTCGAACGGTGGCTACGACGTCGACCTCATCGCCCCCGGCAAGTGCATCTGGTCGACGCTGCCCGGCAAGTCGTATGGCTACTCGTCGGGGACGTCGATGGCGGCGCCGCATGTCACGGGCGCCGTCGCGCTCTACAAGTCGACCCGCCCCTACGCGACCAACAGCGAGGTCAAGGCCGCCCTGCAGTACCTGGGCACGATGGACTGGAAGTGGTGGACCGACCGCGACTCGTACCACGAGAAGCTGCTCGACGTGTCGCGGCTCGACGGGCTGGGTGACTTCTCGCTGTCCCTCGGCTCACCGGCGGCGGTGGGCGAGGCGGGCGGGACGGTGACCCTGCCGATCGGGGTCGGGCGGTCGGCGTCGTTCTTCGAGCGCGTGAACCTGTCGGCGGTCGCGGAGGCGCCGCTGAGCGCGAAGTTCGTCGGCTCGACGTCGCTGTACGGGTTCACGGCGAAGTCCTCGTCGCTGAAGGTGACGGTTCCCAAGGCGACGCCGGCAGGCACGTACACGATCCGCATCACCGGGCTGAACTGGGATCGCGAGCGCACGGCGTCGGCGACGGTCACCGTGACGAGCGACCTCCCGACGGCGAGCGCCGCGATCATCCTGCCGACGACGTCGACGGCGTTCAGCGGGACGTCACTCACCGCCAAGGCGGTGTGGGCGGCGGCCACGGACAAGTCGAGCGCGATCGCCGGCTACGAGGTCGAGCTACGAGTGGACAGCGGTTCCTGGGGCTCGACGCGGACGTTCAGCGCGCTGGCCGCGCGCCAGACATCGTTCGGGGTCGCGGCCGGCCACACCTACAGCACGCGGGTCCGGGCGAAGGACGCGGTCGGCAACTGGAGCCCCTGGGTCGAGTCGGCCGCCGTCAAGCTGGCGGTCACGCAGGAGTCGTCGACCGCCGTCGCCTATGCCGGGACATGGAGTCGCTGGACGAACGCGTGGCTCTCGGGCGGCGCCGGTCGGTACGCGACGCGCGCGGGGGCGAAGGCGACGGTGACGTTCACCGGGCGGTCCGTGGCGCTGGTGGTCCCGAAGGGGCCGAGTCGGGGAGCGGCGAAGCTCTTCGTCGACGGTGCGTACGTCGGGTCGGTGAGCCTCTACGCGTCCTCGTTCCAGGCTCGCCGGATCGTCTGGTCCCGCGGCTGGGCGTCCGCCGGCACGCACCGGGTCACGGTCGAGGTCTCCGGCACGGCCGGTCATCCGCGAGTGGACGTCGACGCCTTCGTCATCCTGAAGTAGCGCCCGCTCGGCCGCCGGTCCTGGCCGCGGCGATACGGTCCTCGTCCTCGCCGCAGGCGCCTGCATGACGCCATCGAGCGTGACCGACTCGAACGCCGTGAGCTTGCGCATGCCGCTACCTCCGTGCGGAGATCATGGATGGGCAGGCTTGCGATGCGGTGCTACTGTCTCGCTCCCGGTGATCGTGGCGGGACCGGAGATCCCGTTCGCGCATCGGCCAGCGAGGAGCCGCCCGTGCCCAGAGCGATGTGGAAGGGGGCCATCCAGTTCGGCCTGGTCACCATCCCGGTGAAGCTCTATGTGGCCACGGAGTCGAGCTACCAGATCCGCTTCAACATGCTGCACGAGACGGATCTGTCGCGCATCAACATGAAGACGTGGTGCCCGGTCGACGACAAGGCGATCTCCCGGGCCGAGACCGTCAAGGGCTACGAGTACGCGCCCGACCAGTACGTCGTCATCACCGATGAGGACCTCGAGAAGGTCCCGCTCAAGACGGTCCGCTCGATCGAGATCGAGCAGTTCGCGCCGCGCGGCGAGGAGACCGACGAGCACACGAAGTTCCCGAAGCAGGCGTACTACATCGAGCCCGACAAGATCGGTCGCAAGGCGTTCTACCTGCTTCGTGAGGTGCTCCAGAAGAAGGACCTCACCGCGATCTGCAAGGTCGTGATCAAGGACCGCGAGGCGCTCGCCTCGATGGACCCGTTCGGCGACACGATGCTCCTCCAGACCCTCCACTGGCCCGACGAGATCCGGGCGACGAGCGAGCTCGACCTGCCCGACGAGGACTACGACTTCAAGCCCGCCGAGACCGCCATGGCGGAGCAGCTCGTCGAGGCGATGACCGCCGACTTCGACCCGTCGAAGTACAAGGACGAGTACCGCGAGGCCCTGCTGGAGGTCATCGAGGCGAAGCTCGAGGGCAAGGAGGTCGTCGCACCGCCCGACGAGCCCGAGAGCAGCAACCTCGTCGACCTCATGAAGCTCCTCGAGGCGTCGGTCAAGCAGGCGACGGGATCGAAGACCAAGGAAGAGCCGGTCTCGGTCGCCGACAAGAAGAAGGCGAAGGACGAGGCGGCGGCGAAGAAGCCGGCCGCGAAGGCCAAGACGAAGGCTGCCGACGAGGACGAGGCCGAGGCCCGTCCCACTCGCCGGCGCAAGAGCGCGTAAGCCCACAGGTCGACCTAGGCGGACGCCACCCGTCCGCCTCCGGGAAGGGACACCATGGACCCTCGCGACGCCCTCACGCTGCTGCTGCTGTTCGCGATCCCCGTCGCGGTCTTCGTCCTGCTGCGTCGCCCGCCGCGCCGCATGAGCGCGATCTCGCGCGGGGAAGGCCCGCTCGCCGCGGTCGTGGGCGGGCTGGCGCTCGTGGGTTGGGTCTGGCTGTTCGCGCCCCCAGGGTCGGAGCAATTCCTCATCGCGGGCGCGATCATCGCCGGCGTCGGCGTCGTCTGGCATCTCGCCCGCACGATCCGGAGGCTCGCCCAGGCCCAGGCCTGATCTCGAGGTCACTCCCGGCCGGCCCGGCGGCTCTGTGTGCATCGGACGCGTGCTGCGACGAAGGAGCGTCCCGACCGCAGACGAGATCCGTCCCGCGCATCGGTTCCGCCGTCAGATCGCGCGTGCGATGCACCATTCGACGAACGAACGGCAGCCGAGGCGGCTTGGTCGCGTCCCCGCGGACCCTCCTTCGTCGTAGGACGCACCGGATGCACGACGGCCAGGCCCTCGACGGGCGCGCGCGCGGGAGGGCCGACCGGGGTGACCCGGCCCCTCCTCCGTACCATTCCGGTCCGGACCGCAAGAGCCTAGCCTCGCCTCGTGCCCGTCGAGCCCCGTCTCGGCACCCCCGTGCCGCTCCGCCGCGACTCCGCACGCCACCGTACGCGCACGGCCGGCGCGAACGTGGCACGGCGGGGAACGACGACGCCGCCCGCGAACCCCGAGCGCGACGATCCCCCCGCCGACGACCCCCGTGGTCGCCGACGACGCGACGATCCTCGAGGGCATCCTCCGCGCCCTCGACGCGCTGGTGATCGTGACCGACGCCCAGGGCCGGGTCACCCGGTTCAATCCGCGCTGCGAGGCGATCACCGGCTATACCGAAGCCGAAGTCCTCGGTCGCCACGCGTCCGAGCTCGTCGCCGCCGACCAGACCGCGGATGTCGCGACGCTCGTGGCCCGACTCGGCGCTGAAGGCGGCACCATCGCCACGACCCAGGCGCTCATCGCCCGCGACGGGCGCAAGCGGATCATCGACTGGGTCAACACCGCGATCGTCCGCGACGGGCACATCGTCAGCCTCATCGGCACCGGCACGGACGTGACCGAGGCCAGGCGAGCCGAGGAGGCGGTCGCGGCGATCGAGGTCATCGGCGACCTCCTCGCGACCCATGGCCCGAGTCCGGACATCCTCCACCGCTCGCTGCGCGAGCTGCAGGACCGCTTCGACTACCGCTACCTCTCGATCTATCTTCTCGACGGCAACGCCCGCACGCTCAACCTCGGCGCCCAGATCGGTTACTCGATGCCCGTCGACACGTTCGATGCCGACACCGGCGTGATCGGCCGCGTCCTCAGGACCCGCGAACGGCAGTTCATCCCCGACACCTCGCTCGACCCGGACTACATCTCCGCCGACGATCATGTGAAGAGCGAGATCTGCGTGCCGCTGGCGCAGTCCGGCGAGCTCCTCGGGATCGTCAACATCGAGGCGGACGAACCACCGCTGGACACCCGGGACCTGAGCCTCCTCCAGGCCATCGCCGACCGGATCGCCGGGTCGCTCGCGCTCGGGCGCAAGGTCCGCCAGCTCGAGGTCCAGGCGTTCCACGACCCGCTGACCGGCCTCGCCAATCGGGCGTTGTTCCAGGACCGCCTCGAGCAGGCGATCCGTCGCGCGGCGCGCACGCGTGACGAGGTCGCGGTCCTGTTCCTCGACCTCGACGACTTCAAGACGGTGAACGACGGCCTCGGCCATGCCGCGGGCGACGCGCTCCTGCGTGCGGTCGCGGAGCGCCTGCGGAGCGAGCTCCGTGCCGAGGACACCGTCGCGCGCCTCGGTGGGGACGAGTTCGCGGTGCTTCTGGAGGCCGTGCCCAGCCGCGACGCGGCTCGCACCACCGCGCGACGGCTCCTGGATGCGCTGGGACCGGCGGTGCAGCTCGTCGGGCGAAGCGTCACCGCGAGCGCCAGCATCGGCGTGGTCGTGGGCGAGCGCGGGGCGGCGGACCTGCTGCGTGACGCCGACGTCGCGATGTACCAGGCCAAGGCCACGGGCAAGGGCCGGGTGGTGGTCTTCGAGCCCGCGATGCGCGACGCCGCGATCGCTCGCCTGGAGCTCGATCGCGACCTGCGGCTGGCCGTGTCGCGCGGCGATCTGTTCCTTGACTACCAGCCCATCGTCGACACATCGAGCCGACGCGTCGTCGGCGCCGAGGCGCTCGCGCGGTGGCGGCATCCCACGCGCGGCGTGCTGCCGCCCGGCGCGTTCATGGGCGCCGCGGAGGAATCCGGGCTGATCGTCGCGATGGGCCGGCACCTGCTCCGGGCGGCGTGCCGCCAGGCGCAGGCATGGGTCGAGTCGGGGCTGCGGCCCGTTCCCATCTCCGTGAACCTCTCGCCGCGTCAGCTGGTCGACGTCGATCTCGTGCGGGACGTGCGCTCGGCCTTGGAGGACGCGGCGCTCGCGCCACGCTGGCTGACGCTCGAGATCACCGAGGACATCCTCATGGCCAACCTCGATCGAGCGGCGTCGGTGCTGACCGCGCTGCGCGAGCTCGGCGTCCGCATCGCGATCGACGACTTCGGCACGGGCTACTCATCGCTGTCGTACGTCAAGGCGCTGCCCATCGACGTGCTCAAGGTCGACCGCGCCTTCATCAGCGAGCTGGGCGACGGGGGACCGCGCGATGCCGTGGCCGAGACGCTGTTCCGGCTGGGCTCGCTGCTCGGTGTCGAGACCGTCGCGGAGGGCGTCGAGACCGACGCGCAGCTGGCCGCCGTCCGCGCGTTCGGGGCGACGCACGCGCAGGGCTTCCTGTTCGCACGCCCGATGACGCCCGAGGACCTCGTCCGCCACTTGCGAATCTAAAGCCGCGACCCTTCAGCACGTCGCTGACGCGAATTCGGATGAGTCGCGCTCGACACGGTCCGCTAACGTTCCGCACGTGACGGAGGCGCCGCGCAAGTACATCAACACCGGGCAGGCCGCGGCCATCGGTGTGGCCGCGATGGTCGGCGCGGGATCTTCTCGCTGCTCGGTACGGCGGGCGAGGTGGCCGGCTCGGCCGTCTGGCTGTCGTTCGCGCTTGCCGGCGTCATCGCCGCGTTCCAGGGCTACTCGTTCGGGAAGCTCGGCGCGCGGTACCCGTCGGCGGCCGGACTGCTCGAGTACGTCAGTGCGTCGTTCGGAAGCGCCCACGTCACGGCCGTCATGGCGTGGCTGGTCTACGCGGTCAACACCATCATCACGGCGATGGTCGCGGTGTCCTTCGGGAGTTACGCGAGCAGCGCCTTTGCCGGCGACGACCCGAATGCCGCGAAGGCGTTCGCGGTCCTCGTCGTCGCCGTGATGACCGCGCTCAACATCGCTGGCTCGACGATCGTCGCGCGCGTCCAGAGCGTGGTCGTGTTCGTGGTCGTCGGCATCCTCGCACTGTTCGCGATCGTCACGATCCTGAACGGCGATCGCTCGATGCTCAACCCGAGCACCTATCCGCCGGTCCGGACGATCGTGTCGAGCGTCGCGCTCACCTTCTTCGCGTTCCTCGGGTTCGGCGTTGTCACGTTCACGGCGAAGGACCTCAAGGATCCCGCCCATCAGCTTCCGAGAGCGATCATCATCGCCATCTCCATCGCGACGGCGATCTATGTCGCGGTCTCGATCGGCGTGTTCAGCACGCTGACGGTACCCGAGGTGATCGCCGCGGGTCCCACGGCCATCGCGGTCGCGGCCGAGCCGGTCCTGGGGACCGTGGGGTTGGTCCTGATCCAGGTCACGGCGCTGTTCGCGACCGCCGGGTCGACGAACAGTGGCCTCTACCCCGCCATCGGCCTGTCGGACTACCTGGCGGCCCAGCGACTGTGGCCGCCCGTGATGGCCTCTCGCGTGTTCGGACGGGTGCCGATGGGGTTGCTCGCGGGCGCCGTCGCGACGATCGTCCTCGCGCTCTTCCTGGACCTGAATGCCATCGCATCGATCGGCAGCGCCGTCGCCCTGTTCGTGTTCACGATCGTCACCGCAGGACACCTGCGGGTCCGGGGCGAGACGGGCGCGCAGCTCGATGATGCTCGTGCTCGGGCTCGTGACGTCGGCCATCGCGCTCATCGCGTTCATGTTCACGACGCTCATCAACGAGCCGCGGTCGATCGTCGTGCTGATCCTGATCCTCGTGCTGAGCGTCGTGCTCGACCTGGTCTGGTCGCGGATGCGCGACAACCGCCCGGACCCGTCCCCGTCCGCCGCGGCGTAGCGCCGGGTCAGTCGATCGTCAGCTGATCGGGCGCGGTCAGCGTGGCGCGTGTCGATGAGGCCGAGTAGCGGGCGATCGCCGGCTCCCACATGTACGTGCCGCTGGTGACGACCCGCGCGTAGTAGCGGAGCAGCACCGAGTCGGTGCCCTTGGGGCGGTATGCGCAGAACGAGACGCGTTCCGGTGTCCGGTCGTAGGGCTCGACCCAGCCAGGCCGCCCATACCCGTCCTCGTCCTCTTGCGACCAGCCATCCGTGGTGCTCACCGGCCGGAGGCCCGAGGGTACGAAGTCGACGACCTGGTAACAGCCCTTGCGTGCCTTGGTGCCGAAGCTCACCCGGAGATCGACCCGTACGAGGTCTGAGCTGGACGCGGTCGATGGGTTGATCGTGCGCGACACGCCGATGTCCGGGTCCCGGTCGAAGTCGCCCGGACGCGCCGCCTCCCGCCACGTCGACGTGACGCCCACCTGCCCAGTGATCGCCTCGAAGTGAAGGCCGGGGCGCTGGGCCGCCGGCACGACGAGCCTGAACGCGTCACCCGGCGCCAGGTCGATGACGGAACGCTTCCCGTCGACCGTGTACGCGAAGGTCGCGGCCGTGGTCGGCATCCGTTCGAGCAGCGAGCGCGCGAATGCCGCCGCGGGAAGCACGAGTGGATCGCGAGTGCTCGGGTTCGCCTCGACGTACGCCCAGTACGCCCCGGCGTCCGGATCCCCGATCGACGCGGCCAGCATCGCCAGCAGCGCGGTCGTTTCGGCATCGTCATCGAGGTTCTCGCCCACCCGAAGCCGGCGCTGGTCGCCGAGATCCTCGCCGTAGTCGTCGACCAGCGCCTGCTCGACGGAGCGAGCGGTCGCGGCATCGCCGATGGCCGCGGCACCCAAGCCCAGGAACAGCCGCTCCCGGATCGTGAGCTTCGGTTCAGCCGACGCTGCCTGGAGCGCCGGCAACACGGGTGCCCGTAGACCGGCGAGACCCGCGAGCGCGAACATGCGCCGCTCTCGCGTGGCCTTCCGGTCGGCGAGTACGCCTTGCAGGTACCGGGCCAGCGCCTGGCGGTCGACGCTGTCGGGTGAGACGAGGGCGACGAGCGCTGAGAGCCGCAGGTCCGGGCTGCTGTACGGCAGCAGCGCAAGGCCGGATCCGTACTCCTGGTAGCGCTCGGTCAGGAGCGGCTCGACGACCGGCAGCTGACCCGCGCCTGCCGGATCCACGTCGACCAGCGTCTGGCGCGCAAGGTCGGCCGCGATCAGCCGGTCGAGCCGCGGGCCGCGCTGGTCCAGCAGGGCCGTGAGGATCGCCATGGATCGACCGCGCCCCGCATCCGAGAAGACCATCGTGGTCTGGTCATCGCCGCCGGCCGGCAGCGCGCCGTCTGCGAGCTCTGCGTAGGCGGACGTCATCTTCGTCAGACGAGAGGCGGTCACCCGGAACGTCCGTGTGACCCGATCCTCGACGGCACGACCGTCGGGCGAAGCGGCAGCGCGGATGCTGAGCCGCTGCGGCCCGAGCGACAGCGCCGGAAGCTCGACGTGGACGTCCTCGAACGCCTTGGCGCGAATGGTGACGGCGGCCATCGGCAGCGTCTCCGAGGTCACCGTGAACGTGACGGGATCGCCCGGTCGCAGCGCCGTCCCGTAGGCACGGACGTTGATGCTGGGTCGATCCGCGAGGAGGTACTCCGGCGACATCGACGCGTCGATGAACATCGGCAGGCCGACCGGGATCGAGGTCATGCCCTCGCCAACCAGCAGGCCGGCAGAGAACCCGGATCCGGCGATGCGCCAGGAGGTGAGGTCGTCCGACAGCCCGAACGACACTGAGCCGCGGCCATCGGCGCCGGTGTCCACGGTCTTGAACAGGACGACATCGCGGAAGTCCGATCGGTCGCGGTAGCCGTCGTCGCCGCCGCCACCACCCGTATCGCCGCCTTCGACGTTGGCCGGGGACAGATGGGTCGCGTACGTGTCCAGGAGACCATCATCGACCCAGGCGTAGATCGAGCCGAGCGGGTCGGACTCCTGCGCTGCCCCGATCGAGTACAGCTTCTCGTCGACCGCGCGCAGCACCACGGTGGCCGGGACCGGCTTGCCGTTCGGGTCCGTCGTCCGGACCGCCAGCGTGACCTTGTCCCCCGGGCGGTACGTCGTGGCATCGGGGGTGAGCGTGATCGCGAGATCCCGATCCGATTGCCGGAGATAGGCGCTCGTGCTGGCGGTGAGATAGGCACTGCCCGTGAACCGGACGGCATAGATGCCGACGTTCGGGACGCTCGCGGCGTCGAACGTGGTCACAAAGCGCGGCGACGCCTGGACCACGGACGCGCGGATCCCTCCCTGCGCCTGGAAGAACAGGTACCGGTCGTCGGGTCCTCGCCCGACCTTGCCGTCACCCTGGTACATCGTCAGGTCGACCGGATCGCCGACGCTGAACTCGTGCTCACTGTCGGATCGCGGGCCGCCGAGGTACGGGCCCGAGTTGTAGTCGTCATTCGACCCGCCGGCCGACGCGCCGCGCTCGACCTTTGCCACGCGACCGTCGGGATCTCGCGTCTCGAGCTCCACGGCGTAGTCGTGACGGGTGCTGGGCGCGGCCACGGAACCCGTGAAGGTGCCGTCCGAGCGGGTGTGGACCGTGATCGTGCCGAGCGATCGCCGGCTCACGTCATACGCGTACACCGGGATCACGCGCTTCTCGATGAAGTCATAGGCGGTGCCCGTCTGCGTCCGTTTCGGGATCAGCTCGGTGAAGCGGAGGCGGACATCCGCGCCGCCGACGGGCGCGCCGTTCGGGTCGATCGACCAAATATCCGTGGTCTCCAGCTCTCGCTCGATGCGCTCGAAGTCGACCAGCCGGACGCTCCCCGTGACGCGCACGCGGCCGTCCTGGACCGAGCCGGTGGCCTCCAGCCATCGACTGCTCGGGAACACGTAGAAGTCGCGTGAGGCCCCGATCGAGCCCTCCTCTCCGCGCGCCGGGTTCACCGAGATCGCCTGGGACAGCTCGTTGGCATCGGCGACGGCGGTCGTGGCAAACGTCGCCACGCCGGAGGCGTCGGTCCTGACCATGCGTTCGCGGTTCGGGCCGTCGACGCGCAGCGGGACACCCGGCATGGGCGTCCCCTCGTAGAACCGGGCCGTGATCGTCGTCCGGATCCGATCGCCTGCGAGGTAGACGTGGTGCCCGGTCGTGACCTCCAGCCGATAGGCCGGCTTCTCGACGGCGCCGACGCCAAGTGAGCGCTGCCCGATCACCTCGTCACCCGCCAGGAGCTCCAGCCGATAGTCCCCTTCGGCGGCCTCGACGAGTGGGAGGCTGCCGCTGAGCACGCCGTTGCTGTTCGGCTTGAGCGTCACCGTCGCGACGGGCACGACGGCGTCGCCGCCGTCCGGGACGAGCCGAACGACAACCTCGCTCGGCACGGAGCCATCCGCCCGGTCGCGCACCAAGCCCCAGAGGTTGATCTGGTCGGTGCGGCGGTAGAGCCCACGATCGGTGTCGAGGAGCTGCCAGTAGCGATCGGAGGCCGCGCCGTACGACCCGTCCAAGTACCAGCCTCGCTGCTCCTCCAGCCCGGAGACCCTGAGCGGCATGAACGACGTCCGTCGATCGGGCGTCCGCATCGTGAGGATGCGCAGGGTGGCGTCACTCGGGCCCCGTCCCCAGGAGGGCGTCCGGGGTCTTGATGGCCAGCAGCCCGCTGTCATCCGTGACGCCGACCGGGCCACCGCCGGCCACGCGAACTTCGGCGCCGTCGACCGCCCGGCGGCTCTTGAGGTCATTGACCCACACGAGGGTCTTCGGCGCGCTCGTCGAGACGTAGCCCGCGACGTCGGTGACCTGGAGGATCGCCTGGGGACGATCCCGGCGGCCGGTCTGGACCAGGTAGTCACCCTCCGGCAGCCGGGCGGGCAGGCGGATGGCCCGCGCCCCGTTCGTCATCCGCATGATGTTCAGATCCGTGGACACGACGCGTCGCAGGCCCTTCGTCGAGATCGCGTCCGTCCCGCTCCACTGCGTCCACCAGGGCCGCGTGACGAGCCGGCGATAGGCCGTGATCGCGGTGTCCTGATCCGGGAAGCGGTAGACCTCGACGTGGATGCGCCGCTCGCCGAAGGCCTCGATGCCCAGCACCGGGCGCTCCGCCGTGCCGCTGTCGAACAGGTCGCGCGTGAGCCATGCGAGGGTCCGCGGGGTGGTGCTGCGGGATCGCGTCTCGAATTGGAAGACGTGGTCCTCTTGCAGGATCTGGCCGGTGCCCTCGACGGACACCCCACGGGTCAGCGTGACGGTGTAGATGGTCGCCGCCTTGAGGCGCTTGTCGGGTACGAACACCATGGTCCGCGCGTGGCGCTCGAAGCGGCCGGTGAGGTTCGGCTGGATCTGGAAGTGCGCCGCGGCATCCTGCACGCCGTCCTGGTCGAACGTGATCTCGATGCCCGTGGTGACGGGGATGTCCGTCGCCTGACGGTATGGGAGCGTCTCCACGACGTGGAGGGCCATGTCCGCCTGGAAGGCCCATGACTCGGCGGGATCGCCCGCGGCGTTCGCGAGGTCGAAGCGATAGACGACGCCCGGCTGGAGGGGTGCGGCCGGCTGCAGGAGGACCCCGCCGCTCGCGGGATCGGCGGTGCGGATGAGCTCGATGGGCGGGTCTACGGTCACGCGCTGCGCAAGCTCGTCGGCCGTCGCGTCGACGGTGCCCGAGAGGAGAAACCCGGCACCGAGCTTGACGACGGATCCCGTGGCCTGGGTGGCGATGAGCGACGGGCGCTCACCGACGGGCGGCAGGCTCGGGAGCGGCTGCGCACTCGGGGGCGGGGACGACGGCGGCTGTGACGCGGCGGCCGTGGCGCGCGCCGTGGGCGTGGGCTCGGCGCCCGTCTGGTCGGTCGTCCACGGACCCAGGATCGCTGCGCCCGACACGACGACGATAAGGCCGGCCATGACGGTCGCGGCCGCGAACGACCGGCTGCGGATCGCCTTCGGAACCCGGCCGTTGCGTGACGGCCGCTGGCCGTCCTTTTCCCGCGGATCCCCCGGCTGCTCCCATGCAGTCATCGGTCGCCCCTCACCTCGATCGACCAGTGAGCTCTGGCCGATGCGTCGCGTGGGACGTGCGAGCATCCCTCGCCGTTACATGCCGCCGCGAACCCACTGTGGAGTCGACCACACCCGTCGGCGTCGCGGTATGGCCCGAACGGCCCCATTTGCGGCTGACGCACTGACGCCGAATTGCGAAACTTCGACGCATGCCGCTCGAGGAGTACTGGCGCAAGCGAGACTTCGGCAAGACACCCGAGCCTGCCGGCGACCGCGGCAAGGGCGCGGGTGCCGGGCTCGTCGCGAAGCGGCGGTTCGTCGTCCAGCGCCATCGGGCGACGCGCCTCCACTACGACTTCCGGCTCGAGGTCGAGGGCGTGCTGGTCTCGTGGGCGGTCCCGAAGGGGCCCACGCTCGACCCGTCGATCCGGCGCATGGCCGTCCATGTCGAGGACCACCCGATCGAGTACTTCGACTTCGAGGGCACGATCCCGGCCAAGCAGTACGGCGCCGGCGACGTCATCGTCTGGGACTGGGGCACCTGGGAGCCCGAGGCCGAGACGCCCGATCCGCTCAAGGCCATCAGTGACGGCGAGCTGAAGTTCGTCCTCCACGGCGAGAAGCTCAAGGGCCGCTTCACGATCGTCCGGACATCCCGACGACCGGGCTCGTCGCCCAGCGCGGCGTTCGAGGATGACTCGGAGCAGTGGCTGCTCATCCACAAGCGCGACGAGGCGTCCGAGAAGGGCTGGGACGCGGAGGACTTCCCGCAGAGCGTGAAGTCGGGCCGCACGAACGACGAGGTCAAGGCGAACGCGCCGGCCATCTGGCAGTCGAAGGCGCCGGTCGGCGAGGCCGAGATCGACCTGTCGGCAGCGGTCACCGCGGTGATGCCGAAGTACGTCGAGCCGATGAGGGCGACCCTCGCGTCGCACCCGTTCACCGACGACGACTGGCTGTTCGAGGTCAAGTGGGACGGCTATCGCGTCGAGGCGGTCGTTCGCGACGGCGAGGTCCGGCTCTGGACGCGGCGCGGCAACGACGCCGAGACGTACTTCCCGAAGCTCCTGTCGCCGCCCGCCTGGATCGAGGCGAAGGAGGCGATCGTCGATGGCGAGATCGTCGCCCTCGACGACAACGGCCGGCCCGACTTCTCGCTGCTCCAGGAGCGCATCACCTCGTATCGGACGGGGCGGGGCGGCGGCCTCGTGTACCAGGCGTTCGACCTGCTGTACCTCGACGGGCGTTCGCTCCTCAACGTCCCCCTGGAGGAACGCAAGAAGCTCCTCAAGCTCGTCCTGCGCGAGACGTCGCGGGTGAAGTTCGCGAGCCACATCGAGCGGGAAGGCGTCGCGTTCTTCCAGGCCGCCAAGGCCCAGCGGCTGGAGGGGATCGTCGCGAAGCATCGGCGGTCGCGCTACGAGCCCAACCGTCGCGTGCCGAGCTGGCTGAAGATCAAGGCGCGGCCGGAGCAGGAGCTCGTCGTCGGCGGCTGGACCCCCGGTGAGAACAGCGCCAAGGAGCTGGGCGCGCTCGTCGTCGGCGTCTACGAGGGCGACAAGCTGCGGTTCTCGGGCAAGGTGGGATCGGGCTTCGACGGCCGGGCGCGGAAGGAGCTCCGCAAGGTGCTCGACGAGCTGACGACCGACCGACCGGCGTTCGACCCGCCGCCGCCACCTGGCTTCCGCGGCCGCTGGGGCGGCGACCTCGCGGGCGTCGTGTGGACCCGGCCCGAGCTCGTGATCCGCGCCGAGCTCAGCGACTGGTCACGCGACGGGATGGTCCGGCAGTCGGCCTACAAGGGCATCGAGCGCGGGCGCGACCCGCGCGAGGTGGTGCGCGAGGTGGCGGTCGACTCGAAGCAGGCCGGGAAGGAGGCTTCGGCCGAGGCGGTGCCGGACGCGCCGGGGGTGCCGGATCTGCAGCACATCGGCGAGGATGGGGGCATGCCCGCTTCGAAGACGCGCTCTGCGGCGGCCTCGCCCGCCCCTTCGGAACAGGATCGACCCGGACCCTGGGAGGTCACGCCTGACGAACTCGCCGCCCTCGAGGCGCTCGGGAACGAGGGCCTCTGGGAGGTCGGCGGCGAGACCCTGAAGCTCACGAACCTGAACAAGCCGCTGTTCGACGGCCAGGAGGGGTCGGACGAGCCGCCCATCACGAAGCGCGAGCTCGTCCGCTACTTCGCGCAGGTCGCGCCGTTCATGCTGCCGCACCTGTGGCATCGGCCGCTGAACCTGCACCGCTACCCGAACGGGGCAGGGAAGCCCGGCTTCTGGCAGAAGGACATGCCCGACTCGGCGCCCAAGTGGCTGACCATCTGGCACGAGACGGGCTTCCAGGAGCGCGAGGACCGCGACGCGAACGACCATCTGCTGGCGGACCGAGCGGCGACGCTGTGCTTCCTCGGCAACCTCGCCGCGTTCGAGATCCACGCCTGGACCTCGACGATCGAGGACCCGTGGCAGCCGACGTTCGCGCTCATCGACATCGACCCCGGCACGAAGACCACGTGGGACGAGACGGTGACGCTGGCGAAGCTCTACCGGACCGCGCTGGAGCATCTGGGCGTGAAGGCGTTCGCGAAGACCACGGGCTCGCGCGGCATCCAGGCGTTCATCCCGATCACCCGCGGCAAGTACACGTACGAGGACACCTCGGCGTGGGTCGAGAAGCTGTCGCGGGCGGTGGGCTCCACCGTCCCCGACCTGATCTCGTGGGAGTGGTCGAAGGCCAACCGCGGCGGCAAGGCCCGCCTCGACTACACGCAGAACGCGTCGATCAAGACCCTCGTCGCCCCGTACAGCGTGCGCCCCAAGGACGGCGCCCCGGTCTCGATGCCCATCGCCTGGTCCGAGCTCGACGACCCGGCCCTGCGGAGCGACCGCTGGACGGTCCGCAACGCGATCGAACGCCTGGAGCAGACCGGTGACCTCTTCGCCGGCGCCCAGACCGAGTCGCAGGACCTGCCAGCGCTTTGATCTAGTAGGCGGGGCGAAGGCCCTCGAACATCGGAAAGTCGCGGACGTTGCGCGTCAGCACCGAGGCGCCAAGATGGTCCGCTGTCGCGGCCAGAAGGTAGTCGGCCAGGTCGATCCCGGAGTGAGACGCGCGGTATCGCCGCGCATAGGCTGCCGCCGCGTCGGCGATCTCCCGCGTGACGGGGAGCCAGTCGAGCTGTTCGAGCAGCGCTTCCGTCGCCGCCTCCTCACCGGCCCGCATCGCGCCCAGGATCTCGACTCGGACCACCGTCGACGACCACAGATCGTCGCCTCTGAGGCTTGCCGTGGACAACGCTCCGAGTGCCGCAGCGTGACCTCGAAGTGCATCGATCAGCACGTTCGCATCGACCAGGACCGTGCTCATCGCGCCTGATCGGCGTCAGGATCCGGCATCGGTTCGCCTCGGTGCCGGGCGATCTTGTAGCCGAGACCCGGGCCACGCAGCTGCCGAAGCCAACGATCTCGTTCCTCGCGCTGTTCGTCGGTCTCGTCATTCCACGCACCGGCGACCCGGTCCAGGACGGCCTGGAACTCCACGTGGCTGGGTCGTGACCCGTATTTCTCGCGGATGGCCTCCCGGATGAGGTGCGAGCGCGTCTGGCCACGCTCCTTCGCGAGACGGTCGAGCGTCCGCGCCTCCTCCTCGGTGAGGTAGATCTGCGTTCGGTGCACGATGTATATGTACATCATCCCAGGGACCGGTGCCAAGGCGAGAGCGCTCCGTGCGTCCCGAACCCACAGGCGTTCGCCCGATCCCGGACCGGTGGCGACCCGCTAGCTGGACGCACTGACCTCGTAGATCACCCGGGAAGCCGAGGGTCGAGCGCCCATCGACGGAACCCTCAAGGAGAGCCTTGATCGGGACGACTCCGAAGACTCAAGGCGTTCGAGTCGCGGGGTCCGAGTCTCGACTCCCAGCGCGTGATGTAGATCACGTGCCGAGATCCGTCGACCTCGCTTCGATCGCAGCGGCGGTCGCACGGAAGAGTCGATGTCAGCCGCACCGTCGCCACGTCACGAGATGTCCAGACGACCTCGGCTGATCCGTCGGCCAGCTGCGTGTCAGTCGCTTCTTCCAGTGCTCGGCCATCTTCGCCGGGCCGTGCCAGCCGTCGATGTACTGGAAGTCGCGACGTCATGGCGCTGCCATTGCACGATGTCGAGGAGCCGGAAGCTCGACCGCTCGAGCACTCCGTCGCGTCGCGTCGGACCAATCGCGTCGATGAGGCGCGTTCACGCATCAGCCTGAGTGCTCATCGATCGCCGCCGAGATCGTCAACATGGCGCTAGTCGGCCGCTACAGCTCGGACCGATGCGCTTCCCTGGTGCTGGTGTCCAAGCGCGAACAGTCGCAGTACGCGGACACGCCGACCAGTTCTATGACAGTTTTCCGAGCGCGATCCATCTCGGTGCATTCCGAAGGTATCTCAGCTTCTGAGCCGGCCTTTGCACTCATCTACGAGCCATCATGACAACGGGAAGGGACGGCGCGGGTATGTCGGGTGGGCATCGATAACACACCCGCCCGTGCTGACAGGCGGGATCAGCAAAGGCGGCCAACGGCTGTGGCGCGTTCGACTACGTTGTCGCGCCACGAGTTCGACGCGTGTCGTCCCGCGAGATCTACTCGGTGAGCCGCTCGAAGCGTGGCTCCGCGCGATCCCTGCCGATCAGCGCGCGTTGAGGACGTCCGGGCAGTCTGTTCGAAGAATCACGTTCGAGGATGCACAACGAGTCGATCGACGTTGGTTTCGCGAGCCCGCTTGTCGTCGACACCCCATATGCCGCTGGAGACGGCGGCGATCCCCTGCCAATCCGCGAACGGCGTCTCGTCAGCGCAGTCGAACGTGATGCGCGGTTCCGCCGAGGAGTTCTCGACGCGCTACGCTCTGCGATGCGCGATCACAGGCTTCGGCATCGGGACACTGCCTGCTGGACGCGTCACCCGTCTCCTTGATGCCGCGCATATTCGCCCTGTTGCAGCATCGGGTTCGGACGGCGTCTCCAACGGGCTCGCACTCACGCCAACGCTACATCGATTGTTCGACGAGGGGCTCTTCACACTTCACGTCGAGAGCGGAAGCCTCGTTGTGACGACGTCACCACGGCTCGAGACGTCGATGCTCGTTTCGCCCGACGGGACGTCACGACTCAACGTGGTGTCCGGAGCGCCCATTCGGCTGCCCAGCGACCCTGCGCGGCAACCAAGTCGCGAGGATCATTCGCTATCACCAGACGCATGTCTTTCAGGGATCGATGTGATCAACTCTTGGTCGCAAAGTGGAAGCGATACGTCGAACGCGGGAAAGTAGCGCAGATGAGGAACGGATCCCGGAGTCCTCTGCCGATCTTGATCATTCGGTGGTTGTGACCGATCCTTCGGTCCGTGACCGACTATCCGCCTCCTGAGCAACAGGTCCGAGTCCGGATCTCCGACGCGACGTTCGACAAGAGCCGCAGCAATCGACGCACCGAGAAGCACGGCGTTACCGTCGTGACTCGGGACCCGAGATTCCAGTGGGTTGCACCCGGCGTGAGGCGGGCGATCCTGAACAGGCTCGGCGTTCCTCAGACGTTCAGCGACCGCGTGTTCGATGTCGTCATGACGGAGCGTCCGAGACCATCGCTCACGCTCGAATCGCTGGACGACGTCATGGACGAACTGCGTCTAATCGAGATCAAGGTTACGCAGAAGGTCATCCATGACGAGGCGCTGGGCGGCTACTTCTTCGGTGCAACGAAGAACGAGTTCGACGTCGCCGAGCTACTCGGCGAGAAGTACCTGTTCGCCCTCGTCGTGCTCGGTGCGGCAAACAAATATGGTGACGACTTCTTCGTCTTGTTGACGCTGCCGGAGCTCGAGTCTCGGATCAAGTCCAAGAGGCTTCAGTATCAGGTGACGCTCGAACGTGGGCTCACGTACGAGCGAACCAAGTACGGCGTGGGACCCGTCGTGGAGGAACGCGAACAATCCGGGCCAGCGTAGCCGCGAAAGCTTCCGATGTCGCTTCGAGTGCGGCCAGCAATGACTGGCCGGGTTCGGCGCCGTAGGATGACCCCAATGAGGGACTCCCAGGCCGAACCGGAAAACGGCACGCTGACGCTGCCCCTCGAGTCCGATCGCCGTCACGCGATGTCCGAGCTCGTGCTCGAGATCGCGACCGCCGCGGCTGGGGAGCTGGATCTCGATCGGATCCTCCAGGCGGCGCTCGACCGGCTGGGGCGGGTGATCGCGTTCACCGGTGGGTCGATCGCGCTCGTCGATGGCGACGACCTGGTGATCCGGGCGGCGGCCGGGCCGTTCGTGGGCGAGGCGCTGGGTCAGCGATTGCCGCGCGGTCGAGGGCGGAGCTGGCAGGTCCTGGACACGCTCGAGTCCGAGCCTCATCGACGACTTCCAGGCGTCGGCCGTCCAGCCTGCCGGTGCGGCGGCGAAGCTCGCGATGCGCTCGTGGCTCGCCGTGCCCATCAGCCGGCGGGGGGAGGGGATCGGCCTGCTCGAGGTCGACTCGACCGAGCCGTCCGCCTTCACCGCCGACGACGTCCAGCTGCTCGAGACCGTCGCCCAGGCGCTCGCGGGGCCGATCGATCTTTCGGCCCGCTATGCCGCGGAGCAGCGGTCGCGCGTCCTCCGCGACGCGTTCACGGGCATGGTCAGCCACGAGCTCCGGACGCCGGTGACGACGATCTTCGGCATGAGCCAGCTGCTGCGCCAGCGGCACGCCGACATGGACGCCGAGCGCCGGGGCCAGCTGATCGAGGACATCGAGGCCGAATCCGACCGTCTCCGGCGCCTCGTCGAGGACCTGCTGATCCTCGGCCGGGCCGAGGCCGGCAAGCTGGAGCTGCCGCTCGAGCCCGTCGCGCTGGGCCATGTCCTCAAGCGCGCCGTCGACGAGGAGGCGCGGCGCTGGCCGATGCACCAGTTCGACGTCATCACCCCGATCGACCTGCCCGTCGTCCTCGCCGAGGAGGTGTCCGTCGAGCAGGTCGTGCGCAACCTCGTCGGCAATGCGGCGAAGTACAGCGAGGCCGGGACGACCGTGACCGTGGAGGCGACCGAGTCGGCGGGTGGTGTCGACCTCATCGTGATCGACGAGGGCATCGGCCTGCCGCCGGGCGACCCGGACCAGCTGTTCGAGCTCTACTGGCGCTCACCCGAAGCGGCCCGCGCCGCGAGCGGCGCCGGTGTCGGCCTGTTCGTCGTTCGGCAGTTGCTCGCCGCGATGGGCGGACGGGTCCGCGCGGAGCGTCGCCAGGGCGGCTCGGCGTTCATCGTCACGCTCCAGGCGATCGCGCCCGACAGCTAGCTCGACCGGATCGACGAGATCCACTTCACCCACTCGACGCCGCGGTGGTCCGGGGCGACGAGTCGGAGCGGGGCGCCATTGGCGGCTGGGATCGGCTGCCCCTCGAGCGACCATGCGAGCAGGCACGAACGAGCTTCCGCGAGCGGCAGCGACGTCGACCAGCCGGTCACCGAGCGGACCTCGACGCGATCGCCGTCGACGCCGGCCGCGTCCAGCACCGAGCCCAGCGCCACGCCCTGCCACGTTCCCTCGAACGCCCAGCCCGACGTGCAGTCGAGCGTCGCCGTCAGCTCGCGCTCGCCCAGCGCCCGGAGCTCGCCGAGCGAGAAGGACGTCGCACCGACCGACAGCCGCCACGCGGCGCCATCGATCGAGGGCGTGCCCTCGCCGAGGAACGTCGTCGCGGGCGGGAGCTCGCCCGGTGGCAGGAATCGCGAGCCGGTGAACCGTCGCGACCCGCCGCCGAGCCGCTCCGCCACGAGCGCCGACCGAACCCAGGGCCGCGCCGCCCACACCCACCGCCGCACTGGCCAGGAACGAACGCCGCGTCAGCAGCCGCGACCCGGCCCTCGCGGCGACGCCCCGACCCGGGCGCAGCAGCCGCCATCGCCTGGGCAGCAGGTGCAGCACGACGACCGGCAGCACCACCAGGCCGATCCACGCGTGGATCGTCAGCACGGACCACCGGATCAGTCCCGCGACGTCGACCCAGACCACCCGTCCGGTGATCGCCCACAGGTAGCCACCCACCAGCGCGGCAACGACGCCCAGGGTGAGCGCCGTCGACAACGCCAGCGCACCCCAGCGCCGCGCGCGGATCGCACGCGGGACGCTCGCCCGCAGCTTCACGCGCGACCGCGAGCGCGAGCATGCCCGCGAGCCACGCGTGGCCGAGGAACACCCAGCCGCCGGCGGGCGCCCCCTGCCACAGCGACACCAGCCCCGTCGCGACGAGACCCGCGATCAGGAGCGCGAGGAGGCGATCGACGGACGCGCTCGACATCGCGACCATCGTCCCACCGTCGCGCTCATGACGTTCGATGCTGCCCATCGGCGTATTGCAGCGACCGAATGGGCGGCGCAGAGTCGCGCCATGGGCATCCGCCTGCCGTGGGACACGATGTCACCGCAGCTGCTGCTGTTCGCCGCGCTGGTCGGCATCGTGGCGGGCATCGCATGGCTCGTGCTCCGCCAGGGCCTCCAGGCGACGCTCGACGAGACGATGGACATGACGCGCGGCGTCGTGGCCTGGGCGACGGGTCGGGCGGTCTCGGCGAAGACCGGTGACGCGCCGCCGTGGTTCTGCTCGACGTGTCACTCGCAGAACACGCCGACCGCCAAGCGCTGCTATCGCGGCTGCGGCCCGCGCGACGAGCACGAGGACCAGATCGTCCCGGCCGCCGAGCCGCCGACGGCACATCCGCTCCGGAACGGCGCGCCGCCGCTACTGACCTACTCGAGGACCTGCGCGATCCCGGTCTCGCGAGGTCGTCGCCTTCCTCGGGCGTGACGAAGAGGACGGCGCCGCCACCCGGCAGGGCGAGCGCGATCAGGTAGTGAGCCAGCCGGCCCTTGACGATCCGCGTGTGCCCGGACGTCGGATCCAGCAGTCCGGCCCACGTCACCTGACGCGTGTCCTGGCCGTTCCCCGAGCCCTGCCTGGCTGGCGCCCGCGTCGGTCGATCCGTTCGTACCACCAACCCGTGTACAGCACCTGACCGTCGGCGAGCACCGTCGCCCGTCGACGTGCAATGCGGGATGGCGCGGTCCTCGGACCACGGCCCGCGGTCGACGGGTCGAAGAGCTCCGTCGGGGTGGGGTCGATATTCGGGCTGTGGCCAGACGGCGTCGACGGCGCCGCTGACCTCGCCGCACGCGTGCTCCGCCGAGCGAGCACCCGGCCGTCAGCCAACGTCGACCGCGGTGTTCACGTACTCGCCGGTCGTGCGTCCGATCTTCGAGACTCGGTCGGTGGACGGGTCGTAGATGGCCGCGTGGCGGTCACCGCTGCCCACCACCAGCACGCGGCCGTCAGGGAGCTCGCGCGATGGGGATCGGGATCGACATCCCGTCGAACGACGCCGTGACCGACCAGGTCGCTGGAAGCCGGGTCGAAGATCTCGATCGTCGCCACGGGCGGCGGCGATCTCATCGGGCGTGCTGCCGCCACCCGCGAGGATCCGCCCGTCTCGCAGCAGGATCGCGTCGTTCGACGTATCGAGGGACATTCATCGGGACGGCCGGTGATGAGCCACCGGTCTCCGGGTCGAAGAACTCGATCGTCGAGGCCACCGCCACGCCACTCGTCGCGTCGATGCGTCGGATGTCGCCTCCGACGATGGCCACCCGGCCGTCCGGCATCGCGAACAGCGTCGACTGCGCTCGCCAGACGCCCGTGGTCCCGAGGGCTCGAATGATCGCGTCGACGGTTCCCACGCATACGATCGTCCCGTCGGCGGCTTGCACCAGGACGCGGCCATCCGCGAGTAGCGTCGCGTGCGTGCTCAGCGTGAACCAGCTCGGGACTCGATCCCGCCGGCGTGAGGACGCCGCGCAGCGGTGGGACACGGGGAGGGCGGTCGGCGAAGGAGCTGCGACCCTGCGATGAGCGAGGCTGCGATGAGCGTGGCGATGAGCGCCGCCGACGACGAGGACGCGGACGAGCGAGGACCTCCGACCGAACAGCTGGGCCTCGTGGTTCGACGGCCACGCGCGGGGGCCAGTGATCAGTCGCACGCGCGGCCTGGCCGGCGGACGGAGCGGGCTTCGTGGAGCGGCCGCGTCGACGACGTCGGCGCGGGATGTCGCTCGGCCACGAGGCATCGAGCCACGCTCGCGACCTGGCGATCGAAGTCGAGGTTCGCCGTCATGCCGGCTGCCCTCCCGGCACCGGGGTCCGCGCATCCGCCTCGATGGACGCGCGCATCACGCGCAGTGCCTGATGCAGCCGCGAGCGCACCGTGCCGTCGGGGATGCCGAGGATCGCGGCGATCTCGACGTTGCTCACGCCGAGCAGGTGATGAAGGACCACGATCGCCCGCGACTCCTGGTTGAGCTGTGCGAACGCCCGGCCGAGCTCGTCGTGGAGCGCGATATCGCCGATGGCGTCCCCGGGCTGGGCGATCGTGTCGGAGACGTCGGTGACGGCCACGGTCGACTGCCGCCGCTTACCCTCCGTCGCGCAGCGGCGTACGACCATCCGGTACGTCCACGCCTCGTAGCGTTCGGGATCGCGGAGGGTCGGCAGGTCGCGCCAGATCGCGACCAGGACCTGCTGGACGACGTCCTCCGCCGCGTCGCGGTCTCGGAGGAGCCGGACGGCGAGCACGAACAGTCGCTGGGCCGAGCTTCGCACGAGCGCCTCGTAGGCGTCGCGGTCGCCGGCCTGTGCCCGTTCGACGAGCTCCCTGGTCATGCGGTCCGACCGCTCCCGCCTGCCCGCCGGTGGATCCGGCGTCTACCCACTCTGGCAGCGCGACGTCGCGAATCGTTCGGATTTCGAGCGAGCCGGAACGAGCTAGCGCCAGGCCTTGAGCGAGTCGGGCTTCGGGTAGGGGTGCTTGAAGAAGCCGAGCAGCGGCTCGCCGGTCGACTGCTCGAGCTTGATGCGGTCGCGCCACGGCCGGTCGACATCGGGTGAGATCGTCGCGCGCAGCTCGACGTCGTCGCGGCCCGGCCAGTTCGGGTCGTAGATGCGGATGACGATCCGCTCCGGGCTCTCGTCGTAGCCGTAGGCGAGCGTCTGGTGGTTGCCCACCAGCTCGAGCGGGTTGTTCGACGCCTTCCGGATGAGCCCGACGACGGGCAGTCTGCCCTGGTCGAGCTCCGCCTTGATCTCCGGCCACCAGCGCCGGATCGCGTCGACCCGCGGCGGCTCCCGACCGATGGCGCCGGTCAGCGAGTTCGGCGGGTCGGGGCGGAACGCGGACAGCGAGTAGTAGCGCAGCGGGACGAGGCCGAATTCGAGCGACTGGACCTGTCGCCGGACGACCTGGTCGAAGCGGGGACTGCCGTTCGCGAAATGCTCGGTATCGGGCGGGACGTGGAGCGGTGTCGCGCTCTCGAAGATGTCGCGGACGCTGAGCGCCATGCCGCCGCACAGCCCGGCCGCCGCATCACCGATGCCGAAGAACCAGCGGGTGTCGAACGGCCCGAGCCGGACGGTCGGGCCGGCCGGCCAGTTGTTGGCGAAGCGGAACCCGTTGGTGCTCGGCAGGAAGCCTGGGACGACGACGGGAGCCATGGACGGAGGGTAGGCGATGGGCGCAACCCAAGGCTGCCGCTCCCGGATCGCGCAGATTTCCGATGACATCGAACGCAGCTCGACGCCAGGGCAGCGCGGCAGGGATCCTGTTCGACCACATCGGAAAACCTGCACGCTGCCCCGCGCGGAGGAGGTTCAGCAGCAGCAGTGCTCGCTCCCCGGCTGACCCCGCTGGTCACGCAGCTCGGGAGGCCGGGTCGGGCGACGTGAGTTGCGAGGTCGGCCGGGGCGCGAGCATCAGGGCTGCTCGGCGCGGCGCGAGGGACGGCGCACCACTGCGATCGCGTGCGCGGCCGCGGGCTTCAGCGAGGAGGACGCACCTCGCGGCGATACGTCACGACGCGGGTCTCCTCGACGAACCCCAGTCGCTCGTACAGGCGCAGCGCGCCCGACGGGTTCTCGGTGTCCACGGCGAGCGCCGCCTCGGTCATGCCGCGCTCGCGGAGCAGCCGCAGGTTGCGCCCGATGAGCGCGCTCGCGATGCCGCGCCCGCGCCACGGACGACGCGTGAAGATCTGCTCGGTGTAGCCGCGCTTCCGGCTGAAGGTCTCGTTCTCGGGCTCGTCGATGAAGCCGAGCACCCCGGCCACGACCTGGTCGCCCTCCCACGCCACCTGCCAGATCTCGAGCTGCCCACGCAGTGGATGTTCCAGGGAGTGGAGCATCTGCTCGTCGGTGAACTCGGGCCACGCGCGGTGGTCGCGAAACGCCTCGTTCACGGCGCGAGCGACAGCAAGCCGGTGCGCTTCCACCGCCGGTCGGACCTCGATCCCGGGCGGCAGCTCAAGGGGCGGCGGGTCGTCGAGATGCGGCCTGACCATCTCGATGGCGTAGCGCGCCGGGACGTAGCCAGCGCGCTCCAGGAGCGCGACGGCGCTGGTGGCGGTGATGAACACGCCGGTCTCGAACCCGATCGCCGCGCCGGGCGGACTGGGGTTTCGCGCCTCCAGCGCGAGCAGATATGCCTGCCCGCCCGCCAGCAGCGCCCGCCCGATGCCGCGACCCCGCCACGCCGGGTCCACGTGCCCGCCGTGTGCCAGGAGTCGCCCGGCGTCGCTCGACTCGCCGAAGTCGAACAGTCGCAGATAGCCGACCGCCGCGCCGTCGAGCTCGGCCAGGAGCATCCCGGACTGCTCGCCCATCGCGAGGAAGTCGGCCGCCATCGCGTCGGCGGTCTTCACGTAGGGGGCCCGGTCGATCTGCCGTGAGCGATCGAACAGCTCGACGGCGATCGCGAAGTCCCGCTCGTCGCGCCAGCCGCGAAACGTCACGCGCGGCGGTGCCAGTCGGCGTGCAGCGGCCAGGCCCGCCTCGACAGCGCTCTCCGCGACCGCGCTCGTCGTCGCTTCCCCCGACGCCTTCATCGCCCCTCCCGGGCACACGCCGGCTCAGGGACCGACGGCGCGGCGATGGTAACCGGTCGGACTTATGCGCGGCTTACGTGCTGTCTCGCGCGTCGCCGCTCCGCCACGACGAGAGCTCCTCCTCGAGCATCAGCGCGAGCTCCCGGGCATTGGTCGAGCCGTAGTTGGCGTAGCAGTTGTTCATGAGGACGTGCGTGTCCTTCGTCTGCTTCGCTGCCGCGCCGATGCGCGGGACCCATTCCGCGAGCTCCTGCGGCTCGTAGAGGTAGCGGAAGCGCTCGACGGTCGGCAGGCCCTTCATCGACTCCCACGTCGCGGTCCGCCGGCCATGGAAGCGCACGACCGCGAGGTCGGGGTGGGTCGTCGCGACGATCGGCGGGACGCTCGACTTGAAGCCCTGCGGCCCGTCGACCATCACCAGCGGGATCTTCTCGTCCTCGAGGAAGCGCAATGTCCGCTCGATGTTCTTCTCGTTGAACCACGTCGCATTGCGGAACTCGACCGCGGGTAGCAGGCCGTGGCGGGTGAGCCGCTCGTTGGCCTGGCGGATCTGGTCGCGCTGCTCCGAGCCCGTGAAGAACCACTTCGGGTACTGGAGGAAGACCGCGCCCAGCTGGCCCGACTCCGTGAGCGGCGCGAGCCCGTCGGCGAACTGCGCCCAGACCTCCTCGGCGAGCTCGTCGGGCAGGTCCTTGGCGTAGATCCGCGGCTTCGCCTGGAGCTCCGCGGGCAACGCATCCCGGATCGCCTTCGGCAGCCGCTTCGTTTCCGTGGGCTGGCCGGTGAGCAGCGCGTGGGCCTTGATGTCGAACACGAAGTCCGGCGGCGTCCGCTCGACCCACAGCTCGCTGAGGCGGCGGCTGGGCAGGGCGTAGTACGTGGCGTCGACCTCGACCACCGGGAATCGGGACGCGTAGTACTGGAGGCGTTCCTCGGCGGTGTCGGCGGCGGCGGGATAGAACACGCCGGACGCGGTCATCGTCGGATCGGTCCACGATGCGGTGCCGACGCGGATCGTGTGACCGCCCGGACCGTCCAGCGGCTCGCTCGCCGCATCGTCGAGCTCCGCGGTGGCCTCGAGCCGCTCCCGCGCGCCGTCGGGTCCGGGATCGTGGGTCGTGTCGAGGTCCGGAGCGTCGAGGCGGGTCGGCGGCTCGGAGGTGGTCCGCCGGCGGGTCCCCGGCGTGCGGGTCGTCGTCGTGGGCATGTCCGAAGCCTACGCCGCGATGCGGTCAGAAGGTGTCAGGCATCGCGGCTCGACCGGCCGATCGCGTCCTTCGGTAGCCTCGTGGGAACGCGCCGATGCGAAGGAAGGTGATCGGTGACCCGCGACGTCGTGGATCTCGAAGCGCTCGACCGAACGCAGGTCGACCGTGCCGGCGGCAAGGGCGCGCACCTCGGCGAGCTGTCGCGGATCGACGGGGTCCACGTGCCGCCCGGCTTCTGCATCACGACCGACGCGTTCCAGCGCGTGGTGTCGGCGGCGCTCGCGCTCGACGATCAGCTCGACCGGCTGTCGCGGCTCCGGCCCGACGACCAGCCGGCCATCGACGCGCTCAGCGCGGAGGTCCGCCGGACCATCCAGGCCGTCGACATCCCGGACGACCTGACAGCGGCCATCACGAGCGCGCTGCGGCGTCTGGGTGACGACGCCGCCTGCGCGGTCCGGTCCAGCGCGACGGCGGAGGACCTCCCGACGGCGTCCTTCGCCGGCCAGCACGACACGTACCTCAACGTCGTGGGGCCGGCGGCGGTCCTCGAGCACGTCCGGCGCTGCTGGGCGTCGCTGTTCGCGGCGCGGGCGGTCAGCTATCGGCTGCGCAACGGTGTCGACCACCGCACGGTCCGCATGGCCGTCGTCGTCCAGCGGATGGTGTTCGCGCGGGCGGCGGGCATCCTGTTCACCGCCGATCCGGTGACGTCGAACCGGAAGGTCGCCACCATCGAGGCCAGCTTCGGCCTCGGCGAAGCCCTCGTGTCGGGCCTCGTGAACCCCGACGTCTACCAGGTGCGCGATGGCGTGGTCGTCAGCCGGGCGATCGGCACCAAGCGGCTCGCCATCCACGCGCTCCCGTCAGGCGGCACCGAGCAGCAGGCCATCGAGCCGGAGCTTCAGGAGGAGCCGGTCCTGACCGACGCGGAGGTCGTGCGGCTCGCGGGCCTCGGCCGAAGGATCGAAGCGCACTTCGGCCACCCCCAGGACATCGAGTGGTGCCTGGCCGACGACGAGCTGTGGATCGTCCAGAGCCGGCCGATCACCACGCTGTTCCCCGTCCCGGTCGCCGCGGACGACGCCAACCACGTGTACATCTCGGTCGGCCACCAGCAGATGATGACCGACGCCATGAAGCCGCTCGGGCTGTCCTTCTGGCAGATGACCACCCCGCGCCCGATGGCCGAGGCCGGCGGACGGCTGTTCGTCGACGTGACCCGCATCCTGGCCGCTCCCGCCAGCCGGGCCGCCTTCCTGGACCTGGCGGGCAGGTCGGATCCGCTCATCGGGGATGCGCTGCGGACGGTGATCGACCGTCCCGACTTCCTGCCCGCCGTCCCGGATGAGGGCCCCTCGTGGAGCGCACCCGGCGCCGGCAGCGCCGCGATCGAGACCGATCCCGAGCTCGTCGCCGAGCTCATCGAGCGCAAGCGCGAGGCGATCGAGACGGCGAAGCGCGACATCGCGAGCCAGTCGGGAGTCGCGTTGCTCGACTTCATCCGGGCCGATCTCCAACGGCTCCGCGCGATCCAGTCCGACCCTCGCAGCATGCAGGCGATCATGGCCGGGATGGAGGCCACGTGGTGGCTCAACGACCAGCTCCAGGCATGGCTGGGCGAGAAGAACGCCGCCGACACGCTGACCCAGTCCGTCCCGCACAACGTGACCTCGGAGATGGGGCTGGCGCTCCTCGACGTCGCCGACGTGATCCGTCCGTACCCGGACGTGATCGCCTTCCTCGAGCAGACCCGGGACGACGACTTCCTGGAGGCGCTTCCCGCGCTGACGGGCGGGCCGGAAGCGCGCGAGGCGATCCTGGCCTACCTCGAGGCGTACGGCATGCGCTGCGTCGGTGAGATCGACATCACCCGGCCGCGCTGGATCGAGCGCCCCATCACGCTCGTGCCGATGATCCTGAGCAACGTCCGCAACTTCGAGCCGGGTGCCGGACGCCGGCTGTTCGAGCAGGGCCGCGAGGAGGCGCTGACGAAGGAGCACGAGCTGCTCGAGCGCCTGCGGCGCGAACCCGATGGCGAGGACAAGGCTGACGAGACGAAGCGGATGATCGACCGCGTCCGCACCTTCGCCGGATACCGCGAATACCCCAAGTACCACATGGTCAGCCGCTACCTCATCTACAAGCAGGCGCTGCTAGCCGAGGCCGACCGGCTGGTGGCGAACGGCGTGCTCGCCGACCGGGAGGACCTCTTCTTCCTCCGGTTCGACGAGCTGGACGACGTCATCCGCTCGCAGCGGGTCGATGGACGGTTGATCCGGGAGCGCCGGGACGCGTTCGCGATGGATCAGGCGCTCACGCCGCCGCGCGTGCTGACCTCGGATGGCGAGGTCGTCCGCGGCACGTATCGCCGTGACGACCTCCCGCTTGGCTCGCTGGTCGGCTTGCCGGTATCCGCGGGGACCGTCGAGGGCCGCGCCCGCGTCGTGCTGGATCCGGCCGACGCCTCGCTCGAACCCGGCGACATCCTCGTGACCGCCTACACCGATCCCAGTTGGACGCCCGTGTTCGTGGCCATCGACGGGCTCGTGACCGAGGTGGGCGGCCTGATGACGCACGGTGCGGTGATCGCGCGCGAGTACGGTCTGCCGGCCGTCGTGGGCGTGGAGCGCGCGACGACCCTCATCCGGGACGGACAGCGGATCCGCGTCAACGGCACCGACGGCTACGTCGAGATCCTGAGCTGACGCCGCCGGGGATCAGGGTCAGGACGGGGCGTCTGCGTCCGTGCCCGAGCGTGCGGTCGCGCGGGCCGCGGCGCGCGGGGTGCGCTTCGGAAGCGTGGTGACGACGTACGGTCGCGTCTTCTTCGGATCCGGGCTCGTTCGCGGGCGCCCTGGGCCGACGGCGCTGTCCCGTGCCGGGATCGGCATCGCCCGTCGCGGGCTCGTCGAGCAGGCGGCGGTAGACCTCCTCGTACTGGTCGGTCATCCGCCCCGGTGAGAAGCGCTCCAGCGTGTACGCCCGGATCCGCTTGCGGTCGAGCTCCGGGACACGCTCGAACGCCAGCGTCGCCTCGCTCACGTCATCGACGAGGAAGCCGGTGACGCCGTGCTCGACCGTCTCGGTGAGGGCGCCCGCGCGTCGGGCGATGACCGGCGTCCCGGTCGCCATCGACTCGATGGCCACCAGGCCGAAGGGTTCCGGCCACCCGCCGAGCATCACGGTCGCTCGGGCGCCGGCGTACAGCGGATCCCGCTCCGCCGGGCCGAGCTCGCCCAGGAACTCCACCGTGCCGTCGTCGATCGCCGGCTGGATGACCCTGCGGAAGTACGCCTTCTCGTGCGGGTCGTGGACCTTGGCCGCGATCTTCAGCTGCATCTTGACCTGGGTGGCGAGCTCGATCGCGTCGGCTACGCCCTTCTCGGGTGTCGCCCGGCCCACGAACGCGAGGTAGTTGCCGTGTTCCTTCTTGAACGGCATCGACTCGAGCGGCAGGCCGTGATGGATCGTGCCGACCCAGTTCTGATCGATGTGCCAGCGGCGCTGGCTCTCGCTGACTGCGACGAGCGGGACGTCGCGGAACCGCTCCAGCAGCTCGGGCATGCCGGCCGTGTCGAGACGTCCGTGGAGCGTGGTCACGACGGGGACCGGCGCGTAGCGCGCCAGCAGGAACGTGTGGTTCTCGAGATGCGAGTGGATGATGTCGAACCGGGGCGCGGCGTCCCAGGCGATCGCGGCCGTGTACTGCATGTAGCTCGCGACATCGCCGTCGTAGCCCGTCTTCCAGAGGCTCGCGTCGACGCTCCGGATCAGCTCGTAGGGGACCTCGGAGTCACCCGCGGCGACCAGCCCGACGTGGTGCCCCCGGCGATGCAGCTCGGCGCCCAGGCTCGCGATGACCCGCTCCGTGCCGGCGTACGTCGGCGGCGGCACGGGCACCATCGGCGGCGCGACGAGCAGGATGCGGAGCTTCCGGGGGGTTCCCACGGCCCTATCTCATCACGGAACGCGCCACGTCGCCACGCGCGCCGCGGGCTGGGGCGTTGCGACTGGATGGCGAGCGAGGATCGCGGCTCGAGGCTTCGCGCTGCTGCGGCGTCGGCGGCCGTCTGACACGGCCCGCGCTCAGGCGCCGGGTTCGAGGACGGGGCTGTCGGTCGGCGCAGGCGTCGGGGCGGGCGCGTCCGTCACCGTCACGCGGATCAGCGCGGGGCTGGACCCGGTGGCGGAGATCGCGCCGAACTCCGCGGTGACGACGTCGACGAGCAGCAGGTACGAGCCGGTCTTGTCGGGCGCCTGACCGCGGAGCGTGACCACGCCCGTCCCGCCGGGCTGCGATGCGCTCTCGTCGACGGTCCCGTCGGCGGCGGCCGGGACGGGCGACCCGGTCGACGAGATCCACGAGCCGATCACATGTGCGGTCAGCACGCGGCGCGAGTGGTGATCGTCGCCGCCGCTGGCGAGGTTCGGGGCGTCCAGGACGGTGGTCCACCCCTTGATGCCCGTGTTCGCGACCCGGATCGGGAGCTCGAACGCCTGGCCGGCGGCGACCTGCAGGTCGGTGGCGATGCCGAACGCGGCGGACAGCGGACCGGCGACGCGGACGAGGACCGGTGTCAGCAGCGCCTGGGATGCGGCGTCGTAGGCGCTTCCGTCGGCGAGATGGAGCGTGGGCACGAGGCGGTACAGGCCCGGCGTGGTGGGGAACGTGACATGGACGGCGGCGCGGGTCTTGGTGAACCGGGCCTGGATCGCCTCGACGACGGCGCCGGGCCGTTCGGGGGCGACGATCATCACATCCGGCGGCTCGATGTTGCCATCGGGCGATGCCGACGGCAGCAGGGCGTTGGGAGCGCCCGGGATGCTGGTCGTGGGCGCGGCGGGACCGCCGGCCGGGACGGTGATGGCGGTGCCCTCGCTCGTGGGCAGGGCGGCCGGTGCCGCGGCGACGTCGATCGGGTCCCAGCGCACGCCGATGCGCAGGTCGTCCGGCAGGAGACTCGACTTCCCGCTCTGGACCGGCAGCGACAGGTCGGCGGTCATCCCGGCGATCGGGAGCTTCGTGAACGACGGCGTCTTGAACGTCAGCCCAAGATCGACCAGCGACGGCACCTGCGGCACCACCATCGCCGTTGTGACCGGCGTGCCGTTCGCGCGGACGGTGGGCGCCTTCACCGTGCCCTTGGTGACCAGGGACCGGTAGAACCGGCTCTCCTGGCGCTCCGGGTCGAGGCGCAGGGTGTAGCCGTTGCTGCGGTCACTGCGGAATGACTGCTCGTGCCCGTTGCGCGACGGGGCATTGCGCCAGATCGACTCGACGGAGCGGTTGGAGGTCAGGAGCTGCTGCACGTACCACGCCGGTGCGAAGTGGCCCTCGGCGACGACGGCGCGGGCGCCCGCTCGGATGAACCCCGCGGCGTAGTTGTCGACCCGCTGGACGGCCTGGTCGAGCGTCCCTTCGGGCAGCCCGGGCTCGGTGTTCCCGCTGGCGTAGCACAGGTGGTGGAGCAGGACCACGGCGTTGGGTGCGAGCTTGACCTGGTCGAGCGACTTCTCCCCGAAGTACTGGTGCGCCGCGTCGTCCACGCCGGCGACCGGGTTCAATCCGAAGCCGTTCTGGGTGACCGGGTAGAGCGAGTCGCGGTACCGGGACGGCCAGCCGTTGCCGTGGCCGAGGTAGATGACGATCGACGCGCCGTCGATGGCGTCCGCGACCCGGGGCCACGTCGCGTTCGGCGAGTACACCTCGACGACGTTGGGGGTGTAGCGGCGGGCCATCCGGGCGGCGTCCTTGGCCATCGCTCGGTAGCTGTCGGTGATGCCCGCCACGGGCCCCACGATGACGGCGACCTTGGGCGCGCGGCGGGCCTCGAGCGCCTGCCCCGCGACGGCCGATCCACTCGAGGAGGCAGCCGCCAGCGGCGCGCCCAACATCGCGACGATGAGCGCGACGAGCGTTGCCACCAACAGCCGCTTCAAGCCGTTCCTCTCCAGGGCATGGCTAGGCCTGTGTCAACCGACATGCCAACCCTACCGCACCCGCATCAACCCATCGTCATCGGCGCGTGGCTCTCACGGTCGATTCGGTGACAACGGGCACCAGTCGTGCGTGATTCGCGCAGGTCGGCCTGGCGGATGAACCCTCCGCACACTCTACGGGGCGTCCGTCGCTCCGGCTGGCCATGGGACCGCCCGACCCGCGATCCCCTCGGGCGGTGGGCTATGCAAGAACTGCATGTTGTGACCGGTGGCGACGCAGATCCGGTCGGATCCATGCACCGGGCACATCGATCGATCGGGCCGATGCAGCTGGTGCATACGACCGTCCGATCTCGGCGCGCCCGAGGGTCACGACATGCAGGAAGTGCATAGGCGGCCGGGCGGGGCGGGCGCGGTGTCATCCGGGGCGAGGGGAGGGACGGCGACTCGCGGGTACCATCGCGCCGGTATGGCCGACGCCCCCGTGCATACCAATCGCCTGGCCGGCGAGACCAGCCCGTACCTGCTCCAGCACGCCCACAACCCCGTCGACTGGTGGCCCTGGGGCCCCGACGCCCTCACCCGCGCGCAGCTCCTCGACCGTCCCGTCTTCCTGAGCATCGGCTACGCGGCGTGCCACTGGTGCCACGTGATGGAGCGGGAGAGCTTCGAGGACGAGCAGACCGCGGACTACCTCAACGCGAACTTCATCGCGATCAAGGTCGACCGCGAGGAGCGCCCCGACCTCGATCAGATCTACATGACCGCGGTCCAGGCGCTGACCGGGCAGGGCGGCTGGCCGATGAGCCTGTTCCTCACGCCGCAGGGACGCCCGTTCTTCGGCGGGACGTACTTCCCCGACGAGCCGCGCCACGGCATGCCCAGCTTCCGCCAGGTCCTCGAGGGCGTCGCGCAGGCGTGGCGCCAGGACCGCCAGGGCGTCGAGCAGGCGGGCAGCCAGGTCGTCGAGGCGCTGCTGCGGGGCACGACGCAGGCGGCCGATCCCGCGGCCGGCCTGCCGGACGCCGCCACGCTCGACACCGCCACGCGCGAGATCGAGCAGCAGTTCGATGCCCGGAACGGCGGTTGGGGCCGCGCGCCGAAGTTCCCGCAGCCGATGACGATCGAGTACCTGCTGCGCCGTCACGTCGCGACGGGCGACGAGCGGCCGCTGGCCATCGCGCGCCGGTCCCTCGACGCGATGCAGGACGGCGGCATCCACGATCAGCTCGGCGGCGGCTTCCACCGCTACAGCACGACGGCCGACTGGCTCGTCCCGCACTTCGAGCAGATGCTCTACGACAACGGGCAGCTCGCGCGTGTCTACGTCCATGCGTGGCAGCTCACGCGCGATCCCGCGTATCGCGCGACCGCCGAGGGTGTCCTCGACTACCTGCTGCGCGAGCTCACGACCGCCGATGGCGGCTTCGCCGCGAGCCAGGACGCCGACACCGAGGGCGAGGAGGGCGGCACGTTCGTCTGGACGGCCGCCGAGATCCGCGCCGCGATCGCCGAGGGCGCCGCCGACGACGTCGCGCCACTCTTCGCCGCCGCGTACGGCGTCACCGACGCCGGGAACTGGGAAGGGACGACGATCCTGTCGCGCCTCCAGGACGACGCGACGCTCGCGGAGCGGTTCGGACTGCAGCCCGCGGAGGTCGCGCGACGCCTGGCTGTCGCGAGGGACGTGCTCCTCGCTCGCCGTGCCACGCGGCCCCAACCCGCTCGCGACGACAAGGTGCTCGCCGGCTGGAACGGCCTGGCGATCGCCGCGCTCGCGGATGCCGTCCGGCCACTTGCGGCGACGGGTGATCCCGCCGACCTCGCCCGGGCCGATCGCTACCGCGAGGCCGCCCGACGCGCCGCCGAGCTGATCCTGACGAAGCTGCGCGACCGACGACGGTCGGCTCCGCCGCTCGTGGAAGGACGGCCGGGCGACTGCGACCGGCGTCCTCGAGGACCACGCGCTCCTCGCCGACGGTCTCCTCGCGCTCTACGAGGCCACGTGGGAGGACCGCTGGTTCGTCGCGGCCCGCGAGCTCGTCGACCTCATCCTCGACCACTTCGCGGACCCCGCCGGCGGGTTCTTCGACACGGCCGACGACCACGAGCGACTCGTCACGCGACCCAGGGATCCGCAGGACAACGCGATCCCCTCGGGCGGGTCGATGGCGACGACCGTGCTCCTGCGCCTCGCCGCCTTGACCGGCGAGGGCCGCTACCGAACGGCCGCCGAACGCGCGCTCGCGAGCGTCGGCCCGTACCTCGCCCGCTACCCGACCGGCTTCGCCCAGTGGCTCATCGCCCTCGACCTGGCGCACGCGTCGCGTCGCCGAGGTCGCCATCGTCGGCGGCCGCCTGGAGGCCGGGACCCGGCCCCTCCTCGAGGTCGTCGACGCACCGTACCGACCGCACCAGGTCCTCGCCGGCGCGACCGACCCCGGCCGCTCCGCGGTCCCGCTGCTCGCCGACCGCGAACGGCGCGAGGGCCGGCCGACCGCGTACGTCTGCCGGGACTTCGTGTGCCGCCTGCCGGTGACCGACGCCGCGGCCCTCACGGACGAGCTCAGCGCGGTGCCTGCGTGACCGTCGGCCAGCCCGAGCTGGCGCCGATCCCGGGCGTCACGATCCGCGAGGCGCGCGCGGACGAGTGGACGGCCGCCGGCGAGGTCGTCGCGCGGGCGTACGTCGCGGCCGGCATCGATCCGGACGACCAGTACCTCGCGCACGTCCGCGATGCCGCGGACCGGGCGCGCACGTGCCGCGTGCTCGTGGCGGTCGACGACGCCGAGTCGACGCTCGGCTGCGTGACCTACGTCCCGGGTCCGGAGAGCCCCTACGCGGAGGCCGAGCGAGCGGGCGACGCCGGCATCCGGATGCTCGGCGTGGATCCGGCGGCGCGAGGGCGCGGCATCGGCAGCGGGCTCGTCCAGGCGTGCATCGACCAGGCGCGCGCCGACGGCCGGGGCGCCCTCGTCCTCGTCACGACGGGCCTGTTCCGCGACGCCGTCCGGCTCTATCTCCGGCTGGGCTTCCGCCGCGCTCGGGATCGGGATGTCAGGCTCGACTCGGGACTGGTCCTGCGCGTCTACGAGCTCCAGCTGCGGCCGGGCGCATGACGGGCGCGATCCCCGCTGGCGCCGCGTCGCACGCACACGTGGTCCCTCGACCCGCGGCCACGGTCGTCCTGTTCCGTGACGCGGCCGACGGCGGCGAGCCGGAGCTCCTCCTGACCCGGCGCCCGTCCACGATGGCGTTCGGTCCCGACCTCCATGTGTTCCCGGGCGGCGCGGTCGAGCCCGCCGACGCGGACGCGGCGCAGGGCGAGGACCCGTGGCACGTCGCCCGCATCGCCGCGCGCGCGGGAGCTCCGTGAGGAAGCGGGCATCGCGCTCGATCCGGCGGCGCTGATCCCCCTCTCGCACTGGACGACGCCGCCGATCATGCCCCGCCGCTTCACCACGCGGTTCTTCGCGGCCTGGCTCCCGCCCGACGCGCAGCCGCGCTTCGATCCGCGCGAGGTCGTCGACCACGCCTGGCTGACGCCCGAGCGCGGCGCTCGACGCCATGGCCGACGGCCGCATCGACCTGTGGATCCCGACCAGCTCGACGCTCCAGCAGCTCGAGGGCGTCCGCCGACCCGACGACATCGCGCCCCGGTTCACGGCGCAGGTCGATCCCGGCCGGCCCCGTTACGAGCGCGAGGATGGGACGCTCGCCCGGATCGAGGCGAACGGCGCGGGCGGCGTCACCGGCCGGCTTGCCGTCGGCTGGCTCGTGGGGCGCGAGCGGCTGGTGCTCGTCGACCACGGCGACCCGGCCGAGGAAGCCGCGGACCTCGTCATCGAGGCGGTCGTGGACCGCGGCGCCCACCTCGAGGCCATCGCGCTGACGTCGCCGCACCCCGACCAGAGCGGCGGCGCCGAGGCCCTGGCCCTTCGGCTCGGCATCCCGGTCTTCGCGCTGGCGGGCGCCGGCCGCCGGCTCCCGCACGTGACGCGGGAGCTCGAGGACGGCACGGTGCTGCCCTGCGGCGACGTGCCGCTGACCGCGCGAAGCGGCGTCCACCCGACGCCCGGCCGCGGCACCTACGAGCTCGCCGGCGGCCGGATCCTCCCTCCGACGTGACGCTCAGCGCCTGAGCGCCGGCTCCTGAGACTCAGCGGCCCAGCGCGTACCAGACGCCGCCCGGCCCGTCGTACGAGAAGCCCTCGCCCCACGCCGCGAACGTGTCGCCGGTGCTGGTGACGCCGACCTCGAGATAGTCGCCGTAGATCTCGAGGTAGCCCTGCGGCGTGACGTACCCCGGCCCGCTCGTCGCATCGGAGATCTTCACCGCCGCCGCGAACGTCGCACCGCCGTCCGTCGAGCGCCGCGACCACGTGTTCCAGCGATCCACGTTCGCGCCCGCCGTCTGCTGGTAGACGACCCGCACGTCGCCGGCACCCACCGATTCGACCGCGGGTGCCACCGCCTCCTCGCCGCCCGCGGAGATCGTGCTGCGCGGGCTCCACGTCACGCCCTTGTCCGCCGAGCGGCGAGCGTAGATCGTCTGGAGGCCACCCGTGGTCGTCGCCTCGTCGTAGACGATGACCAGCTGGTTGCCACCGTCACCGGCGATCCCCAGGTGGCCGATGTAGAAGTCCGACGAGCATCCAGCGGCGACACACGCCAGCCCGACGGGGCCCTCGTCGACCGGCACCACCGACCACGACGCGCCGCGGTTCGTGGAGCGGACGACGACCTGCCGGACCGTGCCTGTCGCGTTGCCCTTCTGACCGCTCGACCCGTAGTCGACCGAACCCTCGGCGAAGACGACCGTGCCGTCGGTCAGCACATCGGCGTCGTAGGCGTAGTAGTAGCGCGCGGAATCGACGACCTTCGTCTGCGTCCACGTCGCGCCCGCGTCGTGGCTCTGCGCCATCCACAGGTCGCCCGCCGTCGGGCCGTTGAACGAGACGTAGACGTCGCGCCCGTCATCGCTCACCGCGAGCACCGGCTTGTCGTTCCAGGACACGTTGCCGTACGTGTTGACCGGGGTCGACCAGTTGGTGCCGTGGTTCGACGACTTGGTGAACACGACGTTGAAGCCGTTCATGTACACGGCGTACACGGCACCGGTGTTCCGGACGACCTCGATGATCGGGTCGAACTGCCCCGAGCCCTTGCAGGCGCAGAGCGGCTTGCCGGCGTCGAACGTGCGTCCGCCGTCGCTGCTGACGTGGAGCGCGATCCACGGCGACGGGCAGTTCCCGGAGCAGGGCTTGGCGGCGTAGCGCGTGGTGAGGAGATACACCCACGGGGCCGACGGGTCGGCGGCGACGGCCGGCTCCCAGTCGTCCGTGGTGGCGTTGGCGACCTTCTGGCTGCCCCAACCGGGCGCCGCGCGACCCTTGGTCGCCTGCGCCTTGCCGAACTTGCCCTCGCGGACGGCCTCCTCGAGCGCCTCCATGCGCTTCTCGGTGCCCTCGCCCTGCTCCTCGGCCTCCTCGTTCGGGTCGTCCTCCTCCAGCTCCTCGCCCGTGTCGGGCTGGGCGGCGCCTCCCCGCCCGCCCGGCGTGTCGGCCGTCCCGAGGGGGCGGAGCGGACCGAGCACGGCGGCGAAGACGAGGCCGATCGCCGCGCCGATCGCCAGCCACGGGGCAGAGGACGAGGGACGTGCAGCCATGCCAGGACCCTCCCACGAGCGGCCGCAGGGGGCCGCGCGGCGGACGCTAGACCCGACGCGCTGTGCTGTCAAGGCCGACGGCCGCCACGCGCGCCGGCTGAGGTCAGGTCAGGCGGTACCCCAGGCCGTACTCGGTCGCGATGTAGGGATCGTTCGGGGCCGCCGCCTCGAGCTTGACCCGCAGGTTCCGGATGGTCATGCGCAACAGGTGGACGTCCGACGCGTACCCGGCGCCCCAGACCGCCGTCAGCACCGCTCGGTGCGGGACGAGCTGACCCGGTCGTTCGGCGAGGTGGGCGAGCAGCCGGAACTCGGTCGGGGTGAGCTTGACCTCGCGCTCACCCATCCGCACTCGATGCTCATCGAGGTCGACGCTCAGCTCACGATGCCGGAGCCGGTGCGGGCGGTCCGGTGCCAGCGTCGTCGCGCGGCGCAGCGCTGCCTCGACGCGCGCGAGGAGCTCGGGGAAGCTGAGGGGCTTCGTGATGTAGTCGTCGGCGCCGAGCTTCAGACCGCGGATACGGTCCGTCTCGGAGCTCCGGGCGGTCACCATGAGGATGGGGACGCGGCTGAACTCGCGGATCCGCTCGACGATCTGCCACCCGTCCATGCCCGGCACGGCGACGTCGAGGATCACGAGGTCGGGATGGTCGTCGTAGAACCGCCGGAGCGCCTCCGGCCCGGTGCGCGCCAGCGTCGTTCGATAGCCCGCCCGGGTCAGCCACAGGTCGAGCAGTCCCGCGAATTCGGGCTCGTCTTCGACGACCAGGATGCGGTCGGCGGGCATCAGCGATCCTCGCCGGTCGCGGCCGTCTGGGCGGGACGCCCCGGACGGGGCCGGGCGGGCGCCAACGGCAGGTCGAACGCGACGCGCGTGCCGGTCCGACCATCGAGCCGATCGCCGACGACGAGCCGGCCGCCGTGCGCCTCGACGAGGCGACGACAGATGGTCAAGCCCAGCCCGGTGCCGGGGATCCGCGACTCGCGCACGTTGCCGGCGCGGTGGAATGGCTCCAGGACCAGGGCGCGGTCCGCCTCGGGGACACCGATCCCCTCGTCCTCGACGGCGATGACGGCGCGGCCGTCGGCGACGCGGGCCACGATCCGGATCGGCGCACCGACCGTCCCGTACTTCGCGGCATTGCCCACGAGGTTCTCGAGCACCTGGCCGATGCGCGCGCCATCGACGTCGAGCGGCGGCAGGTCGGCCGGCACGTCGACGTCGAGCCGCACATCGCGGTTCGCGGCCGCAAGGTCGCCCCGGAGGCGAGCGATCAGTGCGGCGAGGCTCGTCGGCGCCCGCTCCAGGATCACCGGGTCGGCATCGAGATGGGTCACGTCGAGGATCTGGTCGACGAGCGTCGTGAGGCGGCCCGTGACCTCGTGGATGCGCTCGATCATGGCCCGCCGCTCGGTCGGCGAGAGGTCCAGGTGGAGCACCGTCTCGGTGTAGCCGCGGATGAGCGCCAGCGGGGTGCGCAGCTCGTGGCTGACCGTCGCGACGAAGCCTTCGCGAAGCTCCTCGAGCGCCCGCGCGGCCGAGACGTCCCGGAGGATCGCGGTCGCCGCTCCCGCAGGGCCCGCCTCGGCTGGCCGGCCGCTCTGCGGTGGCCACGAGCGGGGCGAAGCTGCCGGCCATGCGGATGGGTCGCCCATCGGCACCGCGGACCGCCATCTCGAGATACCCGATCGGGCGGCCCGTCGCGAGGACCCTCCGGAAGGGACAGTCCTCGGTGGCGTGGCCCCCGGTCACGTCGCAGCCCAGCAGGTCCGCGCACGCACGCCCGATGGCTGCCTCACGGGTCGTCCCGAGAAGTCGCGCCGCGGCGGGGTTGACGCGCGTCACCCGCTCGGACGCATCCACCCCGACGATCATGTCGGTCGCGCCCTCGACGATCGCCGCGAGCTCGGCCCGCTCCCGGTCCAGCACCTCGCGCAGGCGGGCACTCCGAAGCGCCACCGCGAGCTCGTGGCGGGCGAGCTGCGCGATCCGTACGCCCTCCGCATCGAGCGTGCCGCCGGCCGCGGGCCACAGGGCGAGGAGCACGCGAGGTGCCTCAGCCGCGAGCGCGATCGCGACGGCACCGAGTCGTTGGGCGGTCCAGCGTTCGACCGCCTCAGGCGACGCCAGGCTGCCCGGCAGCGGGCCGGGCGGATCGCCGATCGCGGCGACGAGCCCGAGGCGAGCGTCGGTCGGGCGATCCGCGGCGTCGGCCCAGAGCGCGCCTCCCGCGCCGCCCGCGAGCCGGACGAGCTCGCCGAGGATCGCGCCGGCGAGCGCCTCCGTGGTCCCGCCCGACGACACCAGCTGGCTCAGCTGGTACTGGGCGAACAGGGAATCCGCCTCGCGCTGGGCATCCTCGAACGCCTGACGGCGCTCGGCCTCGAGACGCTCGATCCGTGTCAGCAGGCGAACGTCCCCCGGGTCCTCGGCGGCCATCGCTCGCGGCTCGCTCACCGGCCGGTCATCTCGCGGCGAGCGCCCGGAGCAGCAGCACGCACGACACGGCCCCCGGATCCAGATGGCCCGCGGACCGCGGACCGAGGCGGAGCGCGAGCCCACGCCGCGCGAGCATCGGTCGCGTCGCAAGCATCCCGCGCAGGCCGGCGCGCACCATCGCCACGCCCGCGCGGTCCAGCGACTCGCCGCGGTCGAGCGCGGAGGCACAGGCCTCGGCGGCCGGCGCCAACGCGTCGATGATCGTCTTGTCGCCCGGCGCGCAGCGCCCACGGCGGGCGAGCGCCTTGGCGGCGACCGTCAGGATCTCGCCGACGGTGGCAGCGTCGAGCACCTCCGCATCGCCGGCGCGATGGCCGGCTTCGAGGAACGCCGTGCCGTAGAGCGGGCCCGACGCGCCGCCGACCGCTGCGACCAGGCGGTGCCCCACGGCGCGCAGGATGGCGCCCGGCGAGCTGTCGGCCGGAAGCGCCTCGACGGCCGCCGTCACGGCGCGGAAGCCGATGGCCAGATTGTCGCCGTGGTCACCGTCGCCCAGCACCGCGTCGAGGCGCGTCAGCCACGCCGCGTGGCGCTCGATGCTCAGGGCACATCGACCGATCGCGGCCCGCACGACCTGCGCGTCCACGACGGCGCTGGCGGACGAGTCGAGCGGTCGCATCGGTGGCGCAGCCTGCACGGCGTCCTCGTGGGGCCTCGGGGTGGCCGGAGTGTAGGCAGCGTCCACCATCCCCGACAACGCCCTCGCCGCTTCCGAAGCGCCGCCAGCCGACCCCGTCCCGCACCCCACGGCGGTCCGCCGACGCATCCATCGCGCATCCTGACGAGCTCTTGATGAGTCCTTGATGCCCGACGCGCGCAGCATCGCCGGCATCGCCGTGAGCGAAGGAGGAGCGGGTGGTGGGACTGGTACTCGTCTCGCATAGCCGGACGATCGCGGAAGGGCTCCGGGACATGGTGGCGCAGGTGGCCGGCGATGCCGTCCCCATCGCCATCGCCGGGGGCACCGACGATGGCCGGCTGGGCACGAGTGCCCCGACCATCACCGCAGCCATCCGGGACGTCCTCGCGGCGAGCGGTGCCGACGGTACGCCCGGCAGCGCGGTCGTCCTGCTGGACCTCGGGAGTGCGGCGCTCAGCCTGGAGCTCGCCCTCGAGGACCTCGAGCCGGACGACCGGGCGCGGGTCCGGATCGCCGATGCGCCGCTCGTCGAGGGGGCGGTCATCGCGGCGGTGCAGGCGAGCGTGGGCGCGTCCCTCGAGGAGGTCGCCACCGCAGCCGAGGGTGCCGCCACCATGTCGAAGCGTCTGGGAGGCTGACGATGGCCGAAGCGACCTTCACCGTCGTCGACCCCACCGGCCTGCATGCACGGCCGGCAGCGCGCTTCGTCCAGGTGGCGAGCCGCTTCGCCGCTCGGATCGCGATCCACACGGACGCAGCGCAGGCCGATGCCAAGAGCCTGATCGGCGTCCTGTCCCTCGCGGTCCGGCCCGGCGCATCGATCCGGCTCGTCGCCGACGGCCCGGACGCCGACACGGCGCTCCGTGCCCTCGCCGACGAGCTGACGCCCTACGTCGCGGCGTCCGTCGACGCCTGATCCCGCGCGGTCGGGAGCGACCCGACCGGCGGACCCGAGCACCCGAGGAGGAAGGCGCATGTCGTCCCCGACGTTGTCGCAGAAGCTGGTGGCGGAGGCCATCGGCACGGCGATCCTGGTGTTCATCGGCGCGGGCTCCGTGCCGCTCACCGTGTTCCTGACGGGCAGCAACCCGTTCGGGAGCGCGGAGCTCAGCACGATCTCGTTCGCGTTCGCCTTCGCGATCTTCGCCGCGATCTATGCCGTCGGGCACATCAGCGGCTGCCACATCAATCCGGCCGTGACGATCGCCCTGTTCGCGACCCGCAAGATCGACGGCTCGACCGCCGGCGCGTACATCGTGGCGCAGGTCGCCGGGGCCTTCCTGGGCGCGGCCCTCACGCTCGTCATCCTCACCGGCAACGATCCGCAGGCGCTCGGCCTCGGCGCGGTGAGTGTCAACGCCAACGCCGGCAACATCGTCGGCTTCCTGGCCGAGGTCATCGGCACCGCCATCCTGGTGTTCACCGTGTTCGGCGCGGCCGTGTCGGGCAAGGCGCCGGCCGGGTTCGCCGGCATCGCCATCGGGTTCATCGTCTACGGCGTGATCATCCTGGTCGGCCCGATCACCGGTGCCGCCCTCAATCCGGCGCGCCAGATCGGCCCGCAGGTCCTCGAGGCGCTCATCGGCCACCCGACCGACCTCAGCCAGCTGTGGGTGTACATCGCCGGCCCGATCGTGGGTGGTCTGATCGGCGCCTTCCTGTACCAGTTCATCGGACGCGAGGCGACGGAGCCGACGCCGGCCCCCGTGCGCGACCGCGTCGCGGCAGAAGCCTGACCCCAGAGCGCGAAGGAGCATCCTGCCATGGCAGCCACCGCACCGGTCCGCGCGATGAAGAAGCTCATCAACGCCGTCGAGGACGTGGTCCCCGAGAGCCTCGAGGGCCTCGGCCTCGCTCACGCCGACCTCGTCCGCATCGACGCCGCCAACAACGTCGTCCTTCGCAAGGACGCACCCCGTCGGGGCAAGGTCGCCCTGCTGTCCGGCGGCGGCTCGGGCCACGAGCCGCTCCATGGCGGCTTCGTCGGCCTGGGCATGCTGGACGCTGCCTGTGCCGGCAACGTGTTCACGTCGCCGGTCCCCGATCAGATGGAGGCCGCGACCCGCGCCGTCGACGGCGGGGCGGGGGTGCTCCACATCGTCAAGAACTACACCGGTGACGTCCTGAACTTCCAGATGGCCGCCGACCTCGTCGCGGGCGACGTGGAGGTCGCCACGGTCGTCACCGACGACGACGTCGCGGTCCAGGACTCGCTGTACACCGCGGGACGCCGGGGCGTCGGGGGCACGGTGCTGGTCGAGAAGATCGCCGGCGCCCAGGCCGAGGCGGGCGGCTCGCTCGCCGACGTCGCGGCGACCGCGGCGAAGGTCAACGCCAACGCGCGCTCGATGGGCATGGCCTTGACCTCGTGCATCGTCCCCGCCGCCGGCACGCCGACGTTCGCCATCGGCGACGACGAGGTGGAGATCGGGATCGGGATCCACGGGGAGCCGGGTCGTCGACGCGAGAAGCTCACGTCGGTCGACGACATCGCGGAGACGCTGGTCACGCCGATCGTGGACGATCTGGGGCTGCGGCGCGGTGACCGCGTCCTCGCGTTCGTGAACGGGATGGGCGGGACGCCGCTCATCGAGCTGTACATCGCCTATCGGGCCGTGTCGCGCATCCTCGACGGGCAGGGCATCTCGATCGCCCGGAACCTCGTCGGGAGCTACATCACGAGCCTCGAGATGGCCGGCTTCTCGGTGACGCTTCTCCGCCTGGACGACGACCTCGTCCGGTGGTGGGACGCGCCGGTCCACACCCCGGCCCTGCGCTGGGGCGTCTGACCCGGACCGGATGGGCGGTGGCGGGGCCCTCACCCCACCGCCGCCCGCCGCCCGCCGTCGCGCCGCGGCGCATCGATCGGCCTACGATCCCGCCGTCGCAGCGCATGGAGGCACCGATGCAGCGCACCCTGGAAGCGTGGCTCCGGCTGGCACAGGCCCGCATCCACGAGCGCGCGGCCGAGCTGACCGCGCTGGACCAGGCGATCGGCGACGGTGATCACGGCATCAACCTCGATCGCGGGTTCAGCGCGATCGTCGCGGTCCTCGATGCGGGACTTCCGCCGGTCGACGGACCCGAGCCGGCGCAGGCCGCGGGCGTTCTCAAGGCCGCCGGGCGGACGCTCATCTCGACCGTCGGCGGCGCCTCCGGGCCGCTCTACGGCACGGCGTTCCTCAAGGCCTCCGCGGCGGTCGGTGCGTCCGACGGAGAGACCGCGGCGGCGTTCGTGGCGGCCCTCGAGGCTGCGGCCGCCGGCGTCTCGACGCTCGGCAAGTCCACGACCGGCGAGAAGACGATGCTCGACGCCCTGGTGCCCGCCGCGACCGCGGCGCGCGGGGCGCTCGACATCCGGCGCCGACGTCCAGGCGGTCCTCGCGGCGGCGCGGGATGCCGCTGACGCCGGCGTGACCGCGACGATCCCGCTCATCGCGACGAAGGGCCGTGCGTCCTATCTCGGTGAGCGCAGCGTGGGCCACGCGGACCCGGGGGCGACGTCCGCGGCGTTGCTCATCGGCGCGCTCGCCGACGCTGCCGCAGCCGCCTGACGATCCGATGGCCGCCGAACCGGTCCCCGTGCGCGACCCGGACCCTGCCTCGGACCCGCGCGTCGAGCTCGTCGGGCGGCCGGGAGCGCCGGGTCGCGCCGTCGGGCGGGCGTATCGGCCGGGCGCAGCGACCGTCGATGAGGCGCTGGCCGATGGCGCGGACGGCCTGCGGCGCACGGCGTCGACCAGGACGCCGGACGACGAGGCGGAGCGTCTGCGCGCGGCGCTCGATCGTGCCGCGAAGGAGCTGGAAGCGTTGGCGACCAGCGCGGGCGAACGAGCCGGCGCCGAAGTGGGCGCGATCTTCGAGGCCCAGGCGCTGTTCGCGCGCGATCCCGGGCTCATCGAGCCGTCGCTCGCCGCGATCGCCGACGGCGCCCGCGCGGAGGACGCGCTGGAGGGTGTCGCCTCGGGGCTCGCGGACCAGCTCGCCGGCATCGACGACGACTACTTCCGCGCCCGCGCTGCCGACGTCCGTGACGTGGCGAGGCGCGTCGTCGCGACGTTGACCGGCCGTGGAGCGCCGGTCCTGCACCGGAGCGACGGGGAGCCGGCCGTGATCCTCGCCGACGACCTCGATCCCTCGCTCGTCGCCGGCCTCCGTCCCGAGCTCGTCGCCGGCCTCGCCCTCGGAGGTGGCGCGCCGACCGGCCACACCGCGATCGTCGCGCGCGCCCTCGGCGTCCCGTTGGTGTTGGGGCTCGGGCTCGGCGAGCGACGGCATCCCCGTCGACATCGAGGTGCTCGTCGACGGCACGCTTGGGCGCATCGTGGTCGCGCCATCGGATCGACGACCGTCGAACGCTCGCGGCGACCCGCGACGGCGGTGCCGGCCCCGCGACCGCGATCGGGGCGCGATCGACGAGCCTCGCCGCCACGGTCACGCTCGAGGCGAATGTCGGCTCGGTGCGCGAGGCCGAGGAGGCGGCCCGCGTCGGTGCAGCCGGCATCGGCCTGGTGCGAACGGAGCTGCTGTTCTTCGGCCGCTCGGTCCCGCCCGGACTCGACGAGCAGCGATCGGTCTACCGCCGGATCGCGGAGACCTTCCCGATGGCGCCGGTGGTCTTCCGGACCCTCGACATCGGCGGCGACAAGCCGGCCCCGTGGTCGACCGATCCGCCGGAGATGAATCCAGCGCTCGGGGTCCGTGGCGTGCGCCTGGGGCTCCGGGAGCCGGAGCTGCTTCGGACGCAGCTGCGGGCGCTGCTCGAGGCATGCGCCGGCCGCACCCTCGACGTGATGTTGCCGATGGTCTCGAGCCTCGACGAGCTGGCCGACGCTCGCGCGGCACTGACCGCCGCTGCGACGGCGTCGCGGACCGCCGGCGCGCCCATCGCCAGCGACGTGCGGCTGGGGATCATGGTCGAGGTACCGGCGGTCGCCGTGCTGGCCGACATGTTCGCCCCGGTCGTCGACTTCCTCTCGATCGGCACCAACGATCTGACCCAGTACACGCTCGCCGCGGACCGGACCCACGCGGCGCTGGCTGAGCTGGCGTCGCCGCTCCAGCCGGCCGTCCTCCGGCTGGTGTCGGGCGTCGTCGATGCCGCGCGCCGGACCGGGCGACCGGTCACCGTGTGCGGCGAGGCGGCCGCCGATCCCGTCGCCGGTCCGATCCTGGCGGGGCTGGGTGTCGACATCCTGAGCGTCGCACCGACGGCCGTGCCCGGGGTCGCGGCGACGACTGGCCGCCGTCGAGCGCGAGACGGCGGAGCGCGTCGGACGGGCGTCGCTCTCGGCCGGGTCGCTGGCGGACGTCCGCCGGCTCGGCCGCGAGCTCGACGGCTAACGCAGGAGCGGAACGACTTCTTCGACGAGGATGTCGAACGCCTCGCGCTGGACGCTCGGATCGAGGCCCGGGAAGTGCGTCCGGAAGACGAACAGCCCGTCGTCGCCGAGCGTGTCGGCGAACGCGCGCACGCCCTCGGCGACCTCTTCGGGCGTCCCGAACAGCATCCGGTGCCGAGCGACGTCGCCGTCGGGATCGGCGGTCGGCGGCGGCGTGCGGCGACCCTGCGAGCCACGCGCGTCGGTCATGTCGTCGTACTTCCAGACCATGTAGCGGGCGGCGTCGCGGATGCGCTCCCAGGCGTCCGCGCCACGCCACGCGAACGCCATCCGGTGCACGCCGATCGTGATCGCGGCAGGATCCCGGCCCGCCGCCACGGCCTCCTCGCGGATCCACGATGCGCGCTGGCGAAGGGCATCCGGGGAAGCGCTGCTGCCGAGGTAGCCGTCGGCGACGCGCCCCACCCGCCGCACCGCCGGCTCGGCGCCGGCGCCGATCCAGATCGGCGTCGCCGCGCCGCGCACCGGCTTCGGCGTGACGTTGAGACCGGGCTCGGCATACCGGAACAGCGAGCCGTCACCGGTCGTGAGGCCGTCGCCCCAGGCCTGGCGGAGGACCGTGATCATCGCTTCGAGTCGGGCGGCCCGACCGCCGGGCATCGCGAAGCCCTCGAGCTCCTCCGCCCGCCAGCCGTTCCCAAGTCCCAGGATCAGGCGCCCGCGCGACAGCAGGTCGACGACCGCGGCGTCCTCGGCGAGGTGGAGCGGGTCGAACATCGGGGCGAGCAGGACGCCGGTGCCGAGCTGGATGCGCTCGGTGCGGGCGGCGATGGCCGCGAGGATCGGCAGCTGCGACGGGGTGTAGCCGTCGTCGACGAAGTGATGCTCGCTGGTCCAGATCGAGTGCAGGCCCGCCCGCTCGGCGAGCACGCCGTACTCCACCGTCTCGCGCGTAGATGTCCGCGTCCGAGCGCGGGTCGTCAGGATGGTGCTGGGCCGTCAGCAGCCCATAGCCGAGGTGCACGCGCCGTGTCGGCGGTCAGGCGGCGGGCGGCGGCTGCGTGTCGTTCTCGCCGTCGCCCTTGATCTCGTCGATCTCGCGCCGTGCTTCGCGGACGCCCTGTCCGAACGCCCTGCCGATCAGCGGCAGCGTCTTGGGCCCGCGCCAGATGACGACGACGATGAGCACGATCACGAGGACGAGCGCGATGTCCTGCACGACGGCGATGGTACTCCGCTCCGCGGCTGCGTGCGGTCGAGGCGGCATGTCGGGGATGTCGAGAGGCGCTGGCGGTCCAGGACGCATCATTCGACGGTGCCCCCGACGCCTGAGGGTCCGCTGCTCGTCTTCGGTCCCCGATCGACGACGTATGACTTCGGCCCACACCATCCGCTGACGCCGCTCCGCTTCGGGCCGGGCATCGACCTGCTGCGGCACGTCGGCGCTGAGCCGGGGCTGGCGCCCGAGCCGGCGGCCGACGACGAGCTCGAGTGGGTCCACACGCGGCGCTACGTCGACGCGGTCCGGATGTATGGCGAGGAGCCGTGGCTGCCCGGCGACTACGGCTTCGGTCATTCGGACAACCCGGCCTTCCCCGGCATGCACGAGGCCGCCGCGTCGGTGGCCGGCGGATCCATCGCCGCGATGGAGGCGATCCTGCGCGGGGACGTCCTGCATGCGCATCACCCGGGCGGCGGCCTGCACCACGCCATGCCCGAGCGAGCCTGGGGCTTCTGCATCTACGACGACCCGGCGCTGGCCATCGCGCGCGCCCGCCGATCGGGACTCCGGGTGCTCTATCTCGATGTCGACGTCCACCACGGCGACGGCGTCCAGACGATCTTCTACGACGACCCGGGCGTCCTGACGATCTCGGTCCACGAGAGTGGGCGATACCTGTTCCCGGGAACGGGCTTTCCGGACGAGCTGGGCGTGGGGGCCGCCACCGGGTCGTCCGTGAACCTGCCGTTCGAGCCGTTCGCGGGCGAGGGCTCCTGGCTGGGGTCGATCCTCGAGGTGGTGCCGGGGCTCGCAGCGGCGTTCGGGCCCGACATCGTCGTGTCCCAGCACGGGGCGGATGCCCATGCGTGGGATCCGCTGGCGCACCTGCGGGTCACGACGACCGCGCAGTGGGAGGTCGCGAAGCTGGCCGACGCGATCGCGCATCGGTACGCCGGCGGCCGGTGGCTGGCGACCGGTGGCGGCGGCTATGCGGCCTACCGCGTCGTGCCGCGGACGTGGGCGCTGACCTGGCTGGCCGGGGCGCATCGCGAGCCGCCGCGGGAGACGCCGTCGGCGTGGCGGGCGCGGTGGGCGTCCGACGCGGCCGCGTTCGGGGACGAGCCGCTGCCCACGGCGTTCCTCGACGACCACAACGCGGGCATCGAGCTGTCCGACGCACAGGGACGGGCGGAGCGCGCGTCGGCCGAGCGGGCCATCGCGGTCCGCGCGGTCGTGGTGCCGCGACTGCTCCGGGAGGCGCGGGAGCGCGGGTGGTGGACGCCGGATCTGGCGTGGCCGCGCCGACGCCGAGCGGGTGGTGCCGGTCGTCGCGCCGGCGCCCGGGCGGGTCGCCCGCCGTCATCGCCTCGATCGAGGGCCCGACGCTCGCCCGAGCTGCGTCTCGCGAGCCGCGTGGTGTCGCCGGCGGATCCCGAGGAGGCGCACGCGCTGCTGCTCGCGGCACTGGCGGATGGAGGCACGTCGGTCTCCGCCGCCGTCGACGGCGAGCTCGTGGTCGGTGTGGCCGTGTCCGCCCCGACGAACGGCGACCCGCGGCGTCGCTCGTTGCTGGCGCTGGGCGTCGCCCCGACAGCTCGGCGCGCGGGGCTTGGCGGACGGCTCCTCGATGCGCACGTGGCGCTCGAGCCGGCGGCGACGCTGGGAAGCGACGGTGACCGTCGCCGAGCGCGACTGGGTCGACCCGCTCGACGTGACACTCCGGACGTCGATCGCGAGGCGGCTCCTGGAGCGCGCCGGATTCGTGCTCCAGCCGGTCCCGCCGTCGGTCGCCCGCATCGACCCGTGGGCCCTGCAGCTGGAGCGCCGGAGCGGCTGACCGCGGCCGATGGCATGGGCCATCGGTCACACGTGGACCGTCCGGAAGACCCTGTCCACGCGGCGCTGGCGGAGCGCGAGGCTCGGGTCCGACGCATCGACCATCGTCGCCGTGGTGCCGGGACGGATGCGCCGGAAGGAAACGAGGAGATGACCGCTCGACGCCTCGTCACCCCGCTCGCCGTGCTGGCGGCGGTGGTGCTGTTCTGGATGGAGAACCCGTGGTTCAAGCCGGAGGACATCAGCGACACGGTGCGCACGCTCGCGACGCGTGACGTTCTGGGTCCTGTTCATCGTCGTCATCGGGATCCTGTTCATGGATCGGAAGGACCCGGAGGCGACGGTCGTCGAGGTCGAGGGCCCGGCCTTCGCCCGCTACCTGTTCAGCAACACCCGCGCGGGCCTGCTGTGGCTGCCGATCCGGATCTTCGTCGGCTTCGCATGGCTCGAGGCCGGCTGGCACAAGCTCACCGACCCGGCCTGGACGAACGGCGGCGACGCGCTCCTGCGGCTACTGGCAGCGCGCGCTGACGACGCCCGAGGGCGGGCGCCCGCCGATCACGTTCGAGTGGTATCGCAGCTTCATCCAGCTCCTGGTCGACAACCACGCCCAGGGCTGGTTCGCGTGGCTCGTGATGTTCGGCGAGATCGCCATCGCGCTGGCGCTGCTGACCGGCACGCTGGTGGGCGTCGCGGCCTTCTTCGGCGCGATGATGAACATGTCGTTCCTGCTCGCCGGCTCGGCGTCGACGAACCCGGTCATGTTCACGTTCGCCATCGGCCTGATCCTCGCCTGGCGCGTCGCCGGCTACTACGGCGTCGACCGCTGGCTGCTCCGGACGCTGGGCGTCCCGTGGCACGCACAGGTCAGGACCCATCCGGTCGGCCGCCCGGGCGTCGCCACGACCTGACCGACGCACCGCGCCACCACCACGCACCGACGGCGGGCCCCTTGCCGGGCCCGCCGTTCTTCGTTTCCGAGGGCATCGCCGGCCGAGTGCTGCGTCCCAGTCAGCAGATCCCGACGGGCGCCGTCCCGCCCGACGACTAGAACATCTGGTCGAAATGCCGTTCAGGACCTATACTCGTCGGTCCGATGGTCGCGCCTGCCCGGCCCCCGCGTCCGCCCTCGACCGATGATCCGCTCGACCGCTTCAGCGCGCCCGTGCGCGAGTGGTTCCAGAGCACGTTCGAGCGGCCCACGGAGGCGCAGCACGGCGGCTGGGCGGCCATCGCGGCGGGCAAGCACACGCTCATCCACGCGCCCACCGGCAGCGGCAAGACCCTCGCCGCCTTCCTGTGGACGCTCGATCGCCTCGTCACCCACCCCCGTCCGAAGCCCAGCCGCCAGGACCGCGGCAGCGTCCGCGTCCTGTACATCAGCCCGCTCAAGGCCCTCGCCTACGACGTCGAGCGCAACCTGCGTGCCCCGCTCGCGGGCATCGGCCTCGCGGCGCAGCGCCTGGGCGAGCCCGCGCCCGACATCGCGGTCGGCATCCGGACCGGCGACACGCCCGCCGACGTCCGCCGCGACCTCACGCGCCACCCGCCCGACATCCTCGTCACCACGCCGGAGAGCCTGTACCTGCTCCTGACCAGCCAGGCCCGGGAGATCCTGACCGGTGTGGAGCACGTGATCGTCGACGAGGTGCACGCCGTCGCCGGCACCAAGCGCGGCGCCCACCTCGCGCTCTCGCTGGAACGCCTGGAGGACCTGCGGCGACGAGCGGCGAAGGACGGCGACGGATCGCGCCCACCGCAGCGCATCGGCCTCAGCGCCACCCAGCGCCCGCTCGAACGCATCGCCGCGCTTCCTGGGCGGCATCGGTCCCGACCGGCAGGTCGAGATCGTCGATGCCGGCACCCGCAAGGCGCTCGATCTGCAGGTCATCGTCCCGGTCGAGGACATGGCGCGACTCGGCGAGGTGCTCCCGCCGGAGGACCAGCCGGGCGGCCCGGCGATCGCGGCCGAGGCCCGCAGCTCCATCTGGCCGGCCATCCACCCGCGCATCCTCGACGCGATCCGCGCCCACCGCAGCACGATCGTCTTCACCAACAGCCGCCGCCTCGCGGAGCGGCTCGCGCAACGCCTCAACGAGCTCGCCGGCGAGGAGCTGGTCCGCGCGCACCACGGCAGCATCGCCCGCGAGCAGCGCCTCCAGATCGAGGAGGAGCTCAAGGCCGGCCGGCTCCCGGCCCTCGTCGCCACGAGCTCGCTCGAGCTCGGCATCGACATGGGCGCCGTCGACCTCGTCGTCCAGGTCGAGAGCCCCACCAGCGTCGCCCGCGGGCTCCAGCGGGTCGGGCCGGGCGGGTCACCAGGTCGGCGAGCCCAGCAAGGGCATCCTGTTCCCGAAGTACCGCGGTGACCTCGTCGAGACCGCGGTGGTCGTCGAGCGGATGCATGCGGGCGCGATCGAGGAGACGACCCTCCCGCGGAACCCGCTCGATGTGCTGGCGCAGCAGATCGTCGCGACGACCGTCATGGACGCGCACACCGTCGACGAGCTGCACGCCCTCGCGACACGAGCCGCCCCGTTCGAGCACCTCAGCCGCGAGACCCTCGAAGGCGTCCTGGGCATGCTCTCGGGCGCCTATCCGTCCGACGAATTCGCGGAGCTCAAGCCGCGGGTCGTGTGGGACCGGATGACCGACACCGTGGAGGGCCGGCGGGATGCCCGCGTGGTCGCCGTCACCAGCGGCGGCACCATCCCCGATCGCGGGCTGTTCCCGGTGATGCTCGAGGGCGAAGCCGGCACGCCCGGCCGCCGGGTCGGCGAGCTCGACGAGGAGATGGTCTACGAGAGCCGGGTCGGCGAGACCATCGTCCTCGGCGCGAGCAGCTGGCGGATCACCGAGATCGCGCCCAACCGGGTCACCGTCCAGCCCGCGCCCGGCGAGCCCGGCAAGCTGCCGTTCTGGCACGGCGATGCGGTCGGCCGGCCGATCGAGCTGGGACGGGCGCTCGGCGCGTTCACCCGTGAGCTCGAGGAGGACCTCGCTCGCGGCCCGCGCGGTCGGACGAAGGCGCTCGCACGGCTCCGCGAGCGCAACGATCTCGACGAGCTCGCCGCAGGCAACCTCGTCACCTACCTCGAGGACGAACGCGAGGCGACCGGCACGCTGCCCACCGACCAGCGTGTGGTCGTGGAGCGCTTCCGCGACGAGCTCGGCGACTGGCGGCTGTGCCTGCTCACGCCGTTCGGCGGCCGCGTCCACGCCCCGTGGACCCTCGCGCTGGAGGCACGCATCGCGGACAAGCTCGGGCTCGAGGTCCAGACCATCTGGTCCGACGACGGCATCGCGATCCGGCTGCCCGAAGGGGAGGGGACGCTCGACGGCGTCGAGGACCTGCTGTTCCCCGACCCCGATGAGCTCGAGGACCTCGTCGTCGGGCGCGTCGGCCAGTCGTCGCTGTTCGCCTCACGCTTCCGCGAGAACGCGGCCCGTGCGCTGCTGCTGCCGCGCCGACGACCCGGCACCCGCACCCCGCTGTGGCAGCAGCGGCAGCGCTCCGCGGACCTGCTCGCCGTGGCCAGCCGCTATGGCAGCTTCCCGATCCTCGTCGAGACGTACCGCGAGGTCCTCTCGGACGCCTTCGACCTCCCGGCGCTGCGCGACATCCTGACCGGCGTCCAGCGCCGCGAGATCGCCGTCCACTCGGTCGAGACCGCGACGGCCTCGCCCTTCGCGAGCTCGCTGCTGTTCGACTACGTCGCCGCCTACATGTACGACGGCGATGCGCCGCTCGCCGAGCGACGGGCACAGGCGCTCACGCTGGACCGCGACCTGCTGCGCGAGCTGCTGGGCCAGGAGGAGCTGCGCGAGCTCCTCGACGCGGATGCCCTCGCCGACCTGGAGCTCAACCTCCAGGCGCTCGCCGACGACCGTCGGGCGACCACGCTCGACCAGGTCCACGACCTGCTGCGCCGGCTCGGCGACCTCTCGACCGACGAGCTCGCGGCGAGGACCGAGGGCGGTTCGACCACCGCCGAGCCCTGGCTCCGGGAGCTGAAGGCGGCGCGACGCGTGGTGGAGGTCCGGATCGCCGGCGTGGACCGCTGGATCGCCGTGGAGGACGTGGCGCGCTATCGCGACGGCGTCGGTGTCGCGACGCCGGTCGGCGTCCCGCAGGCCTTCCTCGCTCCCGCGGTGAACGCGCTCGACGGGCTGCTCGCGCGCTGGGCGCGGACGCACGGACCGTTCCTGGGCGCCGAACCGGCTCGTCGCTGGGGGCTGCCACCGGGCGTCGTCGAGGACGCCCTCGATCGCCTGGTCCGCGGCGGGACGCTGCTCCGCGGCGAGTTCCGGCCCGGCGGCGCCGAACGCGAATGGTGCGATCCGGACGTCCTTCGCCTCCTTCGCCGGCGGTCCCTGGCGAAGCTGCGGCGCGAGGTCGAGCCGGTCGACCCGGTCGCCCTCGCCCGGTTCCTGCCGTCGTGGCACGGCATCGCCCCGGTCAACGAACCGCCGCCACCCGCCCTCCGCGGAGCCGCCGCGCTGGAGCGCCTCGCGGAGGTCGTCGACCAGCTGGCGGGCCTGCCCATCCCCGCCAGCGTCCTCGAGCGCGACATCCTGCCGGCCCGGATCCCGGGCTATCAGCCGCGGCTCCTCGACGAGCTGGGCGCGATGGGCGAGGTCGCGTGGGTCGGGCGCGGGAGCCTGGGACGCGACGACGGGCGGATCGTGCTCGTCCGGCCGGGTCGCGAGACCCTTCGGCCGCGTGGGCCTCCCCGACGGCACCGACCGACCCGATACGGAACGTCACGAGCGCCTCCGGGAGCACCTCCGCCGTCGCGGGGCGAGCTTCTACCGGGAGCTGTTCACCGCCGCCGGCGGTCGGACGGATCGGGAAGTGCTCGATGCGCTGTGGGACCTCGTGTGGGCCGGCGAGGTCACCAACGACACCTTCGCCCCGCTGCGCGCACTGCGCTGGAAGCGGACGTCGCGTGACCGCCGCCCGCGACCGGGCCGGCTCACGAGCCTCGGCCCGCCCGAGGCTGCCGGGCGCTGGTCGCTCGTCGATCCCGGCTGGGGCAGCGATGGCGCGGAGGCGCCGGCCGGCACGACGAGGGCCGCCGCCGGGTCTTGCCGCGGAGACCGAGCGGCGGCACGCCACGGCGCTCGCGCTCCTCGAGCGGTACGGCGTCCTGGTCCGCGAAGCCGTCAACGCGGAGGGCGTCGACGGCGGCTTCAGCGCGGTCTACCCGGTCCTCCGCGCGATGGAGGAGCAGGGCCGGATCCGGCGCGGCTACGTGGTCGATGGCCTGGGCGGCGCCCAGTTCGCGCTGCCCGGGGCCATCGATCGCCTGCGCGCCCTGCGCGAGCCCGAGCCGCTGACCGAGGCTGCCGTGCACCTGCTCGCGGCCGCCGATCCGGCCAATCCGTATGGCGCGTCGCTGCCATGGCCGCGGCGCGACGCCGACGACCGGCGGGTCTTCCAGCGCGCCGCGGGCGCCTACGTCGTCATGGTCGATGGCGCGGCGGTCCTGTATGTCGACCGCGGCGGCGGCTCGATCCAGCTGTTCCCCGCTGCCGACGACCCGGAGGTTCGTGCCGCCGGATTCCGGGGCCTCACCGCGCTCGTCGCGGACGGACGGGTCCGGGAGCTGGTGCTCGCGAAGATCGACGGCGAGCCGGCCGGCGCGTCAGCCCACAAGCAGGGCTTGCTCGACGCCGGCTTCGTGCCCGGCTATCGCGGCCTGGTCCTGCGATCGCCGGCGCTGGACCGTCGAGCGGCGAACGGACCGTTCCCGGCCGGACCCGTCGACCCGTCGCTCCGGCGGGCCAGATCCGGGGGCGGCTCGCCCGACGCCCGGGTCATCCGCATGGGCCGCGGCTGACCCATGCCCGAGGGCGACACGCTCTACCGCTCGGCGGCCGGGCTGCGCCCGCACCTCGTCGGTCGCTCGGTGACCGCCGCCTCCGCCCGGGCACCCGGGCCCAAGGTCGACCGCCTCGTGGGCGCGACGATCACCGAGGTCGAGGCGCTCGGCAAGAACCTGCTCATCCGCTTCGACAACGGGCTCGAGGTCCGCACGCACCTGCGGATGCACGGCTCGTGGCACCGGTACCGCCCGGGGGAGCGCTGGAAGCGCGCACCCGCTCGCGCCCGCCTGGTCATCGAAGTCCCGGGCAGCGTCGCGGTCTGCTTCGATGCTCCGGTGGTCGAGCTGTTCGAGCAGCGCGCCGAGGGGCTTCACCCGTCACTCTCGAAGCTCGGACCCGACCTCCTGGCCGACGATTTCGACGCGGACGAGGCGCTCCGCCGCCTCCGGGACCCATCCCGCGCCAACCTCTCGATCGCCGAGGCGCTCGTCGATCAGCGCGCCATGGCGGGCGTGGGCAACGTGTACAAGTCGGAGGTGCTGTTCCTGGAGCGGGTGTCGCCGTTCGTCCCGGTCCGGTCGGTCGACGACGCGACCCTTCGGCGGCTCGTCGACACCAGCCGCCGTGTGCTGCAGCAGAACGTCGCTCACCCGGAGCGTGGACCGGAGCGCGTGACGACGAGCGGCGACCGATCGGCGGGCGGGCCGCTGTACGTCTACGGGCGCGCCGGCCGGCCGTGTCGCCGGTGCGGGACGCTCATCCGGACGCAGCAGCAGGGCGGCGAGCTGCCGCGGATCACGTCGTGGTGTCCGCACTGCCAGCCGGATCCGGCGTGAGCGACATCGACGTCCGCTGCGAGCCCGCCGGCAGCGATGCGTGGCGCTGCGACGTCGAGCTGGCCGAAGCCGGCGTCGTCGTGAGCCGCCACAGCGTGCGCGTCTCGCGACCCGACCTCCGGCGCCTGGCGCCCGACGAGTCCGAGCCCGACGAGCTCGTGCGCCGCTCGTTCCGGTTCCTGCTGGAGCGCGAGGCGCCGTCGATGATCCTCCGGTCATTCGACCTGTCGGACATCACGCGCTACTTCCCCGAGTTCGAGCGGGAGGTCGGCCGCGCGGATTGAGTCCGCGAGGCGCGAGGCGCGAGGCGCGACGGGCGGGCGATCGGGGGCGCTGGTCCAGCCGCTGACGAACGGCTCATCGCTCGCCACGGTCTACCATCGCCCCCGATGTGCGAGCACTTCGTCGCGCGGGCCGCGGATCCGTTCCGCCTCGATGAGCTGTGGGCGTTCGGCGAGCGACTCGAGCGCTACGGGCTGGCCGGCTTCGGCTGGGGCGCCGGGTGGCTGACGCCCGATGGCCGGCTCGAGACCTATCGCGACATCCGGGCCTTCCGCGACGACCCCGGTCGCGAGGCCGTCGGCGCCGTCGAGACCACGGCGGTGCTCGTCCACTACCGGCGACCGTCGAAGCTCTCGACCCTCCAGCTGGCCGACACCCAGCCGTTCGCCGATCCCGCCGGCCGGTTCGTGTTCAGCCACAACGGGGATCTGCGCGACCACCGATCGCTCCGCGCCCGGTATCGCGCCGAAGGGCGCATCCACGGCCGCGCCGACACCGAGGTCGGGCAGCGCTGGCTGGAGGACGCCTGGACCGAGGACGAGCCGCCGGCCGCGCAGCTGCTGGCGCTCCATCGGCGATTCGGTGGCCAGGCCAACCTCGGGCTGCTGACGCGCGACGGCGCCGTCCACCACTACGCGGGCAACGCCGAGAACCCGGTGTTCACGTTCCGCCTCGGGCGCATCGGCGTCGCCGCGACGGGCCTCTATTCCCTCGACCGGTCGTTGTTCCGGTTCTGCGCGCCGGGCGCCACGGACCGTCACCTCGTTCGCGAAGGCCGCACCGTGACCCTCGACGACGCCGGCCGTGCCCAGCCCGCCGCCACCCGCGCGGAGCCTCGACTGCGCGTCGCCACATGACGCCGCTGCGCTAGCCTCACGCGTCGGCGTCACGCTCCGCGCGGTCGCGCGTCGTGGCAGCAACGCCGGGGGGTGACCGAGGGCGAGAGGGGCCCGACATGGCGATCGAGAGCCCGGCTGGGGCCGGCGCGGACGAGGCCGTCGAGGTCGACGGTCGACCCACCGCGCTCCTGCCACTGACGCATCTCCTGCGCATCTCCGCGTACTGGCTGGGCCTGACCGCGATCGATGCGGCGGTCGGCCTGTTCATCAGCTTCCGCCTCGCCTACTCGGATCTTCGTGGCGACGTCGGCCTCGGCCTTGCCACGACCTTGGTGACCATCGGCGCCACCGCCGTCGCCATCGCCGTGCAGCCGACCGTCGGCTCCATCAGCGACTACGCCGTCACGCGCTGGGGCCGGCGCAAGCCGTTCATCGTCGTGGGCTCGCTGCTCGACGTCGTGTTCCTGCTGGGCATCGCCTACTCGAACACGCTCGTCGCGATCGCGGCGTTCGTGATCCTGCTCGGGTTCTCCACGAACATCGCCCGCGGCCCGTTCCAGGGCTACGTCCCGGACCTCGTCGCGCCACCACAGGTCGGACTCGCCAGCGGCATGGTCGGGATGATGCAGATCACCGGCAATCTCGTCGGCTTCGCCCTGGCCAACCTCGCCGCGTATCTCGGCAACCTCCCGCTGGCCCTGGTCGCGGTCGCGATCGTCGAGCTGGTGACGATGGCCAGCGTCGTCCTGCGCGTCGGCCCGGGGCTGCCGCCGAAGCCGCGCGAAGGCCGCTCCTGGACCGCCATCGCGCGCGAGACCTGGTCGGCCGACATCCTCCAGGAGCGTTCCTATGTCTGGCTCGTCGCATCGCGGCTGGCGTTCCTCGTCGCGGGCGGCATCCTGTTCGCCTATGCCGTCGCGTTCCTGAGGAACGTCTTCCTGCTCGATCAGGCGGGCGCCGCGACGGTCAACATCGCGCTGCTCGGCGCGGTCGCCGTCGGCAACCTCATCGCGGTGATCCCCGCGGCCCGCATCGCCGACCGGATCGGCCGGAAGCCGGTCATCTATGCCGCGTGTGCGCTGGGCGCGATCGGCGTCGGCATCACGGCCCTCGCGCCGACGGTGCCCGTCGCTGTCGCAGGCGCCGGGCTGTTCGGCGCGGCGAACGGGATGTTCCTCGCCGTCGACTGGGCGCTGATGACCGACATCATCCCGCGCGCGTCGGCCGGCCGGTACATGGGCCTGAGCAACGTCGCCACCGGCTCGGCGCCGCTGTTCGCCGCGGCGATCGGGGGCCTCGTGCTCGACGTCGGCAGCCGCTTCATGGGCGATGCGACCGGCACGCGCGCGGCGTTCCTCATCGCGATCGGCCTGTATGCCATCGCGGCGCTGCTGCTTCGTCCGGTCGCCGAGCCTGCGCGCACCAGCCGACCACCCGCCCGACCCGTGCCCGCCGGAGCCGCCGCATGAGCCTCGAGACGCCCTCCCGGCGATGGACGGCCGACCCGTCCGCTGCCCATCCGCCAGCTCATCCGCGTGTCGCTGTACTGGCTCGGGCTGTCGTCGATCTTCGCCGGCCTCGGGGTGATCCTCACCGGTCGGCTCGAGTTCACCGGGTGGGTCCCGAAGTCGGAGGTCGGCGGGACGCTGTTCCGGCTGACCATCGCGGGCGCCGTGATCGCGGCGATCATCCAGCCCACGATCGGCTCGATCAGCGACTACACGATCAGCCGATGGGGCCGCCGCAAGCCCTACATCTTCATCGGCTCGGTGCTCGACGTCGTGTTCCTGGTCGCGATCGCCACGTCGAACGACCTCGTTGCCGTCGCGGTGTTCATCGCGCTCCTGCAGTTCAGCTCGAACTTCGCGCAAGGTCCGTTCCAGGGCTATGTGCCCGATCTCGTGCCCGCGGCGCAGGTCGGCATCGCGAGCGGCCTGGTGGGCTTGTTCAGCGTGCTCGGGAATGCCACCGGCTTCATCGTCGGGTCACTGGCGGTGCGGACCGGGCGATTCGAGGTGGGCACGGTCATGCTCGGCGTGATCGAGCTCGTGACGATGCTGGCGGTGGTCATCGGCGTCGACGAGGGACGCGCCGCGAAGCCGCGGAAGGGGCGCTCCTGGCTGACCATCGCCGCCGACGCATGGGGCACCGACGTCCTCCGTGAGCGCAGCTTCGTCTTCCTCGTGGGCTCGCGGCTGTTCGTGCTGATGGGTGGCTCGGTGCTGGTGCACCTCGGGCTCCTGTACCTCAGCCGGAGCCACGGCCTGGGCCAGACGGCCGCGGGTGATGCGTTCCTCGTCGTGTCGGTGGTCGTCGCCGTGGCCACCGCGCTCGCCGTGATCCCCGCGGGGCGCGCGTCGGATCGCTTCGGGCGAAAGCGGGTCATCTATGTCGCGACCGCCATCGGCGCAGCGGGGCTGCTCACGGCGGCGGTTGCCCCGACGGTCCCGGTCGCCTTCGTCGGTGCTGCGCTGATGGGGATCGGCACCGGATCGTTCCTCGCCGTCGACTGGGCGCTGATGACCGACATCATCCCGAAGGCGTCGTCCGGGCGGTACATGGGCATCAGCAACGTCGCCACTGCCTCGGCCGGGGTGCTCGCGATCGCCATCGGCGGCGGGCTGATCATGGACCGGTTGCCGCTCGAGACCGGCCCGCGCGCGGCGATGCTCTTCGGCGCGGTGTCCTACGGGATCGGCGCCTTGCTGCTCGGGCCTGTCCAGGAGCGGCGACGCGACGACGAGGAGGTCGTCCCGGCGCCTGCGGTCGCGCCCGCCTAGCTGCCGGCGCTGAGGCCCAGGAACGCGCGCACGCGCGCGCCCATCACCCGCCGCGCCGTCGCCCGCGCGTCCGCAGGGTCCGTCGGCGAACCGGCCGCGCCAGTCGCGGACGTGCCGGCCGACCGCGACCATCCGCGTCCGCCACCACGACCGCCGCAGGAACGCGAACGGGTCGCGCCGGGTCCACCACCACGGCACGGCCGCCCAGATGAACACGAGGTAATCGAGCCGGACCGGCCGTGGCCCGAACCCGAACAGCGCTTCCAGCTGCACGATCGTCAGGGGCAGCGTGGCGAGCGACAGGAGCGCGGCGATCGCCAGCCAGCCCAGGCCCCACGTCCGCGTCCGCGGCAGGAGCACCAGCCACAGCACCGCCGGCACCCACTTCATCCACGTCGCCAGCGCCCACAGGAACCCGCCCAGGCGCGGCCCCACGAACGCGGCGCCGAACACCCCGAGCGCGAGCAGCAGGTTGATGTTCCCGGTGTCCAGGTTCGCGGCGATGGGAAAGGCGAGCAGGACGAGCAGGATCGCCGTCGGCAGCGGGCGCAGCGTGTACGCCCAACGGATCGACCACAGCAGGAGGAGGATCGTCGCGCCGCGCCACACGAACCAGGCGACCTCCCACGGCAGGAGCGCCCACGGCGCGAACAGCGGCAGCATCCACGGGGCGTAGACGTAGGGCAGGAACGGACCGACCGGGTGGTACGGGTCACCACCCTCGAGCCAGATCCGGACGCCGGCCCAGTACGCGCGCGCATCGGCCCCCGCGGCCTCGCCGCGAGCCGCCATGCCCGCCGCGGCGAGCGCGAAGATCACGATGAGCAGCGCCATCGCGAGGATCCGGCGCGGGTCGCGCAGACGCGTGAGCTCCCGACGCAGCGCGCGGCGTACGACACCCGCGCGACGGCGCGTCGGGCGCGGGACGAGCTCGGCGGCGAGATCCACGACGATCCGGCCGCGGCCCCGCGCCGTGCCTGGGACCGGCGTCAACGATGGCGACGCGGGGGGCGCGGGCGGTTCGGGCGGCTCGGTCATCTCCGACGACGATTCTCGCACGGCCCGGGACCCGACAGTCTGGTCCGGGACCGGCCCGTATACTCCCCGGGTCTATGGCCGACGGCACCGTGATGATCATCGGAGGGGCGGAGGACAAGGTTCGGGATCGCGTGATCCTGGGCCGGTTCGTGACGCTCGCCGGCGGGCGCGATGCGTGCATCGCGGTCATCTCGACCGCCTCGTCGCTGGGCCTCGAGGCGGGCGAGCGCTACAAGCAGCTGTTCACCGAGCTCGGCGCGAGCACCGTCCGGCCGATCCACGCGGTGACCCGGCCACAGGCGAACGACGAGGCGGTGGCGCACGCGATCCGCGACGCCACGGGCGTGTTCCTCACCGGTGGCAACCAGCTGCGGCTGTCGTCGACCATCGGCGGGACGCGGCTGGCGGATGTCATCACCGACCGGTTCCGGCACGGCGCCGTGGTCGCCGGCACGTCCGCGGGCGCGAGCGCGATGAGCTCGCACATGATCGCGTTCGGCGCGTCGGGCGCGACGCCCAAGGTCCGGATGGCGCAGATCGCGGCGGGCCTCGGCTTGCTCCCGGGCGTCATCGTCGACCAGCACTTCCAGCAGCGCAATCGGCTCGGCCGGCTGCTCTCATTGATCGCCCAGAACCCGTCGCTGCTCGGCCTGGGGGTCGACGAGGACACCGCCGGCGTGTGCGGCCCGGATGGCGTGATGGAGGTCATCGGCCGGGGCTCGATCACGGTCGTCGACGGCGCCCGCTCCGAGACGGACGCCTGGGAGATCCGCGGCCACCGCCCGCTGATGATCTCGAACGTCGTCCTCCATGCGCTCCCCGCCGGCTACCGCTTCGATCTCCACCGCCGCGAGCGCATCGCCGTCCCGGCGCTCCACGCCATCCAGGGCGGCGCCGCCTCCAGCTGACCCTGGGGCGCGCGGTCCGTCCCGTAGCCGTCCTGCTGCTCGAACCCGCGGCCGCCTCGCTGGTCACGTCGCCCCACGGTGCCGCCCCGTCGACGTGACCCGCACGGCGAACGCGGGCATGAGCGATGGCGTTGCTGCCGGGTCCGTCACGTCGGACACTCGCCCGCGATGGACGCCCTGACGGCTGGCGAGGGACTGCACACGTCGCGCGACCGGTCGTGGGACGTCCTGTTGATCGGCGGCGCCTCGGGCACCGGCAAGTCGACCGTCGCGAACGAGCTCGCGCGTCGGTTCGCTGTCCCGGTCACGCCGATCGACGACATCGTCACGGCGCTCATGACGCTGTCGACCCCCGAGCAGCAGCCGATCCTCCACCGATTCTGGACGGAGCCGGGCGCGTTCGACTGGCCGGCCGAGCGGATCGTCGACCACACGATCGAGGTCGTCCGCGTGCTCACGCCGGGCATCAACGCCGTGATCGACGACCACCTGGCGTCGGTCGCTCCGGTGATCCTGGAGGGCGACTACCTCTCGCCCGATCTCGTCCGGGCCGATGACGACCGCGTCCGAGCGGTCTTCATCGACGAGGCCCACGACGAAGCGATCGTCGCCAACCTCCTGGCCCGCGAGCCTGACGCCGGCCCGCAGGCGAAGCGCGCCGAGGTGAGCCGCCGGTTCGGCGCCTGGCTTCGCGATGAAGCGGCGGCGCGCGGCCTCCCGACCGTCGACGCCCGCCCCTGGCCGACGCTCGTCGCCCGCGTCCTCGCCGCGCTCGACGACATTCCGATGCCATCGACGACCGCGCTGAAGATCTGAAGCGACGTCGGTCCGATGGCGTCGAACAGGGGCTTCGAACGGGTTCGACGGCAAGGCGGCCTCTTCGTGGACCACCACCACGAGGCCGATCGGTCGCACGCCGATCTGCGATGCCGTCGGAACCTGTCGCTGAGGCGGGTACGGGTCGTACACTCCCCGCACCGACACGCGAGGAGGGACCAGTGGCCGAGGCGGCACCCGCATCCCGGCGCCGGAAGACGCCCATCGACGGGTCCGGCGCCACGAATGGCGCGACCGGGCAGTCCGTGACCGCGACCGGGCCGGGTGCGCGCCGAGCGGCCGACCGGCCGGGCGGCCGTCGCCCGGAACCCAGCCTGCGCATCATCGACACGCGGATCCTTCGCGGCCCCAACTACTGGGCCCGGGAGCCCGTGGTCCGGATGGTCGTCGACCTCGGCGTCCTCGAAGAGTTCCCCAGCAACACCATCCCGGGCTTCGTCGAGGCCCTCGTCAACATGCTGCCCAGCCTCGAGGACCACGCGTGCAGCCTGGGTCGCCGCGGCGGTTTCATCACGCGGCTGCGCGAAGGGACGTGGGTCGGTCACGTCGCGGAGCACATCGCCCTCGAGTTCCAGAACCTAGCCGGCACCGACGTGCGCCACGGCAAGACACGCGGCACCGGCGAATACGGCCGGTACAACGTCATCTACGAGTACCGCGAGGAGCAGGTCGGCATCGAGGCCGGCAAGATGGCCGTCGGGCTGGTCAACCACCTCGTGGCGCCCAACGACGAGCAGCACGCCTTCGATCTCCTGGCCGAGCTCGAGCGCCTCATCCGCCTCGCGGAGCGCCTCGCCTTCGGGCCATCGACGCAGGCCCTCATCGACGAGGCGGCCAGTCGCGACATCCCGACCATCCGGCTCGACCGGTTCAGCCTCGTGCAGCTGGGGCAGGGGGTCCACCAGCAGCGGATCCGGGCGACCATGACGTCGGTCACGAGCGCCATCGGCGTCGACATCGCGAGCGACAAGAAGCTGACCAACCGGCTCCTCGATTCGGCCGGCCTGCCGGTCCCCCGCAGCGAGGTCGTCGAGACCGAGGACGACGCCGTCGCCGCGGCGAAGCGCCTCGGCTTCCCGTGTGTCGTGAAGCCGCTCGACGGCAATCACGGCCGGGGTGTCGCCCTCGACCTCAAGGACGAGGCCGACGTCCGGGCCGCGTTCCCGGAGGCCCTCCGCCAGAGCCGCAGTCGCGACGTCGTCGTCGAGAGCTACATCACCGGCAACGACTACCGCTGCCTGATCATCGGCGGCACGCTCGCCGCCGTCGCCGAGCGCGTCCCGGCCGGCGTCACCGGCGATGGCGTGAGCACGATCCGTCAGCTGGTCGACCTCACCAACGCCGACCCGCGCCGCGGCATCGGCCACGAGAAGGTGCTCACCAAGATCAAGCTCGACGACGCGGCGATCGAGCTGGTCAAGGCACAGGGCTTCGGCCTCGACGACGTCCCGCCCGAGGGCCGGCGCGTGAAGCTCGCGCTGACCGGCAACATGTCCACCGGCGGGACGAGCATCGACCGGACGATGGAGGCCCATCCCGACAACGTCGAGATCGCGGAGACGGCTGCGCGCATCGTCGGCCTCGACATCGCGGGCATCGACTTCATCTGCCCCGACATCACCGTCCCCGTGCGCGAGACCGGCGGCGGCATCGTCGAGGTCAACGCCGCACCCGGCTTCCGGATGCACACCCATCCGACCGAGGGCGAGCCGCAGTACGTCGCCCGCCCCGTCATCGACCTGCTGTTCCCGCCCGGCGCCCCGGCCCGCATCCCGATCATCGCCGTGACCGGCACCAACGGGAAGACGACGACCGTCCGGATGATCGCCCACATCCTGAAGCTCAAGGGCAAGCGGGTGGGGATGACCAGCACCGACGGCATCGTCATCGATGGCCGGCTGATGAAGAAGGGCGACATGTCGGGCCCGAAGTCGGCGCAGATGGTGCTCCAGAACCCGACCGTCGACACCGCCGTGTTCGAGGTCGCCCGCGGCGGCATCCTGCGCGAGGGCCTGGGCTACGACCGCAACGACGTGGCCGTCGTCACGAACGTCACCGGCGACCACCTCGGGCTGGGCGGCATCGACACCCTCGGTCAGCTCGCCAACGTGAAGGGGGTCCTGGTCGAGGCCGTCCCCCGCAGCGGGACCGCGGTCCTCAACGCCGACGACCCGCACGTCTATCGGATGGGCCGCCACTGCGCGGGTCGCGTCGTCCTGTTCTCGCTCGCCAAGCAGAAGGGCGAGGACGGCTTCGACCGCATCGACGGCCACGCCGGTCGCGGCGGCGCCGCGTTCATGCTCGAGGACACGCCCCAGGGCGAGCTCGTCGTCCTCCGGCATGGGCCGCGCAAGATGCCCGTCCTGTACACGCACCTCATCCCGGCCACGTTCGGCGGCCGGGCACGGATGAACGTGGCGAACGCGCTCGCCGCGGCCGCTGCCGCGTGGGCCGCCGGGGCGCACATCCACGACATCCGCCAGGGGCTCCGGACGTTCACCACCAGCTTCTTCCAGGCACCGGGTCGCCTCAACCTCATCGAGGTCGCCGGCACGCGCCTGGTCATCGACTACTGCCACAACGTCGACGGCATGCGCCAGCTGGCGGACTTCGTGAACCGCCTGATGCTCGACGCCCCGACCAAGGCCGGTGTCCTCGGGGCGGGCAAGGGCATCCCCATCCGAAGCGGGCGGGCGATCGGCGTCATCGGCATCCCGGGCGATCGCCGCGACGACGATCAGCGCGAGTACGGCGCCCTCGCCGCGACGGCGTTCGACGAGATCATCGTGCGCGAGGACCGCAATCTTCGCGGGCGGAAGCCGGGCGAGAGCGCGGCCAACGTCCTCGACGGGATCAAGGCGGTGCGTGGCGAGGGTCGCGCCCGCACGCTGCGCGCCGAGAAGGTCCTCGACGAGCCCTCGGCCGTGAAGCTGGCGCTGCGGCGCGCCTCGCCGGGGGATGTCGTCGTGATGTGCGTCGATGACGCCGTGGGCGTCTACCGCCAGGCGATGACGCTCAGCGGCGCCGCGGGCGGCCAGGCGTTCGCGGACCCGGGTGAGCTCGAGGCGCCCGAAGGCTGATGCGGGCTGGCGGAGCGGCGGGCGGAGGAGCAAGATAGGCCCGCCCACGGATGGGAACCGGGTTCGGAGGTCGAGCGTCAGGCGACCGATGCGGCCGTTGGGAGGTGTCCGCTTCTTGGCGTTGGCGATCGTCGCGGCGATCGCGTCATCGGCGTGCGTCGCCGCCCCCGCTCCGGGTCGACCCCAGCTCCGCGTGATCCAGGGCAGCGGTGTCCCCGCGACGGCCGCTCCGTCGTTCTCGGCCGCGCCCGAGCCTCCGGTGGGCGTCATCATGGCGGGCCGGGTCGTCATCGGCTGCGAGTTCGGCACCCGCTGCACGTATTTCGCCCGCCTCTCCCCGCTGTCCCCGGAACGCCCCGATCCCACGACCACGCCCAGCTCGGCGGTCACGCTCCAGGGCATCGACGGTCCGGCCGCCCGCGGCTTCGGACCCACCGCGCGGTCCGGTCACCCGGCGGATGAGGAGCCCGTCGGCACCGCGCAGCTCGTCGCCGGGATCTGGCATATCGACGCGTGGACCACGATGGTCGGCCAGGCGCCGCCACGGATCGATCAGGGTGGCGAGCGCGGCTCATGTGGGATGGACTTCATCGTGCGGCCGGGCGACTCGCTCTCGTTCCGGCTGGCCTCGCTCGATACGGGCTGCTCCATCCGACTCGCCGGCGGCGCGATCCCCTGACCCGGCCCGCTGGCCCGCTCGCTAGGTGCGGCCCTGCTTCTGGAGGCGTGGCACGAGCTCCGTCAGCTCACTGCTGACGTCGACCGGGCGGGCACCCAGGGACGACAGGAGCTTGAAGACCTCCTCGCGCTCCTCGTGGCACATCAGGACGATGACCCGCGGCGCGTCGGGCTTGCCCCCGCCCGCGGCCGACGCGCCGGTGCCGGTGAGCTCGCTGCGGAGTGCCTCGGTCTCGCTGGGGTACACGGGGATGTCGGTGGTGGAGCGGCCCGATGCCCGTACGCCGGCCAGGAGCTCCCCGACGATCGACTCACGAGTCCTGCCGCGCAGGTACTTGGGGGTCTCCTTGATCGCCACGCGCTGGGCGCGTTGACCGGCGATGCGCCCGATGCCCCGCAGCGTGTCGTCGGGGCGGTCGCCCGCGGTCCCGATGATCGCGGTGATCTTGGCGGCCCGGCCGGCCGCGCCGCCGGCGATGCCCTCGGCGACGTCGAGGATGGCCGCGATGCCGGCCTCGTTGTGCGCGAAGTCCACGATGACCACGCGGCTCCCGAGCTTGAACAGGTTCAGCCGACCCGGTGACCGCTCGGAGCTGGGCTTGAAGTCGCGCAGGCCATCGCCCACCTGGGCGAGGGTCGCGCCCAGACCCCGGGCCGCGCCGGCGGCGGCGAGCGCGTTGGCCACGTTGTGGGTCGCGAGACCGGCGATCGTGATCGGGACCTCGGCCACCGGCACGATCGTTCGCTTCCGGTCGCCCTCGAGCTCGATGAGCTCGCCGTGCTCGACGACGTAGGCGCGGCCGCCGTTCGCGAGCGCCCGCTTGGCCGGCGTGCCGCGCGGGCCCTTGAGCGAGAACGCGGCCACGTGCGCACGGACCGTGCGCGAGACCGCCCACACGAACGGGTCGTCGCCGTTGAGGACGACCCAGCCGCCGGTCTTGGTCATGCGGCACACGGTCGCCTTGACCTCGGCGAGCTCGGGCAGCGTGTGGATGCCCTGGAGGTCGAGGTGGTCCGAGGACACGTTGGTGAGCACGCCGACGTCGTTCGACTCGTAGCCCACGCCGCGCAGCACGATCCCGCCGCGCGCGGTCTCGAGGACCGCGAGACCGATGTCGCTGCGTCCCAGGATCTGCGCGGCACCCCCGGGACCGGTCCAGTCGCCGGGCTCGACCATCCGTTCATCGACCAGGACGCCATCGGACGTCGTCGTCCCGACGTGCCAGGCGGCACACATGAAGATGTGGGTGATCAGCCGGGTGACGGTGCTCTTGCCGTTCGTGCCGGTGATCGAGACCACCGGGACCTTGCGGTCGGCGTCGCGGAGCCAGGCCGGCGGCGTCGTGCCGGCCTCGTCGATGCGCGCCGTCCAGCGCTCGAGCTGGCGCTGCTGCGCGCCGGTGAGCTGGACGCGCTTGCGAGGCGTGACGTCGCGCTCGGTGAGGGCGAGCGCCGCTTCCGCGATGAGTCGAGCCCGCTCCGCGCCCCGCCACGGCCACTCGATGATCCAGTGGCCCGGGTCGCTGGACCGGTGGACCGCCACGGGTCCGGCCTCCTCGCCGTGCTCGGCGCGGAGTCGCTTGGTCCAGGCGACGACGGCGGCGACATCGTCGGGCCACAGCCGGGCCGGGACCGCGGCCCCGAGCCGGACGAGGAGGTGCCGCGGCGGGACCCGCTGGCCGTACCACGTGCGACGCCGCCCGATCGCGACCTCGACCTTGACGACCGGCTCGAGCCGGTAGACGTTGGGGCCTTCCAGGAGTCGGATCTCGACGAGCCGCACGGTCCGGCGAGTCTACGCGAGCGCCGGTTCCCGCCGATAGAGTCGATAGACTGGCGCGCGATGGATCTCCCGATCACGACCCCGCAGCTCGAGGCGCTCCGGGACGCGTCGAGCCGCGCGCTGCCGGCGTTCCTCACCGACCTCGAGACGCTCGTGGACATCGACTGCGGGAGCTACACCAAGGCCGGCGTGGACGTCGTCGGGCGGTGGGTCGCGGCGCGCTTCGCCGAGCTCGGCGCGGCGGTCGAGGTGCGGCCCCACGACACCTTCGGGGATACGGTCATCGGCACGTTCGAGGGTGCCGAGCCTGATGGCCCCACGGTCCTGTGCATCGGTCACATGGACACGGTGTTCGACGCGGGGACCGCGGCTGAGCGGCCGTTCTCCGTCGACGACATCGGCATCGCCCGTGGGCCTGGCGTGACCGACATGAAGGGTGGCCTGCTCAGCGGGATGTACGCGATCGCGGCCCTTCGCTCAGCATTCGGCGGGCTGCCGCTGGGACGGCTGATCTACGTCGCGAATCCGGACGAGGAGATCGGCTCGCCGACGTCGACGCCGCACATCCTGTCGCTGGCGCCGTCGGCCGACGTCGCGCTGGTGCTCGAGTGCGCGCGTGCGAACGGCGACATCGTCTCGTCGCGCAAGGGGATCATGTCGCTGACCGTGACGATCCACGGGCGGGCGGCCCATGCGGGCGTCGAGCCGGAGAAGGGCCGCAGCGCGATCCTCGAGGCCGCCCGGATCGTCGGCGAGCTCCACGCGCTCAACGGCCGATCGCCGGGTGTCACGTTCAACGTGGGGGTGATCCGGGGCGGGACGCGCCCCAACGTCGTCGCCGAACGCTGCGAGCTCGAGGTCGACGTCCGGGCGGTGACCCGCGAGGGCCTGGTCGGCGCGGAAGCTTCCCTGCACGAGGTGCTGGCGCGCACGAGCGTGCCGGACGTGACGGTGGAGCTCGCCGTGACCCATCGCTGGTGGCCGATGGAGAAGCTGGAACGATCCGGGCGGCTCGTGGACCACGCCGTGGAGCTGGCGTCGCGGCTCGGGTTCGAGCTGCAGGACACGGCGACGGGCGGCGCGTCCGATGGGAACACGACGGCCGGCATCGGGGTGCCGACGATCGACGGGCTGGGGCCCATCGGCGGGCTCGACCACTCGCCCGGCGAGTACCTGGAGGTCTCCTCGATCGTGCCGCGGACCACGCTGCTCGCCGGACTCCTCGCGTCGATCGGACGGGATCCCGAGATCGCGGCCTGGCGGCGGGAGCGGCTCGCGGGCGGTCGGGCGGGTGCGACGGCCGGCGCCGGCGCCGGTCCGGCGGCCGCCTGACGGTCCCGGTCGCAGGTCCGATGACACGCCGCCACGTCTCCAGCGGGGGTCCGTGGGAGGCATCGGCCGGCTACTCGCGGGCGCTCGTCGTCGGCGATGCGTGCTGGGTCGCCGGCACGACCGACGCCGGGCCGGACGGCGAGTCGCGTCATCCCGATGACGCGGGCGCCCAGGCGCTGGCGGCGTGGGCCATCGTCGAGGGCGCGCTGACCGAAGCCGGGTTCGAGCTCAGCGACGTCGTCCGGACGCGGATGTATCTCGTCGATCGCGCGGACATCGCGGCGGTCACGGCCGTGCATGGCGACCTCTTCCGGCATGTCCGCCCGGCGGCGACGCTGGTGCTCGTGGCCGGCCTGATGACGCCGTCGCTGCGTGTCGAGGTGGAGGCCGACGCCGTCCGGTCGCGGCCCACGCCGTGAGGATCACCGCCCTTCGGACGTACCTCGTGCCGCCGCGCTGGTGCTTCCTGCGGATCGAGACGGACGAGGGCATCGACGGCTGGGGTGAACCGGTCGTCGAGGGCCGTGCGGCGACCGTCGCGACGGCCATCGCCGAGCTCGCCGACTACCTCGTCGGGCGCGACCCGTCGCCCATCGAGGACCTGTGGCAGATCCTCACGAAGGGCGGCTTCTATCGCGGCGGCCCGGTGCTCTCGAGCGCGGTCGCGGGCATCGACACGGCACTCTGGGACATCGCGGGCAAGGCGATGGGGCGGCCGATCCACCGGCTGCTCGGCGGGCCGGTCCGGGACCGCGTTCGCGCGTACGGCTGGATCGGCGGCGACCGCCCGTCGGAGGTGGCTGCGTCGGCGGCCGCGGCGATCGAGCGTGGCTTCGATGCGGTCAAGATGAACGGCTCACCGGAGCTGCCGTTCGTCGCGACGCCCGCGGTGACCGACGCGATCGTCGAGCGGGTCGTGGCGGTGCGCGAGGCCATCGGCCCGGACCGCGACGTGGCGATCGACTTCCATGGACGCGTGTCGCCGGCGATGGCGCGTCGCCTGCTGCCGCTGCTCGAGCCGTCACGGCCGATGTTCGTCGAGGAGCCGGTGCTGCCGGAGCAGGTCGAGGCGCTCGCGCGGGTCGTCGCGTCGACCACGATCCCCATCGCGACGGGGGAGCGGGCGTACTCGCGCTGGGACGTCAAGCCGCTGCTGGATGCCGGCGTGGCCATCGTCCAGCCCGATCCCCAGCACGCGGGCGGGATCTCCGAGGTGCGTCGGATCGCCGCGCTGGCGGAGCTCTATGGCGCGAGCGTCGCCCTGCATTGCCCCCTGGGTCCCGTGGCGCTGGCCGCCTGCCTCCAGCTGGACCTCGCGATCCCGAACATGCTCATCCAGGAGACGGGGCTCGGGATCCACTACGACGAGGGGCTGTCGCTGACCGATTACCTCGTCGATCCCGACGTGTTCCGCGTGGTCGAGGGCCACCTGGTGCCGCCCGAGGGACCGGGGCTGGGCATCGAGGTGGACGTCGAGCGTGTCGAGCACGCCGCCGCGAAGGGGCACCGCTGGCGCAACCCCGTGTGGCGCCACGAGGACGGTTCGTTCGCCGAGTGGTGACGTCCCTCAGGGCATCGCGGCGACGCCGGTCGCGCGCGCGAGGGCGACCAGCACGACCGCTGTGAGGATGCCCAGGAACAGGTTCCGGCGCCACACCACGACGAGCACGCCGAGCGCGACCGCGAGGGTCTCGATGCCGATGTGGATGCTCCGTGTGCCGTCATCGGCGGTGACCACGAGCGTGTTGACCAGGCCGATCGACACGAGCACGGCAGGCCCGACGAGCCGCAGGTACTGGAGCGCCCGCGGCGGCAGCCGCTCGAGGCCGGGCGTCAGCAGCGGGATCGCCCGCGACGGGTAGGTCACGGCGAACATCAGAAGCGCGAGGGGGACGAGCTCGACGCTCACGGGCCGGGCTCCAGCTGCTCGAGGTGGGGCTGGACCAGCGGCTCGTCAGCGTCCGGCGGCTCGGTGATCGGCGCGGCCATCGCGATGAGGGGGCCGAGGAGGCCACCCGCGACGATGCCGATCTGCGGCCCGATGGCCCACGAGATCGCGACGCCGAGGATGCCGCCCGCGAACGCGGCGATCAGCTCCCGCCGTCCCGTGATCAGCCCGACCGCCAGGCCCAGCATCGCGACCGGGAAGACGATGTCCAGGCCGAACGTCGCCGGGTCGGCCACGCGGCCACCGAGCACGGAGCCCGCGAGCGTGGCGAGGTTCCACGGGATGAACGTCACGGCGATGGCGCCCAGCCAGTAGCCCCACATGTCGAGCCGCTTGACGCGGCTGAAGTGGGTCGTCGCGAGTGCGAAGGACTCGTCGGTGAGGAGGTGGGCGGCGACCGCACGCTCGGCGGTGGGTCGGGCGCGGATCAGGGGTGCGAGGGCGGCCGCGTACAGCAGGTGCCGCGCGTTCAGGAAGAACGTGAGGACGATGATGCCGAGCCACGGGAGGCCCTCGCGGACGTACCCGACGGCCGCGAACTGCGCGGCGCCCGCGAACGCGAACAGGCTCATCGCCTGCGCCTCGATGACGGAGAAGCCGGCTTCTCGAGCGGACAGCCCGTAGACGAAGCCGAACCCGGCCGCGGAGGCCATGATCCCGAGCGCGTCGAGCAGGAGCCGCCGCCGGGCGGCGCGCAGCTCGAGTCTGGTCGGCGTCGCCGGCCTGCGGCGATGGGACCGCCGTCGTCATGCCCGGGCGGTCAGCGCAGGAAGGTCTTCCCGCAGGTGCCGTCGCAGACGACGTACAGGGCGTGCTTCTCGAACGCGTAGCCCGCCGCGTGAAGGAGGCCGGGGCAGCCCTTGGTCGGGCACTTCCAGACCCACCAGCGCTCGTTCTCGTCGAGGGGCGTGGTCTCGGCGGCGAGCTTGCCGGCCAGGTCATCCTTCGCGGCGACGAGCGACGCGATCGCGGCGGCGCGGGCCGCTTCGGTCTCGCTCGTGTACGGGTAGTTCTGGCCGACGTTCGAGGTCACCGCTCGCCTCCTGGGCTTGGCATGCGAGACCGGTGGCAAGATCGTGTGAGCGCAGCCTGCCACCGGCGATCGAACCTTATCAAGGTCGACGGTCGGGCGTCAGAACGACGCTGACCGCGTTGCCGCGTCCGGTCCTCGCTCACGGCCGTCCGAGGCCGCTCGCTCCGGTCCTCCTGCGGCGCCTTGCCAGCGCCGCCCTGACGCCCGAAGGGCGGTTCGGTCGACGGTCGGACGTCAGAACGACGCTGACCGCGTTGCCGCGTCCGGTCCTCGCTCACGGCCGTCCGAGGCCGCTCGCTCCGGTCCTCCTGCGGCGCCTTGCCAGCGCCGCCCTGACGCCCGAAGGGCGAAGGCCCATCGCGAGTCCCGACGTCAGCGGCTGTTTTCCCACACGCCGGTGACGCACTGCTGGACGCGAACGGCGGCGTCGTACCGGTGTGACCGCTAGATCCTGGGCTATGACGCGGCCAAGCCTTCGGATCGGCGCCCGTCGCGGGTGTGCGCGGCACGATCCGTGCGTGGGTGGATGATCCGCGTCCCGGATCTGGCACCCTTCACCGCCTGCTGCCCGGCAACTATCGGTCGCACCGCTACCGCGTGCTGCGACCGGTGCGAGCGATACCCCGCGACGGCCGCTGCGAGCGATACCCACGACGGGCCCTGCGATCGCTGCGAGCGAACCGGCGCCGCGCGATCCCTCCCGAGCGCTCAGCGGACGGCGGGGAGGCCGGCGCTCCTGGGGTCCGTGGCGGCTGCGAGGGCGCCCTCGGGACGCGCGGGGCCGCCTCGGACGAGCTCGATCGCGTGCTCGTGGCCGAAGGCGGCGTCGAAGGCACCCGTCACGTGGACATCGTGGCCATGGGCGCCCAGGGCATCGATGACGACGGGCGCGATCCGCGACTCGACCGCGACGAACGTCGGCGGCGCGAGGTGGCCGTCGGGCTCGACGAGCCAGCGGGGGGCGCCCACGGCGCTCGCGACGTCGGCGCCGCCGTCGACCACCGCGGACACGAACTGCGCGTGGATCTGCGGCTGGATGTCGCCGCCCATCGAGCCCACCACGATCCATGGGGAGCGCTCGCCGTCGCGGAAGAGCATGCCCGGCAGCAGTGAGTGGGTGGTGCGCTTCCCCGGGGCCAGCTCGTTCGGGTGGCCCTCATCGAGCGAGAAGCTGGAGCCCCGGTTCTGGTAGTGGATCCCGGTGTCCGGGTCGACGACGCCCGAGCCGAACCCGGCGGCATTCGACTGGATGAGGCTGACGGCGTTCCCGTCCGCGTCGACCGTGGCGAGGTAGATCGTCCCGCCGACGAGCGTCCGCACCGGGTCCGGGACGGGATCCGCCCGGTCCAGGCGGATCCGGCTCGCGAGCGAGCGTGCGTAGGCCTTGTCGAGGAGCCGATCGGTGGGAACGTCGCGCACGTCGGCGTCGGTGACATGGGCATCCCGGTCGGCCAGGGCGAGCTTGGTCGCCTCGATGCCCAGGTGGATCCACCGCGGGTCGGCCCAGCCGTTGGCACCCCAGGCGTCGGGCACCGGCGGCTCGAAGGTCTCGAGCAGATTCAGCAGCTCCAGGGCGACGACACCGCAGCTGTTCGGCGGGTGCGTGGTCACGCGGGTCCCGCGATACGTGGTCGCGATCGGGGTGGTCCAGTCGGAGCGATGGTCGGTGAAGCAGCCGGGCGTGAACGGCGCACCCGAACCGGCGAGGAATGCCGCCTGGCGTGCGCCGAGATCGCCGTCGTAGAAGGTGTCGGGACCCTCCGCGGCGATGCGTTCGAGCGTCCGCGCCAGTGCCGGCAGTCGGATGACCTCGCCCGGCGCCCACGGTCGACCGTGCGGGCGCCAGATCTCGTGGAAGCCGGCGGCCCACGGTTCGTCGCCGAGGCTGGCGGCGGTGACCTCCACCGCGCGGCGAAGCGCATCCCAGGCCGGGAAGCCGTCCGTCGCCAGCTCGATCGCCGGCGCGAGCACGCGGCTGAGTGGCAGGCGACCCCACCGGCGATGGGCGTCGCCCCACGAGCGTACGGCCCCCGGCACCGACACCCCCAGCGGACCGCGGAGCGGCAGACGCGTCAGGCCCGCAGCACGCACCGCCTGCGCGCTGGCCCGCGACGGTGCGCGGCCGGTGCCGTTCAGCCCCGACTGCGCTCCGGCGGCTTCGTCCCACACGAGCCAGAACGCGTCGCCGCCGATGCCGCAGCCGTTGGGCGCGACGACCGCGAGGGCCGCGTTGGTCGCGATCGCGGCATCGACCGCATGGCCGCCCGCGGCCAGGATGCTCAGCCCGGCACCCGTCGCGAGGTAGTGCGGCGCGACCACGGCGCCCCGTCGCCCCAGCGACGGCGTGGACGGGGTGTGGAGGGGCTCGCGCGGCTCGATCCCGCGGTCCCGGAGGTCGGGCATCAGTCGGCGCTCAGGGATGCCGCCGAGCCCGGCCCGGCGACGAAGTGCTCGAACCGGCGGAGCTGCGCCAGCGGCACCAGCGCGATGGCGAGGAAGAGGAACGCGACGGCGAAGATGCCGTCGAGCCCGTAGAACTCGGCGGCGGTCGCGCCCACGAGACTGCCGATGATCTGGCCGATCCCCAGGAACACCGAGTACAGGCCCATGATCGCGCCCCGGTCGTCGGGATAGGCCTCGGTCACGTCCGCCAGCAGGCCGATGGCGGCGGGCGTCGCTCCCGCGAGCACGAACAGGCCGCCGACGGCGACGACCGCGAGCGCCACGATCAGTGCGGTCGTCATCCCGGTCGAATGGTTGATCCCGACCGCCGCGATCAGGAGCGCCGCCCCGCCCAGGATCCCATAGAAGATGATCGTCGTCCGGCGCATGCTCCTGAATCGATTGCCCCAGTAGAAGATCCCGAGGAAGAACAGCAGGCCGCCGATGGCCAGGCCGGCGCTGACCACCGCGCCCTCGAAGCCGCCCATCAGGACCTGGTTCTCGAACTTCGGCGAGGGCTCGCGCACGAGCTGGAACAGCGTCTGGCTCGTGAACAGCCCGAGGGTGGCGTTGATGGCGATCCAGGTCGGGGCCAGGAGCCACACGTGGCTGCCCACGAGGATCCGGCGATAGCGTCGGAAGCCGGATTCGTGGACCTCGCCCGCCTCGGCCGCCCGCATCGCCGCGCGACGCTGTGCCGGCTCCGGCTCGGCGTCGGCCGGGACCCCCAGCTGGTAGATGAGGAACGAGACGCCGTACAGGATCGCGTTCAGGAAGAACGCGTTCTGCTGGAACCCCGCGAACACGCCCGGGATGCCGTCATACAGCGGACCGGCGAGGACGAAGCCGAACATCAGGCCGGCGAGCGTGGCGGCCTCGAACCGTGCGACGGCCTTGCCCCGCATCAGCTCGTTGCCCGCGGTGGCGAACGCGATGAATCCGAGGATCGACGGCACGGACGCCGCGGTCGACCCGCCTTCCAGGATGCGCGTGAAGCCGAGGACGGTGAAGTCGCTGGTGAAGGCGGTGATGATCACCGCGACCGCCCCGAACGCGGGCCCGATGAGCAGGATCCGTCGGTGACCGACCCGGTCGGACAGGATGCCGAACAGTGGCGATCCGATGAGCTCGCTGGCGTAGAACAGCGCCGCGAACACGCCGACGACGATCGGCTCCGCGCCCAGGTCCCGCAGGTAGTAGACGAGCATCCCGCCCGTCAGCCCGGTCGCGAGGCGGAGGGTGAAGGTGCCAAGGATCACGGCCCGGACGGCGCGGCTCACGCTCGGAAGCGTACCGGCTCGGCGCGTCCCGGCGGCATGGGGCGTTCGGGTGGCCCGTATCATCGGCCACCAGGGACCTGCGGCGGCCGAGGCGAGCGACCACGCGGATCGCGGCCGCACGAGGGAGGAGCAGCTCGTGACCCGTGTGGCGATCGTGACCGATTCGGCCTCCGACCTGCCGCATGAGGAGGCGGCCGCCGCGGGCATCGCGGTCGTCCCGCTCATCGTCAACTTCGGTGCGGAGACGTTCAAGGCGGGCGTCGACCTGTCGGTCGACGAGTTCTGGCGACGGATGACGGCGCCCGATGCGCCGTTCCCCACGACCGCCGCCGCCGCACCCGGCGAGTTCCAGCAGGTCTACCAGGCGGCGTTCGACGACGGGGCCGACGCGATCGTCTCCGTCCATGTGGCGGGGACCCTGTCCGGGACGATCAAGGCGGCCGAGGTCGCGAGATCCCTGATGCCCGATCGCGAGATCCACATCGTCGACTCGACGTCCGCGTCGATGGGGGTGGGGCTGCTTGCGCTCATGGGTGCGGACCTCGCCAGGCGCGGCGTGTCGGCAGTCGAGATCGCGCGGATCCTGACCTCCCGGACGAAGGACATCGGCGTCTACCTCTGTCTCGACACCCTGGAGTTCCTCAAGCGGGGCGGCCGCATCTCGGGCGCCCGCGCGGCGATCGGCACGATGCTCAACGTGAAGCCGATCATCACCATCAAGAACGGCGTCGTGGAGCAGGCGGAACGGGTCAGGACGCGGGCGAAGGCGCGCGAGCGAGCCGCGGAGCTGCTGACCCAGAAGCCGCTCGAGCGCATCGCGCTCCTCCACACGACCGAGGCGGACATCACGGACTTCGCGGCGCGGGTGCAGGCGGCGGCGAAGCTCGACGAGTCGGATGTCCTGGTGATGACCGTGGGGCCCTCGGTCGGGCCGCACCTGGGGCCGGGCTGCGTCGGCGGGGTCGCGCTCTACACGTCCTAGGCGCCATCGGCGCGAGCGATGTGACGCCGCCGTTGCGGGTAGCGGTTCGGTGCCATCAAGGTTGCGACAAGGTGACGAACGTCCCATGGCTGGAACCGTCCCGTCGCTATACTCGTAGGCACGAACACCAGCCGCACGGCCTGCTGTGCCCCGCCTGTCTTGGGGTCGGCGCCGTGCTTCGTGGGCCGTCCGCGCGATGGCCCGAACGGCGACGCCGGATGGCCGTCGTCGCCCCGGAGGTCATCCCGAATGACGACCGAGCCCGCAGCGGCGACGATCAACCCGTGGCACGTCGCCCAGCGGCAGTTCGATCTGGCCGCCGACCGCCTCGATCTCGACCCCGGCCTGCGCCGGGTGCTGCGCGAGCCCCGCCGCGAGCTGACCGTGCACTTCCCGGTGAAGATGGACGACGGATCCGTCGCCGTCCTCACCGGCTACCGCGTCCAGCACAACCTGGGCCGCGGCCCCGCCAAGGGCGGCATCCGCTATCACCAGGACGTGTCCCTCGACGAGGTCAAGGCCCTCGCGATGTGGATGACCTGGAAGTGCGCCGTCGTGGGCATCCCGTACGGGGGTGGCAAGGGCGGCGTCGTCATCGACCCCAAGAAGCTCTCGATGAAGGAGCTCGAGGCGCTGACCCGCCGGTTCACCACGGAGATCGAGGTCCTCATCGGACCCGAGCGCGATATCCCCGCCCCCGACGTGAACACCAACGCCCAGGTGATGGCCTGGATGATGGACACCTACTCGATGCACGTGGGGCACACCGTCCCGGGCGTCGTCACCGGCAAGCCCATCTCGCTCGGCGGGTCGGAGGGGCGGAACGAGGCGACGGCGCGCGGCTGCGTCTACACGGTGGTCGAGGCGGCGAAGCACCTGGGCATGGACCTCCGCAGCGCGCGCGTCGCGGTCCAGGGCTTCGGCAATGCCGGGTCGATCGCGGCGAAGCTCATGACCCAGGAGGGCTCGACCGTCGTCGCCGTGTCGGATTCGGCGGGTGGCATCCGCAACATGAACGGGCTGGACATCGACCGGGTCATCGCCTGGAAGAAGGAGCACGGCACGGTCGTGGGCTTCCCGGGCAGCGAGGAGATCTCGAACGCCCAGGTCCTCGAGACCGAGTGCGACGTCCTCATCCCGGCGGCCCTCGAGAACCAGATCACGGGTCGGAATGCCGGTCGCGTCCGGGCGAAGATCGTCGCCGAGGCCGCGAACGGGCCGACCACGCCCGAGGCCGACGAGATCCTCTGGGAGAACGGCGTCTTCCTGATCCCCGACATCCTGTGCAACGCCGGTGGCGTGACCGTCAGCTACTTCGAGTGGGTGCAGGACCTCAATCGCGACCACTGGTCCGAGCAGGTCGTGAACGCCAAGCTCAAGGAGATCATGGTCCGCGCGTTCGACGAGACGCTCGCGCTGGCCCACAAGAACGACGTGAACAACCGGATGGGCGCCTATCTGCTCGCGGTCCAGCGCGTCGCCGAGGCCACCGCGATGCGCGGCCTCTACCCGTAGCCCTTCGCGTCATCCGATCGCGAACGACCCCGGTCACCGGACCGGGGTCGTTCTTGTGTCTGCGAGGTGCTCGGCTGCCCGCCGGCGGTCATCGCTCGGGGTCGCGCTCCGGCTCGTCGGTGACGAACGCGGCCTCGGGCAACCCACCGCCCGACTGCCCGCGCGGGATGGACCCTGAGGTGCCGCGGTCGTACGCCGCCAGCTCCTCGGTCGTCTCATCGCGATCCGGCAGCGCTTCGCCGTCGTCCTCGCGACGCCCCTGGGCGGTGCCGTAGGTCGTTCCGGTGCCGCGATCGATCGCGGTGTCTCCCCGGGACAGGATCCCGCTGCCGGTCGCGGCGACGTCGCTGTCATCCTCGTGCTCGGGCAGGTCCTCGAGGCGTTCCGGGTCGCCCGTGCGAACCGTCCGGTCCTGATCCATCGTGGTGTCCTCCGACTGGTGGGACCCGAGCCTGCGACCGCCGAGGTCGCGCTCGCCCTCGCGACGGGTGGCGCGCGCGTGACGGCCGTGCGACGGAGCGCACCGTACGCACGAACGAGGACCCGGCCTCCTGACCGGGGTCCTCGCGCGCTCGACGTCCCTGGAGGGACCGGTTCAACCCATCGTGTCGACCGAGGTCTGGACCACCGCCTCGATCGCGTCGGCGTCGACGGGCTGGCTGAAGGAGAGGATCAGGACCCGGTCCAGCGCGATCGCGTCGCCATCGCACGGCGGCGACAGGAGCGTGATGCGCGCGAGGCCCGGTTCCAGGTAGAGGCGGTCAGCGGTCGCACACGGAGCGGCGGACCACGTGATCCGCAGGCTCGTGTCGAACTCGTTCCGCACGTGGAGCGTGCCGGGCTCGATGGAGGCTCCATCGCCGGGCTCGCCGGATGTCGCGCCCGAGAGGGTCCCGGTCCAGTCGATCACGTCGATGTGGGTGGGGCCGCCGCCTGTCGTGGCGAGGTCGACGCTGACGGGTGCCGGCGTCGGGCTGGCGTCGTCGGTCGCGTCCGGGCTCGGCGAGTCGGCGGGTGCGGACGACGCGGGGGTCGGGCTGGGCGCGAAGGTCGCGATGGGCGAGGGGGTGGCGGCGGGTGCTGCGCTGGGACTCGTCGCCGTACCGCTGCCGGAGCAGGCGGCGACGAGGATCAGCACGACACCTCCGGCAAGCATCGGGCGGGCGAGGGAGCGAAGGTCACGCATGGTCCGGTCCTTTCGGGAGGGAAGGAGGGAGGGAGGCTGTCGGTCGGTCATCGGGGCCGGCGGACGAGCATGCCGATGCCGGCGAGGGCGAAGGCGACCGCGAGGCCGGCTCCGACCCAATCGATGAGACCGGGCATCTCGAGGGCGATCGAGGCACCGAGGCTGCCGAGGATCGTGGCCGGGAACAGCGGCCAGGGATGCGTCTCGCGGGGCCGGGCCACGAGACCCAGGACCCACACCGCCGCGAACCCCGCCGCGACCGGCAGGAACACGGCGGCGGCGGTCATCGCCGGGGCGATCGACCCGCTGGTGACGAGCGCGATGGCGGTGCCGAGGCCTCCGGTGATCCCGGCGGCGATGGCGAAGCCGTACTCGCGGCTGAGCGCGAACGCCGTCAGCGTCAGCGCACTCACGCCGAGCAGCGTCCAGCGATCGAGGTTCGGGACGAGCGCCCCGGCGGCGACGATCGCCGCGATGCCGATGAGCGTCATGCCCAGGACGGCCCGCTCCGGGAGCAGGCCTTCGACGCGACGAGAGCGACGGATGGTGGTGGTGCTGGTGGTGGTCATGGCGACCGCCTTTCTGTGATAGTGTGTGAGTAACAACTACTGTGTTACTGCATCCAAAACTACGATAGAGTATCGGAATGGCCCGTGTGAATACGTCATCCGTCGCGAAACGCACCTATCATTCGCCGCTTCGTCGCGCCCAGGCGGAAGCCACGCGTGCACGGATCCTCGACGCCGCCCTCGAGCTGTTCGCGGAGCAGGGCTACGCGGCGACCTCCGTCTCGGTCATCGCCGCCCGCGCGGGCGTGGCACCCGAGACCATCTACTCCAGCTTCGGGACGAAGCGGGCGCTCATCGACGGGCTGATCGAGCGCGTCGACGCGGAAGGCGCCCCTGCGCGGGCGGCCCGCCGTGCACAGGAGCTGGGCGGCGACCCGCGCGCGATGGTCATGGCGCTGGCGGAGACCGCGACCGACTTCTGGGCGCGGCACCTGGCGGTCGTGACGGTGCTTCGGGCGGGCGTCGGGGATCCGGAGATCGGCGACGAGTGGCTTCGCCGTCAGGAGGCGCGACGGGGGCTCATCCTCCGGATGGTCTCGGCGCTGCCGGCCGGCGCGCTGCGCGCCGGTCTGGACGTGCCGCGCGCCACCGACATCGCCTGGGGGCTGACGTCCGACGAGCTGTTCCGGCTGATGGTCACGATGCGCCGCTGGTCGGTGAAGCGCTACGCAGCGTGGCTGCGCGAGGAGCTGGTCCGGGCGATCCTCGCGGATCCGGCCGGCGCTTGAGGGTCGGACGTGCCGGAGCGGGCTGTACCATCGGCCCCATGCCCGAACTCGACCACGAGGAGAAGTTCCTCTTCAAGGAGGAGGTCCTCCACCTCTCGAACGCGTTGGCCGATCCCGGCAGCCTCGACAACGTCGAGGACCTCCTGACGGACGTCATCACGAGCCCGCGGTTCGACTCCGAGGTGTTCACCCTCGAGCGCAGCCTGCAGGTGATGCTCGGCGCGCGCGCCGGGACCACCCTCGTCGGTCTGCTCACCGTCGCCCCGGAGGTGTTCGAGGAGGTCGCGGAGGTCCGCATCCCGGCGGAGGTGCACGAGCGGCTGGTCGCATGGCGGGCGCGGTTCGGGCTGGCCATCGACAACGCGCTGAACTTCCTCAACAACCCCGACGGGATCCAGGGCCACAACTTCTCGACCCAGGTCGCCCACGTCGAGGAGCGGCGCGTGCTCCAGGGCCGCCTCACGCTCGTCCGCTACAACAACGAGCCGCAGTTCTTCGTCGCGGACGCGAGCGTGTATGCCGGGCTCGTCATCGACATCCTCGAGCGCCTCGGCCCGTACCTCGAGCCCGACTCGGTCGACGCCGAATCGCTGACGCGGCTGCGCGACGCGGTGAACCTCGTCGAGCGCAAGACGGGTCCCCGCAGCTAGCCGACCGCGGCGTTCCGTGCGCCACCTCTATCTGGCTGCGACCGGGCAGAACCGCGGCAAGACCACGGCCGCGCTGGGGCTCCTGCACGGCTTCATGTCACGCGGCCTGCGCACCGGGTTCATGAAGCCCGTCGGACAGCGGACGGTCATCGATGGCGGCGTGCCGGCGGACGAGGACGCGGTCCTCATGCGCGACGTCTTCGGCCTCCCCGAGCCATATGCCGTGATGAGTCCCGTCCACATCCCGCGCGGGTTCACCAAGGCGTACATCGCGGGCGAGGTCGTGGAGGACCTCGGCAAGCGCATCTGCGACGCGCACGCGACCTTCGCGGGCCACGACGTCCTCCTCATCGAGGGAACGGGGCACGCGGGCGTGGGCGCCGTCATCGGGCTGTCGAATGCGGGAGTCGCGCGACTCCTGGGCGCGCCCGCGGTGATCGTGTCGGAGGGCGGCGTCGGCCGGCCGATCGACGAGATCGTGCTCAACGCGGCGCTGTTCCGCGATGCCGGGGTGCCGGTCGCGGGCGCGATCGTGAACAAGGTGGAGCTCGATGCGCAGCCGGGGATCGAGCACATCCTCGAGCGGGGTCTCGCGAACCACGGCATCCCCTTGCTGGGCGTGCTGCCGTACCGGCCGATCCTGTCGAACCCGACGCTCGGGATGATCCTCGACGGCGTGCACGGCGAGGTGCTCCACCACGGGCCCGACCTGGACCGGGTCATCGATGGCGTGGCGATCGGCGCGATGGAGCCCCGCCACATGCTGGAGCGCGTCGGCCCGGGCACGCTGGTCATCGCGCCGGGCGATCGCGAGGACGTGATCCTCACGGTGACGACCGCCCACCTCGCGAAGCGCCTGCCCCACGCGAGCGCCGCCGAGGCGGAACGGATCGCATCGGTCGCGGCGGCCGCGACGAACGAGCGCACCGCGGCCGTCGACGGCCACGAGGGCGCCGCGGTGGGTCTCGTGCTGACCGGCGGCTACCGTCCCCGCCCGTCGGTCATCGCGGCGATCCGGCAGGCGGACCTGTTCGCGACGCTCGTCCAGGAGGACACCTACGCCGTCGCGTCGGAGATCCACGACCTCCTGGTGAAGACCCACGGCGCCGACACCGGGAAGATCGCGCTCATCAAGTCGCTGGTCGAGCAGTCGCTCGACCTCGACCGGTTCCTCGAGGTGGCGGTCCCGGCCTGAGCGTGGCCGGTCAGGCTCCGGCTTCGGCGAGGAACGTCGTGAGCAGCTCCGTGAACTCCGCGGGGCGCTCCATCGGCGGGAGATGGGCGACGCCCGACAGGACCACCAGCCGCGCGCCCGGGATCGTGAGCGCGATGTGGCGACACGACGAGATCGTCTCGGGGGTGTCGAGATCGCCGACGATGACGAGCGCCGGGATCCGCAGTCCGGCGATCCGGCCGACAGCCCGCGGTTCGAGCGCGATGACGTCGACATCGCCGTCACCCAGCCGCTCCCCGTAGATGCGGCGCAGCATGCGGCTCGACCCGTCGCCGGATCTCCGGGACGCGATCGGCGGGCTGGCCGATGCCGTCGATCCAGATCCGGAGCTCGCCCTCGATGACGGCGTCCCAGTCCTTCGCCTCCTCGAGGCGTTCCTGCTCGGTGAAGACCTCGATCTCCTGGGGCGTGGGCTCGACCTCGAAGCCGCCGAGGCCGGCCGCGACGGGGATGAGCGCCGAGACGCGGTCCGGGAACTCCAGCGCGGTGTCGATGACGATCGACCCGGCTCGCGATACGCCGCACAACGCCGCCTTCGCGATGTCCAGGTGGTCCAGCAGCGCGACGATGTCCGCCCGGTTGGAGTACGCCACGCTCGGGTCGGTGATGACGGTGTCGCCGAAGCCGCGCGTGTCGTGGCGGATGACCGTATGGCTGCGGGCGAGCTCGTCCCAGACGTCGTCCCACATCCGTCGGTCGCTGACCCCGGCATGCACGAGCAGGAGCGGCGGCCCGTCGCCGGCGATGTCGAAGGCGAGGCGGCCACCCGGGACGTCGAGGGTGCCGGTGTGCGCGGTGAGCGTCGTCATGCCCGCCATGGTAGGCGGGCACGCGACAGGATCCGTCAGGTTCAGGCGGCGTGCGTCGTGCGCCGACTCGAGAACGCCAGCGCCGCGCCGCCGGCCACGATCAGCAGACCCAGGGCGAGCAGCGGCAGCACCGGCGGCGTCGAGGTCGTGGTCGTCGCCTCGGCAGGCACGGGCGCCGGTGCCTGCGTCGGCGTCACCTTGCCCGGGTTCGCCGGGGGCGGCACGTTCGACGGGCACGAACACCCCGCCATGCTCGGGACCCGCGACCTGGAACATGAAGTCGGACCGGGTGCAGGCGCCGTTCTCGCACGACTCGCCGCGCATCCCGATCTCGACGGCCGCGACGCCGTGCTCGGGCATGGTGAAGGTCGCGGTGTAGTGGCCGGTGCCGTCGTCCGTGGCGGGCACCTCGACCGGATCGCCCCCGACCGGATGGACGCGCAGGTAGACCGGCGCGCCGGTCGCGTCGTCGCCGGTCATCGAGGCGAGCGTGAAGCCGACGACGATGGGCGTCCCGGGATCGCCGTTGAGCGGGATGGCCTGATCGAGCCGGGCCTCGACGCCCTCCTTGGCGAGAACGGGCGTGACGATGCCCAGGGCGAGCACGAGGGCGGCGGCGAGTCGGACGACGGTGCGCATCGGGGACCTCATCGGGTGCGGATGCTGTGATACACCCCTCGCGACTCGCCGGTTCCCGCGAGGCCCCGGGATCAGCCGAGCCGCTCGTTGTCGATGAGCCGGACGCCCTCGAAGCGGACCGCCAGCGACAGGATCGCCGGCCGGTCGACGACCTCGAGCTCGGCGAGGGTCTCCGCGTCCGCGACCGAGACGTAGTCGATCGCCGCGAGCCGCTCCGCCGAGATCGTCTCCCACATGACGTCGCGGAGCTCGTTCGCCGTGCGCGTGCCGCCCGCCCACGCATCGCGGGCCGCCAGCAGCGCCCTCCGGAGCGCCGGCGCCGCGGCCCGTGCGTCCGCGGTCAGGCGGGCGTTGCGTGACGACAGCGCGAGGCCGTCAGCCTCGCGGACGGTCGGCAGCGCCACCACCGTCGTCGGCAGCGCGAGGTCGAGCGCCATCCGCTCGATGACCTTCACCTGCTGGTAGTCCTTCAGGCCGAAGTACGCCCGCTCCGCGCCGACCAGCGCGAACAGGATCGCGACGACCGTCGCGACACCGTCGAAATGGCCGGGGCGCGCCGCACCCTCGAGCGGCAGGGCGATGGCGCCGACATGGACGGTCGTGTCGAACCCGGGCGGGTAGACCTCCTCGACGGGCGGTGCGAACAGCAGGTCGACGCCCGCCGCCTCGAGCAACGCGACGTCGCGCGCCTCGTTGCGCGGGTACTGCTCGAAGTCGCTCGACTCGCCGAACTGCTTCGGGTTCACGAAGATCGTGGCGACGACGGTCTGGCTCTCCGTTCGCGCTCGCTCGATGAGCGACGTGTGGCCGGCGTGCAGCCAGCCCATCGTGGGCACCAGGCCGATGGGCCGGGGGAGTGAGGCGAGCGCGGCGCGCAGCTCGGCGCGGGTCCGGACGACCTGCATCGAGCGGGTGGGCGTCCCGGGCGGGCTAGAGGTCGCGATCGAGCGGGATCCCGGCAGGCGCTGGGTCGGTCCCGCCCGGCAGGTCGAGCGACGAGCGGCCGAGCACCTCGTCGAGCACCGCGTCGTCCATGCGCACGGTCTCCGCCGGGCCGGGGAACGTGCCCGCCTCGACGTCCGCCTTGTACGCCCCGACGGCGCCGAGGATGGTCTCGCGCAGGTTCGCGTACGGGCGCGCGTGACGGGGATGCCAGCTGTCCCAGCCCAGGAGATCCGTGAGGACCTGGACCTGGCCGCTGCAGCCCGCGCCGGCGCCGATGCCGATCGTCGGGATCGCGAGGCGCTCCGTGATCGCCGCGGCCAGCTGTTCCGGCACGAGCTCCAGGACGATCGAGAAGGCGCCGGCTTCCTGGACGGCGAGCGCATCGGCGAGGAGCGTCCGGGCCTGTTCGCGGCTCTTGCCGAGGACCCGCACCTTGCCCGCGGCGTTCGAGGCCTGCGGGGTCCAGCCGATGTGGCCCTGGACCGGGATGCCCGCCTTCACCAGCGTCTCGATGATCCGCGCGCTGCGCACGCCCCCTTCGACCTTGACGGCCTGGGCACCGGCCTCGGCGAGGAAGCGACCGGCGTTGTGGAGCGCGTCCTCGGGCGTGGAGTACGACAGGAACGGCATGTCGCCGATGACGAGCGCGTGCTTCGCGCCGCGGGTCACGGCCTTGGTGTGGTGGAGCATGTCGGCCATCGAGACCGGGATCTCGTTCTCGTAGCCGAGCATCACGCGGCCCAGCGAATCGCCCACCAGCACGAGCGGGATGCCGGCCTCGTCGACGAGCTTGGCCGTCGGGTAGTCGTACGCGGTGACCATCGCGATCCGCGTGCCGTCGGTGTGCAGCTTGCGGATGTCGTTGACGGTGAGGCGGGCGACGGACGGGTTCGGGGCGCTCATGACGCGGGCTCCGCATGCATGCCCGGAGTGTGCGCCGCCGCGTCGCGGGCGTCCAACCATGTTGCGACCCGGTCGAGGATCCGGTCGGCCACCTCGCGCTTGCTGAGCAGGGGCAGGGATTCGCGGCCGCCGTCGGCGTCGAGGATCTCGACCCGGTTGGTGTCGGTCCCGAAGCCGGATCCGGCCTCCGCCACGTCGTTGGCCACGAGGAGGTCGACCCGCTTCCGCCTGAGCTTGTCCGCGGCGCGGTCGAGGCTCCCGGTCTCGGCGGCGAACCCGACGAGGACGGGGCGGGGTTCGAGGGGCCGGCGGGTGGGTTCGCCGTCGGCATCGATGCCGTGGGCGAGCCTGCCGACGTGGGCCAGGAGATCCGGCGTCGGCATGAGCTCGAGCGTGAGTGGTCCGCCGCGCTCGAGCTTGGTGTCGGCGGACCGGGTCGGGGTGAAGTCGGCGATGGCGGCCGCCATGATCAGGGCGTCGAACCCGGCCCGGCCGTCCTCGAGGTTGACGGTCCGCATCAGGGCGGCACGCATCTGGGCGGTCGATTCGGCCCGGATCACCGTCGCCTGCCCGGGGAGCTCGACCTCGGTGTGGCCGACGATGAGCGTGACCTGCGCCCCGCGGTCCAGCGCCGCCTCGGCGATCGCGACGCCCATCTTGCCGGTGCTGCGGTTGCCGATGTAGCGGACCGGGTCGATCGCCTCGCGCGTGCCGCCGGCGGTGACGACGACGTGGCGGCCCTCGAGGTCGGCGTCGCGTGCCGGATCGCGCGTCGCGGGCGGGCGCTTCGCCGGATCGGGCTGGCGGATCGGCCGGTCCGTCGTCGCCGCGATCACCGCATCGACGATGTGCGGGATCTCGGCGAGCCGCCCGACGCCCGACTGGCCCGATGCGAGCGGCCCTGTGCCCGGCTCGACGACCGTGTACCCGAAGGCGGTGGGAGCCGTTCGACATTGGCGCGCGTCGCGGGATGGGTCCACATGTCGCCGTCCATCGCCGGGGCGACGACGACGGGCGCGCTGGTCGCGAGGACCGCGGCGGTCACGGCATCACCCGCCAGCCCGGTGGCCATGGCCGCCATCCAGTGCGCGGTCGCGGGAGCGATGACGAACGCGTCGGCGGCATCGGCGACGACGATGTGGCCGATCCGCTCGTCGGGCAGGAGCGCGAGCGGATCCGTCTCGACCGGGTGGTTGCTGAGGGCGGCGAAGGTCAGCTCGCCCACGAAGCGCTGCGCGGAGCTCGTCATCAGGACGACGACGTCGGCGCCTTCATCGCGCAGCCTTCGCAGCAGCTCGACGGCACGGTACGCGGCGATGCTGCCGGTCACGCCGAGCGCGATGAGACGGCCCTCGAGGCGGCGGCTCGTCGGCGTGGCGGCGCTCGTCGGCGTGGCGTCGCTCATCGGAGCTCGAGGTCCAGCGGCCGGCCCGCCGTGACCTCGGTGTGGAGGAGCGCGAGCCCGCGGAGCGTCAGCTCGGGGTCGATCGCGTCGACACCGTCCACACCCTTGGCCCAGGGGGCGTTCGCCAACCCGCCGGTGAGGATCGTCATGACGCGTTGCGGACTGGTCCGCGTCTCGTCGGCCAGCTCCTCGCGGATCCGCCGGAGGAGCCCTGTGACGAGCGCCTGGTAGCCGAGGATGGCGCCGCTCTGGATCGACGTGACGGTGTCGCGGCCGATGGCGCGGTCGGGCGTCCGCAGCTCGATCCGCGGCAGCTTGGCGGTCCTCGTCGCGAGCGCGTCGAGGCCCAGCTCGAGCCCCGGGGCGATCGCCCCGCCGACGTACGCGCCGTCGGCGCCGACGCAGTCGAACGTCGTCGCCGTGCCGAGATCGACGACGATGGCGGGCGCGTGGTGGAAGCGCCCGGCGGCGTAGGCATTGACGAGCCGGTCGGCCCCGACCTCGCTCGGGCGGTCGACGCGCACCGCGATCGGGATGGTGCCCGCGGTCGCGAGCAGGATCGGGCGCTCCCGGCGCTGGGCGACCTGCTCCAGCGTGGCGGTCAGGCTGGGCACGACGCTGGCCGCGACGATCGCGGAGATGTCGGCGAAGCCGATGTCGTCGAGGCGCAGGAGCCCGTCGAGGATGTGCTCGAGCTCGTCGGCGGTCTGGCGGGGGTGGGTCATCGCGCGACGGGTCGCCACGAGCTGGCCCGCCCGGACGAGGCCGAGCGTGACGTTCGTGTTCCCGATGTCGACGGCGAGCAGCACGCCGCGATGATACGGGCGAGCCTCGGCGGTCTCAGCCGCCGATCAGCGTGACCGGTAGATCTCGCCGCGACGATCGGGCGCAGCGTGCCCGCTGACACCGTTCGGCCTCCTGCCCATCGGTATCGCCGATCGGCGCCGGCATGCCCGATCCGCGGCGCATCACGTCCGGTAGGATTCGGCCTCGGTCGATCCCAGCCCCGTATCCGCTCAGGAGCTGCGTGTGTCGAGTGTCGTGCCCGCGAAGTTCTTCGTGAACCACGGCCTGGTCACGAGCCGGACCGACATCACGCATCTCCTCCGACCGCTCCTCAAGCAGACGGTCACCTACCGCTATTTCCGCGGACGCGACCTCGTCTCGCACGGCACCGGCTGGGTCGAGCGGATCGTGTCCGACGAGCCGGACATCTCGACGTTCTTCACGCCCATCTCGATCACGCTCAACATCGACTCGTTCGAGCATCTCGAGTTCGAGACGCGGCCCGACCAGCTGCTGATCTACGCGCTGGTCCAGGGCGACGAGCGGGTGGTCGTGGAGTTCGCGCCCACCGGCCCCGCCGACGAGGACGCGACCCAGACGCCGCTCCAGCTGGAGTTCGACATGGGCGGCTACGTCCAGATGGAGCTGCTGGGCATGGACGACCGCGGCGACGACTGACCCGCTCAGACCCCGCGCTCGCCGCGCACGTAGGGGATGCCCAGCGCCGCCGGTGCGCCGACCCGCTTGCGGAGCGCTTCGCGCGACCCCAGCACGACCACCAGGATCACGAACAGGTACGGCAGCATCCCGAGGAAGAACGTCGTCGAGCGGCCGGCCAGGAACGGGTTCGCGAAGCCCAGGAGCGTGTCGACGCCCTGGATGTCGAGGATGAACCGGAAGATCGCCCCGAAGAGATAGGCGCCGACCGCGGCACGGATCGGCGACCACTGGGCGAAGATGACCAGCCCGATCGCGATCCAGCCACGTCCCGCGACGGTCTGGTCGCCGAACCAGCCGGGGGAGATCGCGAGCGTCAGCGTCGCCCCCGCCAGGCCGGCCAGGACGCCCCCCAGCACGACATAGGCGTAGCGGATCCGGAACACGTTGATGCCCTGGGCGTCCGCGGCGGCCGGGTTCTCGCCGATCGCCCGCAGGTCGAGCCCCGGGCGCGTGTGATGGATCCACGCCCACGCCACCGGCACCAGGATGTAGCCGACGTACGCCAGCACCGACTGCTCGCGGAAGAAGATCGGCCCGATGACCGGGATCGCCTCCAGGACCGGGATGGTCAGGCGCGGCAGCAGCGCGATCGACCCGGCCGACGACAGGCCCTCGCCGAGGACGCGCGCAAGGCCGGTCCCGAGGAAGGTCAGCGCCAGGCCCGAGACGACCTGATCGGCCCGCAGGTGGATCGTCACCACGGCGTGGAGCATCGAGATGAGGCCGCCGGCGAGCATCGCCAGGACCAGCCCCAGCCAGGGGTTGCCGGTCGAGACCGCGGTCGAGAACCCGGCCACCGCGCCGATGAGCATCATGCCCTCGACCCCGAGGTTCAGGACCCCGGCGCGCTCCGCGAAGATCTCGCCGATCGCCGCGAACAGGAGGACCGTCCCCGAGGCGACGCCGGCAGCCAGGATGATGACCGGATCCATCAGCCGCCCGTCACGCGGAGCCCGCGGCCGTGGCGTCACCCGCCGGCACCCGCACCGGCCGCTCGATCCGCACGCGATAGCGGACGACGACGTCGGCGAGGATGAGGCAGAACAGGATGATCCCCTGGATCATCGCCGGGACGCCCGATGGCTGGATCTCGCGACCGGCGAGGATCAGCGCCCCGAACAGGATCGACGCCACGATCACCCGGAACGGCCCGAACCGGGCGAGGTACGCGATGATGATCGCGGTGTAGCCGTAGCCGGGTGAGACCTGGTCCTGCAGGCGGTGGATGACACCGCTGACCTCGCTCATCCCCGCCAGCCCGGCGAGGGCACCCGACAGCACGAACACCACGATGATCGTCCGGTCCATGCGCACGCCGGCATAGCGCGCGGCCCGTGGGCTGTCCCCCGCGACGCGGATCTCGAACCCCAGCCGGCTGCGCTCCAGGAGCAGCCACACCAGGCCGGCGGCGACGACCGCGAACACGAACCCGAGATGGATGGTCAGCCCGCCGAAGCCCGGCACGACCGACGCGAAGTCGGTCAGGCGCGGCAGCCACGCCTCGCGCGGGAACTGCTTCGTCTGCTGGAAGCCGCCCTCGCTCCAGGGCCCGAAGACCCAGTACTGGATCCACTGGAGCGCGACGTAGTTGAGCATCAGCGTCGTGATGATCTCGTTCACGCCGAGGCGGGCTCGCAGGATGGCCGGGATGAACGCCCAGGCACCGCCCGCCAGCGCCCCGGCCAGCATCATCGCGGGGATCAGGACGAACCCGGGCGTCCCGGCCGGCAGCAGCGGGAACAGCACGACCGCCGCCGCACCCCACGCGCCGAGCAGCAACTGCCCCTCGGCACCGATGTTCCACAGGCGCATCCGGAACGCGACCGAGCACGCGAGGCCGGTGAGGATCAGCGGCGTCGCCTTGACGAGCGTGTCCGAGATGACGCCGACGCTCCCGAAGGCTGCCGAGAAGATGTGGCCGTAGGCGCGGATCGGATCGCCGCCGACGAGCGCGAGGATCCCGGCGCTGATGACCAGCGCGACGACCACCGACAGGATCGTCGCGGCGGGCGACAGCCAGCGCGGCGTCGACAGCCGCGGCTCGAGCCGGAGGATCATGCGGGCGCGGCCTCGGCGGCCGACGCGGCGGCATCCTCGGGCGCATGGCCGCCCGTCATCAGCAGCCCGATCGTCTCGACGTCGGCCTGCTCGGCCGGGAACGAGCCCACGATCCGGCCCTCGAACATCACGTCGACCCGGTCGGCGAGCGCCAGGATCTCGTCCAGCTCCTCGGAGATCAGGAGGATGGCCGCGCCGCCCGCGCGTCGCTCGAGGAGCATCCGATGGACGCCCTCGATGGCGCCGACATCGAGCCCGCGCGTCGGCTGCACGGCGATCAGCAGCCGCGGCTGCGCCTCGATCTCGCGGGCGAGGATCAGGCGCTGGAGGTTGCCGCCGGACAGCAGCCGGACACGCGTGTCGATCGAGGGCGCCGCGATCCGATAGCGCTCCTTGATCGTCGTCGCGACGTCGCGTGCCGCGCCGTGGTCCACGACCCAGCCGCGCCCGACGGGCGCATCGCGATAGCGCTTGAGGATGAGGTTCTCGACGATCGACAGGTTCGGCGCGCTGCCCGTCCCCGCCCGGTCCTCCGGCACGTGGCCGATACCGCGCTTGATGCCCTCGCGGGGCGTCCGCTCGGTCAGCGGCTCGCCCGCGACGCGGATGTCGCCGGTCCCGGCCCGCAGGCCGGTGATCACCTCCGCCAGCTCGCCCTGCCCGTTCCCGGCGACCGCGGCGATGCCGACGATCTCGCCGGCCCGCACCTGGATCGACGCCCCGCGCAGCGCCATCACCCCACGGTCGTTGCGCGCCTCGACGCCCCTGACGTCCAGCACGACGTCGCCCGGCGTCGCCTCCGTCTTGTCCGGGATCTCGAGCACGGACCGGCCGACCATCAGCCGCGCCAGGTCGGCCCGTGTCGCGCCCACCGGGGAGCGGCCGGCGGCCGTGACCCGCCCGTTGCGCATGACCGTGATCCGATCGGCGATCGCGAGCACCTCGCCGAGCTTGTGGCTGATGAACACGACCGAGCGCCCGTCGGCGACCATCGAGCGCAGGGTCGCGAACAGCTCCTCGATCTCCTGGGGCGCGAGCACCGCGGTGGGCTCGTCCATGATCAGGATCCGCGCCCCGCGGTAGAGCAGCTTGAGGATCTCCACCCGCTGCTGCTCGCCGACGGAGAGCTGCCAGATCTTGGCGCCCGGGTCGACGCGCAGCCCGAAGGTCGCCGCGATGCGCGCCACCTCGGCTTCGGCCTCGCGGAGGCGCAACCGGAACCGCGGCTTGTCGAGCCCGAGGAGGATGTTCTCGGTCACCGTCTGCGACGGGACCAGCGTGAAGTGCTGGTGGACCATGCCGATGCCGGCGGCGATCGCGTCCCGCGGCGACCCGAACGAGGCCGGCCGGCCGTCGATGCGGATCTCGCCGGCGTCCGGCCGGTACAGCCCGACGAGCACGTTCATCAGCGTGCTCTTGCCGGCGCCATTCTCGCCGAGGAGGGCGTGGATCTCGCCCGGCCGCAGGTCGAAGTCGACGTGGTCGTTCGCGAGCGTCCCGGGGAAGCGCTTGACGATGCCGTGGGCCTAGAGCGCGGGCGGCGGGCCGGCCGGCGCGTGCCCGGTGTCGGGATCGGGCGCGTCCGGTGTCGCGTCCGTCACGCGACGCATCCTCGGCGGGGCCGGACGAGCGAAGGCCCGCGACGCATGACGCCGCGGGCCCTCGCGATCGATCACCCGCTGGTCAGCGTCGGCAACGGCACCGTGACGCCGTCGTTCCACCAGTACATGCAGGTCTTGCACGTCGCCGTCGGCCCGGGGAACTGGTCGAGGTCGGCCTGCTCGAGCTTCTGCCCGGCGGGCACGAGCTCCTTGCCGGTGTTGTCCTTGATCGGGCCGTTGAACACGATGTCGAAGCGAGCCGTGCCGCTGCCGAGCATCGTCGCGAGGGTGTCCTTGACCTTCTGGACGTCGGCGGCGGGCAGGTCGGCGATCCCCGGCTGCACCTTCTCGCCGTCCATGAAGCCGTAGAGGCCCATCGCCTTCGAGTTCGCGTCGAAGTACTCGTAGCCGGCCTTGTAGGTCTTCGCCTTCACCTGCTGGGCGATGCGGACGTACTCCGGACCCCAGATCCAGTACGGCGCCGTGAGGCACTTCTCGACGTGGCAGGAGCTCGGGTGGTCGTACGTGACGGCCCACTTGCCCTTCTCCTGGGCGACGTCGGCGTTGGCCGGGGTGTCGGCGCCGGTGAAGACGACCTGCGCGCCGGCATCGAACAGCGACGCGGCGGCGTCCTTCTCCTTGCCCGGGTCGTGCCACGTGTTGATGAACCGGATGTCCATCGTGCAGTCGGGGCAGGTGACCTTGACGCCGCGCATGATCGCGTTGCCCAGGCGCAGCTCCTCGGGGATCGGGAAGGTCGCCATGTAGCCGATCTTCGGGTTGCCGTCCTTCTTCGCGCGCGAGCCGGCGAGCATGCCGGCGAGGTACTTGAAGTCCTCCATCGCGCCGAAGAAGTTGCCGAAGTTCTTGCCGTTCGACTTGTACCCCGTGAGGTGGAGGTACGTGATGTTCGGGAATTCCTCGGCCACGGCCGCCATGGGGTCCATGTACCCGAACGACGTGCCGATGATGAAGTCGAAGCCCTTGCGCGACAGGCTGCGGAAGACCTGCTCCGAGTCCGCGGTGTCGGGCACGAGCTCGATGTACGCGACGTGGGTGTCGGGCATGTTCTGGCAGAGGTACTGCAGGCCCTCGTAGTGGGCCTGGCTCCAGCCGCCGTCGTCGTGCGGGCCGATGAGGACCATCGCGACGTTGAACTTGCCGGCCTCGACGTCCGGGATCTGCAGGTCGGCGCTGCCGCCCTTCGTCCCGGTACCGGCACAGGCCGTTCCACCTCCACCGCCGCCACTCGCGCCGGCCGATGCGGACCCGGCCGGCGGGGCCGAGGAACACGCACTCAGGATCAGGGTGCCCGCCACCAGAGCGGCGAGCGCCCGCAGACGATGCTGCGCCATCAGTCCTCCTCCGCGACGGCGGTCCCTCACCGCAGCCAGTCGCGCGTCTGCCCGGATGACGGCGCCGCGGGAGTCCCGGCCCTGGTCCGTCCTACGGCCTCCGTCTCTCGGTCGGACGCCGTCTGCGCGACCTCCCTCGGGTCGCCGGCGGCAAGTCTAGCGGGGCGGGCGAGGGCCGGATGGGTCGATGCGGGCGTCGCGAGCTGCGCCGAGCGTGCGACGGCCGGCGGCCCTCGAGCGGGCGCCGGCCGTCACGGCCGTCCGTGCTACGGAGCGGCGCGCTGCCAGCTGTAGCGCATCTCGCCGTGGGCGCCGCCGGTCGGGATCTCGATGGTCGGCTTGGAGCCGTCCACGCTCACGATCACCGCGGTGGTGGGATCACCGAGCTTCCAGCCATACAGGGACGTGCCGTCGGGCGACCAGACGAAGTCGTAGTCGATCCCGGCGACGGAATGGACGTCCGTGCCGTCAGGCCTGGCGATCGTCGTACCCGCCTCCGACCCCAACCACGCGATCCGCGAGCCGTCCGGCGACCAGACCGGCCAGAGGTCCGCGGCGAGGTCGTCGGTGAGCTTGGTCATGGCGCCTGTCGTGACGTCGAAGACCGCGATGTCGTACTCGCTCGACTCACCGACGTTGGTGGCGATGCGGGCGACCGCGGGGTCGGGTGCCCACTGGGGTCGCCGGTACTGCCAGGATCCGCCGTCCCCGTACGCGAGCTCCCGCTCACCCGTCCCATCAGGGTGCATCACGTACAGCCCGGCCCTCGAGTGGTAGGCACCGACCTGCGCCCTGCTCGGCGGGATCGAACCCCTGGAAGGCGATCCACTGGCCGTCGGGTGACCAGGCGGGGTCGACGCGCTGTCGTGTCCGCGGACCGATCGCGGTCGTCGCGGTCCCGTCGGCACGCGCGACGTAGACGTCGTGGCGTCCGTCGGGCGTCACGCCGGCGAAGACCAGGCGATCGCTGCCGGGAGCCCACGACACGCCGGAGGCCACGGCGTTGTCTTCGATCGCGATCCCCGTGGACAGTTCGATCCCGATCCCCGTGGACACGGCGACCGCGTCACGACCATCGGCGCCGGCGACGAACAGCACCGGTTCACCGGCGACCTCGCCGTAGAAGGCGAGCCGCGACCCATCGGGCGAGAAGGTCGGGTCGGACACGGCACCGACCGTCGTCGCCAGTCTCACGGGTGCGGACCCGTCCGGACGGACGACGAAGATCGAACCTTCCTGGTCGTAGGCGAGGAGTCCGTTCCGCGCCAGCCCGAAGGGCGGCGCGTGCCGAGGCCCGGCACCCGTGAGGATGACGGCGCCGGCGACGACCGCGAGCGCGAGAAGGGCCAGCACAGCGAGATACGCGAAGGCCGGCGGCAGCGCCATCGGCCGCCGCAACGTGAGCTGCATCGGGATCCACCTTTCGGCGAAGGTCCAGGCCGGACGCTGCCGCGTCACTCGCGTGCGGGCCATCGTCTCGGCGAGGTAGGTCGGGGTGGAGGCGTGAGCGTCGAGCCAGGCGGTGAGCGAGTCCGCTCCATCGGATCGGAGTTCATCACGCGCCCTCCTCGGCCAGGTCGTTCACCCGCTCGTACGCGCCAAGGGTTCGGCGGAGGGTCGTCAGCCCGCGGTGGAGTCGCGACTTGGCCGTGCCGACCGGCACGCCGAGGGCCGCCGCCACCTCCGGGATCGGCAGGTCGAGATAGAAGTGCAGGACCACGACGATGTCGCTGGTCGGCATCGAGATGCCGGAACGCGCGCTCGATCTCGTCGCGGTCCGCCGGCGCCACAGGTCATCGGCCGGATGTGGCTGGTCGAGATCGGTCAGCTCGACCTCGATCGGACGCCGGCGGGAGCGCCGAAGCTCGTCGTAACAGGCGTTGACGAGCAGCCGGCGAAGCCAGGCGTCGAATCGGTCGGGATCGCGCAGGCCAGGCAGATCCCGCCAGGCGCGGACGAGGGCTTCCTGGACGGCGTCCTTCGCCCGCTCGGGATCTCGGAGGACGAGCCGCGCCGCCGTGTCGAGACGCTGGATCGCGGCGCCTGCGAGCGCTTCGAAGGCGTCATGATCGCCCCCCTGCGCTCGGACCACGAGTTCACGCTGCACGGTGGCCTCATCGACTCGGGCGCGCCGTTCGGTCGCGCTGCGCAGTATGGCGGCGGGACCGTTCGTCCAGGTTCCCGGTTTCTGCAGCGTCGTTCGGCGCGCCCGCCCGGCCGCAGGGCGACCGTGGGCTACCATCCGGCCGATGTTCGAGCGAACCGCCCTGCCGGAGGGGCCGCGCGTGATCTCGGCGCGGCTCCCGGGGAGTCGCTCGGTGTCGATCGCCGCGTACGTGCTCGCCGGATCGCGCCTGGAGACGGCGGACCAGGCCGGCGTCGCCCACTTCATGGAGCACCTCACCTTCAAGGGCACCGCCGATTACCCGTCGAGCCGGGCGATCTCCGAGGCGATCGAGGGCGTGGGTGGCTCGTTCAACGCCGCGACCGATCGGGAATCGACGGTCTACTGGGTCCGCGTCCCGCGCCGGGAGGCCGAGCGGGCGATGGACGTCCTGGGCGAGCTCGTCGTGCGGCCGCGACTCGAGGACGAGGACATCGACCAGGAGCGGACCGTCATCGTCGAGGAGATCCGGTCGTACCTCGACGACCCGTCGGAGTACGTCCAGATCCTGTTCCAGCAGGCGATGTTCGGCGACGGCGCGCTGGGTCGCGAGATCTGCGGCGACGAGGCCGGGATCCGCGCCCTGCCGAGTGCGACGATCCGCGACTTCTGGCACATCGCCTACCGGCCCACGAACACGGTCGTCGCCGTGGCCGGCGATCTCGGCCACGACGAGGCGGTGTCACTGGCCACGGCCGCGTTCGGGACCGGCAACGGGGCCGTCCCGCGGTTCGAGCCGGCGCCCACGCTGCCCGCGGGTCCGCGATTCCTCGGCGGTCGGCGCGACACGAGCCAGGCGCAGCTCACGCTGGGCGTCCCGGCGCTGCCGCGCGACCATCCGGACGCGTGGACGCTCGCCGTGCTCAACGCGGTCCTCGGCGACGGCATGTCGAGTCGCCTGTTCCTGTCGGTTCGCGAGGCGCAGGGGCTCGCCTACGACGTCTCGTCCGGCATCGTCGAGTACGCGGACACCGGCGCGCTGGAAGTGTCCGCGGGCGTCGACCCGGCGCAGCTGCCGGCCGCGCTCGACGCGATCCTGCGCGAGCTCGCGGGCATGCGCGACCAGCCGGTCCCAGCCGAGGAGCTGGCCAAGGCCAAGGCGTACCTCGGTGGTGGCCTGGAGCTGCGGATGGACGACACGCGCCATCTCGCGTCGTGGATCGGCGGCCAGGAGGCGCTCCACGACCGGGTCTACACGCTGGACGAAGCGCTGGCGGCGATCAGCGGCGTGACCGCGGCGGCGGTCCAGTCGATCGCGGCGCAGCTGTTCCACGACGAGGCGTTCCGGCTGGCAGTGGTCGCACCGGCGCGCCATCTGCGCGGCCTCGAGCGTCATCTGCGACTGCCGACATGACGGCCACGCTCGACGACGAACCGCCGGTGGCGCGTTTGGCGTCCCAGCGGGTACCGGGTCTGCGCCTCGCGCGCGTGCATCTGCGGATGGGCTCGCTGGTGCTGGCGCGCGCGGAGCTGGAGGCGTACGCGGGACGGGGCGAGCTCGACGACGAGGCGATCCTCGACCTCGCCGAGGCGCGCTGGCGGACGGGCGACCTGGCCGGGGCGGGGGAGGTGGCGACGGCCGCGATCCAGGGCGGCTCGGCCGACCCGCTGGCGCTGATCATCGCGGCCGAGGCGGTCGCGGCCCTCGGGCGGCCCGGCGAGGCGCGGCGGCTGGCCGGTCGCGCGCTGGAGTCCGTGCACGGCTCGCTGGACCCGTTGTTCGCGGGCATGCCTCGCTCGCTGATCTGGCCGACCGACCCCGACGCACCCGGGCCAGGGGCCGAAGCGTCGGACGGGGGTCATCGCCACGCCGTGGGTGGGGCGCCCGACGCGCTCCAGGCGCTGGACGCCGGCCGCGAGGCGCTGGACCGGGGCGAGCACGCGGCCGCGGCCGTGCGACTGGGCGTGGCGCTCCGGCTGGGACCGGCGTTCGCGCCGGCGATCCTCGACGCGCTGGGCGACGTCCATCAACCCGAGCTGGAGCTCGTGCGCGGCGACGCCTACCGGCTCGTGGGGCGCGAGGTGGAGGCTCGACGGTCGTATGCGGCGGTCCTTCGCCAGCTTGCGGGGACCTCGGCGACGTCCGGCCCTCCGGGCGGTGATGCCGAGCCGCGGACCGCTCGGAAGGCGGCCGCGTCGGCCCCGGTCGACGATGAGGAGCCGGTGCTGCCGTCATCGGTCGTGCCCGCGCACGCAGCGCCGGCGACGCCCGACGGACCGGACGCGGCCGCCGCGAGACCGGCGACGCCGAAGGCGGACAAGCCGAAGCCGAACCCGCCGAAGGCCGGCGCCCGCGACTGACCCACGGTGCCCCGGGCCTCCGCCGGGGAGTCCGACGAGGCGGCCCGCGGCGCCGGACGCCGCCGCGCGCCTGGCGTGCGCTACGCTCCCTCGCCACCGGCCGCCCCGCACGGCGCCGCAGCCCAGCGATCCACCGCCCCACTCCCTGGGGCGCCTCGCGCCCACGGAGTCCCTGCCCGATGGCCGACCTCGAACGCACGCTCGTCCTCGTCAAGCCCGACGGTGTCCAGCGCCTCCTCGCCGGCCGGATCCTCGCCCGGTACGAGGAGCGGGGCCTGCGGCTCGTCGGCCTGAAGCTGATGCAGACGTCGCGTGACCTGGCCGAGCGGCACTACGCCGTGCATCGCGAGAAGCCGTTCTTCGGCGGCCTCGTGGACTTCATCACCAGCGGCCCGCTCGTGGCGGCCGTCCTCGAGGGTCCCAACGCGATCGCGATCGTCCGCGCGATGAACGGCGCGACCCGTCCGCACGAGGCGGCGCCGGGCACGATCCGTGGCGACTTCGCGCTCGAGACGGCGCAGAACCTGGTCCATGCGTCGGACTCGCCGGAGAACGCGGCCAGCGAGGTCGCGCTGTGGTTCTCGGCCCCGGAGCTCCTCGACTACCACGCGCGAGATCGACCGCTGGGTGCTCGCCCCCGAGGACTGACGGGCTACTCGCCGATCAGCTCGGCCGAGATCGCGGGCGGCGGGACGGTCGACGCATCGGCCAGGCCGCCTCCGCCGGCCGCCAGCCCGACCCCGAGCACGCCGAGCGCCAGCACCACGCCCGACACCATCAGCGGGCGGTTCGCACGGAGCGCGGCCGCGGTCGTCCGCGCGGAGGTCGTCGCCGCGGCATCCGGAGCCGGACCCGCAGTCGCACCCGCCGGCGGACGCGAGACGGTGGTCGGCCACTCCGGCGGCGCGCCGTTGACCGTCGCCGTCGGACGGCCGAGCCCGGCGCCCAGGATCCGGGCGTATGGCACGACGGCCGCCAGCGCGACCAGCCACAGGAGCGTTCCCGCGAGATCGCCCGCCGCGAGCTCCGGCAGCGCGCGCCGCACGTCCCAGGCCAGCCAGCCGGGCAGCCCGAACGTCGCGAGCGCCGTCAGCGCGAACGCCACGCCCAACACCGGCGCCCGTCGTGCCCAGCCGGTGAGGTCGCGAAGCCGGCGCGAGCCGAACCGGGCGGCCATCGCCACCGCCCATGCCCCGAGCGCGGACTTCGACACGGCGAGGATCACCAGCCACGCGAGCGACGGGCCGACCGTCGCGGGGTCGGCGCCGGCGAGGCCGAGCAGGATGAGCCCACTGTCCGCGATGGCGAGATAGCCGACGACATGCTCCAGGTCGTCCTGGACCAGCGCCGCGAGCGTGCCGGCGACCAGGGTCAGGACGGCCACGCCGACGATGACCGCGCGCTCTGCCGCGAGCGGGACGCCCAGGGTCGCCACGCGCGCATCCCAGGCGGCGACGGCGACCGCCGCCAGGACCAGCGGTGTCCAGGCGAGGAGCAGCGGGAGCGCGGCGCCGGGGGCGACTTCGGCGACGCGCGCGGCCCACAGATGGAACGGGATCGCGCCGGTGCGAAGCGCGACACCCGCCGCGATCATGAGCGACGCGAGGCCCACGAGCGGCGCCGCCTGAGCCAGCTCCGCCGCGCCACCCTCCGTGCCGCTGGGCCGCGCCACGACACCCGCCACGATCACCAGTCCGGCGATCACCGCGACCCCGGCGACGACCACGCTCCGCAGCTCACGGGCCGCGACGGCGGTCACCGCGGCAGGACCCGCGGCCGGCCCGGGCGCCGGCCGGATCCGGATGGGCTGCGGTCGGGCCGGTGTGACGGGGTCGGTCTCGACCTCGGGATCCGCGCGGCCCGCCAACGGCGTCGCGCCAGGTTCGGGCACGGGCGCGGTGACCAGCAGCCCGACGACGCCCGCGACGACGGCCGCCGCCGCGGCGATCAGCAGCTCCGTGGAGGCGAGCGCCACCGTGCCCGCCGTGAGCCCCATGAGCGTCGCGCCGGCAAGCGCCGGGACCCGACCGGTGAGCGCCGTCAGCGTCGTCAGCAGCAGGCCGCACGCACACCACACGATGGCGACCAGCCGGATCCACGCCGTCGAGCGCAGCGTCAGCGCGAGCGGCGACGCGGTCGCGGGGTCCAGAGCCGCCTCGGCCGTCGGGAGCGCCACCGCCACGACCAGTGCCAGCGCCAGCGCCAGCAGTCCGGCGATCGGCCCGGCCCGGCCGGCCAGGCCGCGACCCCACCAGCGACTGACGACCAGCGCGACCAGACCGCCGACACCGGTGACGACGAGCAGCGGCGCGAGCGTCATCGGCGATCGCGGCGCGGATCCGCCGGCAGCTCGAACGTCGCCGCCGCACGCGCGCGAACCGCCAACCACGCCACGGCCGCGCCCACGACCGCGGTGGTGATCGCCAGCGCGATCTCGGCCAGGGACCCGTCGGCGACGTCGGCCGCGCGGCTCGCGAGGTCGACCGCCGTGATGACCAGCAGCAGCCCGATCCCCAGGCGCAGCACGTCCCGGCTCAGCAGCACCGGGATCGCGGCCAGGACGCCCAGACTCGCGGCCGCCCCGGCCGCGGCGCGGACCGCGATCGGCGGACCGTCGGTCAACACGCCCAGCTCCGTCGACGACGTGCCCAGGGCGCCCGCCAGGAGCCACCCGGCGATGAAGGCCGCCAGCGCGGCGAGGATCTCCGCCGGCCAGCCGATCAGCGACCCGCGCGTCTGGCCCGGCGCATCGCGCAGCGCGATCCACACGAGCGCCACCGCGAGGACCGCGCCCACCATCCGGGCGAGCAACGGGATGGGATCGGCGGGATCCCCGAGAAGCGGGCTGACGACGAGGGCGACCAGCAGCCCCAGTGCGGCCTGGCGCGGGACGTGGACGGCGACGGCGACGGTCGCGCCGCCCGTCGCGGTGATCGCGACCGCGATGAGCAGCGCGTCCACCCGCGGCTACGGCGTGCTGGTCGCGCTGGGGCTCGCGGAGGCCGCCACGGACGCGGGTGCCGCGCCGGTGGCCGCGTAGGTCGGCGTCTTGAGGATCCCGAAGGCGTCGAACGGGAAGTACCGCAGGAACGCCCGGCCGATGACGTCACCCTGCGAGATGGGCCCGAACACCCGGGAGTCCGCGGACTGGGTCCGATGGTCGCCCAGCACGAACAGGTCGCCCGCGGGCACCGTCCACGCGTCCTGGTCGCCCGTCTGCTCCGTCGACGGCGGGTCGCCGTCGGCATAGATGTACGGCTCGTCGAGCGGGGTCCCGTTCACGTACACGCGCCCGTCGTCGCGGATCTCGACCCGGTCGCCGGCCACACCGATGATCCGCTTGATGAACGGGGTGTCGCCGCTGGCCCACGACTCCGGTGGCTTGAACACGACGATGTCGCCGCGCTTGTACACGTCGAATTCGGGGCGTCAGCTTGTCGACCAGGACGTACTGGCTGGGCTCCAGCGTCTGTTCCATCGACATCTGCTGGACCTGGTACGGCTGGGCGACGAACGTCTGGATGACGAAGAAGATGACAAGGGTCAGGACCAGCGTCTCGACGACTTCGAAGAGACACCCGAATCGGGGTTGGCGTTCCACGGCGAGGGGAGTATAGGGACGGTCCCCCTGCACCGCCGACGAGGCGCGACGGCGCGTTGATGCGTGCACCGCCCGCTGCGTTGCATACCTTCCACGCGGTTTGACCCGTCGATGCAGCGGCAGGTAGACTCCGGCCGCTCCGCCGGCGTCAGGACGTCCGGCGGCTTTGTGTGGGTCGGCGTCGGAGCACCGTCCGTTCCCGCGCCCGGAGCGCCTGGCCCCCAAGCATCACCCGCCCGCGCCCGACGGCGCGTCAGACGCTGCGCTTAGGAGGAACCGCACACCGCCATGGCCGACGCGCTCCTGTGGCTCATCCCGATCGCCGGCATCGTCGCGATCCTCTTTGCCCTCTACCTGGCCCGCGACGTGCTGTCGCGTGACCAGGGCACGCAGGCGATGCAGGACGTCGCCGGCACGATCCTCGAAGGGGCCGTCGCCTTCATCCGGCGCCAGTACACGACGATCGCCATCATCGCCATCTTCGGCGCAGTGGTCATCGGCGTGGTCATCACGCTCGTCGAGACGCCCGCGGTCGCGGACGTCCCCTCGATGGCCGGTCTCCCGATCGGGATCATGACCGCGTTCGCGTTCCTCGTCGGCGCGGCGTGCTCGATGGCATCCGGCATCATCGGCATGTTCGTCGCCGTCAAGTCCAACGTCCGGACCGCGTCGGCCGCGCGGCGGAGCCTCGTCGAGGCGGTCCAGGTGGCGATGCGCGGTGGCGCGGTGTCGGGCTTCCTCGTGGTCGCCCTCTCGCTGCTCGGGGTGTGGGGCATCTTCACGCTGTACGACACCGTCGTCGCGGACGTGACCGTCAAGGAGGCCCCGTTCCTCATCGTCGGGTTCGGGTTCGGCGCCTCATTCGTCGCGCTGTTCGCCCAGCTGGGCGGCGGGATCTACACCAAGGCCGCCGACGTCGGCTCGGACCTCGTGGGCAAGGTCGAGAAGGGCATCCCCGAGGACGACCCCCGCAATGCGGGCGTGGTCGCGGACCTCGTGGGCGACAACGTCGGCGACTGCGCCGGCCGCGGCGCGGACCTGTTCGAGTCCACCGCCGCCGAGAACATCGGCGCGATGATCCTGGGTGTCGCGGTCTACAGCATCGCGGTCGCGGCCGGCTGGCCGAACCCCGAGGCCTGGATCTTCTTCCCACTCGTCGTGCGCGCGTTCGGCCTCCTGGCCACGATCGTCGCGATCTTCTTCGTGCGCGGGAAGGAGACCGAGGACCCGATGAACATGCTCAACCGCGGGTACTGGGTCACGACCCTGCTGTCCGTGGTCGGGCTGGCCATCGTCACCTCGATCATGATGGACACGAATGGCGCGGTCGGCCTCGTCGCCGGCCTGCCGACGTGGGTCTACTTCTTCGCCGCCGGCGTCGTCGGCCTCGCGACCAGCGTCGCGTTCGTCTACATCACCCAGTTCTACACGGCGGGCTCGTTCCGCCCGGTCCGCGAGATCGCCGAGGCGTCCAAGACCGGCCCGGCCACCAACATCATCAGCGGCACCGCCGTCGGCTTCGAGACCACCCTGGTCACCGCGGTCACGATCGGCATCGCGCTGTTCGTGAGCTTCTGGCTCGGCAACCAGGCCAACCTCCTGAGCACGAGCGGCGTCAACGTCGGCGGGATCTTCGGGACCGCCGTGGCGACCATGGGCATGCTGATGACGACGGCCTACATCCTCGCGATGGACACCTTCGGGCCGATCACCGACAACGCCGGCGGCATCGCCGAGTTCAGCCGCGCCGAGCAGGGCGCCCGCGAGATCACCGACCGCCTCGACGCCGTCGGCAACACGACCAAGGCCCTCACCAAGGGCTACGCGATCGCCTCGGCCTCGCTGGCCGCGTTCCTGCTGTTCTCCGCGTACATCGACAAGATCAACGTCATCCAGGGCCGGCGGATCGAGGCCGGGGTCCCCGGGGCGGCACTCCTCGAGTCGGTCAACCTGGCCAACGTGAACGTGTTCATCGCGGCGCTGCTCGCGGCGATGCTGGTCTACTTCTTCAGCTCGCTCGCCATCCGCGCCGTGGGCACGACGGCCCAGTCGATCATCGTCGAGGTCCGTCGCCAGTTCCGCGAGATGCCGGGGATCATGGACTACACCCAGCGACCGGACTACGCGCGCGTCGTCGACATCACGACCCGCGCCGCCCTGCGCGAGATGGTCTTCCCCGGCCTCGTCGCTGTGGCCACCCCGATCGCGATCGGCCTCCTGCTCGGCTTCGAGGCCGTGGCGGGCATGCTGATGGTCGGGACCATCGCCGGCGTGCTGCTCGCGACCGTCCTCAACAACGGCGGCGGCGCGTGGGACAACGCCAAGAAGTACATCGAGTCGGGCAACCTCAAGGACGACGCCGGCAACGTGCTCGGCAAGGGCTCGGAGGCCCACGCGGCGGCCGTCGTCGGCGACACCGTCGGCGACCCCTTCAAGGACACCGCTGGCCCGTCGCTGCACGTCCTCGTCAAGCTGCTCGCCACGATCTCGCTCGTCCTCGCCCCGTTGTTCATCCGGTAACCGGAGGGAGCCGGCAGCCTCCGCTCGGCCGCTGAGCCAGCGATGGACACCATCGTCCAGGCGTTCGTGATGGGGGTGGTGCAGGGTCTCACGGAGTTCCTGCCCATCTCCAGCTCGGGGCACCTGATCCTCGTCCCGGCCCTGATGGGCTGGGACGATCCGTTCCTGACGTCGCTCGCCTTCTCGGTGATGCTCCACCTCGGGACGTTGCTGGCCCTGCTGGTCTACTTCCGTGACGACTGGCTGCGGCTGATCCCGGCGGGCTTCGCCACGATCCGCGACCGGTCGTTCAAGGGTGACCACGACCGGCGCCTCGCGTGGCTGATCGCGGTGTCGACGATCCCGGCCGGACTCGCCGCGCTCGCCCTGAACGATGTGGTCGACCAGCCGTCGTTCCGGCAGCCCGGCCTGGTGATCGTGATGCTCGTCGTCTTCGCGGGGGTGCTCTGGCTGGCGGATCGCTGGGGCTCGCGCCGCCTCGAGGTCGATCAGCTGTCGTTCCGGGGCGCCGTCGGCATCGGCGTCGCGCAGGCGCTCGCGCTCGTGCCCGGTGTCTCGCGGTCCGGCGTCACGATGTCGGCGGGGTTGTTCGCGGGGCTGACCCGCGAGGCGACGGCCCGCTACGCCTTCCTCATGGCGACGCCGGTCACGGCACTCGCCGTCGCGTACGAGGGCGTGAAGCTCGTTCGCGGGGAGGCCGGCGCCGACGCGGAGCTGGTGCCGCTGATCGTCGGCGTCCTCGCATCGTTCGGATCGGGCGTCCTCGCGATCTCCGTCCTGCTGCGCTATCTCCGGACGCGCTCGTTCGGCATCTTCGTCGTCTACCGCCTGGTCGTCGCGGCGCTGTTCCTGGTCATCTGGCTCGCCAAGTGACATGGAGGTCATGAAGCAGCTCCGCCAGCGCGCGATCCGCGACCTGGTGGAGCAGCGGCCGATCCGGACGCAGGCCGAGCTCGCCTCGGCCCTCCGCGAACGCGGCTTCCGCACGACCCAGGCGACGATCAGCCGCGACGTCGCCGAGCTGGGCCTGGTCAAGGCCGGCCGCGGCGGCACGAGCGCGTACGCGATCCCGGCGCGTCTCCGCGAGGCCGAGGCGAGCGGCGAGGATCGGCTGCGACGGTTGTTCCGGGACCTGCCCGTGGAGATCCGCGAGGCGGGGTTGCTCCTGGTGCTCAAGACCCTGCCCGGTTCGGCGCATCCGATCGCGGCGGCGCTGGATCGAGCGCGCTGGCCGGAGGTCGTCGGCTCGATCGCCGGTGACGACACGGTGTTCGTGGCGTGCGGCGACCGCGCGGCGCTCCAGCGCGCCAAGCGGCGCCTCTCGGAGCTGGCCGGCTAGCGTTCGTCGCAACGGGCGCGACGCGCCCTGCCCCCCCTCGACCCGCCGCGATCGTCGTTCCCCGTGCCGGGCGCGACGCGCCCTGCCCCTGGACCCGCCGATCGTCGTTCCTCGTGCCCGTGATCGCCTGGTGTGCAAACTCGGGCCTGGATCGCCAGAAGGCGCCGCACCGCGGGCAGTCCCACCCCCGCCGAGACGCCTGCGGGACCCTTGCCCGCGCGCGTGATCCGTCGATGTGCAGGTGCGACAGCAAGGCAGGCGATCGGGCGTCCGCGGCGGGGGCTTGTCGTGCAGCCGCCCCGGAAATGCACACCACGCGATCATCGACGGCCCCTGCGTCGGTCGTCGCGATGCGGGGGACCCAACCCCGGCCACCCGCCGTGCAAGGGCCGCTTCAGCGTGACGGGTCGCTACGACGACCCGCAGGCCTCGAAGTGCGTCGGCGGTGGCCGCGAGGGCGAACCCTCCGACGAGGCGATCCAGCTCGGCTGCCGGACCTCGTTCCACCCACCTAACGGCGCCTGATCGCCGGGGATCGGCCTTCCCTGGGACCGTGATCACCTGATGTGCAGATCCGGGCGTCGATGACGAGAAGGTCGGGACTCGGGACGATCCGCGTCCGCCGGCCAGTCATCACAGCGGCCTTGTCGATCGACGTGATCGATCCATGTGAACGCCTGGCCGGAAGGGGCGCTCTCGCGGCCAGCGCTGCGGGCTTGTGGCCCGACAGCCACCAAGATGCACATCAGGAGATCATCGGCGACCCCTGGGCCAGGCCACGCGCCAAGGCGCCGGCGCCGGGCGCCGGGGGCCGATGGCGCCGGACCGCCGGGCGCGGATCAGTCGGTCCCGAGGCCGCTCATGTCCTTGAGGCGGAACGTCCGGACGCGGACGCCCGGGAAGGACTCCGTCTGCTCCTCGACGGCCGGCTCGATCCACTCCGTCACGTGCCGGTTGACGATGATCGTGCCGACGTCGGCCACCTCGGGCTGACCCTTGAACGTGTAGGCGAGCGTCGCGTTCGTCAGCGGCACCATCGCCGGGCGCTTGAGCACCTCGCCCATCGGGTCGCGGTTCGGCGGGGCGTGCAGGTCGCCCAGGATCACGTACGGCCCGACTCCCAGCCGCAGCCGATGCTCCTCGGTCCGGATCCGCTGGTCGCGAAAGCCGCGCGGGCCGAGGCCGACCACGGCGCAGATCTCGTGCAACTCGAGCGTCAGGACCGGCAGCGCGTGGACCGCGCCGTCAGCGAGCGCCTCGAGGCGCACCTCCCGGACGGTGATCCGCTCGCCCGCGTTGAGCACATCCGTGAGCCGCTCGCCGAGGCTGGCGACACGCCCGTGGATGCGGCAATCGTCCGCGAATCCGTTGAATTCGATGCCCACAGTCGCGTCATCGTGGGCGGTGCGCCGGAGCAGCGCCACGACTCGTTGGTACCACCGGCGCCCGCTCGTCCATGCGGCTTTGACACCCCCATGGGCCGGGGCTAGGATACGCGCCGATCTGCAGGACCTCGGTCGCGACACGGTCGTGGCCCGGGGTTCTTTCGTTCCTATGACCCCGTCGAGACCTTCGGGTCCGGCCCACTCTCCCGATCATCCTGGGGGTCAGTGCCCACGTGAACACCAAGCCCACCTACCTCTCCCGCGACGGCGCCGGCAAGCTGCGCGCCGAGCTCGATGAGCTGGTCCAGACCCGTCGTCCGGAGATCGCCCAGCGCATCCACGACGCGAAGGAGCACGGCGACCTCAGCGAGAATGCGGAATACGAGGACGCCAAGAACGAGCAGGCATTCGTCGAGGGGCGGATCGCGACACTCGAGGCGCTCATCAAGAACGCCACGATCATCGACGAGCACCACTCCACCGACCACGTCCAGATCGGCTCGACCGTCAAGGTGGACGGGGAGGAAGGCAAGGAGACGTTCACCATCGTCGGGTCGGCCGAGGCCAAGCCCGTCGAGGGACGGATCAGCAACGAGTCGCCGGTGGGTCGCGCGCTCCTGGGCCGCAAGAAGGGCGACAAGGTCAGCGTGAAAGTGCCCGCGGGCGACTTCTCGTACACCATCATCGAGATCAGCTGAGCAAAGCCACTCCCCGGCGCGGATCCTCGGGCCGATGGCGTCGCGGAGCTCCGCCATGGACCTCGGAGGGCGAACGGCAGCTTTACGCTGAGGTCGCAAAAGGAGCACGAGGGACCCGTGGACTGGGCCGATGAGCTGGCCGCGAGCGTCGATGGCCCGCAGGTCGTCAACGACTCGAAGACGCCCTCCGGCACCGTCCACATCGGCAGCCTGCGCGGACCCGTCATCCTCGACGTCATCGTCCGCGCCCTCCGGAGGCGCGGCGTCCCGACGACGCTCCTCTACGGCGTCGATGACATGGACCCCATGGATGCCCAGGCGCTCCTGACGCCCGACGCCATCGACAAGTACATGGGTGCGCCGCTCGCCCACATCCCGGACCAGGTCGCGGACGGCCATGCGAGCTACGCCCGCCATCACGCCCAGACGTTCATCGACGTGTTCGACGGTCTCGGCGTGCGCCCCGACCGCTACTACTGGATGTCCGACATCTACCCGACGGGCGACGTGGACCCGTTCATCCGGACCGCCCTGGATCGCGCCGCGGTCGTCCGCGACATCTACCGGCGCGTCGCCAACGTCCAGCATCCCGACACCTGGCTGCCGGTCAGCGTCATCTGCCCCAACTGTGGCCGGGTCGGCACCACGTTCGCCACGGACTGGGATGGCGAGACGGTGGCGGTCGCCTGCAAGCCCGACCTCGTGACGTGGGCCCAGGGCTGTGGCTGGACGGGCCGGGTCGCGCCGTGGAAGGGCGCCGCGAAGCTGCCCTGGAACCTCGAGTGGGCGGCGCAGTGGTCGTTGTTCGGCGTGACCATCGAGCCGGGCGGCAAGGACCTCTCGACGCGCGGCGGCTCCCGCGACCGGAGCGATGCCGTCGCGCGTGAGGTCTTCGAGCGCGAGCCGCCGCGCAACGTGCCCTACGAGTTCCTCAACATCGGCGGCCGGAAGATGTCGACGTCCAGGGGACTGGGCGCCGCGGCGCACACGATGGCCGAGGTCCTGCCGCCGGAGCAGATCCGGTTCCTGTTCGTCCGCCATCGCCCGGAGAGCGTCATCGAGTTCGTGCCCGAAGGCACCGACGCGATCCCGCGCCAGTTCGACGAGTTCGACCGGCTCGCGCGGGCGACGGCCGGCCAGGAGGTGAAGGGCGACCTGCCGAGCGGCTATGCGTCGATCTTCGCCTACTCGCTGCTGGACCCCGCCGCCGACGTCGACGCCGAGGCGGCTGCGTATCGGCCGCCGTTCGGGCATCTCGCGCTGCTGGCGCAGGTCCCTGGGGTCGACGTCGTCGCGCGCGTCGAGGCGGAGAAGGGCGCACCGCTGACCGAGCACGAGCGGTCGCTGTTCGACGAACGGCTGGGGGCGGTCCGGCGCTGGCTCGACGGCTATGCGCCCGAGTCGGCGATCGTCGCGGTCCAGCCGACGCTGCCCGCTGCCGCCCACGACCTCGACGCCGAGCAGCGGAGCTATCTGGGCGCGTTGGCCGATGCGGTGAGCTCGCAAGCGCCGACCTCCGGCGATGCCTGGCAGGCCGCGATCTTCGCGGTCGCGAATGAACGTGGCCTCGACGGCAAGCGGGCGTTCGGCGCGATCTACCGCGCGTTCCTGGGACGGACGAACGGGCCCCGTGCCGGCTGGCTGCTCGCGAGCCTCGACCGCGACGTGGTCCAGCGGCGGCTGCGAGAGGCGGCCGCAGCAGGAGAGGGAGAAGCCGCATGAGCGTCGGGCTGCAGCGGCTCCGCGAGGAGCCGGACGTCATCCGCCGCGGGGCGGTCGACAAGGGCGAGGACCCGTCGATCATCGACCGGGCGCTCGAGGTGGACGCCACGCGGCGCCGCCTCCAGGCCGAATCCGACGCCCTCAAGGCGGTGCGCAACAGCGCGTCGAAGCAGGTCGGCGAGGCGATCCGCGGCGGGGCCGCGCCGGACGGCCCGGAGGTCGCGGCGCTCAAGGCGGAGAGCTCAGGAGCCGGCGAGCGGATCGCCGCCATCGACACGGAGCTCGCGGCGAGCGAGCAGGAGCTCGAAGACCTGCTGCTGCGCATCCCCAACCCCGCCGACCCCGACGTCCCGGTCGGCGGCGAGGAGGCGAACGTCACCGTCCGGACGTGGGGCGAGCTGCTGCCGCGTGACCAGCCGGTGAGCGGCGAGGTCGGCGCGGACGCCGGCGCCGAGACCTGGACGCGCAAGCCGCACTGGGAGCTCGGCGAGGCGCTCGACATCATCGACAACCCGCGCGGCGCGAAGGTCGCCGGCTCCGGGTTCCCGGTCTACAAGGGCCAGGGCTCGCGGCTGCAGCGCACGCTCATCAACTGGTTCCTCGACGTCCATACCGCCGAGCACGGCTTCACCGAGGTGTGGCCGCCCGCGGTCGTGAACAGCGCGTCGGCGCGAGGCACCGGTCAGATCCCGGACAAGGAAGACCAGATGTACGTCGTCACCCGCGACGACCTGTATCTGATCCCCACCTCCGAGGTCCCCGTCACCAACCTCCACCGCGACGAGATCCTCGAGGCGTCGGACCTGCCGATCCACTACGCGGCGTATTCGCCGTGCTTCCGGCGCGAGGCCGGGGCGGCCGGCAAGGACACCCGCGGCATCCTCCGCGTCCACCAGTTCGACAAGGTGGAGATGGTGCTGTTCGAGAAGCCGGACGACTCGCCCGCGGCGCTCGAGTGGATGACCGAGCGCGCGGAGATCCTCCTCCAGCGCCTCGGGCTTGCGTATCGCGTCCTGCTGATGAGCACGCGCGAGATGGGCTTCGTCCAGGCGAAGAAGTACGACCTCGAGGTCTGGTCGCCGGGCGTGGAGCGCTGGCTGGAGGTGAGCTCCTGCTCGAACTTCCGCGATTACCAGGCGCGCCGGATGTCGATCCGTCACCGCCCCACGCCGGGCGCGAAGCCCGAGCTGGTGCATACGCTGAACGGGTCGGGCCTCGCGCTGGCCCGCGTGGTCGCGGCGATCCTGGAGACGTACCAGCAACAGGACGGCTCCGTCCGCGTCCCCGAGGTGTTGCGCGCGGCGTTCGGGTCGGACACCATCGTCCCAGCGGCCGGCCGCTGACCGCGACGAGGGACGGAGGACGACGATGGACCCCCAGGCTGCGCCGACGTACGGCTGGCAGCGGCCGCCCGAGCAGGTCGGGCCGGCGCCCGGGATCCGGTTCGCCGGACACGGGCCGCGACTGATGGCCTACATCGTCGACACGATCGTGATCTTCGCGGTCCTCGCCGGACTCTTCGCCGTCCTCGGCGGCGTCACGATCGGTGCGGCGGCGACCGACTCGTGGCTGGTCGCGATCGTGGGGTTCTTCGTCTGGCTGTTCACGTTCTTCGCCGTCGCGATCGCCTACTTCCCGTTCTTCTGGTGGAAGGGCGGGCAGACCCCGGGCATGCGCCTGTTCCACCTGCGCGTGGTGCGCGACCGGGACGGCGGCCCGCTGAGCGGCGGCCAGGCGTCACTGCGCCTGCTGGGGTTCTACATCGACGCGATCGTCTTCTACGTCGGGTTCGCGTGGATCCTCATCGACTCACGGCGTCGCGGATGGCACGACCTCATCGCCCAGACCTGCGTCATCGAGGACCCGTAAGGACCGTCACCCGCCGAGGCCCGTGACCGACGTCGGCGAGTAGCCCTTCGCGCGCAGCGCAGCGACCATGCCGGGCAGCGCGTCGCGGGTCGTGTACCCGCCCAGGTGCATCAGCACGATCGCGCCGGGCGTCACGCTTGTCCTGCACCTTCGCGATCGAGTCGGCCGCCGTGGGGCCGCCGTCCTTGACGGGCCGCCAGTCGATCGTGTCGATCGACCACATCACGGTCCACGGGTAGCCGGCGGCCGCCGCCACGTTCACCAGGTGCCCATCGACGGCGCCATACGGTGGCCGCCAATAGGGCTTCGTCGTCATGCCCGTGATGCCCTGGACGATGGTCTCGGCGCCGTCGAGCTCCTGTGTCGCGAACGCGTCGCTCGGGCGGGTGTCCGGGCACGACGCCACAGCGCCGCCGCCGTCCCGCAGGTTGCAGTGACGGACGGTGTGGTTGCCGAGCTCGAACAGCTCGGGGTGCGCCGACGACCATCGCCAGCACCTGCCGGCCCACGGTGGTCTGCGAGGCGTCGCCGGTGACGAACAACGTCGTGCACTGCCGCTCGATGATGAGGAACCGGACGATGCTCACCGCCGGATCCAGCGGCCACCCATGTCGAACGTGAGCGCGACCTTGCCGGTCGCCGACGGGACCGACCGGACCAGCTTGCCGGTCGTGCCGTGGTCGCCGCCGCCGGCGGTGCAGCCGATCCTCGAGATGGCCGCTCGTCGTGCCCGGCAGCCACCAGCCGGCCATCGGTCCGTCGGACAGGCGGACGTACGCCCGGCCGTTGATCCGGGAACGACGATCGACATGGACGGTGGTCGCGGTGGGGACCCGGTACAGCGAGGCGTCGGTCCAGGAGCCGGCGGTGTCGAAGCGGTAGACCTCGTAGCGGCCGTGCGCGAGCGTCGAGCGCCGGCGCGGGGGTCAGGTCGTCGTGCCGACGTATCCGCGGACGAACGCGACGCCGCTCTCGCGCAGCCACCAGCCGGCCATCGAGCCGCCGGCGACGAGGACGTGCTGGCCGCGCGTGCCGATCGACCGGCGATCCGACGCGGTCGCGTTCACCGGCGAGCCGAAGGTCAGCGTCTTGGTGGCGGTGATCGCGCCGGTCGAGCTGAAGTGGTAGCCGGTCTGCGGGCCGGCCTCGATGCGGATGGGGTAGCTCGCCGCGGCGACGGGCGCGGCGTTGCCCAGTGCCGCGATGACGAGCGCGGCGAGGACGAGGACGGCGGCGAGCGACGGCGGACGGGCGGCGGCGGTGGGCTCGACGGGTGATGCATGACGGACCTCCTGTGCGCTCCGACCATGCGCCTCGCCAGGGAACGGAAGGAAGACCGGAAGGTCACAGGAGTGTCACGAAGATGGCCCGCGCGGCCATCGCGTCGGCGCCCCGTTCAGGACGCCGCGTCGATCGAGACGCTGGCCGTCATGTTCCAGCGCAGGGCCGGGAGGTCCGAGCCGGTGGGCTCGAGGACGACACGGAACACGATGTCACCCGCCTGGGATTCCCCGTAGGAGCCGATCTCGACGACCTTGGCCTCGATCGGGTCCTCGGGGAAGGCGTCGACCGTCACCGTCGCGGTGGCGCCCTCCGCGATCCGCGCCACCGACGCCTCGTCGAGATCGGTGGTCTCGATCCGCCAGCCCGACGGGTCGGCGATCCGCACGACCGGCGTCCCGGCACCCACCGTCTCACCGACCGCCGGGCCGACGAACGCCACCGTCCCGGCGAACGGGGCCTTGAGCGTGAGCTCGTCGAGTGCGACCTGAGCGGCGTCGACGCCCGCCTCGGCGCGTGTCACCTCGGCCTTCGCGCCGTTCGCCGCCTGCACCGCCACGTTCCGCGCCTGTCGTGCTCGCGAGAGCTCGGCGCGCGCCGCGCGGAGCGCGCCCGTCGCCTGCGAGACCTGCGCGTCCGCCGCCCGCTCCTGGTCGTCACTCGCCGCGTTCGGAAGCGCGTCTCGGTCGGCATCGGCGATGGTCACGCCGGCTCGGGCCTGGGTCACGCCCGCCTCGGCGGCAGCGATCCCGGCGTCCGCCTGCCGGATGGCGGCGTCGGCCTGGGCGGATGCAGCCTCCGCGGACGCGAGCGCCGCCTGCGCCGAGGCAAGGTCCGCCTGGGCGGCGCGGTCGTCCAGCCTGAGCAGCGGGGCGTCGGCCGGGACCTGGTCGCCCTCCTTGACGAGGACGTCCGTCACGCGACCGCCCGCGCCGGGCGCACTCAGCTCGGCGCCCCTGGCCGGCACGACCTGCGCATCGGCGGTGACGGTGTCGGCGGCGGGCACGGGCGCGATCGTGGGCGACGGGCTCGCACCCGCGCCGGGGCCACCCACGCCGCTCAGGACGTAGATGCCGAGGCCTGCCGCGACGACCACGGCGAGGACGATCAGGATGTTGCGGCGCATCGTCGGGTCAGTGCTCGGGGCTCATTCGTACGCCAGCACCTCGCGCACGGCGAGGCGGCTGGCCCGCCACGAGGGCAGGAGGCTGGCGGCGGTCGCCAGGGCGAGCACGATCGCGATCCAGAGGAGGGTCCCCTCGAGCGAATAGGCGTAGGCGAGCGGGCGACGGATGAACACATTGCCCAGGGCGTCCGCGAGCAGCTTGCTGATCGGGATGGCGACCAGCGCGCCGGTCGCCCACGACAGCGCCCCGATGAGCATGCCCTCGGTGAGGAAGATCCGCAGGACGGCCGAGTCCGAGGCGCCGACCGCGCGGAGCACGCCGATCTCGCGCGCCCGCTCCACGACGTTGATCGTCATCGTGCCCATGAGCCCGAGGCCACCGACCACGCCCAGCAGCACGGCCATCGTCGAGAGGAACAGGACGAGGATGTCGAACAGCGTCTCCTGGGTCGCCCGGATCTCGCCCGCGGTCGTCGTGGCTGCGACGTTCACCCCGATGCCTTCGAGGTGCTCGCGCACCGCGCGCGCCAGCCCGTCCTGCGCGGCGGGCGACAAGCCGGGCGTGCCGACGATCATCAGGACGCCGGCCCGGCCGGCCTCGTGCGTCGCGCGCTCGATCGCCTTGTCGGGCGCGTAGAGGAACGGCCGCTGGGTCGGCGACTCGACGAACCCGACCAGCGTCCAGTGGGTGTCCTGGCCGTCGATCTTGAGCGTGACGGTGTCGCCGACCGTCGAGATCCGGCTCGTCGTCGCGCAGGTTGGCCGTCGCGACGAGCGCGTTGCCATCGTCCGGACGCAGCCAGCGACCCTCCTGGACGACCGGCCGGACCGTCTTCGCGTCGGGCGGCAGGCCGAAGGCGAACGACGCGCGCCCCTCCGAGCCGTCGTCGTGGACGATCGTCGTGGCGGCGAACCGCCACGGCTCCGCGGCGGTGACGCCCGGGACGCGCAGCGCCTCGTCGGTCAGCAGCTGCGCGCGCTCCGTCGTCGTGAGCTCCACCTGGACGTCGTACGCGAAGTAGCGAAGCGTGTCGTCGAGGGTCTTCTCGAGCGACGCGCGGACCGAGAACACGGCCATGAACACCGCCCCGCCCAGGGTCAGCGCGGCGAGGGTCAGGCCCAGCCGGCCCTTGCGCCGGAACGTATTGCGGATGCTCAAGAGGGTCGGGCGCGGGACCCCGCGGATCCCCTGGAGCAGGCGGTCCACCCGGCCGCGGCCGAAGCGGTCGGCGATGCCGGCGCTGGCGAGCGCTTCGCGCACGGTGATCCTGACGCCGCGGACCACGGGGACCAGGGCTGCGAGCAGCGGCACGAGCAGCCCGACGCCGATCTCCAGCGCGAACACCCGCGGCGGGATCGAGAACTGCGTGACGTCGAAGTTCGCGAGCCCCGCCGTGAAGCTCGTGAACGCGAACGCGCCAAGGGCGCCGATGGGCAGCGCGACCATCAGACTCAGCACCGCGTACGCGAGCACGAGCGCGAGGTAGATGCCCGCGATCTGGTCGTTGCGCGCGCCGATCGCCTTCATCACGCCGATCTGGCGGGTCTGCTGGGCGAGGATGGCCGACACGGTGTTGACGACGAGGAACCCCGACATGACGAGCGCCAGGGCGCCGATGACGCCGAGGACGAGGAAGAAGCCCTGCAGCAGGTCGTTCGCGGGGTGCTTGCCGGGCACCGGCACGTAGCTCCCGTTCACGGCGACACCGCCTCGTTCGAGGCGGGCGCTGATGTCCTCGACGAGCGCGCGGATGCCGTCACGGTCAAGGGACGCGTCGGCGGCGCGGATGCGGAGCTCGTCGTCCTGGTCGCCGAAGCCCAGGTCCTCGAGCGTGTCCGGCGTGACGTGGCCGAACACCCGCCCGACATAGAACGCGGGAGACGCGCCGACCTCGTGGTCGATGCCGGCGACCTGCAGCTGGTGGGTCTTGCCGTCGGGGGTCTGGATGGTGATCTCCTGGCCCGGCGCGAGGTGCTCCAGCATCAGCGAGCTCCGCTCGATCTCGACCTCGCCCTTCCGGGGCGGCCACGAACCGCGGCCGGGTTCGGGCGTCACGAGGTCCAGGCGCTGATCGCCGAAGTCCGGGATGGCGGTGAGCTGGAACTCGCGGTAGGCGTTCGGGCCGGTGACCAGGCGGACCGTGACGCTCCGGCGTCCCTCGGCATCGGCGACGCCCTTGTAGCGGCGGACGCTATCGACGAGGTCGGGGTCGAACGGCTGCGTGAAGATCTGGGCGCTGGACGGCTTCGAGTCCGCGTAGCCCTTGGCGAGGTTCACCTGGAGGAGCGCGTCGGAGCCGGCGATCGTGCCGACGGCGAACACGCCGACCGCGATCGACAGGACCACGAGCGCGCTGCGCAGCTTGTGGGTGCCGAGGTCGCGGATGACCTTGCGCCAGCGGACGCTACGCATCCGGGGCGGGACGCAGCCGGGGGAGGGGCGGGGAGGGCTCGGGGGCGGCCGTCCCGTTCGCGCTGGCACGCGCGCCGGTGGGCGCCGCGGCGGGGTCGAGCACGCCGTCGAGGATGCGGCCGTCCGCCATGTGGACGATGCGGCGGGTACGCGCCGCAAGCTCGGCATCGTGCGTGACCATGACGACCGTGCGACCCGCGTCGACGAGCGACTCGAACAGCTCGAACACGATGTCGGCCGTCGTGGAGTCCAGGTTGCCGGTGGGTTCGTCGGCGACGAGGAGCGGCGGGTCGTTGGCGAGCGCGCGCGCGATGGCGATGCGCTGCTGCTGGCCGCCGGAGGTGCTCGCCGGGAGCTTGCGCGCCTGATCGGTCATGCCGACCCGCTCGAGCAGCGCCATCGCGCGCTCCTCTCGTTCGCGGGGCGACCGCTGGCCGAGGAAGTCCATCGGCAGCATCACGTTCTCGACGACGGTCAGCGTCGGCAGCAGCTGGAAGAACTGGAAGATCACGCCGACCGTCCGGCCGCGCCACTCGGCGACCTTGCCCTCGCTCAGGACCGCGAGATCCTGGCCCGCGACGGTGACCGTGCCGCCGGTCGCGCGGTCGATGCCGGTCATCATGTTCATCAGCGTCGACTTGCCGCTCCCGGAACGGCCGACGACCGCGATGAACTCGCCGGGATCGACCTGCAGGTCGACCGCATCGAGCGCGCGGAACGGGCCGGCGTCGGTGACGTAGTCCTTGACGACACGGCGAAGGTCGATGAGGTGCGGGGAGGGGAGGGGGTCGGTCGCGCGCTGGCCCTTGCGGTCCGTCGCGGCCCTGCCCGTCCCTCGTCGGCGGAACACGGGCTCTCCTTGGCGGTCCGCCGGGCGCGGGACCGGATGTGTGGGGCTCCCTCTGGCCGAGTCTAGCGCAGGGTCCTCGCGTCGCCCTTCGCCGACCGGCCACCGCCCCGCCTCGCCGCCCGCTGTCTGTCGGGCAGCAGATCCCGACAAGCGAGTCGGTCCACTCGCCGGCGCACGCTGATCGGGGCGGCTTGCTGCCTCCGGGGCAGCGATCCGACCGACCACGCCGATGGCTCGGTAGCGCCGCTGTCGGTCAGTCACCAGGACGACCGAGCGCGGCCTCCTTGTCAGCGTTTGCTGCCCCGGAGGCAGCACCCGGGCCAAGCGCTCGCCGCTGGACGAGGGCCGCGTCGGGGCCGCACGATGCATGCCCATGGCTGTCACCCCCCGTCCGCCGCTGACCCAGGCCTCGGTCCGCGAGGGCGTCATCGAGCTGGCGATCGGGCAGCCGGAGCCGTCGTTGCTGCCGACCCGCGAGCTGGCGGAGGCGTCGGCGTCGGCGTTGCGACGCTACGGCGCCGATGCCCTGGGCTATGGCGCGGAGTACGGCCCGTGGCCACTGGTCGAGTGGTTGTCGGGTCACCTGGGCGTCGTCGACTCGCGTGCGCCCGTGGACGGGGAGCTCCTGATCACGGCCGGGATCTCGTCCGCGCTCGACCTCATCGCGACCGCGTTCACCCAGCGCGGCGATGTCGTGCTGGTCGAGGTGCCGACCTACCATCTCGCGCTCGGCATCCTGCGTGACCACGGCGTCGAGCTGGTGGGCGTCGAGACGGACGCCGACGGGCTGAGGATCGATGCCGCCGAGGCGGCGATCGGGGTCGCGCGGGCAGCGGGGAAGCGCGTCTCGCTGCTCTACACGATCCCGACGTTCGGCAACCCCACCGGGCGGACGTTGCCCGTCGAGCGGCGGGCCGCCCTGGCGCGCCTGGCCGCTGCGAACGACATGGTCATCGCCGAGGACGACGTCTACCGCGAGTTGTGGTTCTCGGCGCCGCCGCCACCGTCGATCGGCGTGGTGGACCCGGCGGCGCCGGTGCTGCGGCTGGGGTCCTTCTCGAAGACGCTGGCGCCCGGCCTCCGGCTGGGCTGGATCAGCGGCCCGTCGGCGCTGGTGAGCCGCGTCGTGGAGGGCGGCGTGCTCGCGTCGGGCGGCGGGCTCAACCCCATGGTCGCGCTCGCCGTCGCCGAGTATGCGGCGGCCGGTCACTACGAGCCGAACGTCGCCCGGCTGCGGGACATCTATCGCTCGCGGAGCGACGCGCTCGCGGGGGCGATCCGCGACGCGATCCCCGGCGCCATCTTCGAGGCGCCCGAGGGCGGCTATTTCGTCTGGCTTCGGCTGCCCGGAGGGCTGTCGGCGACGACGCTCCTGCCGGTCGCCGACGCCGCGGGCGTCACCTATCAGCCGGCGTCCCGGTTCGACGCGTCGGGCACGCTCGATCCGTCATGGCTCCGCCTCTCCTTCGCGCGCTTCCCCGAGCCCGACCTGATCGAGGGAGCGCGTCGACTCGGCGAGGTCGTGCGGCAGGCACAGGGCTGACGCCCCGAAGCCGTTCGGGTAGGCTGCCCGACGGAGCGATGGCCGAGTGGTTGATGGCGGCGGTCTTGAAAACCGCAAGGCGCAAGCCTCGGGGGTTCGAAATCCCTCTCGCTCCGCCAGTTCGAGAGCCGCCGGATCCGGTCCTGACCCTGCCAACGCTACGACGTGGTGATGGTGATCCGCCCGGACTCGAGCGGGTTGACCGGGAAGTCCGACCCGATGAAGTCCCCGAGGCACGGTCGACTCGACGGGACATTGAGCACGACCGACGAGGCGGCGTCCGCGTCGGTCGTCGTGCGCCCGACCCGGACCACGAAGAAGAAGTTGCTTCCGGCCGTCGTGAGGTCGCCGCCGACGACGAGACCGCTCATCGTGGCGACCGTGAATTGGTCGGTCTGAGCGATCTCGATGCAGTCGACCGTCGCCCGGAGCGTGCCGCGGACCGACCGTTCGACCAGCTGCCCGACGACGTCTCCGGACGGCAGCTCGACCGCATCGAGAACGATCCGGTCTCCGCCGAGCAGTCGTCCGACGACCTGGACGCGAGTCGGACCCGCGGCGGCGGCCGTGGAGGCGGACGCGAGAAGCAGCGCGATGGCGAGCAGAGCGGCGATCCGGCGCATGGTGCACCCCCTTGTCTGAGGAACCTCCACCGGTCTACACCGCCACAGTCTCTGCGGTGTCTCGTCCGCGAGGGCGGCCACGGGTCATCGACCACGCTCGACGGAGAGCTGCCGCCAGAGCGCTACAGCCAGACCGTGGCGACCGACGCCACGAGCAGCGTCGCGAGCGAGACGTTGACGATCCGGCGCGCCCGCGGCGAGTCGACCACCCGGGCCAGCGCGCCGCCGGCGCCCGCCCACAGCGCCGCCGTCGGCAGGATGACCAGCGCCATGATCGCCGCGACGAGCGCGCCGCCGGCGAGGGTCGGCAGATCGGCGGGGCGGAACGTGGTGATCGCGCCGAGGGCGAAGATCCAGGCCTTCGCGTTCACCAGCTGGAAGGCGATCGCCTGCCACACGGTCATCGGCCGCGCGACGGTCCCCCGCTGGAGTGAGCCGGCGCCCAGGAGCCGCCACGCAAGCCACAGCAGGTAGACCGTCCCCAACACCTTCAGGACCACCGTCACCGCCGGTACGGACGTGACCACCGCCCCGAGGCCGGCCGCGACGAGGAGTGCCATCAGCCCGAGCCCGAGTGCCGTCCCCACGACGTGCGGCACCGTCCGCACGAACCCCGCCGAGGCGCCCGACCCCCACAACAGCAGGTTGTTCGGCCCGGGCGTGACCGAGCTCACGACCGAGAACGCCACCACCGCGGCCAGCCAACCTGCATCCACGGCGACGACGCTAGGCGGCCCGAACGCCGAGGTCTTGTACATTCCTGCGATGGACCGTGCCCCCACTCCGGTCGACATCCGGGCGTGGCAGCCCGGGGTCCCGGGCATCCGCGAGGTCCTCCATGCGACCTTCCGCGACCACGCGTACCCGCCGCACACGCACGACGCCTGGACGCTCTTCCTCGTCGACGACGGGGCGATCCGGTACGACCTCGACCGGCGCGAGCGCGGCGCGCTGCCGTCGATGGTCTCGATCCTGCCGCCGCACGTCGTGCACGACGGCCGGCCCGCGACCGGCGCCGGCTTTCGCAAGCGCGTGATCTATCTCGAGCCCGAGACCCTCGGTGAGGAGCGCATCGGCGCGTCGGTCGACCGGCCGATGCTCCGCGACCCGGCGCTGCGCGAGCGGCTCGACACGCTCCACGCCCGGCTCGAGGCACCGGACGACCGGCTCGAGGCCGAGACCCGCCTCGCGTTCGTGCTGGAGCGCCTGCGGATCGCGCTCGGCGGCCCGCCGGACGAACGGGCGGGCGACCACCGCTCCGCCGCCCATGACGCCGAACGGCTGCGCGCCTGGCTCGACGACCGCCTGTTCGAGCCGGTCACGATCGCCGATGCGGCATCGGCCCTCGAGGCCACGACGACCGGCCTCGCGCGGGCGTTCAGCGACACGCTGGGCATCGCGCCACACCGCTACGTGCTCGGTCGCCGGCTCGACGCGGCCCGCGCACGGTTACTGGATGGCCAGCCGATCGCCGACGTGGCCGCGGAGGTCGGGTTCGTCGACCAGGCGCACCTCACGCGCCGGTTCCGCGACTTGCTCGGGACGACGCCCGGCCGCTTCGCCGAGCGCCGCCGCATCTGACCCGCCCGCGCGCCGGCGTCGCGTGACCGGTGCGAGCGCTATCCGGGGGCTGGGAGCGGCCCGAGGCGTCCGGCGCGTCGCGGTGGCGACGGCGATCCGACGCGTGGGTCGTGCTCGGCATCGTGCCCCGTGCCTCGATCGGGGTGGCTTCAGGGCCGGGAAGCGCGCGAGATAGGGCTGGCAGCGGTATCGGCGAGCCGATCGCTCGCAACGGGACGCGGAGGCGGAGGCGGAGATGACGGGCGCCGCCGAACGGGTGGCAGGTCCCCGGGCTGCTGCTCTCCGTCCCTGGCCTGCTGCTCGTGCTCGCCGTCGCGCTGCAGCTGGCCGGTGGCCTGGCCTGGCTGCCGGTCGTCCGTCGACGCCTCGGCCCATCCAGGCTCGGTCCCGGGGCGACGCGCGCGGGCTGAGCCTCGCCTATGCTCGCCGGGATGCACGGCGAGCCGACCCCGCCGGGGCTCTGCGCCGACTGCCGGTACGCTCGACGAGTGATCAGCGGGCGCGGCTCCACGTTCGTCCTGTGCCGACGATCCGAGTCAGACCCGCGATATCCCCGCTACCCACGATTGCCGGTGACCCGGTGCGCCGGCTTCGAACGAACCGCGAGCATCCCCGAACCCAGCCCGGAGCCTGCACCATGACCGCTCCCTGTCGCCACCTCGACACCATCGCCGACGTCCCCGCGCCGGGCGACGTCTGCGTCACCTGTATCGAGATCGGCTCCACGTGGCACCACCTGCGCCAATGCCTCCAGTGCGGCATCACGCTGTGCTGCGACACCAGCCCAAACCGCCACATGACCGGCCACCACAACGCGACGGGTCACCCGATCATGCGCAGCGGCCAGCCCGGTGAGGACTGGGCGTGGTGCTACGTCGACGAGCTCTCGCTCCGGCCGCTCGAGGGTGGCGGGTGGCAGTCGTTCGACCCGTTCCTGGAGACCGGGGCGTGGGCCGCGCAGGAGCACCTGGGCGACGGTGGATCGCTCGACCTGGATGAGGACTACGAGACCGACGACGGGTTCCCGCTCGGCCGCTGGGTGTCCTACGCCAGGGAGCAGCACGCGGACGGCGCGCTGGATGGCGAGGAGATCGCGGCGATCGAGTCGCTGCCCGGCTGGACCTGGGAGGGCGTGGCGACCTGAGGGCGGTTCCCGCACGCGCCGACCGCCCGCGCTCGGCGCCTGAGCCGAGGGCAGCGCAGCGCACCCGTGCACCTGGGCTGCGGCGCGGTCGACCTCGGGATGCACGGATGGCGGTGGCGGTTGACGGCCTCGAGGGCCGTCCCTAGACTGCCGCGCACAGCACGAAGACATGGGCGATGAACGGGACGAGTACCCGTCGTGGCGCCGACCCAGAGACCCGGCGGCTGGTGCGAGCCGGGACGGCAGCGATGGCGAATGGCCCCGGGAGCCTCCGGACCCAACGCGAGGCGACGCGAGTCGCGGGCGCAAGTAGGCTCCGGCGCGGGCGCCGGCGATACCGGTGGCACCGATCGGTCGGAGAGCCGGCCCGTCGGGATGAGCGCGGCACACCTGCCGAATCGAGGGTGGCACCGCGGGAGGCACGACCTTCCGTCCCGGGACGGAACGGTCGTTCTTGATTCTCGGGCCACGGCGGCCCGGCCGCCCGCCCGGAGGTCCACCGCGATGCCGACAGCCACCACCGACCCGCTCAGCCTCACCGAAGCGAAGCGCCTCGCGAACAGCGCGGACACCCTGCTGCTGCGCGCCACGCGGCCGGCCGATCTCGAGACGCCCATCGGGGCGTTCCTCCGGCTCGATGACGGGACGACGCCCGCGTACCTCCTGGAGTCGGTCGAGGGCGGCGAGCGGCTGGGGCGGTACAGCTTCCTGGGCATCGGCCCGCGACGGCTCCTCGAGGTGCGCGACGGGCGCTCGACGATCACGACCCGCCCCCTGAGCGAGGACGCGTTCCTCCCGGATCTGCCCCGGACGACCCACGACGTCGACGATCCGTTGGCCGCGCTCCGCGACTTCACCGGCCGCCGCAAGGTCCTGCCGACCGAGGGCATGCCACGCTTCACCGGTGGGGCGGTCGGCGCGCTCGCCTACGACGCGATCACGTCCTTCGAGCCCACGGTCCCGCTCCCGGAGCGCGATCCCGTCGGCGTGCCGACGGCCGCGTTCATCGAAAGCGATCTCGTCCTCGTCTTCGACCACCTGACCCACACGCTGAGCGCCATCGCGTCGCTCCACACCGATGCCCCGGATCTCGAGGGCCGCTACCGCATCGCCGAGCGCGCCGTCTTCGAGGCCCTCGAGCGGACCGCCCGCCCGAGCGCCGCCGAGCTTGGCACCGGCACCGCGGCGAACGGCTCGGCGCAGCCGATCCGGGAAGAGCGCATCGAGACGTCGCTGGGTCGCGATGCCTACATCCATGCGGTGAAGGTCGCCAAGGATGCGATCGCGGCCGGCGAGGCGATCCAGGTGGTGCTGGCGCGACGCCAGACGCTCGACCTCCCGCCCACCGGTGACGGGCAGACCCTCGACGGCATCGGGCTGTACCGGGCGCTCCGGCGCGTCAACCCCAGCCCGTACCTGTTCTTCGTCCGGGTGCCGTCGTACGAGGTCGTCGGCGCCAGCCCCGAGCTGCTGCTCCAGGTCGTCGGGGACCGGCTGACGACCCACCCGATCGCCGGGACCCGTCCGCGTGGCGCGGACGAGCGCGAGGACGCGCTGCTCAGCGATCAGCTCCAGCGCGATCCCAAGGAACGCGCCGAGCACGTGATGCTCGTCGACCTCGGGCGGAACGACCTGGGCCGGGTCGCTCGGCCCGGGACGGTGACCGTGAGCAAGTACATGGAGGTCGAGCGGTACAGCCACGTGCTGCACCTGGTGAGCCACGTGGAGGCCAAGCTCCGGCCCGGGCTCGACGCGCTCGATGCGCTTCGGTCCGTCTTCCCCGCCGGCACGCTGAGCGGCGCACCCAAGGTCCGTGCGATGCAGCTGATCTCCGCCGCCGAAGGCGAGCGCCGAGGGCTGTACGGTGGCGCCGTGGGCTACCTCGGCTACGACGGCAACCTCGACACGGCGATCACCATCCGGAGCGCCGTGCTGAAGGACGGCCAGGCGCACATCCACACGGGCGCGGGCATCGTCGCCGGCAGCGTCCCCGAATCGGAGTTCGACGAGACCGAGCACAAGGCAGCAGCGCTTCGGCGGGCGATCGAGCTCGCGAGCGAGACCACGTCCGCGAGCGGTCGCGCGACCCGGGCCGGCGCCGAGGAGGCCGTGACCGCGCCGGGAGGTGCCGCGTGATCCTGGTCGTCGACAACTACGACAGCTTCACGTTCAACCTCGTCCAGGCGCTCGAAGCCGCGGGCGCCGACGTCCAGGTCGTCCGGAACGATGCGCTGGACCGCGATGGACTCGAGCGTCTGGCCGATGACGGGGACAGCGAGCTGCGCGGGATCGTCGTCTCGCCCGGGCCGTCCGACCCGGACCATGCGGGCGTGAGCGTCGACGCGGTCAAGGTCGCGGCGGAACGCCGGATCCCGTTGCTGGGTGTCTGCCTCGGGATGCAGTCGATGGCGGCGGCGTTCGGGGCGACGATCGTCCGTGCGCCGACGCTGGTCCATGGCGAGGCGTCCGAGGTGACGCACGACGGCGCCGGTCTGCTCAGCGGGATGCCGCCCTCGTTCATGGCGGCTCGCTACCACTCGCTGTGCGTCGACCCGGCGACGCTGCCGCCGGACATCGTGGTGACCGCGATGAGCGAGGTCGACCGCGTCGTGATGGGCATCCGGCACACGGCGCTGCCGCTCGAAGGCGTCCAGTTCCACCCGGAATCGGTGCTGACGCCGCAGGGTCCACACCTGCTCGCGAACTTCCTCCGGCTCGCCGGGGAGGGGCACGCCGAACGACTCGACGAGGCGAGCGGCTCGTTCGCGACCCGTGGGCTGGCCGAGGCCCCGGCGACGCCCGGCGAGTCCGCTGACGCCGCCGAACCCGCCGAACCCGCCGAGCCCGGCGATGCAGGCGAGCCCGCCGAGCCCACCGAGCCCACCGGATCCGCCGAGCCCGCCGGAGCCGTCCGATGAGCGACGCGGTCCGCGCCGCCCTCGCGACGATCGTGGATGGCGGGACGCTGTCGGTCGATGACGCGCGGCTGGCGATGGGCGCCGTGATGGACGGTGAGGCGACGCCGTCGCAGCTCGCGGCGCTGCTGATGGGCCTGCGGATGCGCGGCGAGACCGTCGAGGAGCTGACCGGCTTCGCGACCGCGATGCGCGAGCGGGTCCTCCAGGTGCCCGCGCCCGAGGGGACGATCGACGTCGTCGGGACCGGCGGCGACGGCTCGCACACGTTCAACATCTCCACCACGTCGGCGCTCGTCGTCGCGGCCTCGGGCGTGCCCGTCGCGAAGCACGGCAATCGGGCGATCACGTCGAAGGCCGGTTCGGCGGACGTGCTCGATGCGCTCGGCGTGCGCATCGACCACGATGCCGACTCCGCCGCTGCGTCCCTCTCGACGCTCGGCTTCGCGTTCCTCTTCGCGCCCGGTTTCCATCCGGCGATGAAGCACGCCGGCCCGACCCGTCGCGAGATCGGCGTTCGGACCGCGTTCAACCTCATCGGTCCGCTCACGAACCCGGCGGGCGCGACGCGTGGGCTGTTCGGGGTCGGCGATCCGGTGGCGGCGCCGAAGATGGCGGAGGTCCTCCGGGCCCTGGGGACCGCGCGGGCGCTGGTCATCCATGGCGACGCCGTGGACGAGCTGCCGCTCGACGGCTCGGGCGTCCTCTACGACGTGACGCCGGCGGGCGTCGAGCGCCGGACGATCGACGCGTCGACGTTCGGCCTCAAGCGCGCGAAGACCTCGGCGCTCGCGGGCGGCGATCCCGCCGAGAACGCGCGGCTCGCGCAGGGCGTGCTGCACGGGGAGAGCGGCGCGCGGCGCGACGTCGTCCTCCTCAACGCCGGGGCCGCGCTCCTCGCCGCGGGCACCGTGGACTCGATCGAGGCCGGCATCGAACGGGCCTCGCTGACGATCGACGCCGGGCTCGCGGTCGAGCTGCTGGAGGCACTGCGCGCGGAGCGGCGCGAGGCCGAGGCCACCCGGGCGGCCGAACCCGCCGGGGCGAACGCATGACGCTGGCCGAGCGACCCGCGCGAGCCCGCGCCCGGACGCCCGCACGCCGGAACGTCCTCGACGAGATCGCGGATCGGCGTCGCTCGGAGCTGGACGACATCCTTGCCCAGGACGTCCGCGCCGCGGATCCCGCCCCCCGCGCCGTCGTGGACCGCTTCGCGGCACCGGGCCTGCAGCTCATCGCCGAGGTCAAGCGACGCTCGCCATCGGCCGGCGCGATCGCGGAGGTCGACCCGGCCGTCCAGGCCCGCGCGTACGAGGCGGGTGGCGCCTCGGCGATCTCGGTCCTGTGCGAGCCGCACTGGTTCGGTGGCGCGATCACGGACCTGCGCGATGTGCGTGACGCCGTCGGCATCCCCGTGCTCGCCAAGGAGTTCGTGGTCGATGCCCGCCAACTGGCGCAGTTGCGGCGAGCCGGCGCGGATCTCGTGCTGCTGCTCGCGGCGCTGCATCCCGAGGCTCGCCTGCGGCGGCTGGTCGCCCAGGCGCGCGACCTCGGCCTCGAGCCGCTCGTGGAGGCGCACGACGCCCGCGAGCTGGAGCGTGCGCTCACCACCGACGCCCGGGTCATCGGCGTGAACAACCGCGATCTGCGGACGCTCGAGGTCGATCCGGAGCGGGCCATCGCGCTCCGCGGGGCGATCCCCGATGACCGCCTGGCCATCGCCGAGAGCGGCGTGCGCGACGTGGCGACGATCCGGGCGTGGCGGGCGGCCGGGTTCGACGGTGCGCTCGTCGGCGAGGCCCTGATGCGTGCCGGCGATCCGCGCGCCACCGCCGCGAGCTACGTCGCCGCCGGTCGCGTCCCGGTCGACGGTGCCTCGGAGGCGCGCGTCCCACACGTGAAGCTGTGCGGGATCGTCGATGCGGCGGGCGTCCGGGTCGCGATCCGCGCCGGCGCCGACGCGATCGGCCTCAACGTCGTCGCGGGGACGCCACGCGAGCTGACCATCGACGAGGCCGCCGAGCTGGCGACCCTTGCGCGCGCGAGCGCGCCGGCCGGGGAGCGACCGCGCATCGTGCTCATCACCGTCGACCGGTCACGTGATGCGCTCGACGCCCTCATCGCGAAGGTCCGCCCCGACGTCGTCCAGCTCAACGGCGACGAGCCGCTGGCGTTCGCGGCCACCCTCGGCGCGACCGTCTGGAAGGCGCTGCGGGTCGGGGCGGGCGACCGCGCCGACGCGGTGATCGCCCAGGCGCGGGCCTGGCGCTCCGCCGGCGCGGAGCGGATCCTCCTCGACGCCGCCGGCGGGCCCTTCCCGGGCGGCACGGGCACCCGCGTCGCGAGCGAGTTGGCGGCGGCCGTCGCCCGCGAGGTCCCGATCACGCTCGCCGGCGGCCTTCGAGCGTCGAACGTCGCCGACGCGCTTCGCGCGATCCCGGCCACGGGCGTCGACGTCGCGAGCGGCATCGAGGGCGAGCAGCGGGACGCCCGCGGGCGCCGCACGAAGGACGAGCTCGCGGCCGCGCTGTTCGTCAAGCGCGCCCGAGCGGCCCGGTTCGACCGCCCGAACCTCGCCTTCGGCCCCACGCCCGTCCACGCCGGCATCGTCGAGGCGGACACGCGCGGTCGGTGGGGGCTGGAGCGCGACTTCGGCGGCCGCTACGTCCCCGAGACGCTGATGGCCGCGCTGGAGCAGCTCGAGGACGCGTACGAGCAGGTCCGGCATGACCCCGTCTTCTGGTCGGAGCTGCGCGAGCTGCTGGCCCGCTACGTCGGCCGGCCCACGCCCGTCTACCGCGCCGATCGGCTCGCGGAGGCCGTGGAGCGCGAAGCGCGGCGCCAGGCCAGCGCCCGCCGGGGCGGGCTCACGATCCCGCGTCTCCGTCTCCACCTCAAGCGTGAGGACCTCGCGCACACCGGTGCCCACAAGATCAACAACGCGCTCGGCCAGGCACTGCTCACCCGGCGGCTCGGGAAGACGCGTGTCATCGCGGAGACGGGTGCCGGCCAGCACGGGGTGGCGACCGCGACGGCGTGCGCGCTGCTCGGCCTGCCGTGTGTCGTCTACATGGGCGCCGAGGACATCGCCCGGCAGGCGCCCAACGTCCTCCGGATGCGCGCGCTCGGTGCCGAGGTCCGCAGCGTCACGAGCGGGACGAGCACGCTGAAGGACGCGATCAACGAGGCGATGCGCGACTGGGTCACGAACGTCGAGACGACGCACTACGTCCTCGGCTCGGCGATGGGGCCACACCCGTATCCCACGATCGTGCGCGACCTCCAGCGCCGCATCGGCGACGAGGCCGCGGCGCAGCTGCAGGCAGGTCGAGGGCCGCATGCCCGATCTCGTCCTCGCCTGCGTCGGCGGCGGCTCGAACGCCATCGGTCTGCTCAGCCGCTTCGTCGGCGAGCCGTCGGTGCGGCTGGCGGTCGCGGAAGCGGCCGGTGACGGCGTCGAGACGGGCAAGCACGCAGCGGCGATCCTCGGTGGGACGCCGGGCATCCTCCACGGGGCGCGGAGCCTCATGCTCCAGGATCGCGACGGGCAGGTGGTCGAGGCGCACAGCGCATCGGCGGGCCTGGACTATCCGGGCGTCGGTCCACAGATCGCGGCGCTCGCCGAGGCCGGCCGGCTGGAGGTCGCCACCGCCACCGACCGCGAGGCCGTCGCCGCGATGCGCACGGTGACGCGCACCGAGGGGATCCTGCCGGCGCTCGAGACCTCCCACGCGATCGCCGCCCTGCCCAAGCTGCTTGCCGGGGTCGAGGGCAGCGGCCAGGCCTGGCCTTCCGAAGCGTTGGTCCTGGTCGGGTTCTCCGGCCGCGGCGACAAGGACCTGGCAGCGCTGGAGCGATTCGCCGACGTCCAGCCGTGGGAGGGCGTCGGATGACCGGCGCGGAGCTGCGGGCGCTCTGTCTCTCGTTCCCGGACGTCACGGAGAAGCTGACCTGGGGTGACGCCGAGCACGCGGGCGACATGACGTTCCGGATCAGAGACAAGATCTTCGTGATCACCGGTGACGAGCACAGCACCGGCGCGAGCATCCGGACGAGCCTCGAGCAGCAGGCGGACCTGCTCGCCGCCTTCCCCGACGCGTTCAAGAGCGCGGCCTACGTGGGACGGTTCGGCTGGGTCAGCGTCGATCTCACGAAGGCGCCCGATGACGTCGTCCGCGACGTGGTCGAGAGCGCGTGGCTGCGCACGGCCCCCAGGAAGACGGCCGACGCCTACCGGGCGGCACAGGCGAAGAGCGCATGACGGTCGCCGAGCGCGAGACGACCGCGATCGGGACGGCGTCCACCGCCGGCGCACGCCGGATCGGCGAGGCCTTCGCCCGAGCGCGCGCCGAGGGACGCGCTGCGCTGATCCCCTACATCGTCGCGGGCTACCCGGACGCTGACGGCAGCCTCGCGGCGGCGACGTCCACGATCGACGCCGGCGCGGACCTGCTGGAGGTCGGCCTGCCGTACTCGGACCCGCTGGCCGACGGCGCGACCCTCCAGCTTGCGAGCCAGGTCGCCCTCGCCGCCGGCGCGACGTTCGCCGCGCTCCCTCGAGCTCGTCCGGCGGATCGCGCGGGCGCGCCCCGACACCCCGCTCGTCCCGATGGGCTACGCGAACCAGCTCATCGGCGGCGGCGATGGTCGCGACCGGGCGCGGGCGCTGGTCGACGCGGGCGCGAGCGGCGTCATCGTCGCGGACCTCACGCCCGACGAAGGGGCGCCGTTCGAGGCGGTCGCCGCGGAGGCAGGGCTCGCCGTCGTCTACCTCGTCGCGCCGACGACCCGCCCCGACCGCCGCGCCGCGATCGCGGCCCGGACCGGTGGCTTCCTCTACTGCGTGTCGCTGGTGGGCGTGACGGGCGCCCGGGCCAGCCTGCCGCCGTCGGTCACGAAGCTCGTTCGCGAGGTGAAGGCCGTGTCCCCGGCACCGGTCGCGGTCGGGTTCGGGGTCTCGAAGCCGGCGCACGTGCGGGCGATCGCGCGCGCCGGCGCCGACGGCGTGATCGTCGCGTCGGCCCTCGTCGACGCACTCGGCCCGGACGGACGTGACGTGCGGGCGCTGGGCCGGCTCGTCGCGCTCCCTGCGTGCGGCCACCGCCCGCCGCCCCGAGGCGACCGCCTGACCGATACTCGGGCCATGCCCGACAAGCGCATCGCCGTCTACCTCGAGACGACCGACAAGAAGGTCTTCGCCTGCGCCCAGGATTGGCCCGGCTGGTGTCGCGCCGGCAAGGACGAGGAGCTTGCGCTGCAGGCGCTGGCCGACGCCGCGCCGCGCTACGCGAAGGTCGCGAAGCAGGCGAAGGTCGACTTCCCGGAGGGCGATGCCGCGACCGGACTTCGAGGTGGTCCAGCGCATCCCCGGCGGCGCCGGCACGGCGTTCGGCGTCCCGAGCGCGAGCTCGAAGGCCGACCGGCGGCCCGTCGATGCCGCCGAGGCGGAACGGCTGGCGGCGCTCGTCGAGGCCTCATGGACGATCTTCGACCGCACCCGCGCTCGGTCTCCGGAGTCCCTCCGGAAGGGTCCGCGTGGCGGCGGCCGTGACCGCGACAAGATGACGGCTCACGTGATGGACGCCGATTCCGCGTACGCCAACCAGCTCGGCCTGAAGCACCCGGCGCCGGGCATCGATGACGCCGCGGCGATCACGGCGATGCGCGACGACATGCTGCGGGTCCTCGTGGAACCCAGCGACGGCCAGCCGCTCGCGGGCCGCAGGTGGCTCCATCGCTATGCCGCCCGACGCATCGCGTGGCATGCGCTGGACCACGCCTGGGAGATGGAGGACCGCGCCGAGCCTGCGTGATCCGGGCGCTCAGGCGAACAGGTCGCCCAGCGCTTCGGCCGTCACGGGTCGCGGCGCGTCCAGCAGCCCGACGGCCGCGGCTGCCTCGCCGAGGAGCTCACCCGGCGTGTGCCCCGCCGCGAGGAGCGAGCGGACCGACGTGTCGCCGTCGGCCTTGGAAAGCTTCGACCCGTCGGCCTTCCGGATCAACGCGTGGTGCAGGAAGCTCGGCGGGGTCTCACGCCCCAGCAGGCGTGCGAGGCGCAGCTGGCCGGCCGTCGCGTCGAGCAGATCGCGGCCGCGGATGACGAGGTCGATCCCGTGCTCGAGGTCGTCGACGACCACGCAGAAGCCGTACGTCCAGTTGCCGTGGCGGTCGCGAACGAGTGGGTCGCCGGCGCGGGTCGGCGAGTCGGACATCGGGCCGAGGAGCAGGTCCACCCAGGGTTCCTCGCCTTCACCGAGGTCCACACGCAGCGGCGTCACGCCGTCATCGACCAGCCCTCGCTCCCGACAGCGGCCGGGACAGCCCGGACCGGTGAACGTCGATCCGTGGTCCCGCGACCACGCCGCGAACGTCGAGCGTGTGCAATCGCACGCGTAGGCGAGCCCTCGCTCCCGCAGCCGCGCCAGCGCGGCGACATACCGTGGACCGCAGTCGGACTGGCGGTACCCCGACGGCCCGGAGCGAAGCGAGTCCGTCGACGGACGGTCCGGTCGGAGCCCCAACGCATCCAGGTCGGCGAGCAGGTCCCGCTCGTGCTCGACGCGCGAGCGTTGCCGGTCGTGGTCCTCGATGCGCAGGACGACCGTGCCCCCCGAAGCCCGGGCGACGCCCCACACGTACGCCGCGTTCACCAGGTGCCCGAGGTGCAGGTCGCCGGTCGGCGCGGGCGCGAACCGGGTCGTGGGTGCGGCGGGCAGCGCTCGCGGATCGGGCCGGGCGGCCTCGCTCACCCGGCCGGCGGCTCGTCCGGCCGTCCGTCCGGACGTTCGTAACGATGTCCGTCCGGCCGTTCCTCCGGCGGCACCCCGTCGTGGCCCGCCGCCTCACGCTCGCGATCCCGCGCCTCCAGCGCCCGCGTCGCCCGGAACAGCCGGCGATAGATGGCGAGGAGGTCCGCCTGGGGCAGGGGACCCTCGTTCGCCATCGCGACCCGCAGGAGCACCTCGCGCTCCCGCCCCCCGTCGCGGATCGCCCGCCGGCCGGCGGCCGACTTGGCCCGCCCGGCCGAGCGAGCCACCTCGGCCCGCTCGTTGAGCAGCGTGACCAGCTCCCGGTCGAGCTCGTCGATGCGTGCCCGGAGCGTGGCGAGCTCGAGCGCCGCCGCATCGGCCGCCGCCCGCTCCTCCGGCGTACGCCGGGTCACGACGCGGCGCCGAAGCGCTCGGCGATCGCCTCGAGCGCCAGGTGGTAGCCCCGCGGACCCTGGCCCACGATCGACGCGGCCGCGATGTCGTGGAGGAAGTTCACCTTGCGGAAGTCGTCGCGTTGCCACGGATCGGAGAGGTGGACCTCCCAGAACGGCCGCTGGACGGCGAGGAGCGCGTCACGCAGCGCGACGGAGGTGTGCGTCAGGCCGCCCGCATTGACGATCGCGACGTCGAAGTCGCGCTGGTGCAGTCGATCGATGAGCGCGCCCTCGTGGTTCGACTGGAACGTGTCGATCTCCAGCCCCAGGTCCGCCGCCCGCGCACGGATGCCCTCGTGGATCTCGTCGAGGGTCGCCCGCCCGTAGATCTCGGGCTCGCGCGTGCCGAGCAGGTTGAGGTTCGGCCCCTGCAGCACGAGGACCCGCGTCACGCCGATGCCTCCACCGGCCGGCCGGCGAGGACGCCGTCGAGCGCCGCGGTCACCAGCTCGTCGGGCACGTCGTCCCGGACGATGGATCCCGCGGCCGTGATCAGCACCCAGCGCTGCCGGCCGCCGGCGTGCTTCTTGTCGGTGCCCATCGCCCCGAGCACCTCGTCGCGGCCGAGCGACAGCGGGTCGACCCCCAGCGACAGCCGGTCCAGCAGCGCCTCGACGCGGGCCGCCCGTTCCGCCGGCGTCACGTCCAGCGCGACGCCGATCCGGCACGCCGCCCGAAGTCCGTACGCGACCGCCTCACCGTGGAGCAGGTTCGCATAGCCGTCGGCCGCCTCCAGCCCGTGGCCGATCGTGTGCCCCAGGTTCAGCGCGATCCGGCCGCCGGCCAGCCCGCCGGTCTCGCGCTCATCGGCGAGGACCGTCTCGACCTTGGCCCAGGCGCTGCGCTCGACGACCTCGGCCGCCGCGCCGCTCGCCCACGCCGACGCGTCGCCCGCCGCGAGCGCTCGCCCCTCCGCCTCGAGCGTCGCGAACAGTCGCTCGTCGCCGAGGGCCGCCATCTTCGCGCACTCGCCGAGCGCCGCCCGGAGCTGGCGCGGCGGGAGCGATCGAAGCGTGGCCACGTCGATCACCACCGTCGCCGGCTGGTGGAAGGCACCGACGAGGTTCTTGCCCTCGGGAAGGTCGACGGCCGTCTTGCCGCCGATCGACGAGTCCACCTGCGCCACGAGCGTCGTGGGGACGCCGATCCAGGGCACCCCGCGCAGGTAGGTCGCGGCGAGGAAGCCGGCGGTGTCGCCCAGCGCGCCGCCGCCCACCGCGACGATCGGCTCGCCCCGCTCGACGCGCATCCGCGCCAGCTCGCGCGCGGCCGTCTCGACGACCGACAGCCGCTTCGCGTCCTCGCCCTGTGGCAGCAGGACCGTCCCGATCGTCCAGTCGTCGTGGTGGAGGTCATCGGCGAGCCGTTCGCCGACGGCGGCCCACGCCCCGGGCTCCGACACGATGATCGCGCGCCGTGCCTCGTGCCGTCGCAGGGCCGCGGCCACGGCCGCCGCCGCGATGCCCTCGCCAAGGACCAGGTCGCCGAGCCGGGTCGACGCCCGCAGCAGCACCGTGCCGCCGAGCGGTCCCACGCCCACCAGTCGGTCGGCCGCGTCCACGACGCTCGCCACCTCGGCGATGCTGTTGAGGTGATGCGCGGCGGCGTAGTAGCGCTCTCGCGCGCGACCCAGCTCGCGCACGGCGCCGATCGGATCGCGCCCGGTGACCAGCGGCCGCACCCGGACCGACCGCCGCAGGCGCTGGGCGAGCACCTCGGGCCGGGCGTCGAGCCAGATCGGGACCCGGCCGCGGAACAGCTGCCAGCGATTGCGCGGATCGATGACCGTCCCGCCGCCGGTCGAGATCACCCGCTTCAGCGTCGGGGACGGGTCGGCGGGTCCGAGGTCGGCGACCGCCGACCGCTCCAGGGCGCGGAACGCCGCCTCGCCGTCGCTCTCGAAGATCTCGGGGATCGTGCGTCCGGTCGCGCGCTCGATCGATTCGTCGAGGTCGAGGAACGTCGCTCCGTGACGGGACGCCAGGCGCCGGCCGACGACGCTCTTGCCGCTCCCCGGCAACCCGACCAGGACGACGTCCATCGGACCCTCAGTCGTCCCCGCCGCTGCCCGCGATGTCCGAGCCGGTCAGCCCGGGCGCATCGCCGGGTTCGTGCGCGGCGCCCACGCGAACGGGCACCGCGCCCGCCCGTGTGCCATGGCCGCCGCTGCCGTCGCCCGCGACGGGCGCGGGCGGTGTATCGGCGATCCGCGCCCGGTAGCGCGCGAGGTTGTCGGCGACCTCCGCCATCGAGTCGCCGCCGGTCTTCTCGAGCAGGAACCGGGCGAGGGTCAGCATGACCATCGCCTCGGCGACGACGCCGGCCGCCGGCACGACGCTGATGTCCGAGCGCTCGTAGTGCGCCTTCTCCACGGCCTCGCCGGAGATCAGGTCCGCGGACGGCAACGGTCGCGCCAGCGTGGAGATCGGCTTCACCGCCCCGCGCACCACGAGCGGCTGCCCGTTCGTGATGCCCCCGGTGAGCCCCCCGGCGTTGTTCGACCGGTGCACCCACGTCCCGTCCGCTTCGCGGCCCGCGATCACGTCGTGGACCGCCGAGCCGAACCGGCGCGTCTGCTCGAACCCCAGCCCGAATTCGACGCCCTTCACGATGTTGATCGACATGACGGCGGCGGCCAGCGCCGCGTCCAGCCGCCGGTCCCAATGCACGTACGACCCGAGCCCGATGGGCAGGCCGTGGACCACGACCTCGAACACGCCGCCGATCGTGTCGCCGTTCGAACGCGCCTCGTCGATGCGAGCCATCATCCGCACCTCGGCGTCGGGGTCCGGGCATCGGAGCGGTGAGGCGTCCGCCTCGTCTCGCGAGCGCGTCGCCGCCGCGGGATCCAGCGCGACCCCGCCCACCTCGGCGGTGAACGACCAGCACTCGATGCCGAGCTCCCGCAGGAAGGCTCGGGCGACGCCGCCCGCCGCGACCCGTGCCGTCGTCTCGCGCGCCGACGCCCGCTCCAGCACGTTGCGCACGTCGTTGAAGCCGTACTTGAGTGCCCCGGCGAGGTCGGCGTGCCCGGGCCGGACGCGGGTCACGGGGACGGCCCGCTTCTGACCTTCGTCGGCGGCGGCAAGCAGCCCCGCGGCATCGGCCTCGGTCAGCGGCTCCACCTGCATCACCGAGGTCCAGTTCTCCCAGTCCCGGTTGCGGACCAGGAGGAGGATGGGCGAGCCGAGCGTCGACCCGTGACGGACGCCGCCCAGGATCTCCGCCCGATCGTGCTCGATCGCCTGGCGAGCGCCGCGCCCGTAGCCGCGCTGGCGGCGCCCGAGGTCGATGGCGAGCTCGTCAGCCGTCAGCGACAGGCCGGCCGGGACGCCCTCGATCGTGACACCCAGGCTCGGGCCATGGCTCTCCCCGGCGGTCAGGAACCGGAACCGTTCCATGCCGCCGCGCTATCCGGCCTCGGGCGCGAGGTCGCCAGGCGCGGCCGCGCCGGTCGGCTCGCCCTCCGCCGAGCGCAGCCCCTGCTTGCGCGCCTTCTCCAGGGCGGCCTGCATCACATCCAGCGGGGCCTCCTGGCCACTCCACAGCCGGAACGCCGCCGCGCCCTGGTGGAGCAGCATCAGCTCACCGTCCGACGTCGCGGCGCCCGCCGCCTCGGCGGCCTGGAGCAGCTTGGTGCGGTCGTAGATCAGGTCGAGCACCATCAGGTCGCCCGTGAGGATCTCGCCGGGCACCGGTGCGTCGCCCGACAGCAGCCCGATCGACGTCGCGTTGATCAGCACCTTGGTCTTCGCGAGCTCCGACTCGATGATCGACTCGTGCCAGGGCATCGCCCGCAGCTCCATGTGCGAGGCGCTCCGACCGAAGTGCTTGACCAGCGCCTCGGCGCGATGGAGATGCCGGTTGAACACGATGACCCGCTGGAAGCCCTCGCGGATGAGGCCGTAGACGACGGCCCGCGCGCCCCCGCCGGCGCCCAGGACCACCGCCTGGCGAGGCATCTTCTGGCGGCCGACGAGCGTGTCGAGCGCGACCTTGAACCCGGCCACGTCGGTGTTGTGGCCGACCAGCTTGCGACCCTCCTTGGTCAGCGTGTTCACGGCGCCCGTCGCGTGCGCCTCCTCGGTGAGGCGGTCGACCTGCGGCACCACCCGCTCCTTGTGCGGGATGGTCACGTTCGCGCCCAGGAAGTCGTCGGTGCGGATCTCGGTGATCGCGTCGGCGAGCTGGATGGGCGGCCGGTCCCACAGCTCGTACTGGACGTCGAGCCCGGCATGGTCGAAGGCCGCCTGCTGCATCGCGCCGGACAGCGAATGCGACACCGGGTGCCCGATGAGGACCACGCGCTTCGTCATGCTCGTACCCCTTCGAGTTCCCGATAGAAGCCGGGATAGGAGATGGCCGCCGAACCCGCTCGGAGCACCGTCGTCCGCCCTTCGGCGATGAGGCCGGCGACCGAGAACGTCATCGCCAGCCTGTGGTCGTCATGGGTCTCGATGACGGCGCCGCGCAGCCGGCGACCGCCCTCGATCTCGATGTCGTCGCCCTCGACGCGCACCCGCGCCCCGAGGGCCTCGAGACCGGCCGCGATGCCCGCGATCCGGTCGGATTCCTTGTGCCGAAGCTCACCCGCTCCGCTGATCCGCGTGCGCCCCTCCGCGACGGCCGCGGCCAGACACAGCACCGGGATCTCGTCGATCGCGCCGGCCACGTCGTCGGCGCGGAGGTCGATGCCCCGGAGCCGGCTGGACCGGACCACGAGGTCGGCGAGGGGCTCCTCGCCACCGCTCCCGTCCCGACGCGGGACCGGCCGTTCCTCGATGTCCGCGCCCATCCGGCGCAGGAGGTCGATGATGGCACGCCGGGTGGGGTTCGCGCTCACATCCCGGAGCGTCAGCTCGGCATCCGGGTGGATCGCGGCCGCGACGAGCCAGAACGCGGCACCCGACGGGTCGGCTGGCACGCGGTCGTCGATGGCGGCGACCTCGGCGGGCCCGTGGAGCGCGGCCGTGTGCCAGCCGTCCTCGGTCGTCTCTGTCACGGCGACGCCGCGCGCGCGGAGCATCCGTTCGGTGTGGTCGCGCGTGGCGACGGCCTCGCTGACCGCCGTCTCGCCGTCCGCGGCAAGACCCGCCAGCAGGATCGCCGACTTGACCTGCGCGCTGGGCACCGGGGTCGCGTAGCGAAGCGGCGCGAGGGGCCGGCGGCCGGTGATCCGGAGCGGCAGGAGGGTCGCGCCGTCCGTGCCCTCGAACGTCGCACCCATCGCGCCGAGCGGCTCGGTCACCCGGCCCATCGGCCGGCGGCGGAGTGACGCGTCGCCGTCGAGCGTGGCGCTGAGCGGCTGGCCGGCGAGCAGGCCCAGCACGAGCCGTGTCGTCGTCCCGGAGTTGCCCGCATCGAGCGTCGCCGGCGGCTCCCGCAGGGCGCCCGCGCCGGGGGAACGGACGACGTAGTCGATGCGCCCGCCATCGTCGGCCACCCGCTCGACCGTGGCGCCGAGGGCTCGGCAGATCCCGGCCGTGGAACGGACGTCCGCGCCGTCGCCGGCGGCCGCGATCCGGCTCTCGCCGCGCGCGAGCAGCGCGAGCAACAGCGCGCGATGGCTGATCGACTTGTCACCGGGCAGGCGAGGCGAGCCGCGCAGGCGGCCGGCGGGGGTGACCTCGTGGGCGTCGTCGGAGACCGGATCCGCGGCGCCGGTCGGCGTCACCGGGCCGCGACCACCGGGACGGCCTGCGCCCCGGGGTCGCCGTGGAACGGTCGGACCACCTCGTGGATGGGCACGATCGCGGCCATCATCTCGTCGAACAGGTCGAACGTGAGCGCCTGCTCCCCGTCGGACAGGGCCTCCTCGGGCCGCGGGTGGACCTCGACCATGATCCCGTCGGCGCCCGCGGCGACGCCGGCGATCGCAAGCGGCTTCACCAGCCACTGCTTGCCGGTGGCATGCGACGGGTCGACGATGACCGGCAGGTGCGTCAGGTGCTGGACGATGGGCACGGCCGTGAGATCGAGCGTGTTCCGGCTGTACGTCTCGAACGTCCGGATGCCGCGCTCGCACATGATCACGTTGGGGTTGCCGGCCGAGAGGATGTACTCGGCGGCCATCAGCCACTCCTCGATCGTCGCGCCGTAGCCGCGCTTGAGCATCACCGGGCGCCCGGCGCGGCCGATGGCCAGCAGCAGCGAGAAGTTCTGCATGTTCCGGGTGCCGATCTGGAGGATGTCGGCGTACTCGGCCACGATGTCGACCTGGGCGGGCTCCATGACCTCCGTGATCACCGGCAGACCGGTCCGCTCCCGCGCTTCGGCGAGGTAGCGGAGGCCCTCGACGCCCAGCCCCTGGAAGCTGTACGGGCTGGTGCGCGGCTTGAACGCGCCGCCACGGATGATCGTGGCGCCCGCCGTGGCCACGTGGTCGACCGTCTCGAACAGCTGCTCGCGGCTCTCGACCGAGCACGGCCCCGCCATCACCGTCAGCGACCCGTCACCGATGACGGCGTCGAGGACGCGGATGACGCTGTCCTCGGGGTGGAACTCCCGGGAGACGAGCTTGTACGGGCGGCTGATGGGCGTGATGGTGTCGACCCCGGGCAGGGCGCCGAGGAGGCTCATCAGCTCCGGCCGCCGTGCCCCGATGTCGCCCACGACCGCGATGACCGTGTGGCTCGTGCCGACATGCTCGAACGGCGTGAGGCCCTCGGCGAGGATGCGGCCCTTGACGCCGTTCACCTCCGCCTCGGTCGCCTGTGTCGCCATGACCACGAACATGTCCCGTCACCCTCGGTGTGTCGCCATCACCCGTCTGAAAACGAAAGAGCAGAGGTCCGTGACCTCTGCTCGCCACCCGGCACGTCCCGTCCCTCCGGAGCTATCCGGAGACGGTCATGCCGGGCACGGAAAGTAGAACGGATGGGCGGCCATCGTGCCGCGGAGTGTGGCGAAGCCCCGGGGCGGTGTCAAACCGGCGGCGCGCGCTGACCCAGACGGGTCGCGATGAGCCGTCGCGAGTGCGTGCTAGCATGCCGGGGCCGCGCGGAGAGGTCGCATAGAGGTCTAGTGCAGCGGTTTGCTAAACCGCCGTGGGGGCAACTCCACCGAGGGTTCGAATCCCTCCCTCTCCGCCAGTCCTCCGGCCGATGGCTCGCGGGAGCGTCGCCTCGGACGTCGGAGGGCTCGGTCACATCTAAGCGCCCGTAGCTCAGCGGATAGAGCGCCAGGTTGCGGACCTGGAGGTCGTGGGTTCGAGTCCCGCCGGGCGCGCCACACTCCGAACGTCAGACGACCCCGAGGATCGATCCCCGGGGTCGTTTCGCGTCCCGGCGGTCTCGTCGGTCGGCGCTCGGCCGTCCGCCGCGCGGGGTCAGCCGGCGGGTGCCGCCTCGCTCGCCGCGACGGCCCGCTCCAGCCACGCCGCCCAGGCCGCCGTGGCGGCGTCGACGTCGACGTCATCGCGGTAGATGTGATGGCCGAGGTAGATGCCCCCACCCATCGGGATGAACGCGAAGCGGTAGAGCGCGTCGTCGGTGCGCAGGCCCAGCATGGTCTCCGACACGTAGTCGACCGAGCCCTCGACGGGCCGAAGCCCGGCCGGCTCCAGTCGGACCGTGTCGCCCACCGCGGCACCGGCGCCGAGGCCCAGCGCTCCGCGCAGGATCGTCATCGCCGTGCCTCGGTCGGCCAGTCCGGGGTGGAAGTGCTCGATGATCGCGACCGGGCGGCCGCGGAAGTAGCGGACGTACTCGCCCAGCTGATGGAGATACATCGCGTCGCCCTCGGTGAGGGCCTCGTACTCGGACTCCCAGTCATCGCCGAGGAACCCGCTGTGGACGAATTGCACGGTCGTGGACCCTGACCGGCCCTCGATGGTGAACTCCAGGGCATGCACGACGCCGTCGGGCCCGGGCTGGCCTTCGTCGGCGAAGTGATGCGGCGGATCCCAGGCCGTGATCGTCGACTCCGAGATCGCACCGCCGAACGACTGGCGGACGGCGCCGCCCAGCCTCGGCTCGATCTCGTTGGGTGCGCCGATCCACCAGCCGTCGAGCTGCTCGCCGCGCGTGACGGCCTCCCAGACCTCCTCCGGCGTGGCCTCGATCTCGACGGACAACTCGATCCGGAACGGGTGCGGCATGTCAGGCCTCCTTCTGGGCAGGGGACGGGGCGTGGCTGGGCACGCTCGGATGGATGGCCACGAGGACGCGATGCGTGCGGCCGCGCGGCGCGTCGTCATCGTGGTAGCGGCCGATCAGCGACGTCACCGCGGTGGACAGCTCGTCGGCGAACGCGGCCCGGTCCGCGGCGCTCGCGAACCGGATCTCGGCATCGAGCGCGAACGTGGACAGCCGCCGCCGCTCGCGGGTGGCTCCGGTGAGGAGCGCGCCCACGTCGCGGACCAGTCGCGCCGCCAGGGCCAGCAGCCACACGGCCGAACGCTGGTCGGGCGACCGGCCCGGATCGGGTTGGAGGGCGGTGAGCGCGGCCGGCGAGATCACGTACGACCCGGCGCTGGCGCGCATGAGCCGTTCCGTGACGTTGCCCTTCCGCCGTTCCGCCTCGAGCTCGACCAGCCCGTGTCGCTCCAGCGTCCGCAGGTGGTAGTTGACGAGCTGCCGCGGCAGGCCGACGCGACTCGCCAGCATCGTCGCGGACGCCGGTTCGACCAGCGCTTCGAGGAGCCGCGTCCGCACCGGGTCGAGCAGGGACTCGGCGGTGGCGGGATCCTCGATGACCGCGATCGGCAGCATGACGCCATGGTGCCGCCGACAAGAAAAGTTGTCAAGATAAGGATCATCGTCGGTCGCGAGCTGCCCCTCTACGGTCCCGTCGTCCAGGTGCTGCTCACGGTCGTCGTGCCCGTCGCCTTCCTGGCGACCATCCCGGCGCAGCTCCTGTTCGGGGAGCTGCCGCCGGTCGTCGTCGTCGCGTGCGTCGCGGTCGCGCTCGTCGCCGTCCGCCTGACGGCGTTCCTCTGGCGACGTGAGCTGCGCCAGTACACCGGCGCGATGTCCTGACGCTCAGATCGTGGACGAGGCGACGGTCGTCTCGGACTCCGCCGCCGGCTCCTCATCGCCCTCGGTCCACGCGTCAACCCGCAGGAACGCCGCAAGGGTGACGATCCAGAGGACCCCGAGGATCCAGCACGAGCAGGAGGGCCAGCAGCCACGGGACGGGGTTCAGCCAGCCTCACGATGAGTGCCACGAACGCCCCGACCGCCATCGCCCCGATCACGGGACGGTAGACCACGCCGAGACGACCGAAGTCGTCGAGTGCCGTGACCGTCGAGGGCAAGCCCCGCCAGACCGAGCGCGACGGCGCCCGACAGCAACCACGCCGTCGCGGGCGGCGCCGCCGCGTCATGGGCGTGCTCGATGAGCGACACCATCGCCGCGCCCGACGCGCCGATCGCGAGCGTGATCGGGAAGTGCCCGACGATCCACGTCGCGACCGCCGGACCCGCGGCTCGTGGCAGCCGACGGCCGACGACGTCGAAGTACATCCACCAGTAGCCGAAGCCGATGACGAGCGCGAGGACGCCGGTCGCGATCGTGACCGCGGATCCTGTTCGGCCGCGGTCAGGCCGGCGACGACGCCGATGACCACCTCGCCCAGGACGACGATCGTGAACAGGTCGAACCGCTCGACCATGGAGTCGCTGGGCCGGACCCCGAACTCGAACATCCGCGAGCGCGCACCGAGCAGCTTCATGGCCACGAGCCACCCGCCGACGTAGGCGCCCCACACCACGAGGCGTGGATCGGGCGGCAGGACCGCGCTCACGACGACCACGCACGATCGACACCGCCATGAGCAGCAGGTACGCGCCGGTGATCGGCAGGAACTCCGGGCGGTCACGGCGCCGGACGGACAGCCAGAGCCAGGCCGTCACCGCGAGGAAGGCGGCGTAGGTCAGCGCGAACGGCGCGCCGGCATCACCAGCGGCGTCGGCGGTGAACACGGCGAGGAGGGTGAGGATCGCCATCTGCACGAACACGAACAGCCGTGTCCGCCCGTCCTGACGACCGTGCAGCTCGATGTACAGCGAGCCGTTGACCCACGCGGTCCAGACCATCCCGAAGAGGACCGCGAACTCGAGCGATGCCGCGGGCATCCAGATGTGCCGGCCAGCGCGTGCGATGCCTGCCCGATGACCGCGACGTAGACGAGGTCGTAGAGCAGCTCGAGATTCGAGACGCTGCGCTCGCGGAGCACCTCGCCGTGCGGCCGCGGCGGTCGCCAGAACCAGGCCTTGAAGCGCGCCGCCGTGTCGCCGGGCATGGCGACAGCCTAGCGAGCCACCGGCCGCGACGGCTCGCCCGTATCCTCGCGCGCGGTGGACCGGCCGAACCCCATGCTGCGCCTCGCGACCCGCGCCGACGCGCCCGGCCCTCGACGCCCTGATGAAGGCGTCGATCGCCGCGCTGTTCCCCGCCTTCTACGACGAGCGCCAGACGGCCAGCGGCGTGCGCTACATCGGCGAGGTCGACGAGCTGCTCATCGACGACGGGACGTACTTCGTCCTGGAGGCGGCCGGCGATCCCGAGCCCGGTCGCGCTGTGGCGGCTGGAGCCGTCGCGACAAGCTGTTCCGCGGCGAGGCGTCCCAGGAGGGTCGCGCGCGCCTCCTCGATCCCGCGACCGAGCCGGCGCGGGTCCGCGCGATGTTCGTGCGCGGCGACTGGGCGCGACGTGGCCTCGGCACCCGGATCCTCGAGGCGTGCGAAGACGCGGCCCGGGCCGAGGGCTTCCGGGAGCTGAGCCTCATGGCGACGCTGCCCGGTGAGCTGCTCTACCGGCGGTTCGGGTTCACCGCGGGCGAGCGCACGACGATCACGCTGCCGGACGGCGTCCGGCTTGGCGTGCGTGGCGATGACGCCGTCCGATCACCGGCCGGTCCGTCGGCTGAGGGCGATCGTCCCTGCCCGGGCTCGGCTCCGGCAAGACCCACGACGATCTCGACGCACATCGCAGCGACACATCACGCCTCGCGCGGGCGATGATGGGCCGCGCACCGCACGAGAACGGAGGAAGGCGTGGAACGCGTCGGGTTCGTGGGCCTCGGGACGATGGGCCGGCACATGGCGACCAACCTGCGAGCGGCCGACCTCCCGGTCACCGTGTGGAACCGGACGCCCGGCCGCGCCGGCGACCTCGTCACGGCAGGCGCGACCGAGGCCGCCACGCCGGCCGACCTGGCCCGCGCCTCGGATGTCGTCATGGTCTGCGTCTCCGACACCCCGGATGTCGAAGCCGTCCTCTTCGGCGAGGACGGCGTCGCCGATGGGCTGGCCGAGGGCGGCCTCGTCATCGACTGCTCGTCGATCTCGCCGGCCAGCACGCGGCTGTTCGCCGAGCGCCTCGCGAAGCAGGGCGTCGGCTACGTCGACGCCCCGGTCTCCGGTGGCTCGGAGGGCGCCAAGAACGCGACGCTCACGATCTTCTGCGGCGGCACCGATGCCGACGTCGAGCGGGCCCGACCGATCCTCGGCCTCCTCGGCAAGACCATCACCCACTTCGGCCCGCCGGGCAGCGGCCAGGCGGTCAAGGCCGTGAACCAGGTGATCATCGCGGGGGTCTACCTCGCGGTCGCGGAGGGCCTCGTCCTGACCATGAAGGCCGGCCTCGACCCGGAGGCCGTCGTCTCGGCGCTGGGTGGCGGGGTCGCCGGCAGCTGGATCCTCCAGAACCGGAGCGGTCGGATGATCGCCAACGAGTACCCGCTGGGCTTCCGGACCTCGCTCCACCTGAAGGACCTGGGCATCGCGCTCGGGATGGGCCGGGAGCTGGGCGTGACGATGCCGCTCGCCGGCCTGGCCGCGCAACTCGAGGCCGGGCTCCTCGCCCGCGGCTACGGCGACGAGGACATGTCGAACCTCGCGCGCGCGATCCGCTCCCTGAGCGCGCTGGACGGCTGACCCGACTGCGGCCTCAGGCCACCGGCACGGGAGCCGGCAGCTGCGTCAGCAGCATCGGCTCGCCCAGGCGCTCGGCGTACTTCGGGCGGAATCGATCGACCTGGTACTCGGTGTCCACGTCGACCCGCCGCGCCGGCTTCCGGGGCATCGGCGCATGGGCGTACTTGCCGTCCTGGATGGCGACCATGCGACCCGTGATCCCATCGCCCAGCATGTCCATGGCGACGTTCGCGAACGTCGTCGCGACCATCGCGTCGAGCATGTCGGGCTCGCCCGATCGCAGGTCGTACGTCAGCTCGGAGGCGACCGCCTCGATGCCTGTCCGGCGCTTGAGCTCGGCCGCCAGCGCCTCGCCGACGTTCGCCTTGTGGCGATGCCCGAACGCGTCGGCGTCGCCCACGTCCTGCATCCTCGCGCCCTGCCAGATGGCGCCTTCCGCGGTGATGACCATCGCGTAGCGCGACGGGTTCAGCCGGTGGTCATCCCTGAGGATCGCGGTCAGCGCGTCGAGGTCGTACACGTACTCCGGGATGACGCACCGCGAGCTCGTGACATACGCCGCATACAACGCTGAGAACCCGGCGTCGCGCCCGAAGATCCGGAACACGCCGATCCGCTCGTGGCTGCCGAGCGTGGTGCGCTGGCGGTTGATCAGCTCTCGCGCGCGGGTGATGGCCGACGAGAAGCCGATGCAGTACTCGGTGCCCTGGACGTCGTTGTCCATGGTCTTGGGGATGCCGACCAGTGGCACGCCATGCCCGGCGAGGATGGTGCTGAAGCTGAGCGTGTCGTCGCCGCCGATCGTGACCAGGCCGTCGAGCCCCAGGTACTCGAGGTTGGCCAGCACCTGGTCGGTCGCGTCGACGACCCCCTCGCGATCGGTCGGCTTGACCAGCCGGCGGTCGATGGCCGCGGGCAGCGTCGCTTCGGCCATCCGCGCCGGGTTCGTGCGCGAGGTGTGCAGCACCGTGCCGCCGGTCCGGTCGATCGCCCGCGTGTTCACGCGATCGAGGATGCGGACGTAGTCGGGATCCAGCTCATCGCCGCGCCGGAGGTGGGTCAGACCCTCCCAGCCGCGCCGGATGCCCAGGACCTCGTAGCCCATCTCGGTCGCCCGGTAGACGACGCTCTTGATGACCGAGTTGAGACCCGGCACGTCGCCGCCGCCGGTGAGGACGCCGATGCGTCGATGACGACTCACGATGACACCGCGCTGGAGAAGGACTCGAGGGACGGCGGGCATCGTAGCGCGATGCCTCACGTCTATCATCGACTTCGATGAACTACGAGCTGTTCATGGGTGAAGCCCTCGCCGAAGCACAGCTCGCGCTGAGCCGGGGTCGCCGTCCGGTGGCCGCGGTCGCCGTCGTCCACGAGGCGATGGTCAGCCGAGGGCACGATCGCGTCGCCGACTCGAACGATCCCACCGCCCACGCGGTCGTCGTGACGCTCCGTGACGCGGCGAAGCGGCTGGGCACGGCGCGCCTCTCCGACGCGACGATCTTCTCGACCCTCGAGCCCTGTCCGATGTGCGTCGGGGCGCTCATCGCATCCGATGTCGCGGCGCTCGTCTATGCGGTCCCGAATCAGCGGGATGGCGCGGCGGGCACGGTCGTCCAGCTCGCGCAGCATGCGGCGCTCCGGCGCCGGATGACGGTCGTCTCGGGGATCCGTCGTGACGAGGCCGAGGAGCTGTTCAACGGTCTCCCGACCAGTGACGGCGGCGCCTGACGAACGTCCGTCAGGGCCTCGTCCCACCCGGCCGGGTCGGTGGTCGCTCCGGGGACCTTCGGCTAGACTGCTCGGCGGAGAGGTGTCCGAGTGGTTGATGGTGCCGCTCTCGAAAAGCGGTCTGGTGAGAGCCAGCGTGGGTTCGAATCCCACCCTCTCCGCCACTGACGCAGACGCACGACCCGACGGGCCCGCCCGCCGGGTCGTATCGTTCCTCGCGGAGAGGTCGCGTAGTGGCCTAGCGCGCCGCACTGGAAATGCGGTATGGGGCAACCCATCGCGGGTTCGAATCCCGCCCTCTCCGCCAGCGCTCCGGAACACCCGTCGAGCGCCCACCGTCGAGGGCCGATGACCTCCCGGCTTCGAACGTTCGGCCCCTCGAGCGGCCTCCTCCTCGTCCTCGCCGCGTGCGCGGCCGCGCCATCGGGCAGTCCGTCGGCGTCCTCGGCCGCCGCGGGCTCCCCGTCGATGTCGTCTGCCCCGTCCCCATCCGCATCCGGGCAGCCGGCCGTCGACGGCGCGCCCGTCGCCCGCTCCACCGATGACCAGGGTGTCGTGCTCACCATCCAGCTCTCGACCGACCGGGTCCGCGCGGGCGATCCGGTGCAGCTCATCGCCACCGCGACGAACCATGGACCGGGCATCGTGTTCTGGCAGGGCGGTGGCTGCGACCTGCTCGGGGACGTGACGCTGGAAGGTCCCCCGGTCCAGGTCGTCCAGCCCGGTGACCCGCCGCCCGGTGAGGATCCCGACGCCGTGGCCGGCCTCGTCCGCTGGTCGGCGCTCTCGATGGCCAGCCCATCGACGATGCCCTTCGTCCCGCCGAACCTCGCGCCGGACCAGATGTTCGGCTGTACCTCGGATCTGAAGATCAACGAACTGCAGCCCGGCGAGACCGTCCGCGTGGCCGCCGTATGGCACGGGCTCACCGGCGATGGGACGCCGGCCCCGGCGGGTCTCTACCACGTGAAGCTGCTGTTCCCCTTCCTCGTCCGCCAGGCGGCGCCACCGTTCAAGGGGGACGCCATGGCCGATCAGCATCCGATCGCGCTGGACGCCGGCTTCGAGGTCGCCGGCGCGCCATGGTCGGGCATCACGTCGGCGCAGGCGATCGACCGCGCCCTTGCCGACGCCCGCGTGAAGGCGTGGATCGCCGACGCCCTTCCGCGCACCCGCGTCGGGGGCGCGCGCATCCGCCTCACCGAAGCTGGCAGCTGGCGCTTCGAGATCGACCGGATGACCGCCGATGGTCTCGACAACGAGGTCGCCACGATCGAGATCGACCCCACGACCGGCGCGGTCACCGCGGTCACGCTTCCGCCCGACTGACCCTCACGGTCTTCGGCGGCCCTCGCGAGCGATCCGACCGCTCACCTCCCGCCGCGCCTCGCACGTCACACAACCCCACGGTGCCGGCCGGTCGACATGACCACCGCACCCACCCCAGATCCGAGCGACCGCGCTGCTAAGCGCACGGGTCACCCCGGATTCGCTAGCCCGCATGGCGCAGACCACTCGACCCGACGGTCCTCCGACCGAAGAACCGCCCTTCGGGTGCCAGGTGGTCGAGATGCAAGGCGCCGCAGAGGAGCGGAAGCGAGCGCAGCGGAGGCGCAGCCGACGGTCCGTGCGTGAGCTGAGCACCGCAGGCGGCAACGCGGCAGATCGAGCCGCATGGCGCCCGACCGTGAAGCGGCTACCATCGGAGGTGCCGTGCTAGGCGGGGAACTAGCGGTGCCCTGTACCTGCAATCCGCTCCAGCAGGGCTGAATCCCCTCCCGAGGTCGGCGTCCTCGAAGGCCGACGGCTTGTGTGACGTTGACGACCGGGTCCCGCGCAGCGGCGACTCGCGAACCGTGTCAGGTCCGGAAGGAAGCAGCACTCAGCGATGATCGTCGGGTGCCGCGGAACGGCCTGGTCCGAGCCGCGCTTGCTGGAAGGGCACGGGGACGTCCGTATCGACGGAGGGTGCACGGCTACCTTCATCTTCGGATTCGACGGGCCAGGAGTGTCGTGACCGGAGCCACCACCCACCAGGCCCTCTACCGACGCTGGCGGGCCCAGCGATTCGCCGAGATCGTCGGCCAGGACGCCGTCGTCGAGACGCTGCGCAACGCCGTCCGCACCGAGCGCGTCTCGCACGCGATCCTGTTCACCGGGCCGCGCGGCACGGGCAAGACGTCGCTCGCGCGCATCCTTGCAAAGGCGCTCAACTGCACCAACCTGGGCGCGGACGGTGACCCCTGCGACGCCTGCGCGGCGTGTGTCGCGATCCGCGACGGCGCGGCGCTCGACGTGGTCGAGATCGATGCCGCCTCGAACCGCGGGATCAACGAGGTCCGCGAGCTGCGGGAGCGTCTCGCGTACGCCCCGGCGCAGCTCCGGCGCAAGGTGTACATCCTCGACGAGGCGCATCAGATCACGAAGGACGCCTGGAACGCGCTCCTCAAGTCGCTCGAGGAGCCGCCCGAGTTCGTGACCTTCATGTTCGCGAGCACGCACCCCCAGGAGTTCCCCCCGGCCATCCTCTCGCGACTCCAGCGGTTCGATGTCCGGCGCCTCACCGTCCCCGAGATCACCGGCAAGCTCGGCCGGATCCTCGCGGCCGACGGCCGCGAGGCCGATACGGAGGCCATCGAGCTGATCGCCCGGCTGGCCGCCGGCGGGATGCGGGACGCGGAGTCGATCCTGGACCAGGTCCTGACCTCGGGCGGCGATCGCATCACCGCCGACGGCGTCCGTGAGCTCCTCGGCCTCGCCGATGCCGAGGCCGTCGACGGCTTCCTCGACGCGCTCGCGACGGGTGACGCCGCGGCCGGTCTCGCGATCCTCGACGCGCTCGAGGATCGAGGTCGGGACCTGCGCGTGTTCCTCGACCAGGTCGTCGAGGCCCTGCGTCTCCGGCTGATCGGTGGGATCCATGGCGCGCCGACGGCGGAGCGGATCGCCTTGACTCGCGCCGCCCATCGGTTCGCGGCGCTCGACCCGACGCGCATCGGCCCCGGGGGACTCCGCCTTCGGATCGAGCTCGCGCTGCTCGACACGCCGACCGAGAGGGCGACGGTGGCATCGGCAGCGTCCGTGCCGGCCCGTCAGCCGGCCCCCGCGCCGGGGCGGGACGGACGAGGCGTCGCGCGCGCGCCCGCGCCCACGCCCGCGCGCGAGCAGCGTCAGCCACCGCCGGCGAGCGATGAGCCCATGCCCGGCGCGGCCGTGGACGATCCGGCAGCCGCGGACGCACCGGCGACCCATGACGCGACCCCCGAACCGGCGGAGCCGCGATCGGCGCCCCCGAGCCCACCGGCCGCGCCGACGCTCGAGGTCGTCGTCCCCCCGGCCGATCCGGGCGCCATGCCGCACATCACCGTCGGCACACCGGGGGTGTCCACGGACCTCGAGCGACTCCGTCAGGGCTGGGTGGAGATCGTCGCGTCCGTGCGTCCGGCGACCAAGGCGCTCATCTCCGAGTGCCGCCCCCTGTCCGTCGACGGCGCGACGATCACCCTCGGCTTCCCGGAGTCGAAGGCGTTCCTCAAGGACGTCGCCGAGCGCAAGAAGGCGGACCTCGAGACAGCCGTCGGCGGCTACCTCGGCCGACCGGTGGCCGTCGTGTGCGTCGCGACGAACCTCGACCTCGTCCCGCCCCTCCCCGGCGACCAGGAGGCGGAGCGGATCCTTGCCGAAGCGCGCCGGATCTTCGCCGACGACCTCGCGGGCGTGCCCGAGGTCGACTGACCGACCGTCCGTCGCACGTGCATCGCACGCGCGCATCGGCGAGACTCACCACCACCCACCAAGCGCGAGGAGGCAGCGTGCGCAATCTGGGCGACCTCCAGAAGATGGCACAGCAGATGCAGCAGGAGATGGTGCGCATCCAGACCGAGCTGGAGGCGACCCACGTCGACGGCAGTGCGGGCGGCGGCGTCGTGAAGGCCACCGTCACCGGCAAGCAGGATCTCGTGAGCCTGACCATCGATCCGTCCGCGGTCGACCCCGAGGACGTCGAGATGCTGCAGGACCTCATCGTCGCGGCGGTCAACGACGCGATCCGTGCGTCGCGCGACCTCGCCGCCGAGAAGATGGGCCCGCTGACGGGCGGCTTGGGCGGCCTGGGGCTCGGCTTCTAGCCCGTGCCCGCGCTCGTCATCGAGCCGGTCGCGCGGCTCATCGAGGCGTTCGCCCGCCTGCCGGGCATCGGGCCCAAGACCGCCCAACGCCTGACGTACCACCTCCTGCGCGCACCCGACGCCGAGGCGCGGACGCTTGCCGCCGCGCTCATCGCCGTGCGCGACGAGGTGGTGTTCTGCGAGCGCTGCTTCAACATCAGCGACGCGCCGCTCTGCCCCATCTGCCGCGACCCCGGCCGCGAGGACGCCCGCCTGTGCGTCGTCGAGGAGCCGCTGGACGTCCTGGCCATCGAGCGGACCGGCGAGTTCAAGGGTCGCTACCACGTCCTCCACGGCGCGATCAGCCCCATCGACGGCATCGGCCCGGACCGCCTGAAGATCCGCGAGCTGCTCGAGCGCGCCGACGCCGCGCGGCGCGATGGGCAGCCCTTCGAGGAGGTCATCCTCGCCACCAACCCGACGCTCGAAGGCGAGGCGACCGCGATGTACCTCGCCGAGCGCCTGGAGGCGACCGTGGCGCTCGTCTCGCGGATCGCGCGCGGCCTGCCGGTCGGTGGCGACCTCGAGTACGCCGACGACGTGACGCTCATCCGGGCCCTCCAGGGCCGCCGAGCCGTCTAGCGTGCGCGAGCTCGTCTTCGAGGTCCTCCTGCGATTGGCCAAGGCGGGGTTCGCCGCGCTCGTCGGCCTGGTGGTCTACCTGATGGCCGTGGGACCGCTGGGCGCCGCGCCGTCGGTGGAGCTCGGCCTGCTCGCCTGGCTCTCCGGCGCGGCGTTCGTCCTCGTCGTCCAGGAGAGCCCGATCTGACCGCCGGGACGGCGTTCGAGCCCGCGATCCCGGCTGTTTGACAGCCCTTCCGGCGCCTCGCTACCATCCGCCCTCGCGCCGCTTCCGAGGGGCGCGCCGCCGAGCCTCTGCCGGCGTGCGGCCGGCCTCCGGGCACGGTCGTCGAGGGGCCCTGCCCGTTTGACAGGACGAGCGTCAAGCCCCATCATCAGAACTCTGCGCCGCGGGCCGCCGTGCCGGGCGCTGCACCTTGACAACTGAAGAGTGGTAGGAAACTTCAGCTCTGAAGTGCGCACGGATCTGACCCTTCGGACTTGAACACGATCGCAAGATCGTGTTTGTTTTGGAGAGTTTGATCCTGGCTCAGGATAAACGCTGGCGGCGTGCATGAGACATGCAAGTCGAACGGACGAATGGGCTTGCTCATTCGTTAGTGGCGGACGGCTGAGTAACGCGTAGGTGACCTACCCCGAAGTGGGGAATAACTGCCCGAAAGGGTGGCTAATACCGCATGTGGTGATGCGTTCATTCACATCATCAAAGCCGCAAGGCGCTTCGGGAGGGGCCTGCGTCCGATTAGCTCGTTGGTGGGGTAACGGCTCACCAAGGCGACGATCGGTAGGTGGTCTGAGAGGATGATCACCCAGACTGGGACTGAGACACGGCCCAGACTCCTACGGGAGGCAGCAGTCGGGAATTTTGCTCAATGGGCGCAAGCCTGAAGCAGCAACGCCGCGTGAGGGATGAAGGCCTTCGGGTTGTAAACCTCTTTTGACAGGGACGATGATGACGGTACCTGTCGAATAAGTCACGGCTAACTACGTGCCAGCAGCCGCGGTAATACGTAGGTGACAAGCGTTGTCCGGATTTACTGGGCGTAAAGAGCGCGCAGGCGGTCGTTCAAGTCGAGTGTGAAAGCCCCCGGCTCAACTGGGGAGGGTCATTCGATACTGATCGACTCGAAGGCAGGAGAGGGAAGTGGAATTCCCGGTGTAGTGGTGAAATGCGTAGATATCGGGAGGAACACCAGTGGCGAAGGCGACTTCCTGGCCTGTTCTTGACGCTGAGGCGCGAAAGCTAGGGGAGCAAACGGGATTAGATACCCCGGTAGTCCTAGCCGTAAACGATGGACACTAGGTGTTGGCGGTATCAACCCCGCCAGTGCCGAAGCTAACGCATTAAGTGTCCCGCCTGGGGAGTACGGCCGCAAGGCTAAAACTCAAAGGAATTGACGGGGCCCCGCACAAGCAGCGGAGCGTGGGGTTTAATTCGATGCAACGCGAAGAACCTTACCAGGGCTTGACATGATCAGGACACCGGCGGAAACGTCGGCTTCCCGCAAGGGACCTGACCACAGGTGTTGCATGGCTGTCGTCAGCTCGTGTCGTGAGATGTTGGGTTAAGTCCCGCAACGAGCGCAACCCCTACCTTGTGTTGTATCACTCACAAGGGACTGCCGAGAGAAACTCGGAGGAAGGTGGGGATGACGTCAAGTCAGCATGGCCCTTACGTCCTGGGCTACACCCACGCTACAATGGCCGGTACAACGGGCGGCGAAACCGCGAGGTGGAGCGAATCCCTTAAAGCCGGTCTCAGTTCGGATTGTAGGCTGCAACTCGCCTGCATGAAGCCGGAGTTGCTAGTAACCGCCGGTCAGCATACGGCGGTGAATATGTTCCCGGGGCTTGTACACACCGCCCGTCACGTCATGAAAGCTGGCAACACCCGAAGCCGGTGGGCCAACCGCAAGGAGGCAGCCGTCGAAGGTGGGGTCGGTGATTGGGACGAAGTCGTAACAAGGTAGCCGTACCGGAAGGTGCGGCTGGATCACCTCCTTTCTAGGGAGATCCGAGTCATGGTCCGCACGGTGTGATCATGGCGTTGAAGGCTCCCAGGTTGATCGTGCCGATCGCTCGCTCCTCCCAGCCGGGTGGAGAGCGCCGGCGCCGTTTTGGCGTCGGAGATCGGGTCACGACTCGGCGAGACACCGTAACCGTTCGCACGACGAGCGAGCTTCCTACCACTCTTCAAGGGTCGAGGTGCAGCGGCACCGGGGTCCTCTCGAGGACGCCGTCGCCGGCACGGGAACCCCGGGCGTTTAGCTCAGCTGGTTAGAGCACTGCCCTGATAAGGCAGAGGTCTCTGGTTCGAGTCCAGAAACGCCCACCATCCACGAACACCCGTCGCACAGAGGGGACGTAGCTCAGTTGGCAGAGCATCTCCTTTGCAAGGAGAGGGTCAGGAGTTCGAGTCTCCTCGTCTCCACCACTCCTGCGTCGGGCCGTCGGAGGACGAACACCTGAGCGAGGTCAACGCTCGATAACCGAATCACCCGGGTAGAGTCCCGGGACGACCTTCGGGTCGCAAGCACCGCGCATCGCACGACGGTTCGCAGGCTTGTCCTGGAGCCGTCGTCTCGTGTCCGGAGCCCGAGAACCCTCGGATCCCCTGATCCGTGAGCTCCACCGGAGCCCACCGACCAGCGGATCGCTGGGACCGGTCCCGACCAGCATCGGTCGCGACCGCGAGATCGCCTTCGGGCGATCGCACCTTTACAACTGGATAGGTGACGACATCAGTAACGATCGAAGAGATCGAAGATTTCGTCGTGTCAAGGAGAACCCGATCGATCCCACCGGCACCTGACCGCCTGGTCAGTGGCTGGGAGGGGGTCAAGCTACACAGGGCACGGGGTGGATGCCTTGGCGCCAAGAGCCGATGAAGGACGTGGCAGGCTGCGTTAAGCCCCGGGGAGTCGCGAGCAGACGTTGATCCGAGGATGTCCGAATGGGGAAACCCGGCTGGGCTCATACCCAGTCACCCATGGCTGAACACATAGGCCATGAGGAGGTAAGCCAGCGAACTGAAACATCTCAGTAGCTGGAGGAAAAGAGATCATTCCCTGAGTAGTGGCGAGCGAAAAGGGAACAGCCCAAACCAGCTCAGCGTGATAGGCGGCAGCCGTTTCTGAGTAGGGGTTGTAGGAGCCGATCGCAGGATCCTGCCGGATCCTGGCGGAGTTACCAAGCCGATCGCTAGTCGAACACACCTGGAACGGTGGGCCAGAGCAGGTGAGAGCCCTGTAGGCGAAAGCGAGGCGGCCTCCGTAGATCAGCCACCTGAGTACCACGTGGAAGGTCTCTCATGTGGGAAGCTGGGCGGACCACCGTCCAAGGCTAAATACTCTTGGCGACCGATAGTGAACGAGTACCGTGAGGGAAAGGTGAAAAGCACCCCGGAAGGGGAGTGAAATAGCACCTGAAACCACGTGCCCACAAGCAGTCAAAGGGTGTTGCCGGCTTTCGGGCCGGTAGCCTGATGGCGTGCCTTTTGAAGAATGAGCCGACGAGTTACGCGCGTGTGGCAAGGTTAAGTCCGAGAAGGACGGAGCCGGAGCGAAAGCGAGTCTGAATAGGGCGATCAGTCGCACGCGGTAGACCCGAAACCGAGTGACCTATCCATGGGCAGGTTGAAGCGGGAGTAATGTCCCGTGGAGGACCGAACCCACCAGCGTTGAAAAGCTGGGGGATGACCTGTGGATAGAGGTGAAATGCCAATCGAACTCGGAGATAGCTGGTTCTCTCCGAAATAGCTTTAGGGCTAGCCTCAGGCGTTCAATCGCGGGGGTAGAGCACTGGATGGGCTAGGGGGCTTCCCGCTTACCAACCCCAACCAAACTCCGAATCCCGCGATTCCAGAGCCTGGGAGTCAGACTGCGAGGGCTAAGCTTCGTGGTCAAAAGGGAAACAGCCCGGACCGTCAGCTAAGGTCCCTAAGTCCATGCTAAGTGGCAAAGGATGTGGATTCGCATAGACAACCAGGATGTTGGCTTAGAAGCAGCCATCATTGAAAGAGTGCGTAACAGCTCACTGGTCAAGTGGATCCGCGCCGAAAATCCAACGGGGCTCAAGCATGGCACCGAAGCTACGGGATCTGCCGCAAGGTGGATCGGTAGGAGAGCGTTCCGCTTGCAGTGAAGGTCGACCGTGAGGACGGCTGGAGCGTGCGGAAGTGCGAATGTCGGCATGAGTAGCGAGATGTGGGTGAGAATCCCACACGCCGTAAGCCTAAGGTTTCCTGAGGAAGGCTCGTCCACTCAGGGTTAGTCGGGCCTAAGCCGAGGACGAATGTCGTAGGCGATGGACATCTGGTTGATATTCCAGAACCACCAAAGGGTCGTTTGCACCGCAAGGTGTCGCCCGGGGGTAGGAGCTCGGAGGATGGCCGGCACAGCCGGTCGAGTCCGAGAACTGATCCCGGGTGAGAGCAAGGGCGTGACACGGAACGGTAGTTCGAGCGCATTTTGGCTATATGCGTCCAAGCCGGTAGGGGGAGAGGACAGGCAAATCCGTCCTCTCATTCCAAACCCCGAGCAGCGAGTGAAAGGGGCATCTGTCCCGATTCGAGTGAGCCGATCCGGCGAGAAAAGCGTCTAGCGAGACCCCAGGTGCCCGTACCGCAATCCGACACAGGTAGGCGGGTAGAGAATACCAAGGCGATCGGGAGAACCCTCGTTAAGGAACTCGGCAAAATGGCCCCGTAACTTCGGGATAAGGGGCGCTTCGCGGCGGCTGACTTGTCAGCTGTCGATCGAAGCCGCAGTGAAATGGCCCAGGCGACTGTTTAGCAAAAACACAGGTCTCTGCGAAAGCGAAAGCTGACGTATAGGGGCTGACGCCTGCCCAGTGCCGGAAGGTTAAGAGGAGGGGTGCAAGCTCTGAATCGAAGCCCCGGTAAACGGCGGCCGTAACTATAACGGTCCTAAGGTAGCGAAATTCCTTGTCGGGTAAGTTCCGACCCGCACGAATGGCGTAACGGTCTGGGCGCTGTCTCAACGAGGGATCCGGCGAAATTGAAGTACCTGTGAAGATGCAGGTTACCCGCGCTAGGGCAAAAAGACCCCGTGGAGCTTTACTACACCCTGACATTGGATTGGGAACTAGCTTGTGTAGGATAGGTGGGAGGCTGAGAAGCTGGGGCGCTAGCCTCGGTGGAGCCAACGTTGAAATACCACCCTGGTTGGTTTTCGGTTCTAACCTCGACCCGTAAGCCGGGCGAGGAACAGTGTCAGGCGGGTAGTTTGACTGGGGCGGTCGCCTCCTAAAGTGTAACGGAGGCGCCCAAAGGTTCCCTCAGGCTGAATGGAAACCAGCCGAAGAGTGCAAAGGCATAAGGGAGCTTGACTGCGAGACCTACAAGTCGAGCAGAGACGAAAGTCGGGCTTAGTGATCTGGTACCTCCGAGTGGAAGGGGTATCACTCAACGGATAAAAGCTACCCCGGGGATAACAGGCTGATGGTGCCCAAGAGTTCACATCGACGGCACCGTTTGGCACCTCGATGTCGGCTCGTGGCATCCTGGGGCGGAAGTACGTCCCAAGGGTTCGGCTGTTCGCCGATTAAAGCCGCACGCGAGCTGGGTTCAGAACGTCGTGAGACAGTTCGGTCTCTATCCAGCGTGGGCGTAGGGAACTTGAGAGGAGCTGCTCCTAGTACGAGAGGACCGGAGTGGACGAACCGCTGGTGTGCCAGTTGTCCTGCCAAGGGCATCGCTGGGTAGCCATGTTCGGTCGGGATAAGCGCTGAAAGCATCTAAGTGCGAAGCTCGCCTCAAGATGAGGTTCCCCACCGGGTCAACCGGGTAAGACCGCAGGGAGACCACCTGTTCGATAGGCGGCATGTGGAAGTCCGGTGACGGATGAAGCTGAGCCGTACTAATGGTCGAGGGCTTGACCTCTTCCAGCACCTGACCAGGGGTCAGCAGCTGGGAAGACGGAGTTCCCCCTGACACGCGACACGAGATCGCGATCCCTTCGATCGATGGCGCCCGCCGCTTGCATGGCGGCGGACGCAGCCGTCACCTACCAGATGCAAACCGATCCCGGTGACTCTAGCGGAGAGGCCACACCCGTTCCCATCCCGAACACGGAAGTTAAGCTCTCCAGCGCCGAAGATACTGAGAGGGCAGCCTTTCGGGAAAATAGGTCGTCGCCGGGATCATTGCATTTCTCCGGCCGTCACCAGGGCCTCGGCCCGGACCCGCGCTGACGCTATCCTCCGCGCTGATGGCCGTCACCGTCGATCCATCGGGGGGACCGGGTCCCGGCACGTCCGCGAACGGCGCCGACCGCCTGGGCCCCCTCGACGCGGCCGGCGTCTGTCCCTATCTCGTCTCCGCCGATGGCGCGTGGCGCAGCCTGCGTCCCCACCGCGACCATCGCTGTGGGGCGTTGTCGCCGGCCACGGTGGTCGCCCCAGAGAAGCAGCGCGCGCTGTGCCTCGTCGACGCTCATGGGTCGTGCGCGACGTATAAGGCGGCTCGCGCGCGCGCGCGAGGGACGCGTCCCAGCGAGCGCGCCAGCCAGCCGCTGTGGCCGGTGGCGCGTACCGCGCCGGTCATCATCGAGCCCGCGCGCGCTCGTCTGCAGGGGCTACCGGGCCTTCCGGGTCGCACCACCGGCCAGGTCCTCCTGGGCGCGCTGATGGTGGTCGCCTTCGTCGCCGTGGTCGTGGCGCGCACGTCATCGCCCGGTCCCGCGTCGACGGTCCCGCCCGCCTCGGATCCGGTCGCATCCGTGCTCGTCACGCCGCGCCCCACACCTCCGCCCACGCCGTCGCCCAGCCCGTCTGCGTCACCGAGCCCCGCACCCACCCCCATCGCCAGCCAGGCGACGTACAAGGTCAAGTCCGGCGACACGCTCCAGAAGATCGCGAGTCACTACGGCGTCAAGGTGGCCGCGGTCATGGCGGCGAACGGCATCACCGACGGCAAGAGGATCCGGGTCGGCCAGACCCTCATCATCCCGGCGAAAGCCCCGAAGTCGCCGACGCCGAAGCCCTGACCGGAGCCGGCGTCCGCGCTCAGCGCTGGCAACCTCGGCAGTACGACGTGACGAAGCCGCCCGGCTTGACCTCGCTGATGCGCGTCCCGCACCGGGGGCACGGCGTGCCGCCCTTGTCGTGGACGGCCAGGAAGTCGCGCACCTGCGTCTCGAATGTCGGCGGCACGCGAACGCGCAGCACGTCGATCGCGTCCGAGAGTGTCGATCGCGTCGCGCGGTACAGCTCGTCCACCTCATCCGCGGCGAGGGTCGAGCGTTTGCGAGACGGCAGCAGGCGGGCGGCGTGGAGGATCTCGTCCGAGTACGCGTTGCCGATGCCCGCCACGAAGCCCTGGTTCTTGAGCGTGTTCTTCAGCTCGCCCGGGTGGCGCTTGATGCGCTGCCGCCACATGTCGAGCGTCAGCGTCGGCGACAGCGCGTCGGGGCCCTGCTCTCCCTCGCCGAGGCCCGGGATGACGCGCGTGACGCCCGCCGGCACGAGATACACCTTGCCCATCTGCGTCGGGTCGCGATAGCGGATCTCGATGGCCTCGTCATCGCCGGGCATCCATGCAGCCCCGACGGTCCACGGTGCGGCGTCCCCGGGTGGCCCGGCGGCCCGACCCCCGAACGACAGGACCACCGCGGTCTTCGACGGGTGCTTCACGGAAGGCCGGGCGAGCTGGAAGCGCCCGGTGAGCATGGGATTGACGACGACGCGATCGCGCGACAGCTGCAGGTCGAGGAACTTGCCCAGGCGGCGGATGCTCGTGACGTGTTGCCCCGCGAGCGCCTCGAGCTCGGCGGGTGTCCCCCGGACGGCCAGTGGCGCGAGCGCTCTCGCATGCTCCACGGACCGGCCCGCGAGAGCGGCATGGAGGGCGTCCACGACGACGTCCAGGTCGGGCAGCTCGGGCACGGCGCGTGATTGTACCGGCGTAGGGTGCGTGCTAGACTCACCCGGCCCTACGGGGCGCGGACAGCTGAAGAGTACGTTCAGGCCCTGCTTGCCGAAGGAGCGGACCGCGGCGCAAAGCCCACCACGGACCACACCATCGTCGCCCAGACGGCCCGAGCGAGCGCTCGAGGCCGTTCGTGATTCCTGGGGCGAAATCCTTCGAAGGAGACTGAACGAACTTGACCGACGAGCAGCAGGGTGGGTCCGCGCCGGAGCGTGAGGCCATCGCCTCCGCCCAGGGACCAGCCACCGAGGACGCCGTCGCGGCGATCGCGGTCGCCGATGAGCCCGCCCCCGTCACCTCCGCCCCTGAGGTGACCATCACCCCCGACGAGCCCACCGAGGCCCCGGCGCCTGCCGCCACGGCCGAGGCACCCGAGGTTCCTGAGGCACCCGAGGTTCGCGAGGCGCCCGAGGCGCCGCAAGCGCCCGCCACCGCCGAGCCCGCCGCGGCCACTGTCGCGCCGGCGCCCATCAACCCGGCGATCGACGCCGCCGAGGCCGAACTGGCCCCGGCCGCCGGCGAGGACGAGGAGCCAGAGGAGCCTGCGCCCGCGCGCGCACGTGAGCTCGGCCCCGAGCCCACCACGATGGAGGAGCTGCTCGCCGAGCAGGACTCCGACATCAAGAGCTTCAAGCACGGCGACGTCGTCGAAGGCAACGTCGTGCGCATCGACAAGGACGAGATCCTCGTCGATATCGGCGCCAAGTCCGAGGGCGTCGTCAGCAACCGCGAGCTCTACGGCCGTCACGCCGAGAGCCAGCCCCAGCTGGCGGTCGGGGACACCGTCCTCGTGTACGTCCTCCAGCCGGAGTCGCCCGAGGGCCACGTCGTCCTGTCGCTCCGCCGCGCCGGTCTCGAGCGCAAGTGGCGCTCGATGCAGGAGCAGTTCGAGGCGGGCGTCATCATCGAGGCGCCGGTCATCGACCACAACAAGGGCGGCCTCATCGTCGACTGCGGCATCCGCGGCTTCGTGCCCATCAGCCAGATCGTCGACTTCCCGCGGCGCCCCCAGAACGAGCAGCCGCGCGACGCCGCACAGGAGATCGCGGAAAAGCTCCAGCCGTACATCGGCCGGAAGCTCCGCCTGAAGATCCTCGAGGTCAACCGCAAGGCGAACCGCCTGATCCTGTCGGAGAAGGTCGCCCTCTACGAGGAGCGCCGCGAGAAGCGCGACGAGCTGTTCAGCAGCCTGCAGGTCGGCCAGAAGGTCACCGGCAACGTGCGCAGCATCGCGCCGTTCGGTGTGTTCATCGACCTCGGCGGGATCGACGGCCTCGTCCACAAGAGCGAGCTCTCGTGGAACAAGGTCAACAACCCCGAGGCCGGCTACAAGGTCGGTGACGAGGTCGAGGCCGAGGTCATCGACATCAACCACGAGCGCGGCCGGATCAGCCTTTCGATCCGCCGGCTCCAGCCCGATCCGTGGGAGTCGACGGTCGCGGACTTCAAGGTCGGCGACGTCATCGACGGCACGGTCACGAAGCTCGTGAACTTCGGCGCGTTCGTCCGGGTTCGCGAGGGCCTCGAGGGCCTCATCCACATCAGCGAGCTGTCCCATCAGCGCGTCGCGCATCCGGGCGACGTCGTCCACGAGGGCCAGGTCCTGAAGTTGAAGATCATCTCGCTCGACTCCGAGCGCCATCGCCTCGGCCTGTCGCTCAAGCAGGCCGAGGAGCCGCCGGCCCGTCCGGCGCCCGAGGAGCGACCCGCCGGTGCTCCGAGCGCTGGACCGCGCCGGGAGCGGCGTGATCGGGATCGCGGGTTCTCGGTCGGCGACGCCGTCCAGGAGCCCGAGGGCGGCATCGACACCACGCTCGCGGCCGCGTTCGCGCAGGTCCGGGAGCAGGTCGCCGCCGCCGAGGCGGCCGCGCAGGGCAGCGACACGGACGTCGCGGCGTCGACGCCGGTCGCCCAGGTCGCCACCGAGCCCGAGCCGGTCACGGCCGAGCGCCGAAGCGGAGCCCGAGCCGGTCGCCGCCGAAGCGGAGCCCGAGCCCGAGTCACGGCCGAAGCCGAGCCCGAGCCGGTCACCGCCGAAGCCGAGCCCGAGCCCGAGCCGGTCACCGCCGAAGCCGAGCCCGAGCCGGTCACCGCCGAAGCCGAGCCCGAGCCCGAGCCGGTCACCGCCGAAGCCGAGCCGATCACCGCCGAAGCGAGCCCGAGCCTGAGCCGGTCACTGCGCCGAGCCCGAGCCCGAGCCGGTCACCGCCGAAGCCCGAGCCCGAGCCCGAGCCCGAGGTGGAGGTCGATCTCGCCCCGGTGGCCGAGGCGCCCGCCGACGCGGACGTCGCCACGATCGAGATCCCCGACACCGAGACGCCCGCGGACGCGCCGAAGAGCGAGCTCGCCGAGACGCTCGCCAGCGGTCCCGTCAGTGACGCGGTCGCCGAGGCCGTCGACGCAGCCGAGGCCCCCGAGGCGGTCCGTGAGCCGGAGGAGACCCCCGCCGGCTGATCGGCGGTCCGGTCCTCGTCTCGCGACCACGTCGACCCGTCGGGACCCCCGGCGGGTCGGCCGATTTGTCCCCGCATCCGCGGGCGACCCGTCCAGTCTTCAGAAACCTTCATCCGCTCTCTGTCGGAGTCCTGCATCCCGCCGCTGGCGGATGACGAATCATCGATACCCACGGGGCGGATCCCCGCTCAAAACCGCACCAGAAGGTCCCCATCCAGGGTGACCCGGAGGTCTGGTTGCGAGGGGTCTGCTGCGTGCTAGCATGGCTTGAAGGTCGCTCTTCCGGGCGGCTTCGGAGGTACGGCGACACCGCTCGATGGACCGGTTCGACAAGTTCACAGATCGCGCTCGCAAGGTCCTGACGCTCGCGCAGGACGAGGCGCAGCGGTTCAACCACAACTACATCGGCACGGAGCACCTGCTCCTCGGGCTCGTCCGCGAGGGCGAGGGTGTCGCGGCGCGCGTCCTCGAGAACATGAACGTCGAGCTGGCCAAGGTCCGAACGGCCGTCGAGTTCATCATCGGTCGCGGCGACCGGCCGGTCGTCGGTGAGGTCGGGCTGACCCCGCGCGCCAAGCGCGTCATCGAGCTCGCCATCGACGAGGCCCGCCGGCTCGGCCACAACTACATCGGCACGGAGCACCTGCTCCTGGGACTGGTCCGCGAGGGCGAGGGCATCGCCGCGGGCGTCCTGGAGAGCCTCGGCGTCAACCTGGACAAGGTCCGCCACGAGGTCATCCGCGTCCTGTCGCAGAGCTCGTCCGCCGGGCCGGCGCAGGAGACGAAGCGCGCCAGCAAGACCCCGACCGTCGACGCGCTGGGCATCAACCTCACGGAGCTCGCGCGCAGCGGCAAGCTCGATCCGGTCATCGGCCGGGAGAAGGAGATCGAGCGGGTCATCCAGATCCTGTCCCGCCGGATGAAGAACAACCCGGCGCTGATCGGCGAACCCGGCGTGGGCAAGACCGCCATCGCCGAAGGCCTGGCCCATCGCATCGTCAACGCCGACGTCCCCGAGACGCTGCTCAACAAGCGCGTGCTCACGCTCGACATCGGCTCGCTCGTCGCCGGCACCAAGTACCGCGGCGAGTTCGAGGAGCGCCTCAAGAAGATCATCGAGGAGCTCCGGAACACCAACGACGCGATCCTGTTCATCGACGAGCTGCATACCCTCGTCGGCGCCGGCGCGGCCGAGGGTGCGATCGACGCCGCGAACATCCTGAAGCCGCCGCTCAGTCGCGGGGAGCTCCAGTGCATCGGCGCCACGACGCTCGACGAGTACCGCAAGTACATCGAGAAGGACGCGGCGCTCGAGCGGCGCTTCCAGCCCGTCATGGTCGAGGAGCCCACGCTCGAGCAGACCGTCGAGATCCTCCTCGGCGTCCGCGAGCGCTACGAGCAGCACCACAAGGTGGTCATCACCGACGACGCCGTGCGCGCCGCGGCCGACCTCTCGATCCGCTACATCACCGACCGGCACCTGCCCGACAAGGCGATCGACCTCATCGACGAGGCCGGCAGCCGGGTCCGGCTCCGCCACTCGTCCGCGCCGCCCGACCTGCGCGCGGCCCAGAAGGACCTGGAGCGGATCACCAAGGAGAAGGACGCCGCGATCAACGCGCAGGAGTACGAGCAGGCGGCCACGCTGCGTGAGGCAGAGGCCACGGCACGCGAGACCGTCGAGCGCCTGCGCAACGACTGGCAGTCGCAGGTGTCCACCGAGACCCCGCAGGTGGACGAGGAGGAGATCGCCCAGGTCGTCGCGATGTGGACCGGGATCCCGGTCACCCGCATCGCCGAGGAGGAGTCCGAGAAGCTCCTCCACATGGAGGACGCCCTCCACGACCGCGTCATCGGGCAGCAGGAGGCGATCGAGATCATCTCGAAGGCCGTCCGCCGTGCCCGCGCCGGCCTCAAGGATCCCAAGCGGCCCATCGGCTCGTTCATCTTCCTGGGGCCCACCGGCGTCGGGAAGACGGAGCTCGCCAAGGCCCTCGCCGAGTTCATGTTCGGCTCCGAGGACACGCTCATCAAGATCGACATGAGCGAGTTCATGGAGCGCCACAACGTGAGCCGGCTGGTGGGCGCGCCGCCAGGCTATGTCGGGTTCGACGAGGGCGGCCAGCTGACCGAGGCGGTCCGCCGCAAGAGCTACGCGGTGATCCTGCTCGACGAGGTCGAGAAGGCGCATCCCGAGGTGTTCAACATCCTGCTCCAGATCCTCGAGGACGGGCAGCTCACGGACGCCAAGGGCCGCCGGGTCGACTTCCGGAACACGATCATCATCATGACCTCCAACCTGGGCGCCTCCAAGATCCAGACGAACTCGAGCCTCGGGTTCCGCAACATGGGCGACACGGATGCGACCCGGCGTGAGGCCAGCTACGACCTCATCAAGGAGAAGGTCAACGCGGAGCTGAAGCAGAACTTCCGCCCCGAGTTCCTGAACCGCATCGACGCCACGGTGGTCTTCCGGTCGCTGACCGTGGAGGAGATCGGGGTCATCGTCGACCTGATGCTCAAGCGGGTCCGTGACCAGCTGAAGGCGCAGTCGATGGCGCTCGAGATCACCCAGGCCGCCAAGGACCACCTGATCAAGATGGGCTACGACGTGGCGTACGGTGCCCGCCCGCTGCGTCGCGTCATCCAGAACATGATCGAGGACGTCCTCGCCGAGCACCTGCTGCTCGGCCGGTACGAGCCGGGGACGACGATCGTCGTCGACAAGACCAGCGACGAGGCCGGCCTCGACATCCACGCCGCCGAGGCGAAGACGCCGGTCGAGGCCGGGGCGTAAGCCCCGGTCCCAGCAGTCACCGCAGCCCGCCCGAACGGAGGTCCGGGATGGCGCGCGCCCAGAGCCGCTACGTCTGCCAGGCATGTGGCGCCACGACCCTTCGCTGGGAGGGACAGTGCCGCTCGTGCGAGGCGTGGAACACCCTCGTCGAGACGCTCGTGCGGCCCGCGGACGAGCGAGCCGCGCGTGCGCGGGCGAGCGCCCCGAGTGCCGAGCCGGTATCGCTCGCGCGGGCCGATGGTGTCGCAGAGGCGCCGCGCCGGCCGGTCGGGATCGGCGAGCTCGACCGGGTCCTGGGCGGTGGGCTGGTCGACGGGTCGGTGGTCCTGCTCGGCGGTGAGCCGGGGATCGGCAAGTCGACGCTCCTCCTCCAGGCCGCCGCCGGGATCGCGCGGTCATCCGCGACGTCGGGCGGCGTCCTGTACGCCTCGGGCGAGGAGTCGGCGGGTCAGATCCGCCTGCGCGCCGGTCGGCTGGGGCTGCTCGACGACGTCGCGGGCGCCGCGATCCGGGTCGTGGCCGCCACCGATGTCGGCAGCATCACGGAGCGCGCCCGCGCCGATCGCCCGGCGCTGCTCGTCGTGGACTCCGTGCAGACCGTCGCCTCCGACGAGCTCGACGGCGCGCCGGGGAGCGTGGGGCAGGTGCGCGAGGTCACGCTGCGCCTGATGGAGCTCGCGAAGGGCGAGGGTCTTCCGGTCGTGCTCGTCGGGCACGTGACGAAGGACGGGACGCTGGCCGGACCCAAGACGCTCGAGCATCTGGTCGACGTCGTCCTCACGCTCGACGGCGACCGGACGGGCTCGCTGCGCATCCTGCGGGCGACCAAGAACCGCTTCGGGTCGACCGAGGAGGTCGGCGTCTTCGAGATGGGCGAGGCGGGGCTCGATGAGCTCGCCGATCCGGCCCGCGCGTTCCTCGCCGAGCATGACGGTCCGGCGCCCGGGAGCGTCGTCGCGCCGACCCTCGAGGGCAGCCGGCCGTTGCTGGTCGAGGTCCAGGCGCTCGTGTCGCCTTCCGGGTATCCCTCGCCGCGCCGCACGACGTCGGGTCTCGATACCGACCGGCTCGCGCTGCTCGTCGCCGTGCTCGGACGGCGCGCGGGGATCGGCCTGGGGTCGCACGACGTGTACGCGAACCTCGCCGGTGGCCTCGCGGTGAGCGAGCCGGGCCTCGACCTGCCCCTGGCGCTCGCCCTCGCTTCGTCCCTTCGCGACCGTCCGGTCGAGCCCGGGACGGTGGCCATCGGCGAGGTCGGGCTGCTCGGCGAGCTGCGGCCGGTCGCCGGCGTGGAGCGTCGCCTGCGCGAGGCGGCCCGGCTCGGATTCGACCAGGCGATCGTCCCCCGCGCGACCCGCGGGCGGGACCTGCCGGCCATCCCCGGGCTGCGGCTCCGTCCCGCCGCCTCGCTGCGCGAGGCGATCGGCCACGCGCTCGGTGGGCCCTCGGACGGCGAGCGGACGCGCCCGCCCGTCGAAGCAGGCGCCCGCTGACGCCGGTGCGCGATGATGCAGGCATGGGCGATGCTAGGCTCACGATCCCATCCCGGGCCGCGGCGAGGGGCGCGGCCGTTGCAGAGGACCTCGGGACTGAGCGCGTGATCCGCACGATCCGCATCCTCGGCGCCGCCTTGGGCGCGTTCATCGGGCTCGTGACCGCGACGGTCGGACCGTCGGGCGAGGGCCTGTTCGCGGGCTCTCCGAACCAGGGCGCCCTCGTCGCCGCCTGGACGGTCTCCTGGCTCGTGCTGGGGTTCGCGATCCTGCCGTACCTCACGATCGTGCCCGCGACGTGGGTGCTGCGACGCGTCCAGGAGATGTCGACCGCCGAGTTCGTCACCGCGGTCATCGGGCTGCTGGTGGGATTGCTCGCCGGCCTGCTGCTCGGGTATCCGCTGTCGAACTTCCCGCCGCCGTGGGGCACCTGGCTGCCCATCGGCGTGTCGCTGTTCTTCGGCCTCGGCATGGTCGGCCTGACCGTCGCCAAGCGCGACGACCTGCTCATCGCCGCCGAGGCGATCGGCCTGGTGCGACGGCCGCAGGCCGAGGATCCCAATGGTCGCCCGGGCGAGCCGCGCATCGTCGTCGACACCTCGGCCATCATCGATGGGCGCATCGCCGAGATCGTGGAGTCGGGGTTCATCTACGGCACGCTGGTCGTGCCGCGGTTCGTGCTCGAGGAGCTGCAGCACATCGCCGACTCTTCGGACACGCTGCGCCGCAATCGTGGCCGGCGGGGGCTCGAGATCCTGTCGCGGATGCAGCGCGACGCGCGGACGCCGGTCGAGATCGTCGACGACGAGGCGCCCGGCGTGGCCGAGGTGGACGCGAAGCTCATCGAGCTCGCGAAGCACCGCTCGCGCGCCATCCTCACCAACGACTTCAACCTGAACCGCGTCGCGGAGCTGCAGGGGATCCGCGTGCTCAACATCAACTCGCTCGCGAATGCCGTGAAGCCGGCTGTCCTGCCGGGCGAGGAGCTCCGGGTCCGGGTGATCCAGGAGGGCAAGGAGGCGGGGCAGGGGGTCGGGTTCCTCGACGACGGGACGATGATCGTCGTCGAGGGCGGGTCGCGGTTCATCGACCGGGACCTCGACGTCGCGGTCACCCGGGTGCTCCAGACCGTGGCCGGGCGGATGATCTTCGCGCAGCCGCGCCTCGACTGAATCCTCGCGTCGGTGGCTGACTGGGGCGTCGCCTCGGCCGTCGGCGGGCGGACGGCCGGACCGCACGGCGCCGCATCCGTGTGCGCGAGGTGACGGCTCGGTCCGGGCCCCGTGCCGACGCGATCGTCGTGGCCGCCGGCGGGTCGACCCGCATGGGCGGCATCGACAAGCTGCTGGCGCCGGTCGGTGGCCGGCCGCTGCTCGAACGGACGCTGGGCGCGATCGCGGCGTCGACGACCGTCGATCGGATCGTCGTGGTCACGCGCGCCGGCAAGGGTCGCCGAGCTGGCCGCCGTGCCGTGGCTGCCGCCGTCGGTCGTGACGGTCGTCGCCGGGGGTCCGGATCGCGAGACGTCGGTGGCCGCCGGCCTGCGATGCGCTCGACGCGCTCGATGAGGAGGCTACGCCAAGCGACCCCGATCGCGTCGTCCTCGTCCATGACGGGGCGCGCCCCCTGGTCACACCGGCGCTCGTGGACGCCGTCGTCGCTCGCGGCCGCCGAGCACGGTGCCGCCATCCCCGTCCTGCCGGTGGCCGAGACCGTGAAGCGGGTCGTGGGCGGGGTCGTCGTCGAGACCGTCGAGCGGGCGGATCTCGCCACGGCGCAGACGCCCCAGGGCGCGCGTCGCTCGCTGCTGCGCGAGGCATTCGCCCGCTTCCCGCCCGGCGGTGAGCGTCGCTTCACGGACGAAGCCGCCCGGCTGGAGGCCTGTACCATCCCCGTCCATGCGATCCCGGGCGAACCCACGAACCTCAAGGTGACGCTCCCCGACGACCTTCGCCGCGTCGACGCATCGCTCGCCGCCGGTCCCATGCGCACCGGGTTCGGTCACGACAGTCATCCGTTCGGACCGGGCTCGCCGCTCGCCCTCGGAGGCGTCGTGGTCGAGGGGGCGCCGCGGCTCCACGGGCACTCCGACGGCGATGTCGCGCTGCATGCCGTGGCCGACGCGCTCCTCGGTGCGGCCGGCCTCGGCGATCTCGGGCGGCTCTTCCCGGCCGACGCGCGGACGCCCAGGGGGATCGCCTCCACGGAGCTGCTCCGCGAGGTCGTCGCCCGGCTCGGCGGTGCCGGCTATCGGCCGTCGTCGGTGGACGTGACGGTCCTGGGTGCACGGCCCCGGCTGGCCGACCGGCTCGACGCGATGCGCGACACGATCGCGGATCTCCTGGGCCTGCCCGCGTCCGCCGTGAACGTCAAGGCCTCGACCGGCAATCTCGCCGGGATGGAGGGAGCCGGCCGCGGGATCTCGGCGCGGGCGGTCGCGCAGGTCGAGGTCGCCCGGTGAGCGCCGACGGGATCCGCCTGCGGGACACGCTGTCGGGCGAGGTCCGCCCGCTCGCGCCACTGGAGCCCGGCCATGTCCGGATCTACTCGTGCGGGCCGACGGTCTATGGGCCGGCCCATATCGGCAACTTCCGGTCGTTCCTGTTCGCGGACCTGCTCGTCCGCCACCTGCGCCATCGTGGCCTGCGCGTGACATGGGTCATGAACATCACGGACATCGACGACAAGATCATCCGCGGCGCGGCGGCCGAGGGCGTCACGACGGTCGAGCTCGCGGAGCGTTGGGCCGAGCGATTCCTGACCGATGCCGACGCGCTGGGCATGACGCGACCGGATGTCGTCCCCCGCGCGACCGGCCACATCCCGCAGATCACGGCGCTCGTCGCGACCCTCATCGAGCGCGGCCATGCCTACCGGACCGACGACGGGTCGGTGTTCTTCCGCATCGCATCGTGGCCGTCGTACGGCGTGCTCGCGAAGCTCGATCCGGAAGCGATGCGCGTGGGCGAGCGCGTCGAGGCCGACGAATACGCCAAGGAAGAGGTGCGCGACTTCGCGCTCTGGAAGGGCCCCAAGCCCGGGGAGCCGTCGTGGTCGACCGACATCGGTGACGGCAGGCCCGGCTGGCACATCGAGTGCTCCGCGATGTCGATGGCGCACCTGGGCGAGTCGTTCGACCTGCACACCGGCGGCGTCGACCTCGTGTTCCCGCATCACGAGGATGAGATCGCCCAGTCCGAGGCGGCGACCGGGAAGCCGTTCGTGCGGACCTGGCTGCACTGCGCGCACCTGCGGATGGGCGGCGAGAAGATGGCGAAGTCCGTCGGCAACATCGCTCGCGTGGCCGACCTGCTCGAGTCCGGCGTGTCGCCGCGAGCGCTGCGCTACGCGCTCATCGCGGTCCACTACCGGGCGGCGCTCAACTTCGGCGACGACTCGCTGGCGGCGGCCACGGCGGCGGTCGAGCGGATCGACGCGGCTCACGCCGCGCTGGCGGCGTATCGCGAGGACCGCCCGGACGACCCGGAGCTGGCGGCGGCGCTCGAGACGATGACGTCCGGGTTCGATGCCGCGCTGGACGACGACCTGAACATCTCCGAGGCGCTGGCGGCGCTGTTCGACGGCATCCGGGATCTCAATCGCCGGATCGACGCGCGAGCGTTGTCGACCGCCGATGCGGAACGCGCGCTCGCGGCGCTTCGGTCGCTGGACGAGGTCCTGGGCGTGGCCGCGCCGCTCGACGAGGCGCTCGAGCCGGAGCTCGCCGCGCTGCTCGATCAGCGGGTCGCCGCGCGGGCCGCACGCGACTGGGCGGCGTCCGACCGGCTCCGGGATGAGCTGGCGGTGCGCGGGGTCGCGGTCGAGGACACCCGTGACGGCCAGCGCTGGCGACGGCTGGTGGCGAGCGGTGGCTGATCGGGACGGCGGGGACGACGCCGGCCATCGACCCGGCGGTCAGGGCGATCGGGACGCGGCCGGTCGGCCGCCCTCCCGCGGACGAGGCACAGGCAGGCCAAGCGGCGCGGGCGGCGGCGGGCGAACCGGCGGTGGCGGGCGATCGAGTGGACCGCCTCGCAGCGGGCCGACCGGGCCGGGCGGTGGCGCCGGTCATGGCGGCCAGCGAGGGTCGCGTCCGGCCGGGCAGGCGGGCGATCGCCGGAGCGCCGGTGGTGACCGGAGCGGCGGCAGGGCCAGGCGGCGGTCGTGGCCCCGCCGACCGGCGTGGACCGTCGGGACGGGGCGGTGACGGCGGCCGGAGCGGCGGGTTCGGGTTCCGTGGTTCCGATGAGCCCTGGCGAGGCGAGCGGGATCGCGATCGGGCGGCGGGCAGGGGCCCCGCCGACAGCCGGGGCGCCGGGGGAGGGCGTCCGAGGAACGACGATCGTCGCGCCGCATGGCGACGCGGATCGGCGTGGATGGGACGCTCGACCCGACGACAGCCGAGGGTATCGACGCCCGACGGACCGCCCGCCCACCGGCCGGGGCGGCTACCGTCCGGGCGGGGGCGGTCATGGCGGCTTCCGTGGTCAGGATCGCTACGACCGTCCTCGGCCGCCCCTGGAGGGTCGCCCGGGACCGCCTCCCCGCGACGACCGCGGCCGACCGGATCGCCCCCCGAGCGCGCGCCCGTACGCCGGCCCGCCGCGCGATCGTCCGTACGCCGGCCCGCCGCGGGATCGCCCCTACGCCGGCCCGCCGCGGGATCGTCCGTACGCCGGCCCGCCCGGCATCGCCGATCCGCCGCGGGATCGCCCCGACCCGGTCCGCAGCGACCCGGTCCTCGCCCGCCGTACGGGCGAGAGGTCGCTGCTGGTGGCTGGGCCGACCCCGCGCGTCGCTGGACCCGCCCGCCGGCGGCACCGGAAGGGGGCGCACTCGCCGAGGACGAGGAGCTGATCGCGGGACGTCGACCCGTCGAGGAGGCGTTCATCGCCCGCCGCCCCGCGAAGCGGCTGCTGGTCGTCCCGCAGCGGCGCGCCGCGCTCGAGAAGCTGGTCCTCCACGCGACCAGCCTGCGCATCCCGGTGATCGAGGTCGAGGGCGGCAGCCTGACGGCGATCGCGGGGTTCGACGGCCACCAGGGCATCGCGCTCGTCGTCGAGCCGCGGGTCTGGGCCTCGCTCGATGACGTGCTTGCGCGTGCGAAGGAGCGTGGGGAGCCGCCGTTCGTGCTCGTGCTCGACTCGCTCGAGGATCCGCAGAACGTCGGCACGCTGCTGCGGTCGGCCGAGGCGGCCGGCGTCCACGGCGCGATCTTCCCGACCCATCGGCAGGCGCCGCTCACACCGGCCGCGATCAAGGCGAGCGCCGGCGCCGTCGAGCACCTCGCGCTCAGCCCCGTCGACGACCTCCCGGGCGCACTCGCCGATCTTCGGGCGCGCGGCATCCGGGTCGTCGGAGCGGACGGTGATGCGCCGCTCGCGGCTCGCACGGCGGACCTGCGCGGACCCCTGGCGATCGTCGTCGGCAGCGAGGGCAAGGGCCTCTCACCGGCGGTCCGCCGGCGCACGGACATGCTCGTCCGGATCCCGATGCATGGCCACATCGGCTCACTGAACGCGGCGGTCGCCGGGTCGGTGCTGCTGTACGAGGCCACCGCGCAGCGCGACCCTTCGGGCACCGGCCGGACACAGCTGCCGACGATGCCGACGCCGCGCATCGACGAGGAGGGAGCGCCCTTCGTCGATGATGAGGTCACCGCCGAGCCGCCGGCCGACGCGATCGCCGAGCCCTCGACCGATGCATCCGCCGAGCCCGCGCCTCGCCGAGCCCGCGCCCGCTCCGCCCGAGGCGCCCGCTCCGGCCGAGGCGCCCGCTCCGCCCGAGGCGGAGGCTCCGCCCGCGAAGGCCGCCCGCACGACCAGCACCCGTCGCGTGCGGAGCGCGTCGCGCACGGAGCTCGAGGCGCCGAAGGCGGCGACGAAACCGTCGCCGAAGGCGGAGACGAAGACGTCGCCGAAGGCGGAGACGAAACCGACGACCAAGCCGACGACGAAGCCACCGCCGAAGCGCCGCACGAAGCGCGCCACGACCGCGGACGCGGCGTCGCCGGAGTCGCCTGCCACAGCATCCGCCGAGGACGATCTGCTGCCCGGCGGACCGGACGCCGACCCGGCCGGATGAACGACAGAAGGGGCGCGGATCGCCGCTCCGCCGTTTGACTCCGGCGTCCGCCGGGCCGTATCATCGGCCGGCTCGCGAGGTCCCAAGCTTTCTTGAGGCTGCGCGCGTGCCGACGTAGCTCAATTGGTAGAGCAGCGGTTTTGTAAACCGCCGGTTCCGGGTTCGAGTCCCGTCGTCGGCTCCACCCGCACCAAGAGCGCGCCCAGATAGCTCAGCCGGCAGAGCACATCCTTGGTAAGGATGAGGTCACGGGTTCGAATCCCGTTCTGGGCTCCACCCGACGATCCCCTGTCGAGCCAGACCCGGCGACGTCCGTCGCCCGAAGCATCGGAGTGAGAACGGTCACGTGGCCAAGAAGAAGTTCGAGCGCACGAAGCCGCACGTCAACGTCGGCACGATCGGCCACATCGACCACGGCAAGACGTCGCTCACCGCGGCGATCACCAAGTACCTCGCCCTCAAGGGCGAGGCGGAGTACCGCGCGTTCGACACCATCGACAACGCGCCCGAGGAGCGTGAGCGGGGCATCACCATCGCCATCGCCCACGTCGAGTACGAGACCGACAACCGCCACTACGCGCATGTCGACTGCCCGGGTCACGCGGACTACATCAAGAACATGATCACGGGCGCCGCCCAGATGGACGGCGCCATCCTGGTGGTCGCCGCGACCGACGGCCCGATGCCCCAGACCCGCGAGCACATCCTGCTCGCCCGCCAGGTCGAGGTGCCGTACATCGTGGTCTTCCTCAACAAGGTCGACGCGGTCGACGACCCGGAGCTCCTCGACCTCGTCGAGCTCGAGGTCCGCGAGCTGCTCACCAAGAACAACTTCCCGGGTGACGACGTGCCCGTCATCCGCGGCTCGGCGCTGAAGGCGCTCGAGGCGCCCGACGACCCGGCCAACGAGGCGTACAAGCCGATCCAGGAGCTGATGGACGCGGTCGACGCGTACATCCCGACCCCCGAGCGCCCGGTCGACAAGCCGTTCGTGATGCCCGTCGAGGACGTGTTCGGCATCAAGGGCCGCGGGACCGTGGCCACCGGCCGCATCGAGCGCGGTGTGGTCAAGATCGGCGACGAGGTCGAGATCGTCGGGGTCAAGGCCACCCGCAAGGTCGTCATCACCGGCGTCGAGATGTTCCAGAAGACGCTCGACCAGGGCCAGGCGGGCGACAACGTGGGCTGCCTCATGCGGGGCATCGAGCGCGACGAGATCGAGCGTGGCCAGGTGCTCGCCAAGCCGGGCTCCATCAAGCCCCACACCAAGTTCACCGCCCAGGTGTACGTCCTGACCAAGGAGGAGGGTGGCCGGCATACCCCCTTCTACAACGGCTACCGGCCGCAGTTCTACCTGCGCACGACCGACGTGACCGGGGCCATCGGGCTGCCCGACGGCGCCGAGATGGTCATGCCCGGCGACAACGTCGAGATGTCGGTCGAGCTCATCACCCCGATCGCGCTCGAGACCGGCCAGCGCTTCGCCATCCGCGAGGGTGGCCGGACCGTCGGCGCGGGCGCCATCGTCAGCATCATCGAGTAACGCGAACACACCATGGCCAAGGTCGAGGCGCGTCCCGTCATCCAGCTCGCGTGCACCGAGTGCAAGCAGCGGAACTACAGCACGCGCAAGAACAAGAAGAACGATCCCAACCGCCTGGAGCTGCTCAAATACTGTCCCCGCGAGCGGCGCCACACCCTGCACCGGGAGGCGAAGTAGCGGGACGACGCGTAGGGGCGTAGCTCAATTGGCAGAGCACCGGTCTCCAAAACCGGTGGTTGTAGGTTCGAGTCCTATCGCCCCTGCCACCTTTCCGATCCGCAACTGTGAGTCATTGTGACGAGGATCCGCCGCTTCATCGATGAGTCTTGGTCCGAGCTGAAGAAGGTCTCGTGGCCATCGCGTGAGCAAGTGAGGAACCTGACGATCCTCGTGTTCGTGATCTCGTTCGTCGTCGGGGTCTATATCACCGTGTTCGATCTCCTGTTCAGTCGGGCGATCGGGCTCCTGGCACCCGGGTGATGACGATGACCGAAGCCGTTGCGGGCGCGTCCCGCGCCCCCGAGAAGCACTGGTACGTGATCCACACGTATTCGGGCTACGAGAACAAGGTCAAGGCCAATCTCGAGCACCGCATCGACACCATGGGCATGGCGGACAAGATCTTCCAGGTCCTCGTGCCGATGGAGGATGAGATCGAGATCCGCCAGGGCCAGCGCCACACGGTCCAGAAGAAGGTCTACCCGGGCTACGTGCTCGTGGAGATGATCCTCGACCCGGACTCCTGGTTCGTCGTCCGCAACACGCCGGGCGTCACCAGCTTCGTCGGCAGCGGCAACATCCCGGGCATGCGCTCGGAGCCCATCCCGCTCGACGAGACCGAGGTCAAGCAGATCCTTCGGCACATGGGCGTCGAGACGCCCAAGTACCGCGTGGCCTTCCAGAAGGGCCAGAGCGTGCGCGTGACCGACGGGCCGTTCGCCGAGTTCATCGGCACGGTCGACGAGGTCAACCCCGAGCGCAACAAGCTGAAGGTGCTCGTCAGCATCTTCGGTCGTGAGACCCCGGTGGAGCTCGACTTCCTGCAGGTCGAGAAGCTCTGATCACCGCCCTGACGGCCCAGCGCCGATCCGTCGGCCTGCGGCCTCCGCTCGCCTCCGCGCGCTCGCTCACGCACGTGAGTGCGCTCGCTCCCGTGCTCGGCTCCGCCTTGCCCTGGGCGCGTCAGGATCGGCGCTCACCGTGTCGATGACCGAGTAAAGGAACGACTTCCCCGTGGCCAAGAAGATCCGCATCGTCCTGACCCTGCAGCTGCCGGCCGGCAAGGCGACCCCCGCGCCGCCCGTCGGCACCGCGCTCGGCCCGCACGGCATCAACATCGTCGAGTTCACGAAGTCCTACAACGAGCGCACCGCCGACAAGGCGGGCCAGATCATCCCGGCCCAGATCACGGTGTTCGAGGATCGCTCGTTCAGCTTCGTCCTCAAGACGCCGCCCGCCGGCGATCTCCTGAAGAAGGCGGCCGGCCTCGACAAGGGCTCCGGGACGACGAAGCGCGAGAAGGTGGGCAAGGTCACCCGCGCCCAGCTCCAGCAGATCGCCGAGACCAAGATGGCCGACCTCAACGCCAACGACGTCGAGGCCGCGATGCGCCAGATCGAGGGCACCGCGCGCTCGATGGGCATCGAGGTCGTCGGGTAGGGACCCTCGAGCCGAACCCACACGAGCCCGGCGGATCACCCCGACCGCCCGGCAGACCGCAGGGGGAGACCGGTACGCCGGTCGAAAGGAGTGACATGGCGCACGGCAAGAAATACCAGGACGCGCTCAAGCTCGTGGACCGCACGCAGGTCTATCAGCCTGCCGAGGCGGTCGACCTCGTGAAGCAGACGTCCACCGTCTCATTCGACCCGTCCGTCGAGGCCCACCTCCGCCTCGGCGTCGACCCCCGACACGCCGACCAGATGGTCCGCGGCACCGTCGTGTTGCCGCACGGCACGGGCAAGGTCGTCCGGGTCGCGGTGTTCGCCCAGGGCGACAAGGCCCAGGAGGCCCTGCGCGCCGGCGCCGACGAGGTGGGTGGCGAGGACCTGGTCAAGAAGATCGAGGCCGGCTGGCTCGAGTTCGACGTCGCGCTCGCGACGCCCGACATGATGGGCCAGGTCGGTCGGCTCGGCCGCATCCTCGGCCGACGGGGCCTCATGCCCAACCCGAAGGCCGGCACGATCACGTTCGATCTCGAGCGGGCCATCCGCGAGGTCAAGGGGGGCCGCGTCGAGTTCAAGGTCGACAAGGGCGCGATCGTCCACGTCCCGGTCGGCAAGGCGAGCTTCGAGCCGGAGCAGCTGGTCGAGAACCTCGCCACGCTCGTCGATGCGGTCAACCGCGCGAAGCCGTCGGGCGCCAAGGGCCAGTACCTGCGGACGCTGACGATCGCGAGCACGATGGGCCCGGGCATCCGGGTCGATATCCCGGGCGTCCTCGCGAGCGCGGCGGCGTAGCGCGCCCGGGGCGCTCGACTCGCGGCCGACCGGCCGCTATCATCCACGACCCCGCCGGGCGTTCGTCCGGGCGGGAGATCCAGACGGATCCGCCAGAGACCGCATGCGCGCTCGAGCCGTGGCTTGCCACGGAGCGGCGCCCAAGCCGTCGGACCGGATCGCGCGACAGCGCGGGGACGCCGACGAGCATGCCGAGGCAGGAGTCGACCCACCTGGTGGTGGGACGCGCCCCCTGCACGTGGGCCCGTCAGTGCAGGGGTGCAGCACCCACCGCCGCGCGCCGGCCGCGCGCCAGACATCGACGAGGTGACGACACCGCATGCCCACCGAGGCCAAGCGCGAGACCGTCGACGAGCTGAAGGCCCAGCTGGCCGATGCCCGGACGATGATCGTCTCCGAATACCGTGGCCTTCGGGTCAAGGAGATCGCCGAGATCCGCCGTGCCCTGCGCAAGCAGGACGTGAGCTACCGGGTCGTGAAGAACCGGCTGATGCGGATCGCGGCACAGGACACGCCCGCCGGCGAGGCGCTCTCGACGCTCCTCATCGGTCCGACGGCCATCGCCTTCGGCACCGATGAGGCGGCCACCGCGAAGGCTGTCATCGATGCCGTCCGGCCGTACAACCGCGTCGTCCGCATCACCGGCGCCGTCCTGGGCGACCGGTCGATCGACGCCGACGCCGTCACCCGGCTCGCCACCCTGCCCCCGCGCGAGGTCCTCCTCGCCCAGCTGGGCGGGGCGTTCACCGCACCCGCCACGCAGATCGCCGGCCTGTTCGCGGCGCCGCTGCGCAACCTGGCCTACGCGCTTGCACAGGTCCGAGATCAGAAGGAGCAGGCGGGCGCCTGAGGCGACCGTCTTCGAAGGAGTATCCCCACCATGGCGACCAGCCTGTCCCAGGAAGACATCCTCGACGCGATCGGCAACATGACCCTCGTCGAGGTCGCGGACTTCGTGAAGAAGTTCGAGGAGAAGTTCGGCGTGACCGCCGCGGCGCCCGTCGCCGTCGCCGCGGCACCCGCCGCCGGTGCGGGCGGTGCCGCCCCCGCCGCGGTCGAGGAGGAGCAGACCGAGTTCTCGGCCATCCTCGCCGAGGTCGGCCCCAACAAGATCCCGGTGATCAAGGTCGTCCGGGAGCTCACCGGCCTGGGCCTCAAGGAAGCGAAGGACCTCGTCGACGCGGCGCCGAAGCCCGTCAAGGAGGGCGTCGCCAAGGACGAGGCCGAGAAGATCAAGGCTGCCCTCGAAGAGCAGGGCGCCAAGGTCGAGATCAAGTAGCCGAACGGCCGTTCTGGCACCACGAGCGGAGCGGCGCCGGCCTTCGGGCCGGCGCCGCTTCGTGATTCCGGGGGCGCGTCGCGGGCCGGAGCGATCCCAGCGCTCGCATCCGCGTCGAGCACGCTGGTCGCCTGGCGGACGCGGCGCCACGGGACGCCCTGACCTGCACGATCGGGCGGGACGCGAGCGATCGGGGTGCTGAGGGCACGCCGCACCCACGCAGCCGGAGACCGACGTGCGCTTCGGTGCGGAGCGGTGTGGTCAGGGGAGGGTGACGGCGGGCCGTGTCTGCGCTACCCTGCACCGCGTAACGCAGCAGACGGTGACGGTGGGACGCGTCCCACCGGGATAGGGAGCCGCCACATCGAGGAGCGACGACCGGCATGGCCGGTCAGATAGCCGCCCCTCCGGCGAAGGTCGCGACGACCTTCGCCCCGTTTGACATGGTCGACTTCTGCGGTATCCTACTCCTTCTGTGAGCGCGGCCCCCTCCTCCTCTTCCCCCTCCGTCAAGGAGCCTGGCTTCATGCTGTCCACTGCGTCGGACACCCCGGCCGTCACCCCCTCGGGACGCCTGTCGTACGCCAACATCGACAAGAAGGTCGATGGCGTGAGCTACGACAAGTTCGAGGTCCCGAACCTGATCGAGCTCCAGCTGGAGTCGTTCCGCTGGTTCATCGACCGGGGGCTCCGGGAGCTGTTCGACGAGATCAGCCCCATCAAGGACTTCACCGGGAAGGTGATGGAGCTGCAGTTCCTGGACTACGAGTTCGGGGACCCCAAGTACTCCGAGGAGGAGTGCCGCACCAAGGACCTCACGTTCTCCCGGCCGCTCTACGTCCAGGTGGAGCTGCTCATCAAGGAGACGGGCGAGATCCAGCGCCAGCGGGTCTACATGGGCGACTACCCGTGGATGACCGATCTGGGCACCTTCGTCATCAACGGCGCCGAGCGTGTCGTCGTCAGCCAGCTCGTCCGCTCGCCCGGCGTGTACTACAGCGCCGCCGAGGACCCGACCACCGGGCGCGAGCTGTTCAGCGCGAAGGTCATCCCCAACCGCGGCGCCTGGCTCGAGTTCGAGACCAACAACAAGGACCAGCTCTGGGTCAAGGTCGACCGCAAGCGCAAGATCGCGGCGACCACGCTGCTCCGCGCCGTCGGGTACGAGACCAACGAGGAGATCGCGGGCCTGTTCACCGCGATCGACATCGATCCCGAGCACCCGTACGTCGCGAACACCCTCGACAAGGACCTCACCAAGACGCCCAACGAGGCGCTCATCGAGGTCTACAAGAAGCTGCGCCCGGGCGACCCGCCCACGGGTGACAACGCCCGCCAGCTCGTCGAGAGCCTGTTCTTCAACTTCCGCCGCTACGACCTCGGTCGGGTCGGCCGGTACAAGTTCAACAAGAAGCTCGATCGCGGTCGCCGCGCGCATGGGCATCGAGCTGCCGCGCGAGCAGCGGACGATCACCCGCGAGGACATCGCGGCCATCGTCGGCCACCTGATCGAGTCGAACCGTGGGCAGCATCCCAAGGACGACATCGACCACCTCGGCAACCGCCGCATCCGCGCCAACGGCGAGCTCATCCAGAACGCCTTCCGGATCGGCCTGCTGCGGATGGAGCGCGTCGTCCGCGAGCGCATGACCATCCAGGAGATCGACAAGGCGACGCCCAACGCGCTCATCAACATCCGGCCCGTCGTGGCCGCGATGAAGGAGTTCTTCGGCGGCAGCCAGCTGAGCCAGTTCATGGACCAGACCAACCCGCTGGCCGAGCTGACGAGCAAGCGCCGCCTGAGCGCCCTCGGTCCCGGTGGCCTGAGCCGCGAGCGCGCCGGGTTCGACGTCCGCGACGTGCACCACAGCCACTACGGCCGCATCTGCCCGATCGAGACCCCCGAAGGTCCGAACATCGGCCTGATCGGCTCGCTCGCCACGTACGGCCGCATCAACAGCTACGGGTTCATCGAGACCCCGTACCGCAAGGTGAAGCGGACCGTCGCGTGGGACGAGGGCAGCCTCGCCGAGTTCGAGGCGGGCACGGACCTCGTGGCCAAGGACGGCAGCGTCGTGCTCAAGAAGGGCACCGCCTTCACCGACGCGGCCGCCGCGGAGCTGAAGAAGCAGAAGGCGCTCGCCTTCCCGATCAAGCCGTTCGTGACCGACGAGATCGAGTACCTGCCCGCCGACGAGGAGGAGCAGCACGTCGTCGCCCAGGCGAACGCGCCGCTCGACGACGCCGGCCACTTCCTGGCCGAGCGCGTCCCGTCGCGCTACCGGGACACCTTCCCGGAGGCGCGGCCCGACCAGATCGAGTACATGGACGTGAGCCCCAAGCAGGTCGTCTCGGTGGCCACGGCGCTGATCCCGTTCCTCGAGCACGACGACGCGAACCGCGCCCTGATGGGCTCGAACATGCAGCGCCAGGCGGTGCCGCTCCTCGAGCCGGAGAGTCCCATCGTGGGCACCGGCATGGAGGCGCGCGCCGCGCTCGACTCCGGCCAGGTCGTGCTCGCCCGGCGCCCAGGCGTCGTGACCAGCGTCACCGCCGAGCGCATCCAGGTCGAGACCGACGCGGGCGACCTCGACGAGTACCGCCTCCAGAAGTTCGTGCGCTCGAACCAGGGCACGTGCATCAACCAGCGGCCCATCGTCGAGATCGGGCAGCGGGTCGCCGACGGCGACGCCATCGCCGACAGCTCCAGCACCGACAAGGGCGAGCTCGCGCTCGGCCGGAACGTCCTGGTGGCGTTCATGAGCTGGGAGGGCGGCAACTACGAGGACGCGATCGTCATCAGCGAGCGCCTCGTCCGCGACGACCTGTTCACGAGCATCCACATCGAGAAGCACGAGATCGAGTCGCGCGACACGAAGCTCGGGCCCGAGGAGATCACCCGGGACATCCCGAACGTCGGCGAGGAGGCCCTCAAGGACCTCGACGACGAGGGCATCGTGTACATCGGGGCGGAGGTCCGCCCCGGCGACATCCTGGTCGGCAAGATCACGCCCAAGGGCGAGACCGAGCTGACCGCGGAGGAGCGCCTGCTGCGCGCGATCTTCGGTGAGAAGGCGCGCGAGGTGAAGGACTCCTCGCTCCGCCTGCCGCACGGTGAGCGCGGCAAGGTCGTCGAGGTGCGCGAGTTCCGCCGCGAGTGGAACGACGACCTCCAGCCGGGTGTGAACCGCCTGGTCCGGGTGTCGGTCGCCCAGAAGCGCAAGATCTCGGTCGGCGACAAGATGGCCGGGCGCCACGGCAACAAGGGCGTCATCGCGAAGATCCTGCCGATGGAGGACATGCCGTTCCTCGACGACGGGACCCCGGTCGACATCATCCTCAACCCGCTCGGCGTCCCGAGCCGGATGAACATCGGCCAGATCCTCGAGACGCATCTCGGCTGGGCGCTCCAGAAGATGGGCCTGAAGGCCGCGACGCCGGTGTTCGACGGCGCGAACGAGGAGCGCATCAAGCAGGCGCTCATCGCCGCCGGCCTGCCGGAAGACGGGAAGACCCTGCTGCGCGACGGCCGCACCGGCGAGGCGTTCGATCGCAAGATCACCGTCGGCTACATCTACATGCTCAAGCTCCACCACCTGGTCGAGGACAAGATCCACGCCCGGTCCACGGGCCCGTACAGCCTCATCACCCAGCAGCCGCTGGGCGGCAAGGCGCAGTTCGGCGGACAGCGCTTCGGCGAGATGGAGGTGTGGGCGCTCGAGGCCTACGGGGCCGCGAACATCCTCCAGGAGCTGCTCACCGTGAAGTCGGACGACGTCCTCGGGCGCGTCCAGACGTACGAAGCCATCGTGAAGGGCGAGGAGATCCAGCCACCGCGGGTCCCCGAATCCTTCAAGGTCCTCATCAAGGAGCTGCGCAGCCTCGGGCTCAACGCGGAGATCCTCGATCAGAACGACGAGGAGATCCCGCTGGCGGAGGACGACGCCTCGGGCTACCTGCTCCCGGATCTCGGCGGGATCAACCTCGCCGGGTTCGAGGACTGATCACGCACCACGCCGCGCGCCTCGTGCGCGCGAACCTGCGAAGCCGGGTGGGGGCGACCCCGGCTTCGCTTCGCACCCTGCCGCACCCGCATCGCGCCGCCTGACGAGGACAGGCGCGGAGGAGACCCATGCTCGAGGTCAACAACTTCTCGGCGATCCGCATCTCGCTGGCCAGCCCGGAGCAGATCCGGGAGTGGTCCAAGGGCGAGGTCACGAAGCCCGAGACGATCAACTACCGGACGCTCAAGCCTGAGAAGGACGGCTTGTTCGACGAGCGCATCTTCGGTCCCACCAAGGACTGGGAGTGCTACTGCGGCAAGTACAAGCGCATCCGGTACAAGGGCATCATCTGCGACAAGTGCGGCGTCGAGGTCACGCGCTCGAAGGTCCGTCGTGAGCGCATGGGCCACATCCAGCTGGCCAGCCCCGTCAGCCACATCTGGTACTTCAAGGGGACGCCGTCGCGCCTCGGCATCCTCCTCGACATCAGCCCCCGCAACCTCGAGCGGATCCTGTACTTCGCGCTGTACATCGTCACCCACGTCGACGAGGAGGCGCGCCAGCGCGCGCTCCGCGCCCTCGAGGATGAGGGCGAGGGGCGTGGCGGCACGGGTGGCGCTCGCCTGGCCGAGCTCGAGAGCAGCCTGAAGGCCGACGTCGCGCGCACCCGCGACGAGCTCCAGAGCCAGCTCGCGAGCACCAAGCAGGATCTCGAGGCCCAGCGCACCACCCGGACCGAGGAGATCGTCGCGGCCGCCCAGGCGGTCGAGGCGCAGCTCAGCGAGCTGGGCACGGGCGAGGCCGCCGACACGATCGCGTTCGAGCCGACGGGCGAGGTGATCGTGGCAGCCGGCGACAAGGGCGGCAAGGACGCCCTCGCGAAGCTGCGCAAGCTGGCCGCCGCCGAGAGCGAGCGGGTCAACCAGGAGCTCCAGCAGCGCGAGCGCGACGAGGAGCGGATGACCGAGCAGAAGGTCGCCGACCTCCAGGCGTCGGTCGAGGACACCCTTCGGGCCGAGCGCGAGTCGCTCGCGACCGAGGCGCAGGGCCAGAAGGAAGAGCTGAAGGTCGCGCGCGCGGAGATCGAGAGCCTCAAGCCGCTCCAGACGCTCGGCGAGACCGAGTTCCGCCAGCTCGACGAGAAGTACGGCGCCGGCAGCAAGTCGGGCCGCATCTTCTGGGCCGGGATGGGCGCCGAGGCCGTCCGCGACATCATCGTCCGGATGGACCTCGAGGAGCTGTCGCGGGCTCACCATGCGGAGGTCCGCACGAGCTCCGGCATGCGCCGCAAGAAGGCCATCAAGCGGCTCCGGCTCATCGAGGCGTTCCGCCGTTCCGGCAACCGCCCCGAGTGGATGATCATGTCGGTCCTGCCGGTGATCCCGCCGGACCTGCGGCCGATGGTCCAGCTCGACGGCGGCCGCTTCGCGACCTCCGACCTCAACGACCTGTATCGCCGCGTCATCAACCGGAACAACCGGCTCAAGCGGCTCCTGGAGCTCGGCGCGCCCGAGATCATCATCCGCAACGAGAAGCGGATGCTCCAGGAGGCGTGTGACGCGCTCATCGACAACGGCCGCCGAGGGCGGGCGATCGCGGGCACGGGGAACCACCGCCTGAAGTCCCTCAGCGACATGCTCAAGGGCAAGCAGGGCCGGTTCCGCCAGAACCTGCTGGGCAAGCGCGTCGACTACTCGGGCCGCTCGGTCATCGTGGTCGGCCCGGAGCTCAAGCTCCACCAGTGCGGCCTGCCCAAGAAGATGGCGCTCGAGCTGTTCAAGCCGTTCGTCATGCGCCAGCTCGTCGAGAAGGGCTTCGCCCACAACATCAAGAGCGCCAAGCGCATCGTCGAGCGCGTCCGGCCCGAGGTCTGGGACGTGCTCGAAGAGGTCATCAAGGACCACCCGGTCCTGTTGAACCGCGCGCCCACGCTCCATCGGCTCGGCATCCAGGCGTTCATGCCGGTGCTCGTCGAGGGGTCGGCGATCCAGATCCACCCGCTCGTCTGCACCGCGTTCAACGCCGACTTCGACGGCGACCAGATGGCGGTCCACGTGCCGCTGTCGACGGCCGCCCAGGAGGAGGCCCGGTCGATGATGCTGTCGACCGCGAACCTCCTGTCACCCGCCGACGGCTCGCCGGTGGTGGCGCCCACCCAGGACATGGTCCTGGGCTGCTACTACCTGACGATGGACGGCCCCACGCCCAAGCGGAACGCGGTCGTCCGCGGCTTCGGCTCCGAGGACGAGGCGATCGTCGCCTACGAGCTCGGGGCGCGCGGGATCGACCAGCTCAGCCGCAAGACCGGCGACGGGGAAGGCGATGGCGTCAGCGGGATCAAGCACCACGCGGCCCGCGTGGCCCTCCACGAGCTCGTGGATGTCGCCGTGGGCACCTGGGATCCCGAGACCGAGACGCTGGTCGAGGTGAACACGCGCACGACCGTCGGGCGGATCCTGTTCAACCGCGTCCTGCCCGACCAGATGCGCTACAAGAACGAGCCGTTCAAGCGGGCCGATCTCAAGCGCCTGGTCGACGACTGCTACCGGCTGCTCGGCCCCGAAGAGACCGCCCACCTCGTGGACGGCATCAAGAACGTCGGGTTCGAGTTCGCGACCCGCGGCGGCATGACCATCGGGCTGTGGGACATCGTCGTCCCCGGGACGAAGAAGGCCCTCCTGGGCAAGGCCGACGAGGACGTCGCCAACATCGACCGCCAGTTCCAGCGCGGCCTCATCACCGAGGACGAGCGCTACGAGCAGGTCGTCGACCTGTGGCAGCAGATGACCAAGCAGATCTCCGACTCGATGATGGAAGGCCTGCCGGACGACAACGCGCTCCGGATGATGACCGACTCGGGCGCCCGCGGGAACAAGGGCAACATCGGTCAGCTGGGCGCGATGCGCGGTCTCATGGCCGACCCGTCGGGCCGCATCATCGACGTCCCCGTGCGGAGCAACTTCCGCGAGGGGATGACGGTCCTCGAGTACTTCATCTCCACGCACGGCGCCCGCAAGGGTCTCGCCGACACCGCCCTTCGGACCGCGGACTCCGGGTACCTCACCCGGCGGCTCGTGGACGTGGCGCAGGACGTCATCACCAAGGTCGACGACTGCGGCACGGAGGAGGGGAGCTGGATCATCCGCTCCGAGTCCGCCGATGAGCCCGACGCGTTCCAGCGGCGGCTCGTGGGACGGCTCGCCGCGGCCACGCTCCACGACCCCAAGGCCAAGGTGAAGAAGGGCGAGGAGGCGCCGGTCCTCGTCGTGCGCAACCAGATGATCGACGAGGAGACGGCGGGCGCCCTCGATGCCGCCGGCATCGACGAGGTCCTCGTCCGCTCACCGCTCGCGTGCGAGTCGCGCCACGGCGTGTGCCGCATGTGCTACGGCCGCAACCTCGCGACCGGCGACATGATCGGCATCGGCGAGGCGGTCGGCATCATCGCCGCCCAGTCCATCGGCGAGCCCGGTACGCAGCTGACCATGCGGACGTTCCACACCGGCGGCGTCGCCGGCCAGGACATCACGCAGGGTCTGCCGCGCGTCGAGGAGCTGTTCGAGGCCCGCATCCCCAAGGGCAAGGCCGAGATCAGCCACATCGACGGCAAGGTCGAGATCCTCCAGACGGATGCCGGCCGCAAGGTGCGGGTCCGCAGCGAGGAGGAGTTCGACGCGCCCCTGGGCATCGGCGCGGGCGCGGAAGCGCTCGTCGCCGCGGGCGACACGGTCGAGCTCGGCCAGGTCGTCGCCCGTCAGGAAGGCAAGCCCGACGTCGTGTCGCCCGCCAAGGGCCACCTGGTGAAGGGCATCGACGGGCTCGCCGTGCGCGCCGTCGATACCGTCGACCGGGAGTACACCATCCCGCACAGCGCCAAGGTGCTCGTCGCCGACGGCTCGGAGATCCGTGCCGGTGACGCGATCACCGATGGCCCGATCAACCCGCAGGAGTACCTCGAGACCCGGGGCAAGGACGCCGTCCAGCGCTACCTGGTCAAGGAGGTCCAGAAGGTCTATCGGAGCCAGGGCGTCACGATCTCGGACAAGCACATCGAGATCATCGTCCGGCAGATGCTCCGCAAGGTCCGCATCGACCAGCCGGGCGACGTCGACCTGCTGCCCACGGAGCTGGTCGACCGCCTCGACTTCGAGGAGGCGAACAACCGCGTGCTCTCCGAAGGCGGGGAGCCCGCGACCGCACAGACCGTCCTGCTCGGCGTGACCAAGGCGTCGCTCAACACGTCGTCCTTCCTCGCCGCGGCGTCCTTCCAGGAGACGACCCGGGTGCTCACCGAGGCGGCCATCAACGGCGCCAAGGACCACCTGATCGGCCTCAAGGAGAACGTCATCATCGGCAAGCTCATCCCCGCGGGATCGGGCGCGCCGCAGAACGTCGCCGCTGCCAAGGAGCGTCAGCGCCGGGCCGCCCTCGAGGCGCTCGCCGGCGAGGCGATCGAAGGGCTCGGCGAGACCGAGTACAACCCGTTCCTCGAGGACGGTGGCCGGGGCGACGAGGAGGCCGCCGACCTCGCGCGAGCCGCCGCGATCGCCGGGGCCGACGGCTCGGCGGACGACGAGGACGAGGACGGGTCGAACCCGTTCCTGTCCGAGGACGCCGAGGACGGCGCCGGCGCCGACGAGGAGGAGGACGCGGACTTCAACCCGTTCCTCGCCGACGCGGCCGTCTCGGGCGAACGCTCCGAGAGCTGACGCTCAGGCTGACCCAGACCTGACACGACGGGCGTCGGTCCTCCGGGACCGGCGCCCGTCGCTCGTTCCAGCGTCAAGCGGATCGTTCCCCGGCGCCAGTCGCGGGTGCCACCGCGCGCGGGACTCCCGCGATCCGCCCGGAACGGTCAGGGCGTCGTTGCTGCCGCGTAGTGGGCGGCCACCTGGGCGGGCGTGAGGACCTTCGCATAGATGGCGACCTCGTCGAGTGAGCCCGCCGAAGGATACGAGCCCGACGGCAGATTGCCGTAGGCGCCGAGCCGCAGGGGCGCTCGACGACGACGTGAAGTCACGGTCGCGGCCACCGATCGTCACGTCGACGCCGTCGCAGGTAGATCCGCGTGGGCCGCTGGCGTCGTGGGTGACCGACCCAGTGGTGCCAGGCGGTGTCGATCGTCGCCGCGTTCGACGCGCGCTGCGGCCACGTCGTCGTCTCATCGAACGTCAGCCGGTTCGTCCCCGACTGCGAAGTAGACCGCGAACTGGCCGCCGCCCTTCGAACACGAGGTATTCCTCGCCGTTCGTGCGCGCGCGCTTCGCCCACAGCCTCGAGCTGAACAGCTGCCCATGTCCAGACGGCTCGAATCGGGCACGCTCACGTGAGTCAGTCGTGCCGTCGAGGGTGACCGCCGTGTCCGTCTCGCCCGCGAGCGCGCCGGACGACGCCCAGGGTCACCCCGCCCGCGTACGTCCCGTGGGTCGCCGCCGGCCGTGTCGGCGGCCGTCGTCCTGCCCGCCTCGCCCAGGCGCCAGTAAGCTGACCGGGCCGTCCGCGAGCACCGCGTCGCGATACGCCGTCCCGCCGCCACCGCTCGGACGCCGTGTACGTCGCGGTGAGCGTCATCGAGCTGTCGGCGGTCACCGTGTGGGCCCGTGCACCGGCGTCGGACCAGGACTGGAACGTGTAGCTCTGGCCGCCCAGCGTCTGGCTCGCCGCCGCACTGATCGAGTTCGCGGAGCCCTGGATGACCGTCCGGGTGAACGGCGCTGTCGCCGTCGACCCGTTGTGGGTCAGCTGCAGGCCCGTGGGCGACGACGCGAACGACAGGACCACCGTCTTCGGGTCGAGCTTGACGCTCGTCGACACCGGCGTGCCGGCGCTGTCCGTGGCGGTGAGCGTCAGCAGCAGGTCCGAGGGGTAGTCGTGATCGGGAGCCTGGAACGAGCCGCTCGCGACGCCGCTCCAGCTCTGGATGCTGTGCGTGTGGCAGTTCGACGGGCAATGCTCGAGGATGAGCGACCAGCTCAGGCGGGACGCCGCGAGCGTGCCGTCCTCGGCGTCGGTCGCGTGGCCCGTGAACGAGATCGTGTCGCCGACCTTCCACGTGACGCTCGCAGCCGGCGTGTCGATGACCGGCACGGGTGGCGTGTTCGTCCCGCCGCCGCCGAGCCGGTCGTGCCCGGTCGTCCACAGCTGCCCGACCTGGGCCGCCGACAGCGCGACGTTGTGGATCGAGACGTCGTCGAGGACGCCCGGGAACGGATCTCGCGCGTCGGTCGACGTCGGCTTGTTGCCGATCGCGGCGGGCTCGCTGGTCACGGGGATCGCCGCCGTGGCGGCGGTCTGGCCGACCTGCGTCCCGTCGAGATAGAGGCGCATCGTGGTGCGGTCGTAGGTCCCCACGACGAAGTGGCGGGTGTTCAGCGACGGCAGGGGCCCGGTGACGGTCCCGACCCCGGCGATGTGGAACACGAGCTGGCCGCCCTCGACGAGGAGCCGGTACTGCGTGTCGTTGATGCCCTTCTGGAAGATCCGCGGGTTCCGGTTCGTGAAGCTCGTCGCGTTCAGCCAGCCGGCGATCGAGATGGCGGTCGTCGGGTTCAGCGCCGCCGCGTTGGGGACCGTCACCTGGCCGGTCGTGCCGTTGAGCTGGACCGCCCGGTTCGTATCGCCCGTGAGCAGACCGGCGACACCCAGCGTGAACCCGCCGGCGTACGTGCCGGTCGTGGATCCCGCGCTGTCGGCCGCACTCGTCCCCGACGTCTCGCCCAGTCGCCAGTAGGCGACGGGCGACATCGAGCCGATGACCTGCGCGTACGTCTGCCCGCCACCGGTGCCGGTGACATCGATGAGCCGCGTGGTGGAGCCGGTGAGCTGCTGGGGGTCGGTGACCTGGAGACGGACCGTGCGCGTCCCGGCCGTCGCGTAGGTGAACGACGGGTTCGCTGCGGTGGAGTCGTCGAGCGCGCCGTCACCGTCGAGGTCCCAGGCGTAGGTCAGCGTGCCGTTCTCGGGGTCGCTGGAACTCGTCCCGTCGAACTGCACCGTGAGCGGCGCCTGGCCGCTGGTCGGGTTGGCGGAGATGACCGCGGTCGGAGCGCCGCCCGAGGCGGTGGAACGGATGCGGCGGATGGTGCCGCCGTTCATGTCGACGTAGAACAGATCCCCGTCCGGGCCCGATCTCGAGAGCGACCGGACCCGCGGCGGCGGCGACGAACGTCTCGATCTGATTGGGGTCCGGCAAGCCGTTCGCGCCGACCTTCATCACCCAGATGCAGTTCCGCGAGTAGTCGGCGAAGAACAGCGCGTCGGCGTAGGCGGCGGGGTAGGTGCCACCCTGGTAGAACGCGAGGCCGGTGATCGACGAGCTGCCCGTCGGGCAGGTCTCGCCGGCGACGACCTTCGAGGCGTGGTTGTACGTGTAGTACGGACCGCTGACGGCACTGGGGCGTGCCGTACAGGTTCTGGCAGATCGACACGTCCGCAGCCGGCGTAACCAGGCTGTCGGCCCGTGCCCTCGTAGCACGGCCAGCCGAAGTTCCGCAGGCTCGACGTGGGCGTCGTGATGCGGTCGATCTCCTCCCAGTCGTTCCAGCCGACGTCGCCGACCCAGAGCTCGCTGGTGCCCGGGCGGAACGCGAATCGGAAGGGATTCCGGAAGCCGTGCGCGATGACCCGGCGCTCGTTCGCGTCGGTGCTTCCGGCGAGCGGGTTGCCGGACGCGCCGACGCCGCTCGACGGATCGACGCGCAGGAGCGAGCCATCGAGGGTGGTGGGATCGCCCGCGCCGGTGCCCGGACCGGCCGAGCCCGTCGACCACAGCTGGCTCACCTGCGCCGCGCCGAGCGCGACGTTGTGGATCGAGACCTCGTCGAGCACGCCCGGCCACGGGTCACGGGCGTCCGTGGACGTGGGCTTGTTGCCGATGGCCAGCGGCTGCGTGGTCGACGGGATGGCGGCCGTCGCCGGCGCCGACGCGACCTGGGCGCCGTCGATGTACAGCCGGAGGTTCGCCCGGTCGTACGTGCCCACGTAGAAATGGCGCGTGTTGAGCGATGGGGCCGCGGCGCTCACGGTCCCGACGCCGGTGATGTTCCAGACGACCTGGCCGCCCTCGACCAGGAGGCGGTACTGGTTATCGCTGGTGCCCTTCTGGACGATCCTCGGGTTCCGGTTCGAGAAGCTCGTGCTGGTGCCCCATGCGGCGACCGAGATCGCATTCGTGGGGTTCAGGGCTGCGGCGTTGGGGACCGCCACCTGGCCGGTCGTGCCGTTCAGCTGGACCGCCCGGTCGGTGTCGCCGGTGAGCAGCCCCGAGACCCCGAGCGTGAAGCCACCCGAGTACGTCCCGGTGTTCGCGCCGCTGCTGTCGGCCGCGGTCGTGCCGGACGTCTCGCCCAGCCGCCAATGGGCCACCGGCGACATCGAGGCGATGAGCTGCCGGTAGGTCTGACCCGTGCCCGGGGTCGCGGGCGTCCGCAGGTCCTGGCTGCGGAGTGCACCGCCCTCGGCGGTCGGGCTCGTCATCGTCCCGCCCACGCCGGCGGGCGGATCGCCGCACGGGTTCTTCTGTGTCGGGCTCCCCGTCCCGCCGCCGAACTGGCCGTAGTCGACCGTCGTGAAGCTGGACCCGTCGCCCGACGTCCCGTAGAGCATCCCGTCCGGGCCGAAGCGCAGGTCGCCCTGGGAGTGGCTGGGGAACTGCTGGCACCAGTCGTTGATGAGCACCTGCTCCGGACCGGTCATCACGTCGCCGTTCGCGGTGAGGCGGGACAGCCGGCCACTCACGACACAGCCGTCCGTCGTCGGGCCCGGCGGGGAGGGGCAGGCGTCGCTCCAGCGCGGGGCGCTGCCGCCCACCGCGGCGTCGTAGGTGTACAGGACGTAGACGTACGGCTGGCTCGGGAACGCCGGATCGAGCGTCATGCCCAGGAGCCCGCGGTCCCAGTAGTCATCGACGTTGGTGCGCAGGTCGGCGAACACGGTCGGTGTCGTCGCCGTGATCGAGCTGAACACCTTGATCAGCCCGCCCTTCTCGGCCACGAATACGCGGCCGTCGGACGCGAAGCGGATGCTCGTGGGGTTGGTCAGGCCGCTGAACGCGACCGACTCGGTGAACCCCGTCGGCACCACGTCCGCGACGACGGTGGCGTCGGTCTTGACGGTGCCGGTCGTTCCGGGCGACGCGTCGGCCGTGCGCCGGAACAGGTCCCCTCGCGTGGGCTCGGCGGCTCGGACCGTGGTGGCCCCGGGCGGTAGCAGCCCCGAGCCGACGATCGCGGCCACGGCCGCCACGATGAGCGCGCGCCTCACGCGTGCCATGCCCCTTCTCCCCGCTGCCCATCCGTCCCGACGATGCTCGCGCGGATCCCCCTTCCGCGTCCCGTCTCGGATGGGCCGCCGTGGTCCCGCAGCGCGTCACGGACATGCTAGTCCGACCGCGTTGGGACGTGCCTCGGACGCCTCCCCAGCCGGTGCGCCGAGGCACCTTCGCGCCCCGTCCGGGGACGGTCGCCATACGTTTGACACTCGTTCGGGCGGCTGCCTATACTCCCCGCTCGTGGCCTGAGAGGGCGTGCGCTTCGTGCGCCCGGTGGAGAGGCCGCGACCGGTCCCCGCCGGGGGTGCGCCGAGGGCGCAGCCCGGGTCCGGCGGACCGTCGCAGACCACTGACAACAGACCGAAAGGGAAGCGTCTCCGTGCCGACGATCAGCCAGCTCGTGCGCCACGGGCGGAAGCCGAAGATCGCGAAGGTCAAGGCGCCGGCCATGCGCAAGAACTGGAACGGGATGCACCGCAAGCAGGTGCCGATCCCCGGCGCCCCGCAGAAGCGTGGCGTCTGCCTTCAGGTGCGCACGATGACGCCCAAGAAGCCGAACTCCGCGTTGCGCAAGATCGCGCGCGTACGGCTGTCCAACCAGATGGAGGTCACGGCCTACATCCCGGGCATCGGCCACAACCTGCAGGAGCACTCGGTCGTGCTCGTGCGCGGTGGGCGCGTGAAGGACCTCCCGTCGGTCAAGTACCACATCATCCGCGGCACGCTCGACGCGGCCGGCGTCAAGGACCGCAGGCAGGGCCGCAGCAAGTACGGCGCGAAGGCGACTCCGGCGATCGCAGGGAGGCGCTAGATGCCGCGCCGATCGTCCATCCCGCGCAAGGCCAAGTACCAGAGCACGTTCCAATCGGGTCAGCGACCGCCTGCGCGTCAAGCTCATGCGCGACGGCAAGCAGACCCTCGCCGACCGCATCCTTCGCCAGGCGCTCGCCCGCGCGGAGGCCCAGGCCAAGCGTCCCGGCCTCGAGGTCCTCGAGACCGCGCTCCGGAACGCGACCCCGATCATCGAGGTCAAGCCCCGGCGCGTCGGCGGCGCCACCTACCAGGTCCCGGTCGAGATCCGCGGCGATCGCCGCCTCTCGCTGGGCGTCCGCTGGATCGTCCAGGCCGCCCGCAAGCGGAGCGGCAAGAGCATGAGTGAGAAGCTCGCCGCCGAGCTGGTGGACGCGAGCAATGGCCTCGGCGCCGCCGTCAAGCGACGCGAGGACACGCACAAGATGGCCGAGGCGAACAAGGCCTTCAGCCACTTCAAGTGGTAGGCCGAGCGCCTCGACAGGAGCACTGACACCGTGGCACGACAGGTTCCGCTCGCACGAACGCGGAACATCGGGATCATCGCGCATATCGACGCGGGGAAGACCACCGTCTCCGAGCGGATCCTCTTCTATACGAAGAAGATCTACAAGATCGGTGAGGTCCATGAGGGCGCGGCCACCATGGACTGGATGCCGCAGGAGCAGGAGCGCGGGATCACCATCACCGCGGCGGCGACGACCGCCTTCTGGGGCGACCATCGCATCAACATCATCGATACGCCCGGGCACGTGGACTTCACCGTCGAGGTGGAGCGCAGCCTCCGGGTGCTCGATGGTGCGGTCGTCGTGTTCGACGGTGTGGCCGGCGTCGAGCCGCAGTCGGAGACGGTGTGGCGCCAGGCCGACCGCTATCGCGTGCCGCGCATCTGCTTCATCAACAAGCTCGACCGGACGGGTGCCGACTTCTGGCGCGACGTCGAGATGATCCGCGACCGCCTGGGCGTCGTCCCCGTGCCCATCCAGATCCCCATCGGCATCGAGGACGAGTTCCGCGGCGTCGTCGACCTCGTGCGCATGAAGGCGCTCGTGTGGCGCGACGACCTGGGCGCGCAGTTCGACACCATCGACATCCCCGCGGAGCTCCAGGCCGAGGCCAGCGAGCACCGCACCAAGATGATCGAGGCGCTCGCCGATGCCGACGACGACATCGCGCACAAGTACCTCGAGGGCGAGGAGTTCAGCGAGGAGGAGCTCAAGCATGCGCTCCGCCTCGGCACGCTCCAGTACAAGTTCGTCCCGGTGCTGACGGGCTCGGCGCTCAAGAACAAGGGCATCCAGCCGATGCTCGACGCGGTCGTGGACTACCTGCCCAGCCCGCTCGACGTCCCGCCCATGGTCGCGCTCGATCCGCAGGGCCACGACGTCGTGCGCACCGTCGACGACAAGGAGCCGTTCGCGGCCCTCGCGTTCAAGATCGCGGCCGATCCGTTCGTCGGCAAGCTCGCGTTCTTCCGCGTCTACTCCGGCACGCTCAAGGCCGGCTCGTACGTGCTCAACCCGACCAAGGGCAAGCGCGAGCGCATCGGCCGCATCCTGCAGATGCATGCGAACCACCGCGAGGAGATCGAGGAGGTCTACGCGGGCGACATCGCGGCCGCGGTCGGGCTCAAGGACACCTTCACCGGCGACACCCTGAGCGATCCGGACAAGCCCGTGATCCTCGAGTCGATGACGTTCCCCGAGCCGGTCATCGAGGTCAAGATCGAGCCCAAGACCAAGGCCGATCAGGACAAGCTGACCATCGCGCTCCAGCGCCTGTCCGAGGAGGACCCCACGTTCCGCGTCCACACCGACCCCGAGTCGGGCGAGACGCTCATCGCGGGCATGGGCGAGCTGCACCTCGACGTCCTCGTCGACCGCATGGTCCGCGAGTTCAAGGTCGCCGCGAACATCGGCAAGCCGCAGGTCTCCTATCGCGAGACCATCCGGCGCAAGGCGACCGGCAACGGCCGCTTCGTCCGCCAGACCGGCGGCAAGGGCCAGTACGGCCACGTCGTCCTCGACCTCGAGCCCACCGAGAAGGGCGCGGGCTACGAGTTCGTCGACAAGATCGTCGGCGGCACCATCCCCAAGGAATACATGCGCGCGATCGACCGCGGCATCCGCGAGCGCCTGGAGACGGGCGTCTACGCCGGCTACCCGATGGTCGACGTCCGCGCCACGGTCTTCGACGGCTCGTACCACGAGGTCGACTCGTCGGAGATGGCGTTCAACATCGCCGCCTCCATGGCGGTCCAGGACGCCGTGCACAAGGCCGACCCCGTCGTGCTCGAGCCGATGATGAAGGTCGAGGCGACGCTGCCGGCCGAGTTCATCGGCGACGTCATCGGCGACCTCAACAGTCGCCGCGGGCATGTCGAGGGCATGGACGAGCGGGGCTCCACCACGGTGGTCCGCGCCTTCGTGCCGCTGGCCGGCATGTTCGGCTACGCCACCGACCTGCGGTCGATGACCCAGGGTCGGGCGAGCTACTCGATGGAGCTGTCCCACTACGCCGAGGTCCCCGCGAACATCGCGGCGGAGCTCGTCGCCAAGAGCAAGGTCTAAGCGAAGGATCGGCCCGGACGCGATCCGGGCGGAGGAGCAGGGGAGACCCGCCACCCATGGCCAAGAAGAAGTTCGAGCGCACGAAGCCGCACGTCAACGTCGGCACGATCGGCCACATCGACCACGGCAAGACGTCGCTCACCGCGGCGATCACCAAGTACCTCGCCCTCAAGGGCGAGGCGGAGTACCGCGCGTTCGACACCATCGACAACGCGCCCGAGGAGCGTGAGCGGGGCATCACCATCGCCATCGCCCACGTCGAGTACGAGACCGACAACCGCCACTACGCGCATGTCGACTGCCCGGGTCACGCGGACTACATCAAGAACATGATCACCGGGTGCCGCCCAGATGGACGGCGCCATCCTGGTGGTCGCCGCGACCGACGGCCCGATGCCCCAGACCCGCGAGCACATCCTGCTCGCCCGCCAGGTCGAGGTGCCGTACATCGTGGTCTTCCTCAACAAGGTCGACGCGGTCGACGACCCGGAGCTCCTCGACCTCGTCGAGCTCGAGGTCCGCGAGCTGCTCACCAAGAACAACTTCCCGGGTGACGACGTGCCCGTCATCCGCGGCTCGGCGCTGAAGGCGCTCGAGGCGCCCGACGACCCGGCCAACGAGGCGTACAAGCCGATCCAGGAGCTGATGGACGCGGTCGACGCGTACATCCCGACCCCCGAGCGCCCGGTCGACAAGCCGTTCGTGATGCCCGTCGAGGACGTGTTCGGCATCAAGGGCCGCGGGACCGTGGCCACCGGCCGCATCGAGCGCGGTGTGGTCAAGATCGGCGACGAGGTCGAGATCGTCGGGGTCAAGGCCACCCGCAAGGTCGTCATCACCGGCGTCGAGATGTTCCAGAAGACGCTCGACCAGGGCCAGGCGGGCGACAACGTGGGCTGCCTCATGCGGGGCATCGAGCGCGACGAGATCGAGCGTGGCCAGGTGCTCGCCAAGCCGGGCTCCATCAAGCCCCACACCAAGTTCACCGCCCAGGTGTACGTCCTGACCAAGGAGGAGGGTGGCCGGCATACCCCCTTCTACAACGGCTACCGGCCGCAGTTCTACCTGCGCACGACCGACGTGACCGGGGCCATCGGGCTGCCCGACGGCGCCGAGATGGTCATGCCCGGCGACAACGTCGAGATGTCGGTCGAGCTCATCACCCCGATCGCGCTCGAGACCGGCCAGCGCTTCGCCATCCGCGAGGGTGGCCGGACCGTCGGCGCGGGCGCCATCGTCAGCATCATCGAGTAACGACGATGGCGAAGCAGCGGATCCGGATCCGCCTCAAGGCGTACGACCATCGCCTGCTCGACGCGTCGGCTGCGCAGATCGTGGAGACCGCGCAGCGCACCGGCGCCGACGTGGTGGGCCCGGTCCCGCTGCCCACGCGCATCGAGAAGTTCACCGTCCTGCGTTCGCCGTTCATCGACAAGGACTCCCGGGAGCAGTTCGAGATCCGCACCCACAAGCGGCTCATCGACATCCTGGATCCGAGCTCGAAGACGGTCGACGCCCTGATGCGACTCAGCCTTGCCGCTGGCGTCGACATCGAGATCAAGATGTGATGACGCACACCACCTGCGGCGCATCGCCGCGTTGCCACTGCGCGCCTCGCTCACGCACTCCGAGTGCGCTCGCTCGCGGCGCGCGGCCGCCTGCGCTGCACTCGCCTGGCGGCGTGGTGCGGGGAGCGGCGATGAGCATCGGACTGATCGGGCGCAAGCTCGGCATGACGCAGGTCTTCAACGAGGACGGGACGATGATCCCGGTCTCGGTCCTGGAGATCACGCCCAACACCGTGACCCGGCTCCGGACCGCCGAGCGCGATGGCTACACCGCCATCCAGCTCGGCGCCGGCGAGGCGCGCAGGCTGACCAAGCCCGTCCTGGGCCAGCTCAAGGACCTGCCGCGTCACAAGACGCTCCGCGAGTTCCGGTTCGACGAGGCCAAGGCCGCCGGCGAGTACGAGGTCGGCCAGCAACTGGCCGTGGCCGACGTGTTCGCGCCTGGTGACCTCGTGGACGTCACCGCCACGTCGAAGGGCAAGGGCTTCGCGGGCACCGTGAAGCGCCACCACTTCAACACCGGCCCCAAGACCCATGGGTCGGACAACTACCGGAAGCCCGGGTCGATCGGCCCCGGCACCACGCCCGGCCGCGTCTACAAGGGCCTGCGCATGAGCGGCCACATGGGCGACGCCCGGACGACGATCAAGAAGCTGCGCGTCGTGCGCGTCGACGCGGACCGGAACCTTCTCCTCGTGATGGGGAACGTGCCCGGCACCCGGGGCGCGCTGACGCTGGTGCGGAAGGCCTGACGATGCCGCAGACCACCCTGTACGACCGAGCGGGCAAGTCCGTCGGGAACGTCGACCTCGACGAGGAGCTGTTCGCGGCTCCCGTGAACGAGGCCGTGCTCCACCAGGCGGTCGTGCGCCCAGCTCGCCGGTCGCCGGACCGGCACGCACGACACGAAGACCCGTGGCGAGGTCCGCGGCGGCGGCAAGAAGCCGTATCGCCAGAAGGGCACCGGCCGCGCGCGCCAGGGCTCGCGGACCGCACCGCACTACGCGGGCGGCGGCGTCGTGTTCGGCCCGCACCCGCGGAGCTACGAGCAGCGCCTCAACAAGCGGATGCGGCGCGTGGCGCTGCGCAGCGCCCTGAGCGCGAAGCTCGCCGACGACGCGATCAAGGTCGTCGACCTGTTCCTCGACGCCGATGCCGAGCCCAAGACGAAGACGTTCGCCACGACCCTCGTCGCGCTCGGCGCGGGCGACGGCCATGGCCGCAAGGTCCTCGTCGTGGCGCCCGACGCGGGGGAGCCGCTCAGGCGCTCCGCGGCGAACCTGCCCAAGGTCACCGTGCTGCGCGCCGACTCGCTGAACGTCGTCGACATCCTCGATGCGGACGCGATCCTCATCGAGCAGCCCGCCCTGGCCCGCATCACCGAGGTCTACGCCGGGACCGGCCGAGCCCTGGCCACCGACGAGGTGCCGGCGTGACCGCCCTCACCGCCGCCGACGTCATCCTGCGCCCGGTCATCAGCGAGAAGTCGATCGACGTGTCGACGCTCGGCGACCGTGACGCGAACGCGGGCAACAAGTACACGTTCGCGGTCCACGCGAAGGCCAACAAGATCCAGATCAAGGCCGCCGTCGAGGAGCTCTACCAGAAGGAGAAGGTGACGGTCGTGGCCGTCAACGTCCTCACGACGAAGTCGAAGGAGAAGCGGCGCGGGACGCGCCGCGGCCGGATCGTCGGGCGCACCACCCCGTGGCGCAAGGCGATCGTGACCCTGGCCCCCGGCCAGAAGATCGAGTTCTTCGAGGGGGTATAGGGATGCCGCTCCGTACGTACAAGGCGACCTCGCCCGGCCGCCGGTGGATGACCCGCTCGACGTTCGAGGAGATCACCACCGACCAGCCGCACAAGCCGCTGCTCGAGCCCCAGAAGCGCCCATCGGGCCGGAACAACCAGGGGCGCGTCTCGATCCGCCACCGTGGTGGCGGCGAGAAGGCGCACTACCGCCGGATCGACTTCAAGCGCGACAAGGTCGGCGTGCCGGCGCGCCTCGCGACCATCGAGTACGACCCCAACCGCTCCGCGCGGATCGGCCTGCTCCACTACCGCGACGGCGAGAAGCGCTACATGCTCCTGCCCCACGGGCTCAAGGTCGGTGACATCGTCGTCTCCGGACCGGACGCCGAGGCGCGGGTGGGCAACGCCATCCCGCTCTCGAGGATCCCGCTGGGCACGACGATCCACAACATCGAGCTCATCCCCGGCAAGGGCGGCCAGATCGTCCGGTCCGCCGGCACGTCGGCGCAGCTCCTGGCCAAGGAGGGCGAGTTCGCGACCGTCCGTCTGCCCTCGGGCGAGATGCGACGCGTGCCCGCGAAGTGCCTCGCCACGGTCGGCCAGGTGTCGAACCTCGACCACGAGAACCAGAGCCTCGGCAAGGCCGGGCGCGCGCGCCACATGGGCCAGCGGCCCGAGGTGCGCGGCGTCGCGATGACCCCGCGCGACCACCCGCATGGTGGTGGCGAGGGCAAGTCGCCCACGGGCATGCCGCCCAAGACGCCGTGGGGCAAGCCCGCCATGGGCTACCGCACGCGTCGCGCGAAGACCACCGGGCGGCTGATCGTCCGCAGCCGTCATCGGAAGAGCTAGAGGAGCCAGCGCATGTCGCGTTCGGTCAAGAAGGGACCGTTCGTCCAGCAGCGGCTTCTCGTCCGCGTGCAGGGCATGAACAGGCGGAACGAGCGGAAGGTCGTCAAGACCTGGTCGCGCGCGTCCGTGATCTTCCCCGACTTCATCGGGCACACGGTGGCGGTCTACAACGGCCGCAAGCACGTGCCCGTGTTCATCACCGAGAACATGGTCGGACATCGCCTCGGCGAGTTCGCCCCCACCCGGACGTTCCGCGGACACGAGAAGCGGACCGACCGATCGACGGGGGTGCGCTGATGCGCGTGTCCGCCACCGCCAAGTACCAGCGCGGCTCGACCCGCAAGACCCGACTCGTCACCGAGGCGATCAAGGGCCGGCCGGTCGAGGAGGCCGCGGCGCTCCTGCGGTTCATGCCGCAGGCGGCCGCAGCCAGCGTCGCGCGGGTGCTCAAGAGTGCCGCGGCGAACGCGGAGAACAATCACAACCTCGCGGCCGACGAGCTCGTCGTGGTCGATGCGATCGCGAACGAGGGTCCGACGATCAAGCGCTTCCGGCCGCGCGCCCAGGGTCGGGCGTTCCCGATCCACAAACCGATGACGCACATCACGGTCGTCGTCGCCGACCGGGAGGCCTAGCCACATGGGTCACAAGGTCCACCCGTACGGCTTCCGCCTCGGATACACGCGCACGTGGTCCGCGAAGTGGTATGCCGACGATAAGGACTACACCGAACGTCTCAAGGAGGATCTCGCGATCCGCCGCCTGATCGACCGGCGGCTGGCCAACGCGAGCGTCTCGTGGGTCGAGGTGGAGCGCGGTCACAACTACGTGACCGTGTCCATCCATACCGCCAAGCCGGGCATCGTCATCGGCCGCGGCGGCCAGAACGTCGAGCTCCTGCGCAAGGAGATCGGCGGGGTCACCTCGGGCAAGGTCAAGCTGGAGATCAAGGAGATCCGCCAGCCCGAGCTCGATGCGAACCTCGTGGCCGCGAACATCGCCCAGCAGCTCCAGCGCCGCGTCGCGTACAAGAAGGCCCTCAAGCAGGCCCTCCAGCGGACGATGAAGGCTGGTGCCAAGGGCGTGCGCATCGCGATGGCCGGTCGCCTCGGTGGCTCCGAGATGGGTCGCCGCGAGTGGGATCGCGAAGGGCGCATCCCGTTGGGCACCCTCCGCGCCGACATCAGCTACGGCCAGGTGCACGCACACACGACCTACGGCCGCATCGGCGTGAAGGTCTGGATCTACAAGGGCGACATCCCGGTCGAGCGCCGCCGCCGCGAGGCGGCCGCCGCCGCGGTGCCGGCCGTGGGCGGAGGGGTCTGACGATGCTCATGCCCCGACGCGTCAAGCACCGCAAGGTGATGCGCGGCCGGATGTCCGGCATGGCCAAGGGTGGCCACACCGTCTCGTTCGGCGAGTACGGGCTGGCCACCCTGGAGCCCGCCTGGATCACCGCCCGGCAGATCGAGGCGGCTCGACGCGCCATGACCCGCTCGGTCAAGCGCGGCGGCAAGATCTGGATCCGCGTCTTCCCCGACAAGCCGGCTACCAAGAAGCCGGCCGAGACGCGCATGGGCTCGGGCAAGGGCGCACCCGACCACTGGGTCGCGGTCGTCAGGCCCGGCCGGATCCTGTTCGAGATGGCGGGCGTGGAGCACGAGGCGGCCGTCGAGGCGATGCGCCTCGCCGCCCACAAGCTCCCCGTCGCGACGCGGGTCGTGACCCGCGACAACGTCCAGGAGGGCTCCGATGGACATCGGTGAGGCCCGCAAGCTCTCGGACACGGAGCTCGAGAACGCGCTCAAGGAGGCCAAGCTGGACCTCTGGCAGGCCCGCTTCGCGCTCTCGACCCGCCAGTTGAAGGACTACAGCCAGATCCCGGCGACCCGTCGCACGATCGCCCGGATCCTCACCGTCCAGCGCGAGCGTGCGACCGATCGCACGCGGACGGCGTAGGAGGTCGCCGGGAATGGCAGGAGCAGACAGCGCCGTGCAGGCACAACGAAAGCGCAAGACGGGTCGCGTCGTCAGCGACAAGATGGACAAGACGATCGTCGTGTCCGTCGAGCGGCTGCAGCGACATCGGCTGTACAAGCGGGTCATCCGCCTGACCACGAAGTTCAAGGCGCATGACGAGCGCAACGAGGCGCGCGTCGGCGACACCGTGGTCATCGAGGAGTCACGCCCGCTCTCGGCCACCAAGCGGTGGCGGCTCGTCGAGGTCAGCAAGAAGGCCGTCGAGGCGGCGGGCGACGCGATCCCGGCCGAGGAGGCCGCGGTCACCGAGGCGATCCATGCCGCGGCCCACCCGGGTCGCGAGCGCAGCGAGACCGAGGCCGGGGCGACGGACGAGGAGGGAGCCTCCTCGTGATCCAGCCCCAGAGCCGCCTGCGGGTGGCCGACAACACGGGCGCCCGGACGATCCAGTGCATCCGGATCATGGGGCGGTCGCGCAAGACGACCGCCGGCGTCGGCGATGTGATCATCGCCAGCGTCAAGACCGCGATCCCGAACGCACCCGTCAAGAAGGGCGACGTGGTCCGGGCGGTGATCGTCCGCACCAACAAGGAGTACGGGCGGCCGGACGGCAGCTACATCCGCTTCGACGAGAACGCGGCCGTGCTCATCAACAACCAGGGCAACCCGCGCGGCACCCGCATCTTCGGGCCCGTCGCGCGCGAACTCCGGGATCGGAACTACATGAAGATCGTGTCGCTCGCGCCGGAGGTGCTGTGATGCCCAGCCGGTCGATCGAGCATCGCACCACGGTCCCCGAGATCCGACGCGGTGACACCGTCGTGGTCCTCGCGGGCAAGGACGCCGGCAAGCGTGGTGTCGTGGAACGCGTGATCCGCAAGGACCCGTCGCCCACGCCGCTCCGCTCGGTGTTCCGTCGCGGGTCCACGCGCGGCGGCGTCGACGTCATCGTCGACGGCCTCAACATCGTCAAGCGCCACACGAAGCCGCGCCAGCGGTCCGCGGGCGGCCCGGGGCAGCTGCCCCAGGTCGACAAGGGCGGGATCATCGACGTCCCGGCGGCGATGCCCATCGCCAAGGTGATGCTCGTGTGCACCCACTGCGACCGGCCCACCCGGATCGCGCACATCACGCTCGACAACGGCAAGCGCGTCCGCGTCTGCCGCCATTGCGGCGAGCAGCTGGAAGGGGCGTCGTCGTGAACGGGCTGCAGGAGCGCTATCAGGCGGAGGTCATCCCGGCCCTCCAGCGCCAGTTCGGGTACGACAACCCGATGCAGGTCCCGCGCCTCTCGAAGATCGTCGTGAACATCGGGCTGGGTGAGGCCCTCCAGAACGCCAAGGCGATCGACGCCGCGGTGGGCGACCTCACGCTCATCACCGGCCAGAGGCCGATCGTCACGCGCGCCAAGCGCTCGATCGCCCAGTTCCGTCTCCGGACGGGCAACGCGATCGGCGCCAAGGTCACCCTCCGCGGTGAGCGGATGTGGGACTTCCTGGAGCGCCTGACACGGGTCGCGCTGCCCCGCATCCGCGACTTCCGGGGCGTGCCCAGCAAGTCGTTCGACGGGCGCGGTAACTACAGCCTCGGGCTCCGCGAGCAGCTCGCGTTCCCGGAGATCGACTACGACAAGGTGGACCGTCTCCGCGGGCTGGAGATCAGCATCGTGACGACGGCGAAGACCGACGAGGAATCGAAGCACCTGCTCGAGCTCCTCGGCATGCCCTTCGCCGTCGTAGGCGCGGGGGAGGAGACGATGGCCAAGAAGTCGATTGATCGTCGAAGCGCGCACGCAAGCCGCACTCAGACGGTGCAGGCCTATCACCGGTGCACGCTGTGCGGGCGTCCACGGGCGTACATGCGCCGCTTCGCACTGTGCCGGATCTGCTTCCGCGAGCGCGCGCTCGCGGGCGAGCTGCCCGGCGTGACCAAGTCGAGCTGGTAAGAGCAGATGAACATCTCCGACCCGATCGCGGACATGCTCACGCGAGTCCGGAACGCCGCGCGCGCCCGCCACACCGAGGTGGTCGTCCCGGCATCCCGGACCAAGCGCGAGATCGCCCGCATCCTCACGGAGGAGGGCTTCATCGCCGACTGGAGCGAGGAGCGCGATGGGACCGCCCTCGTCCTCCGGCTGCGCATGAAGTACGTCGACGGCAAGGTGCCGGTCGTCTCGGGCCTCAAGCGGATCAGCAAGCCGGGCCTGCGCGTGTACGCGCGCAAGACGGAGATCCCGCGGGTCCTGGGCGGCCTGGGCATCGTCATCGTCAGCACCTCGCGCGGGATCATGACCGGCGCCCAGGCCCACAAGGCCGAGCTCGGCGGCGAGATCCTGGCGTACGTGTGGTGAGCCGATGAGCCGCATCGGACGCCTCCCGGTGCCCGTCCCGTCGGGCGTCGACGTCGCCATCGACGGCCGTCGCATGACCGTGACCGGCCCCAAGGGCACGCTCACGCGCGACCTGCCGCCGATCATCGCGGTCGCCCGCGACGGCGACGAGATCGTCGTCACCCGGCCCAGCGAGGACAAGCTCCACAAGAGCCTCCACGGGCTCACCCGGACGCTCGTCAACAACATGGTCGTCGGCGTCACGACGGGGTACCGCAAGGGCCTCGAGATCGTGGGTGTCGGCTACCGCGCCCAGAAGGTCGGCGAGAAGCTCCAGCTCTCGCTCGGCTACAGCCACCCGATCGAGATCGAGCCGCCGACGGGCATCAGCTTCGAGGTCGAGAACCCCACCCGCCTCGCGGTCGTGGGCATCGACAAGGAGCTGGTCGGCCAGGTCGCCGCTCGCATCCGCGCCACCCGCAAGCCCGAGCCGTACAAGGGCAAGGGCGTGCGCTACGCGGGCGAGCAGGTCCGCCGCAAGGCGGGCAAGGCCGGCAAGATCGGCGGCAAGAAGTAAGGAACGAAGGACCACGATGACGCAGAGCCCCTCGGGGGTCGACCGATGACCTCCCTCGGCAGCCGCGGCGCCGCGCGACGCAAGCGCCACGAACGCATCCGTCTCCGCCTTTCGGGGACGGACGCGCGGCCGCGTCTCGCGGTGTTCCGCTCCAACAAGAACATCTACGCCCAGGTCATCGACGACGTGTCCGGCCGGACGCTCGCCGCGGCCTCGTCGCTGGAGACCGGTCTCCGCGACCCCGAAGGGGCGGGCACGAAGTCCGCTGGCGCGACATCCGTCGGGCGGCTGGTCGCCGAGCGGGCGAAGGCCGCCGGGGTCGCGCAGGTCGTCTTCGACCGGGCCGGCTATCGCTATCACGGGCGCGTGCGCTCGTTGGCCGAGGCGGCTCGCGAAGCCGGCCTCGACTTCTGAGAAGGGACCGCCTGTGGCTCGCATCGACCCCAACAAGCTCGCGCTCGAGGAGCGCGTCGTCCAGATCAACCGTGTCGCCAAGGTCCACAAGGGCGGGCGCCGGTTCAGCTTCTCCGCGGTCGTCGTCGTGGGTGACGGCCAGGGGCACGTCGGCGTCGGCCTGGGCAAGGCCGGCGAGGTGCCCGAGGCCATCCGCAAGGGCGTCGAGGACGCGAAGAAGCACATCATCCGGATCCCCATGGTCGGGACGACCATCCCGCACGAGGTGCGCGAGCAGTTCTCGGCCAGCCGGGTGCTGCTGAAGCCCGCCTCGCAGGGCACCGGTGTCATCGCCGGCGGTGCCGTCCGCGCCGTCGTCGAGGCGGCGGGCATCCACGACATCCTGGCCAAGGTCCATGGGTCGACCAACGCGGTCAACGTGACCCGCGCGACGCTCAACGCGCTGCGCGGGCTCCATTCCGCGGAGGAGCTCAGCGCCCGCCGCGGCGTGACCCTCCGGCTGCACGTCCCGGGTCAGCCCAGCGCGGCGGAGGCGGTGGCCGATGCCCGGTAAGCTGCGCGTGACGCAGACGAAGAGCACGATCAGCCACATCGCCCGCAATCGCGGGACGATCCGCGCGCTGGGCCTGGACCGCATCGGCCACACGGTCGAGATCCCCGACAATCCCGCGACCCGCGGGATGGTCCGGCAGGTCCGCTTCCTCGTGGATGTCGAGGAGGTCCCCGAGGCCAAGGCGTCCCGCGCGAAGGCAGCCGCGGCGGCCGAGGAGGCCGGGACGACCCCGGAGGACGAGTCGAAGTGAAGCTCCATGACCTGAAGCCGGCCGAAGGCGCCGTCCGGAAGCGGACGCGCGTCGGCCGCGGCATCGCGGCGGGTGGCGGCAAGACCGCCGGTCGCGGCACGAAGGGCCAGAAGAGCCGCGCGGGTGCGAGCATCCCGGCGTGGTTCGAGGGTGGCCAGACGCCGCTCCACATCCGCATCCCGAAGCTGCGCGGCTTCCGCAACCTCAACCGGATCGAGTACGAGGTCGTGAACGTCGGGGCGATCGCCGCCGCCGTCGAGGCCGGCCGGCTGGTCGCCGAGGGTGGGACGAAGTCGAAGCCCGCGCCCATCACCGTCAACGCCGACCTGCTCCGCCAGGCGGGGCTGGTCCGCGATGTGCGCAAGCCGCTCAAGATCCTGGGCGGGGGCGACCTCGGCGTGAACGTGTTCGTCGTCGCGGACGCCTTCACGAAGAGTGCCCGCGAGAAGATCGAGTCGGCCGGTGGCACGGTCCAGGTCATCGAGATCCCGACGCAGCCGCTCGCGGCGCTGGGGATCGAGCGGGCCGACGGGGCCTCCGCCGAGCCGGCGACCGAGGCCAAGGCGCCGCGCGCGTCGCGCGCCAGGACCGAAGCCGCTCCGGAGCCCGCGGTCGTCGCCGAGCCCGAGCCCGGGGCCGAAGCGGCCCCGGAGCCGGAAGCCGTCGCCGCTCCCATGGCGGAGCCGGCGACCCCGGCCGAGCCCGAGGCCGCCACGGAGCCCGAGGCGACCGCCGAGACCGACGCCGCCGCCGAGGCCGAGGCGTCGCCGAGCCCGCCGCGGAGCCGAAGCCGCCCCGGAGCCGGAAGCCGTCGCCGATGAGCCCGAGGCGACCGCCGAGACCGTCGCCATCGCCGAGACCGAGGACGAGGCGATCGACGATGCCGCCGCCGTCGAGGTCGCCGAGGCCGACGAGGCCGGCGACGTCGCCGCCGAGGAGGAAGCGCCCGCCGACCGGGACGCGGACGCCTAGCCCGTGTTCGAATCGCTCCTCAACGCGTTCCGGGCGCCGGACCTGCGGCGCCGGATCCTCTACGTCGCCGGGATCCTCATCGTGTTCCGGCTGCTGGCGCACGTCCCGATCCCGGGCATCAACCGCGACCAGCTCGCCGACTTCGTGAACAACAACACGATCGTCAGCGTGCTCGACATCTTCTCGGGTGGCGGGTTGTCGAACTTCTCGGTCGTGGCGTTGGGCGTCAACCCGTACATCAACGCCTCGATCATCATGCAGTTGATGACGGGCGTGGTCCCCGCGCTCTCCGCCCTCCAGCGTGAGGGTGAGTACGGCCGCACGAAGCTCAACCAGTACACGCGCTACCTGTCGGTGCCCATGGCGCTCCTGCAGGCGTGGGGCGTGCTCGCGCTCCTCAACTACAACCAGCTGCTCGACACGCCGTTCAACCTCGGCAGCTTCGAGACGCTCACCCAGATCGTGACGCTCACCGCCGGTTCGGTCGTCCTGATGTGGCTCGGCGAGCTCATCACCGAGAAGGGCATCGGCAACGGCGTCAGCTTCATCATCTTCGCGGGCATCGTGTCGCGCGCTCCGGGCGCCGCGGCCACGTTCTTCGGCAACCCGGACATCGCCCGGCTCATCCTGTTCGCGATCTTCGCCATCGGCGCGGTCGCCGTGATCATCTACGTCCAGGAAGGCCAGCGCCGGATCCCGATCCAGTACGCCTCCCGCGTCCGCGGCCGGCGCATGTACCAGGGTGGTCAGACGTTCCTGCCGCTCCGGGTCAACCAGGCGGGCGTCATCCCCATCATCTTCGCGGTCAGCATCCTGCTGTTCCCCGCCCAGATCGCGTCGTACTTCACGGCGTCCCAGGTGGAGTTCGTCCGGAATGCCGCGACGTGGATCACCCAGGTGTTCAGCCAGGGCTCACCGCTTGTACGTCGTCCTGTACTTCCTGCTGACGTTCGGATTCACGTACTTCTACACGGCGTTCACGTTCAAACCCGACGAGACCGCGGAGCAGCTGCGCAAGAACGGCGGGTTCATCCCGGGCATCCGGCCGGGGCGGCCCACCCAGGACTACCTGGCCCGGGTCGTCACCCGGATCACCGTGGCCGGCGCGCTGTTCCTGGGCATCGTCGCGGCCTTGCCGCCGATGGTCGGCCTGATCCTGCCGGCGTTCGGCAACCTCGCCCTCGGCGGCACCAGCATCCTCATCGTGGTGTCGGTCGTCGTCGAGACCATGAAGCAGCTGGAAGCCCAGCTCCTCATGCGCCAGTACGAGGGCTTCATCCGGTGACCGGGGACGGGGGCCCTCGTGGGTGTCGTCCGGGGACCGCGCGCGCATGATGATCGTCATCCTCCTCGGCGCGCCCGGCTCGGGCAAGGGCACGCAGGCCGTGCCCATCGCGAACCATCTGGGCCTGCCGATCATCGCGACCGGCGACCTGTTCCGGGCGGCTGCCCGCGAGGGGACCCCGGTGGGCATCGAGGCGCGTCGCTACATGGACGCCGGGCGGCTCGTGCCCGATGACATCACCATCCGGCTGCTCCGCGACCGGCTCGCCAAGCCGGATGCCGAGCGGGGCGCCATCCTCGATGGCTTCCCGCGCACGCGCGCGCAGGCCGAGGCGCTCGACCGGGAGCTCGCGGAGGAGGGGGCGCACGTCCAGCAGGCGCTGCTCATCGACGTGCCCGTCGAGGACCTCGTGCGGCGGATGGCCGGTCGGCGCGTGTGCCAGGCGAACGGCCACCCGTTCAACGTGACCTCCAACCCACCCCTCGTGCCGGGGATCTGCGACATCGACGGCTCGCCGCTCATCCACCGCGAGGACGACCGCGAGGAGACCGTCCGCGCCCGGATGGCGACGCAGATCCCGCCGCTCGAGGAGGTCGTCGACCACTACCGGAAGCATGGCGTGCTGGTCTCGGTCGACGGGCGCCTGCCCATCGACGATGTCCAGGCCGCGCTCATCCAGGCGCTCGACGCCCAGGGCGACCCCGCCTGACATGGTCACCCGCAAGTCCCGCGCCGAGATCGAGCGGATGCGCGTCGCCGGCCGTGTCCTCGCGGAGGCGCTCGCGCGCATCGAGGACGCCCTGGTGCCCGGCGTGACCACCGCCGAGCTCGACCGGATCGCCGAGCGCTGCATCCTGGACGCCGGGATGACGCCATCGTTCAAGGACTACCTGGGCGACGGGCGCTACGAGGCGGGCCACCGGCACGCCTACCCGGCCACGACGTGCATCTCGCTCGACGACGAGGTCGTCCACGGCATCCCCGGCGATCGCGTGATCCGCGACGGCATGGTCGTGTCGGTCGACATCGGCGCGATCCACCAGGGCTGGCATGCCGACGCGGCGCGGACGTGGATCGTCGGCTCGGCGTCGGACGAGCAGCGCATGCTCGTCGACACCACGGCGCGCGCCCTGCGGGCCGGCATCGCGGCCGCGGTGCCGGGCAATCACGTGCGCGACATCTCGGGCGCCATCGAGGACGTCGCGACCCCGGGCCGCTTCGGCATCGTCCGGACGTTCGTGGGCCACGGCATCGGGACCGAGATGCACCAGGACCCGCAGGTGCCGAACTACCGCTCCCGCGACAAGGGATTGAAGCTCGCGCCGGGCCTCTGCCTGGCCATCGAGCCGATGCTCACCCTGGGCACCGACGATGTCGACGTGACCGGCGATGCGTGGACGGTCGTCACCCGTGACGGCAGCCTCGCCGCGCATTTCGAGGACACGATCGCCATCACCGATCACGGCCCCGAAGTCCTGACGTCTCTATGACTGCCGCGCCGCCGGTCCGTGGACTGGACGACGCAGTCGTCCAGCGATACACTCGTCGTTCGTGTGTCGACGTGCCGTTGACGCATGCCCAACTAACGGAACCTAACGAGGACCTGTGGCGAAGAAGGACGCGATCGAAGTCGAAGGCACGGTGCTCGAGCCGCTCCCGAACACCATGTTCCGGATCGAGCTCGAGAACGGCCATCACGTCCTCGCCCACATCAGCGGCAAGCTCCGGATGAACTTCATCCGGATCCTGCCAGGTGACCGGGTCCGGGTGGAACTGTCGCCGTACGACCTCACCCGGGGCCGCATCACCTACCGACTCAAGTAAGGAACGTATCCCGTGAAGGTCAGAGCGTCCGTCAAGACGCGTTGTGACAACTGCAAGATCATCCGGCGCCACGGGACCGTGATGGTCATCTGCAGCAATCCGAAGCACAAGCAGCGCCAGGGGTAGCCGTACGTGGCACGTATCGCCGGCATCGACATCCCGCGCGAGAAGCGCGTCGAGATCGCCCTCACCTACATCTACGGCGTCGGCCTGCCGACCAGCCAGAAGATCCTCAAGCAGACGAGCGTCAACCCGGACACCCGGGTCCGCGATCTGACCGAGGAGCAGGTGAACCGCCTGCGCGAGGTGATCGACCGCGGGATCAAGGTCGAGGGTGACCTCCGCCGGCAGGTGGCGCTCGACATCAAGCGCCTGATCGAGATCGGCTCGTACCGGGGCATGCGCCATCGGCGCAACCTGCCGGTCCGCGGCCAACGAACGAAGACCAACGCCCGACAGCGGCGCGGACCGAAGCGAACGGTCGGCGCGCGCAAGAAGGCCAAGTGATCGAGGACCGATAACGCATGGCCGATCGCAAGCGCGCCGTCAAGCAGCGGCGCCGGGAGCGCAAGAACGTGCCCCAGGGGCACGTCCATATCCAGGCGACCTTCAACAACACGATCGTCACGATCACCGATCAGACCGGGAACGTGATCTCGTGGGGTTCCGCGGGCATCGCCGGGTTCAAGGGCTCCCGCAAGAGCACGCCGTACGCCGCCGCGCTGGCCGCGGAGGGTGCCGCACGGCGCGCGATGGATCACGGCATGCGCCAGGTCGAGGTCTACGTGAAGGGGCCGGGCGCGGGTCGCGAGCAGGCGATCCGGTCGCTCCAGGCCGCCGGCCTCGAGGTCAGCGCGATCACCGACGTCACCCCGATCCCCCACAACGGTTGCCGCCCGCCCAAGCGGCGCCGCGTCTGAGGCCCGCCCGACCCCATGGCTCGCTACACCGAATCCGTCTGCCGCCTGTGTCGCCGCGAGGGCCTCAAGCTCTTCCTGAAGGGCTCGCGCTGCTACACCAAGAAGTGCTCCTTCGAGCGCCGGCCCAGCCCGCCCGGCCAGCACGGCGTCCGCCGTCGCAAGGTCGGTGACTACGGGCTCCAGCTGCGCGAGAAGCAGAAGGTCCGCCGCGTCTACGGCGTGCTCGAGCGCCAGTTCCGCAACTACTTCCTGGAGGCGGACTCCCGTCCCGGCATGACCGGCGAGAACCTCCTCCGCTCGCTCGAGCTCCGGCTCGACAACGTCGTCTATCGCCTCGGCTTCGCGACCTCGCGGCCGGCGGCGCGGCAGCTGGTGGCCCACGGCCACTTCGCGGTGAACGGCGTCCCGTCCGATATCCCGTCGTACCGGCTCAAGCCGGGTGACAAGGTCGAGGTCCGCGAGACCCGCCGCTCGCGCGAGCCGTTCAAGACGGCCAAAGAGACCCTGCGCAACCACCAGGCCCCGGAGTGGCTGAGCCTCGATGCCGCGAACCTCGCCGGCACGGTCCAGCAGCTTCCGCGGCGCGACCAGATGCCGCTCGACTTCAACGAGCAGCTCGTGGTCGAGTACTACTCGAGGTAGCCCCCCACGATGATCGAACTCGAGACCCCGCAGATCGAGCCCGTCTCCGAGGCCGGCACGTACGCCAAGTACGAGGCTGGCCCGCTGCAGGCCGGCTACGGCGTCACGCTGGGCAATGCACTCCGCCGCGTGCTCCTGTCGTCCCTGGAGGGGGCGGCCGTCACGAGCATCCAGATCCGTGACGTGTACCAGGAGTTCAGCACGGTCCCGGGCGTCAAGGAAGACGTCACGCAGATCGTCCTGAACGTCAAGAAGCTCCGCCTCAAGAGCTTCGCGACGCACCCCGTCTCGCTCCGGCTGATCAAGTCCGGCGCGGGTCCCGTCACCGCGGCCGACATCACCGAATCAGCCGACGTCGAGATCGTGAATCCCGACCTCGTGCTCATGACCATCGACTCCGACGACGTCACGATCGAGATGGACCTCACCGTGGAGCGCGGCGTGGGTTACCTCGCCGCCGAGCGGTCGGAGGCGCTGCCCATCGGCGTCATCGCGGTCGACGCGATCTTCACCCCGGTCCGCAAGGTCAACTACTGGGTCGAGAGCATGCGGGTCGGTCAGATGACCAACTACGACAAGCTCACGATCGAGATCGAGACCGACGGCACCGTGACGCCCGAGGAGGCGCTCTCGCGCTCGGCCGACATCCTGGTCCGCCAGTTCCAGCCGTTCGTGACGATCGGCCTCGCGGCGACCGCGCCGGTCACCCCGGCAGGCGGCCTTCCGGCCCTCCCGGCGAACATGCTGGACATGCCCATCGAGGAGCTCGACCTCCCGATGCGGGCGTACAACTCGCTCAAGCGCAACAACATCGTCAAGGTGGGGCAGCTCCTCCAGCTCAAGGACGAGGACCTGCTCCGCATGCGCAACTTCGGCAAGAAGTCGCTCGACGAGATGAAGGAGCGCCTCCGCATGCGCGGGTTCATCGTCCCCGAGACCGAGGGCGACGACCTGGGCGAGGGCTACGACGACGAGGACGAGGGCGAGGGCGACGCGCCGTTCGAGAGCGAGGAGTCCTGAGCCATGGCGCATCGCATCGACGGCCGCAAGCTCGGCCGGAAGATGGGGCCCCGGCTCGCCCTGTACAAGAACCTGACCGTCTCGGTGCTGCGCTATGAGCGCATCCAGACCACCGAGGCGAAGGCCAAGGAAGTCCGCGGCACGGTCGAGCGCATGATCACCCTCGCCAAGAAGGGTGATCTCGCGGCGCGCCGCGCGGTGGTGTCGGCGCTGCCGAACGAGCCGCTCGTCGTGACCAAGCTGTTCGACGAGATCGCCCCGAAGTACGCCGACCGGCAGTCCGGCTACACCCGGATCGTGCACATCGGCCAGCGCAAGGGCGATGCCGCCGAGATGGTCCAGCTTGAGCTCGTCTGATTCGATGGTCGCCGCTGATCCGGCTCATCGGAGCGTTGCCGCCTGCGGGGGCTCGCTCACGCACGCAGACCGTCGCCCTCCGGGCGACCCTGCGTTCGCGAGCCTCCTCGTCGGCGCCTTCCGCTGAGCTCGGCTGAGCGGCGAGTCTCGGCAACCTGAGGCCAGACGGGCTCGAGAGAGCCCGCCGCGGCGCTTTCGCGCCACGGTCGAATACGACGGAACGGACTTCGCGGGCTTCCAGATCCAATCTGGGGCACGCACGGTCCAGGGAGAGCTCGAGACCGCGCTCGCCCGCCTCTCCGGAGGGGAGCGGGTCGTGGTCGACGGGGCCGGGCGCACGGACGCCGGCGTGCACGCAGCGGGGCAGGTGATCGCGTTCACCTACACCGGGCGGCTGCCGGCGACGCAGCTCGGGCGGGCCATCGGGGCCCTGCTCCCGCCGGACGTCGCCATCCGCGACGTACGACGGGTCCCGCTCGGGTTCAAGCCTCGATCCGCGGCGCGGTACCGGGACTACCGCTACACCGTCTGGAACGGGCCGCGGAGCCCGCTTCGCGAGCGTCAGGCGCTCGGGGTGCGGGTCCCGCTCGACATCGCCGCGATGGCGCGGGCCGGGTCGGTCTTCGAAGGGAGGCACGACTTCCGGGCCTTCGGCGGCGGGGACCGCTCGACGGTCCGGACCGTGCACCGGGTCCGGATCCGCCGGGACGGCCGCCTGGTGACGATCGACGTCCGGGCGGATGCGTTCCTGCGGGGCATGGTCCGGCGCATGGTGGCCGCCCTCCTGGAGGTCGGTCGCGGGAAGATGGACGAGGCGGAGGTCCGCGCGGCGCTTGCCGCGGGGACACCGGCCCTCGACGGGGCAGCCGCCCCGGCGAAGGGTCTCTGCCTTCGCCGCGTCGTCCTTGGACGGCGCGACGCAGCGGACGTCGGAGGACGGCCGATGCGGCTCGATGACGGAGTGGAAGAAGACCTGGGATGAACACGAAGACCTACACCCCACGCGAGAGCGAGATCGACCGTCGCTGGTACGTCGTCGATGCGGCGGACGAGACGCTGGGCCGGCTCGCGTCGCGCGTCGCGCGGGTCCTCGAGGGCAAGCACAAGCCCACGTACGCCGCGCATCTCGACACGGGCGATCACGTGATCATCCTCAACGCGTCGCGCATCGCGGTCACGGCCAACAAGCGCGAGACGAAGCTGTACATCCGCCACAGCGGGTATCCGGGCGGGTACAAGGAGGAGACGCTGGGTCACCTCCTGGCTCGCCGGCCGGAGGAGGTCATCCGCCGCGCCGTCAAGGGGATGCTCCCGCGCAACCGCCTCGGGGCCCAGATGCTCCGGAAGCTCAAGGTGTATGCCGGTCCCGAGCATCCGCATCAGGCCCAGAAGCCTGAGCCGCTGGCCTGATCGAGGAGTCCGAACGAATGTCCACGCCCGCGTTCTTCTGGGGCACCGGCCGGCGCAAGACCGCCGTCGCCCGGGTGCGCCTCCTGCCCGGTGAGGGCGAGATCGTCGTCAACGGCCGCACGCTCGAGGAGCATTTCGGCGGCGCGTTCTCGGATTCGGAGCTGCGGATGCCCTTCCGCGTGACCGGCACCGAGGGTCGCTTCAACGCGATGATCAAGGTCGAGGGTGGCGGGGTCACCGGCCAGGCCGGCGCGATCCGCCACGGCATCGCCCGGGCGCTGCTCCAGGTCGACGCCGACGCCAACCGATCGCCGCTCCGCCAGGCTGGTCTCCTGACCCGCGACCCGCGGATGAAGGAGCGCAAGAAGTACGGGCTCAAGCGCGCTCGAAAGGCCCCTCAGTACACGAAGCGCTGACGCGCGCCGACCGTGCGTCGAGCGACGCGCGAGCAGCGCGGCGCGACTTGGACGCCGCTGCGCCAGGGCGCGTTGACGCTGGCGACGGGCAGTCCGTCGGCCGGGCCTCCGCCCCGCTCGCTCCGGTGCTCGGGTCCGCCTTCCCCTGGGACGCCATGCGGCACCGTCGGACCAGTGACGGACGAGCGGAGTGGCGCAATGACGGCTGACGCGGCGACGTCGCTGAAGGGGCGCGATCTGATCTCGGCAGCGGACCTGTCGCGGGACGATGTCCTCGCGCTGTTCCGGCGCGCCGCGGAGCTCAAGGCGGAGTTCCGAGCCGACCGGGTCCACGCCGATCCGCCGCTCCGTGGCCGGACGCTCGCGATGCTGTTCCAGAAGCCCAGCCTGCGGACGCGCGTGACGTTCGAGGCGGGCATGACGCAGCTCGGCGGGGCCGCGATCAACCTGACCGAGGATGTCGTCATGGGCGCCCGGGAGACGGTGCGCGACGTCGCGAAGAACCTCGAGCGGTTCGTCGACGCGATCATGGCCCGGACCGGGCCGCACCAGGTCGTGGTCGAGCTGGCGACGCAGGCGAGCGTGCCGGTGATCAACGGCCTGACGCTGCGCGAGCATCCGTGCCAGGCGTTGGCCGACCTGTTCACGCTCCACGAGCGGTTCGGCGAGCTGCGCGGGCTGCCGCTCGCGTTCGTCGGGGACGGCAACAACGTCTACCACTCGCTCGCGCTGCTGGGCGCGACGATGGGCATGGAGATCCGCCTCGCCCATCCCGACGGCTACGAGCCCAATGACCGGATCGTGACGCAGGCCAGGGGCCTCGCCGCGGCCGGCGGCGGACGGCTCGTGTTCGCGCGGGAGCCCGAAGAGATCGTCCCGGGCGCCGCGGTCATCTACACCGACGCCTGGACGTCGATGGGCCAGGAGGCCGAAGCGGAGGAGCGGCGCGACGCGTTCGCGCGCTACCAGGTGAACCAGGCGATGCTCGACGCGGCCGGCGATGCGGTCGTGATGCACTGCCTGCCCGCGCACCGTGGCGAGGAGATCACGTCGGACGTGATGGACGGGCCGCGGAGCATCATCTTCGACCAGAGCGAGAACCGCCTCCACGCCCAGAAGGCCCTCCTCACGGGACTCCTGGTGGGCTGACACCACGCCATCGATGCCGTGATGATCACGACGCGATGAAGGTCGGACGATGAGCTCAGCCGCTCCCTACGAGCGCTACAAGGACGCCCTCCGCCGCGGTCATGTCGCGGCGCTCCGCGGCCGGCTCGAGGTGGCGCTCGAGGCGTACGAGGAAGCGGCCATGCTGGCGCCCGATCGCGCGCTGCCCCTGACCAGTCGCGGCACGGTGCTGGCGCGCCTGGGCCGGATCGCGGACGCGCTCGGCTCGTTCGACGCGGCCCTCCAGCGGGCGCCCGCGGACGAAGGCGCGCTCGCCGGGCGTGCCGAGGCCCTCGCGGCGCTCGGGCGGCGCGGGGACGCCGCGCTGGCCTTCGATGCGCTCGCCGATGCCCACGACCGCGCCGGTCGCCTCACGGAGGCGTGCGACGCGGCGCGTCGCGCCCTCGAGCTGGCCGAGTCCCGGGTCCGGCGGCGCTACGTCATCGAGCTCGCGGACCGGCTGCGCTCCTCGCCGCTCGACGATGCCGCCCGCAAGGCGCTGGAGCGGGCGATGTCGATCCTGGTCGTCGTCGACGAGCGCGCCGAGCCGGAGCCGCAGCCCTCGCGGGACGGTGGTGCGGCGGACGCCGATCAGGCGCTCGCGCCCGACGAGAGCTCCGCCGATGCGGCCACCGTGCTGGCTGAGCTCCCGGAACCGCCCGCCGACGTCGCGGCGATCGCGCAACGCGCCGAAGCGTCCCTCGACCAGGGCGACACCGCGAGTGCCCGCTCGGCCTACCTCGAGCTCGCCGAGGCCCATCGGGCGCAGGGCCACATCGATGCCGCCCTCGATGCCGGCTACCAGGCCCTCTCGCTGGCCCCCGGCAACGTCGACCTGCACCTCGAGCTCATCGCGCTGTACCTCGATCGTGGCTGGCGCGCCCCGGCGGTCGAGAAGCTGCGCCTGCTCCACCGCCTGGTGGAACTGGGTGACGAGACCTCCGCGCGCGAGCGGCTCCGGGCGGCCCTTGACGCCGACTACGCGGAGCTCGCCACGGAGGCGGGTCTGGCGGCCATCGCAAGCTGAGCCGCGGACTCGCAGGGGGGTCCACCACGACCCCGCCGTAGGGGCCCGGTTGTACGATGGCGCGGCGATGCCAGTGCTCGAATCCATCCTCCGGATCGATCTGCGGGTGGTGCTGGACATCGCGCTCGTCGCCACCTGCATCTATTGGCTGTTCAGCCTCATCCGTGGGACCCGCGCGGTCACGCTCGTCATCGGCGTGTCGGTGCTGCTGGTGGTCTACGCGATCGCGTCGTGGATCGGCCTGCCGCTGTTCACGTCGATCCTCCAGGCGTCGGCGGTCGTGGGCGTGGTCGCGCTCGTCGTCGTGTTCCAGCCGGAGCTGCGACGCGCGCTGGAGCGCATCGGCCGGGTGGGGTCGTTCGGGTGGCTGCTCTCGCCGGCCGACCGCGCGGCGATCGAACGCACGACCAGCGAGATCGCGCGCGCCGCCGCGCAGCTCAGCAGCGAGAAGCACGGCGCCCTCATCGTCATCGAGCGCGAGACCGGGCTCGAGGACACGGCCGAGAGCGGCGTGATGCTCCATGCGGACCTCACCGCCGAGCTCCTCGTCACGATCTTCATGCCTCGCTCGCCGCTCCATGACGGGGCGGTCATCGTGCGCGACGACCGGATCGTCGCGGCGGGCGCCCTGCTGCCGCTCACCGAGACGTCCCTCCAGTCAGAGCGCTTCGGCACCCGACACCGCGCCGCGCTCGGGATCACCGAGGCGACCGATGCGCTGGTCGTGGTCGTGTCCGAGGAGAACGGCCAGATGAGCCTCGTCGAGCGGGCGCGCATCGTGCGGATCGCGACCGAGGCGCAACTGGCGCGTGCGATGCACGACCTGCTCCAGCCCGCCAGCACCGCCTCCGACCGCTTCCGCGGTGGTCGAGGCGGGAGCGGGAGCGGCGATGGGGGCAGGCGTCGGATGCTCGTCCGCGGCCGGCTGCGCCGAGCGCCGCGGCCGGGCGAGGCGCGCCCGGAGCGGGTGACCGATCCGGTCGACGACGGGACCAAGGCGGCCGCGGCCGCCCAGGTGCAGCGGTGACGGAGCCGAGCGACTCACGGGATCGACGGCCGGCGCGCGCGGATCGGGCGCCGTGCTGACCCGGGCGGTCCGATTCGTCGTCCACAACTGGCCGCTCAAGATCGCGGCGATCGGCCTCGCCACGCTCCTCTACGCGGGGTTCGTGGTGTCGCGCGACCAGCTGGAGGTGCCCGGGCCGATCACCATCGTGCCGGTCGGCCTGTCCGAGGACCAGACGCTGCTCAACGAGCTGCCCCCCGTGACCCGCATCGGCTACGTCGCGCCGTCCGACGTGGGCAGGCTGACCGCGAGCGACTTCCAGGCGACGGTCGACCTGTCGAACGTGCCGGTGGGACGTGAGGTCTCGGTCCCGGTGTCCGTCACCTCTCCGGTCGGTGGTGTGTTCGTCGTGGACGTCCAGCCGCGCTCGGTGCGCGTGACGCTGGACCAGGTGGTCAGTCGCGACGTTCCCGTGCGGATCGATATCACGGGGCTCCCGGCGGGCGTCCAGCAAGGCGAGATGACCATCGACCCGCCGACCGTCAGCGTGCGTGGCGCGTCGTCGGTCGTCCAGAAGGTCGACGTCGCCACCGCCACGATCTCGGTCGAGCCGTCCGCGATCGACATCGACCGTCTCGTGGAGCCGGTGGCGGTCGATGCGCAGGGACAGACGGTCGGCGGCGTGGAGCTCGAGCCCAAGGCCGTCCACGTCGAGCAGCCCCTGTTCACGAACCTCGAGTCGCGTGGCCTGCCCGTGCGGGTCGTGATCACGGGCGCGCCGGGTCCGGGGTATCGCGTGGCGGGCCTCGACCCCGAGCCGAGCATCGTCTCGGTCCAGGGCGATGCCGACGACCTGGTCGCGCTGCAGGCGGTCGAGACCGAGCCCATCCGGCTGAACGGCGAGACCGCGACCGTGACGACGACCACCCAGCTCGCCCTGCCGCCCAACGTGACCGTCCCCGACGTCGAGACGGTCAAGGTCACGATCCGCATCGAGGCGGTCACGGAGACGCGGACGTTCTCGGCGGGCTTCACGCTCGTCGGTCAGGAGGCCGGATTCACGTACGAGCTGTCGACGACGCGGGTCCTGGAGACCCTGTTCGGCAGCGTCAACGACCTGGACGCGGCCGCCAGCCAGCCGCTCCTGGCGACGATCGACGTCACGGGCCTGGCCGAAGGCGTCCATACCGTGACCGTCACGCCCGACGTGCCACCGGACCTCAGGCTCGTCGATACGTCGCCGCCGTCGATCAGCGTCACGGTGACGGCCGTGGCACCCTCGGCGTCGGCATCGGCCGTCCCGTCGGCGTCGGCCTCGGCCGGGGCATCGCCCACGGCCTCGCCCTGACCGACCGCCGCACGACCCGCCAAGACCCCCCAGGACCCACCCGCACCGCACCACCGCATGACCCGAGCGCCTCCGCGGCGCCATCCATCGATCGTTCACGGAGGCACCATGGGCCGACTCTTCGGCACGGACGGGATCCGCGGCGTCGCGAACGTCGACCTGCGTCCGTCCCTCGCGAGCCTGCTCGGCCGCGCGGTCGCGGCCCAGCTGCTGGGCGACGACGGCGTCCTCGTCGTGGGCCAGGACACCCGCCGGTCCGGCGACATGTTCGTCGCCGCCATCACCGCGGGCGCGACGAGCATGGGCGCCGATGTCCACTCCGTCGGGGTCGTGCCCACGCCGGCCCTCGCCTACCTGACGGGTGTCGGGCCGTTCAAGGCCGGGATCATGGTCTCTGCGTCACACAATCCCGCCGAGGACAACGGGCTCAAGGTCCTCGACGCGGACGGCCTGAAGCTCGACGACGCCGTCGAGGAGGATCTCGAAGCGCTCCTCGTCCGGGCCGATGAGCTGCCGCTGGTCCCGCCGGCGCGGATCGGCCGGTCGGTGGACGCCACCGCGCTGCTGGCGCGCTACGTCGACCACCGCTCGTCGCTGGCGTCCTCGATCGATGGCGGCGGCCTGCGCATCCTCCTCGACACGGCGAACGGGTCGGCGTCGGGGGTGGCGAAACGGATCATCGAGGCGACCGGGGCGACCGTCGACCTGATCCACGCCGATCCCGACGGCGACAACATCAACGCCGGCTGTGGGGCGACGCATCCCGAGACCCTGGCGGCGGTCGTCGCCGCGCGCGGCGCCGACGTGGGCTTCGCGTTCGACGGGGACGCCGACCGGTGCGTCGCGATCGACGCCACCGGCGAGGTCGTCGACGGTGACCGGCTCATCGGCGTCCTCGCGGTCGAGCGGCTCTCGCGCGGCGCCCTGCCCGGCGGTGCCCTGGTCGTGAGCGTCCTCAGCAACGGTGGCCTCGCGCAGGCGGTCGAGGCGGCCGGGGGGCGCGTGGTCCGGACGCCCGTCGGTGACAAGTACATCCTCGAAGGGATGCAGGTCTCGGGCGCGACGCTGGGCGGCGAGAAGAGCGGCCATGTCATCGCGATGGAGCACTCGACCTCGGGCGACGGCCTCGTGACCGCGCTCGAGGTGCTGCGGGTGATGACCACCCGTCGTCGAGCGCTCCGCGATCTTGCCTCCGTCATCCCGCTGCTCCCGCAGCAGCAGCGGGCGGTCCGTGTCCGCCACAAGGACCAGTGGGAGGGCGACGAGCCGCTGCGCCGGGCGATCGCGGACGCGGAATCCCGCCTCGGCAGCTCCGGGCGGGTCCTCGTCCGGCCGTCCGGCACCGAGCCCGTGCTGCGCGTCATGGTCGAGGGCCAGGACGCCGTCGAGGTCGAGGCGCTGGCCGACGCCCTCGCGACCCTCGCGGAGCAGCGGCTACACTGACGAACCGCAAACCGGCGGCCGACGGATCGAGAAAGGCAGAGCGACTCCGCGTGTGTGGCATCGTCGGCTACATCGGTCCGCGGGAAGCGGGCCCCATCCTGATCGAGGGGCTCAAGCGACTCGAGTATCGGGGCTACGACTCGGCCGGGATCGCGCTCGTCGACGAGGACGGCGCCCTGTTCGTCGAGAAGAAGGCAGGCAAGCTCAGCAACCTCGAGACGGCGCTGGGCGACCGCACGCCCCACGCCGCGATCGGCATCGCGCACACCCGCTGGGCGACCCACGGCCGCCCCAACGACCTGAACGCCCATCCGCACCAGGACTGCACGGGCGACATCACGGTCATCCACAACGGGATCATCGAGAACTTCCGGGAGCTCCGCGACGGCCTCGTGGCGCGCGGCCACACGCTCACCTCGGAGACCGACACGGAGGCGGTCGCCCACCTCGTCGAGGAGGCGTATCGCGGGGATCTCGCCGACGCCGTCCGCGAGACGCTCCGTCAGCTCCGCGGCGCGTACGCCCTGGTGGTGATGCACAAGCGCGAGATCGACCGGCTCGTCGGCGCGCGGGAGAACGTGCCGCTCGTCGTCGGCCTGAACGGCGAGGAGAGCTTCCTCGCGAGCGATGTCGCGGCGATCCTCGCCCACACGAACCGGGTCGTCTTCCTCGAAGAGGGCGACGTCGCCGACGTCCGGCCCACCGGTGTCGTGGTGACCGACGTCGAGGGGCGGGTGCGTGCACGCGAGGAGACCGTCGTCCAGTGGACCGCGGAGGCCGCCGAGAAGGGCGGCTACGAGACGTTCATGCTCAAGGAGATCCACGAGCAGCCGGAGGCGCTCCGCCAGTCGATCCTGGGGCGTGTCGGACGCGACGACCGGATCGCGGTCGCCGAGCTGGATCCGCTGCTGGGTGCGCTGCGGAGCGTGCGGCGCGTGGAGCTCGTGGCGTGCGGGACGGCCTACTACGCGGCGCTCGTGGGCGCCACGGCGCTCCAGGACTGGACGGGGCTGCCGGCGCGCGCCACGGTCGGCTCGGAGTTCCGCTACTCGCCGCCGCCGCTCGACGAGGACACGCTGGTCATCGCGGTCACCCAGTCGGGCGAGACGGCCGACACCATCGCGCCCACGCGCTATGCGCGCGAGCAGGGCTGTCCGATCATCGCGGTCACGAACACCGTCGGCTCGGCGATCACGCGCGAGGCCGATGCGGTGCTGTTCCTCCAGGCGGGTCCCGAGGTCGCGGTCGCGGCGTCCAAGACGTTCGTGACCCAGGTCACGACGCTCGTCGTGCTCGCGGCGTCCATCGCCAAGGCCCGCGGCACGATGGGCATCGAGCAGGAGCTGGAGCTCGGCGCGGCGCTCCGGGCGCTGCCCGATGCCGCCGCCCGCGCACTCGCGAACGCCGCGGGCGCCCGGGACCTCGCGCGTCGCTACGTGAACTCGCGCGGCTTCATGTTCGTCGGCCGGGGCTACGGCTACCCCGCGGCCCTCGAGGGTGCGTTGAAGCTCAAGGAGGTCAGCTACATCCACGCCGAGGGCTACGCCGCGGGCGAGCTGAAGCACGGACCGATCTCGCTGCTCGACGCGGAGTGCCCGCTGGTCGCGGTCGCCACCCGCTCGCCGGTGTACGACAAGCTGATCTCGAACGTGATGGAGGGACGCGCGCGCGACGCCAAGGTCATCGCGGTCGCGACCGAGGGCGACGAGGCGATCGAGCACGCCGCCGACGACGTGTGCTGGGTGCCCGACACGCACGATGCGCTGGCACCGATCCTCGCGGTCATCCCGCTCCAGCTGTTCGCGTACCACACCGCCCACGCCCGGGGCACGGACGTCGACCAGCCCCGCAATCTCGCGAAGTCGGTCACGGTCGAATAGGCCGATGCCTCGCGCCGACGCCCCCGCATCCTCCGGCCGAGGGCCCGCAGGAGCTATACCTCGGCCTTCGGAGGGCTCCGGGCTCGTCCCGCAGGGGACGACCGAGCTGGGCATCGACATCATCCGGGTGGAGCGGATCCGCGCGTCGCTCGCACGGTTCGGCGAACGGTTCTCGCGACGCGTCCTGACCGAGAGCGAGCGCCGCTACGTCCGCGACCGGCCCGAGACCTTCGCCGGCCGTTGGGCGGCGAAGGAGGCGGTGTCGAAGGTCCTGGGCCTGGGTGTCCGGGGCATCGGCTGGCGCGACATCGAGGTCGTCCGGCTGCCCACGGGACAGCCGTCGGTGCTGCTCCACGGTCGAGCCGCCGCGCGCGCCGAGCAGCTGGGCATGGGCCGCATCGCGCTCTCGATCACCCACGAGTCGGACTACGCCGTGGCGATCGCGTTCGGCGTGCGGACCGCCGGCGGCCGGTACGTGTTCCCGCTCGACATCGAGGCGCGGCTGGACGACCGGGAACGGAAGATCCTGGCGCGCATGGAGCGGCTGCGCGAGCAGCACGAGTCGAGCGTGCGCGAGCGGGCGCTCCTCGAGGCGGGCGCGTCGCGGGACGGCGACGATGGTTGATCGCCGGCCGCTCGGCTTCGGCCGACGCGTCGAGGACACCACGGAGTCGCCGGGGGCGAAGCCGGTGCCCGCCGGGTCGGTCGCGCTCGACGACCGCTCGATGGCGATGCTCCTGCCGGAACGGGACCCGCGGGGCCACAAGGGCTCCTTCGGGAAGCTCCTCGTGATCGCGGGCTCCATCGACTATGCCGGGGCGGGCCTCCTCGTGTGCCGCGGCGCGGGTCGCGCCGGTGCCGGGCTCGTCACCCTCGCGGTCCCCGAGTCGCTGCAGCCGCTGTTCGCGGCGAAGGTCGTCGAGGCGACGACGATGGCGCTGCCCGAGGACGACCTCGAGGAGGTCGACCCGGAGCCCTCGCTCGCGAAGATCCTCGACCACGAGCACGACGCCCTGGTCATCGGCCCGGGGCTGCGGCCGGCGCTGGCGACGAGCGAGCTGCTGCGCCTGCTGATGACGCTGCCCGAGGAGCCCACGCCCGCGCCGGCGGTGGTCGATGCGGAGGCGCTCCGGGCCCTCGCGAGCGCCGATGACTGGTGGACCGCGACGACGCGCGCGTGCGTGCTGACCCCGCACTCCGGCGAGTTCGCCAGGCTCCGGGCAGGCAGTGGTCACGAGCCGGACGAGGACGGCGATCTCGCGAACGACGACGACGCGCGGGTGGCGGCGGCGAAAGCGGCGGCGGCCGAGTGGCGCCAGGTGGTCGTCCTCAAGGGCGCGCGGACCGTCATCGCCAACCCGGAGGGCGCGGTCGCGGTCGCGCCGTTCGAGAATCCCGCGCTCGCGACTGGCGGCACGGGCGATGTCATGGCCGGCGTGATCGGCGGGCTGCTCGCGCAGGGACTCCCGCCGTGGGATGCGGCCCGGCTCGGCGTGTACCTCCACGGGCTGGCGGGCGAGTCGGTTCGCGAGCGGATCGGTGATGCCGGCCTGCTCGCCTCGGACCTGCCGGACCCGGTCGCGCTTGCCCGGAAGCGGCTGGCGAACGTCGCCGAGCGCGAGCGGACCGGCTCGAGGCTGGGCTTCGGGGCGCGCGACCGCGCTTCGTCGTCGAACGGCGGCGGCGCGTCCCGGCCGGATCCATCCGGCACGCCGGAGACGCCGTCCCCCGACGACCCCGAGGCCGCGCCGACCATCCATCGTTCGACGCACGACGAGCCGGGCTCGGGCTCCTGACCGGCTCGGCTCGACCCGCGACGCGCCCGCCGATCGAGGCGCGCCTGGCGGCCGCGGGGTTACCGCCGCTGCCCCGTACCGCGTGGCTGGAGATCGACCTCGACGCACTCGCCGGCAACCATCGCGCGATCCGCGACGCGGTCGGCCCCGGGGTCCGTGTCGACCCCGTCGTCAAGGCCGACGCGTACGGCCACGGTGCGGTCCCGGTGGCCCTGGCGCTGGAGAGCGCGGGCGCGGACGGGCTGTGTGTCGCGACCGTCGATGAGGCGCTCGAGCTGCGCGACGGCGGCGTGCGAGCGCCGATCGTGGTCCTGTATCCCGTGCCGCCGTCGTTCGTCGCGGACGCCGCGGCGCGGCGGATCGCCGTGACGGCCGGCTCGGGCGCGCTCCTGGACGCGCTCGTCGATGCGGTCGTGGCCCGCGGGGTGTCCGCCCGGTCGCCGCTCGACGTCCACGTCGAGGTCGAGACGGGCCTGGGTCGCGGGGGCATCCTGCCGGTCGACGTGCGCGATGCGCTGGACCGGCTGCGCGGCGTCCCGGCGATCCGGGTGGCGGGCATCTGGTCGCATCTCGCCGCACCCGAGGACGCCGAGCGGAGCGGGGCGCAGGAGGCCATCTTCGAGCGCGTCCTGGGCTCGCTGGACGCATCACCCGACGGCGCGCCGCGACGACACCTCGCCGCCAGCGGCGCGATCCTGGCCGGGACCGTGCGCGCCTTCGACGCCGTCAGACCCGGGCTCTGCGACGTACGGCCTCGTGCCGGACGACGTCACGTTCGACGCCGCCTCGGGCCTGTCCGCCGCGCTGCGTCCGGTGATGGCGCTCGTCGCCCGGCCCGTGCGCGTCGTCGACCTCCCGGCCGGTCACGGCGTCGGCTATGGGCCCGGGTTCGTCACCCAGCGGCCGTCGCGGCTGGCGACGCTGCCCGTCGGCTACGGCGACGGGTGGAGCCGGGCATGGGCCGGCCGGACGGAGGCGCTGGTGCGCGGCATCGCGGTCCCGCTGGTCGGGCGGGTGTCGATGGATGCGGTGGTCGCTGACGTGACGGACGTGCCCGGGCCGCTCGTCGACGAGGCCGACGAGTTCGTGCTCCTGGGTCGACAGGGCGAGGCGTCGATCGAGGCCGCGGAGCTGGCGCGACGTCGCACCACGAACAGCTGGGAGGTGGTCACGTCGATGTCTCGGCGGCTGACCCGGGTGTACCATCGCGCCGGTGCGCCGGAGGGTGTTCGCACCCTCACGGGCTGGAGGGCCTCGTGGCACGCATCGAGCTCTGGAACGGGGATATCTGCGACCTCGAGGTCGACGCCATCGTGAACGCGGCGAACACGTCGCTCTGGATGTCGACCGGGGTCGGCGGTGCCCTGAAACGGGCCGGTGGTGACGCGATCGAGTTCGCAGCGGTGCGTCAGGCGCCGGTGGAGATGGGTGAAGCGATCGTCACGACAGCCGGCAAGCTCGCGGCCCGGCTCGTCATCCACGCGGTGTCGCTCGACCGTGATCGGCGCACGAGCGCGGAGGCGATCGAGGCGGCCGTTCGGTCGGCGATGGCCCGGGCACGGGAGCAGGGCGTGACGAGCATCGCGTTCCCGGCCCTCGGCACCGGCGTCGGCGGCTTCCCGCTCGACGAGGCGGCGCGCATCGCCGTGTCCACGGTCCGCGACGAGCTGCCGCGCAGCGAGTCGGTCGAGCACGTCATCTTCGCGCTTCGCGGTGCGGCGGCGTATGACGCGTTCGCAGCCGCGATGGCCGTCACCGCACCGGGCGCGCCGGGCGACCCGCTGGCCACGGCGAACGAGTCCATCGGGTGAACCTTCCGTACGAGCCCCTGGACGAACGGCGCGAGGCGCTGGTCGAGCTCGTCGCGCGCGAGATCCGCCTGCGTGGGCTGACGGGCCCCGCGATGCACTTCCTGCAGGCGTCGCGCCCCTACCGGCCACTCGGTGCGCCCGCGATGCTGTTCTTCGACCCGGTCCTCCGCGAGCTGTTCGGTGGCGAGCTGCCCCCGGCCACGGAGCTCCTGGCCGACGAAGCGGGCATCGAAGCGTTGATCGAGCGCCTGGAAGACCTGGACGAAGGCTTCACCTGGGACGCCTAGCGTTCTAGGCCGATCCAACGGTCGGGCGCCATGCGGCCGATCTGCCGCGTTGCCACCTGCGGTGCTCGCCGGACGCACGTCCGAGTGCGCCCGGCTCCGCTCCTCGGTGGCGCCTTGCATCTCAGCCACCTGGCGCCCGAAGGGCGGTCCCTCGGCGTCGGCACCGCTCGGATCTGGTCGTCGGGCGTCGGCATCGATCGCGTTCGACGGGGGCCGCACCGGTACCATCCCGGCGATGACCGGCGAACCGCGAGCCTTCCTGGCTGTCGACCACGGGACGGCCACGGCCGCCGTGTCGCTCATCGGCTGGGTCGACGGGCGGTGGCGGCTGCTCGGCTCGACCGCGGCGCCGGCCGGCGTGGGTCCCGATCCGCTGGCCTCGCTCCTCGTCGGGCGGCTGCGAACCGTCGGACCCCGAGCTCGCCGAGACCCTGCGTCTCGGTCCCGGGTCGAGCGAGCCCGCCCGACTCATCGCCCGGACCGTCGAGCCGCCGGTCGTCGCCGTCGTCGCCGCGTCCCAGCGGGCGTCGACGCCGCTCCTCGCGGCCGCCGCCGCGGCCGGCTGGCGCACGCGCCCGCTCTCGCTCGACGGCAGCGACGTCCTCGCCCTCGCGCGACTGCTCGACGACCCCACCGTGGACGCGGTGCTCGCGGGCGCCTCGGATCCGCCCGGCGGCGACGAGCGAGGCCTCCTCCCCGAGCTCACCACCCTCGTCGCGGCCGCGGCCGCCCGTCGACCGCAGCTCACGATCGTGCTCGCCGGCGGGCTCAAGGACCAGCTCGCCAAGGTCGAGGGGCTCGCCGGCGCCGAGCGACCCGGCGCGATCATCATGGCGCCCGCGGCGACCAGCGGCGAGCCCGCGGGCGAACCGTTGCGGGAGCTGCTCGACGGCCTGCGGGGCGGCCCTGACGACGGCCGGCGGGCGATGGTCCGGGCCGCGGGGACGCTCGGCGCCATCCTGGAGCGCCAGGTGGAGGTCGTCGAGATCGGCCACGGGGCCGGGATGCGGATCGCCGCACCGCCGAGCGAGGGCGCGATCCACGCGGCGATCGTCACGGGCGCCGCCCTCGTTCCCGACGAGTTCGGCGACCCGGTCGTCGACGGCGTGCTCGGCTGGTCGACCATCGCCATCGACCGGATGCGGCTGCGCGACCGGCTCCGGGAGCTGCGCTTCGCGCCGTGGGGCGAGGCGCACGGCGATGGCGCGCTGCTGCGGCTGGCCGCGGCCCGCGCCGCGCTCGCGCGGCTGATCGCGGCGACGCCGACGTTCGCCGCCCTGCCGATGCCCGACCTCGTGGTCGCCACCGGCGGTGCGTGGCAGGTCGCGCCCGGACCCGCGGTGGCCCTCGCGCTGGCCGACGTCCTGCGACGCTCGGGCGCGACCGGGTTCGCCCTCGATCACGCGCGCCTCCTCGGGCCGCTCGGGTCCGTCGCCGACGACACCGAGCGGCAGCGGCTCATCAGCGACCTCCGCGACGACCTGCTCGCGCCCATCGGCAGCGTGGTCATGCCGTCGGGGATGCGCGCGAGCCGCGCGGCCGGACAGCTCGTCGTGCACGCGGCGGGCGGCGCATCCGAGACGGAGCTGGTCCCGGGTGGGCTCCAGCTGGTCGACCTGCCACCCGGCGAGCGCGCCATCGTGGAGTTCCGGTTCCGCGATCCGGTCGTCCTCGGGGCGCGCGGCCGGCACTTCGCCGTCGATGTCGGCGGCGGGCTCGGCGGGCTGCTCGTCGACCTGCGCGACGTCCCGCTCCGCCTGCCGGAGCGGCTCGAACGCCGCCGCGAGCTGCTCGACGCCTGGCAGCGGGCGCTGTGGTCGGGGTTGAGCTCGTGACCGCGACGCTCGACGCGATCGAGCTGGTCGCCGCCCGCCGGCTCGTCACCGACACGCCGGTCGTTCGCTTCGGGCTCGCGCCCGGCGACCACGCGCTGGTCAGCACGGGTCAGACGATCGAACCGGGCCAGCCGCTCCTCGAGCGCGTCCGCGACGCGCGCCTCGAGGACGTCCTGCCGCGACCCGCTGGACTGCCGGTGAGCCCCGCCGACGCGTCGACGAACCGGGCGCCGGCTGACGCCGGCGGGCAGGGACCGGCGCCGACGACGTGGCCGACGGCGGTCGCGAAGACGGGCGACCGCTGGACCGGCGAGCTCGAGGTGCGAGGCCTGCGACGCCGTGCCGCACGGACCGATGGCGAGCTGCTCGCGCCGCTGCCCAGCGGCGACAAGTGGTGGCTCGTGACGGGCGAGCACCGCGACACGATGGCCTCGCCGATCGCGGGCGAGGTGGTCGATGTCGCACCCGGCGCCGGGATCTCTGTCCGCGTCCGGGGCCGGGCGATGACCGGCGTCCTCATGACCGGTCAGCCGGCGCACGGCCGGCTCGACCTCGCGACCGATGCCGCCGGCGAGCTGCGGACGGGAGGCATCGACGTCGGACGAGCGGGGACGATCCTCGTGGTCGGTGCGCGCATCGACGCCGAGGCGCTTACGCGCGCTCGGGCGATGGGCGTCCGCGGGATCGTCGTGGCGTCGCTCGCCGGCAAGGACCTGCGCGACCTCCTGGCATCCGAGCGGCGGCAGCGCGCGGCCCTGCACGGCGCCCCGCCGTTCGGGATCCTCGTGCTCGAGGGTGCCGTCCGGCGAGCCCTGCCATCGCCGGTGGTCTCGCTGTTCGAGGCGCTGGCCGGCTCGGACGTCGCGATCGTCGGGGACCCGCCGGCCGTCGTGTGGGACGTGCCGGATCTCGTTCTGCCGACGCTGCCGCCGGACCTCGTGCGCGTCAAGCATGGGCCGCACACGGGACGCGAGGGCCGCCTGGAAGGTCTCGCGGGACTGCGTCGCTTCGAGGCCGGCACGCAGCTCGAGAGCGGCTGGGTCCGCTTCGACGAGACTGCTCCGGTCGCGCTGCCGCTGGCGGATCTCGAACGATTCGTCTGACTCCCTGACGGCTCCTGACGGGGTCGCACGGTACCCTCGGGAGGTGTCCACCTCCGACGCGGTCGTCGTCCGGTCCGATGATCCCGCCATCACCCGGGCGCTCGCCGCCCGCCTCGCGCGCGTCGCCGAACCGGGCGATCTGCTCTGCCTCATCGGCGAGCTGGGCGCGGGCAAGACCCAGTTCGCGAAGGGGTTCGGCGCCGGTCTCGGCGTGACCGATGTCGTCAACTCTCCGACGTTCGTCCTGATGACCGAGTACGACGGCCGCCTGCCGCTGTTCCACCTCGACCTGTATCGCCTCGCCGACGCCGCGGATGCGCTCGCCGGTGGGCTGCTCGACGAGCGGCAGCGCGAGGGCGTCACCCTCGTCGAATGGGCCGAGCGGCTGGGTGAGGCCGTGCCGGATGCGCGGCTCGAGGTCAGGATCGACGGGACCGGCGACGAGCCGCGAAGCATCCGGCTCGAGGCCGGCGATGCGCGCCATCGGCGGTACCTGGCGGCGGCGGTCGCCGCCGAGACGGCCGCATGAGCGGCGACACGCGACGGGATGGTCGTCGAGCCGCGATCCTCGCGCTCGACACGGCCACCACCCAGGCCGTGATCGCGGTCGGCGCGCCCGATGGCGAACCGCTGGGTGCCAGCACGTGGTCGGCCGGGTATCGCCATGGCGAGACGCTGCTGCCGAACATCGGCCGGCTGCTGGGCGAGGCGAACCTGCGCAGGTCAAGGCTGCGCGGGATCGTCGTCGGGACGGGTCCGGGGGCGTTCACGGGGCTGCGGGTCGGACTCGCGACGGCCAAGGGCCTGGCGCGTGCGCTGACGATCCCGCTCGTCGGGGTGGCCACCTCGGACGCATTGCTGCGGGCCGCCGAGGCGCGCTTGGGCGATGGACCGTGGGCGCTGCTCCTGCCGGCCGGGCTCAGCGACCGGGTGCTCTGCCGGCGCGGTGAACCGGCGCGTCATCTGCCCGGCGGCCACGAGCCCGAGCTCCGCGCCGGCGAGCGCCTGATCGCCGTCGACCTCGCGGACCGTGCGCCCGCCGACGCGCTGGAGCGGGGCGCCGAGGCGGTCCGAGGCCTCGCCACGGCGCTCCTGTCCCTCGGTGCCGCGCGGCTCCGGGACCAGCCCGCTGGCGACGACCTCGCCCGCCTGGTCCCCGAGTACGTCACGCTCCCGCGCGGCGTCCGGGTCGCCGCGCCCGACGATGCCGTCGCGGTCACCGCCGAGGCGGGACGCGCCGGTGGCGAGGCGCGGGTCTGATGGTCGCCCGTCCGCCCGTGCGCCTCACGATCGGCGCGATGCGCGTCGACCACCTGGCCGATGTCCAGGCGATCGAGAAGGCGAGCTTCACCAGCCCGTGGCCGCCACACGCCTACCGCTCCGAGATCGAGACCAACCGCCTCGCGCACTACCTCGTCGCCGAGGTCGACGGTCGCGTCATCGCCTACGGCGGGATCTGGCTGATGGTCGACGAGGCGCACGTCACGACCTTCGCCGTCCACCCGCTGTGGCGGCGACGCCACATCGGCGACCAGCTGCTGCTCGCCCTGCTCGACGTCGCGGTCGCCCGACGCGCCCACGAGGCGACGCTCGAGGTGCGGCTGTCCAACCTCGCCGCGCGGAAGCTGTACGAGAAGTTCGGCTTTCGCCCCGTCGGTCTGCGGCCCCGCTACTACAGCGACGACGGCGAGGACGCGCTGATCATGACCACCGAGCCGCTCGACACCCCGGCCATGCGGGCGCGCATCGACGCCATCCGGGCAGCACTCGACGCCGCGCCGCCGCCGGAGCCGCCGGCGGGCTGGACGGACGGACTCCAGGACGCCGCCGACGCCGAGGCCGGCCGGTGACCGGTCCGCTCATCCTGGCCGTCGAGAGCAGCTGCGACGAGACCGGCATCGCGCTCGTCGAAGGCGGCCGGCGGATCCACAGCAATGTCGTCGCGTCGCAGGTCGCGTTGCACGCGCCGACCGGCGGCATCGTCCCCGAGGTCGCGGCGCGGGCGCATCTGCGCTGGATCGTGCCGGTGCTCGACGAGGCCCTCGAGACGGCCGGCGCGACGGTCGGCGACGTCGACGGCATCGCGGTCACGTACGGTCCCGGGCTGGCCGGGTCCCTGCTCGTCGGCATCAACTTCGCGAAGACGCTCGCCTGGGTCCACGACAAGCCGTTGATCCCGGTGAACCACCTCGAGGGACACGTCTACGCGGCGTGGCTGCTCGATCCGGCCGAGGAGCGGGAGCCGCCGCCGTTCCCCCTGGTCGCGCTCGTCGTGTCGGGCGGCCACACGTTCCTCGTCGAGATGCGCGATCACCTCACCTATCGCTTCCTCGGCGCGACCGTCGACGACGCGGCCGGCGAGGCGTTCGACAAGGTCGGCCGACTGCTCGGCTTGGGCTATCCGGGCGGGCCCGCGATCTCCAGGGCCGCCGATGACGCCGCCGCGCACGATCGCGTCTTCCCGCGAGCGTGGCTGCCGGACACGGATGACTTCAGCTTCTCGGGGCTCAAGACCGCGGCGCGTCGCATCGTCGACCAGGCGCGCGTCGACGAGCGCGTCCCCGATCCTGCCGAGCCGTTGCCGGCGCCCGTCACCGCCGAGCTCGCCTGGGGCTTCCAGGATTCCGTGGTCGACGTGCTGGTCACGAAGACGGTGCGTGCTGCGCGGCGGCTGGGCGCCCGGGGGATCGTCCTGGGCGGCGGCGTGGCCGCGAACAGCGCCCTGCGGACACGCCTGGCGGGCGAGGCCGAGGCGCTCGGCGTGCCGCTCATCGTCCCTCGGCCGGCGCTCTGTACCGACAACGGCGCGATGATCGGCGCCGCCGGGGCCTGGCGGTTCGAGGCCGGTGTGCGGGCGGGCACGGAGCTCGACGCGAAACCGTCGCTGCCGCTCGCTCGCGCCGGCGACGGCTCGTGACTGCCGCGTGAGCCGCGTCCCGGACGTCCCGTCGCCCACGCGACCGCGGCTCGACGCCCTCGCGGTCCGGCGGACGCTCCGGGAGGCCGGGCTGCGACCCCGGCACCGGCTGTCGCAGAACTTCCTGGTCGATGTCGACGTGCTCGAAGGCATCCTCGCGGAAGCCGACCCGGCGCGCGACGAGCGTGTGCTCGAGATCGGGCCCGGGCTGGGCGTCCTGACCGGCGGGCTCCTCGAGGCGGGCGCACGGGTGACCGCGGTCGAGCTCGACGACCGGATGGTCGAGCAGCTGCAGGGCCGCTTCGCCGGGGAGCTCGAGGACGGGCGGCTTCGGTTGATCGCCGGCGACGCCCTCGACCAGGACCTCGTCCACCTCGTCGAGCCGCCCTACGACGTGGTCGCCAACCTCCCGTACCACGTGACTTCGCCGACGCTCCATCGGCTCCTCGGCGGACCCCCGCGTGCGCGCCGGCTCGTGCTGATGGTCCAGCGCGAGGTCGCCGAGCGGATCGCCGCCGAGCCCGGCGGGCTGTCGTACCTCAGCGTGTTCGTCCAGTACCACGCGCGCGTCCGGATCGCCTTCCGCGTGCCGCGCGAGGCCTTCGAGCCGGCGCCGGAGGTCGAGTCGGCCGTGATCGTGCTGGAGCCGTACGACGAGCTGGACCGCCTCGAGCCCGCGATGGAAGACGACCTGTGGCGGCTCGTCCAGGCGGGCTTCCGCGAGCGGCGGAAGATGCTGCGGAACGTGCTGCGGCGACAGCTGACGGGCGTCGCACCCGAGCGCATCGAGCGCGCGCTCGACGAGGTCGCCATCACGTCCGACCGGCGGCCGCAGACCCTGGCGGTGGGGGAGTGGATCCGGTTGCTCGAGGCGCTCGGGCCGCTGCCGCCACCGCGTCCGTGACCGAGGACCCGCTCCGGCGCCTGACACCGGTGGTCCGGCTGGCTCCGGCGAAGCTCAATCTGTCGCTCGCGGTCGTCGGCCGCCGGGACGACGGGTTCCACGAGCTGCACTCGGTGATGGTCCCGCTGGCGCTCGCGGATCGGCTGTCGGTCGCGGTCGCGCCGTCCGCCACGCGGGATTCGCTCCACCGGACGGGGTTCGACGCCGGTCCGCTCGACGACGACCTGATCCTGCGCGCGTTCGCGGCCGCGAGGCGAGCCGTCGGTGCCGGGTGGGCCGGCGTCGGGCCGGCGCCGCCGCTCGCCGCCCGCGTCGACAAGCGGATCCCCGTGGCGGCGGGCCTGGCGGGCGGCTCCAGCGATGCGGCCGCGGCACTCGACGCGGCGCTCGAGGCGTGGGGCGCGGAGCTCACCGGCGATGCGCGCCTCGCCACGGCCGCGGCCCTCGGGTCCGACGTCCCGTTCTTCCTCGCGGGCGGCCCGGCGCTCGTCGAGGGACGCGGCGAGCGCGTGACGCCGTTGCCGTGGATCCGCGCTGGGGGCGCCGCGCCGGGGCTATTGCTGGTGACGCCGGCCGTCCCGATCCCGACGCCGAGCGTGTTCGCGGCGTACGCCGCCGGCATCCGTGGCCTCGGTGGCGCGGCGCGGCTGGCGTCGGAGCATCTCGCCGTCCGAGCTGCGGACGGGCCTGACCGCCCATGACCTCCTCGTGCGGGCGTCGGTCCTCGCCTCGGCGAACGATCTCCAGCCCGCCGCGGACGCGGTCGTACCCGAGCTCGTGCCGTTCCGTCGCGCGCTGCGGCGGGTCACGGGCCGGCCTGTGGGCCTGTCGGGCTCCGGGCCCACCCACTGGGCGCTCTATCCTTCGCTGACCGAGGCCGAGGCGGCCGCGGCGGCCGTCCGCGCGGCGATCGGCGAGGGGACGATCCCGCGACTCGCGGACGGCGACCCGTTCGTGACGGCGACGACGTTCCGTGAGCCCGACCCGTCCGCTGCTGAAGGGAGTGCCCGATGACCCGCCAGGCGATCACGACCACGGGCGCGCCCGCCGCCGTCGGCCCGTACAGCCAGGCGATCGGCGTCGGCGACCTGGTGTTCTGCTCGGGCCAGATCGGTCTCGACCCCGCGACCGGCAACCTCGTCGACGGCGGCATCGAGGCGCAGGCCGAGCGCGCCCTGAAGAACCTCAGCGCGGTGCTCGACGCGGCGGGTCTGGGCTTCGCCGATGTCGTGAAGACCACCATCTTCCTGGCCGACATCGACGACTTCGCCACCGTCAACGGGATCTACGGGACGCACATGCCGGACCCGCCGCCCGCCCGCTCGACGTTCGCGGTCGCGGCGCTGCCGAAGGGTGCGGTCGTCGAGATCGAAGCCATCGCCGTCCGCGGCCGCTGAAGCGCGATGCCCAGGCGACGAGCGGGAACGGGTGCGGAGCGGCCTCGATTGACACCCCGTTCCAGCCCACCCTACGATTCGCCGCCCATCCCATGACCATCCTTTCGACGACGTCCGGCGACGGCGGCGCCCCAGCGGCCCCGCCAGCCACCTGCCCACGACGCCGCCTCCCGTGACCCCCTCAAGTCCGCAGCCGCCCATCGGGCGGACCCTTGCGGTCGTGCTCGCCGCGGGCCTCGGCACGCGCATGCGGTCACGGACCCCCAAGCTCCTGCACCCGCTGCTCGGACGGCCGATGCTCGCGTACGTGGTCGACGCGGCTCGCGCGGCCACCGATTCCCGGCCGGTCGTGGTGACCAGCCCAGCCACCGCGGGCATCCGCGACGCGTTCGGTGATGACGTCGACTACGCGCTGCAGCCGAAGCCGAACGGCACCGGCGCCGCCCTGCGCGTGGCCCTCGAGCACGTTCCCGACGCGATCGAGGAGATCCTCGTCCTCAACGGCGACGTGCCGCTCCTGCGCGAGGACCTGCTCATCGATCTCCTCGCCGAGCGCCGCCTCGACCACGCGGCGATCGCGATCACCATCGTCGACGCCATCGACCCGGCCGGCCTCGGCCGGGTGCTGCGCAACGACGCGGGCGGCGTCGAGCGCGTCGTCGAGGAGAAGGACGCCGAGGACGACGAACGCGCGATCAACGAGATCAACGCGGGCCTCTACGCGTTCGACGCCTCGTGGCTCCGCCAGGCCATCGCCGACCTGCGACCGAGCGAGATGACGGGCGAGCTGTACCTGACCGCGCTCATCGAGGCCGCCCGCGCCGACGGGCGGATCGTCGCGGCGGTGGAGGTCGAGGACGACGGCCGCCTGCTGGGCATCAACGACCGTGCCCAGCTCGCCCGGGCCGAATGGGACCTGCGCGTCGAGCTCAACGAGCGCTGGATGCTGGCCGGGGTGACGATGCACGACCCGTCGACGGTCTACCTCGACCACGCGGTGGAGCTTGCCGAGGACGTGGTCCTCGAACCGAACGTCGTCCTCCGCGGCCACACCACCGTCGGCGAAGGCACCGTCATCGCCACCGGCTCCCAGGTCCACGACAGCACGATCGGCAAGGGCTGCCGGATCTGGGCGAGCGTCATCGAGCGCTCCGAGGTCCGCGACGGCGCGACCGTCGGCCCGTTCAGCCATCTGCGCCCCGGCTCGGTGGTCGGCGAGCACGCCGAGATCGGCAATTTCGCCGAGCTCAAGAACAGCACGCTCGGGCCCGGCGTGAAGCAGCACCACATGAGCTACCTCGGCGATTCACAGGTGGGTGCCGGGACGAACGTCGGGGCGGGCACCATCACCGCGAACTACGACGGCGTGAAGAAGCACCGGACGACGATCGGCGAGCGGGTCTTCCTGGGCGTCGACACGATGCTCCGCGCGCCACTCACGGTCGGTGACGACGCCCGGACGGGTGCCGGCGCGGTCGTCACGAAGGACATCCCGCCGGGCAAGCTCGCGGTCGGTGTCCCGGCCCGGATCCGCGAGGTGCGGAAGCCGGCGGACACGGACGAGGCGCCTCCACCCGCGGGACCGAGCGCCGGCGACGACGGGTCGGCCGCGCGATGAACCTCCCGATCGGCGAGATCATCATCATCGCCATCCTGACGCTCCTGGAAGGCTTCTTCGTCGCGGCCGAGATCGCGCTGGTGTCGGTCCGGCGCAGCCGCATCGACCAGCTCGTCGAGGAAGGCGCGTCCGGGGCGCGCCGGGTCCGCCGCCTGCTCGACGAGCCCGGCCGCTTCCTCGCGGTCTCGCAGCTCGGGCTGACGGTCATCGGCTTCTTCGCCTCCGCCTACGCCGCCGTGAGCCTCAGCGACCAGCTCGCCGGGCTCCTGGCGGGCGCCGGCTTCAGCGAGGACAACGCGAAGACCCTGGCGCTCGTCGTCGTCACGGTCATCCTCGCGCTGTTCACGATCCTGTTCGCCGAGCTCGTCCCGAAGACCCTCGCGCTCGCCAACGCCGAGCGCTTCGCCATCGTCCTGTCCGGCCCGGTCGACCTGCTCGCGCGGATCCTGTCGCCGGTCATCCTGTTCCTGACCGGCGCGACCAAGGCCATCGCCCGCCTCTTCGGCGCCAGCGTGACGGCGGAACAGTCGATCTCGGCCGAGGAGCTGCGGCTCATCGTCGAGCGCGGCGGCGAGCAGGGCGTCCTGGAGGCCGAGGAGGAGCAGATGATCAACGCGGTCATCGAGCTCGGCGACCGGCGCCTGCACGAGGTGATGACGCCGCGCATCGCGATCGTGGCGCTGCCCGCCACGGCCGGCTTCGACGAGGCGATCGACGTGTTCGTCGAGCAGGGCCACTCGCGGCTCCCGATCTACGAGACGTCGGTCGACGACATCGTGGGCATCCTCTATGCGAAGGACCTCCTGCCGTTCCTCAAGCAAGGCGGCGAGCGTCCCGCGCTGCGATCACTGCTGCGGACGCCCGTGTTCGTGCCGGAGTCGATGACCATCGACGACCTGCTCCACGAGTTCCAGCGACGGAAGGTCCACATCGCGATCGTCCTCGACGAGTACGGCGGTACCGCCGGCCTGCTCACGATCGAGGACCTGCTCGAGGAGATCGTGGGCGAGATCCAGGACGAGTACGACGTCGAAGAGCCGCTCGTCGTGAAGCTGTCCGACGACGAGGCGCGGGTCGATGGCCGGGCCGCGGTCGACGACCTCCTCGAGCTGTTCGATCTCGCGAACCTGACCCTCGAGGATGAGGACGAGTACGACACGGTGGGCGGCCTCGTGTACCACCGCGTCGGCGGCGTCCCATCGCCCGGCGACGAGGTCCACGTCGACGGCCTGCGGCTGACGGTCGAGTCGACCGATGGCCGGCGCGTCGGCAAGGTCCTGGTCGTGCGCCAACGGCCCGTGAACGACGAGTCCGCGACGGACGACGAGGAGCGGTGATGCGCCGCGGCCGTGCCCGAGGGATCGGCGCGCCGGCCGCGATGCTCCTCGCCCTGGCCCTGGTCGGCGTGGCCGGCCTCGCCCGACCCGTGCCCGCGATGGCCTGCTCCGGCGCGGATCCGGTGGGCGCGGATGCGCTCCTGGCCCATCCCGGGCCGATCCTCGTCGTGAAGGTCATCCAGCGGTCGGGGCGGCTCGCCGAACAGCCGCGCTCGATCGTCCTGGGCGTCGAGGAGGAGCTGCGCGGGGTGTCCGCGAGCGTCATCCGGCTCGAACGCCCGACCCAGGCTGCCGGCGTCTGCCACGACCTGTTCACCGGGTCGGTCGGGACGCGGATGCTCATCGCGCTCGGCGTGCACACGCAGGGGCTGGTCCTCTCGCCCGCGTGGGGCCTGTCGAAGGACGACGAGCTCCAGCCCATCTACGACGCCGAGGTCCCGTGGCCGACGCTCGCGGCCGCACGCGAGGCCCTGGATGCGCCTGGGTCGCGCAGGTTCGAGGCGGGGCTCGCCGAGGCCGTGTGGCCTGCGGCCCAGGTCGTGCTCGCCGGGCTGGCGATCGTCGCGGTGGTCGGCGGTGCTGCCTGGCTTCGACGCGCGTGGCCCGCATCGTGACGCCGGCCCTCGATCCATTCCCGCCGCCCGGGCATCCGCTGCGCTTCACGACGATCGCCCATCGCGACCGCCGCGTGCTCGGCCCGTTCGACGAGTCGACGCTCGCGGCGTTCGTCGATGACCTGCCCGTCCGGCGCGACGGCATCGCGTTCGACGTCGCGTGCGGCAAGGCGGCGCTGCTCGTCGAGCTCGCACACCGGCGCGGCGGTGAGCGGGTTGGGCATCGACCGGAACCCGTGGTTCCTCGCGGCAGGACGCGAGGCGGCGACGCGCAGCGAAGGTCGCGGAGCTCGTCGACCTTCGCGAGGGCGAGATCGGGACCGGGACGGCGCCACTCCCCGGTGACGCCGCCGACCTGGCATCGTGCATCGGCGCCAGCGGCGTGTTCGGCGGGCGGCGCGAGACGCTCGAGACGCTCAGCGGTGTCGCACGGCCGGGCGGACTCGTGCTCGTGGGCGAGGGGTACCTGCGCCGGCCGCTCACCGAGGCCGAAGAAGGCGAGTTCGGGATCGGCGAGGACGAGATGGTCGACGTCGCCGCCACGATCGCCACCGGGACGGGTCTCGGGCTCGAGCCGCTGGGTTCGCTGCTCGCGACCGAGCCCGAGTGGGACGCCTACGAGGACGCCTACGCCGGCGCGATCGAGCGCTGGGCCGCCGAGGATGCGGCACGCGACGATCCGGACCGTGGACCGTTCCTCGAGCGCGCCGCGTTCATGCGTGACACCTACGCACGCTGGCGGCGCGAGGCGATGGGCTTCGGGCTGTTCCTGTTCCGCCGACCGCGTTGAGGCCGCCGCGCCCGACCGCCTCGGCTCAGGCCGTCGTGCATCGGGTGCGTCCTGCGCCGAAGGTGGCGACCGGTGGTCGGCGTTAGCGGGTCCTCGAGGCCGGTCCATCGCCCGCCGGCGCATCCCGTGCACGCGCTGACGGCGGAGCGCGTCGCGAGCGGCGCTCGACCACGGTCGGCAGCGGCCGCTTCGTCGCTGGACGCATGGGATGCACGCCGGTCGGGCGTCCGCCCGTGCCGGTGCTGATGCGGGTCAGGCGGTGATGACGCTCAGGATGATCCCGCGCAGCTTCTCGCGCGCCACGTCGTCGCCCACGCCCATCCCGTCGAGCTCGGCGAGTGCCTCGTCGCGCTGCCGGCGGGCCTGCGCCCGGGTGTAGTCCTGCGCGCCGGAGCGGTCGAGGATGGCGACGATCTCGCGGACGTCGTCGCGGGTCGGGGACCCGAGCGCGGCCAGCTCGGCGAGGCGCTCGCGATCCTCCGGGCCCGCGTGCTCGAACGCGTACAGCACGGGCAGGGTCTTCTTGCGCCGGGCGACGTCGGTCGGCTCCTTGCCGGTCGTGCGCTCGTCGCCCCAGATGCCCAGCAGGTCGTCGTTCAGCTGGAATGCGAGCCCGAGCGCCCAGCCGAACCGGCGGTAGCGATCGACCACGTCATCGTCATCGGTGGCGAGCAGCGCGCCGGCCTCGATCGAGGCGGCGATCAGCGCAGCGGTCTTGCGGCCGATCATCTCGAAGTACAGCTCGACGGACATGGGGCGGTCCGACGCCGAGCTCGCGATGTCGAGGTACTGGCCCTCGCACAGCGCGACGCACGTCCGGTCGTAGAGCTTCATCAACCGCAGGACCTTCGAGTCCGAGAACCCGAGATCGGACAGTCGATGGAGCGCGATCCGCGACAGGCTGAACAGGAGGTCGCCGGTGTTGATCGCCTGCGGGATGCCGTGGACCGTCCACAGCGTGGGCCGGTGGTGGCGCTCGGTGTCGTTGTCCTCGATGTCGTCGTGGACGAGGCTGAAGTTGTGGCCCAGCTCCACCGCCGCCGCGCCCGGCAGCGCGCGCTCGTGGTCGCCCGCGATGGACATGTACGCGAGGAGCCCGAGGAGCGGCCGCATCCGCTTGCCGCGTGGCCCATCCGCGCCGTCGAGCCCGAGGTGGTAGCGGATCTGCTCGTACGCACCGCTGACGCTGTCGTCGTGGAGCTGCAGGACACGAAGGATCTCGTGCTCCGTGTCCGCGATCAGCTCGCCCAGGTCGAGGTCCCGCAGCGTCGTCATGTCCGGCCAGTGTAGCGGGTTTTCCGGCAAACGTGCACCCCCAAAGTAGCGAGATCGACCCGGTCAGCGCTCCACGCGGTAGTGCCAGACATGCCACGCGGTGTTCGCCGCGTGGTGGCCGGCGCGCTCCATCGCGGCGTGCATCGGCGGGTTGAGCGTGTCGCAGTCGGACAGGACGGCCCCGAATCCGCGCCGCCGCGCGTGGTCGTTGATCTCCGCGAGGAGCTCATGGACATAGCCGCGACCACGCGCCTCGGGGACGACCCCGATGTGCGAGATCGTGCCGCGCCCTTCGTCGAACTCGCCGAGCAGCGCATGCCCGACCGGCTGCCCGGCGGGATCGAAGGCGACCAGCCAGTCGGGCTCGTCGTCCGCGGTCCGGTACGCCAGCATCTCGCGCCCCCACGCACCCGGCGGGACCAGCGCGGCGTAGTAGCGGTCCTGGCGGTCGAGCGTGCCCTGGGTCGTGCGGTCCATCACTCCGGTGAGGACGTCATCGCCGACCTCCGTGCCCGGCCGGAACGTCAGGCGGCGCTGGGGCGGCGTGGTCGGCGGCGCGTCGGCCCGCCATTCGAACCCGAGCTTCTCCTGGAACAGCGGCATGCCGGCGGCCTCGAACGCGGCCCGCCGCTCAGCGGCATACGGCGCGAGGACGGGGTTGGCATAGGCGTCGACCGCGGCGATCGACGCGGGCAGGGCGGCGATCGAGTCGCGCACCAGCCGCGCGCCCAGCGTCGTGACGTCCGGGTCGGCGTCGGCGTCGGCCCAGGGAAGCCACAGCCCGACGACCGACGCCTCCAGGAAGTCGAGGCGTGAGGACGCGGCCGGCTCGGCGATGTACGCGACGCGGCCCACGGCCACGCCACCGCGTTCGAGCAGGAACGTGCGGTCGGGACCACCCCGCCCGTCGGCCCATGCGTCCCGCAGCCGGACCGCGAGCGGGTCGTCCAGGGGCGTCGCGTCAAGCTCGAGCCAGGCGGGGAGCTCGTCCGCATCGAGTGCGCGGACGCCAAGGCTGCTCGTCGCGTCGTTCGTCGCCATCGGCAGACGATCGTCCGCTCGCATCGGCCGGACGTCAACGTGCCGTGGGTGGTGCGTGCACGCACCACGTGGCCCGCCCTGGGGTCATCCGGATCGGGCGTACCGACGCACCGGGCAGTGGACGCCCGGGCGGACGCGTCCCCCGCCCGGCGTCTTTTCGTGCTCGCCGCGAGCGGGTGATACCGTCGCGAGGTCCGATGCCCGTCCCGCGCCGTTACGTCACCGATGCGATCGTCCTGTCCCGGTTCGACCTGGGTGAGGCCGACCGGGTGATGACGCTCATCACGCCGGCGCACGGCAAGCTCAAGGCGATCGCCAAGGGGATCCGCCGGCCCACGTCGCGCCTGGGCGGGTCGCTGGAGCCGTTCGCGGAGCTGCGGGTGGCGCTCGCGCATGGGCGGACCTTCGATGTCGTCACCGAGGTCCGGGTCGGGCAGGCGTGGCTCCGGATGCGCGACTCGCTCGAGGGTGCCGCGACCGCGTGGTACCTCGCGGAGCTCGCGGACCGGTCACTCGAGGAGCGCCACGAGGCGGAGCCCATCTACATGCTGCTCCACCGCGCGTACGAGCTGCTCGACGCCGGCATGGCGCCGGGGCGCGTCGCCCGCTGGTTCGAGATGCACCTGGCCGACGAGCTCGGCGTCCGTCCCGAGGTCGACCGGTGCGTCGAGTGCGACCGGGTGCTCGAGGTCACCGAGTCATTCCGCTGGGTCCCGCCGCTGGGCGGCGTGCTGTGCGAGCGGTGTCCGGGACCGCCGTCCGGGCGGGCCGGCCTCAGCCTGGAGGCGCTCAAGCTGCTCAAGGCGTACCAGCGCCTGGACATCGAGGCGCTCGCATCGCTCCGGCTGGCCGAGCAGACGGAACGCGAGGTCGAGGCGTCGCTGCGCGACTTCCTGCGGATCTCCCTCGAGCGCGACGCCCGCTCGCTCGCATTCCTCGACGAGGTCCGCGAGCGCCACGCCCAGATCGGCCGCGTCACTCGCCCGCGGACCGCCGATGAGCCGTCCTTCCGCGATCAGCGGGCTGAGATGCGAAGGCGGCCGCAGGAGGAGCGGAGCGCGCGCACCCGCAGCGTGCGTAAGCGAGCACCGCACGCGCCAACGCCGCAGATCGGCCCGATGATCGCGGACCGTCGATAACGGCATGTTCTATCAGCATCTGGGTCCGCCTCGACGCGGGGGTGGCCGCGGCAAGGGCAACGAGTTCAGCCAGGGCCGCCACTCCGGGCTGACCGGCGACCCCGACCTTCCCGAGCCCGAGCAGGAACCGCTCGAGGGCGGCCGCCGCGCCGCGATCCGGCGCGCGGTCACCGGGACGCTCGCGGCCGTGCCGCGCGTCATCGGCCTCGTGTGGTCGTCCAGCCCGCCGCTGACCCTGGCCCTCGCGTCGGCGACGGTCATCGGCGGCATCACGCCCGCGCTCACGGCGTACGTCTCGAAGCTGCTCATCGACGATGTCGTCGCGGCCGTCCAGGTGGGCAACGCGGCCTCTGTCGCCGTGCCGCGCACCCTCCCGATCGTGGGCGAGGTGATGATCTCGCCCGTCGGCGTGGTCGTCGCGCTCGTGTTCGTGCAGTTCCTGATCTTCGCGCTGAACCAGTTCCTGTCGACGATGCGGAACATCGCCCAGCAGCTGCTCCAGGAGCGGGTCACGCTCACGATCCAGCTCCAGGTGATGGACCACGCGTCGCTGCTGGACCTCGCGTTCTTCGAGGACTCCGCCTCGTACGACCTGCTCCGGCGGGCGCATCAGGGAGCCGCCGTCCGGCCGCTGATGATGGTCAGCGGCGTGTTCGGCCTGATCCAGACGGCGATCACGTTCGGGTCGATGGTGTTCCTGCTCATCGGGCTGTCGCCGGTCCTCGCGGTCGTCGCGTTCGTCGCGCCGTTGCCCGCGTTCATCGCCGACACGCGCTATGGCTGGCGCGGCTACAACCTCGCCCGCTGGGCGTCGCCGCTCCGCCGCCGGATGGACTACCTGACGACGCTCGTGACGACCGACACGTACGCCAAGGAGGTCAAGCTGTTCGGCCTGGGCGAGTACTTCATCGACCGGTTCGGCCAGCTGTCGCGGGTGTACCAGGGGCGGCTGCGGAAGCTCGTCGTCTCGCGCTATCTCGTGGGCTTCGTGTGGTCGTCGGTCACCACGCTGGTCGGCTCACTGACCTATCTCTACGTCGCCCTGCAGGCGATCACCGGCCGGCTCACGATCGGCGACCTGACGCTGTTCACCCAGGCGGCGGCCAGCGTCCAGAGCTCGGTCCAGGGGCTGCTCGGCGGGTTCAGCTCGATGTACGAGCACAACCTGTATCTGAACGACCTGGTCGAGTTCCTGGCCACCGAGCCCGGCATCGACAAGCCGCGCGAGGGCCGCACGCCGGTGGTCCGACCCGTCCGCGGCGCCATCGAGTTCGAGCACGTGTCGTTCCGCTACCCGGGCTCGGGCGAGGAGGCGCTGCACGACGTGTCCCTGCGGATCGAGCCGGGTGAGACGGTCGCCGTCGTCGGACGCAACGGGGCGGGGAAGTCGACGCTCATCAAGCTCCTGTGCCGCCTCTACGACCCGAGCGAGGGACGGATCCTGCTCGACGGCGTCGACCTCCAGGACCTCGACCCGACGGAGGTGCGCTCCCTGATCGGGGCGATGTTCCAGGACTTCGTGTCGTACCAGGCGACGGCCGCCGAGAACATCGGGCTCGGCGAGCTGTCGTCGATCGGCGATCGCGAGGCGGTCGAGGCGGCGGCCGAGCGGGGTGGCGCCGATGCCCTGCTGGAGCGCCTGTCCGAGGGGTATGACACGCCGCTCGGCAAGTGGTTCGATGGCGGCGTCGAGCTGTCCGGTGGCGAGTGGCAGAAGGTGGCGCTCGGCCGCGCGTTCATGCGCGATGCCGTGATCCTCGTGCTCGACGAACCCACGTCCGCGCTCGATGCCCAGGCCGAGTTCGAGCTGTTCGCCCGGCTCCGCCGGCTGGCCGAGGGGCGGACCGCGGTCTACATCTCGCACCGCTTCTCGACCGTCCGGCAGGCGGACCGGATCCTGTTCTTCGAGCACGGCCGGCTGGTGGAGGAGGGGACGCACGACACGCTCATGCGCCTCGGCGGGCGGTACGCGCGGCTGTTCACGCTGCAGGCGTCGGCGTACACCGGCGAGCCGGTCGACCTCACCGCGTTCGAGACGGAGCTGGAGACGCAGGCGGAGCTCGACGCCCGGGCGGAGAAGGCCGCGTCCTGAGCCCCCGACGCGGCGTCCCGAGGCGGCCGGCAGGTACCATCCCGGCCGACCACGAGGAGGGCGCGATGGCCATCGACCCCGCGACGAAGATCGGCGCGCGAGCGCTGGAACGACTGGCGACCGACCGGATCGCCTGGCTCACGACCGTTGCCGCCGATGGGCAGCCGCAGTCGATGCCCATCTGGTTCCTGTGGGAGCCCGACGCCGGCGAGATCCTCATGTACTCGCAGGCGGGCGCCATCCGGAACGCCAATCTCCAGGCGAACCCCAAGGTGTCGTTCCACTTCTCGGACGACGGGTCGGGCGGTGACATCGTCTCGATCGACGGCGAGGCGCGGTTCGACGAGGACGGGCCGCGCGGGAAGGACCACCCCGCGTACCTCGCCAAGTACGGCGACTGGCTGAAGGACTACGACTGGACGCCCGAGTACTTCAGCTCGGCCTACCCGCACCCGGTCCGGATCCGCCCGACGAAGGTCCGCGGCGGGTGAGGCGGCGTCGGGCCGCGGGGCTCGCCGCCGTCTCGGCGGGTGTCGACAGCGGGCGTGGCCGCGGCCGGGGCGCTGGCGGCGCGTCCGGTCGGTGGCTGGCTCGTCGGCCGCACCGAACGGCGGCTGAACCCGCTGGGACGCCCGGCGCCCCCGCCACCGACACCGGACGCCGCGGCGCTCCACGCGACGCTGTTCATCGCCGATCTCCACGCCGACACGCTCCTCTGGGGCCGGGACCTCCTCGTGCGCGGCGACCGTGGCCACTCGGACGTGCCGCGGATGGTCGAAGGGAACGTCGCCCTCCAGGTCCTCGCGGTCACGACCAAGAGCCCGCGCCACCTCAACCTCGACCGGAACGACGACGGCAGCGATGACGTGACGCTGGTCGCGATGGCCAGCGGCTGGCCGGTGCGGACCTGGCGCAGCCTGCGCGAACGCGCCCTCCACCAGGCCGCGCGGGCACATGCGTTCGCGGCCCGCTCGGAGGGCCGCCTCCGGCTCATCGAGTCGCGGGAGGACCTCGAGGCGTTCCGTGCCGCGCGTGCCGCCGACCCGACGCTGTGCGCCGCGATGCTCGCGATCGAGGGCGCCCAGTGCCTCGAGGGCGACTGCGCGAACGTCGAGGTGTTCGCCGCCTCGGGCTACCGGATGATCTCGCCCGCGCACTTCTTCGATACGGAGATCGGCGGGTCGGCGCACGGCGTCGGCAAGGGTGGCCTGACGACCCTCGGCCGGGAGTGGGTCGAGCGCTGTGAGGCGAACGGCGTCCTCATCGACATCGCGCACGCGTCGCACGCGACGATCGCGGACATCCTGGCCGCCGCCACGCGGCCCGTCCTCGCCTCGCACACGGGCCTGCGCCGGACGTGCGACAACGGCCGCAACCTGACCGACGCGGAGGCGCTGGGCGTCGCCGCGACCGGCGGCGTCCTGGGGATCGGGTTCTGGGACACCGTCACGTGCGGCTCGACCACCGCCGACGTCGCGCGCGCGATCCGCGACGCGGTCGACCTCGTCGGCGCGGAGCATGTCGCGCTGGGCTCGGACTGGGATGGCGCGGTCCCCGTGCCGTTCGACGCGTCCGAGACGGGCTCGCTGACCCAGGCGCTCCTCGACGCCGGCCTCGACGAGCCGGCCATCCGCGCCGTCATGGGCGAGAACGTCGTCCGGCTGCTGGGCGAGGTCCTGCCGGCTCGAGCGTGACGCCGCGGGTCGGACAGGCCGTCTGCTAGCCTTGCCGCCCGTCCCACGAGCCTCGCGCCCGTCCCTTCCACGGCCGGTCGCCCAGCGGAGCCTCCCGTGACCTCCCCCGATCCGTCCCCCGAGTCCGCCCACGACCCGGACAGCGTGGCGCCCGCCGTCGCCAACCTCGAGACCATCGTCTCGCTGTCGAAGCGGCGCGGCTTCATCTTCCCGTCGAGCGAGATCTACGGCGGCATCAACGCCGTGTGGGACTACGGGCCGCTCGGTGTCGAGCTCAAGAACAACGTCAAGCGCGCCTGGTGGCGAGCGATGATCCAGGAGCGCGAGGACATCGTCGGGCTGGACGCCGGGATCCTGATGCACCCCCAGGTCTGGGTGACGTCCGGGCACGTCGGCTCGTTCTCCGATCCCCTCGTGGAGTGCGCGACCGACCACCGGCGGTTCCGTCTCGACGAGCTGCCGGGCGCGGAGGACCTGTCGGCGACGGACCTCCTGGATCCGACGATCGTCGAGCGTCTCGGCCTCAAGTGCCCGGTCGACGGCGGCCCGCTCTCCGCGCCCCGCCGGTTCAACCTGATGTTCACGTCGCACATGGGGCCGGTCGAGGATGACGCGTCGATCGTCTATTTCCGCCCCGAGACCGCGCAGGGCTCGTACGTCAACTTCAAGAACGTCCAGCAGGCGTCGCGCAAGAAGATCCCGTTCGGCATCGCCCAGATCGGGAAGTCGTTCCGGAACGAGATCTCGCCCGGCAACTTCGTGTTCCGGATGCGCGAGTTCGAGCAGATGGAGATGCAGTACTTCGTCCGCCCCGGCGAGGCGGCGACCCAGGCGTTCGACGAGTGGCTGCCCCGACGCCGCGCCTGGTATGAGGCGTACGGCGTGACCCCGTCGCGCCTCCGCTTCCGCGAGCACGCCCCCGACGAGCTGGCGCACTACGCGAAGAAGGCCATCGACGTCGAGTACCGCTTCCCGTTCGGCTGGAAGGAGCTGGAGGGCATCCACAACCGGGGCGATTTCGATCTCGGCTCGCATGCCAAGGCGACGGGCGAGAACCTCGAGTACTTCGACCCGGCGACCGAGGAGCACTTCATCCCCTGGATCGTCGAGACGGCCGCGGGCGCGGACCGGGCGGCGTTCACGTTCCTCATCGACGGTTACCGCGAGGAGGAGGTGCGCGGCGAGAAGCGGGTCGTCCTTGGGCTCCATCCGGAGCTCGCGCCGTACAAGGTCGCGGTGCTGCCGCTGCTCAAGAAGCGCGCCGACATCGTCGAGCTGGCGCACCAGCTGCGCGCGGACCTCGCGAAGGACGTCCTCGCCGTGTACGACGACACCGCGGCCATCGGCAAGCTGTATCGCCGTCAGGACGAGATCGGGACGCCCTGGTGCGTGACCGTCGACGTCGACACGATCGACGATCGGGCGGTGACGATCCGGGATCGAGACTCGATGACCCAGGAACGCGTGCCGCTCGAGGGCGTGCGGCGCTGGATCGGCGAGCGTCTGGCGGCGTCCCGCCCCTAGGTCTCGTGCCCCGGCGCACCGAAACGGACCAACGACCCATGACGAAGGGCTGGCCGCGACCGTTGCCGCTGCCGCCCGGCACCCTGACGATGACGGCATGCCGATCGCCGCTCGAACGTCTCGCGCTCGACTCGCCGTGGCGGGGACCGTCACGTTCGCCCTGGCCCTCGGACTCGCCCTGGCCCCGGCGGCGGCCCTGGCGGCCACGGCGGACCGTGATCACGACGGCCTGTCGGACGCCTTCGAGACGCAGAAGAGCCTCACGAGCCCGACTCGCGCCGATACCGACGGCGACGGCATCCGCGACGACGCGGAGGACCTCGACGGCGACGGCCTGACCAACCGTCAGGAGCAGATCGCCGTGATGCATCCGCGGAAGAAGGACTCCGACGGCGATCACGTCGCCGACCCGTGGGAGGACACGGACGCCGACGGCTTGATGACCATCTGGGAGTTCCGCGCCGGCACGCATCCCCGGATCGCCGACACCGATGGCGATGGCACCCGGGACGGCGCCGAGGATCCGGACGGCGACGGGCTCACGAACCTCCAGGAGCAGACCGCGTCGACGATGCCCCGGATCGCCGATACCGATGGCGACGGGACGCGGGACGACCAGGAGGATCCGGACGTCGACCAGCTCTGGAACCGGACCGAGTTCCGGGCCCAGACGAGGCCGCGCACGGCCGACAGCGACGCCGACGGGATCGGGGATGGGCTCGAGGATCCCGACGCGGACGGGCTGCCGAACCTCGCCGAGCAGCTCCTGGGCACGCATCCGCGGATCGCCGACACGGACGGCGACGGCACCCGGGATGGCGCCGAGGACGCCGATGGCGACGGGCTCTCGAACGTCGCGGAGCTGTCGATCGGCACCGACCCGACCGATCCCGACACCGACGGCGACGGCACGCCCGACGGCGAGGAGCTGCCGCCGACGGACGGGTCACCGCGACTGTCCGATGCCGCCGACTGCCCGATCCTGCCGACCACGAACGTCTGGAACATCCGGATCGACGACCGCCCGGTCGCCTCGAACTCCGGGACGCTGATCTCGACCATCGGGACGTCGAATGGCCTGCACATGGACTTCGGGTCGTTCGCGGGCTACGGGATCCCGTACAACGTCGTCGACTCCGCCACCCCGCGTGTCAGCGTCGCGTTCACCTGGCCCGACGAGTCGGACGCCGGCCCGTATCCGATCCCGGCGAACGTCCGGCGCGAGGGCAACGGCGTGGAGAGCGGCGACCGGCACATCCTCCTGGTCGACAAGGACGCGTGCGTCCTCTACGAGCTGTACCTCGCGCGCAAGGACACGAGCGGCCACTGGAAGGCCGGATCAGGGGCGATCTTCGATCTCCGCTCGAACGACCTGCGGCCCGCCGGCTGGACCTCCGCCGATGCGGCCGGCCTGCCGATCCTGCCGGGCCTCATCCGGTACGACGAGGTCGCGGCGGGCGAGATCGACCACGCGCTCCGGTTCACGACCGACGAGACGCGCAACACCTACCTCTACCCGGCCCGCCACCAGGCGTCCGACCTGAGCGGGACGCAGTACCCGCCGATGGGACTCCGTGTGCGCCTCAAGTCCACGGCGAACCTGACGGGGCTGTCGGCGCACGCGAAGACGATCGCGGTCGCGCTGCAGCACTACGGGATGATCCTCGCCGACAACGGCTCGCCGTGGTACGTGACCGGTGTCTCCGACGCGCGGTTCGACGACGACGAGATGCACGAGCTGGACCGCTTCCATGGCTCGGACTTCGAGGTGGTCGATACGACGGGGCTGGTCAACGGACCCTGACCGCGATGCCGCACGGTCACGCTTGGGCGAGAATCACGCCCAGTGGCCGGCGGACCGCGGAGCGCCGGCGGGAAGGAGTCGCCGTGCGTGTCGGACTGGTCGTTCCCCAGGGCTGGACCGGGGACTATGACGGGTGGGAGCCCCGCGCGGCGTGGCTCCGGACGGTCGAGGTCGCGCAGCTCGCGGAGCGCCTGGGTTTCGAGTCGATCTGGCTGTACGACCACTTCCAGACGGTGCCGCGGCCGACCGATGAGCTGACGTTCGAGTCGTTCACGTCCCTGTCCGCGCTGGCCGCGTCGACGTCCCGTGTCCGCCTCGGGCACATCGTCATCTGCACCGCGTTCCGCAACCCCGCGCTCACGGCCAAGATGATCGCGACGATGGACGTCATCTCGGGCGGCCGCATGGAGCTCGGCATCGGCGCGGGCTGGAAGCGCGACGAGTGGCTGGCGTACGGGTACGGGTTCCCCGAGACGCGCGAACGGCTCGCCGCCCTTGCCGACCACCTCGAGGTCATCACCCGGATGCTCGAGCCGGGCAAGGGCCACGCGACGTTCCAGGGCACGTACGCGCACGTCGCCGACGCCATCAACCTGCCCAAGCCGCTCCAGCAGCCGCGGGTGCCGATCATGGTCGGCGGGAACGGCCAGAACGTGACGTGGCGCCTCGCCGCGAAGCATGCCGACGAGCTGAACGTGGACGGCATGTCGCCGGAGGACGTCGCCGAGGCACTGCCGGTCATCGCGTCCCGCTGCGAGGAGATCGGCCGGGATCCCGCGACCCTGCCGGTGTCGGTCCATCTGTGGTGGCGCTCGCCCGGCGTGCGGCAGACGCGGGGCAGCAGCGGGTCGACCTGCTCGGGCGATACGCGGAGCGTCGGCGTATCGCGGGTCATGGGGCTCATGCGCGATGCGACGCAGGGCGACGAGGCCGTCGAGGCGTTCGCCGCCGATGCCCGGGCCGCGGGGGTCGCGATGGCGGAGCCTGTCGCCGCCTGATCCCTCGCCCGCGACGGACGAGGGCGTTCAGCCAGGACACGACGCCCGGCAGGAAGAATGAACCGGACGGCGGCTCAGAGCCCCCGATACGGGACACCATGGAACGTGCGCTCGTCCTGCGGGCCCAGCATGGCGACGAGGAGGCCTTCGGCGACCTCGTCGCGCTGGTCGGTGGCCGCCTCCACGGGGTGGCGCGACGGATCCTGCGGGACCTGGACCTCGCGGACGACGCGACGCAGCGCGCGCTGGTCGCCATCTGGCGCGACCTGCCGCAGCTCCGCGACCCCTCGACGTTCGAGGCATGGGCGTACCGGGTCCTCGTCCGGACCTGCTATGCGGAGGGCAAGCGTGAGCGCGCAGCCAACCCGAACCTCCGCGTGATCGACCTCGCGCCCGCCATCGAAGCCGATGCGTCCGGGGTGGTCATCGCCCGGGACGAGCTCGAGCGTGGCTTCCGGCGCCTGTCCATCGACCAGCGGGCGGTGATCGTGCTGCACTACTACGTCGACCTGCCGCTCGATCGGGTCGCCGAGATCCTTGCGATCCCGCCCGGCACGGTCCGGTCGCGTCTCCACCTCGCGCTGCGCGGCCTGCGAGCCGCGCTCGACGCGGATGCCCGGGAGCCCGGGAGGGCGGTGACCGGATGATCACCGATCACGCGCTGATCACGGACCGCGAAGAGCGGACCCTGCGGTCGTGGCTCGATGAGTCGCCGCCGATGTTGCCCGACCGCGTCTGGTCGGCGGTGATGGCCGAGGTCCCGGCGACGCGACAGCGGCGACCGACGGTGGTGACCCACGCGCTGCCCGATCGGCGATGGGCCCGGCTGCTGCTCGCGGCGGCGCTGGTGACGGCGCTCGCCGGAGGACTCATCGCAGGGGTCGGCGCGACGGGCCTCGTGCGCCTCCCCGGGCCGCCGCATGCGTTACCCCGGACGGGCGAGCTCGATCCGGGGACGTACGTCGTCGACGCGCCATTCGCGACCCGGGTCTCGTTCGCCGTGCCAGCCGGCTGGGCCGCGTCCGAATCGGCGGACGCGCTGGTGGTCGTGGGCCGTGACGCCGCGGTGGGTCCCCAGGTGATGATGACGGTCGTCGACGGCGTCTATCGCGATGCCTGTGACCCGAACAAGGGACTGCGCCCGAACGTCGGACCAGGCGCCTCGGATCTGGCGACGGCCATCGCCGCGCTCGCGTCGGTAGACGCGACGGCAGTGGGCGGATCCGTCATCGACCGACGACCGGCGAACGGCGTATCGGTGGTCGCCCCCGCCGGCCCGGCCGCCTGCACGACGCACCCCGACGACGCTCCCTACCAGCTGTGGGGCCTTCCCAACGGCTTCGGCCTCTGGCCCGGTGAGCGTGCCGACCTGTCCATCGTCATGGTCGATGACGTGCGGCTCGTGGTGGTCGTCGTCGTCCCGCCGGGGAGCGCAGCGGCCGACGTCGACACGGCGCACACGGTCGTTGCGTCCATGCGCCTCGGTGCGGACGCGCCGATCGTCCCACCGGCCGCCACCCCCGTGCCGGACGCGAGCTCGCCAGAGCCGCCTCCGTCCTTCGAGCCGATCCGGCCCGGCGACGGTGCTCGGCGGGCATGCGGAACTCGCGATCCCGCTCTATGCGGCGGGGGCATCGGCGACCGCTGTGCCCCTGACGGAGCGGTTCGTCTTCTCGCTGTCCGCGCCGGACGGCTGGCTGGGGACGACCCACGGTCTCGCCGCGCCGGATGCGTCGGCCTCGATCGAGGCCTGGTCGATCCGGACGCTCCACCCGGATCCATGCCATTGGCGGTCGTCATCCGTGGACGTCACGCCGCTGGAGCTCGACGGCCTGGCGACCGCGCTGGCGACGGCGTGGTCGTTCCGCCTGGGGTCTCCGGGTCGGTCGGTCGTCACCGACCCGCCGTGGAACGGCAATCCGGCGCGGCTCGTGGACCTGTCGGTGCCCCTGGGCGTCGATCCCGCCGTATGCGACGGCGGGGTCCTGCGGGGGTGGGAGGACCGCGACGGGACGCCACGGCTCCTGCAGCGAGGCGAGCGCATCCGCTTCCGTCTGACAGACTTCCGACCCGGCCTCGTGACCGTCGCGTTCGCTACCTCGGCGGACGCCTCGGCATCGACCGAGGAAGCTGCCCGGCTCGCGGGCTTCTCACTCTGGGTCGGCCCGGTCCCGTGATCACTCGCCGGTCGGTTCCTTGCCCTTCGGCCAGTACAGCTCCTTGCGGACCTGCTCCTCGGGGAAGCCGCGCTCGGCCATGAGCGCTTCTGCGGCGAGGATCATGTCCGGGTTGCCGCAGATGTACGCGATGCAATCGTCGGGCGTCAGGCGGTGGTCGTCGAGGATGTCGGCGAGGACCGCCTCCGTTCGGCCGACGCGCCCCGTCCAGCCGGCGTTGCTCGGATCCTTCGGACGGGACACCGTCGGCTCGTAGATCACCGGGTACTCGCCCGACGCCTGCCAGCCCTCGACCAGGTCGCGATAGCCCAGGTCACGAGCGTACGACACGCCGTTCACGAACACCGTCTTGCGGGGCGCGCCCTGCTCGAGGCAGCGCTTCATCATCGAGATGAACGGCGCATTGCCGGTGCCGGTCGAGATGAACAGGTGCGTCCGCTCGTCGCCCGGCTCGAGCATGAACTTGCCCTTCGGGCCGATCATCCGCATCCGGTGGCCGATCGGCAGGCGCCACAGCAGCGGGGTGAACAGGCCGCCGTTCACGAGGCGCACGTACATCTCGTAGCCCGTGTCCCCGGCTGCGGCCGGCGATGACGCGACGGAATACGGCCGCTGAGCGATCTTGCCGTCGACCATCACGCCGATGGTCATGTACTGACCGGACTCGAACGGCGTGGGCTCCTGGTCGAACTTCACCCAGAACGTCGCGAGCGACTCGTGCTGATCGTCGCGCCGGATGAGGCTGGCGTTGTAGCGCTCGTCGTCGGGCTGGATCACCCGCTCGTCGATGACGACTTCGGTCATGGCCGAAGTGTAGGGGCCGGGAGGGACGGCGCCGAGGCTTCCCGGTGGCTCGACGGTGGGCGTCCGCACCGCGCCCCGGGATCGGCTCAGCCGACGGGCGTGATGGTGATCTTCGAGCCCGCCGCCACGACCCGCTCCGATCGTCCGCCGATCGTGATCGTCACGGCGTAGCCCCGCGAGGTCGAGCGGAGGTCCGACACGCGCACCGCGGGCGCACCCGCGCCGGCACGATCAGCGTGAGATACGTCGCGCGTGACCCGCGCTGGATCGCCTCGACGACAGGAGCGGCCACCTTCGTCGCGTAGTGGTAGGAGATCCAGCCCTGGATCGGGTCCGTCCGGCCGGTGACGAGCCGCAGCGACGGCGCGCCGACGAGCTGCCGGATGAGGACGTTGCCGCGCGGCCGGTGCGTGACGACGGTCGCACGAGCGACCGTGGGTGCCGACCGCTCGACGAGATGCCAGAGCTGCCGGAACGTGCGCGGTGTGGTCGAGCTGGATCGATCCTCGACCAGCAGGTAGTCGAGCCGTCGCGACCAGGTCACCCGTCGGACCTGGTGGACGCCGGCGTAGCCGTCCGTGGCAAGACGCACGTCGACGAACCCGCTGGTCTGCGTCCGCGACAGGCGCACGGTCGGTGCGGATCGCCGCCATGCCAGCCCGTCGACCGTGACGACGTCATGCGCGCGCCGGCTCGTGAAGTACGTCCGCCACGCGTCGTGGTTGAACGTCCACTTGCCGGGATCGACGAGCAGTCGGGTCCCCCAGCCGTAGAGCGTCACGGCGGTCCCGTCGGGATGGCCATGCGCGGTCCGCGGCGCGTCACCCCAGCGGACGGACAGGAACGTCTCGTCGGCGAAGGCGCGGTCCTCGCCCCAACCGGACCTGGCGAACAGGTAGCCGTCCGCAAAGGCCATCACCGCTGGCGGCTTCGGCCCGCGTGATCCGGCCGTCGCGACGAACTCGGCCCACGTGCCCGGATAGGCGCGCAGCAGGGTCGCCTCCGTGTCGCCGAGCATCTCGTACTGCCCGTTCGGGAGCGTCGCGAGCGCGAGGAAGCGCGGCATGAGGGCCACACGCGCGAACCCCGGGCCGGGCTGGAGTCCGACGGCCCGAAGTCGATCCTGGGCGCGCCGGTAGCGGACGAAGTTGTAGTCCTGGTAGAAGACCGATTGCTCGTTCGAGACGCCCTGCGGGTCGACGCTCCGCACGACGAGCGCCGAGAGGCGATCACGCGCCAGCCGCATCCAGTCGGCGCGACCCAGGACGCGGCCCACCTCGAGGAGTCCCACCGACTGGTTGAGCGCGTGGTTGCCGAGACGCACGTAGAACCTCGGATCGGCCAGGGTCCGGCCGTGCAGGACGAGCGCCGTGCGGAGCCACGTGGTCATCGGCAGGAGGTCGGCGGCGCACGCGTAGACCACCGCCCGGAGCGCCGTCGAGTGGTCGTTCCACGAGAACGGAGACGGCGCGCCGAAGCGCGGGTTGTCGCGTGCCCAGTCGCGGAGGAGGAAGACCGCTCGATCCCGGTACGCGACGCGGCCCGTGCGGTGCCACGCGGCGAAGAGGTCGAGGACATAGCGCAGCGCATGGAACTGGAACTGCCAGTTCCGGTCGTGGAGCGGATCCTCGTTCCAGCGGAGGTCGTGAGGAAGGCGGACGATCGGGTGCGGCGATAGCCGGTAGCGGTCGGCCAGCAGGCGGTCGGCATTCGCGAGGTAGTCGCTGGAGTAGCGGCAGTAGCCGGGATAGACGGTCGCATCGGGAGGCGGATCGACACCATCCGCGACCAGGGGGTGGGCGCTCGCGCCGCCAGCTGCGCCGACCTGTAGCGCCAGCGCCGCCACCAGCCCCACCGTCCATGCGGTGCGGCGATGGCGGCGGCGTTGCGGCGCCGGATCCATGGTGCCTTCCCCGCTCGCGGCCGCCGACACGATGGTCGACGTCCGCGAGTCAACTCCAGCGTGACCTTACGCCGCTGCCGTCGCGCCTGCGTCCCCTCGACGTCCTGCCGGCGCCGCGCGCGGCGGCCATCCCACGCGGCCCGAAGGAGCCTCGCGCGTACAATCGGACCGTCCCAGATCGTCCCACGCGGGTGCCGCCCGCGTTCGCAGCGCCCAGGAGTCCCCCATGGCCGAGACCCTCGCCCGACCGTCCACCGAGCGTGCCCACAAGGCCGCCAAGCGCTACATCTACGCGTGGGGCGACGGCACGGCCGAGGGCGACGGCGGGATGAAGGACCTCCTCGGCGGCAAGGGCTCGGGCCTCGCCGAGATGACCAAGGCGGGCCTGCCCACCCCGCCCGGCTTCACGATCACGACCGAGGCGTGCAACGACTACTTCGCCGCCGGTGAGCAGCTGCCGGCGGGCCTGTGGGACGACGTGCTGGAGGCGATGCGCGAGGTCGAGCGGCGCAGCGGCAAGGGCTTCGGCGACGCCTCCAACCCGCTCCTCGTGAGCGTGCGCTCCGGCGCCAAGTTCTCGATGCCCGGGATGATGGACACGGTCCTCAACCTCGGGCTCAACGAGCAGACGCTGCAGGGCCTCATCGCGCTCACGGGCAACGAGCGGTTCGGCTGGGACGCCTACCGGCGCTTCATCCAGATGTTCGGCCGGATCGTGATGGACGTGAAGGGCGAGCGGTTCGACCACGTCCTGGAGGAGCGCAAGGCGACGCACGGAGCGAAGGCCCAGGACACGGACCTCACGGTCGACGACCTCAAGGCGCTGGTCGACGAGTTCACGGCCATCGTCAAGCAGGACACCGGCCGCGACTTCCCGACCGACCCGTACGAGCAGCTGGACCTCGCGATCAAGGCCGTCTTCGCGAGCTGGTTCGGCCAGCGCGCCCGGGACTACCGCAAGTTCAACAAGATCGCCGACGACCTGGGCACGGCCGTCAACGTCGTGACGATGGTGTTCGGGAACATGGGCGACGACTCGGGCACCGGCGTCGCCTTCACGCGCAACACGATCGACGGCCGCCGCGAGCTCCAGGGTGAGTTCCTGCCGAACGCGCAGGGCGAGGACGTCGTCGCGGGCATCCGCACGCCCATCGAGATCGCCGGGATGCGCGACCGGTGGCCGCAGGTCTACGACGACTTCGTGGATATCGGTCAGCGCCTGGAGCAGCACTACCGCGACGTCCAGGACCTCGAGTTCACGGTCGAGAAGGGCCGCCTGTACATGCTCCAGACCCGGTCCGCCAAGCGGACCGCGGCAGCGGCGGTGCGGGTCGCGGTCGACATGGTGAACGATGGGCTGATCTCCAAGGAAGAGGCCGTCAGCCGCATCGAGCCTGGGCACGTCGACCAGCTGCTGCGCGCGACGTTCGACCCGGGAGCGCTCAAGGGCGCCACGAAGATCGTCAACGGGCTCAACGCCTCGCCCGGCGCCGCGGTCGGCCGCGCGGTGTTCGATGCCGATGACGCCGTCGAATGGGTCAACCGCGGTGAGAAGGTCATCCTCGTCCGGGTCGAGACCTCGCCCGACGACTTCCACGGCATGGCCGTGAGCCAGGGGATCATCACCGCGCGCGGCGGCGCCACCTCACATGCCGCGGTCGTCGCCCGCCAGATCGGCAAGCCGTGCGTCGCGGGTTCGAGCGACCTGCTGGTCGACTACAAGGCCAAGGGCGCCACGTGCCAGGTCACGGGCCAGACGTTCAAGGAGGGCGACTGGGTCTCGCTCGACGGCACCAGCGGTGCGCTCTACCAGGGCGCGCTGCCGACGGTCGAGGCGCGCTTCGAGGACCAGCCCGAGCTGCAGCGGATCCTGGGCTGGGCCGACGGGATCCGCCGCATGGGTGTCTGGACCAACGCCGACAAGCCCGAGGAGGCCGCCCAGGCCCGCAGCTACGGCGCGCAGGGCATCGGCCTGTGCCGGACCGAGCACATGTTCCGCGAGGGCGACCGGCTCGAGATCGTCCGGGGCGCGATCCTCGTCGCCGGACGCGCGACGCGCGCCAAGGCGAAGCTCGCCGCGGGCGAGACGGTCTCGCCGGAAGAGACCGAGGTCATCGCCACCTTCGACACCGCGATGGGCCGTCTCGAGACGCTGCAGCAGGGCGACTTCGAGGGCATCTTCCGGGCGATGGACGGGCTGCCCGTCGTCATCCGGCTCATCGATCCGCCGCTCCATGAGTTCCTGCCCAACCTCGAGGAGCAGCTGGTCAAGGTCACCAAGGCCGACGCCGCCGGCGGCGCCTCGGACGAGGATCGCGAGCTCCTCGCGACGATCCGGGCACTGCACGAGCAGAACCCGATGCTCGGGCTCCGGGGCTGCCGCCTCGGGCTGATGTTCCCCGACTTCGTGAAGATCCAGACCCGGGCGATCCTCAACGCCCAGATCGCGGTGAAGCGCGAGGGCGGCCATCCGATCGCGAAGATCATGATCCCGCTCGTCGGCCACGTGAACGAGCTGGCCGCGACGCGGGCGCTCCTCGAGACCGAGGCCAAGGCCGTCCAGGCGGCCGCCGGCGGCGTGGACGTCGACTACAAGTTCGGGACGATGATCGAGGTGCCGCGTGGCGCCCTCACCGCCGACGAGATCGCGCGCGAGGCCGACTTCTTCAGCTTCGGCACCAACGACCTCACGCAGATGACGTTCGGCTACAGCCGCGACGACGCCGAGGGCGGCTTCCTGCTCAAGTACGTCGAGGACAAGATCCTCCCGGTGAACCCGTTCCAGACCCTCGACGACGCGGTGGCCGGGCTGATGAAGACGGCCGTGGACAAGGGCCGCTCGACCAAGCCGGACCTGGAGCTGGGCATCTGCGGCGAGCACGGCGGCGACCCCGAGTCGATCGCCAAGTGCGAGCGCATCGGCCTCGACTACGTGTCGTGCTCCCCGTTCCGGGTGCCGGTCGCGCGACTCGCGGCGGCGCAGGCCGTCCTGAGCGGCGAACGCGACAAGTAGCGGTCCCGACGCCGCACCCCGCCTCGGGTCACGGCCAGGCGATCGTCGCCGAATAGCTGACCCGGTTGCCGTCGAGACTGGCCGTCCCGACCCAGTCGAAGAGGTAGGTGGTCTGCGGCGCGAGGCCCGCCGGAGTGAGCGACAGCGAGCCATCGAAGCCCGTCGCCTGCTCCTGTGACCACTGGGTCGACCCGTTCTGGGTGATGTTCTGGAGCTTCGAGCGCCACTGCACGCCGCTCCCATTGAAGTCGGCGCTCATCTCGAGCGGCCCGGCCTTGAGCGGTGTCATCAGCGTCGTGAACCCGGATGTCGATGCGTCGCCGCTGAACATCGCATCGTCCGAGAACGTCAGCTGCGGGTCGTTCGACGGGAAGCTGACCGTCAGGTCGACCGTGGGGATCGAGTCCTTCTGGGCGACGTCGACCGTGACGGTCCACTCGACCGCGCCGTCGTCATCGGATCGGGCCTGCGCGACGTCGCCCTGAGCCTTGAGGGTCTTGCAGCCGCCGGGCTTGAGGCACACCCGGATGCCCGCACTGCCCGTCGTGATCCGGTCGAGCTTCACGATGACGTCGCCCGGGCCCTCGCTCCGGAACGCGAGCGTCGGGTTGCCCGTGCCCTCCGATAGCGGGTCCTCCATGCCCAGACCGCGGAACTGGATCGTGGAGGTCTGGGCCGTCTGCGGCTTGGGGGTGACGGGTGGCGCCTCGGTGGGCTCCGGTGTCGGGCTCGGCGTGGGCTCCGGCGTCGGCGCCTCGGTGATGAGCGGCGTGGGCGTGATCGTGAGGTCGGTGGAGTCCGGCCGAGGCGTTCCGGAGCCCAGGAGCCCGGGCAGGAAGGCGAGTGCGAGCACGCCGGCGACGACCAGTCCGCCCGCCGGCAGGAGCCACGACGGGAGGACAGGTCCCTGGACGAGGGACGCGCGCAGCTGGATCGGCGGCTGCTCGCCCGCCTTGACGTCGACGGTGAATGGCAGCGTCCGCTTGTCGCCGGTGAGGAACGACTCGACGGGTCGAGCGGTCAGCGCGAGGTAGCCGCGGTCCGCGGGTGCCACCGAGAAGCGGACACCGCCGGCCGGCGATGGAGCGGCATTCGGGATCGCGAACGACAGCAACCGATCCGGATCGCTGGGCAGCATGTCGACGGCGACCGGGGCATTGCCGCGGTTGTCGACGACGACCTCGTGCCTGCCGACGCGGCTGCCCCGCGAGGTCTGCGGGACGATGGTCGCGCCGACGTCGGTGAACGGCTCGACGGTGACCCGACCCTCCTCGACGGTCCCGCCGCGCGGATCCGCCTCGGGCGCGACGCGGATGCCGAACGGCAGCGTCCCGGCGCGTGGCTCGGACGCCCGCGGCGGCGCGAACACGATCCGGGTCTCGCCCTCGGCGCCCGGGAACAGCGACAGGGACGGGGGATCGACGCGCGCCCAGCCGGCCGTGGGGCCGACGACCGTGACGTCGAACCGGTCGACGATCGAGCCGGTGTTCCGCAGGCGCAGCAAGACGACCGCCTGGCCCCCCGGCTGGACGGTGACGGTGGTCGGCACCAGGCTCGCGACGACGCCCACGAGCGAGCAGTCTAGCGAACGGCCCAAGGGGTGCCGCTACACTGCGGCGGTCGAGACGGCTGACACGGGGGGCGGAGGCGACGTGATCGTCTGCAAGGTCTGCGGGACGCAGAACGAGGTCGGGGCGCAGTTCTGCGGCAACTGTGGGTCGTTCCTCGAGTGGAGCGGTGAGGCGGCGCCCGACGAGACGTCGACGCAGCCGAAGCCGATCCCGGGGCCGGACCCCGGTCCGGCGCCGGACCCGATCCCGACCCAGCCGCTCACCCCGCAGCCGCCCATCCCGAACGCCGTCATCTGCCGCGTGTGCGGGACACCCAACGAGCCCGAGCGCGTCTTCTGCAAGAACTGCGCGAACGAGCTGGCAGCCGGTGGGGCGGCCGGGTTCGGCGCCGGCGGGGCAGGGATGCCACCCCCGGCACCCACGGCGTCCAGCGGTGGCGGCATCCCCCGGGCGGTCCTCGGCGGGATCGCCGCAGTCGTGGTCGTGGTCGTCGCGGCCGGCGTCTTCCTGGGCCTTCGCGGCGGCACCAGCTCGGCCACGCCGACGCCGTCGAGCGACGAACCGACGACCGCCGCCTCGTCGGCCCCGCCGTCATCGTCCGCCGCGTCGTCCGCGCCGCCCAGCGGCTCGCTCGAGCCCTCGTCCGCGCCGCCGAGCCCCACGCCGGAGCCGTCGCTGGCGGGGTCCATCCTCGTGACGGTCACGGACAAGCAGTCGAACAACGGCGACATCGGGGTGTTCGAGGCGGGCTCGGACGATGTCGAGATCCTCGTCACCGCCGGCAACACGAGCTCCGCCGCCTGGTCGCCCGACAAGTCGCGGTTCGTCTACGTCCGGGACGGCGGCCTGCGCATCGCCGACGCCGACGGCTCGAACGACCGGATGCTGACGCCCGCCGGCTCGACCGACGGGCTTCCGGAGTGGTCGCCCGATGGCCTTCGGATCGCCTTCTCCAGCCGGCGCGATGGCGGTCTCGAGGTCTACACCATCACCGTCAAGAGCCGCCAGCTCAAGCAGCTCACCGAACAACGCGAACGACATCGACGACCGCGGTCCGACGTGGTCGCCCGACAGCAAGCGGATCGCGTTCGTCTCGAACCGCAGCGGCGACAACGACATCTGGGTCATGAGCGCGGCCGGCAAGGACCCGGAGAACCTCACCGGCGACGACGAGGAGATCGGCGACGTCGACCCCGCCTGGTCGCCCGACGGCTCGACGATCATCTGGGCGAGCACCCGGAACTCGGACACGCTCCACCTCTGGTACATGGATCCCGACGGCTCGAACCCGCGCGAGGCCGTGGCCATCACCGACCAGCCCGACCACGACCCGGACTGGTCGCCCGACGGGAACTTCATCACCTTCCACCGCGGCGGCCAGGGCGAGTTCGTGCTGGTGGCCACGAAGGACGGCAAGATCCTGCAGAAGGTCGAGATGAAGGACGACTGGGTCCGGCTGCCGGCATGGCGCTGACCCGATGGTCGTCGCCCAGACGACAGCGCGACCGGCTGGATTTGGCGGCCCCGTCGGTGGCACCATAGCGGCCTGCATCGACCAGCCGATTCCTCGGTCGTTGCCGCCCAGGGGACGCGATTGCGGGAGACCGGGACGACCAGTTCGGGGGTCGGTCGCGACGGAGACGCGGCGCCGATCGTGGCTGCCAAGCTGCGCATCCCGGCCGCCGAGGCGCTTCCGCGCGACCGTCTGGAGCGCGCGCTCGAGGCCGCCTGGCGCCACCGGCTGACGCTCGTCGTCGCGCCCGCGGGGAGCGGCAAGTCCACGCTCCTCGCCCGGTTCGCGGCCGCCGGCGCGGGCCTCCCGGTCGCGTGGTACCGCGCCGAGACGTGGGACGCATCCGAGGCGACGCTCCTGCGGTACCTCGAGGCCGCCCTCACCCGCGTGCTGCCCGACGTCGCGGGTGACTGGTCGACGGTCGAGGAGGCCGCGGGCGCGCTCGATCGGCGCGCCGAGAGCCCGGCGATGCTCATCGTCGACGACCTGCACACCCTGGAGGGCACGCCGGCCGAGGCGGCGCTGGGCCGGTTCGTGGAGTACGCGCCGCCGTGGTTGGCGGTCCTCGTCGGGTCCCGCGTCGCGCCGTCGTTCAACCTGCCGCGGCTCCGGGTCTCCGGGGAGCTGCTGGAGATCGGGCCGGACGACCTGCGCTTCCGGGCATGGGAGGCGGAACGGCTGTTCCGCGACTTCTACCGGGACCCGGTCCCGCCGGCCGATCTGGCCGCGCTCGCGCGCCGGACCGAGGGCTGGGCCGCGGGGCTGCAACTGTTCCATCTCGCGACGCGCGGCAAGTCGCCCGAGGACCGACGGCGGATCCTGTCCGGGGCAGGGTCGTCGGGGCGACTGGTTCGCGAGTACCTCGCGCGCAACGTGCTCGACGAGCTGCCCGCGTCGCTCCGGGCGTTCCTCGTCGAGACGTCCGTCCTGGGCCGCCTCACCGGGCCGACGTGCGACGCGCTGCGCGGGACGCGCGGCAGCGCGGCGATCCTCGACGACCTCGCACACCGCCAGATCTTCACCGTCGCGCTGGACGACGACGAAGGCTCGTACCGCTACCACGAGGTGCTCCGCGCGCACCTCGACCGGATCCTGGTCGAGGAGCTGGGCGAGGCGGCCGCGCGCGAGCGGCATGCCCGGGCGGGCGCCCTGCTCGAAGCGGCCGGCGCGATGGCCGAGGCGCTGGGCGCGTTCTGCCGGGCCGAGGACTGGGCCGCGGTCCGACGGCTGCTCGGCGGGCAGGGCGAGCGCCTGGCCGGCGAGGTGACGACGTGGATCGATTCGCTCCCGCCGGCGGTCGTGCGGCACGACCCGTGGCTCACGCTCGCCGCGGCTCGCGCCGCGCGCGCGGCGGGTCGATGGCAGGCGGCGCTCGAGGGGTACGCACGCGCCGAGACGGCATTCGGGGCGTCCGGCGCCGCGCGCGTCCCGCAACGGGAGCGCTCCGCACTCGCGGCGTGGCTCGATCCCGGAGCCATCCCGCCCGCCGACTGGTCGGGAGCGATGCGTCAGGCGCTCGTCCGTGAGCCGCTGGCCGCGGTCCGCGAGCTGGGTCGCCACGCCGATGCGCCGCAGGCGCTCGCCCGAGGGCTCCTGGAGCTCGTGGCCGGTGACGTGGCCGACGCACGACGGGATCTCGAAGCGGCGGTCGGCGAGTCGTCGTCGTCAGCGTGGACCGCGCTGGTCGCACGGGTCGCGCTGGGCACCGCGCAGGTCCTGGGCGGCGCGCCCACCGGTGTCGTCGTGCTCCACGAGGCGGGCGAGCAGGCGGACCGCGCGGGCGAGGCGTGGCTCGCCCGGCTGGCGCGGATCCTCGGCGAGCTCGATCCCGGTGCACCGCGCGTCGAGCCCGCGCCGTCCGAGGTCGACGATCCGTGGGCGGCGGCGATCCACGCGCTGGTGACCGCGTGGGCAGGCTCGGATCCGGCGGAGGCACGCGTGCACGCCGCGGAGCGAGCCGCCGCGATCTGCCGACGGTCGGGTGCCGGGGTCCTCGAGGCGTGGGCGCGCGGGCTCGTCGCCGATGCGCTCGCGGGCATGGGTGCGCCCGAGGCGCGAGAGGCCGCGCTCGCGGCCGAGAGCACGGCGCGCGCGACGGGCACGCCGGCGGGTCGCCTGCTCGCGTACGGAGCGCTGGCGTCCGTGGACGAGACGCGTGCCGCCGAGTACCGGCTGCTGCTCGACGCGGTCCACCAGGAGACCGGGCTCGTCCCGCCGCTCGCCCTCCGGCGCCGGCTGGAGACGGAGGAGTCGCTGGCCGAGCTGCCGGGTGCCGATGTGCTCGCGGCCGCCGAGGTGGATGGATCGGCGGTCTCGGACGGTGCGTTCAGGGCGGGCGCGGGGCCTCGCGTCCGGATCCGGACGTTCGGCGGGTTCGCCCTCGATCTCGCTGGGCAACGCGTCGCGCTGGACAAGGTCAAGCCGCGGGCGCGTGAGGTCCTGCGGTTCCTGGCCATCCACGGTGGGGCGCCCGTCCATCGCGAGATCCTGTGCGAAGCGCTCTGGCCGGACGCCGATGCGGCCACCGGCGCGCGCAGCCTGCATGTGGCGATCTCCGCGCTCCGGGGTGCGCTGACCGAGGCCGGCGGCGCCGAGGCGGGCCGCCTGCTGGCGCGCGATGGCGACGCGTATCGGCTGGTCGTCGCGCCCGAGGCGGTGGACATCGGACGGTTCGACCGGGCGATCGTCGAGGGACGGGCGGCCCGCTCCCGCGGCGAGGTCGCGGCGGCGGCGTTCGGGCTGGCGCTGGAGATCCACGCCGGCGACCTGCTGCCGGAGGACGGCCCGGCCGACTGGGTCGTCGATCGGCGGGAGCGATATCGCGCCGCCGCCGTCGAGGCGGCACGTTCGGTCGCGGAGGAGGCCCTGCTCGCCGGTCAGCTCGACGAGGTCGTGCGCGCGTGCCGTCGGGGCCTCGAGATCGACCGCACGTATGACCCGCTGTGGCGGCTGCTCATCGAGGCGCGCGACCGGGCCGGCGACGCGGGCGCCGCGAGTCGCGAACGTCGGGAGTACGAGGGGATGCTGGCCGCGCTGGGCATCGATGCCCCGAGCGCGCTGGCGGCCGGTTGACCGCTACTTTCGGCGGAAGAACTCGAGCTCGGACAGGGCCATCGGCGCGTCGTCGGGGCCGTACGTCGAGATGACGGTCACGACCACCGACTTGATCTTCGCGGCCTTGAGATCGAACGTCTGCGGATCGTGATCGTCCTCGAGCCTGATCGTCATCGACGTCCCGTCGTCGAACACGGAAGCGGATCTGCTCGGGCCGGCGCAGGCTCGTGAAGTCCTTCGCCGCGCCGCTCGTGACGATGACGTTGCTGAGGTCCGTCGTCTCGGGGAACGCGATCGTGAGGCTGGGCTGATCACCCGCCGCCTGCCATTCGGTGTTCGAGCCCTTGTCGGAGACGCGCGACGCGGCGTGGTCGCCGACGACGTCGTCGGAGGTGATGTCGCCCGGCTTCGGCCGGATGATCTCGAGCTGCGGGTTGATCATCCGCTGGATGTTGCCGATGAGCTGCTGCGGGCCACCGCCCAGTGCGGTGTCGACGGTCGACTTGAAGCTCGGAAGGCCGAGATAGCCGATGAGGCCGAGCCCCACGAGGAGGCCGATGATCCCGACGAGGATCGTCCGGCCTTTGATCACCCCGCCCAGACCCTGCTTCGCGCCGCCCATCGCGGAGCCTGATCGCATCGAGCCGATGCGTTCGCCGGCGGCATAGGTCTTCGCCGGTTTCGGCTGGGGCGCGAAGATCCGGCGGTACCACGGCAGCTTCGCGGGGACGATCGCGGCGCTCACGAGGTTCGTGCCGCAGCGGCGGCAGAACTTGCGCGTGGGGTCGTTGGGCTCGCTGCAGTTACTGCAGATCCGGTCGCCGGGTTGGGCCACGCGATGCTCGACCTGACGCGGCACCGGGCGCTGCTGGCTGGTGACGCTGGTCGGCTGACGGGCCGCGGGCTGCGCCACCTCGCCGGGTCGTCGCGCACCGGGCTGATCCGGGTCGAGCCGCGGCGGGGCGCCGGCGATGATGCCGGGCGTGGTGGCCGTGGCCGCGACGCTGGCCGCGGCGACGGATGCCGCCGCGACGGCTGCCGCGGGATGGGCTGGGATCGCGGTGGGTGCGATGGGCGGCGGCAGCGCTTCGTTCGTGGACGTCGCGGGTCGCGCCGCCGTCGGCTGGGCGGTGACGGCGGGGGGTGGTGTCGCGGTCGCAGCGCCGACCGGTGCGACGGGCGGCGGTGGCCACGCAGGCGGCGGGGGCGGCGACGCGATGGGCGGCTGGGGCGCGACGGCCGGAGGCTGGGCCGAAGCTGCAGCCGCCGCCTGGTCGGCCTCGACCTCCTCGATCGTCCGCGCGATCGGTTTCGAGGCGCCACCGCGTCGGCGGGGCGGCGTCGCCGCGGCGGCAGCGGCAGCGAGCGGCAGCGGCGGCCGCGGCTCGCTCGGTCTCCTCGCGCTCGAGTCGCTCCTGCTCCGCTTGTTCGGCGGCGAGTCGAGCCTGTTCGGCTGCCGCGGCCTCGGCGGCGAGGCGTTCCTGTTCCTGCTTCTCGGCGTCGAGTCGGGCCTGCTCGGCCGCCGCCTGTTCGGCCGCGAGCCGCTCGGCCTCGAGGCGTTCTCGGTCCGTCTGCTCGGCAGCGAGTCGCTCCTGCTCCGCCTGTTCGGCGGCGAGTCGAGCCTGTTCGGCCGCCGCGGCCTCGGCGGCGAGCCGTTCCTGTTCCTGCTTCTCGGCATCGAGTCGGGCCTGCTCGGCCGCCGCCTGCTCGGCCGCGAGCCGCTCGGCCTCGACACGGTCCTGTTCGGCCTGTTCGGCGGTGATCCGCTCCTGCGCCTGCCGTTCTGCCTCCTGCCGTTCGCGCTCGGCTTGCTCGGCGGCCGCAGCGGCAGCGGCAGCCGACTCAGCCGCCAGTCGTTCTTGTTCGGCCTTCTCTGCATCGAGCCGCGCCTGTTCGGCTGCGATCTGCTCCGACGCAAGGCGTTCCTGCTCGGCCTGTTCGGCCGCCAGACGTTCACGCTCCTGGCGCTCGGCCTCGAGCCGTTCCTGCTCGGCGCGTTCCGCCTCCAGCCGCACCGCTTCTGCCGCGGCCGCCTCGGCAGCCAGGCGTTCCTGCTCGGCCTTCTCGGCATCGACTCGAGCCTGCTCAGCCGCAGCGGCCTCGGCGGCGTGTCGTTCGCGTTCCGCCGCTTCCGCCTCAAGCCGGGCCTGCTCAGCCGCGGCAGCCTCGGCGGCCTGCCGCTCGCGCTCGAGCTGTTCGGCGGCCTGGCGCTCCTGCTCGGCGCGCTCCGCCTCGAGTCGTGACCGCTCGGCTTCCGCGGCATCGGCTGCCTCGCGTTCCCGTTCGGCCTGCTCCGCCGCCAGACGCTCCTGTTCCGCGCGCTCCGCTTCGAGCCGGGCCTGCTCAGCCGCGGCAGCCTCGGCGGCCTGCCGCTCGCGCTCGAGCTGTTCGGCGGCCTGGCGCTCCTGCTCGGCGCGCTCCGCCTCGAGCCGGGCCTGCTCGGCCGCGGCAGCCTCCGCCGCTATCCGATCGCGCTCGGCCTCTTCCGCGGCCTGGCGCTCGGCATCCCGACGCGCCTGCTCCGCGGCTGCTGCTTCCGCCGCCTGACGCTCGCGCTCCGCGTCCGCGGCGGCCTCGGCGGCTTGCCGCTCGCGTTCCGCCTCGGCGGCGGCGGCTTGCCGCTCGCGTTCCGCCTGCTCCGCGACCAGGCGCTGCTGTTCGGCCGCCTTGGCGGCTTCCCGCTCGGCGGTGTCATCCGCTGGCTCGGCGGCTTGGCGCTCGGCCGCATCATCCGCCGCCTGGGCCGGCTGATCCGCCGAGCCGTCATCGGGGCGGCCGACCCACTCGAGGAACTGCCCGCAGTTGACACAGAACGCGTCGGACGGGTCGTTCCTGGTCCCGCAGTTGCCGCAGACGATCACGCTGTGCCTGGACCCCTCGTCAGCCTCGCTCGACGGTGGTGAGCATAGTCAACACCCGGTCGACCCGCGTACCCGACAAAGGTCCCCGTGCACCCGGTGCATCCTGCGACGCGCGGGAGGGTCGGCGAGGCCGATCACCGGGCCCTCCGCCGTCGATCGACGCACCCCGTGCACGAGCCGACGACGGACGGGCCGATCCAAGCACCGACCGAGCCGAGCCGGGATGCCCGTTCGTCGTAGCCCGCATCGGATGCACGAGGGGCCCGATGCGCCGGCCGGCCCGGACTACGCCGCTGCGCCCTTGCCCTTCACGACCTCGACCCGATGGAGCACGTGCGCGGGCTTGGCCGCCGCGACGAGCGCGTCGACCCGCGACGTATCCACCGTCTTCGGATCGGGCACCGAGATGCGGACGACCACCAGCGGCTCCGGCGATCCCGGCAGCTCCGAGTTCGGATCGGCGGACCACGCCGTCGCCCCGTTCTCGATGATCTCGACCTCGCCGCCCGTCTGGATCGACATCTGGGCCGCCAGCCCGGCGGCCGTGCCGCGCATGCGATACAGCTCCACGGCCCGCGCGACCACCTCCCGACGCCGCGCGTCGTCCCACGTCTCGTCGAGCCCGATACCCACCCACGTCGCCAGCCACGTCAGGAAGTCGTCGGGCGTGAGCCACGGATCGAGGTAGGTCTCGAAGTTGTCGAGCGTCGAGAAGATCGGGGCGAGGATGTCATCGAGCGCACCCAGGAAGCGCGCCGCGAACGCGTCGTCCTGATAGAGCGCCGGCAGCGCCGGGTGCAGCGGGTGCGGCGAGACGAGCCCGGGGATCAGCCCGCGCATCACGCCCCCTCCACGAGGATCTGATGCTCGTAGCTGAACACCAGCGCATGCGGCTCCAGCTCCAGCCGCGGGGTCTGCTGGCCGCGCTGCCCGGTGACCGGGTCCGCACCGAACAGCCGGGCATCCTCGACGAGCTCCGTCCCGCGCAGCCGCTGGAGCACCGAGTACACCTCGCCCACGTTGACCGGCCGTCCGAACGGCCAGCCGGTGCCCTCGGGGCCGCCGGTGATCGGGTGGAAGTAGTCGTACAGCGCCCCCAGCGCCTCGGCCTGCAGCCGGGTCGGATTGACTCGCGGCCGGGCCTTGAGCCTGGCGACGACCGTGATGCCGCGATAGACGGGTGGCTCGATGACCGCGCGCGTCCCGATGACGCGCGACTCGTCGAGCCGGTCGGTGACCTTCTGGAGCGTCTCCTCGCCCGGCACGAGCTGCTCGAACCGCAGCCGGCCGCCCTCGGACACCGCCGACGGGACGATGAGCACCCGGACCGAGCCGGCGTCGGCGCCCTCTCCCGCGGCCACCGCACGGACTCGGGCGACCTCGGGTGCGGCCTCGCGGGCGATCTGCTCGTAGTCCTCCGTCGTGACCGCGCGGCCGCGCGCCCGCAGGCGGATCGGCCCGCGGATCATCGCGTTCTCGACGTCCTCGCCGTCCACCCCGCCGCGCGCCGGGCGGCGGTTCTCCACCCGGGCGACGAACGGGATCGACGACTTCAGCACCGACAGCGCCTTGGGCGCGACGTTGCCCCGCCGGCCACCGCCGGTCCGGTACTCGCGCAGCCGGAGCCGCGCACCCTTGGGCGGCACCGCGCCATAGCGGCGGAGCGCGCCATCGGCGAGTCGCACCGCGGGCCCCAGCTTCACCTGGCCCTCCGCGACGTCGAGCTCGAAGTGCCTGTCGTCGGGACCCGAGCCCGCGAAGTCCGAGACCTGGGTCCACTCGTCCCAGCCCTCGTCGCCCGCGACCTCGAGGACCGCCGGGGCGTCCCCCGGGACGACCGGGTCGGCGGCGGAGCGTGAACCGCTGGCCGGGGACACCCTCGGATGCGCCCAGGTCCTCCTCGCGGACCACGTCGGCGTTCACCGCATCGACCGTGCCGCCGATGGTGATGACGGCGAGGCCCTTGATATTGGGTGACGCGCTGTACGCGGGCTGGCCCTCGATGGGGTCGGTCACACGAGCGCGCAGCCACCCCGCCCGCTGCTTCGCGATGATCGACGCCGTATGGCCGCGCGGCACGTGGATGACCACGTCGCCGTCCCGGTTGAGGCCGCCCGTGGTGTCCGAATCGAGCTCGCACGGCGCCCACGAGTCGCCGTCCCACGCCTCCCACGCGAGTGGCGGGTTCGTGGGGTCGACGCCGACGCCCTCGATGTCGGCCCGGAAGCGCAGCCTGACCGCGTTGGACGGCACGGCCTCGGACAGCCCGACGTACAGCGCGTCGCCGGCCTGCGGCACCTCCTTGAACGCGAACACGCCGGTGCCCTTCTCGAGCGCGGTCCAGTGATCGCGGTACGTCTTGCCGTCGATCATCGAGCCCAGCTGCGCGAGCGACGAGGGGATGATGGGCAGCTCCTCGATCGTCGCGAACGCGATCGCCTCGTCGGTCTCGGTGCGGACCGTCGCGACCTGCGTCCCGGCGGCGATGCGCACGATGTCCGGCTGCGGGCCGCTGAGCCAGAACGTCACGTCGGTGCGGGCGGCGGTGGGCGGATACAGCGTCACGCCGATGAGCTCGAGGAACTTCACGTAGTGCCGCTCGGGGACGCGATTGAGCCGGTACACGACCTGGTCGGTCATCCACGCGAACAGCTCGATGAGCGTGACCCCCGGGTCGGACACGTTGTGGTCGGTCCACTCCGGGCAGCGCTGCTGGACCAGGCGCTTGGCATCGTCGACGAGGTCCTGGAAGCGACGGTCGTCGAGGTTGGGGACGGGCAGGGCCATCGGGTGTCTCCTGGACTCACTCGCCGCCGGGGATCACGTAGAACGGGAAGACGAGGTTGCGCCGGTCGTTGGTCGCCTTGATCGCATAGCGGATGTCGATGTACAGGGTCGTGTCGTCCCGGGCATCGAACGTCACCGCCACGTCGTGGACGTCGATCCGGGGCTCCCATCGCTGGAGCGCGGCCCGCACCTCGGCCGCGATCGCGTTCGCCGTCGACCCGTCGGCCGACGCGAACACGTACTCGTGGATGCGGCAGCCGAACTCGGGACGCATCGGTCGCTCGCCGGGGCTCGTCCCGAGGATCAGCCGGATCGCCTCCTCGATCTCGCGCTCGCGCGAGACCATCGCGATGCCGCCGGTCGCGTCGGTCCGCAACGGGAAGCCCCACCCGCGCCCGATGAAGTCCTCGCTCATCGCCCCCTCCTACGCCACGGTCACGGTCGTGACGCTGGGCATGGCCTTGCCGGGCGCGCCCGAGCACATCAGGACCTGCGACGACGTCGTGGCGACCGGCTTGCCCCCGGCGGTCACCGTCGGGCTGCCGCTGGCCACCTTGCCCTCCTGCATGGTCGGGACCATGAACGGATCAGCTGGATGCAGGCCGATGTGCGGCGGGGTGTTGAAGCCGGACGAGCCGATCACCGCGACCGGCTTGCCGCCGATCGTCACGGTCGGGCTCGAGTCCCAGCGTCAGCGGCGCGCTGAACGGCATGGGCGGGGCCGGCTGTGGGGCGCCCGAGGCGGGGTTCGGGATCTGGTGGATCGCACACTGTCCCTGCACCTTGTCGCCCATGACCAGCGGCTGCGCCATCGGTCGCCCCTAGTTGAGCGCCACGGTGGCGCCCTTGATCTTGACCTGGCCGTCGGCCTCGAGCGACAGCGCGGACTTGGCCTTGACCTTGAACGCGCCGTCGGTCTTGAACTCGATGTCGCCGGTCGCCTCGACCGTGACCTTGCCCTCGGCCGTGATCCGCAGCTCCTTGTTCGTCTCGTCGAGGACGAGCTCCATCGACGCCGTTCTTCGGTGAGCAGCTGGATCGAGACGTCTCGAACGACTCCCAGAAACGAGATCTGGTGGCCGGTCCGCGAGACGAAGCCGAGTAGGTGACGATCCCGGCATCGAGGTGGTCGTCGACCTGGAACGGGATGACGTCCTGGCCGTTCCACAGTCCGCCCAGCACCATCGGGCGGCTGACGTCGCCCATGCTCGAACGCGACGAGCACCTCGTCGCCGACCTGGGCATCCACACCATCCCGTAGCCGACTTCCCCGCGCCCGGCGTCATGACGCGCGCCCAGAACGACTCGGCCTCGTCGGCGAGCCACGGGTACTGCACCGGACACGGCCGATGCTCGGCGGGTCGTCGTTGTCGGTCACGACCGCCGCATGACCACCCGGGGATGGGCGAGCCGGCCGTCCCCCGTCCCGCCGGTGATCGACGCCGCTCAGCGATCGGTCCTGGCGACCCGCGAACTCGAGCGACGTCCGATAGGGGCCGTTGCCGAACTCGTGACGTGAGCTGCTGATGACCCACTTGCCCTCGAGCGCCTCGTCGACGCCGCTCACGTGCACCGCCACGCCCGACTTCAGGGCGGGCGAGCCCATCGCGACGGCCGTCGCCTCGAACGCGGCGCTGCCCACCTGCTCGGCCCGCGCGGCGGCCAGCTGGTCGGCCGCATCCTGCGCCTCGACGGGATGGTCGACGACCACCAGCGTGTCGCCGTGGACGGTGTCGGCGAGATCCGCGTTGGTCATGGACAGCTCGGCGTTGGTCGCCTGGACGTCGGCCTCGCCGATGACGGCTTCCTTCTTCTCGACATCCCAGCCGCGGACCTTGACCGTCCTGACCTGCCCGACGGCGCTCATCCGCGCCCGGAACTCGAGGAGCGTGTCGTTCCAGATGAGCTGCGTCGGATCGTCGCCCTCGAACTCGCCGGCACCGGGCGCCCCGGACGTCGTCGCGGGCTTCTTGAACAGGAGCTTCTCGCCGTCGACCCGGCAGTCGAAGCCGATCCGTTTCGCCAGCCCGTAGAGGAAGTCGAGGTCCGACTGGTTCGCCTGGAGCACGTGCTCCAGCGTCCCGCCCGAGTCGTCGACATCCGCCGACAGGCCCGCGTCGCCGGCGACCTGCTGCGCGATGTCGGAGTACTTCACGTTCTGGAACGTCTGGGTCCGGCGCCCCGCGGCCAGGCGGTGTGAGCGGTCGTAGCCGCGGACGACGGCACGCGTGCCCAGGGAGTCGTATTCCGCCTCGATCGAGGTGACCTCGCCGTCGATGAGCGCCGCGGGCGAGTCGCTGTCCACCGAGCTGGTCGAGATGACGATGCCCGCGCCGATCGTGAGACCCGCCTTGGCCAGGACGTCCCGCGCCGGATCGCGGAACACCAGCTGGAACATGTCCGGCATCGCGAGCCGGTCGAGGACGAGCGCGCTCTCGAGCGCCGCCTCGACCTCGGGGTCCAGCTCGGAGCCGTCGATCTCGATGATCCGCTGGGCCGCGGTCCCGGTGGGCATCGCCTAGGCGCCCTTCACCGCGTCCGCGACCGTCGGGATGAGGAGCGCGGTCCCGGGTGCGATGCGCAGCGGGTCGTCGATGCCGTTGAGCTCGGCGATCGCGCGCCAGTAGGTGGGCTTGCCGAGCTCCGTGAAGGCGACCGACTGGAGGGTGTCGCCGTCGATCACCGTGTGGACCCGCTGGCTGCCCGACGCGTGCGATGTCGGGTTGCCGAATGGCGCGTCGGGCGCGCTGCCCTTGAGCGTGATCTTCACGTCGGCCCGGACCGGCGTGCCGTCCATCCGGAACACGGTGTAGTTGACGGTGCAGCTGGTCAGGAAGCCGCGGAAGCCCTCGAGCTGCTTGTTGCCGCCCCACTGGAAGGCGATCTTGGGCGGCTCCGGCTTCTTGTTCTTCTGGGTCTTCTTCGTCGGGCGCATCCAGTCGAACAGGGTCGAGATGGGCTTCGTGACGTCGCCCTTGGGTTTGCTGTACTCGTCGAAGAAGAGGTCGAACGCGACGGTCATCGCGTTGGTGCCGCGGTACTCCTGCCGGGCGTTGGGCTTCGACCCGGTCGGCGTCTCCACGACGATCTGCTCGACGGTGATCGAGTACGACGCCGGGTTGAACATCACCTCGAGCTGCTTCTGGTCGCCGACCGGATCGCCTTCGACGACCTTGAGCAGGGCCTTCTTGTTCTTCGTGAGGCCGAGCATGTCGCCGACGACGCCGGCGACCGCTCCTGCCGCACTGACCGCACCCAGCGCCATCGGGCGGCCCTCAGAACCCGATCGAGGCGGACACGCCGAGCGCGCCCGCGGCCGCGCCGAGCATCTCGCCCATCGCATTCAGGCCCATGATCTGCTCGTACGCCACCTCGAGGGTCTCGGTGGCCACGCCGTTGCCGTTGATGTCGAGGCTGGGGCCCGTCCACTTCACGGGCACGACGCCCATCAGGCTCCAGGAGGTGATCTCCTCGCCGGCCGCGTTGAGCGCGGCGATGTCCATCGTCTGCGGCACGACCGCCACGAAGTTGCTCTGGATCCAGAGCTGGACGAGCATCGAATCGCTGTCGACCGGACGGGTCATCCGGACGTTGGCGAACTTCGCCGGGCCGATGATCTTGTGCTCGTACCCGTTGACGCCGCCCTCGCGGTGCGTCTTGAGGTCGAACTCGAAGGACAGGCCGTCGATCTTCGTCCACACGCCGAGCGGGATGAACGCGTCCAGCGTGACCTTGTACGTGACGTTCAGTGCGGGGTCGCCCATGGATCCTCCGAAGCCCGTCTAGAACGCGTCGAACGAGAGGCCCTTCGCCTCGCGCTCGTGGATGAGCTCGCGACGAAGGTGGGTGCGGAAGCGACCGAACAGGGACTCGGCGAGCTCGTCGAGCTCGCGGTCGCTGCGGCCCGTGGCTCCGCCGCCCGATGGCGGCGGCTGGCTCGTGTCGGCGGGTGTCTCACGCTGGACGACCGGGACCGCCGTGAGGGTCATGCCGGCCGGACCCGGTGCGGCGACCCGCTGGATGACCGGGTCGCCGGCGGGTGATGACGTCGTGGCGGTCGCGTGGGGCATGTCCGGGCCAGCCGTCGCGATCCGGGCCAGGGGCAACGACGTGGTCCCGGCCGAGCCGCCGGGGCTGCGCGCGACGCCGACCCCGCGCGGGAGGGCCGGGACGGCCGGGCCCGTCGATCGCTGCACCGTGCGGAGCGCCTGGTCCGGGGTCCACGGAGATGGCGCCGGCGCGGTCGCGCCGGGCGTGGCCATCGCCGCCGGCGACGGTCGCTCCGCGGCCGGCTCGCTCGGCGACTCGTCACGGGATGTCCGCTCCACCACCACGCTCGGGCGCAGCGGCGCCTGGCCGGCGGTCGGCCGGGTCCGGGTGACCGATGGGTCGCGTGCTGGATGTCGTCCGCGCGACCACGGGCGGGGTGGCCGTCGACGACGCATCCGACGCGGTCGTGGATCGCGGCGCGATCGCGGGGAGCGTCGCCGCGGCGAGCGGCGGCGAGGCCGGCGTCATCCGCTGGACGCCAGCGGACGCCGGGCTTGCGTCCGGCGCGCGGCCGCGGATCGGCGTCGTCGTCGCCGGACGGTTCGGCGTGGGTCGTCGAGCTCGCGGGGCGGGTCGCGAGCGGGAGGCTGGGCAGGTCGGCGAGTCGCGCGACCGTCGGGCTGGACGACGCGTCGGCCGGAGGCTCGGTGCGCGGTGCCCCGAGGCCCCGGCGCGCAGCCGTCGGCATCGCGTGCGCCACGGGCGCGGTCGGCGTGGCCGCAGTCGCGAGAGTCGCGGCTTCCGGACGCGCGGATGCCGGCGGCGTGATCCCGAGCGCCGCGACCGCCCGCTGGAGCGTCCGGGGCGACTCGACGGCGCTGGCCGGCGCCGCGGGCATCGGCGAGCCGAGGCCGGGGCGCGGACGGGCCACCGGGAGGGACGAGGCGGCGCTCGCGCTGTCCGCCGGATGCTCCGCCCAGCGGCGGCCGGTCGACCCAGCCGGCGTGGCCGGGGTCGCCGCCGCGGCCGGCGTCGCGGGTGCCCGCCCCTCGTCGCGCGAGAGCGCGGTGGACCGCGCGGCCGCCGCCCCGATCCGCTGCACGGCCGGGGCGAGCGTCGCCGGCGCGCGCGTGAGCGGCTGAGTCGGGACGTTCGCGATCGCGGACGTCGCGACGCTCGGGAGCGACCGCATGGGCGCGGGCGTCTCCATCGACCGGTCGGGGGACGGCGCGGAGGCGCGTTCGACGAGCTGGACGCTCGGTCCCGGCATCGCGCGCGGCGGGCAAGGCCGACGACTCGGAGACGCTCGACGTCGTCCACGCTCCGGCCCCGGCGTCAGGCCCGCTCGCATGCCGCTGGACCGATCGTGGCGTGAGCGGCGCGTGCGACGTGAGCGAGGCGACCGGCGAGGGCGGCGCGGCGATCAGACCGGCCGGCGCCAGTGGCGTGACCTCGTGGCCGAGGGGTTCGACGATGGGCGGCAATGGCCGCGCCCCGGGCACCCCGGCCAGGAACGGCCGTGCCGGCGCGACGACCGGCACGTCACCGACCGTTCGCTGGATCGCGGGCAAGCGCGCCCACGCCCCGGTCGGCGGCGCGAGCGGCGCGACCGCGGGATCGGCGGTATCCGGACCAGCTCCCGGGGCAAGGCCGTCCGCCGGCGCCCCGGCGGCTGCCGACGGATCCTCGGTGCTGTGTCGGCCGAACGGCCACGGCAGGCGCACGACGCCCTACTCCTCCTCGGAGAGACGCTTGTTGATCCGGCCGATCTCGTCCACGAACCGCAGCCGGAGCGGATGCTCCAGGTCGAGGATCGACTCCATCGGCCAGTGGAAGTGGTAGGCGACGTACGCGACCTCTTCGAACAGCCGGTCGGTCGCGTACGTCACGATCCCCCCAGGCGCTGCTCACCCGCCACATCCACCGCGAACTGGTGGTTGCACGACGGGCAGGTCACGGCCGCCTGGGTGTGCCCTTCCTGGTTGACGCGTCGATAGAGGTCCTGGAGGAACGCGAGATCGCTCGCGAACAGGCCCTCGATGACGCCGGTATGCACCTGGCTCAGCGTCCCGAGCCTGGTGATGACCCGGGACAGGAGGAGCACCGTCAGGTACGCCTCGTTCTCGCGCACCCGGGGGTCGCGCTGGGGGATGATCTCGTCGCGTGCGGTCGCGAGGCGCATGACGCCCTCGCGATGCACGGTGCCCGTCCCATCGACATAGCCGCGAGGGAGCACGAACGCGTACTCGGTGCGCAGGGCATCCGAGCCGTTCGCGCTCCCGCGCTCGACCGGGATCTCGGCTGTGGCGGTCACTCCTGGGACCCCTAGCCCTTGACCAGGGTCTCGCAGGCGAGGGTCGCCTCCTCGATCTGGACGCCCGAGGTGGTCGCGCCGCCCTCGGACAGGCTGATCTTGGACACCATCGCGTTGGTGAAGTTGTAGCGAAGGACCTCCTCACCGAGCGTGTTCATGAGGATGACCGAGCCGTTGCGACGGTCCGGCGTGCCCTGCATGACCGCGGTGTGCCAGTCCCAGATCTCGGTGGCGCCGGTGAGGCCACGCTTCAACGTGACCGTCGGCGTCTTGGGCTTGCCCGGGAGCTTGCCGATGGTGACCTTGCCCTGCTCGTTGACGAACGGGTTGTCGACGATCTCGACCTCGGAGCTGACCCCCGAGACCGAGGTGAAGTTGGCGACGACCCCCACGCCGTCGATGTCGAGCAGGACGTTCCCCTGCAGGAGCGGATCGGTGGTGGGCATCTGGGCCTCCGTGCGTGGCGATCAGACGGTGGTCGGCGGCGTCGCTACTCGGCGCCCGGGCTGCCCGAGAACTGGGCGATCCGGAACACCACGAACTCGGCCGGCTTCACCGGGGCGATCCCGATGTCGACGATGAGCTGCCCCGCGTCACGGGTCTCGGGCGGGTTGTTCTCCTCGTCGCACTTCACGAAGAACGCCTGGTCGGGCGTCGCGCCGAAGAGCGCGCCATCGCGCCATACCCGCAGCAGGAACGCGTTGATCGTCCGCTTCACGCGCCCCCACAGGCGCTGGTCGTTGGGCTCGAAGACGACCCACTGGGTGCCCTCGAAGATCGACTCCTCGACGTAGTTGAAGAGGCGCCGCACGTTGAGGTAGCGCCACGCCGGGTCGCTGGAGATCGTCCGGGCGCCCCACACGCGGATGCCGCGGCCGGGGAACGCGCGGATGCAGTTGATGCCCGCGGGATTCAGCTGGTCGTGCTCGGCCTTGGTCAGGTTGAGCTCCAGCGAGATCGCGCCGCGGATGACCTCGTTCGCGGGCGCCTTGTGGACGCCACGGGTGTCGTCGTTGCGCGCCCAGATGCCGGCCATGTGGCCGGACGGCGGGACGAAGCGCGCCTGGCCCGCGAGCGGGTCGAACACCTTCACCCACGGCCAGTAGAGCGAGGCGTACTTCGAGTCGTAGCCGGCCTTGTCGACCCGCCACTCCTTGACCTGCTGGGCATTGAGCCCTGGCGGCGCGTCGAGGATGGCCACGCGGTCGCCCATGAGCTCGCAATGGGCGAGCATCGCGAGCTGGACCGCCTGGACGCCTTCGAGGTCGATGATCCCCTGCTCGTAGACGGCCATGAGGTCGGGGACGCTGAGCATCGTGACCTCGTCGACGGCCTCGAGCCCGGCGAAGCCGGTGCGGTCGGCCGGGCTGCCGACGTAGTCGTCGGCGGTGACCCGGGCCGGCACGGCGGCGCCGCCGCCGGACAGCGAGATGCCCGTCGCGGCGTCGGGCACGCTGAGGGTCCCGACCTCTTCGATCGCGATGACCTTCGACTGGGCCTTCACCACGGTCTGGACGTTCTGCTTGCCCTTGCCGGCCGTGACGTTGTCGAACGTCTCGACCGCCTTCCCGCCGCGGTTCACGACGAGCCGGAAGCTGTTCTCGGCCGTCTCCGAGGACGGCTGGACGTCGATCGTGATGTCGTTGCCCGCGGGGCCGGCCTCGAGGGCGGCGACCCGGAAGGCGGGCTTCGTCTTGTCGGCCGCGCTCGGCAGCTCCGCCTTGGCGATGGGCATCGCGCCGTCCGCGCCGACGCGCACGACGTACGCGGCCCCGCCGCCGTTGAGGAAGTAGCCGTACACGGCGTGCGCGAGATACGAGTTCTCGATGAACTCGCCGAACGTCTGGGTGAACTGGTTCCAGTTGGTGACGAGGATGGGCTGGTTGGCCGGTCCCCGCGCCGCGAGGCCGACGAAGGCCGCGACCGCCGTCCCGACACCTTCGATCGGACGCGACCCGGCTTCCACCTCCTCGACGTAGACACCGGGCGACAGATAGTTCGGCATGCGTGGCCCTTTCCCTGATGGGATCCCGTCGTGGCGACGCTCGCATCGCGCGAGGGGCCGGACAAGGACCGACCGGACACGCGGTCGGGCGGGCGGATCGGCCCGTTCGGGCAATGCCGTCTGCCCCGACGGATGCCCGCGCCCGGCTGGCGTCTCGCGCGCGTGAGCCACGACGCTTGGCGACGTGATCCACGACGTCGACCAGCTGCTCGAGAAGCTCGTGCGCCGCGACGCGCTCAACGGGTCCGCCGTGGAGCTCGTGTTCGAGGCGCCGACCAAGGACTGGGTCGCCCGGCGGAGCGGGCCCGCGATCGACCTCTACCTGTACGACATCCGCGAGGACCTCCAGCGGCGGGTGCCGGCCTGGGAGGACGTGCGTGGCAAGGATGGGCTGGTCGCGGGTCGCGCCCAACCGCCGCGCCGGTTCAAGCTCGCGTACCTGGTCACGGCGTGGACCCAGCGACCCGAGGACGAGCATCGCCTGCTCTCGTCGCTGCTCGTCTGCTTCCTGCGCAACCCGATGGTCAAGCCGGGCGAGCTGGGCGGGTCGCTCGACGAGACGGACCTGCCCGTGTACCTCGATGTCGGTCAGCCGGCGACCCAGGAGCGCTCCATGGCCGACATCTGGTCGGCGCTCGGCGGGGAGCTCAAGCCGTCGCTGGACCTGGTGGTCACGGCGCCCGTCTCGGTCACCCGCAGCGCGCCGTTCGGCCCGCCGATCCTCGAGGGCCCGGACATCGGGATCGCCTCGACGGGCGGGGCGGCCGAACGCGGCGTCCGGCGAGGTGGGCGTGGCGGGCAGGAGCTGCCGCCGCTCGAACCGCTGCCCGAGGAGATCGTGCCGCGCGGCGCGGGCGCCAAGGACGGACGCGGCGGCGTCCAGCTCCGGGTCAAAGGTCACCGCCGGCCGTGAGCGCGGCCGCCGGCCGGGCGGCGGCCGGCTGCCGAGTCGACTCGACGCCGGCTGCCGGGGACGCCGTCGAGACGCCGCCGAGGCCACCGCCGCCGAGGCCGCCGCCGTCGGCGAGGCCCTGACCGCCGATCCGTCGCTCGCGTACCTCCGCGCCCGGCTGTCGCTGGTCGAGCTGCGCGTCCGCGCCGCCGTGGATCGTCGGCGCGCGGACGACCCCGACCCGGGCGACCGCTTCCGCGGTCTGTACATCAGCGATCCGCAGGTCGACGCCCTGCTCGATGCGCCTCGCGGGCCGCTCGTCCCGGCCCCGCCGTCAGCGGCATCGGCCGCGATGCTGGGCGAGCTGGAGCAGGCCGCCGAGGCCGGCGAGGCGGCCGGCCGCGAGGTGCGGCTGCGACGCCTGGCCCGGACCTTCGCGCTCGAGCCCCTCGACGTCGAGCTGCTCCTCATCGCGCTCGCTCCGGATCTCGACCCGCGGTTCGAGCGGCTGTACGGCTACCTGCACGACGACGTGTCGCGGCGGCGAGCGAGCGTCGGACTCGCGTTGGAGCTGTGCGATCCGGAGGGCGGTCTCGCGGCCGGTGCCGCCCGCGCGCGGCTGGGCCCGCTGGCGCCGCTCGTCGAGGGCGGGCTGCTGCTCGTGGAGGACACCGACCGGCCGACCCTGACGCGCTCGCTCCGTGTGCCGGACCGGGTCACCGCGCATCTCCTCGGCGACGACACGCCCGATGCGCTCCTCGCGTCACTCGTCGCGACGACACGGGAGGCCGATATCGGGGACGTCGAGGTGCTCGCCCGCGCGCTGGGCGCCGGCGTCACGCTCGCGTACCTGCGCGAGCGCGCCGGCGCATCGGGCGCGTCGCTCGCCCGGACCGCGCTGGCGCGCACCGGACGCCCGACGGTGGAGCTCGATCTGACGCGCCTGACCCCGACGGACGACCCGGTCGCGATCGCGGCCGCCGCCGGACGTGAGGCCCGGCTGCTCGGGGGTGGGATGGTCGTGGGACCGGTGGAGGCGCTGGCCGAGCGGGGCGCCGCCGTGGCCGTGCGCGCCTTCGCCGAACGACCGTGTCCGGTCGTGCTGATCGGGGACCGAGGCTGGGATCCCGCATGGGCGCGCGAGACCCCGCTGATCCTCGACGCGGCCGTCCCCACCGTGGGCACGCGCCACGCCCTGTGGCTCGAAGCGCTCGACGGCGCCGCCCCGCCCGACTTCGACCCCGCGGTGGCGACCCTCGCCTTCCGGCTCACGCCGGACCAGATCGTCCGCGCCGCGAGCGCCGCGCGGCGGGCGGCGGACGCCGAAGCGCGACCGACGACCGTCGCCGACGTCAGCGCCGGTGCCCGGGCCCAGAACGCCGCCGGGCTGGAACGCCTGGCGCGCCGGATCGAGCCGCACGTCACCTGGGATGACCTCGTGCTGCCGCCGGTCGTGGGCGCGCAGCTCCGCGAGCTCACCGCGCGGGTGCGCCACCGTGACCGCGTCGTCGGGGAGTGGCGGATGGGCGCCGGCGGGACGCGGGGCATCGGCGTGACGGCGCTGTTCGCGGGTGACTCAGGCACCGGCAAGACGATGTCCGCCGAGGTCGTCGCCGGCGACCTCGGGTTCGACGTCTACGTCATCGACCTCTCGACGGTCGTCGACAAGTACATCGGCGAGACCGAGAAGAACCTCGACCGGATCTTCACCGAGGCGGATCGGGTCAACGGCGTGCTGCTGTTCGATGAGGCCGACGCGCTCTTCGGCAAGCGTTCCGAGGTCAAGGACGCCCGTGACCGCTATGCGAACGTCGAGGTCGCCTACCTCCTCCAGCGGATGGAGCGCTTCGACGGCCTGGCGATCCTGACCACCAACCTCCGATCCAACGTCGACGAGGCCTTCCTCCGCCGCCTCGACGCCCTCATCGACTTCCCGATGCCCGAGGAGGACCACCGACGCCGGCTGTGGGAGCGTCACCTCCCGCCGACGCTGCCACGCGCCGGCGACCTCGACCTCGACTTCCTCGCCGCACGCTTCAAGGTGAGTGGCGGCAACATCCGGAACATCTGCGTCGCGGCGGCCTATCCTCGCCGCCGCCGATGACCGTCCGCTCGAGATGGCCGACCTCGTCCGGGCCACGGAGCGCGAGTACCGCAAGCTGGGCCACCTGACGGTGGAGGCCGAGTTCGGCTCCTATCTGGAGCTCGTGACCGGCTGATGCGGGGGAGCGGCGAACGCCTTCGGCCCCGGCCAGGCGCCTGCCCATTCGGGCAGACCTCCGGGCGGGCTCATGGGCGGTAGCTAGTTCTGCCCGTTCGGGCGTTGTCGCCGGGCGGCGTGGTGGCGGATGCTGGCATCAGGAGGCGATCGATGCACGAGTTCGAACGCGAGGCGCCCCTTGCGGCGCCGCGCCGCGACCCCCAGACGCAGGCCGGCCCGAGCGCGGGAGGGCGCGACCCCCGGCGCGACACGCACGGGCGGCGCGATCGACGCCGCCTCGATCTCGCACCTGCAGCGGACCGTCGGCAACGCGGCGGTCGTCCAGCTGCTCGCGGGCGAGGAGGAGGCATCGCCGGTCCATGACGTCGTGGGCTCCGGCGGCGGCCAGCCTCTCGACGGCGGCACGCGGTCGGACATGGAGTCCGCGCTCGGCGACTCGTTCGGCGACGTCCGGATCCACACGGACGCCGCGGCGTCGGCATCCGCCGAGTCGGTCGGCGCGAACGCGTACACCGTCGGCAGCGACATCGTGTTCCGGTCGGGCCACGGGCCGGGCAGCCCGACGTTCCAGCGCGACGTCGCCCACGAGCTGACGCACGTCCAGCAGCAGAAGGCCGGGCCGGTCGACGGGACCGACACCGCGGGTGGCATCCGGGTGTCCGACCCGTCGGATCGGTTCGAGCAGGCGGCATCGGCGCGCGCGGATGAGGTCGTCGGCGGGCTCGCGGCACAACGAACGGTGGCGCCACCGACGACGGAGACGCTCCAGCGCGACGCCCAGGATGGCGCCGCCATCCCGGTCCAGCGCGACGAGGTCGAAGAGGAAGAGGAGATGCCGGGCAGCTAGGACCAGCGACCGGCCGTCCTCGATGAGCGATCGCCCCGTGACCGCGCGCGCCGCCCGGAAGCCCGACGGCCCCGTTATCCAAGAGGACCGCGGCACGAAGGCGCTCGCGGTCATCGGCAAGGCCCGGGCGCCGCCAGGCGGCCCCTAGATCAGCCCCTCGCGGATCGCGTACGCCACCGCGTGCGCCCGGTTGCGCAGCTCGAGGCGCGAGGTCACGTCGTGGATGATGTTCTTCACGGTGCGCTCGGAGTAGAACAGGTGGCGCCCCACCTCGGCCGTGTCGAGGCCCTCGGCGAGGAGCCGGAGCACCGCCGTCTCGCGCTCCGTGAGACCGGACAGCGTGAGCCCACGCGGCGACAGGACCTGCCGCTGCAGCTGGCCGACCTGGCGGAGCAGCCGGCCCAGGAGGTCCGGCGGCAGCGAGCCCTCGCCCGCGGCCGCGCTGCGGATGGCCGCCGAGAGGTTGCCGGGCGTCGCCTCGCTGCGGCGCACCACGCCCGTGACACCCGCTTCGGCCGCCGCGAGCAGCGCCTTGTCGTCGACCCGCGAGACCAGCAGCACCACCCGCGAGACGCCATGACCGCGCAGCGCTCGCAGCTGGCCCGTGACCGTGGCTTCGACCTCGTCAGCCACGACGAGCGCCACGGCGCCTTCGGGTGCCTCCTCCTCTGAGACCACGAGGAACCCCTGCGCTTTGCGGAGCTGGCTCACGATCCCGGCACGCGAGAGGGGGTCGGCGGCGCACACGATGACCGGGATGTGCGCCTTGAGCGCGATGGGTTCGGCGACCATCGGGACCTCCCCTCGCGTCCCGGCGGGGCTGGTGGGGACGGGTCCACCGGCCGGCCGAGCGCGTCGTCGGCGACCCTAACCGACACCCCTTTCCGGGCGGTCAACGCGCACTCAACGACGGCTTGACGGGCAGCCGTCCTGCCCGTTCGACCCTCCGGATCGGTACCACCGGGCCCCTTTCCCCGACCCCCCGTGTCGCCGACTAGACTTTGCCCGTGACCGCGACCGAGTCGGCGCCCGCGCCCATCGCGACCGACGCTCCGAGCGGCGCCTCGGCGGCCGGGACCGCCAGCGTGCCGGGCGAGCGCGCGTGGACGGCATCGCGTCGTCATCGTCGGCGGTGGGTTCGGCGGGCTGTACGCCGCGAAGGCGCTCGGTGACGAGCCCGATGTCGCGGTGACGCTGATCGACCGGCGCAATCACCACCTGTTCCAGCCGTTGCTGTACCAGGTCGCGACCGGGGCGCTCGCGCCGGGGGAGATCGCGCAGCCGCTTCGGTCGATCCTGCGCGGGAGCGAGAACACGCGGGTCCTGCTCGGTGAGGCGGTGGGGCTGGCACCCGACGAGCGGCGGGTGGTGCTGGGTGATGGCGGGTCGGTGCCGTACGACACCCTGATCGTGGCCACCGGCGCGCGCCACAGCTACTTCGGCCACGAGGACTGGGCCCCGATGGCGCCCGGTCTCAAGTCCATCGACGATGCGACGGAGATCCGCCGGCGGATCCTGATCGCGTTCGAGGCGGCGGAGCGCGAGGCCGACCCGGCGATCCAGGCCTCCTGGCTGATGTTCGTGGTCGTGGGCGGCGGCCCGACGGGCGTCGAGCTCGCGGGCGCGCTCGGTGAGATCGCGTTCGACACGCTGAAGCGCGACTTCCGGCGCATCGATCCCTCGACGGCGACCATCCACCTCGTCGAGGCGAACGACCGGGTACTCGTCCACTACCCGCCGTCCCTGTCGGCGTCAGCCCAGCGGCAGCTGGAGCGATTGGGCGTCATGGTCCACACCGGGACCCTGGTCGTCGGCGTGGGCGACGACTGGGTGGAGCTGCGCCCGACGGCCTCGCCCGACGCCGTCCCGGAGCGCATCCGGACGCGGACGGTGCTCTGGGCCGCGGGCGTCCAGGCGTCGTCGTTCGGGCGGGTCGTGGCGGATGCCGTGGGTGCCTCGACGGATCGGGCGGGGCGGGTGGTGGTGGCACCGGACCTCACCGTCCCGGGTCATCCGGAGATCCTCGTGATCGGCGACGCGGCGGTGCAGCCGTGGAAACCCGATCGGCCGGTGCCGGGCGTCGCACAGGGTGCCATCCAGGCGGGGAAGTACGCCGCGAAGGCCGTGCGCCGACGGCTGGCCGGTGAACCGGTCGGCGCCTTCCGCTACCAGGACCGGGGCGACGTCGCGGTCATCGGGCGGCTGGCGGGCGTGACGAACATCGGCTGGCTGGGGCCGCTGGGGCGCCAGAGCGGGTTCTTCGCGTGGGCGCTGTGGCTGACGATCCACATCGCCTACCTCATCGGCTTCTCGAACCGCCTCGTCGTGCTCGTGCGCTGGGCCTGGAGCTTCATCACCCACGGCCGCGGCTCGCGCCTCATCACCGGCCAGCCGCTCGTCCCGCCGCTCAACGACCCGGACGGCTAGCTCGCCGCCGATCCCGCGTTCGGCACGCCGCACGCGGCACCTCGCCGAGCTGGGTCGCCGCCGCGCGTTCGCGGACAAGCGACCAGATTCGCCCTCAGCGCAGGTCTCCGAACGCTCCAAGAGGGCCGTCACGACGCGGAGTTCGCCTCCCACGGCGAACTCCATGCCACGACAGCGGATCACGACCCCCCACAGGCCCGAAATCTGGTCGGCCCAACCGAACAGCGGCGAGCGAGCGCACGCTCGAAAGTCGCAGCTAAGCGCCTTCTGGTTCGATCCCACGGTGACGCGTCGACCCGTGACCCCCCGCGACCGCTCAGCCGACAACGCATTGCGTCGGATCCGCGGCGCCCTGAGCACAGGCATCGGGGATGAGCGGAGACTCCGGCGCTTGACGCTGCGGCAGGTCGGCGCGATGGCTGACGTCGCTCCGTCCGTCGTGCATGAGGCGGAGTCGGCCGGTGATGTCTCCCTCGATTCGTACGTTCGGATCGCAAATGCCCTCGAGATGAGGGTCGAGGCGACCGTCATGCCTACACGGCGGCGCGCGACCGACCGGTCCGCCGATCTGGTGCACGCGGCGATGGGCGAGCTCGAAGCTGCGCGGCTACGGGCGCATCAGTTCCGCGTGGCCATCGACGAGCCGTACCAGCACTTCCAGTTCGCCGGCCGCGGAGACGTCGTGTCATGGGATCTCGAGAGACGCGCGCTGCTGCACATCGAGAACCGCACGCGCTTCCCGAACATGCAGGAGGTCGCCGGCAGCTACAACGCGAAACGGGCGTACCTCGGCGATGTGATCGCTGAACGGTTGGGCGTCGATCGCTGGCGGAGTGAGACGCACGTGATCGCCGCGCTCTGGTCCGCCGAGGCCTGTCCGGGAGCTCCGAGCGCGGATCGAAACCGTCCGCTCGTTGTGTCCCGATCCAGCCGACAGCCTTCGACGAATGGTGGGGAGGTGATGCGCCGCCCGCCGGGCGGAGGTCGGCGATCGTGATCCTTGACCCAGCCTCGCAGATCGGGCGACGTAGGCGCTATGTCGGGCTCGAGGTGATCGCGGGACTCGAGCCTCGGTACCGCGACTATGCCGACGCAGCACGAGCGCTGCGACTCGTCGCCTGAACGCCACGCCGCACGGCCTGGGCGCCATCGACGACCGAGCGCGGCATCGGCCCCTCGCGGGCCACTCGGCAGTTCGCGTGCCGCGAACGCCAGGGCGAGGCCGATGAGCGGATCAGCCGGGGGTGATCGTCACCGTGCCGGTCATGCCGTACGCCTCGTGGCCCGGCAGGTGGCAGATGTAGGTGAGGGTGCCCGGAGCGGTGAAGGTCACGACCGTCGTGCGGGTCGCGCCGGCTGGGATGGTGACCTCGGTCGGGCGGGTGTCGTGGACGGGCTCGGTGCCGGTGCGGTGGCGCTGATGGAGCGCCTCGTCGCCGACGATCCACTCGTGGTCGATCGGGTCGAGGTTGCGCAGCACGATCGTGATCGGGACCCCCGCCGGCACCGTGAACGCCGTCGGCGTGTAGTGCGAGCGGCGGATCTCGATGACCACGTCGGTCGCGGACGCCGGCGGCGCGGCCGCCACGGTGACCGCCGCCGCGCCCGCCAGACAGGCGACGCCCGCGGCGAGCAGCAGCGCCGCCGACGCGGGAAGTCCGCGCCGGCGCTGCGTGGTCATCGACGGCCCGGAGAGGACCCGGCCATCAGACCGCGGGGGTCGCCGGCCGCCGGCCGGTGAGCAACGCGATGAGCGCGATCCCGACACCCACGAACCCGAGCGTCATCAGCACCCGCACCAGCGCCGCGGTCGTGATCCCGGCATCGGCGGGGGTCGGCGGAACGAGGTCGTAGCCGGCATCGACACGGCTCGGGGCCGTCACGCCGTCCGGCGAGATCGCGAGGTCATGGGTGATGAGGTTGGCCGGGCCGTCGATCTCGATCTTGGTCAGCCAGGCGGCGTCCGGGACCCAGCCCATGTCCTGGTCCGACCGAAGGTCGTCGAGGAGCTGCGTCGACGCGGGCGCGGAATGCGCCAGCCGCATGCTGTTCGACCCCGCGGGCGTCGGCAGCAGGCGCGGCTTCGCGTCCGTCATGAGGTAGACGTCGGCATCGACCGTCTCACCGGACGTCTTGCCGAGGCCGAGGATGCGCAGCGGCACCCACGGGTCGTCGGTCGGGATCGTGAGGTGGACGGGCGTGCCGTCGCCCTGCTGCTGGCCGCGCTCCTTGGCCGCTGACCCGTCGAACACGGCGGCGAGGAAGATCGGCGACCGCTCGGCGTAGAAGTCGAGCACCTCGGGTGCATCAGGCGGGAGCCGGAAGCCGTGGTCCGTCGCCCACTGGCCGACGGCGTCGCCACCGCCGCGCAGGATCGTGATGTCGAGGGCGTCGATGCGCACCTGCTGGAGGACCTCGGCCGCATCGAGGGCGCCCGCCGCCGACGGCGATGCGAAGCGGAACACGTCCGCGCGCTGCGGGTCCGTCTCGATGACGAGCCGCTGGAGCGTCCAGTCACCGCCTTTGACGATCGACGACGGGATGTCGGGCAGCGGCACGAGCGAGCCGAACGCGCCGCCCCCGACGCCCGCGAACTCGAACGCCGTCACGTAGTGCTCGACGCCGTCCGAGTAGCCCGCGAGGGTCGTGGTCTTGAGGAGGTTCACCGCTCCGTTCGGGCCGATGAGCCCACCGCACGCGAGAGCGGGCGTGGCGGTGAGCAGGAGCAGGCCGACCGACGCTGTCGCGGCCGCGAGTCGGGGACGCATGTCCGTCCTCCCGTGCGCTCCGGTTGCCCGCCTCCCACCCATCGTGCGGGTCCGGTTTCGCGCTCAGACGAGCGACCTCCCACGACGGTTCCGCGCCCGGTTCACCAGGGCGTGCCACGCAGATCGATGGGTCCCGGCGGCCAGGCCGACAGCGGCGAGCCCGCCGGAAGCACGAAGTCCAGCGGGTCGGCGACCTCCCAGGCGCCGGTCTCCGGGTCCCGGTAGCGCACCGTCGCGTCGACCCGCGTCAGGCCGACGGCCGCATAGAACGCCGCGTCCGCCGGCCCGGTCGTGAGATAGCCGTAGGACACCGGCACCTCGAGGAGAAGGACCCGCAGCAGCTCCTCGATGAGGCGCCGTCCGAGACCCTGGCGCTGGACGTCCGGATGGATCGCGACCGCGCCGATGCCCGCGACGAGGACATCGGTCGAGCCCACTTCGATCACCCGTCGCTCCAGGCCGAGATGGCCGACCAGTCGCCCGCGGCGGTGGAGCATCAGCCGGTGGTCGGGCCGCGAACCCCACCATGACCTCCGCGCGAAGCGTTCTGCGACTCGCGGGAAGGCGGCGACGAGCAGCTCGCGGATCGCGGCGTCGTCCTCGGGGGTCAGGTCCGCCTCCGCGACCAGCCGGACCTCGAGCCCGTCGGCGTCCACCTCGCTCAGCCGGTGTTCTGGAGCCCGGCCGCGATCCCGTTGATCGTCGTCCCGATGACGCGCCGGATGCGGGCGGCATCGGCATGGTCATGTGGCAGCGCCCGGAGCCGCCCGAGCAGCTCCACCTGCAGCGCCGACAAGGCGTCGACGTACGGGTTCCGGAGCTCGATCGACCGCGCCAGCCCGGCGTGCTCGTCGAGGAGTCGCGATCGCCCGGTGACGAGCAGCAGCAAGCGCACCGACCGTTCGAACTCCGCCTCGATCGCGGCGCGGATCGCCGCCGCGTCGGATCCGGTCGCCAGCTCCGCGTACTGCCGGAAGATCCCGAGGTCCGCCTTGGCGAGCGACAGCTCCGCGTTGTCGAGCACGGACGCCATGAACGGCCATCGCCGATGCAGCCCCGCGAGCCGCTCGAGCGCCGCCCGACCGCCCGATTCGACGAACGCCTCCAGCGCGGTCCCGAGGCCGTACCAGCCGGGCAGATTCGCCCGCGACTGCGACCAGGCGAACACCCACGGGATCGCCCGCAGCGATGCGAGGTCCGTGCGCGGTCGCGCACCAGCGGCGCCCGGCCGCGATGTCGGCCGCGACCCGATGGCGAGGCCCGCGAGCTCGAGGATCGGGGTCGCGGCCTCGAAGAACTCCACGAAGCCGGGCCGTTCCACCAGCTTCCGATAGGCCGCGCGTGACGTGGCCGTGAGCTCGGTCAGGACGGCCGCACCGTCCGCGGCCGCCGCGCTCACCTCCGCGTCGTGCTCCGGCGTCGAGGCGAGGAGCGCGGCCGACGTCACCTGCTCGAGATGCCGCCGGGCGATGGCGGGCGCCGCGTAGCGGTCGGCGATGACCTCGCCCTGCTCCGTGTATTTCAGGCGTCCACCGACAGAGCCTGCGGCCTGCGCGAGGATGGCGCGGTTCGCCGGCCCGCCGCCGCGTCCGATCGCCCCGCCACGACCGTGGAACAGCGTCAGCGCGACACCGTGCTCGCGCGCCACTCGCACGAGCGCCGCCTGGGCTCGATAGAGCTGCCAGTTCGCCGCGAGGAACCCCGACTCCTTCGACGAATCCGAATAGCCCAGCATCACCTCCTGGGCGTCGCCGCGCGTCGCGAGGTGGGCCCGGTACGCGGGGTCGCGCAGCAGCGCGTCGAGGAATCCGGCGGCGTCGTCGAGCGCATCGGCGGACTCGAGCAGCGGGACGACGTCGATGACCGGGCGCGCCGCACGAAGCCCGCTGAGGACGGCCGTGTCGCCGCCGAACAGGTCGGGGTCGGCGGCGCGGTCCGCGAGCGCCAGCACCGCGGCGACGTCCGCGGGCGATCGCGTGAACGAGATGATGTAGCGCCGGCACGCGTCCTCGCCGAGCGTCGATTGGAGGCGGGCCATCGCGCGGAACGTGGCCAGCACCTCGGCGAGCGGCACGCCCGCCGCGACCTCGTCCGCCGGCCCCGCGCCGGAGGCGATCGCCGCCAGCGCCGCCTCGTGGACCCGCGAGTGCTGCCGGATCTCGAGCGAGGCGAGGTGGAAGCCGAACGTGGCCAGGCGCCAGCGCAGCTCCGCGACCTCGCCCCAGGCGACGCGCTCCACGCCATCGGCGACCAGCGCCGTCTGGACGCTCGCAAGGTCCTGGTCGAGCGCGGCCGAATCGGCGTAGCGCCCGGTGAGCGGCGACGCCTCGCCGGTCAGGGCTGCGCGCGTGCGGCGGATGCGCTCGGCGATCGCGCCGAAGCGCTGCCGATAGGGCTCCTCGGGGAAGCGGCGGCGGAGCTGGCGAACGGTCTCGGGGAGGTCCTCGGCGTCACGCGCCAGCGCGCGAGCGAGGGATCGGTCGATGGCCGGGTCGGCGATGCGGATCGCGATCGTCTGCATCAGCCGCGAGCAGACCGCCTCGTAGCCGCGGAGCACGTGGTCCACGTGGATGCGCATCGTCGTGATCGTCGTGTCGGCGGTCACGCCGGGATGGCCATCCCGATCGCCGCCGATCCACGACCCGAATCGCACGAACGCCGGGACCCGGGGCGGCCGCGTGCCCGTGTGACCGGCGTCGGTCGCGACGAGCGGCGCGTCGACGCCGGTGTCCAGGCCGTTCGCCCCGTTCGCGCCGTTCGTCCGCTCGCGTCCGGCCGCGTCGGCCCCGCCGAGCTCGTCGAGCGCCGCGTCGACCCCGCGGTACAGCCGCGGTACGACCCCGAACAGCGTCTCGTCGAAGAACGCGAGGGCCGTGCGCACCTCGTCGAGGGGTGCCGGCGCGATGCGTCGCAGATCGGCCGTGCGCCACAGGATCGTGATCTCCTCCCGGAGGCGCCGCCGCAGGTCGAGATCCTCTTCGCGCGTCGTCCGGGTGTCGTCCAGCTGCTCGAGCAGCCGCTCCACGCGCCGCAGCGCGAGCAGGAGCGTGCGCCGCCGCGCCTCGGTCGGGTGGGCGGTGAGGACGGGCAGGACCGCGAGGCGGTCGACCAGTGCCTGGATCTCCGCCCGGTCGTGGGCCTGTCGGAGGATGCCGACGGCCTCGACGATCGATTCGTCGAGGGCACCGCGTGCCGAGCGCGCCCGACGGCGGAGCGTGCGGACCCGCTGCCGTTCCTCGGCCAGGTTCACGAGCTGGAAGTAGAGGCTGAACGCGCTCGCGACGGCGGCCGCCTGATCGAGATCGAGCGCCGCGAGCTCGGCGGACAGGTGGTCACGTTCGGCGTCGCGCTCCTCCGGGCCGAGCACGGGTCCGCGACGCAGGCCGATCGTCCGCCGGCGGATCCGTTCGACCAGCTCGAACAGCTCGGGACCCACCTGCTCGGCGATGACCTGGCCGAGCAGCGCGCCGAGCAGCCGGACCTCGCGGGCGAGCGGATCGCGTGCGGCGGCGACGCCCGGGCCGCGCGGCTCGGCGGCGACCGCGGGGAACGTGCGGGATCGAGGTCGGGCGGGGCTGCGGGATGACATCGGCGGAGCCCATCATGCCGCCCGCGGCCATCGAACGACGACCGATCGGGCGCCGACCGATCGGGAGCCGGCCACCGACCCGCGACCCGCGCGCGACCGCCACGCAACCGTTCCCGTCCGGGACGGCCTCTACGCTACGCTCGTGCTGCGTTCGACCGTGCCCGCGCGACCCGCGACGGCGTCCCGTCGCGCGCGCCCCGTTCCCGCCACGGATCCCGCCCCGATGCCACCCTCGATGCCCGCCGAACCCACGGACAGCCTCGCCGAGCTGCGCTTCCTCCATCGGGTGCTGCGGCTCGCGACCACCGCTCGGAGCTGGGACGAGCTGCTGAGCACCGTCGTCGACGGCACGCGCGACGCCCTCCGGGCCGACATCACGTCCCTCTACCTGCTCGATCGCGACGGCACCAAGCTGACGCTGGCGGCCACGAACGGCCTCGACAAGCACCAGATCGGCCGGGCCACGGTCCCGTTCGGTGAGGGCATCACCGGGCGCGTCGCCCAGAGCCGGACGCCGATGATCATCCCGGACGTCCGCGCCGACTCGCGCTTCCTGTGGGTCCGTGGCATCGACCAGCGGCGCTTCGTCGCGTCGATGCTGTCCGTGCCGCTGTCCTGGCACGACCAGGTGGTCGGCGTGCTCAACGCCCAGACGGAGCAGCCGCGCGACTTCAACGCCCACGACGTCAACCAGCTCTCGGCCATCGCCGACCTCCTCGCGGGCATCGTCGAGAAGGGCCGCCTGCAACGAGAGGCCGAGGCGCAGGTCGAGCAGCTCAAGGCCCTGGACCGTGCCCGGAATGAGCTCATCGCGCTGGTCACGCACGAGCTCCGGACGCCGCTCGCGATCGTCCGCGCCTACGCGGACCTGCTCGCGGACGAGCCCCCGCTCGACGGCCGCGAATCGCGCGACCCGGAGCGGCGCGAGCAGCGCGAGGCATGGCACCTCGGCACGATCGAGCAGGTCGAGCGGCTCGACCGGCTCGTCGACTCGATCCTGGCGTCCGTGCGCGTGGAGTCCGACCAGGCGGCGACGCTCGCGACCGTCGACATCGAGGTCTTCATCCAGTCGATGCTCCGGGAGCTCCAGCCGCTGCTCCATCGGCATACGCCGATCGTCGTGTCCAGCGGCGCGCTCCACGTCGTCGTCGATGGCTCGCGGCTGCGCAAGATCCTCGAGCACCTGCTCGAGAATGCCGTCAAGTACGCGCCGCCGCAGGGCCGGATCTGGATCGACTGGGCGCTGGTCGAGGGCGTCGCCCGGCTGGGCGTCACCGACGAGGGTCCGGGCATCCCCGAGGAGTGGCGAGAACGCATCTTCGAGCCGTACGCGCGCTTCGAGACGCAGACCGCGAGAGGCTCGGGCATCGGGTTGTACGCTGCGAAGCGGCTGGCCGAGACGATGGGCAGCCGACTGTGGAGCGAGCCGGCGCTCTCGGGTGGCGCCCGGTTCGTGCTCGCGATGCCCGCCGCGCTGGCGGTGTGACGATGATCGGAGGATTCGTGCCCGCGACGCGCCCGTTGCGCATCCTCGTCGTCGACGACGACCCGGCGATGGTCGGGGCGATCACCGCCCTCGTCGGGACCGAGGGTCACCAGGTCGTGACGGCCTATGACGGCCTGACCGCCGTGAAGCGCTTCCGCGAGGAGCAGCCGGACCTCGTGCTGCTCGACCTTGCGATGCCCGGGCCGGACGGCTTCAACGTCATCGGGCAGATGCGCGCGTCGGGCAACGTCCCGGTCCTCATCGTGTCGGGGGAGGGGACGGAGGCGGCGAAGGTGCGCGCGCTGGGCATCGGCGCGGACGACTACCTCGTCAAGCCGTTCGGTCGCCAGGAGCTGCTGGCGCGGATCGCCGCGGTGATGCGCCGGGTCGATGCAGCCGGCACCGGCGGCGACGCGGTCGGGCGAGGGGGACGGCCTGCGGGCGGGATCGCTGACGCTGGACCCGGGGCGCCACGAGGCGCGGGTGGGCGACACCGTGCTGTCCCTGACGCCGACGGAGTTCCGGTTGCTCGAGGCGCTCGTCCGCGCGGGCGGTGACCTGGTCGCGCATCACCGGCTGGTCCGAGCGGGCTGGCCGGCCGAGCCGGATCCGGACCTCCTGTGGCTCAAGCCGCACCTCGCGCGCTTGCGCGCGAAGCTCGAGGCCGTCGGCGGGCCGTCCATCGTGGCCGTCCGTTCGGTCGGCTATCGGATCGAGGCCGAGGCGGAGCCGCCGGCGGGTCCCTGACGCGAGGCGTGGCCCGCGTGCGTTGATGCTTCCGCAACAGGACTGCAACGTCGGCGCCACGCAGCCCCGCCGGTCCGTGACGCGGTGCGCGCGACCGTCGATCCACGGCGCGTCGCCCGCCCCGCCGCCCCGCCCCTCGCCCTTCAGGTCGCCCCACGCCCTGACTCGAAGCCGCCCCTGACGTCCCGCGGCCGACGCGCCCGTGGAGGAGGTCCCATGCGGCGTACATCGTCGGCCATCGTGCTGATGGCCTCTCTTCTGGTCGCAGCCTGCAGCGGCAGCGGTGGTGGCACCGCGGCGCCGGGCGCGACGACCGCCAGCGAGGCGCCCGGCGCGAGCAGCCCGGCAGCCAGCGGCGAGAGCCCCGGCGCGAGCACCAGCGCCGGTACCGGGTTCGATGCCCAGAGCGTCTCGGGCGATCTGACCCTGCAGGGCTGGAGCGCGGGTGCCGTCGAGGCGCCGATCCTCCAGAAGGTGCTGGAGGACTTCCAGGCCAAGTACCCCAACATCAAGGTCAAGTTCGAGCCGATCTCGGGCAACTACGTCGACGCGATGGCGCCGAAGTTCAGCTCCCAGGACGTCCCGGACGTGTTCTACGTCGACTCCTCGCAGGCCGCGACCTGGATCGACGACGGCGTCCTCGAGCCGCTCGACGACTACGTCTCGAAGTCCGGCTTCGACACCAGCAAGTTCTACCCGGGCTACCTCGACGCGTTCAAGGGTCCCGACGGCAAGCTCTACGGCCTGCCCAAGGACGGCAACACGCTGGCCATGGCGTACAACACCGACCTGCTCCAGAAGGCCGGGGTGACGACACCGCCCACCGACTGGGCGTCGCTCACCGACGCCGTCTCGAAGCTCAAGTCCAGCGGCGTCGACACGCCCCTGTGCCTCGGGCCGTCGCTCGATCGGGCCCTCGCGTTCATCTACGCGGGCGGTGGTTCGCTCTACAACGCCGACATGACGGCGGCGGCGATCGACTCGCCCGAGAGCGTCGCAGCCATCAACGAATACCTGGGCTTCTTCAAGGACGGGAACGCCAAGGCGCCCAAGGCCCTCGGCGACGACTGGTGTGGCAAGTCGCTGGGCGAGCAGCACGCCGCGATCATCTTCGAGGGTGGCTGGCTCGACCCGTTCATGAAGGAGAACTACGCCGACGTGAAGTACCAGTGGGCCGAGATGCCCGCCGGACCCGCCGGCAAGGCCACCCTTGGCTTCACCGTCGCCTACTCGATGGGCGTCGACTCCAAGAACAAGGACGCGTCCTGGGTGCTCATCAGCTACCTGACGGGCCCCGAGGGCATGAACACCTGGACCGAGGGTGGCGTGGCCAATCCGTCCCGCAACGACCTGCAGGGCGGTGAGGGCAAGGAGATCCTCATCCAGGGCGCCGACTATGCGAAGCCGTGGGCGTTCGTCCCGGGCTTCTCGAAGGTGAACGACGCGTTCAACAACGCGTTCACCGCGGCGATCCAGGGCGATGGCTCCGCGGAGGACATCGCCACGGCCACCAAGGCCGCGATCGACGCCAGCAGCCAGTAGTCGCGTCAGGCCATCCCACGGGCGGGGCCGGTCGCCGGCTCCGCCCACGCCCTCACGGGAGGTCCGATGACCGCCGGAGCCGCTGCCGCGCCCGCGCCCCGGCGCAGCATGCAGAACGAGCACCGCCAGGAAGCGCTGGCCGGGATCGCGCTGATCGCTGTCCCGATCGTGCTGTTCGTGCTGCTCCAGATCGGCCAGGTCTTCTACGCGGGCTACATCAGCCTGTTCGACTGGGGGCTGCGGGGGCCGAAGTCGTTCCTGGGCATCGAGAACTATCAGAACGTCCTGTCGGACCCGCTGTTCTACAAGGCGGTCACGAACACCCTCTACTACACGGTGCTCGTCGTGCCGCTCCAGATGGTGATCGGGCTGTTCCTCGCGGTCATCGTCAACCAGAAGATCCGCGGCCAGACGTTCTTCCGGGCCGCGTTCTACTTCCCGGCCATCGCGAGCTCGGCCGCGATCACCGTGCTGTTCCTGTTCCTCCTCGCGCCCAACGGCCTGTTCAACGGCGTGCGCGAGGCGCTCGGCTTCAACCCGCTGTTCCAGGCGCTCGGGTTCGATGCCACCCACGACTGGTTCGGCGACCAGCGGACGGCGCTGAACTCGGTGATCGTGCTCAATGCGTGGACGACGTCGGGCACGATGATGCTGTTCTACCTCGCGTTCCTCCAGTCGATCCCCAACGAGCTCTACGAGGCGGCGGCGATCGACGGCGCCGGCTGGTGGGCGACGTTCCGACGGCTGACGCTGCCGCTCCTCGCGCCGGCGCACTTCTTCGTCGCCACGATCTCGGTCATCGGCGCGCTGCAGCTGTTCGACCAGGCGTTCATCGTCGGCGGGACCGGCGGCGTGCCCAACAACGCGCTGACGACGATCGTCCTGCTGCTCTATCGCCAGGGCGTCGCGGAGACCGATTTCGGGTATGCCGCCGCGATCGGGATCGTGCTGTTCGTGATCATCTTCACGATCACCCTCATCCAGCGCCGGCTGTTCGGGGGGGCACCGGCATGGTGACCCCGCCGTGCCCGGGAGGCCCGCGATGAGCTCGCTGTCGGGCGACGCGGCGACGACCCAGGCGGTCCGGCCGACGGCCGTCGCGACCGGCGGCAGCGTGCCACGTGCCGGTGACCGTGGCGCCCGGATCCGCCGCACGATCGCCTACGTCCTGATCGTCGGGTACGCGCTGCTGATGTTCGTGCCGTTCCTGTGGTCCGTCTCGACGTCGTTCAAGACGCAGGCGCAGTCGGACGAGCTGAACCTCATCCCGACCCCGGTGAGCACGCTCGGCTACGAGCGGGCGTTCACCGAGCTCGATCCTGGGCTGCCGCGGCTGTTCCTGAACTCGGTCGTCATCGCCACGGCGGCCACGATCAGCAATGTCGTGCTGGGCGCGATGGCGGGCTATGCGTTCGCGCGCCTCCGGTTCCCGGGCCGGGAGGTGCTGTTCATCCTCGTGCTGGGCACGATGATGATCCCCGATCAGCTGCGCCTCGTGCCCATCTACCAGATCCTGCGCACGTTCGGGCTGCTCAAGGGACCGCTGCAGTTCGTCGGCGTCTGGCTCGTGCTGGCCATCTCGGCGGCCTCGATCTTCCTGTTCCGGCAATACTTCATGTCGATCCCGAAGGCGCTCGAGGAGGCGGCGAAGATCGACGGCGCAGGGTTCTTCACGACGTTCGCCCGGGTGGTGCTGCCGCTGGCCACGCCGGCCATCGCGGCCGTTGCGATCCTCCAGTTCCAGGGCGCCTGGAACGGCTTCTTCTGGCCGAACGTGATCCTCCAGCAGCGCGACAACTGGACGCTGCCGCTCGGCCTGTCCCAGTTCCAGGACCTGTACAACACGCAGTGGCCGCCGCTCATGGCGGTGGTCGTGCTGGCGACGCTGCCCATCCTCGTGCTGTACGTGTTCTTCCAGCGCTACTTCGTCGAAGGCATCGCCGCCGCGGGCGTCAAGGGCTGACCTCGATGGCCTTCGCCGACGACTCGCTCGAGCCGCCGGTCCCCTCGCGCCCGCCCTCCCTGTTCGGCGCGATCCGCGAGGCGCTCTCCGACTTCTTCTACAACTCGTGGCGCGTCGTGCCGCTGAACATCGTGTGGGGCCTGTGGTTCATCGTGGTGCTCGGGACGTGGTCGTCCGTGAACCTGGTGGCGGCCTCGATCCTCGTGCCGCTGCTCGCGCTGCCGCTCGCGGGCCTGGCCCGCATGGCCGGGCTCGCCACGCGCCGGGAGGCGGTCCACGTGACGGACGCGCTCGATCCCCTGCGGCGCCGGCTGTGGCCGGTGGTCGTGTCGGCCATCGGGTTCACCGTCGCGGCGGTGATCCTGGGCGTGAACGTCGTGACCGGGCTGGCGGTCAGCGGGCTCGTGGGCGCGGCGCTGGCGACCGCGTCCGCGTGGGGCCTGGTGGTGCTCGCGGGAGCTGCCGTGACGTGGTGGCCGCTGCTGACGGATCCCGCCCATGACGCGGTGCCGGCTCGCAACATCGCCCGGCTGTGCGCCCTGCTGCTGCTCGCTCACCCGTTGCGCATGGGGCTGCTGGTGGCCGTGGTCGTGGGCGTCATGCTGGCGAGCACGATCCTGTTCGCCGCGGTGCTGACGGTCAGCGTGGCGTTCGTGATGCTGCTCTGCGCGCACTACGTGCTCCCGGCGGCGGACCGGCTGGAGGCGCGGATGGGCCTGACGGTGCGGGTGGCAGGCGAGGACGCGTGAGCGACGGCCCGGGGATCCGCCTGCGGCGGCGTCCGGCCGCGAATCAGAACGACCGCCCGGGATCCCGGACGGTCGGACGGTTCGAGCGGTGTCGCCGCTCGCGCGGCGGGCGGATCAGGCCAGGACGAGCGACGCGCGCCCCGCGGTGTCGTGGGCGGCGTCGACGCACGCCACGCGGCAGCCGCGCGCATCACGCCCGCCGAGCGGACGGAAGTGGAACCACGCCTCGTTGCCCTCGGGACCGACGCCCTGGAGCCGGCAGCCACAGGTCGCACACGTGACCGGGGCGTCGCGCCCATCGCGGACCGCGAGCTGGAGGCGACTGCTGGGGTCGGAGGGATGGAGCATCGAACGGGACCTCGGGGGAAGGACGGAGGGAGGCGCGCCTGCTCCTCCTATCCGGATGCCACCCTAATGGCGGCCTCGCCGGGTGTCGGCACCGGGCGGGCGACGGCTGGGTTGCGGTCCGGTTGCGGCACCACATGCACCGGTCGCGGGCGTTCGGCCGCCGCGGGCACCACGGCGTCCACCGCCGGCCACGGCTCGACCAGCCAGGTGTCGGCCTCGGGCGTCATCTCGTGGCCCAGCAGCCGTGTCGCGAGCGCCGAGCCAGCGTCGCGCTGCCCCTCGAGCAGCGAGCGGAATCGGGCGAGCAGCTCCGGCCGTTCGATCGCCGCCTCGGACAGCCGGGCCGCACGGACGCTGCTCCCATGGAGGGCCGGGAGCTGCCGCCCCTCCGGATCCCAGAGGAACGCGACCCCGCCCGTCATCCCGGCCCCGAAGTTCGGGCCCACGGGCCCGAGGACCAGCACCGCGCCCCCGGTCATGTACTCGCAGCCATGCGGGCCGAGGCCCTCCACGACCGCCTCCGCGCCCGAGTTCCGGACCGCGAAGCGCATCCCGGCGCGACCGACGACGTGGAGCCGCCCGGCGGTCGCGCCGTAGAGACAGGCGTTGCCGGCCAGCGCGAATGCCTGGGCGCCGGGCACCGCCGTCACGTCCGGCCGCACGACCAGCATGCCGCCCGAGAGCCCCTTGCCCACGCCATCGTTCGCGGCGCCCTCGAGCGTCAGGTCGATGCCCGTGCCGGCCCACGCGCCGAAGCTCTGGCCCGCCGCCCCATGGAGGCCCAGCCGGATCGGCCCCCGCAGGTGCTCGCGCTCGACGGCGCCCGCGAAGCCCGCCCCGAACGAGCGCTCGGCGGTCGTCAGGCGCAACCCGGACGCGGCGAGGGACCCCTGGCCATGGAGCGCGGCGACCAGCCGGACCTCCATCGGCGAGGCCGCGGCGCGCGGCACCGAGCGGTGCATCTGCGACGGGTCTGCCCGGCGAGCCGCGGACGCGTTCCAGGCGGGCGCACCCGCGACCCGCCGCAGGTCGACCGTGGAGTCCGGCCGCTCACGCAGGACCCGGCGCGACTCGCCCACCACGTCCCCCACGGAACGGGCGCCGATCGCGGCGAGCTCGAGCCGCAGGTCCTCGGCGAGACGCAGGAAGAAGGCCGCCGCCATCTCGGGCGTCCCGGTGAACTTCGCGCGGAGATCCTCGCGCTGGGTCGCGATGCCGGTGGGACAGGTGTCGAGGTGGCATTGCCGGGCCATGTCGCAGCCGAGGGCGACGAGCGCCGCGGTCCCGAACGCGAACTCCTCCGCGCCCAGCAGGGCCGCGATCAGCAGGTCCCGACCCGTCTGGAGACCCCCGTCGGTGCGAAGCACGATCCGGTCGCGCAGGTCGTTCCGCAGGAGCGTCTGATGCACCTCGGCGAGGCCCAGCTCCCACGGCGCGCCGACGTGCTTGATCGACGACAGCGGCGACGCGCCGGTCCCGCCGGCGTGGCCCGACAGGTGCAGGTAGTCGGCGCCGGCCTTGGCGACGCCGCTCGCGATCGTGCCCACGCCACGCGACGCGACGAGCTTCACGCCGATGCGCGCCTCGGGCGAGATGGCCCGCAGGTCCGCGACCAGCTGCGCGAGATCCTCGATCGAGTAGATGTCGTGGTGCGGCGGCGGGCTGATGAGCGACTGACCCGGCTGCGCGCGCCGCAGCGACGCGATGTACGCGGTCGCCTTGCGCCCCGGCAGCTGACCGCCCTCACCGGGCTTCGAGCCCTGGGCGATCTTGATCTCGAGCTGCTCCGCGCGGGCGAGGTACTCGGCGGTGACGCCGAACCGCGCGGAGGCGACCTGCTTGATCCGCGCGTCCGGCCGATGCCCGCCATGGAGCTCGGATCCCGGGCGGTACCACGCTCGATCCTCGCCCCCTTCGCCGGTGTTCGCGGCGCCGCCGATCGCCTGGATGCCCAGCGTCAGCGCCCGATGCGCCTCGGGCGACAGCGCGCCCACGCTCATCGCGGACACGACGAACCGCTGTGCGATCGCCGTGGCGGGCTCGACCATCGAGACCGGGATCGCGTCGCTGCCGCGCGGCCGGACGACCCGCCAGCCGTCGCGCACGACGGCCGACTGGCGCGCCAGCGCGTCGCGATACGTGGCGAGCGCCGCCTCGACCGTCGTCTGCTCGGGCGCCGGCCCGACGTCGGCGGTCGCGAGCGCCGTGACCGCGGTGGCGATGGGCGGAGCGTAGAGGTGCAGCTCCCCGTCGGCGCGGTAGCGTGCCAGCCCGATGTCCGGGAGCCGCTCGGGCCGGAGCGCCGCGGCGTGGGCTCGTGCCGCCGCGAGCCGACGGAGCTGCGCGTCGGCGAGATCGGTGAGCTCCAGGCGCCCCGGCCACGCCGCGGCGGCAGGGAAGTGCGCCGCGACGACGGATCGCGACAGCTCGATCGTCTCGAACAGCTGGCCGCCGATGTACGACGCCAGCGCACTGATGCCCATCCGGGCGAGCACCTTGCGCAGCCCGGCGTCGAGCGCCGTCAGCGTCTTCTCGATGGTCGCCTCGGGACCGACGTCCTCGGCGCCGCGTCCCCCGGCGTGCTCCGCGGCGAGCTCGAGGAGGAGGCGTGGATGGACCGCGCTGGCACCGCAGGCCAGGGCCATCGCGATCGAGTGCACGTCGACGAGATCCGCGGCGTCGGCGACGATGTCGGTCCGGCCCCGCCGCCCGATCTGCGTCAGCGCGGCGTGGACGCGGCCGATCGCGAGCACCGACGGGATCGCCAGCCGGCCCTCGCCCGCCGACGTCGCGGCGCGGTCGGACAGGACGACCACCGACGTGCGCCCGGTACACGCCGCGGTCAGCGCCTCGATCGCCAGGCGGTCCAGCGCCACCCCGAGTCCGGCGCTGCCGAGCGACGGGTCCCAGGTCGCATCGAGCACGCGCACGCGGTCACGGCCCGTGCCGCGCAGCGGCCGCCGCGATGCGCGCGAGGAGCCCGTCGAGATCCGCGACGACGGGCCGTTCCAGGCGGATCGTCGTGGCCTGCGCAGGCTTGCCGCCCAGGAACGGCGCCCGCGTCCCGAGCTCCACGCGCAGGTCCATGACCGCGCGCTCGCGTTCGGGGTCGATGGGCGGGTTCGTGACCTGGGCGAACGCCTGGCGCAGATGGTCGACCATCGGTCGGTCGGCGCGCGCGCGGCCCGCGAGCGGCGTGTCGTCGCCCATCGACCACAGGGGCTCGTGGCCCTCGAGCGCCATCGTCTTCACGTCCAGCCGGAGGCGCTCGGCATCGACGCCGGCCAGCAGGCGGTCGGGATGGTCGGTCGTCGTGGACGGGACGACGAAGCGGTCCTCGAACGCCGGCACCGGCGCGTCGTGGATGCGGACGCTGCGCAGGACCTCGTTCTTCGCCTCGGCGTCGTCGTGGATCGCGCGCGCCGCCGGGTCCACGAGCAGCATCTCGCCCGGCCCCAGCCGCTCCAGGCGCACGATCTCCGCGGGGTCGAGTGGCACGGCCCCCGCCTCCGACGCGAGCGCCACGACGCGGTCACGCGTCACGGCCCAGGCCGCGGGACGCAGCCCGTTGCGGTCGAGGATCGCGCCGACCTGGCGGCCATCGGCGAAGACGAGCGCCGCGGGGCCGTCCCACGGGGCGACGAACCCGGCGATCCGGCGGCGGAACGCGGCGAGCGCCGGGTGGGGCGCGCGACGCAGCGCTGCGGCATCGGGCACCAGCGCGAGCAGCGCCTCGGGCACCGACCAGCCGGTCGATGCGAGGAGCTCGACCGCCTCGTCGAGGGAGCGGGAATCGGATCCACCCTCGCTGAGCAGCGGACCGGCGTCGAGCAGCCGACGAGCGGCGGCGCGGCGCACCGGCGACAACGGGCCGTCGTGGCGTCGGCCGCGGACGGCTTCGCGGTTGCCGCGGATGGTGTCGATCTCGCCGTTGTGGGCGAGGAAGCCGAACGGCTGGGCGAGCGCCCACGTGGGTGTGGTGTTGGTCGCGTACCGCTGGTGGAACACCGTGAACGGCACGTCCAGCGACTGGAGGAGGTCCGGCTGGAACGCGCCGAGGCGAGACCCCGCGACGAGGCCCTTGTAGACGAGCGTCCGCGACGACGACGACGCGATCGAGAAGCCATCGAGGCCCCGGGACCGCGCCATGCCCTGGGCTCGACGCCGCGCGCAGACGAGCGCCAGCTCGAACCGGCCGGGCGTCCAGCCGGCGGGTCGGGCGATGAGTGCCTGCTCGATCGCCGGCCGCGAGGCACGCGCCTCGGCGCCCAGGGCGGCGGCGTCCGTCGGGACGGCGCGCCAGCGCGTGACCTCCAGGCCTTCGAGCCGGAGCGCCTGTGCCAGGACGGACCGGCCTGCGACCCGTCCCGATCGGGTCCGGGGCAGGAAGGTCGCCATCACCCCGAACCCGTCGCCGGCGGCGCCGGTCGGATCGAGGAGGAGGCGGATCGACGGAGCGAGCGGGAGCAGGACGCCCGCCCCGTCGCTCAATTCACCGTCCGCCGCGAAGGCGCCACGGTGACCGAGGGCCGCGAGGCCGGCCAGCGCGAGCGGGAGCACCCGCCCGGCGGACCGTCCACCGGCATCCGCGACGAACCCGACGCCGCACGCGTCGTGCTCGAAGGAGGGGTCGTAGAGCGGCGGGTCGGCAGGCCGACGATGGGCGCGAGCGCGCATGTCGACCGTCCGACCGGTGGTCATGGTCAGCTCTGGTACGCGACTTCGCCGTGGACGGCGATGTCGAGGCCCAGCTCCTCGGTCTGGGACGGGACCCGGATGCCGAGGACGAGGTCGACGACCTTGACGATCAGGAACGTCGCGATGACCGCGTAGGCGATCGTGGCGCCCACGGCCGCGAGCTGGATCACGACCTGGAACGGGTTGCCGTCGATGAGGCCCTGGCCGAAGTTGATCGCGGTGGTCGCGAACACGCCGGTCGCGACGGCGCCGAACATGCCACCCACGCCGTGGACCGCGAACACGTCGAGCGCGTCGTCGATCTTGAGGCGGCTCCGCAGGAGCGTGGCGCTGTAGCACAGGCCACCGACGACGAGGCCGATGACGAGCGCGCCGCCGGCGGTCACGAAGCCCGACGCCGGGGTGATCGCGACGAGGCCGGCGACGGCGCCGCAGGCGGCGCCCACGACCGAGACCTTGCGATGGTGGAGGTAGCTCGCGAGGACCCACGTGATGGTCGCCGCGGCGGCCGCGGTGTTGGTCACGAGGAGCGCGTTCGCCGCGATGCCGTCGGCCGCGAGCTCGGAGCCCGCGTTGAAGCCGAACCAGCCGAACCACAGCAGGCCCGCGCCGAGGACGGTCATCGGGATGTCGTGGGGCTCCATCCCGTCGCCGTTGACGAAGCGGCGGCCGATGAGCAGGGCCACGATGAGCGCCGAGACACCGGACGAGGCGTGGACCACGGTGCCGCCCGCGAAGTCGAGGGCGCCGAGCTTGAACAGCCAGCCGTCGGCCGCCCAGACCCAGTGCGCGATGGGCGAGTAGACGAGGATCGACCACAGGATCGTGAACAGGACGAACGCCCCGAAGCGCTTGCGCTCGGCGAACGCGCCGGTGATGAGCGCGGGCGTGATCGCCGCGAACATCAGCTGGAACGACGCGAACAGGACGAACGGGATCGTCGTCGCGTAGATCGTGCTGGGCTCGAGCCCGACGTTGATGAAGCCGACGTAGTCGAAGTTGCCGATGAGGCCCGGGATGCCGAACAGGTTCGCGTCGGTCCCGAACGCGAGCGAGAAGCCGACGATGACCCAGACGACGCTGACGAGGGCCAGCCCGAAGAAGCTGTGCATGATCGTCGAGAGGACGTTCTTCCGGCGCACGAGGCCGCCGTAGAAGAGCGCGAGGCCCGGCAGCATGACCATCACCAATGCCGTGGCGACGATCAACCAGGCCGTATTGCCGCTGTCCACTGCTCCGCACCTCCTTGGCGCACCCGCGACGAGCACAGGGACGCCGGGTCCGTACCGAGGTGGAGGTTCGCGCTTGCGGTGCGCCGGGTGGAGGGGTGCCGGCGACGCGGGTTCGATGCAGGCACGTTGCGTCGAGGATTGCGGTTGGGTAGCGCTGGGAGGCATCGGGGCCGGCTGTGACGCGGCTGCAACGCGCCGTGGCGGACCGACCGTCGAGGCGTGGTGCGGATGGTGCGAGCGTCCCCGCGTCAGTCTTTGCGACCGAGGCTCCTCCCATGACCAGCGTCCTGTTGCTCGCTCTCCGCGCCGTGGTGGGAGGTCTCCTCGCCGGCCACGGTGCCCAGAAGCTGTTCGGATGGTTCGGCGGCCACGGCCTCGAGGGGACGGCGGGCTGGCTGGAGTCGATGCGCCTGGAGCCGGCGCGTCGCTGGGCCTTCATCGGCGGCGCGTCGGAGTTCGGTGGAGGCCTGCTGACGGTCCTCGGTCTGCTCAACCCCCTGGGACCGATCGCCGCGATGGCCGCGATGCTCACCGCGTGGCTCAAGGTCCACCTCGGCAAGCCGATCTGGAACACGGCGGGTGGCGCGGAGCTTCCGCTCCTCAACCTGACCGTGCTGTCGGTCATCGCCCTGCGGGGACCGGGGCGGCTGTCCCTCGACAAGCTGTTCCGGATCCGGCTGTCGCGAGGCTTCGGGCTGCTCGCGCTGATCGCCGCGCTGGTGGGCGTCGCGGCCGCGTCACGGAACGAGCTGGAGGATCTCCTGCTCTCCGACGACGCCCGTCGAGGACGAGATCGAGGACGACGCGATCAGCGGGCTCGACGTCGGCAACGTCCTCGAGAACGGGCAGCTGGCCGACGACGATGTCGTCGATGTCGACGGCTTCGCCCCGAACGTGCTCGATGTCGCCGCAGCGGAGCCGACCCGGGTCTAGTCGACCGCCAGCGCGCAGACGGGACAGATCCCTGTAGCGACGCTGTTGCTCGGGACCCTCATCGCCGAGCTCGTCACGCCGCGTCGGTACGCCGCGCTGGGCGATCGGCGCCGAGGCGAGGGCCGCCCCGGCGATGGTGGGTTCCGCGTCCGTGCGCGGACGCGGCCGAGCTCAGCGGCGGGTCGACTTCGCCTGCGGTTGGTTCTGGCGGCTCTGGCGTTCGTACCAGCGCCACGCGGCGGTCACGATGAGCGCGCCGCCGATCGAGCCGATGATGCCGCTGGGCCGGAGCTCCAGGCCATCCCCCGCGATCAGGCTGAGCACCAGCCCGCCGATGAACGACCCGACCAGGCCGGACACCAGTGCGATGCCCCAGTCGATGCGCCCGCCCCGCCGGCCGAGGATCATCTGGGCTGCGGCGCCCATGAGCATGCCGAAGAGGATGATGGCGATGATGAGCATGCTCGCAATCTGCCATCTCCAGCAGCGGCGCGACTCGTCCGGAATGGAGGGTGCGCCGCTGGCCAGCGCACGCCTGTACGCTCAGCCCTCGCACACGCGGAGGCGTCGATGGATCTCGGGCTGACGGGCAAGCGCGCACTGGTGGGCGGGGGCGGCGCGGGGATCGGGCATGGCATCGCGACGGCGCTCGCCGCGGAAGGCGCGACGGTCGCGCTCCTCGGCCGGACCCGGGATCGGCTGCCAGGAGGCGGCGTCCACGCTCGGCGGCCACGCCATCGTCCAGGACCTCGCGAACGAGGACGGTCCCGCGGCCGCGGTCTTCGAGGCGGTCGACGCGATGGGCGGTCTCGACCTGCTGGTCGCGAACACGGGCGGTCCGGCACCCGGCGCCTTCGACGCGCTCGACGATGACGCCTGGCTCGGCGCCATCGAGGGAACGCTGCTCTCGGTCCTGCGGCTGATCCGTGCGGCGCTGCCGCACCTGCGGGCTGGGACCGACCCGGCGATCCTCATCAACCTCTCGTCGTCGGTCCGCGAGCCGATCCCGGCGCTCACCGCATCGAACGTCCTGCGGCCGGGCCTGTCCGGTCTCATCAAGAGCCTGACGGCCGAGATCGCGCCGATCCGCATCAACGGCCTCGCGCCGGGCCGCATCTCGACCGATCGGATCGCCTTCCTGGACTCGAAGCGGGCGGAAGCCGCCAACAGGACGGTCGAGGAGATCCAGCGCGAGATGGAGGGGCGGATCCCGCTGGGCCGGTACGGCGACATCGCCGAGATCGGCCGGGTCGGCGCGTTCCTGCTGTCGCCGGCGGCCTCCTACGTCACGGGCCAGATCGTGGCGGTGGATGGCGGGATGGTTCGCTCGCTGCCCTAGCGCCGCGCCCCCTCCGCTGACCCATTGCGCGCCGCGGCCATCGCCAGCGAGACTCCATCGCCAGATGACGACCACCTGCCCGAGCTGCGAACGCCCGGTCCCGGCGAGCTCGACGTTCTGTCCCGAGTGCGGCGCGAAGCTCGCGACGGCCCGTCCGCCGGCCGGCGAGGTCCGCAAGACCGTCACGATCCTGTTCGCCGATGTCGCCGGCAGTACCGCGCTCGGCGAGCGCCTCGATCCCGAGGCATTGCGCTCGCTCATGACCCGCTACTTCGCCACGATGCGCGAGGTCATCGAACGCCACGGCGGCACCGTCGAGAAGTTCATCGGTGACGCGGTGATGGCCGTGTTCGGGATCCCGACCGTCCACGAGGACGACGGCCTGCGGGCCGTGCGCGCGGCCGGCGAGATCCGGGACGTCCTCGCGAACCTCAACGAGGGCCTTGAGCGCGACCGCGGCATCGCGATCCGGTTCCGCATCGGCGTCAATACGGGGGAAGTCGTCGCCGGGGAACCGGGGACCGGGACGACCCTGGTCACCGGCGACGCCGTGAATACGGCGGCACGCCTGGAGCAGGCGGCGCAGCCGGGGGAGATCCTGCTCGGCCGGATGACCTACGACCTCGTGCGCGACGCGGTGGATGTCGAGCCGGTCGACCCGATCGCCGCGAAGGGCAAGGCCGAGCCCGTCGCCGCGTGGCGTCTTCGCTCCGTGGGCACCGCCGCGGAGGGCCGTTCACGGCTGTTCGACACGCCGCTCGTGGGTCGGCGCGCCGAGCTGGGAGCACTGGCCGACGCCTGGCGCCGGGTCGTCGATGAGCGGAGCCCACACCTCGTCGCGCTGTCCGCGCCCCCCGGCGTGGGCAAGAGCCGGCTCGTGCGCGAGTTCCTGGCGTCCATCGAGTCGGACGCGCGGGTCCTGGTGGGACGCACCCTGTCCTACGGGGACGGGATCACGTACTGGCCCATCCGAGAGGTCATCCGTGAGGCCGCGGGCGTCATCGAGGGCGATGATCATGACGCCGCCCGAGCGCGCCTCGACGGGCTGTTGACCGGCCACCCCGATGCTGCGCTGCTCGGAGCGCGGATCGCGACGATCGCTGGATCGTCCTCGGAGGCAGCGCCCCAGGAAGAGCTCTTCTGGGCGGTCCGGCGACTGCTCGAGCACCTCGCGGAGGCGCGACCGACCGTCGTCGTCCTCGAGGATCTCCATTGGGCCGAGGACACCCTCCTCGATCTCGTCGAATACCTCATCGACCTTGCGAGCGCCGTCCCACTGCTGGTCATCGCGACGGCCCGACCCGAGCTCCAGCAACGGCGTCCGGGCTTCGGAGCGGGACGTCCGGCGACGACCCTCATCCGACTGGAGCCACTTGCGCCCGACGCGGCGGAGGAGCTGCTGGTCACGCTTCGCGGCGGGGCGGCGATCCCGCCCGCCCTGCGCGCGCGCATCCTCGAGCGGGCCGAAGGCACGCCGCTGTACGTCCAGGAGTTCGTGGCGCTGCTGCGCGATGGCGGGAGCCTGTCCGAGCGGGATGGATCGTGGGAGCTCACCGACCCTGTCGCCTCGGTGCTGGTACCGCCCACGATCCAGGCGCTCCTTGCCGCGCGCCTCGAGGCGCTCCCGCCCGGCGAACGAGCGGTCGCGCAGCGTGGCGCGGTCATCGGTCGCTCGTTCGAGGTCGCCGCCCTCGTCGAGCTCGACCCGACGGTCTCCACCGAGCTCGGACGACGCCTGCTCGCACTCGTTCGCCGCGAGCTGCTCCGACCGGATCGCGCCGAGCTCACACCCGGCGACGCCTATCGGTTTCGCCATGCGCTCATCCGCGACGCGGCGTACGACGCACTGCCCAAGGCCGAGCGTGCATGGCTCCACGAGCGGTTCGCGGATTGGGTGGTCCGGGCGGCGGGTGACCGGTCGGGCGAGCTGGAGGAGATCGTCGCCCACCACCTCGCCGAGGCGCATCGCTATCGCGCGGAGCTCGGCGAGACCGGTGAGGATCTCCGCCGGCTCGGCGAGCGTGCGCGCGACCGGCTGATCGGCGCGGCTCGGCGGGCGCAGCGGACGGGCGACCGGCACGCCGCCATCGAGCTGTACCTGCGGGCCGCCGCGGTGGCCGGCGATCATGCGCTCGGTGTCCGCGCGACATCGGACTTCGTCACCGCCCTGATCGACGTCGGCGATCTCGGGCAGGCGGAGCACTGGCTCGACATCCTGCGCGGTACGGCTCGGGACGGCTCCGACTGGGATCGGGCGATGCTCCGCCTGGTCGAGAGCCGCTGGGGATCGGTCACCCAGCATTGGGAGCTGGAGACCCCGCTCGATGAGCTCGGATCGATCCGCGCGACGCTGGAGGCGGCAGGCGACCACGACGGCCTGGTGAAGGTCTGGGGCTCGGTGTGGGGCGAGCATTGGGGCCACATGCGGGCGACGGCCGCGGCCGAAGCGGCCGAGCGGGCGGCCGACGAGGCCGCACTCGCCGAGAATCGACCCGAGGAGGATGTGCAGCGCGCCTGGCTCCTCGTGCTCCGCGCGTTCGGACCCACCCCATGGCCGGTCATCGCGCGCTGGAGCGTGGAGGCGCTGAGCGACACGACGAGCGGGCTTCGACGGCGTGCGGAGGCGGCTGGCATGCTCGCCGAAGCCCGTGCGACCGAGGGCCGGTTCGACGAGGCGAGGGCCCTCTACGAGGAGCGCCAGCGGCTGAGTGGGGAGCTCCGGATCCCTCTCGCGATCGCGCTCGGGGCGCATACCTCCTTCGCGATCGAACGGCTCGCGGATGATCCGGGCGCCGCCGAGGCGGCGCTGCGCGATGCGCTGGACATGCTGCGAGCGACCGGCAACCGAGCCTGGTCCGAGGGTCTCGTGGTCCAGCTCGCGCGGTGCCTGGAGCTGCTGGATCGCGACGAAGAGGCGATCGCGCTCGTGGACTCCACGTCGAAGGGGTATGCGTTCGGCGACACCCATCGTCGGCGGCATCCGCGCGAAGGTCCTGGCGAAGCGGGGTGCGTTCCAGGAGGCGATCGCTGTCGCTCGGGAGGCCGTCGGCGTCGCCGACACGACGGAGGCGGCCGAGATGCGCGCCGACATCCGCGTCGAGCTCGCACGCGTGCTGCGCCTCGCCGGGGAGCCGGCAGCCGCGAAGGCGGCGGCGCTCGAGGCGGCGGAGATCTACGAGGCGAAAGAGAACCGGGTCATGACTCGCGTCGCGCGATCGCTCGCGACGGAGCTCGCGGACGAGCTGACGGCCCAGCCTCGCTGATCGGTCGCTCCGAGTCAGCTGCCGGCAAGCTCGAGGAGCCGCTCCGTGGGATCGGCGGGGAGCGTCTCGATGGGCGGCAGGTCCCGCGCCACCGTCGCATCGAACGCGTCGAGCTCGCGGAAGCCGTTGCCGCAGACGAGGCCGACGACCGTCTCGCCCGGGTGCACCAGCCCGTCGGCGACGAGCCGCTCCATGGCCGGGATGACCACGCCCGACGATGGCTCGGCCCAGATGCCGTCGCGCTGCGCGAGGTCCAGGCAGCCGCGGAGGGCATCCTCGTCGGTGATCGCGAGGACCGTGCCGCCGCTCGCCCGGATCGCCGCCAGGGCCTCGGCACCGTCGGGCGCGAACGTGTGGGCCGTCTTCACCTGGACGGTGTCGGGGCGGTCATGCTGCTCGGCGGCGCGGAGCTCCGCCTCCGTGGTCAAGCCATCGGCAAGCGCCCTAACGAGCGTTTGGTAGCCTGACGGTTGGGTCCCGATCAGCCGCGGCGCACGGTCGATCTCACCACTCGCGCGCAGCTCCTGGAACCCGCGATGGATGCTCGCCAGCGTGCCACCGCCGCCGATCGGCACGATGACGACCTCGGGCGGCTCCGGCAGCTCATATGCGAGCTCGTAGGCGATCGTCTTCGGTCCCTCGGCCTGCCAGGGGTTCCCGGACCGGCGCGTCGAGAGGTCGACCAGACCGTGGGTCCGGGCGAGCTCCCCGATGAGGTCCAGCGCGTCGTCGACGTTGCCGCCGGCCCGCATGACCGTGGCCCCAGCGAGGCGCAGGGGCAGCAACCGTCGCTCGGAGGCGTCTGCGCCGACCAGCACGACGCAGCGCAGCCCGGCTCGCGCCGCGTACGCGGCGGCTGCCAGGCCAGTGGAGCCGGCCGAGGCCACGAACACCGTCGACGCGCCGTTCGCCTTCGCGACCGACACCGCGACGGACAGCGCACGGTCCTTGTGCGAGCCCGACGGATTGAGGGACTCGAGCTTCCACAGGACACGCAGCCCGTCGTGAGCCGGGCGGGCCGCCGCGGGCACGAGGGCCGTCGCGCCCTCGCCGAGCGTGACCGGCTCGTGGCCGTCGGCCAGCGGCAGCCACGCGCGCTGACGCCACATCCCTTCGCCAGCCGGCTCGGCGTCCCAGCTCCCTGGCTGGTAGCGGAACGTCAGCTCGCTGGCACACACCGGACACGCGACCGCTCGCGGATCGCTGACCGCGTGTCCGTGCGCCGCACAGACCGTCTCGAACCTCGTCATCGCGTCGGCCTCACCACCCTGCCCCAACCCGGCTCACCCAGTGTCTCGGTCGCCGCATCCCAGACCCGCCGGCCGCGCACCCACGTCGAGCGGACCCGGCCGCGCACCTCGCGGCCCGCCCAGATCGCCGCCGTGCCGCGCGACCGCGTCTGCCATCTCGATGGGTCGATGCGCCACGGTCCGCCCAGCTCCACGACCGTCAGGTCGGCATCCGCGCCCACGGCGAGCCGCCCCTTCGCCGGCAGCCCGTAGATGCGCGCGGCATTCCCCGACGTGAGCGCCAGCACCTGCTCCAGCCGCAGCCGGCCGTCGTCGAGCGCCGTCAGCAGCAGCGGCACCATCGCCTCCAGTCCCGGCGCCCCCGGCAGCGCCTTCCAGACATCGCCGTCGTCGGGCACCTTCTCCTCGACCAGGAACGGCGAATGGTCGCTGCCGATGACATCCACCTCGCCCGCAGCGACCTTGTCCCACAGCGCCGCGACCGTCTCGGCGGACCGCAACGGCGGGTTGATCTTCGCGAACGTCCCGTGGCGCTCGAGCGCCGTCTCGTCGAGGAAGAGGTAGTGCGGGCACGTTTCGACGGTCGCGGGAACGCCGTCGCCCCGGGCACGGGACACCAGCTCGACCGCATGCGCCGTCGAGGCATGCGCGATCTGGAGCCGCGCCCCCGCGGCACGAGCCAGCTCCAGCGATTGCGCGACGCTGCTCTCCTCGACCACGGGCGGCCGCCAGCGGGCATGCACATGGGCGCCGCGCACGCCGCCGCCCCGCAGCTGCAGCTCACGCGCGGCGAGGAGCTGCGGGTCCTCGGCATGGACCGCGGAGACGAGCCCGGTCCGCGCGACGACGCGCAGGACGTTGAAGTGATCCGAGGCGTCGGTCGCGACGAGCCCGGTGAACTCCCGCTCCCGACCCACCGGCTTGGGCGTCCGGAACGTCTTGAACGCGATGGCACCGGCCGAGGCCAGCTCCTCGATCCGATCGAGGTTGTCGGCGCCCGCGCCGCCGTAGAGCCCGAAGTCGACGTGCGCCTTGGGCGCGACGATCCCATGACGCCGCTGCAGGATCGCGGCGTCGGAGACCGACGGTGTCGAGATCGGCATCTCGAGGATCGTGGTGATGCCACCGGCGGCGGCCGCCGCGGTCGCGGTGCCGAAGTCCTCGCGGGCGTCGACGGACGGGTCGCGCGCATGGGTGTGCGTGTCGATGACCCCGGGCAGGACCAGCGCGCCGTCGAGGTCGACCGTCTCGCGCGCGGTCGGCTCGCCCTCGCCGGTCCGGACGACGGCGACGATCCGCCCGCCATCGATCGCGAGCGATCCCGGCGTCTCGCCGTCCGGCGTCGCCAGCCGGCCGCCGGTGAGCACGAGCTCGACCTCCACCCGGCGTCAGCCCGCGACGGGATCGGGGAGGAGCTCGTCCAGCAGCGCGCCCGGCGCGAGCAGGGGACCCTCCAGTCCGAGCCGTCGGAACAGCCAGTCGAGCGCTTCGACCGTGACCGGCGCGAGCGGCGCCGCCGGCTGCCGCACGGTCGGATGGGCGATGGCTCCGCGCATCGCGTACACGTGCTTGCGGATGGCGAGGTTGACGAACGGCTGGTTCTCGAAGCGGATGAGGGTCGCGAAGCGGTCGAACAGCTTCGCCGCCCCGTCGGCATCCCCGCCGAACCAGCGACGGACGATGGCCACGAGCACCTCCGGGAAGCCGAAGCCCGTCATCGTCCCGTCGGCGCCGGCTGCGAGCTCCTCCAGCAGCATCCCGGCGCCCAGCCCGCCCACGATCGACAGACCGGGGCCCAGCTCGCGCAGCCGGCGGACCTTCGGCGGCGACGGCTCGTCCTCGAGCTTGACGATCCCGGCCCGCGGCGCCTCCTCGGCGAGCTTGGCCATGAACTCCGCCGACATCGGGACACCCGAGCTCGCCGGATGGTCCTGGACGACGACCGGGATGCCGATCGCCTCGGTGACCGTGAGGTAGTGGCGGCGCACGGCTGCCTCGGTGGGGCGGGCAAGCGGCGGCGGGGCGAGCATCACCGAGTGCGCCCCGGCTCGTTCCGCCTCACGCGCGAAGGCGACGGCGCGGTCCGTGGAGGCGTGCGAGACGCCGACGCACACGGGGAGGCGGCCGTTCGTGGCGGCGAGGATGCGCTCGATGACCGTGGCGCGTTCCGCATCACCGAGCTTCGCCGCCTCGCCCAGGACGCCGAGGATGGTCATGCCCGTGACGCGGGTCGCGACGACGAACTCGGCGAGGGTCGTGAGCGACGGCTCGTCGAGCGACCCGTCCTCGCGGAACGGCGTGGGGACGATGTTCCAGACGCCGCCGATGGCCCGCTCGGTGCTCATCGGGTGCTTCGGGCAGCGGCGCTCGTGGCGAGCAGGTCGGCCATCGCGAACGCGCCGTAGCGACCCAGGTCGTAGAGCAGGGCATCGGTCTCGGATTCCAGCGCGTCCTCGAGGCGGTCGATGAGCTTCCCCGGGTGGCCGACGAAGTCGAGCACCACGGCCTTCACCTCCTCCGCGGCCTCGACGACGTCGCCGAGCCCCTTCGGCAGCGGTGTCCCGAGCATCAGTGGATCGAACCCGGCCGCGCGCCACTTCGCCTCCGACGCCGGGATCTGGCGCGGTGAGGGCACGACGACGAGGATCGTGCGGACGTCGTGCGCGCGCAGCACCCGCGCGACCGCCTCGGCGGGGCGGATCAGCGGCGTCGTCGTTCGAAGGCCGTCGAATCCACCCGCGCACAGGAGGATCAGCGCGTCGGCCTGCTGCTCCTCGGCGCGGTCGACCGCGTGCTGGACATGCGGGGCGACCCAGGGCTCGTCGACGATGATCTGCTGCCCATCGGCGAGGCGGGTCGCGAGTGGGTTCTCGGCGTCGAAGCGGATCGGCGGGATCGTGGCCGGATCGACGCCGTCGAGGGCGCCGACCTCGAACAGCTCCGCGTCGTCGGGCAGGACGGCGGCCAGCTCCTCGACGAGGTCCGGTCGAGGCGACTGGCCGATCTCGATGGCGGCGACCTTGGGCACGGGTCGATGGTAGGGGAGGGGCGGCCGGCGGCGCTCCCCTCGATGCGCCGCCGGCCGCGACATGAGACGGCCGTTCGACCCGAAGCGTGGCGCCACGATCGCCGCGCGAGTCACGCTCACGCGGGGGCCGGCCACTCCAGCGTCACGAGCGTCCCGTGCGGCTCGACGGCCTCGAACGCGAGCGACGCGCCGATCGCCGCAGCCTCGGCCTGCATGTCGGCCAGACCGCGACGACCGGAGGCACGCGCCTCGGCAGGCCGCGTATCGGTGATCCCGGGGCCGTCGTCCTCGATCGAGAGCGTCACGCGTTGCGCCGTGGCGAGCACCGTGACCGCGACCGCAGCACCCGTGGCGTGTCGCGCGACGTTGTCGAGGGCGAGCGCTGCGACCCGGAAGGCCGCGCGCTCCACGGCCCGCGGCGGCCGGATCTCCGAGGCGTCGAGCACGTCCACCGTCACGCGCGTCGATCCGCGCTCCTCGACGCGCTCCGCCAGCCACTCGAGGCCCGCGACCAGGCCGAGCTCCTCCAGCACGATCGAGCGCCGCTGCGCAAGCAGGCCCTCGACCTCGCCCAGGACGTCGCGGAGGTCGGTCGCCAGCCGTTCGACCGAGCCGCCCGCCTCGACCGCCGCCAGCGCGCGCCGTACGGCGGGCACGACCTCGGCATGGAGCTCCGCGGCGAGCCGCGCGCGTTCCGCTTCGGTCGCCTCGTCGCGCGCCGCGGCCCGGCCCGGCACCAGCTCGTCGATGAGGGGCGGGACGCGCGCGTCCAGCCGGCTCGCCAGGCGGTCGACGAACCGCCCATCGGCCGTTCTGGCCGCCCGCGCGACGGCCCGTCGGCGAGCCCGTCGGTCCGCCGCCACCACATCGCCCAGGATGCCCAGCCCGACGAAGCCCAGAGCCGCGTACTGCCACCAGCGCACGGGGAGTGTCACGACGCGCACGACGGACTGGCGCGCCTGGGGCACCGTGTCGGTGACGATCGCCCCGACGGAGATGGCACCGGCCACGACCAGCCACACGGTGGCCACGATCCCCAGCCAGCCGACGGCTCGGTGGAGGCGCCGCGTCGGGGATGCGGCGTAGCCGGCGGCGGTCGCGACCGCCGTCGTCAGTGCCAGGCACAGGATCGCCGCGAGCGGCGCCGTGCTCGTCAGTCCCGATGGGTCGCGGACCACGAGCCCGAGGTCGACCAGGTCGGCCGCGACGATCGAGTCCGCCGCGACGGCCGCGAGCCAGGCGAGGCTCGCCTCGCGCCGCAGCCCGATGCCCACGACGCACAGGGCCGCGATCGCGAGGAGCGGGGCCAACGGGAGCTCCGGTCCGGTCGCCGACCCATCGACGGGCGGCGCGACGTTCGGCGGGACGATGAGCCGGACGCCGATATCGAGCACGACCAGGACCACCGATGCCGCCGCGGCGGCCCGCAGCCCCCACGACGGCCCGGATGCCGCCGACATCGACGGCGTCCGGACCGCAGCCGCCGCCGCGCGTCCGGCCGACGACGCGCTCATCCCGTGACCGGCGCCTCGCCGATCCAGCCCTCACGCACGGCGAGCACCGCGAGCTCCGTCCGCGACAGGACGCCGTAGCGATCGAACAGCCGGCGGAGGTGGCTCTCGACCGTCTTCTCCGAGAGGCCGAGGCGCATCGCGACCTCATCGTTGCTCGCGCCGGCGCAGACCTGGGCGAGGACCTCGAGCTCGCGGTCCGACGGCCGTCGCGGCGCGGTCCGGACAGCCCGGAGCGCCGTCGCACTGAACACCGTCCCGCCACGGGCGACCGTCCGCACGGCCCCGAGGATCTCGTCGACCTCGGCGGTCTTCGTCACGAACCCCGCGGCGCCCTTCTCGAAGGCGGCGCGCAGCAGCGCGGGCTGATCGAACGACGACAGGAAGAGCACCGGCGGCGGGTCGACCGTCGCGGTGAGCCGTTCGAGCAGGCGCAGACCCTCGGCCTCGCCCGCGAGCTGGATGTCCGAGAGGACGACGTCGGGTCGCTCCGCGGCGGGATCCGTGAGGCGGGCGAGCGCGGTCTCGAACGTGCGCGCCGTCGCGATGACCGTCGAGGTCGTGCGGTTGCGGCACCGCGCCCGAGACCGCGTCGAGGATGGCGGGGTGGTCGTCGACGAGGACGAGCCGGATCGGCCGGACGGGTTCGGTCACCGGTCCCTCGGGTGCGGACGTTCGCGCGGAGGCTACACCGCGGCTCGGGTCGCACGAGGTCCCCCGAAGGTCCGCCCAATCCATCGCGGGCCGTGTCCCGAAGAGAGAGGCGGACGCGCTGCAGCGCCGTCCCGCCCCCAACACCGAGCCCGGTGCACCTCGGTCGTGCCGTGCGCGACCCGCCGGGCTCGGGCTGCCCATCGCTGATCGGAGGACCTCATGATCTCGACCCTGCGCCGTCTCGCGCTCGCCGGACTCGCCGGCGCGCTCACCCTTGGGGTCGTGGCCGCCCCGGTGGCCGCGAAGCAGCCCGCCAAGAGCGGGCCGACCATCGTCGACATCGCGGCCGCCGATGACGGCGAGTTCGACACCCTCACCCAGCTCGTCGTGCAGCTCGGCCTCGTCGACGCGCTGTCGGCGCGCGGCCAGCTCACCGTCTTCGCTCCGACCGACGCCGCCTTCGCCAAGTTGGGCATCACGCCCGACACCGTCGACGACACGATCGCCGCGCTCGGCGCGGACACGGTGCGGGACATCGTCCTGTTCCATGTGGCGCACGGCGCGCGCCTCTCGGGCGACGTCGTCGACTCGTCGAAGATCCGGATGTTGAACGGCGATTTCGCCCGCGTGTCGGTGTCCACGTCGCCGCTCCGGGTGACCGTCGGCGGTGCGGAGCTCAACCTCAGCCTGCTCGACATCCATGCCTCGAACGGCGTCATCCACGTCACGAACGACGTGCTTCTGCCGCCCGCCTGAGCCACGCTCCCGGCGCAGCACCTCGAAGGCCGGCGGATCGTCCGCCGGCCTTCGTGTGTCGCGAGATCGTCGAGCGATCAGCTCGGACGACGGATCCGGATGTCGTCGAGTCCCGCCTCGACGAGGTCATCGGCGCCGCCATCCTCGGCCTGGAAGACGAGCCGGATCGTCTGGCCCGCATAGGCGCTCACGTCGAGCCACGCCTGCTGCCACGCCGCATCGCGGTCCGTGCCGCTGCCGTCGACGTGCCAGAGGAGCGTCCGCGTTCCCCCATCGGTCTCGATGGACAGCCGGAGCTGGTCGTCGGCCGTCGACTGGGCGTCGTGGGCGAGGTAGTAGCTGAAGGTGAGCGGACCCGGCTTGGCCGGGACGGCGATGCGTCGTCGAGCGCAGCGTGCTCACGCCGTCGAGATCGAGGTCCTCGGGGTCGTTGCCCGCGCCGCCGCCGGTGACGAACGCGCGCGAGCCCGAGACGGTCGTGCCGAGCTGCTTGACCCCGTTCGATGTCGTCTGTGCGGGATCCGCCCGCTGCCAGCGGCCGCTGGTGGCCGTGTCCGTACCGTCCGGGTCCGCCGCCCAGCCCTTCGTCCCCTCGGCGTCGTCGAAGAACGCGCCGCAGTTCGGGACCTGGAGGCCCGCCGCCTGGTACGGGCAACCGGCCTGCTGGAGGAACCAGATGAGCGCCGAGCGGTTGCGCGCGGTCTGGCGGGCGATGTTCTCGTCGGCGGGGTAGTGGTCGCCCCACACGGTCGGCGTCTCGGTCGGGTACAGCTCCCAGGTGAACGAGAAGATGCGGTGCTTGCCGTACAACCAGTCGATCTGGTCGCCGTCGGTGATGTACAGGTCGGACGACTGCTGCGGCGTATAGCCATTGCGCGCCGCCATGCCCCGACCGAGCTTCACGAACGTCGTCCAGTCGTTCTTGGTCATGTCGGCCGGGATGTTCGTCTTCGTGTAGCCGAACGGCCACAGGATCAGCTCGCCGTTCGTGTGGAGCGTGATGTGCTCGGTGATCTGCTGGATGCCGTTCTCGACGCGCCCGTTGACGAAGTCACGGAACGCCTGGGTCTCGGGGGCGGAGAACGCCTTGGCGCCGCGGTACGTGATCGACGACGGGTTGCCCGACGAGCCGCCGCAGCACGCGAATCGATAGTCGTAGTTGCGGTTGAGGTCGGTGCCGATGGCGCTGGTGCCGGCATTCGGCTGGCGGTTCTTCCGCCACGCGCGGTACGGGCTCCCCGTGAGGTCGTAGCGGAACCCGTCGGGGTTCATCGCGAAGATGATGAAGATCTCCTCGCTGTTCACGAGGTTCCGGATGGTCGAGTACTTGGCGTAGTCGTTCGCGAGCATCTTGTAGAGGTAGAGCGCCTGCTCGACCGTCATGTGCTCGCGGGCGTGATGGAGGGCGTCGAACAGGACCTCGGGCTCGTGCTCGTCGACGTTGACGTTGTCGCTGATCTTGGCCGCCCAGAGGTCGCGCCCCTGGTAGCTCTTGCCGATGCTGAACACGCGGACGATGCCCGGGTGCGCCTTCGCCACGGCCTGGATCTCGGCGACCATCTCGGGGTAGTTGTGATAGCGGGAGTCCTTGGCCGGGAAGTTCGGCTCGGCGGCGGCCGCGATGGTCGCGGTGACGGTGCTGCCGACGAGGAGCAGGGCGGCGCCGGCAAGCGCGAGGAGGCCGCTCCGGGCCAGGTGACGCGGCGTTCGTCGGGCCCGCAAGGGTCCGTCAAGGGCGCCGAGGGCTCCGGCCGTGACGTGGCCGGCTGTGGCGGCGGCGGGGTCGGTCGCGGTGGGCGCGGACCGACCGATGGCGTGCGCGGCGGCGACGCCGAGCGTGACGGGGACGTCCGAGGACGCGTGGGGGGCGCGGGGTCGCTCGTCCATGCGCGCAGGGTGGGGGTCCACGACCCGCCGGCGCAACTCACCGGATGGGGTCATGCCGATGCGGTACGTCACCGCGCGACGTGGGCCCGTCAGCGGGCGGGGGATGGCGCGGCTCGGCGGGTCAGCCGGTCACGCAACGACGTGGTCGCCGCGGCACCCAGCCGCGCGCGGACCTCGGACGCGCCGGACCGGGCACGGATGCGGTTCCCGAGCGGCGTGAAGTCGCGCTGGGTCCGCGGATCGCCGATCCGTCGACCCAGGTCGACGGCGGTCTCGGCGGGTGCGGTCGGGTGCTGGGCGATCGACATGGGCGGGATGGTGTGCAGTGGGGTCCGGGACGCCAAGCCACCCGTTCGTCGTAGGCCGAGCGGTACCGATGGTCCCGGTCCGGATGGGTTCGTCACCGGTCGCTTTGACATCCCGACGCAAGGTGCGACGTCGATGCGCTGGCCCGGGTGCACCCGGCCAGACTCGACCATGGGACCGCCTAACGCCGTCCGTGTGTCAACGCGCCGCCCGGGCGCGTGACGCACCAACGGAGGGAACCGACATGACGTTCGGGACCGATCAGAGCATCCAGCCCGGCTGGACCGTCTGCGCGAGCGACGGGGAAGAGCTGGGCACCGTCGTCTCCGTCGACCCGGAGACGATCCACGTGAAGAAGGGCGGCCTCTTCGGGGGTCAGCTCGATGTGCCGCGCACGGCGGTCGACGAGATCGAGACCGGTCGCGTCGAGCTGTCGATGACGAAGTCGCAGCTCAGCGCCCAGCGCTGATCCGCGGCGAAACCACTTCGGCCGGCAGACCCGGGCACGCCCCGCCCGGTGCTGCCGGTCATCTTTCGGCGCCTGTATTGACAGTGCTACGTAACAGTGTCAATATCGGTCCATGGACAGCGCCAGCGACGTCGACGGCCTTTCGCTGACGGAGCTCGCGCGACGCGCGGACGTCACGCCGCGGACGGTCCGCTACTACATCGCCCAGGGCCTCATCCCGGCTCCGCCGGCCGGTCCGGGGCAGCACTACGGGACCGGGCAGCTGCAGCGGATCGCGCTCATCAAGCGCCTCCAGCGGGAGCACCTGCCGCTGGCCGAGATCCGATCCCGGCTCAGCGCTCTCGACGACGCCTCCGTGGCCGTCGGCGCTCGCCGAGGCCGAGACCGGTGACGACGAGATCCACGCGGCGCGGGCGCTCGACGTCGCGACGTCACCGGATCGCGAGCGCGCCCTGTCGTACATCCGCCGTGTGCTCGACGAAGGGGCGACGCGGCGCGCCGGGTCGCTGCGCAAGGTCATGGCGCCCCCGCCGGCACATCGCTCGCTCATCGGACCGTCAGCCGCGGCAGGCTCGATCCCGCCGCCGGCTCCGGCACCGCCCGCACCCGCTTCAGCCGCCGCCCGCGTCCGCGTCGATGCCGCCCCTGGCCTCGACAGCGCACCTTGCCGATGGAGCTGCGTCCGTCTCGGAGTCCCAGCTGCGTCGCGAGGCGCGGATGCCACCCAGCGCCCGCTACGAGCCGCACGTGCCTGACGAGTACCCGATGCCGGACGACGCGCACGTGCCGTCGGGGAGGCCCCTACCCGCGATGCCGTTCCCGGCCGTCGGCCCTCGTCCGATGCCGGGCGAACGGAGCACCTGGGAGCGCATCCCGCTCGCCGCCGATCTCGAGCTCCACGTCCGCCGCCCGCTCGATCGGGAGACCAACCGCCGGCTCGACCGCCTGCTCGCGTTCGCTCGCGAGCTGTTCGAGGGCACCTGACCGCTGTCGACGTCGCCCTCGCTCGATCCACGTCGCCCGTCCACGCCGACCGTCCCGCCCCATCCGGGTCCGATCGACACCACCCAGGAGGACCCGTCATGTCCGTATTCCCGTCGCATCCGCTCCATCCCGATCGCGCCGCCGGCCGTGCGTCCGACGCCGCCGTCGCCTGATCCCTCCGCCGCACCCGGCAGCCTCGGCGTCCGCACCGATCGCCGACTGATCCGCGCGGCCGGCGGCAGCGAGCGCTTCGTCCTGGTCGAGCTCGTCGCGCCCACGCCGGCGCCGGATCCGGCGCGCCGCAGGACCCCGGTGAACCTCGCCTTCGTCCTCGACCGCTCGGGCTCGATGGCCGGCCGAGGCAAGCTCGAGCTCGCCAAGCAGGGCGTCCTCGAGGCGCTGGACCGGCTGGATCCCGGTGACCGCTTCGCGATCGTCACGTACGACGACCACGTCGACGTCGTCATCGAGTCGACCCCGGCCAGCCCCGAAGCCCGTCACACGGCGGCCCGCGCCCTGCGCGCCATCGAACCGCGCGGCTCCACGGACCTCGCCGGCGGCTGGCTGCGCGGCGCCGAGCAGGTCGCGGCGCATCTGGGCGACGGCACCATCGACCGCGTGCTGCTGCTGACGGACGGCCTCGCGAACGTCGGCATCACGGATCCCGCCGTGCTTGCCGGTCACGCCGCCGAGCTGCGCGCGAGAGGCATCGCGACCAGCACCATCGGGGTGGGGGAGGACTTCGACGAGTCGCTCCTGCAGGCGTTGGCCGACGCCGGTGGCGGCCACTTCTACTTCGCCGGCTCACTCCCCGAGATCCGCGACCACCTCACCTCCGAGGTGGGCGAAGCGCTCGAGGTCGTCGCCCGCGACGTGGTCCTCACGATGACGCTGCCGGGCGCGACCGTCCGGCCGCTGACCCCGCACCCCGCGGACACGTTCGGCGGCCGCACCGAGGTCCGACTCGGCGAGCTCGTGGCGGGCCAGCTCGCCCGCTGCGTGCTCCGCGTGCGCTTCCCGGGCGGCGGAGACGGGTCGCAGGTCCACGCGACGCTCGGGGTCTCGGCCGCCGACGGGGCGCTGGACGGTCCGGCCTTCACGCCCCGCACGCTCGAGTGGCGGTTCGCCGACCACGCCGCGAATGACGTCCAGCCTCGCGACCGGGTCGTCGATCGCGCCGTCGCGGAGCTGTTCGCCGCTCGCGCCCGCCAGGAATCGGTCGCGCTCAATCGGAGCGGCGACTGGCAGCGGGCGCGCCGCGCCCTCGAGGGTGTCGCTGAGCGCATCGAGAGCTATGCCGGCGACGATGCCGAGCTCCGCGAGCTGGCCACGCGCCTGTCCGCGGAAGCGCCCGTCGCCGCCGCACCGATGCGCGAATCCCTTCGCAAGTCGGTCCACTTCGCCGCTGCGAACACGGCGCGAAGCCGCGATGCGGCGGGACGGTCGCGGCGCGCCTAGCTCGCCGAGGGTTCGGCCGACGACTCCGGCGACACCGATGGGGCGACCGAGCTCGATGGCGCGACGGTCGGCGCCGCGAGCTCGCCCTCGCACGGGTGGGGGTCGGGTGGGTCGGTGACGATGCCGTCGAGCGATACGTCGACGTCGAGGCTGCCGTCCGGCATGACGGTGATCGCGACGGCCCGCCGCTGACCCTGCCCCGCGAGCTGCCCGGAGGTCACGATCCGGTCGCGGTGCCGAAGCGTCCAGACGGCCTCCTGCGGTCCCTTCCAGGCGTAGGCGGAACACGGGTCGACGCTGGCGCGCTGTCCATCGAGGAACTCGAGGTTCACGTGGGCGGCCGTTCGATTCGAGGATCGCCAGCGATTGCTCGCCGGGCGCCGTGCCGCACGCGACGAGCGCCAGCGACGCGGAGAGCAGCCCGACCAGCGCCATCCTCACCGCACGCAGCCTCGGGCCGCACGACGGGCGTTGTCAACGACCTCGGTTCGATGACCTGTGAGGCGGCCGTAGCACCTTCGTGCCGTTCATTCGGAGCGAGCGCTGCGCGCGCGGGCGGACCGTGAGTCGCAGCGGAACACGCCTCCACGGAGGATCACCATGGCGAACATGACCGAGAAGAAGCGCGACTCGCTGAAGGAGTCACAGTTCGGGCTCCCGGACGAGCGCAAGTACCCGATGCCGGACAAGGCTCACGCGCGCAACGCCAAGGCCCGCGCCTCGCAGCAGCTCAACGACGGCAACCTGACGAAGTCCGAGAAGTCGAAGATCGACCGCAAGGCCGACAAGGTCCTGGGCAAGGACTAGGGCGACCGATGCCGGCCAGGACCGAGAAGCAGCGGCGCTTCATGGGCGCCGAGCTGGAGCGCAAGCGCGAAGGCAAGAAGACCCAGACCGACATGAGCGAGTCGGAGCTGGAGAAGATGGCCAGCAAGCCCGACTCCAAGAAGAAGGGTTAGCGCGTCACCGCTCCCGGCGACCCGCCCGGAGCAGCTCCACGAACTCCGCGACGCGTCGCGCCCGGGTCTCCGGGCGCTTCGCGCTGTCCAGCCATCGGGCGTAGTTCTTCCGGTAGAACGTCGGCAGGGACTCGAAGAACGCGCGCGCATCGGGCGCGGCGTCCAGCGCCGCGTCGACGTCGTCGCCCATCGTCCCGCGACCGGGACCCTCGGGCGCGAGCACCACTTCGACCTCGGCTCCCGCGACCATCCGCGGGTCGCGGCACCACGACGGTCCCAGCAGGAGCTCGAACCCGTCGTCGACCTGCGTGAGCTTCCCGCGCGTCGGGTGGCCGGCGATGGTGCCGCTGACGTCGTGCCGTGCCCGCTGTCCCCACACCTCGTCGGGCGAGAACGGGAGGCGGACGGACACCCCACCCTGTCGTCGGCCGCCCAGGGTGGTCCGGAAGCGGCGGGCGCGCGGATCCTCGGCCAGTTGGGTCATCGGCGTGCGGCCCCGGCGCTGACAGGGCCGGCCGCGGGGACCTCGCCCGGGGCGACCGGTTCCACGCCTTCGACGATCGGGTCGGCCGAGGCCCGCTCGCGACGCGCCAGCCAGACGAACGGCACCGCCACCGCGTTGATCGCCGCGCTCACCACATAGGCGACGCCGTACCCCGACACGTCGGCGACGCGGCCCAGGACCGGCTGGATCACGGCCCCGCCCGCAGAGCCCATGAGGTTGTCGAAGGACAGCACGGTCGCGCGCTGCTCGGAGGGGATGAGCCCATTGACGAACGCCTGACGGAACGGCGACTGGAGCGCGAAGGTCAGGCACCAGATCGCGACCAGGACGATCGCGAACGTGAAGCTGGGCGCGAGACCGATGCCCGCGAGCAGCACGACGTCGAGCACGACGCCCAGCAGCAGGGCATCGGTCCGGCGTCGGAAGAAGCGCCGCACCCGCGCCACGAGCAGCCCGCCCAGGATCTGCGCGCCGGCGACCATCGCCGCCGCAAGACCGGCGATGCCGTACGCCGACGGGTCGCCGTACAGCTCGAGCAGGTACGGCTGCAGCGCGTAGAAGGCGAAGAAGCCGACGCCGGCGGTGAACGGCGAGGCGAGCATCAGCCAGCGCACCGGCGGGTTGCGGAAGCCGCCGTCGATGGCGCCCGACAGCACGGTCCGCACCGCCTTCCCCGGCGACGCGCCGCGTTGCGGCGTGAAGCCCACGTCGTGCATCGCCCAAAAGGCCACGACCAGCGTCACGCCGAGCATCGTCGCCCGGAGGATGAACGGCACACCGAGGTTGGTCGCCTGCGCGATGAACCCGCCGGCCACCGACCCGCCGAGCATCGCGGCGCCGCTCACGGTCTGCGCCTGGCCGAAGACCGCCTCGAGGCTGCCCTCGAAGTGCGTCGCCCGGAGCGCGTCCACCAGCCATGCCTCCGTCGCGCCGGAGAAGAACGTGAACCCGAGGCCGAGGAGCGCCGACGCGGCCGCCCACGCCCAGAACGGGGCGTGCCATCCCCACATCAGCATGTACAGGAGCGTGGACACCAGGAGCGTGGCCGCGCCCAGCAGGAAGGAGAACCGCCGGCCGCGGGTGTCCGCGACGACGCCCGTGGGGACCTCGAAGATCACCTGTCCCAACGCGAAGAACCCGTTCGCCGCGAAGGCCTCCGTGTTGGACAGGCCGGCATCGAGCAGGAACAGGGTGTTGATGCCCCAGATGAACGACGTCGCGAGCGTCGTGAGGAGCGTCAGCAGCAGGTAGGTGCGGCGGATCGAGCGCGCGGTGACATCGGCGGGCACCGGGGTCATGCCCGGAGCGTATGCCCGCCGACGCGACCGGTCAGGTCATGACGCGACCCTCAGCCGGTCAGCACGGCCAGGATGTTCCCGGCGGGGTCGGTGAACCAGGCCATCGCGAACTCGCCGTCGTGCGAGATGCCGCGCTCGTCCTGCGGCATGTCCGCGCGGTCGTAGCGCTCCATGTGGATGCCCTTGCTGGTGAGCTCGTCGACCGCCTTGGCGACATCGGGCACCTGGAAGTTCAGGACGGTGTAGGTCGCGGGCTCGAAGTCGGGCTTCGGGTAGACCATGACGGGCGTCCGATCGGCGAGATGGAGCTCGAGCGTGCCCATCTCGTTGTCCTTGACCTCGAGGCCCAGCGTCGAGCCGTAGAACGTGCGCGCCGCGTCGAGATCGTCGACCGCGAAGCTCGTGAAGGTCTTCGTGTCGTTCAGCATGCGGACATACCTCCTCGCCACACCGTTCCGCGCAGGTGCTTGCGGACGGGTCGGGCGCGCCAGCGCGGAGGCGTTGCGGCGTCCTCGCGACTCGTCGGTGTGCGCCGGGCCACACACAGGACGTCGGCGGGGCGACACCGTGCTCGTGACGTATAGCGACGCGCGGGTGAGACGATCGGCGCACTGTTCAAAGCGCCGACGCGACCGAAGGCAACACCAGCAGACGGCACGGCGGTGACGCGACTCGACGGACAGGCCGACGAGCGCAGGAGGTGTGGCATGCAGGATCTTGGCGCCGAGGTGCCCCTGCGTCTCTCCACGGCCGAGGGGAGTGACATCGACGTCACGGCCGTGCTGGACGAGGCGGGGCAGGCATGGCTGAAGTCCGCGTTCGCTGGTAAGGCGGCCCTCGAGGTCGAGCTCCGCCCGTCGGAAGAGGACGACGTCCGCGCCCACGCGGTGGACGGCGGCGTGCTCGTCGTCGTGACGATCGGCGGCGGCGAAGACGATGACGTGGAAGGGCACGCGATGAGCCTGCGCTTCCCGTCGATGGAGGCGGCGCGCGACTTCGAGCGCCGGCTGCTGGCGACCGGGCTCATCGCCGGAACGGTCGCGGTGAGCATCATCGGCGTCGGCGTCACCAGTCAGACCCATACGGGCGTCGGCTCGGCGGTCGCGCCCCTGGCGGGCGACGCGCCGACCGTGCAGTACGCGCCGACGGCCCGCGATACCGATCGCGGTGACCTGAGCGCACCCGTGTTCACGATCCAGACCGGCAGTGGCGAGCACGTCGGCCTGAGCGAGGCAGCGGCGGGCGCCGCGGCCGCGACCACGCCGCAGTACGCGCCGACCGTCCGCGACACCGATCGCGGCGACCTGGGAGCCATCGCGCCCACGGCGGGCACGCCCGCGACCACCGAGCACGTCGGCCTGAGCGAGGCGGCGGCGGGCGCCGCGGCCGCGACCACGCCGCAGTACGCGCCGACCGTCCGCGACACCGATCGCGGCGACCTCGGAGCCATCGCCGCCGCTGGCACGACCGGTCATGTGTCGGAATCGGCTGGCTCCATCGCGGCGCACCAGGCGCTCAACGAGCGTGCAGCCGGCGCGGGCGCGGCCACCGGTTCGGTGACCGATCCGCGAGCCAGCGACACCGTCGGTGGCTACATGACCGCAGCCGGAGCGGCCGCCTCTTCCGGTTCGGTGACCGATCCGCGGGCCAGCGACACCGTCGGTGGCTACATGACCGCAGCCGGAGCGGCCGCCTCTTCCGGTTCGGTGACCGATCCGCGGGCCAGCGACACCGTCGGTGGCTACATGACCGCAGCGGGCGCCGCGGCGTCCGCGACCGATCCGCGAGCCGGTGACACCGTCGGTGGCTACCAGAGCGCAGCCGGTGCAGCCGCTTCGGCGGCCGACCAGCGCCTCGATCTGGGCACCACCGTCGCCGGAAACCGTACGGTGACCAGCGATCACGTCGGTGGCTACATGACGGCAGCGGGCGCCGCAGCGGCGTCCGGCTCGGCGACCGACGAGCACGTCGGCCTGTCCGAGATGGCGACCGGCGCGGGTGCTGCGGCCGAGGCGCCGCAGTACGCACCGGCGGTCCGGGACACCGATCGCGGTGACCTCGGGACGCCGGCCGCGACGGACGACGGCCCGCAGGCACGGGGCCCCGGGCCCAAGTGATCCGCCTCTGACCTCGCCGCCGAGGAGCCGGTGTCGCTCGCCGGCTCCCCGGGGCGAACGCGCCGACCGGGCGCACTCAGCGTCGAACGATGCTGGGTGACGCCCGGTTCGACGTTTCCGGGCCCGGGTTCGCTGGCCCGCGCGAACCCGGTCGCTACGCTGGGCTCGATGGACGCCCCGCCCGTCGGCGTCGCGCAGCCGCGTTCGGCGCCCGAGACCCAGGTCGTGCATGAGCGCACGCACGTCGCGGCGCGTCCATGGCGTGTCCGGATGTCCGGGCGTGACCCACGCGAGGAACATCGCGCTTCGACGCCGCTCGAGCTCCTGTTCGACCTCTGCTTCGTCGTCGCCGTCGCCCAGGCGGGAGCCGCGCTCCACCACGACCTGACCGAGGGCGCGGTCGCGCACGGCGTCTTCGCCTACCTCGTGGTGTTCTTCACGATCTGGTGGCCGTGGCTGAACTTCACCTGGTTCGCCTCGGCGTACGACACCGACGATGTCGCGTATCGGCTGCTCGTGTTCGTGCAGATCGCGGGCGTCCTGATCGTGGCGGCCGGCGTCCCGCGGATCTTCGCGGACCTCGACTTCCGGATCGCGGTCATCGGCTATGTGCTGATGCGCCTGTCGCTCGTCGCGCTGTGGCTTCGAGCGGCTCGCGAGGACCCTGATGGACGGCCCGTCGCGCTGCACTTCGCGGCCGGGATCGGGCTGGTCCAGATCCTGTGGATCGTGCGGCTGGTGATCGATGGCGGGCCGGCGGGGATCGTGCTGCTGTTCGCGTTCGGGGCGATCGAGCTGCGCGATCCCGGTCTGGGCCGAGCGCTCGGGACGGCATACACCCTGGCATCCGGAGCACATCGCCGAGCGCTACGGGCTGTTCACGATCATCGTTCTGGGCGAATGCATCCTCGCCGCGACGACCGCGATCCAGGAGGCGCTCACCGATAGCGGCGTCACCGGCCCGCTCATCGCCGTCGCGCTGGGTGGCGCTCCTGCTGGTGTGCTCGCTGTGGTGGGCGTACTTCAAGGCGCCGCCGGTCATCGGCCACTTCCGGTCACTACGCTGGATGATCGGCTGGGGGTACGGGCACTACGTGGTGTTCGCGTCCCTCGCCGCGCTCGGCGCCGGGCTCCAGGTGGCCGCCGATGGCGTTGCCGACCCCGAGCACGTGCCGGCCCTGACGGCCGCGCTGTCGGTCGCCGTGCCGACGAGCATCGCGCTGCTCGCGATCGCGACGCTCCATCACGGGTCGGTGGTCGCGGGCGGGGTGTCGACCTGGGTCTCGGCGGTCTTGCCGCTGCCCATCGCGCTTGCCGCGCCCGCGATCGGCGTGCCGCTCACGGTGCTGGCGATCGGGATCGTGGTCGCGGTGGTCGTCGGGTACGGCGTCGCGCGACTGCATCAGCGAGCCGCGATGCGCGGAGGTCGCGCACCAGCATGAGGCCACCTGATCCAGGCCTTCCGACACGTACCGGTGCGAGCACTATTTCGACGGCTTGCGACAGCTCAGCGCGCGGTCGAAGCCGTGATGCCTGGCTTGCTGAGCGTGGACGGCCGGCGAGATCGCCACGCATCGAGGGTTTTCGGCCGCCTTCAGGTCGTCCACGCCCCGGAATAGTGGTCGCACCGGTGCGCGATGGCGGACCGGCCCGGACTGGATGGAGCCCGGGCCGATCGTTCGCTACTCAGGGGGCCCGACGCTGCCAGGTATCCGCTGACGCGGCCATCCAGCCGGTGTCGGTCTGCTTGCCGGTCGTCACGTCGATGAGGAAGATCGGGTTCTCGTCCTGGGTCTCGTCCGGCAGGTTGCCCGGGATCTCGATGATGGTTCGACCGTCAGGCGACCAGCCGAACGCCTGGTACCCGTTCGGGTGGAGATCGCCCACCTCGCGGAAGTCGCCCGTGTCGGGGTCGACGATCGTGATGCGACGGGCACTCACGTCGTCCGGTTCGGCGTTGTACCAGCGCTGGATGGCGATCGATCGGTCGTCGGGAGACCACTGCGCATTTTGGTCGGTGCGGTCCAGGGAGTCCTCTGAACAGGCGTCGCAGGCCCGAGCCGTCCGAATCGATGATCCAGGTGTGATACGGGTAGCGCTCGCCTGTGCGAGCGCCGTTGAACGCGATCCGGTTCCCGTCGGACGACCAGGTGGCGTTGATGATGTCCTCGAAGGTCGGGTCGTCGAAGATGACCGTCTTCTGGCCTCCGTCGAGGCTGGTGACGATCAGCGTGTCGTGCCCCTTGGTCCGGCCGATCGTCAGGACCTCGTTTCCTGCCGGCGGGCGGAATACGTGCTGGACCTGGGCGATCGAGCGCTCGCCGATCCGAAGGCTTTCGTCGGGGTCGTCGGCCAAGACGGTCGGATCAGCCTGACGATCAGCGTCGTACCGCAGGATCCTGGTCGTCCCGCCGATGGCGAGCACGATGGATCGACTGTCGGGAGCCCACTGCATCAGGCCCGTCCCGCCGATCGGGGAGGGAGTGATGACCCGTGGTTCTGAGCCGTCAGCACGTGCGACGATGATGTCAACGTCCGATGGGCCGCGGTGGTGGGTGTAGAGCAACCGGCCTCCGTCAGGCGAGAAGAGCGCTTCATCGTTATCAGGGCTATCGACGAGCACCCTGCTCTTCAGGGTCACCGGATCGCCCAACCAGATCCGCCCCTGTGGGTCGCTGTACACGATCGATCCGTTGCGCGCCAGGCCGAACGGCGGCGGCACGGAGGGCCGTGATCCGGCCAGCAATCCGATCCCGACCAGGGATGCGAGGAGCAACAGGGCCACGAGTGCCGCGAGTCGTCGCGGCGTGATGACGGCCGGGGCCGGCCGCACCGCGATGTCCATGGGAAGCCACCTTTCGAGGAAGCTCCACGCCGGGCGCTGCCGCGTGCGGGCGGTCCGCGCGAGGAGCTGGGAGTAGTCGTCGGTCGGGCCCGCGCCGAGGTCGGCCAGGATCCCGGGCAGGGCGCGTTCGAAGCGTCGATCGGCGCTCATGCCGGGTTCCCTTCGGCGACCGGGGTCGCGGGTTCGAGTGCGTCGGGACCGAGGCCGGCTCGCATCTCACCCAACGCGCGATGCAGGCGCGACTTCACGGTCCCGACCGGGATGCCCAGGGTCGCCGCGACGTCGGTCAGCGGCATCCCCAGGTAGTAGTGCAGGACGACGATCGAGCGACCGTGCTCGTCGAGCCGTCGCAGGACGGCGTTGACGAGCTCCCGGTCACCCAGGGCATCGGTCGGATCGCCGGCCGATCGTTGTTCGATCTCGATGACCTCGACCTCGATCGGCCGTCGACGGCGACGGCGCGCGAGGTCGAGGCAGGCGTTGACGGTCAGACGGTGCAGCCAGGCGTCGAACCGGTCCGGGTCGCGAAGCCCGGGCAGGTCCCGCCAGGCGCGGAAGAGGGCGTCCTGGACCGCGTCGCGCGCGAGCTCCGGGTCCCGGAGGATGAGGCGTGCCGCGGTCTCCAGCCGCGCGACGGACCCATGGACGAGCTGCGCGAAGGCGTCATGATCGCCTCGCCTCGCACGGTCCACGAGCTGTCGCTGGTCCACGGGCCTCGTCCACCCTCCCGGGCGATCATGGCGATCGCCCGTTTCCTGGCCCTATGGCGTCAGCGGGGCGATTCCGGTTCTCGGCGTCTTCCGGGCGCGTTGCGCACGTGGTGAGCAACAGGGCGAACGACGCCGCGCCCGACCGTCGGTCTGCGCGTGAGCGACCCGCAACTCCAGCGTTGACCGGGCGGCCGTCTGTCGGGTTGCTCACCGGACGAGCAGCTTTCGGATCAGCGGCCGGGATCGCCGCTCCGAGGCTCTACGGCAGCAACGTCAGCGAGACCTCACGGCCGACGACGTCGAAGTCACGTCGGTCGAGCGTCATCACGCGACCCCGATGTCGCTCCGCGCACGCGATGACCGCCGCGTCGGCGAAGCCGAGGGGAAGGTCGGCGTAGCGGTCGACGAGCGCCCCGACACGTGCGAAGTCGCCGTCGCCGCAGTCGACGGTGAACGCCCCGCTCTCGAGATCCTCGAGGAACGTCCGCAACGGTCGAGCGCCGAGACGCTTCTCGATGAGGTAGCCGATCTCCGCCAGGATCGCGGCCGGAACGAGATACGGCCCCGGATCAGCGTCCAGGGCATCGACGACGCCGCGATGGGCCCGCTCGCGGGCGTCGAGGAGGGCGAGGATCGCCGAGGTGTCGAGGACGATCACCGGTGCTCGTGTCGCCCGCGATCCGCCGCCCATCGTTCATGGACCCACCGCTTCGCATCGGCCGCGTCGAGCGACCCGTCTGCAGCGACGCCGATGGACTTCGGACGTGGTCGTTCGTGGCCGGCGACATACGTCTCGATCGCTTCGCGGACGAGGTTCGCCTGCGAGCGCCCGGTCTGCCGGGCGAGGGCGCGCAGCGACGCCTGGAGCTCGGCTGGGAGATACAGCGTGGTCTTCTCCATCGCGGGACGGTACCACATATGGCACCACCCCCGGCGCGAGCGGAGCTCAGGCCGAGATCGCCGCTCCCAGGCGCGAGCGGATGCGGCGGACGAGCCCGGCGCACTGCTCATAGCGGCCGAAGCTGGGCATGATGTAGGTCCCGGCGACCTCGCCGCCGACCTGCGCCAGGAGCGCGTCGGCCATCTCGATCCCGACCTCCGAGCCGCGCTCGCCCGCCGCGTGCATCGCCGCGCGCGCTTCATCGGGGATCGTGATGCCGGGCACCTCGTTGTGCAGGAACTCCGCATGGCGCGCCGTGACGAGCGGCAGGACGCCGAGCAGCACCGGAACCGGGAACCCGCGTGGACCGAACCGCCGCCGCGCCTCGGCGAGCATCGTTTCGACCTGGTCCACGGAGAACAGCGGCTGCGTCATCACGAGCTGCGCCCCGGCCTCGAGCTTGCGCTCCAGCCGGTCCCACTCCGTCGCGGTGTCGGCCGCGGTGGGGTCGAGCGCGCAGGCGATGGTGAACCCGGCCGGCTGCCCGATGGGCGAGCCTGCGCCGTCCTCGCCGCGGTTCAGGCGCGCCAGCACGGCGACCAGCCCGATGGAGTCCACGTCCCACACGCCGCGCGCCGCGGGGAAGTCGCCGACCCGCGGCGGATCGCCGGTCAGCGCCAGGATGTCGCGGACACCCAGGGCGTGCGCGCCCAGCAGCTCCGACTCGAGCGCCATCAGCGTCCGGTCGCGGGTCGTGAAATGGACCAGGCACTCGAGGTCGAGGTCGTGCTGGATGCCGAACGCGACGGCGAGCGCGCCCATCCGCACCCGGGCCATCGCCGAGTCCGAGACATTGACGAGGTCGACGCCGGCATCGCGGAGGATCCGCGCGGCGTCGATCGTCCGCTCGATGCGGATCGAGCGCGGCGGGTCGATCTCGACCGAGACGACGTAACGGCCGGCAGCGAGGGCGGCGGCCAAGCGCGTCGGCGGGAGCGCCCCATCGTCGGTCGCCAACGAGGCGACCTTCTCGACGATCGTGGGGCGGGGCGGGGGAGGGGCGGCCGGCGCGATGCCGGGCACGGCGTCCGCGACCGCATCGAGCGCCACCCGCATCGCCCGCACGTGATCGGGCGTCGTCCCGCAGCACCCGCCGACGATCCGCGCGCCCGCCACGACCATCCGCGGCGCGACATCGCCGAAGTACGACGGCCCGGCGGCGTAGACGAACTGCCCCGCGATGCGCTGCGGCAACCCGGCGTTGGGCATGATCGAGAACGAGCGATCCGGTGCCGACGCTGCCATCCGCTCCAGGGCGTCGAGACACGCGACCGGCCCGGCGCCGCAGTTCACGCCGATGACATCGGCGCCGGCGTCCGCGAGCGCACGCACCGCCGCCTCGGGCGTCGTCCCGTCGCCCAGCGCGACATCCTCGCCGAACGTCAGCGAGGCGATCACCGGCAGGTCGGACGCCCCACGCGCGACCTCCAGCGCGATCAGCAGGGACGGCAGGTCCGAGAACGTCTCGAGCACGACGACGTCGATGCCGCCCTCCAGCAGGCCGTCGAGCTGTTCCCGGAACGCCGCCCGCGCATCGGCCTCGCGCAGCCGCGCCAGCTCCGGTCCGATCGGCGCCAGCGGCCCCACCGAGCCGCCCACGAGCGCCTCGCGCCCGGTCACCTCGCGCGCCTCCCGCGCGAGCTGTGCCGCGCGCCGATTCAGCCGGGACGCTCTCGCCGCCAGGCCGAACGGCGCAAGGCGGTACCGGTTCGCCCCGAGGGTCACCGTCTCGATGAGCTCAGCACCGGCTTCGAGGTACTCGCGATGGGTCGTCGTGACGAGCTCCGGCCGGGTCGCCGCCAGCTCGTCGAGCGATGCCCGCTGCGGCACGCCACGACTGAACAGGAGCGTGCCCATCGCGCCATCGGCGAGGAGCGGCCGAGCGGCGAGGCGAGCGGCGAAGCGCTCGCGCGGCGTCATCGACGAGCCGGCCGCCACCTCAGACCACCACGTCGTCGGCGAGGTTCGGCGCCAGCCAGCGCGCCGCCTCCTCGAGCGGCATGCCCTTGCGCCGGGCGACGTCCTCGAGCTGGTCACGCCCGATCCGCCCGACGCCGAAGTAGTGGCTCTGCGGATGCCACAGGTAGAAGCCCGACACGGATGCGCCGGGCAGCATCGCGTACGACTCCGTGAGCGTGATCCCGGCCTGTGCCTCCGCGTCGAGCAGCTCGAACAGCGTCCGCTTCTCCGTGTGGTCCGGGCACGCCGGATAGCCGGGCGCGGGCCGGATGCCCTGGTAGCGCTCCGCGATGAGGTCCTGGTTCGAGAGTCCCTCGTTCGGCGCGTAGCCCCACAGCTCACGTCGCACGCGCTCGTGCAGCCGCTCCGCGAACGCCTCGGCCAGCCGGTCCGCCAGGGCCTTCGCGAGGATCGCCGAGTAGTCGTCGTGGTCGGCCTCGAACGACGCGACGAGCGCGTCCACTCCGTGCCCCGCGGTCACCGCGAACGCGCCGATGTGGTCGTGCGCGTCGAGCTCGGGCGGTGCGACGAAGTCCGCGAGCGCGAGGTTCGGCCGCCCATCGGGCTTGGCCATCTGCTGGCGGAGGGTGTGGATCGTGGCCAGCGGCCCCTCATCGCCCGCTCCATCGCCGACCGCGGAGCTCAGGACGATGTCGTCGTCGCAGCCCACCGCCGGCCAGAACCCGACCACCCCGTCGGCGCGGAGGAGTCGCTCGCGGACGATGCGCTCGAGCAGCGCGCACGCGTCGCGATGGAGGTCGCGCGCGGCCGCGCCGACCACCGGATCCGAGAGGATCGCCGGGTACGCGCCGCGCAGCTCCCAGGTGGCGAAGAACGGCGTCCAGTCGATGCGCTCGACGAGCTCGTCGAGCGGGTAGTCATGGAACGCCCGCGCGCCCAGGAACGACGGCACCGGCGGCACGAGGCCCTCCCACGACGGCCGGAAGCGGTTCGCGCGCGCCTCGGCCAGCGTCAGGCGCTGCTCCTTCGCGCGTCGCGCGCCGCGCTCGACCCGGAGCTGCTCGTACTCGGACGCGATCTGCGCCGCGTACGCCGGACGCCGCGCGGGATCCACGAGCGCGCCCGCGACCGCCACGGCGCGCGACGCATCCAGCACATGCACGACCGGCCCCGAGTAGGCCGGCTCGATCTTCACCGCCGTGTGGGTGCGCGACGTCGTCGCCCCGCCGATGAGCAGCGGCGTCGTGAACCCCTGACGCTCCATCTCGGATGCGACGTGGACCATCTCATCCAGGCTCGGCGTGATCAGCCCGCTGAGCCCGATCAGGTCGGCGCCCAGCTCCTGGGCCGTCTCGAGGATCCGTGCCGCCGGCACCATCACCCCGAGGTCGACGATGTCGTAGCCGTTGCAGCCCAGGACGACGCCGACGATGTTCTTGCCGATGTCGTGGACGTCGCCCTTCACCGTCGCCGTCACGACGAGACCCGCGCGCCGCGCGCCCCCGGCCTTCTCCGCCTCGAGGTACGGCACCAGGTGTGCGACCGCCTTCTTCATCACGCGGGCGCTCTTGACGACCTGGGGCAGGAACATCTTCCCGGCGCCGAACAGGTCGCCGACCACGTTCATGCCGTCCATCAGCGGCCCTTCGATGACCTCGAGCGGCCGCGCGGCGCGCTGCCGGGCCTCCTCGGTGTCCTCGACGATGAAGGCGTCGATCCCCTCGACCAGCGCGTGCGTCAGCCGCCGCTCGACCTCCCACTCGCGCCACGCGAGATCGTCACCGGCGCGCTGCTGCCCCGCCTGCCCGGCGTAGCGCGGCGCGATCTCAAGGAGCCGCTCGGTCGCATCTGGCCGGCGGTTCAGGACGACGTCCTCGACCCGCTCCCGGAGCTCGGGCTCGATGTCGTCGTACACGGGCAGCACGCCCGCATTGACGATCGCCATGTCGAGGCCGGCGGCGATCGCGTGGTACAGGAACACGCTGTGGATCGCCTCGCGGATCGGGTCGTTGCCGCGGAACGCGAAGCTCACATTCGACACGCCGCCGGACGTCCGCACACCCGGCAGCTCCGCCTTGAGGCGCCGGACGCTCGCGAAGAACGCGTTGGCGTAGTCCGCGTGCTCCTCGATGCCCGTCGCGATGGCGAAGATGTTCGCGTCGAGGATGATGTCCTCGTCCGCGAAGCCGACCTCCTCGATGAGCAGCCGATGTGCGCGCTTGAGAACGTCAAGCCGCCGGCTTACGGTGTCAGCCTGGCCCCGTTCGTCGAACGCCATCACGACGACGCTCGCGCCGTAGCGCTGACACAGCCGCGCCTGGCGCAGGAACTCCTCCTCGCCCTCCTTGAGCGAGATCGAGTTCACGACGCCGCGCCCCTGGAGCTGCTGCAGGCCGGCTTCGAGCACGGTCCACTTCGAGCTGTCGACCATCACGGGCACGGCCGCGATGTCCGGCTCGGCGGCGATGCGGCGGAGGAACCGGGTCATCGCGGCGACGCCATCGAGCATCGCCTCGTCCATGTTCACGTCGATGAGCTGCGCGCCATTCGTGACCTGCTCGCGCGCGATGTCGACCGCCTCGTCCTCCTTGTCATCGGCGATGAGGCGGGCGAACTTGCGTGAGCCCGTCACGTTGGTCCGTTCGCCGACGTTCACGAAGATGCCGCCCGGCGGCGGGATGACCACCGGCTCGAGGCCCGCGAGGCGGGTCGTGCGCGGACGCTCGGGGAGGGGCCGCGGACGGACGCCCGCGACCGCCGCCGCGATCGCCCGGGTGTGGGCGGGCGTCGAGCCACAGCACGAGCCGGCGATGTTCAGCAGGCCGCTCCGTGCCCACTCGCCCAGGGCCGCGGCCATCTGTTCGGGCGTCTCGTCGTAGCCGCCCAGCTCGTTCGGCAGGCCGGCGTTCGGGTAGGCGATGAGCGGCAGGTCGGCGATGCGGCCCAGCAGGTCGACGTGCTCGCGCAGCTGCTTCGGCCCGAGCGCGCAGTTGAGCCCGACGATGAGCGGCCGCGCATGCCGGATCGAGTGCCAGAACGCCTCCAGGGTCTGGCCGGACAGCGTGCGTCCCGAAGCGTCGACGATCGTGCCGCTGACGATGAGCGGCACGTCCTCGCCGCGCTCCTCCAGCACCGAGCGGACCGCGAAGATCGCCGCCTTCGCGTTGAGCGTGTCGAAGATCGTCTCGATGAGGAGGAGATCGGCGCCGCCGTCGAGCAGGCCCTCGGCGCTCTCGCGGTAGGCCTCCTCCAGCTCGGGCCAGGTGACGTTCCGCGCCGCCGGGTCGTTGACGTCCGGGGACAGGGAAGCGGTGCGGTTCGTCGGTCCGAGGGAGCCGGCGACGTAGCGCGGGCGCGACGGGTCGGCGGCTTCGGCGGCGTCGGCAGCCTCGCGCGCGAGGCGGGCGGCCGAGGCGTTCAGCTCGCGGACGGTGGGTCCGTCGAGGCCGTAGTCGCCCTGCGAGATGCTGGTCGCGGTGAACGTGTTGGTGGTGACGATGTCCGCGCCGGCGGCGAGGTACGCGGCGTGCATCGCACGGACGCCATCTGGTTGGGTGAGCGACAGGATGTCCGCGTCGCCGCGCAGATCGCGCGGATGGTCGCGGAACCGCTCACCCCGGTAGTCGGCCTCGGTCCAGCCCTGGGCCTGGGTGAGCGTGCCCATGGCGCCGTCGAGCACGAGGATCCGCTCGGCCATGAGGGCCGGCAGGCGGTCGAGGCGATCCTGGCGGGCGGATGAGGACGCGGTCATCGATGCTCCGTGCGCATCGAGAGCGCGGGGTGGGACGCGAAGGGTCCGAGAAACGACTCGACCCTTCCTGTGAGAGGAAGGGTCGCCGGGGACGCCCCTTATCTCGCAGGACGCTTCCTGCCCGGAGTTGGCACCTTGCCGGCGGGGTCGCCGGTAGGTTGTCGTGGCTTCACAGGGCCGGTCCCTCCGCCACTCTCGATAAGGCTCTTCGGTTGTGGGCCGATGCTAGTGCTCGCGGGTGTGCGGGTCAACGCCGCCGATGGTCCGGCTCAGCGCCGGGAGGCCGCCCTGGTCGCCTTGGCGGTGATCCCGGACACCTCGTCAAGGCGTTGCAGGAGGTCGTGCGCGGCGAGCTCGATCGCCTTGTGGCGCCACTCGCTGGCCCGGTAGACGCACGCGATGAGGCCGGTGCGGTGGACGCGCCGGAAGTCGCCGAAGACGAACGCGTGGCGCGCCTTCGTCTCGTCGCTCGCGCCATCGGTCAGGCCCAGGAACCACTCGCCGTACTCGTCCCAGCCGTGCCGCTCGAGGTAGGCGTTCTCGTCGGCCGTGCCGGGCTGGACCTCACCCCAGTCGCTGTCGAGGACGTAGCGGCGAGCGTCGATGAGCGTTCGGGCGTGCCGGACGGCGCGCTCGTTGAGCGTGTACGAGGCCATCCGCGGATGTTCAGGAGTCTCGCCGGCCGGATGCGGCGGCCGGCCGTGAGCATGGGCGAACAGCTGTCTTGCAGGTGGCGCAGGTGGACGATGACGAATGGCGTCCGACATGCGAGCCATTCCCCATGCACGCGCGGCGATGGATCCTGTCGGCACTCCTCGCGTCCATCGTGGTCGGCTGTGAGAGTGCGCCGTCCCCCACCGGACCATCGGGCGCGCCATCGGTCAGCGCCGTCGCATCGTCGTCTCAAGGTGTTCCCCTGGCATCGGATGGGACTGGCCCGCCTGCGACCGGAGGCGATGCGGTCGCCGCAGCCCGGTCGACCATCCAGGCAGCCGATCCGACGGATGCCACGACGCTCGACGCGGTGGACACGATCCGGTTCACAAAGGCCGGTGTCGACGCCGCGCGCGAGATCCTCGAGACGAGCGACGACCCCGGTGCGCTGTGGGCGGCACTGTGGGTCTACGGCTCCGGGGCGAGCGACCCCGCGCCGATCCGCCGTCTCGTCACGCACGCCGATCCGACGATCGCCACGCTCGCCGGCGCCACCCTCGTCGGGTTCGGTGATGCCTCGGGCTTCCCGGCGCTCGCGAGGGCGCTGGCTGACGACGGCTGGCTGGCCGGCGCGCATCCGGCCCGGAAAGTGGCGGACTTCGCGACGACCACGCTGCTCGCCGAGATCGACCCGAACGCGACCGCGCCATTCCCCGCCGACGATACGGCGCCGGCGGCGTACGCCACCGCATGGACGGCGTGGCTGGATGCCCACGCCGCTGCTCTCGTCTACGAACCGGCCTCCGCGCGATGGCATCTGCCGTGAGAACGAACATCGGTCGGGTCGCGCTGCTCATCGTGCTCGTGGCCGGTGGGCTCCTGGGTCCCGGGGTCGATCCGGCCGACGCCGTGACGCGCAACTCGACTGCCGTGACGTTCACGGTCGACCACGCAGCCAAGACGATCACGGTCCACATCTCCCTGACCATCTATCCGGGCTGCTCGGGTGATCCGGCGGGCAATGAGGCCGACCAGGCGGTGGCGTGTGCCGGTGTCTCGAGTCAGGGCGCGACGAGGTTCCTCGCCCGGAAGATCAAGGAGGGGATCGAGAACTTCTGGAACAAGAAGGCGCCGGGCTACCGCTGCTACAAGTTGATCGTCGTGGTCGACGTGGAGGTCGGGACGTCACGGGAGGCGGTCTCGAAGGGTCGGGTGGCGGTCCGCCTCGACCCCTCCCGCGGTGGGATCCGCGACTACGTCGACAACAGCGGGATCACTGCGGGCCCCTGGAACAGCAACGACCCGGCCGACCGCGTCGAACCCGCCAACGATGGGACGCACGAGACGACGTGGTCGGAAGCCGCTCAGGACGACGGCTGGACGTACGCTCACGAGGCCGGTCACGTGATGGGCCTCGGCGACAGCTACGAGGACATCAAGGATGCCGCCCTGAACACGATCGGTGCGCGCCCCAGGGCGGGGGCGCCCGAGGACCTCATGTCGACCGATCCCACCCGGATCGATCCAGCGACCGTGAACCTGCTGATCGAGCGGAATCGGGATCGGCTCGTCGACACCAAGGGCAAGAAGGTCGATATCCAGGATCTGCGCTGCGACTTCAAGCTCGAGGTCGACATGCAGATGATCGGGACGAACAAGGCGTTCAAGGGCAAGGTCACCGTCCACGGCACGATCGAGATGCATGTGGTCGGTGGGCAGCTGCCGCTGGGGAACGACTGGATCCCGTACGAAGGGACGGGGACCCTCACGTATGCCACCGTCCCCATCGGGAATGCGCCGTGCACGTTCACGTACAAGGGACGAGGCAGGTTCCTGACCGGCGCCAGCATGAGCGTGAAGTTCCCGATCAAGCCCGAGGAGCTGAAGGTGACGGTGGCTCCGAAGCTCGACGGACTCGCGAGGGACAAGTTGGTGGCCCGAGGCTGCCCCACCGGCGGTGTCGTCGTGAAGCCGGTCACCCTGATCACGCTCTTCTACACGGATCGGCTGGGACGGGATTGGGTGATCTCGGACTGGGAGCGATCCTCGAGCTTCGACAAGGACGACAAGTTCGACGGGCAGTACAGCGGGCACTGCGCCAGGTCGTTGTGCGACGAGCGGGATGCGTTCGTCCTCGCCGAGGCCCCCGAACGACTGAGCGGCCGGAGCCCTGCCACCTCGTCCGGATCCCGGGCCGAGGCGGCAGGCTCAGGGCGTGCGGCCGCGTCAGCCGCGAACGGTCACCGTCGTGCGCATCCAGGGATGGATGAGGCACTCGAACCGATGGACACCGGCTGGGAGGGCAGCTGTCTCGACCTCATCGCCCGGCGCCGCGCCGGTCGTCGCCGAACAGCACACCGGCGTTCGCGCACTCCGGGACCGGCGTGAGCCCGACGAGCGCGTTCACCTCCGCGACACAGCCACCGCCGAAGTTCGCGACCTCGGTGAACGTGTGGAACTCGCCGCCCTTGTTGTAGGCCTCGATCGTGCCGCCGGCCGGCAGCATCATCTGGCCGGGCGAGTTGCGCCATGCCGGCGCCTGGCCCGTCGCGAGCAGCTGGCCGACGAACGTGTCGAACGGCACGCCGCCGTTCCGCTCGCAGGCGCCCTCGCCGAGGACCGCGTTGAAGCTTGGGCCGTCGCAGGCGTCGAGCAGGTTGAGGTGTCGCTCGGTGCCCGAGGCACCGGCCGTCCCGGCAGCCGCGAGCACCAGGCTGAGCGAGGCGACGAGGCTGAGTGCGAGGCGCGATCTCCGCATGGTCGATCCCTCCTGGACCATCCGTTGGGCGCGCCGATCCCCGGGGCTCGCGCGCTGATAGGTCGGGTACGGCGGATCGGCGAGCGCGGTTCTCGGGTCAGTTCGACGCGGCGCCCGCGCGGTGTGGCAGGTTGACGAGCTCGATCTGCTCGCCCGTGTCGACGTTCAGCAGGATCGGCGGTCCGTCGTTCTGGGCGGGGAACGCGGGCGACAGGCCGAGGACGTTGGCGATCAGGACCCAGCCCGGCGGCAGGTGGATCGGCTGGACGAAGGCGCCCAGCTCCGGCTCGTCCATGAGCACGCGGGTCTTGCCGGTGGTGAGGTCGAGCGCCTCGTTAAAATTTTCGTTCCTATATATATTCGCTCTTATCTTTTTCTATTAATTTTATTCCCTGCCGTCGCGTCGGAGGCTGTCCGGGTGCCCGAGGCACCGGCCGTCCCGGCAGCCGCGAGCACCAGGCTGAGCGAGGCGACAAGGCTGGATGCGAGGCGCGATCTCCGCATGGTCGATCCCTCCTGGACCATCGTTGGGCACGCCGATCCCCGGGGCTCGCGCGCTCCTGCCGGAGGTACGACCCACCCGTCGTGCCGGTTCTCTGGACGACCGTCCGCATCATCTCTGCGTCCGGCCCAGATGCCTGGGTCGCACGAACGACCGCTCGAGCAGGTCGCGGTCGACGACCGCCTCGTCGTCTCGAACGGCCGTCGGCATCTCGATCGGAAGCACGCGCACGTTCGCCTGCCAGCGGCTCCGCTCGCGTGACTCGCGGTAACACGCGTTGACCGAGGATCCGCCGGACCCAGGCATCGAAACGGTCGATGTCGCGGAGGCGGCGAAGATCGCGCCACGCGATGAGCAGCGTGGTTTGGACTGCATCCTGGCGAGCGCGTGCTCGCGCAGGATGCGATACGCCAGCCCGAAGAGCGGGTCGCTCAGCTCGTGGACGATCGAGGCAAAGGCCTCCCGATCGCCTCGCTGTGCCCGCTCCACGAGCTGTCGGTCCATGACCCCTCCGGATGGCCGCGGCGCCCCCTCTGCGCCGCGGCTCAGGGGCTTAGAGTCGCGGATGGGCGCAAACGTTCAACGCACGTCGTTCGCGCTCGTCGCGTCCGTCGCGTGGGCGCACCGCGAGTCGGTCCGGATGTCGACTCTCTGCACCGGGGAGTACCAGGACGAACGGGCTACGTCTTGCGCCGGCCCTTGGCCCAGCCCCATGCTCGGGCCATGGACCAGGACCCCGCGCTCCGCGCCCGCTGGCGCCGTGATCTCCACTCGTTCGTCGCCATGGTCATCGCGGGGATCGCGGTCACCACGCTCGCGGGGATCGTCATCCCGACCCGCTACACGTGGATCGCCTCGCCCGAGGAGCTGGACCACGCGATCTCGGTGATGCTCCTGCCCGGCATCGCCGGCATGATCGCGATGGGCATCGCCTGGTACTGGTACCCCTACCTCGCGTGGGGCCACGAGCGCTGGCCGTTCGGACCGCGCGAGCGGGGCGGCAACGGCCGCCGGCTCAGTGACGTGCTGCTGCCCAACCTTCTCGGCTTCGCGGTCGCGCGCATCGTGCCCGCGCCGTTCGCGCTCGTCTCGTCGATCTACATGGATCCCGCGACCGGCGCTGCCCTGCGGGTCGACGCACCGGTGGACGTCGCCTCGCGGTTCGTCGTCTTCCTCGCGGCATACTCGCTCACCTGGGTCGCGACGTTCGCGGTGGTCACCCGCGTGCGCGCCGCCTGGGCGGGCCGCCATGTCGCGGCGCCGACGGTGGTGACCGACGCCGCCTGAACCTCGCGCCTGCTCTCGCGTGGTGCGCGTTCGCCGCACGAGAACGACGCCCGGCCGATAGGCTGCACGCGGGGGTCCGTGAACGGGCGAGGGTGACGTGACGATCATCCCCGAGCGGCGCAGCGACACCGACTTCATCGCGCTGTTCCTGGGCGGGATCCTGCTGCTGGCGGCCTGGCGAGGCGCCGAGAACGCGCCCGTCATCGCCCTCATCCTGGTCGCGATCGCGGCCGTCGTCATCGGCGGCTGGATCTACCTGCGGATGCAGCCCCGGATGGCGCTGACCGTCGGCCCTGACGAGATCGTCTTCGGGCGGCCGAACGAGCGACGGACGGTCATCGCGCGCGGTGCGACCCCCGGCGTGCTCATCGAGCAGGCCGGCGGCTCCGGGTGGTTCCTGGTCGCGGGCGATGGCGACGACCCGGCCGCGCGGTCGACGGTCTCGCTCATCGGCTTCGACCCGCGCGCCGTCGCCGATGCCTGCGAGGCGAACGGCTGGCCCGTGACGGTGAACCCGCCGATCCAGCGCTAGCCGGCCCTGCTCCCGGCGGCCGTCGTGCATCCCATGCACGCTGCGACGAACGAGTCGGTCGCCAGCGGCGTCGGCGCGGCTTGGGACGCTCTTCCTTCGGCACCTCGTGCATCCCGTGCCGCATCCGGCGCCGGAAGGCGGTCGACGGACCGACCTCAAGGCTGCTGAAGGGCCCGGTTCGTCGTAGCGCGCACCCGATGCACGACGTCACGGGCGCGGCTGGCCCCACGCGACGCTGTCGATGCACTGGCCGCCTCGGCCAACGTCGCACGGCTCCGCGAACGGCAGGACCGCTCGAAGCATCGTCCCGTCGGGGCGGATCGTGACGATCCCACCGTTCGGACCCGCGATCGGGTCGGCGCTCGTCGCCAGGAGCACCGAGCCGTCGTTCGACCAGCCGAGCGATTGCGCGAGGTGGATCAAGAGGTGCGGCTCGCTGCCATCCGCTCGCGCCACCCACAGATCCGAGACCGAGCCATCCCAGGTGATGTACGAGAGCAGGGTGCCGTCGGGCGAGAGCTGCGGCCCGTACGCCGGGACGTCGTCGCTGGTGATCACCTCCGTGCGCTGGGCATCGACATCCGTGCGGAAGATGTGGCCGTGATCGACGCGCGGGTCGACGGCGTCGTAGTAGATCCATCGGCCATCGGGCGACCAGGCGTTCACGCCGGACGCCACTCGGTCGCCGAGATCGGCGCTCACGTCGTGGGCGCCCGAGCCGTCACGGGCCATGACCCACGCATGCCGATGCGGTGGGTCCCCGCTCGCGAACGCGATCCGCGACGCGTCGGGCGACCAGAGCGGACACTCAGCCGGGACATCCGCGGGCGACACGCTCTGCCCGATCCCCGTGTCCACATCGGTCACGACGATCCGCTTCGCCCCGGCCGACACGATCCCGGACGCCAGCCATCGGCCGTCGTTCGACCAGACGTCGATGCACCCGACCTCGTTCACGGTCGCGTCGGTCGTGAACCAGCGGCGGGCGCCGGTGCGCAGATCGAGCAGCTGCAGGCGATAGACGTCGCCATCGGCCAGCCACAGCGTGGCCGTGGTGCCGTCGGGCGAGCGGGTGAGCTGCGTCACATGCTCGGCGATCGGGAAGGGCACCGGAGCGGTGGTGCCGGTCAGGTCCAGCGCCTCCACCTGCCCGCCGATCGACACCAGCAGCAGGCCGTTCGCCGGTGGTGGCGGACGACGGCCGGCCAGCAACAGCGCGACGACCACGGCGATCACGAGCAGGGCGACGACCGCCAGCCGCATGGCCCTCGATCGCTGCTGCCACGGGGCAGCGAGCAGGGCGCGGAGCTCGCCCAGCAACCGCCGCAGCCGACCCAGCGGCAACGCGTCCCGGGCCGCCGCGTCGGTGACCATCGGCAGCAGCTGGGCCAGCCGAGCGATCGAGGAATCCCGGATCCGGCGTCGCCTCGACATCGAGCCGGCGGAGCAGCAGGTCCATGCGGTCGTCCATCACCGGCCGCTCTCCTGCTCGTAGGCTCGGCGGAAGCCCTCGCGGGCGCGATGCAGCAGCGATGCCGTCGCACTCGCGGACTTGCCGAGCAGCCGCCCGCTTCGGCGACCGGCAGATCGTCGAACACGACGAAGGCCAGCGCCGCCTGTTGCGCTGCGGGCAGGGATCGGAACGCTCTGGCCACCGCCTCGCGCTCGTCGATCGCCTCCAGGCGCGGCGTCTCAGCCGCGATGACGAGCTCGGCGACCTCGACGTGGAGCGTGCGGCGCTCCTCGCGCTCCCGGGCGCGGTAGTGGTCGGCCAGTCGATGGCGAGCGATGGCACACAGCCACGTGACGGGGTCGGAGCGGCCGTCGAATCGCCACCGACTCTCGATCGCCGCGACGAACGTCCGCTGCGTCAACTCTTCGGCGAGCTCGACGTCGTGCCCGCAGCGCACGAGCAGGAACGTGTACACACGCGGGGCCACCGCGCGATACCAGCGCTCGAACGCACCCTCGTCCGCGAGCGCGGCGCGCCAGACGGCGAGCGGCTCGGCGATGGCGGCGCCGGTCGACTGGGTGGTCAACGACGAGGCGGGCTCACGCGGTGGGCGAAGCGGGAGCGAGCGTACGGCCACCCTGTCACCGTGCCGTTCGCTCGCGCCCGTCCGTCAGGAGGTTCCAGGCGTCGCGCTCAGCCCACCAGCGGTGCGGAGCCCCACTCCGGGTCGAGGTACTCGAGGCCGCCGGGACCCTCGCCACGGATCTTGTGCAGATCGCTGCCGTCAGCGTTCACGATCCACAGCGCCCGCTCCCGCTCCGGGTGCGGCGGGATGGGCGTATGGCCCACCAGCCAGCCCTGGAAGATGAGCCGGCTGCCGTCGGGTGCCCAGCTGGGGAAGTGGAAGTCGTCGTCCCCGGTGGACTGCACGATGTCCCGCAACCCGGAACCGTCCGGGCGGACCGTCGAGATGCGCGACGGCGCCCCGGCGCCCCGGGTGAAGAAGGCGATCCGGCTGCCGTCGGGTGCCCAGTCGGCGCCGTCGGCGTCCTGGCCGTTCGGGGTGATCCGCTTGAGCCCGGTGCCGTCGGGATGGATCCGGAACAGGGCCGTGTGCTGGGTCCTCTTGTCCTGTGAGACCCGGGTGAAGACGATCCACTGGCCGTCGGGCGACCAGGTCGGCCCGCGGTCCTCGATCGCCGGGTTCGTCGTGACCTGGCGCTCGTCGCCGCCGGTCGCGGCATCGATCGTCCAGATCCCGTCGGGACGGGCGATGGCCAGGCGCCGGCCGTTCGGCGACCAGCTGGGCTGGAAGCGGAACCCGGGATCGCCCGAGGTCAGCTGCCGGAAGCCCGTTCCGTCGGCGTTGATGAGGCCGATCTCGATCTCGCACGCCTCGTCGGTGCAGCCGTTCGAGGCCACGAACTCGAAGGCCACCAGGCGGCCGTCGGGCGAGTAGTCGGGTGAGCCGCTGTCCGTATCGACCAGCACGGACTCGTGCGTGCCATCCGGGTTCGCGGTGAAGATCCAGCCCTGCCCGCTGGGTACGAACCGCAGGTAGGCGATCCGACCGGCGATGCCCGGGAACGTCGCCTGGGCGACGCCCCCCGTCATGCCGATGAGGAGCGCGCCCAGCGCGAGCGCGACGATGGGGATCCTGAACCGACGCATGGCCGACCCTCCTGGCGAGCCCGTGTCCGGGCTCCGATGGGTTGGTCGTTCGCGTCGGTCAGAATCGTTCGGTCAGCCGCTCGATGACGGCTGTGGCGCCTGCGTGGCCAGCGGCGTATCCAGCCGGAACGAGTCGATCACGCCCTGCAGCGCCGAGAGCTCGGCAGCTGTCGCGTCGTCCCTCGAGATCGCCGCGACCGCGACGGCCCGCCGGCCGACGTCCATCAGCCACAGGCGCCAATGGTGTGGGACGGCGCCGAATTCGAGGCCCATCGTGTCCGGGCCGACGCCACCACAGCGGTCCGGCGGGCAGGTGGGCGGCGGCAGCTTGAACAGCTTGTACTGGTCGACCGCGCAGGCGGTCGGCGGATCGACCGTGAACTCGACGTATTCCGCGGTGCGGCCGCCGAACTCGACCTCGGCAGGCGGCCGATCGAACGTGACGAGCGCTTCGAGGGCGGCGAGCACGCCGTTGGGGTCGGCGACGAACGGGTTCGTCATGGTCGCGGTACACGGCACGGCCGCGACGTTCGCGATCGGGAAGAACCAGAGGCCGCTGCGGTACGAGGCGCTCGCGATGTTGATGTCCTGGGCCTGCCAGCCGTCCCCGACGGTGAAGTGGAACACGAGCTCCTGGCCCCAGGCCATGTTCGTGTCGTACGTGCCGGCGGCCAGTGCACCGGGCCAGCGGTAGATCGCCGGGGTAGGCGAGGGCGACGGCGTGGGTGCCGGGGTGAGCGACGGGCTCGTGCTCGGCGGCGGCACGGCGGACGGCGCCGGACTGCCGCCGGGACCGGCCGTGGCGATCGCCAGGGCGAGGGTCACGAGGATCGCCGCCGCCGCGATCGACACGGCGCGGCTGAGGTTGGGCATGCGAAGGTCCCTCCGCGGGCCGAAGACGACCCGCTGGCGCGTGCGTGCGATGCGCGCGTCGACGGCCTCGTAGCTGCGGATGGGCAGCTCCGTGGGCCCGTCGTCGAGATAGGCACGAAGTCGGGTGTCCGGGTCGCGCGGCGTGGTCATGCCGGGTGCTCCTGGGACATCGACGACGTCCGCGCGTCGGCCTCGACGCTGGCGCGCATCGCCGCGGTCGCAAGGTGGATGCGGGACTTCACCGTCCCGAGGGGGATGCCGACACGGTCGGCCACCTCGGCCAGCGTCAGGCCGAGGTAGTGGTGGAAGACGAGGACCGTTCGCTGCTCGACGGGGAGGCGCCGGAAGGCGCGGTCGATCTGGTCGCGGTCCTCGATGGTCAGGATGTCGGTGGGTTCGATGCGGTCCCGGACGGGCAGGAGGCGGACGTCGGCCGACCACCGCCGCTGCTGCCGCGCCAGGTCGTAGCACTCGCGGGTGAGGATCCGGTGGAGCCAGGGCTCGAACCGGTCGGGGTCTCGAAGGGTGGGCAGCTCGCGCCACGCAGTGACGAGCGCGGACTGGGTGGCTTCATCGGCGAGGTCGACGTCGCGCAGGATCCGATACGCGATCGCCATGCACGAGTCGCCGACGATCCGGGCCAGGGCGCCGAAGGCCTCGTCGTCGCCCTGTCGCGCGGAGTCCACGAGTGCTCGCTGCACCGCCGCTCCTCTGGGTCGACCACCCGTGGTCGGGTGGATCGGACGAAAGACCGCGTCGCAGAGGCAGAAGGTTCGATCTTCGTCGGCGGGCGTCGCGTGGGTGCTCGTCTGCGCACCTTCGAACCGGGCCTTGGCCCCCAAGCCGGCCCGTATGCAGAAACCGCATGCTGTGACCCTCGGCGACGCCGAGCCTGGTCGGATCCATGCACCGAGCTGCATCGCCGCGACCTCGGGATGCATCGACTGCATGGACTCGACCTGCCGACGGCCCCCACCGGTCAGGACATGCAGTTCCTGCATAGCCGACAGGGCCGCGCGGGGCGGGCCCGGTGCACGACCCGGCCCGTATGCAGAAACCGCATGCTGTGACCCTCGGCGACGCCGAACTGGTCGGATCCATGCACCAGCTGCATCGCCGCGACCTCCGGATGCATCGACTGCATGGACTCGACCAGCCGACGGCCCCCACCGGTCAGGACATGCAGTTCCTGCATAGCGGGAAGTTGGCGGTCCGCCGGGGGAGACCCGCGACGGCCGGCTGAGACCGCCGACGGCCCTACAGGATCCGGCGGTACTGGATGAAGCCCGATCGATCCGCGACCTGGTCGTACAGCGAGCGCGCCGTGGCGTTCGTCTCGTGCGTGAGCCAGTACACACGGCTGGCGCCGGCGGCCCGGGCGCGCTCGACCACCGCCTCGATCAGCGCGCGGCCCGCGCCGGAGCGCCGAGCCTCCGGCACGGTGAACAGATCCTGCAGGTAGCAGTAGTCGCCGGTCGTCCACGTCGATCGATGGAACAGGTAGTGGACGATGCCGATGAGCCGCCCCTCGCGGAATGCGCCGAGCACGAACATCGGCTCCGAGGGGTCGTGCAACCGTCGCCACGTCTCATCGGTGACGTCGGGCGCGACCGCCGACTCGTAGAACGTGAGGTAGCCCTGCCACAGCGGCTCCCAGGCATCGCGCTCGTCGACTCGGAGCGGGCGGACCACGATCGATCCCGTCATCGCATCGAGTCTGCCCGAACGCCCGCGCCGCCGTCAGCGAGCTCCCGCCTCGACGCCGCTACAGGCCGCTCAGGAGCCGTGCCGATGCAGCCGCCCCTTCGACGCGCCGTCCGACGCCGCCGTCGCGCCGTCGGTCGATCGGCTGGCGGCCGCCATCGCGGGGCCCACCGGGAGGCCCGTCCCGATGCGGAAGTCCAGCCGGTAATAGTTCGAGGCCGGCGACCAGGCGTTCCACAGGACCTGGCGGGTCGACTCCGTCGGCCAGACCACCGATGGCCAGTCGTTGTCGCGATGCGTATACGAGCTCGTCGTCGCGATCGTCTGGATCGCGTACCAATGGGCGCCGTCGTCCTTCGACTCGGCCCAGCGAAGCTGCGACCAATCCGTGTGCGAGGCCAGGTTCTCCGCCCACGAGACGGCGATCCGTGACGTGCCCTGGAGCACGACGGTCGGCGAGTACGCCTGGAGCGAGTCGCCCTGGCTGATCGACACGAGCCGCTCGGGCTTCCATGTCCCGGCGTCATTCACGCGCGAGTGGACCTGATCGCCGGTCGACCACGCCGCCGCGACCCGCGTCCCGCGGGCGGCCACGCTGAGCGTCCCGAACCCGTGTGTCGTCATCGTGACCGGCGCGGACCACGTGGTGCCGCGATCGTCCGAGCGGCGGACCTGCATCGCGCCGGCGCCGTTCGCGCGAAACCCGACCACGACCGTCGTCCCGCTCGCCGCGATCGATGGCTCGCCGTACTTGCCCTGACTGTCCGACGCGGTCGACGTCCCGACCTGCTTGTTCGACCAGTGCAACCCACCGTCGTGGCTGCTGATCACGCGGACCGCGCCGGTCACCGAGTCCGTGTAGGCGATGTAGGCGTCGTTGCCACTGGCGGCGACGGTCGGGTAGTCGACCCGCCCGGTCGTCGACGTCAGCCTGATCGTCGTCCGCCAGGACGTCGTCGCTCCGTGGTTCGTGTTCACCCGGACATAGAGGATGCGCGGCGCCGTCGGCAGGAACGACGTGATCCGCGTCTGGCTGACCCAGGTCACATAGAGCCTGGAGCCGGCGGCCGCCATCCCGAGACGCCCGGCATGCTGGTTCGACGGGTTGAGACGCAGCGGCGTCGTCCATGTCGAGCCGGTCGTGCTCTTCGTGTAGTAGATGCCCATGTAGGGTCCCGAGTTGGCCGCCCACTTCGAGCCGATGCGGTCCGTCGCATACGTGACGTGGAGCCGCTGGCTCCCGGAGACGACCGTTCGAGCCAGGGCGTTGCCGGCGTTCCAGGTGTAGTTCGGTCCGGCGAGGCGCGTCGTCCCCCACGACAGCCCGCTCGACGGCGCGGTCGCGCTGGCGACGAGCTGGATCGTGACCGGGATCTCCGAGTCGCTCGCGATCTCGACGGTCGCGCTCTTGGCGCCCGCGATGTGCGGGTCGTAGGTGACGTCGACATCGCAGGTCGCGTGCGCGGCCAGGGCGCCGTGCGGACAGTCGGTGCTCGTGATCGAGAAGTCCGACGCCGCCGCTCCGGAGATGCCCATCGAGCCGAGCGTCACCGTCGCGTTGCTCGTGTTGATGACCGTCGACGAGAGCGTGGCCGGGGCGGTGCCGACGACCTTGGCGCCGAAGTCCAGCAGGCCTGGATCGGTGGCGGCGGTCCGGACCGGCGGGATGTCGGTGTACCGGGCGAGCGACCACTGGCACGGGTTGCCACAGTTCGACCCACTGCCCGTGCCACCGGTCGCGACGATCTTGCCGTCGGGCTGGATCGCGACGCCGTACGCCTGGTCGGGGCTGGGGGTCCCGAAGTCCGTGGCGGTCCGGCCGATGATCGTCCCGTCGGCCCCGTAGCGGGCCACGATCCACGAGAGATCGCTATCGTGGAACGACCAGCCGACGGTGACGATGCTGCCGTCGGGGGCCACGGCGACGCCCGTCGTCTGCTCATTCGAGCTGATGAACGTCGTGCTGATCCGGCCATCCCCGCTGAACGTCGGGTCGGGGTCGCCGTCCGACTCGAAGCGGGCCACGAACGACCGGTTCGAGGCATAGCCGGCGACCACGATCCTGCCGTCGGCCTGCAGCGCGACGGATGTCGGGATATCGGTGAAGTCGATGTCCATCGTCGTGTAGCCGTCGGTGCTGAAGGTCGCGTCCGGCTGGCCGTCCGTCGTGAAGCGCGCGACCAGGATCTCGTCGTTGTTCGACCGGCCGACACCGACGACCTTGCCGTCGGGCTGGATGACGATCCGGCCACCGTTGGCCGCGCCGAAGAGACTCCCCGACGCGAACCCATCGACGCCGAAGCCCGAGTCGACGGCGCCGGTGCTCGACATCCGGTAGACCTTCATGCCCGGCGTGATCGCGCCCGGGCCGGACCCGCCGACGACGATCTTGCCGTCCGCCTGGACCGCGACTCCGTCGGCGATGATGCCGGGGATGATGACGCGGCCGGTGCCGCCGAGGGCCAGGTCCGGATCGCCGTCCGTCTCGAAGCGCAGGACGTTCGTCTGGCAGCAGAAGCCGCCGGGCGCGGTCGGTCCGGCGATGACGATCTTGCCGTCGGCCTGGATGGCGAGGCCGGTCGCGTTCTCGAACAGGCCATCGCCCGGGGCGATGATCGTGCCCGTGCCGCCGAAGGTCGGGTCGAGCGCGCCGGCGCTCGTATAGCGCGCGACCGCGAAGTGTCCGCTGGCGGCGCCCGCGGCGACGATCTTCCCGTCGGCCTGGATGGCGACCACGTCGGGGATCGGCGTGTCGCCGAAGCTGGTGGTGACGCGACCGTCGCCATCGAACGTGGGATCGAGGCCACCGTTCATGTCGATGGACGGGGTCAGCGTCGCGGCGGGCGTCGTGGCGGCACCGGTGCGCGGCACCCGTGTCCCGGCGGCGGCAACCGGCACGGCCGGCAGTGCCACCACCGAGGCGAGCGCCATCGCGGCGGCGATGCTCCGGCCTGGCGCGCGGCGCCGTCCCATGTGGATCACGGCGTCGTCCCCTTCACCCATCCGGTGGCTCACCCCGCTGACGTCGGCCACCTCTTGGCATCGATAACGCCAAAGCGGCCCGCTCGTTACACGCTGCGGCGAAAGGGATCATGGGTCGACCTCCGAGGTCTGCCCGAACGGCCATTGCCGCGGCACGCGGCGCGTCCTACGGTCGGCCGATCGGGGGTCGCGCCGTCCGCTCGAAGCACGCTGGAGCCGGATGCCCGAATCCGCCGAGCCCGCCGTCGATCACCGCTCGCCGGAGCCGGCCGCGCGCGCCCTCGAGCCCGGCACGTCGAGCCCCGCCCTGAGCCCTCAGCTGCTGCGCCTCGCGTTCCTGCAGGGCACCGCCGGCAACCGCGCCGTGACCGGGCTCCTCCATGCGCGCGGCACCGTCCAGCGCCAGACGCCCCCGCCGGCACCCGAACCCGGTGTCGACCCGCCAGGCCCGCGACTCAAGAGCGCCGCCGCCGCGATCAAGGCCGGCAGCCTCGACGATCGCATCTGGCAGCTGTGGAAACCGACGGGCACGAAACGCGACGCCATCCTCGAGCAGCTCTGGGTCGACGACCTCGCCCTCCCCGACGTCGACCCGAAGACCGTCGACGCCAAGCTGCGCAAGACCGCGAAGCAGGTCGAGGCCGACCTCGGTACGCGCATCACCACGGTCCTCACGAAGCAGCTGGCGGCGATGGACAAGGAGCTCACGACGCCCGACGCGATCGCCCGGGTCGGCACCCTCGTGGAAGAGGTGGCCGGTCAAGGCAAGGGCTGGTCCGGGCAGGGCCTCGTCGACGTGCTGTGGCCGAGATGGGTCGGCCCCGGCGAGATCGGTGGTCTCGGCGCCGCGAAACAGGCCGGCTTGAACCTGTACGAGCGCCTCAAGGGCGTCGCCGAAGCGAAGCTGACCGGCACCAAGGCCGCCCCGGGCTTCCGGATGACGACGTTCTCCGACACCGCGAACGCTGCGCTCGACAAGAAGGAGGTCGCGGCCGTCAAGGATGCGGCAGGCGCGCGGATCGGCTATGTCGTGGGCACCGACGCGCTGGCCGACCTGACCGACGATGTGATGGGCCGCCTCGGCACGCCCAAGCCGCGGACCGCGCCCGAGTGGACGGCACTGAACGGCCGGATGCGCCGGCTATTGATCGTCGCCGAGACCGACCTTGCGAATTCGATCCCGCATGACAAGAAGGTCGACCTCTGGCCCGAGCGGTGGGCGGAGATGCGCGACCGCTATGTGAACACGACGACGAAGACCATCTGGCGCTACTGGAAAGAGGACGTCGTCGACTTCACGTTCCTGGGCATCCCATTCAAGACCTCGACGGCCAACGTGGGCCTCCACCGTGACGTCGCCGAGGTCATCAAGCGCGTCGAGACGTCCGCGATCCGGCTCAGCGGGCTGAAGGACGCGAAGGCGGTTCGGGAAGACACGGGGACGAAGTCGTCGAAGCAGAACAGCCTGCCGGGGAGCGAGTTCCGGTTCGAGGCGGTCGCCCAGCACCCCTGGATGCTGGGCAGCGCGCATCTCGAGCTACCACGGCACCGGACGGGCGCTCGACATCCGGGCCGCGACGAACCCGCCGATCAAGGGCGACCCGCACACCCTCATCGGGATCCTCGGCGGGGAGGAGCTTTCGGGCGACGTCCAGGAGCGCCTCGATGCCAGGACGTGGGCCACCAAGCTTTCGCGGCTGCCCGCGCATCGCAAGGAGCTGGAACAGGAGTTCGCCGCCGCCGCCGAGTCCGACAAGGCCGAGGCGAAAGCGCGCCTCGACGCGTTCGACGTCGCCTCCGAGAAGGCGTCCGAGACGGGCGCCGAGGCGACCTCGCTGCGTGACCGTGCGACCACGGCCTGGGAGCGGGTCACCAACGTCGAAGCGGCGTTCCAGTCGGCGTGGTCGACGCTCAAGGGCGAGACCAAGACGAACGACGAGCTGGCGGCCAAGCTCCTCGAGCTGGTCGACGCCGAGATCCCGAACGTCCAGACCGAGATCGACGGCCTGGGCAAAGGGGAGTGGCGGCAGAAGGCCGTGTTGCAGGAACGCCTCGGACGGATCAGGACGCTGAGAGCCACGCTCGCGGCCACGACGAAGGCCGGCAAGGCCGCCCGCGACGCCATGCTGGGGCAGGTGGAGAAGGCGAACACGTCCGGCCTGACCGACATGCCGCTCTGGCTCGTCCAGGCGTTCGCGGAGAACGGGTGGCACTGGGGTGCCAACTTCGGCGGCTTCTCGGACGCGATGCACTTCGACTACATGGGGCCGGTGAGCGGCGTGCTGGGGCCGTGACCGGTACGTCCGTCCTCGTGACCTGCGGGACGCAGCCGATACCCTGACCCGGTCCGGTTCGCGCCGATTCGTCATGCGACCGGGTCGAGGGGGAGTGGTCTCGTCCGGATGAGCGTCTGGCATCTCCCGACGGGCGCTGACCTCGGCCATGATCGCCTGGTGTGCATCTGTGGCGCTGCCTGGCGACAGGCGGCGTTCGGCGCGGCCGACGACGCGGCGCGGGCGGTCGGAGCGGGCCCTTGGAGGGCCGGATGATCAGCCGATGTGCACGAAGCGCAGGAAGGGGCATTCGCGGCATGCCTTCTCGCGTCCCAGCCTCCGAAATGCACACCAGATGAGCATCGGAAGGTGGAACCCGCCTGGTCGGTCGTTGCGCGCGATGGCCTTCGTCGTCGCGCTTGTGCTCCTCGTCGCGTGCGGTGGCGCCCGGCCGCTCGGTCGACGCATCGGCAGCCGCTGACGGCGCCGACGCATCACCGGCCGAGGCGGTCACACCGGCGCCCTCCAGCGGTGCCCGTGCCGACCACCGAGGCGGAGCTGGGCTTCGCACCCACCGGCGAGACGGTCGACGCCGAGCTCGTGCGGGTGACCGACGGCGACACCATCCGCGTCCGCATCGGCGGTGAGGAATACCGGGTGCGCTACATCGGCATCGACACACCCGAGGTCGATGACAGCCGAGCGGACGTACGGAAGCTCGCCGACGCCGCGACGAAGGCCAACGCGACGCTCCTCGAGGGTCGCAGGATCCGCCTCGAGCGCGATGTCTCGGAGACCGACCAGTACGGCCGCCTGCTGCGCTACATCTGGGTCTCCGACGAGGCGGCGCCCACGGGTTGGCTGCTGGTCAACCTCGAGCTCGTCCGCCGCGGGTTCGCCCACGCCGCGACCTACCCGCCGGATGTGAAGTACGCCGACCTGTACGCCGCGGCGCAGGAGCAGGCGCGCGAGGCGAAGGTCGGCCTCTGGGCGCCGGCCGCCACGCCGAAGCCGACACCGCTGGGCTTCGTGACGCGACCGAAGCCGACCCCGAAGCCCACCAAGAAGCCGAGCCGCGCCGGCTGCGACCCGAGCTACCCGACGGTGTGCATCCCGCCTGCCCCGCCCGATCTCGACTGCGGCGACATCGACTACCGCCGCTTCGAGGTCCGGCCGCCGGATCCCCATCGGTTCGACGGCGACCACGACGGCATCGGCTGCGAGAGCGGGTAGCCCTCGGCCGAGCCCAAGGCTCGGTGCCGAGGTTCAGTACTCGCCGGCGTTGATGAGGTATCCGTAGTACCGGTCACCGTCCGGATGCGACGGATCGCCGATGTAGCCATAGTCAGGGTTCGCGAGGTTATACGCCTCGGCGTCCGCGACGATCCGCGCGACGATCTGAGCGGGCGCCTTTCCAGCGCACGGCCCGTACGCGACGCACAGCGCCACCGTTCCGGCGGCGATCGGACTCGAAAAACTGGTTCCGCTCCCTACGGCGTACAGGCTGCCGGTGAACAGCGAAGCCATGCACACGCCCGGCGCGGCCACGACATGGGCCCGATCGGAGGTCTGGGTGGCGAAGTTCGACCAGTAGGCCACCGTGTCGTCGTACTGGTCGGGGTCGCACGTGAAGACGCCGCCCAGGCCTCCCGGCATCGAATCGCGATCCGCCATCGCGGTGACGGTGAGGACCTCGCTGTACGAGGCTGGACCCGTGAGTGCGAAGTCGTATCCCTCGTTCCCGGCCGAGACGACGACCGTGACACCCAGCGCGACCACCCCACAGATCCCGCGGTGGATCGAGTCATGCGCGTCCAGACCGCACCGGCCGTCGTCCGCGGGAACCAGGCCACCGAGGCTCATGTTCGCGATGGCGATGTCGTTCCCCGTCGTGCCGTCGAGTCGCGTCCCGGCCACCCAGTCGATGCCACAGAGGGTCTCGGAGTTGAACCCGTAGCCATCCTGGGCCAGCACCCGCGCGTCGTAGATCCGGGCGCCGGGTGCGATGCCCACCTTGCCGATCTTGTTGTCGCGCGCCGCGATGAAGCCCGCGACCATCGTCCCGTGCCCAGCCGGGTCACCGACCGGGCGCCCGAGGCCACCGACGCAGTTGGCCCCTCCGGCCACGGTCAGATCCGGGTGGTCGGGCTGCACACCACTGTCCAGCACCGCGACGTTGACATTGACATTGCCGCGACCATCGCCCGATACCGCGGTGCTGAGGTCCGCCTCGATCCGACCGATCGCGAACGACTGGGTCTGATCCGGTTGTGGCGCCTCCGTTGGCCAGCACCTTGCCGGGCGGCCGGTCGTCGCGGTCCTGTTCGACGAACTGCACCGCCGCGTCCTGCCCGAGCGCCGCGAGCCGGTCTTCGGAGACCATCGCGGCATAGCCGCGCAGCGCATTCCGGTATTCGAACAGGACCTGGACGCCGTATCGCTTCTGGTGATCGCGGACCACGCGCGTCGTGTCGGCGGTGTCTCGGAGCACCACGATCACACGACGAAGAGCCGCCGCGGAGATGCCACCGGCCGGCGCGACGCTGGATTACGGACGCGGACGCGGACGCGAGCGACGCCGGGGCGACCGACACCGCCAGCACCGCGCCCAGGGCAACGGAGAATCCAACCCCTCGTTCGCACGCTCGGTCCCTCCCATCCTTCGTCCGCGCCACGACCCCTCGTCGGGCACCCGAAGTCGAGCTGACGGTACCGACGCAGCGTCTTGAGCCGTCCGACGGTTCCCGGGAGGTATCGTCGGCCGCATGACGACCATCACGATCGATCGAACCGCGCGTGTTTCGAGAGCTCCATCAGTCGGGCACGTTCGTGATGCCCAATCCGTGGGATGTCGGCAGCGCGCAGGTACCTCGCGTCGCTCGGGTTCAAGGCGCTCGCGACGACCAGCGCCGGGTTCGCCTGGACGCTGGGCAAGGCCGACGGTCAGGTGACGCTCGACGAGAAGCTCGCCCACCTGCGCGCGATCGTCGGCGCGGTCGACGTGCCCATCAACGCCGACTTCGAGGGCGGCTTCGCGGTCGAGCCGGAGAGCGTCGCCGCGAACGTGCGGCGCGCGGCTGAGACCGGCGTCGCCGGGCTGTCGATCGAGGACTCGGTGCGTCAGGTCGGCGACGGCGACGAGCCGCTGTTCGCGTTCGAGCTCGCGGTGGAGCGGGTGCGCGCGGCACGCGAGGCGCTCGACGCGATGGGCTCGGGGGTCGTGCTGACCGGCCGCTCGGAGGGCTTCATCGCCGGCCGCCCCGACCTCGACGAGACGATCCGCCGCCTGCGGGCCTACGCCGACGCGGGCGCCGACTGCCTGTACGCGCCGGGCATCTCGACCCGCGAGCAGATCGACGCCGTCGTCAAGGCCGTCGCGCCCAAGCCCGTCAACGTGCTCATCTGGGGCGGCTTCCTGCCGCTCACCGAACTGCAGGAGCTGGGCGTCCGGCGCCTGAGCACCGGTGGCGGTCTCGCGTCGAACGCCTGGGGCGGAGCGATGCGCGCGGCGCAGGACCTCGCCGATGGCTCGTTCGAGGGCCTCAAGGGCGCCGTGAAGTCGGCCGACATCGTGCGCTCGTTCGGCGCCTGAACCGGACCTCGCCGAGGAGGCCGCCGAGCCAAGCGTCGTACGTCGGCCCGGGACTCGAGGGGCGCTCCGAGCGCTCGCTCGATGCGCAGCGCTCTAACGATAGTTGACACTAGTGATAGAGTCGGGTCTCGAGACGTAGTCCCGGGCAGGCGACTCGCAGGGCGCGCGTCAGCCGATCGGGACAGGAGGAGGCCCGCCATGGCTGAGACGACGCTGTATGACCGGCTCGGAGGCATCTTCGCGATCGCCGCGGTCGTCGACCACTTCAGCGACGCGTTGATCAAGAACCCGATCGTGGGCCAGCAGTCGGCGAATCCGGCGCTGCGCGAGTGGCACACGAACGACCTGGGCCGCCTGCCCGGCCTGAAGTTCATGCGCACCCTGTGGGTCGCCAACGTCTCGGGCGGCCCGTTCGAGTACACGCCGACACGGCCGGGCAGCACCACCGTCGGCCTCGAGGAGGCGCACCGGGACTTGCGGATCTCGCCCGCCGAGTTCGATGAGGTCGCGGCCGAGCTCGCGCGCACGCTCGACCACGTCGGTGTGCCGGCTGCCGAGAAGGAGCAGGTCCTGGCGTGCGTTCGCCGCCCACAAGGACGAGGTCACGGAGGGCTACCGCCAAGACGCAGCCTGAACCCTCTGCCGGCGAGCGCTCGGGATCACCGTGCGGGCCGGGGGCCGCAACGAGACGCGGCGATGACGGACGGCTGTTATCAAGCGCGGACGCCGGGGCCCGGGGGGCAGGAGGGACGCGATGACGCAGCCACGCGAGACGAGAGGCAGGCGAACGAGGTCAGGCAGGCGATCCCTCGCCGTCATCTCGGTCGCGCTCGGGACGCTCCTGAGCGGGTTCGGCGTCCTCGGGGTATCCGCCGCACCGCCCAGCGGTGACCGACGGCAGTGAGGTGTCTCACTGGAACCAGGTCGCGGCGACCACGCTGATCGCGTTCCCGGGGCCGAACGGCGGTGCGCCGCCTGCCTACCAGATCAACATGGGCATGGTGCAGGGCGCCGTGTACGACGCCGTCAACGCGATCGGGCCGAAGCAGCATCAGCCATATCTCCTCGACAAGCGGGCGGGCGCGAAGGCGTCAGTCGATGCGGCCGTCGCGACGGCGGCGTACGACGTGCTCTCGAGCCTCGTCTCGAGTGCACCCGAGAGAGCGCCGTTCCCGGGTCGCGCCGGTCTCCTGAGCACGCTCTCCTCGAACTACGCGGCATCGCTCGCCGCGATCGGCAACACGGCGTTCAAGCGGCAGGGCATCGCGATCGGGCACGCGGCCGCCAAGGCCATGCTCGACGACAGGGCGGACGACGGTCGGTTCGGGCCGTCGCAGTGGGTCCCCGACTCCCGCCCTGGGCACTGGTCGCCGCTGCTCAATGCGGCAGGGCAGCCGATCCTCGATCCGACCCCGTGGGTCGGCGGCGTGACGCCGTTCCTGATCCAGAGCTCGTCGCAATTCCGCAGCGCGCCACCGCCCGCGCTGGACAGCGCCCAGTGGGCGGCTGAGTTCAACGAGGTCAAGCTCATCGGCCGAGTCAACAGCGCGACCCGGACCGACGAGCAGACGTTCATCGCCAGGTGGTGGCAGAGCGCACCGGTTCTGAGCTGGAACGACGTCGCCCGGCAGCTCATCGCGCGGAACGACCTCAACGCCGCCGACAGCGCGAGACTCCTCGCGCTGCTGAACATGGGCGGGGCGGACTCTTCGATCAACTGCTGGAACGACAAGTACCACTTCGACTTCTGGCGGCCGTGGAACGCGATCCCGCGAGCGCGGAGGACGGCAACCCCGCCACGGAAGCCGACCCGACGTGGGCGGCGCTCATCACCGCGCCCTATCCCGAGTGGGTCTCGGGCCACAACTGCCAAGATGGTTCAGAAGTCGCCGCGCTGCGGCTGTTCTTCGGCGATGCGCCGGGCAGCTTCCAGATCACGAGCGTCTCCACGGCGTTCCCGACGCCGCCGCCGCCGGCGTCCATGATCCGCACGTTCGACACGTTCTCGCAGCCACTCGCCGAGCTCATCGAGGCCCGCATCTGGGCTGGCCTCCACTATCGAAGCGCGGACGTGGAGGGCCAGCGACTCGGTCGGAACGTCATCGCGTACGCGGTCGAGCACTACTTCCAGCCGGTGGGCCATTGACCACCGGCCAAGCCACCTTGTCGTGATGAGAGGGCCCGCTTCGGCGGGCCTTCTCTATGCGCCCTCGCTTGCGGCCGCGGACCGTGCGAGGGCGAGCGCCGCCGGGATGTCGACGGCCTCGGCCTCCGCGGCGAGATTCGCCACGGTGGCGGAGTCGAGCCTCGCGACCGCCGCCTCGACCGACGTGAACAGGTCGCCCGACGGTCGCTCGGGCAGGCCTTCGCGCGTCCGCATCGAGCGCGCCGCCAGCCACAGCTGTGCGCCGCGCCGGTCGTCGCCGCGCGCCACCGCCACTCGCGCGAGCCACGTCAGGCCGTCGGCGACCGCCTCCGCGTCCTCGAGCTCGGCGAACGTCTCGAGCGACTCCAGGAGTGCCCGCTCGCCCTCGTCGAGCTGCCCCAGGCCCACGAGCGCCGAGCCGTACGGCATGAGCGAGTAGGCGACCCCGACCTTCCGGCCCGCCGCGCGGTCCATCGCGACCGCCTGCTCCAGGAGCTCGCGCGCCTCGTCGAACCGCCCGGCGTCGATCGCGAAGATGCCGAGGTTGTTGAGGCCCGGTCGCGACGCCCGCGTCATCGCCCAGCTCGCGCTTCGTCGCGAGGCTCGCGGTCACCAGCTCGCGGGCGCGGTCGAGGTCGCCCAGCGAGCGCATGACGACGCCCAGGCTGTTGCCGACCTGGGCCTCCAGGCGCGCGTCGCCCAGCCCACGGACCGCCGCGAGCGTGGCTTCCAGGAGCTCGCGGGCCCGCTCGTAGTGGCCGAGCGCGTCGTGGCAGATGCCCGCCCACAGGAGCGCCCGGGCATGCGTCGTGGCGTCGGCGAGCGGTGCCTGGGGCGCCGCGGCAGAGCGCGGCCTCGAGCCACCGGACGCCTTCCGCGAGGCGGCCTCGGAGCCACCAGTAGCGGCCCAGCGCGGCGGCCAGCCGGAGCCCCAGCGCCTGACGCGAAGGGTCCGCATCCGACGCGATGGTCCAGCTCAGCGCCGTGCGGTACTCCTCCAGGTCCAGGTCGACGCGGCGGGTCGCCTCCAGGGCATCGGCCGCCTGGAGCGCGGGCATCTCTGCCTCGGCTCGATCGACGAACCAGCGCGCGTGACGCAGGCGGATGGCGTCGGCGTCACCGGTGGCGTCCAGCCCCTCCGCCGCGAACTCGCGGATGGTCCCCAGGAGGTGGAACCGCGTGTCGGGAGCGCCGGACGCCACCAGCAGGCTCTGATCGACCAGCACGTCGATGGTCTCGAGCGCGTCGACCGCATCGGCGTCATCGGCCGGCGATCGCCTCCGCCGCCGCCAGGTCGAAGGACCCGGCGAAGACGCTCAGTCGCGCGAGGACGGCGCGTTGGCGATCGTCGAGTTGGTCGACGCTCCACGCGATCGTGTCGCGAAGCGTTCGCTGACGGTCCGGCGCATCCCTGGCGCCGCCCGTGAGCAGCGGCAGCCGGCGGGCGAGGCGAGCGAGCAGGGCCTCAGGCCCGAGGACCCGGGTCCGAGCCGCGGCGAGCTCGATCGCGAGAGGCAGGCCATCGAGGCGCGCGCAGATCTCGCGGATCGCGGCAGCGGCGGCCGGCGTGACGTCGAGGTCGTGGCGCTCGGCGCGGGCGCGGTCGAGGAACAGCCGCACGGCCGGGGCGTTCGTGATGTCGGCCGTGGCGGCATCGGCCGCCGGCAACGGCAGGGGTCCCAGCGGCACGACGCGCTCGCCGGCGACGTGGAGCGGGCTGCGGCCGGTCGCGAGGATCCGGACCGAGCGGCACTCGCGGATCCAGCGGCCGACCAGCGCCGGCAGGCCCGGCGTCCGATCGACGGTGTCGAGGACGAGCAGCAGGTCGCGGTTCCGGAGGTGTTCGGCGATCGCGTCGGCCGCCGACCGGTCGACCGGGACGCGGACCTCGAGGACCCGCGCGAGCTCGTCGGCCGCGGCGTCCGCCGTGTCGAGCATCGCGACGTCGAGGTAGGCGACGCCGTCGGGGTAGTCGGCCACCATGCCCTGCGCGACGGCCAGCGCCAGCCGCGACTTGCCGATGCCGCCCGGGCCGGTGACGGTGACGAGCGACGCCTCGCGCAGCAGCGACCCCGAGCGCCGCGAGCTCGTCCGCGCGGTCGACCAGCGGGGTCGCCGCGGCCGGCAGGTTCGTGGGATGTGCCTCCAGCGAGCGCGGCGGCGGGAAGCTCGAGCGCAGGCCCGCGATGTCGAGCTGGAACAGGCGCTGCGGCCCGATGTCCTTGAGGCGATGCCGGCCGAGGTCGCGGATCGAGAGGTCGTCGGCGAGCGCGCCCGTGACCGCCTCGGCCGTGATGTCCGAAAGCAGCGTCTGGCCGCCGTGGCCCGCGGCGGCGATGCGCGCCGCCCGATGGACCTCGATGCCGACGTACGTGTGGCCGACCGCGACCGCGACGCCGGTATGGACGCCGATCCGGACGCGAACCTCCGCATTCGGTGGCCAGGGCTCCGTCGGCCGAGCGCGCGCTGGGCGTCCGCGGCGGCGCGGACCCCAGCCAGCGGATCGGCGAACACCACCGCGAACGAGTCGCCCTCGGTCGACAGCTCGCGACCGTCGTGTCGACGCCACGCCTCGCGCAGGAGCGCGTGGTGGCGGGCGAGCAGGGCAGGGAAGCCGTCACCCAGCTCGAGGGCCAGCCGGGTGCTGCCCTCGATGTCGCTGAACAGGAACGTGATCGCCGACGACGGCGCTTCCCGCTCGGGCTGGGTATCGGCGGACGGTGCGGTGTTCGTGCCCGGATTCTGACAGGCTGTCGAGCGACGCTTGCCGTGCCGCGGCGCGACCGTCCCACCCGACCCTAACGGCCCGGGTGCGGTCCTCGGTCCGGGTGCGGGATCGGCCGGACGTCGAGCCCATCGATCCGGTCGAAGTCTTCGGGGTTGCAGGTGTAGAGGGGCAGGCCGTTCGCGATCGCGGTCGCCGCGATGAGCGCGTCGAGGGCGCGCGCGGCTGGCTTGCGACCTTTCGAGCGGAGTGACGCCGCGACCTGCCCGAACGCCCGCGCCGCGTCGGCATCGAACGGGAGCGGATCGAAGTCTGCCTCGGCCTCCTGGAGCTGCGCCTGACGACGGGCCCGTTCGGTCGCGTCGTCGGTGACGAGCGGGCCCACCGACAGCTCGGCGAGCGTGATCGCCGAGATCGACGGATCTCGGGCAGGACGTCGGGATCGGGGATGCGCGGCAGCAGCAGGACCGTGCTCGTGTCGAGCAACCCCTCGCCGGCGGTCACAGGCGCTCGTCCAGGACACGATCGAGGTCGCGACGGAACGCGATGGGATCGACGGCCCGGAGGCGACGCCAGCGCCGATGCAGTGCCTCGGCACGGAGCGCCGCACGGCGGACGGGCCGGAGCTCCGCGACCGGCCGCCCGTCGCGGGTCACCGTCAGGCTCTCGCCGGCTTCCACGCGATCGATGACCTCGCCTCCCTGGTTGCGCAACTCGCGGATCGAGACGGTGCCCACGGCGCGTAATGTATCACCGCGTGAGACAACGACGCGGCAGGTCGACCACTCCGTCCGGCTGATCGGCCCGGTGCCGTAAGGTCTGCCCCGAACCGCCCTGCGCCAGGGCAGCCAACGGGAGCCAGCCATGGTGCGCCTGCAGGCCAAGCGCTTCGACACCTCCGGCGACCTCCGAACGTTCCCGCTCGGCCACGCGAGCGTGCTCCAGCTCGACGAGGTGACCGTCGGCTATGCGGTGTACGAGCCGGGCTGGCGCTGGACGACGACGATGCCCGCGCTCGCCGGGACGTCGACGTGCCAGCTCCACCACGTCGGCTTCGCGGTCTCCGGCCTCCTGCACGTCCGGACCGATGCCGGCGAGGAGCTCGAGGTCCAGCCGCAGTCGCTCTATGTCATCCCGCCCGGCCACGACGCCTGGGTGGTCGGCGATGAGCCGTTCGTCACCATCGACTGGGGCAGCGCGCGGACGTGGGCCACGATGCTCGAGGGCGTCGGCGACGGGGAGGTCGTGACGCTGCTGTTCACCGACATCGTGGACTCGACCGCGACGCTGCACCGGATCGGCGACGAGGCGTGGCGCGAGCGCCTTCGGATGCACCACGTGCGGATGCGCGATCACCTCAACGCCTATCGCGGGCGCCAGGTCAAGACGACGGGCGACGGCCTGCTGGCCGTGTTCGATCGGCCCATCCGCGCGGTGCGCTGCGCCGTCGGCGATGGCCGCGGCATCGAGCGCGATGGACCTGCCGATCCGCGTCGGCATCCACACGGGCGAGGTCGAGTTCGTGGGCGAGGACGTGCGCGGGCTCGCGGTGCACACGGCGGCCCGGGTGATGGCGCTCGGTGGACCCGGTGACGTGATGGTCTCGTCGACGACGAGCGACCTGCTCGAGGGCTCCGGCGTGACCCTGGAAGACGCCGGCGAGCACGAGCTCAAGGGCCTGCCCGGCCCGCGCCGAGTGTTCCGCCTCCAGCGCTGACCCAACGGCTGATCGATCCGGGCGCTGCTGCGTGGCCAGGACGCTGCGGCGATGAGCGACCGGCCGCCGGATCCGTCCAGCGACTTCACGGCCGTCTGGAAGTCGATGCTGATGGGGACGGATCCGGTGTACGCCCGGAACCGCGAACGATTCAAGCACCTGCCCCGTGACCCGCGCTGCAAGATGTGCGCCGCGCCGTTCGCGGGGCCGGGTGCACTCCTGATGCGACAGACCGGCCATGGCCGATGGTCGAAGAACCCCAAGTACTGCGCCGCGTGCTTCGCGACGATCTCGACGATGCACGGCGGTGCCGAGATCGAGACGAGCTTCCTGTTCGCCGATGTGCGGGGCTCGACGTCGCTCGCCGAGACGATCTCGCCCACCGAGTTCCGGTCGCGGCTCGACCGGTTCTATGACATCGCGTCGCGCATCCTTGTCGACCAGGACGCGATCGTCGACAAGTTCGTCGGCGATGAGGTCATCGGGATCTTCATCCCGGCACTCACCGGTGACCGCCATGCGATCCGGGCCGTCGGAGCCGCGCGAGACCTCATCGACGCGATGGAGGCCGAACGCGACGAGGATCGTGCGCTTCCCATCGGCATCGGGTCGGGACCGGCGTCGCGTTCGTCGGCGCCGTCGGTCAAGCGCCCGTCACCGAGCTCACCGCACTCGGCGACGTCGTGAACACCACCGCACGGCTGGCCTCTGCGGCGGCCGCAGGTAAGATCCTCATCGCCGAGGCCACGGCGCGCGATGCCGACCTCGATGTGTCCGGCCTTGGCCATGCGGGAGCTCGACCTCAAGGGCAAGACGGAGCTCGTTCGGGTCTTCGCCGAAACGCGCCACCGGCGGTAGCCAGGCGGCAAGTGGATCCGCATCCTCGCGACCACCGCCACCGCGAACGATTGCGTGGTCGCCGACATCGTCGAGCAGATCGGCGTCTCGACGGCGAACCCATCAACGAACGGCCCGCCAACGTCGCGGGGTATTCGATTGCCGACATGTCGCAATCAGCGTCTCGTCGAGAGTAGATTCTCGGGCGCGATGAGTGCCCAACGTCGCAACGTCATCACGGATGTCCTGCCGGACATCGACACGGTCCTGGCGGCGCTGCACGACGGTCTGGCGGACAGCGCCGAGGAGTTGCGAGCACGCCTCGAGCTCGCGTACCTGACGACATCCGTCGACGCCGATGCCGACGATCTGGAGGCCGCCATCGCGGCCCTGAGGGCACGCGCAGGCGGCGACGAAGCGACCGCTCCATTCGGGGCGCGCCTCGCCGCCACGACCTACGACCATCTGGTCGCGGCCGCCAATCGAGCCCTCGCAACCAACCGGCTCGACCTCGCCACGGTCCTTGCGCTCCAGTTCGAGTCCGGATCGATCGCGGCGGCGCAGGGCCAGCGGCTCATCCTCTTCCTCGCCGTGAATGCTGAGGCGAGGCGGGTCATGTGGGCCCACGGGACGGCCGAGCTGACACGACGCGGCGAGCCGCCGGAGCGGCTCGTGGAACTCGGTCGGTGGCTGCTGCTCTGGAGCGAGATGTCCACGCTGGCGATCAGCGAGGGCTATCGAACGACCGAGCGCGAGCTGCTGGCGCGCGATGTCGCCGCCCGCCGAGCGGCGCTCGACGAGCTGCTCGGCGCGGTCGCCGGCGATGGCCGGGTCGGGCCACGGTTGCGGCGACTGTCCATGCGCTATGGCCTGGATCCCGATGCCGAGTTTCGGTTGGTCGCGATCCTCCCGGGACTGGACGTCGATCCGACGCCCGACGAGCCAGGACTCGACGACCAGGACCTCGACGTCCTGGCGCGGCGCGTCGATTCCCTGATCCGGCGGACCAGCGCGCGCGATCGTCCTGGCACCGGCATCAGCGTCCCGCTCGCCATCACGTGGCGAGGCTCCATCGTCGCGATCCTGGGACGCGACCGGCAGGAATTGACCCGCCTGACCGGCGCGCTACCGAGAGGTGCTGGGTGCCGGCATCGCATCCGACGAGGAGCCGAGCTGGGTCGCCATCGCGATGACCGCCGACGGGGTCCGGGCGTGGCCTCGCACCCTGATCGAACTACAGGAGAGCCTGCGCGTCGCGAAGGGTATCGGTCGACGTGGTCTGATCGACGATGTGGCCGAGCTCGGGATCGAGCGGCTCCTGCTCAGCGACCCAGACCTGGCCTCGACGATCATCGAGCGGGAGCTCGGTGCGCTCCTTGCCGACCCGCGGATGGGCGAGGAGCTGGTCGAGACGCTGCAGGTCTACTTCGATGCCGGGGGTAACCGTCGTGAGGCGGCTCGCCGACTCCACCTGGCGGACCGGACGGTCGCCTATCGCCTCGAGCGGGCCGAACAGCTGCTCGGCCATGGCCTCGACGGCGAAGCGGGACGGCGACTCAACATCGCATTGACGTTGCGCCGGCTGCCGAGCGCACCGGAAGCTATCGCTCGCTGAATGGCGCGTTGGTTCATGAGACCCGATGTCCGGGCTTGAAGCGCCTCACACCACCGCGGCCGACATGCCGGGTCGGCCCGGAAAGGGCTCCCGCCGCATGACGAGGGGCCCGGCGAGTGAGACGTGCCGGGTGGGCTCGTTGCGGGCCCGAGGCCAGGGTCGCCCGCCGTCGAGCGATCGTTGCGGTAGTGCCCCGTTGGACGCCAGAAGACCGGGGCCTCCGCGGGAGACCCCGGTCTTCTTCACCGGCGCGAGGCTAGAGGTTGAACCCGGCAGCCTCGCGGAAGTTGCAGATGGGTCGAACGCCTAGTTCTGGACCCGCGTGATGTTGTCGAGCGCGAGGCCGTCGAAGTCGTTGTTGACGAGCCAGGCGTAGCGGTTCCCGCCGACCTCGCCGAGCTCGCCGCCGATGGCGTCGGTCTCCGTGCGCAGCGTCCAGGTCGCCACGGACTGGCCACCGCGAGGAATGACGTTCATCTCGACCGCGAGCACGCCGCCGTCGTTCTTGAAGTCGTGCTTGAAGGTGTACCAGCCGCTCTCGGTGATTTCGAGCGGGACGAACGGATCGACACCGTTCCTCGGATCGCCGGGGGCGTTGTTGCTGGCGTTCACGTAGAACTTGCCGGGAGCGTCCGCGTAGCTGCCGACGTTGAAGATGAAGTCACGCTTGTGGGTGCCGTCGGGCTGGTTGACCGCCGAGCTCCAGTCGAAGCGCTTGTCCCCGGTCGCCTTGGTCACGTCGAGGTAGATGTCGACCGAGGTCGTGTAGCCCTTGGTCGGGAACGTGCTGCTGTAGCCGCCCTGCCGCGTGAACACGTCGCTGCCCGGGCCTGCAGTGGCGTACCACTTGCCCGACGCCGCAGGCATGGTCTTCGACCCGGCGACACGGGTCACCTCGAAGATCGCCTTTGCTTCAGTCGTGTTTGAAGAGTTTTCGAAGCCGTTGAAGTACTTGATCGACGGTGTCGCTGCAAATGCCGCACCCGGAGCGGCGGCCACGGCCACCGTGGCGATGAGGGCGGACGCCGATGCCAGGCTGGCCAGCCGGCGCTTGGTCGTGGAGTCATGGAGTAACGTCCTTCTCGCGGCTTCATCCGCGACTGTCTGAGATGAGCGCGGTGGTCCGCACAGGTCATGCGCCCAACCCCGGACTGTGCACACGGGCCGTGTGCTTGAAGCGATTGTCCTGCCGCGATCGCGCAAGGTCAGCCACCTAACCATGCAGACCGACGAGTCATCGCTTGCGCACAGCTGGCAAAGTCGCCCGTCAGCAAGTTCGAAGTCGCGACTTCCTGTGCAGATCAACGGGCCCCACCTTGGGCCGAATCTGACTTCGATTCCGCGCGACGCTTGCGCATAGGCTTCCGATCGGACGCATGACACGGGACCAGCTGACGAGTCGAGCTCGTCGAGGAACGACCTCGGCTGACGGGCGTCACGCATCGGCGTCCGGCCTACCGACGACGGGCAACCAAAAGCCCCCGGCTCACCAGGGGCTCTCGGCGTTGCAGGACGCGACTACTTCAGTGCGAACTTCACGACCATCTGGGCGGGGCCGTCACCGAACAGGTCGTTATCGAAGCGAAGCTCGGCAAACTTCGCGGGCTTCGGCACTTCGAAGGTGATCCAGCCTTCGGTGCTGGCCCCCGCCGCCAACGTGTCAAAAGGCAGCGACGGTTCCCACTTGTCGCCCATCAGGATGGTCCACTGGCCTTGCTTCGTGCCATCGGCCAAGACGTCCCAGTCGCCGCTGGACACGAGGGTCTCGTCGGATGCCTCGTAGCGGACCTTCGCGGCGACGAAGACATAGCCTGCGGCGGGCTTCTGGTACTGGCCGTTGCTGGTCGCGTACGTCACGTCGAGAACCGTGACGGTCAGCTTGTCGTCGACCTTGACCGGCTGGCCAATCTTGGCCGAGTTGCCTGCTGCCGGTGCGCTGGTCGCGGCGGGTGCCGCCGGTGCGGGTGTCGCGGCGGGTGCCGCCTGCGCGTTCGCCGCCACCGCGGGGGTGGTGGTCGAGTCGGTGGACGTGTTGTCATTGGCGGCTCCGACCGCAGCCAGCCCGAGGAACACGGCCACCCCGCCGATGATGAGATTCCTAGTGCGCACGATTGGTTCCCGTTCCTAATTGAAATGGATGTTCGGGAAGCATGGCCGGACCGGACCACCCAGGCCACGCAGCAACTCAGCACATCGACGAGCGATCGACTGCTGGGATGCAGCAATTCGCGTGCCGGCGCCACGCCCCACGTCGCAGCCATCCGGCGCGGACGAGCGTGCGCGTGGCCTCACGGAATGCCTTGAGTCACGCGTGAGCCGCACCGACATCGCCGCTGCCACGTGACGGACTTGGTTGCCGGTTGTGCGCAATCGGCGACCCGGCAATCTGCGTGGTTGGGGAGTGGGAACTGATTCCCAGGTCAATCAGGCTTCCGTTGTCTGGGACTGAGCTTTCGCATCCCCGATCGCAGCTCCTGCGCAAGGGGATATGGAGGTTCGCTTTGAAGAAGCGACGATCAATCCTGGGCATCACCGGCGCCTTGGTGGCCACGGTGGCTTTCACGGGCTCCGCGTTCGCGGCGACGCTCTTCGACAACGGCAGCTTCGAGACGGCCCTTCGGGCACCACGACCCTCGCCAGCGGGTCGACCGCCATCACCGGCTGGACCGTCACCGGCACCGACATCGACTACGTGGCCGACTGACCCTGGCAGGCCGCGAACGGCACCAAGAGCCTCGACCTGAACGGCTTCGGGAAGGGCGGGATCGAGCAGTCCTTCGAGACGAAGCTCAACGCCACGTACGTCGTCGAGTTCTCGCTGTCCGGCAACCCGGGCACGCACGAGCAGTTCCCGAACGGCGATGCCAGCCCGTCGAACAAGACCCTGACCGTGCACGCCACGGGCGGATCGACGACGTCGTACAGCTTCGACACGGCCGCGAAGGCGAACACCTTCGCCGACATGAAGTGGCAGTCGCCTCGGCGTACACGTTCAAGGCGACGGGCACCGAGACCACCCTTTCGTTCGCCAGCACCACGGACGGTGCGTTCGGCCCCGCCATCGACAACATCGTCATCACCGAGACCCTCGCGACCGGCGCCAACTGCAAGAACAGCGGCTGGAAGACCATGGTCGACAGCGCCGGCACCTCGTTCCGGAACCAGGGCGACTGCGTCAGCTTCTACGCGACCGGCGAGAAGAACCTCGCCTTCTGATCGGTAGCAGATCGCAGCCCGCCCCGCGGGCTGCGCACCAGGACTCCCGACGGCCCCGGCTCGTCCGCTTTCCAGAGCGGGCACCGGGGCCGCTTTGCGAATCGTGTGGACGAGCGGGCTGGGTGGCGCCGTCGGGCTCCAGCGATAACGAACGCGCCCACGGAGATAGCTTCTGCTCGGCGCCAGCACGATCTCGATGATGTGCTACATTGTGCTACATGAGCGAGCGTGAGCGTCAGGGACGGGTCGGGGTTCGCGAGCTACGCCAGAACCTGAGCGTCTACCTCGAGCGCGTGAAGGCCGGCGAGAGCCTCGAAGTCACTGAGCGTGGCCAACCGGTCGCGCGCCTGGCGCCGCTGGAGCCGTGACGACGTCTCGGTGGTCGATCGGTTGGTCCGCGAGGGTCGCGCGCGGCAAGGGCGGGGGAGCCTCAGCGCGCTGGGCCGTCCCAAGCCCGTCGCTGGGCCCTCCCTCAGCGCCGTGCTCCAGGCACTGCGCGACGAGGATGACCGGTGACCGGCGCGCCTCCCGCCGCCGGCGCCCGGTCCCGCCGAAGCCGGCCCGCCAAGGTCGTGTATCTCGACTCGTCGGCCCTCGTGAAGGTCATCGTCGCGGAGGCCGAGACCGATGCGCTGCTCGCCTACCTCCGCTCGCACCCGGTCCAGGTCACGAGCCGGATCGCGACCGTCGAGGTCGCGCGAGCCGTCGCCCGGCAGGGTGCCGTCGACCCCGCGCGCGCGAGTGCCGTCCTCGAGCAGGTGACGCTCATCGAGGTCGATGCCGAGGTCGCGGATCGTGCCGGCGCACTCGCGCCCGCGTCGCTCCGGTCGCTCGACGCCATCCATCTCGCGACCGCCATCGGCCTCCGCCGTGAGCTCGATGCCGTGATCACCTACGACGCGCGCCTTGCGGCCGGCGCCGACGCTCCACGGCCTGCGAGTCGCCACGCCCGGACTGCCGCGTCAGTTGACCGAGACCGGTCGGTCCGGGCCCCTCGAGCGTCTCCGTGGTCACTGACGATCGAGCCGACCGCCTTCGAGGCGCCGTGTGGGGTCACCTGATCGGCGATGCCGTCGGCGTGCCGTATGAGTTCCGTGAACCATCCGCGCATCGGCGAAGTCGCGTTCGGCGCGCGCGGGACGCACGGCAACCCCCCGGGACGTGGAGCGACGACGGAGCGCTGATGCTGGCGCTGCTCGATTCGTTGACGTCGGTCGGCTTCGACGTCGACGACCAAGGTCGCCGCGCGCTCGACTGGGCCGATCGCGGCGCGTACACCCCCGACGGCGACGGCAAGTTCGACATCGGGAACGCGACGGCGGATGCGCTGGCGCGGATCCGGGACGGGGAGCCGGCGCAGACCGCCGGCGGGGCAGGGGAGCGGGACCTGGGCAACGGGTCGCTGATGCGCATCCTCCCGATCGCGCTCGTGGGCTCGGACATGACCGATGATGCGCTCGCGGCACGCGCCCATCGCGCGTCCGCGGTCACGCATCGGCACACGGTCGCGCAGGTGGCGTGCGCGCTGTACGTGGTCGTCTCGCGACGCTTGCTCGACGGCGCGACGGATCGCGGGGTAGCGCTCGCCGACGCTCGAACGACGCTCCGCCAGCTGTTCTGGCAGCTCGATCCTCCGGAGATGCTCCTCCACGAGGCTGCTCTCGATCGCCTCGAGGCGTGGACGGACCGCTCCGGCCGAGGCTTCGTCGTCGACAGCTTCTGGAGCGCCTGGGACGCCTTCGCCGGCGCCGACTCGTACGCGGAGACGATCGTCCGCGCCGTCCACTACGGCCACGACACCGACACGACCGCGTGCATCGCGGGCGGCCTCGCCGGCCTGTACTGGGGCATCGACGGCATCCCACGCGAGTGGCGCGAACGGATGCGAGGGGCGACCATCGTGGAGCCCATGCTCGACCGACTTCTGACCGCGTGACGCCGTGCTGATCGACATCGATTCTCGGGGCGAGTCATCGACAGGATCCCGTACCGCGCAGACGTTCGACGCGCTTCGGCGACGGCTGACCGACGCGCGAATTCGACGCGATGGTCGCCCGCGTCAATGAGCTGATCGACGAAAGCGGTTCGGAGATCGCGACGGCCGGGTGGCTGCCGGGCAGCGATTGGACAGGGACACCGTTCGAGCCGATCTACACGACGGCGCGCGCGCGAGGACTTCGAGCGGTCGGCGATGTTCTTCGGCCAGCTCGTCTGGTACACCGTGATGATCGCGGCCCGAGCCGCTGGGGCTCGGGCCGATACCAGCTCGACGGCAAGGACATCGGCAGCCGCACCTACTTTCGGCTGAAGGATACGTGACGCCGCTCTCATCTGTCGCTGAACGCGTGACCCTCCTCCCCCGGCGGCCCCCGACGGCCGACCTCGACGAGCTCCTCGTCCGGCTGCTCGGGCCCGGCGCGACGTTCCGCGAGGGGCAGCGCGAGGCGGTCGAGGCCGTCCTGGCCGGGCGTCGGACGCTCGTCGTGCAGCGGACCGGGTGGGGCAAGAGCCTCGTGTACTGGCTCGCGACGCGGGTGCTGCGCGATCGCGGGCAGGGGCCGACGCTCGTCATCAGCCCGCTGCTCTCGCTCATGCGCGACCAGCTGCGCGCCGCCGACCGCCTGGGCCTCCGGGCGGTGACCATCAACTCCGGCAACGTCGAGGAGTGGGACCGGGCCGAGGCGGCGATCGCCAACGACGAGGTCGACGTCCTGATCGATCTCGCCCGAGCGGCTGTCGAACGAGCGCTTCGGCCAGACCGTGCTGCCCACGCTGCGCCGCGGGGTCGGGCTGTTCGTGGTCGACGAGGCGCACTGCATCAGCGACTGGGGCCACGACTTCCGGCCGCACTACCGGCGCATCCGCCGGCTCATCGCGGCGCTGCCCGAGCGGATCCCGATCCTCGCGACCACCGCCACCGCGAACGACCGCGTCGTCGCCGACATCGTCGAGCAGTTCGGCGTGGGCGTGGAGGTCATCCGCGGGCCGCTCGCCCGGACCAGCCTGCGGCTCCAGGCGATCGAGCTGCGCGACGGCGCCGAGCGCATGGCCTGGCTCGCCGAGCAGCTGCCCGGCGATGCCCGGCAACGGCATCGTCTACTGCCTCACCATCGCCGACTGCGAGCGGGTCGCCTCGTGGCTGCGCTCGCAGGGCATCGAGGCCAGGGCCTACCACGCGCAGCTGCTGCCCGACGAGCGCGTCCGGCTCGAGGACGACCTGCTGGCGAACCGGGTCAAGACGCTGGTCGCCAGCACGGCGCTCGGGATGGGCTTCGACAAGCCCGACCTCGGCTTCGTCATCCACTTTCAGCGGCCGGGCAGCGTCATCGCCTACTACCAGCAGGTGGGTCGCGCGGGGCGCGCGCTCGACGACGCGTACGGCGTGCTCCTGAGCGGGCGCGAGGACGACGAGTATCCTGGACTACTTCATCGACAGCGCGTTCCCGCCCGACATCGACATGGAAGCCGTCACCGGCGCGCTCGACGCCACCGCCGCGATGTCGATCTACCAGCTGGAGACCGCGCTCAACCTCCGGCGCTCGCGGATCCAGAAGGCGCTCACGCTGCTCGAGATCGACGGCGTCATCGCGCGCGACGGCGGCCGCTACCGGCGGACCGACACGCCGTACGTGCCGGACCGCGAGCGGATGGACCGGATCACCGAGCTGCGCCGGGCCGAGAAGCGCGAGATGCGCGCGTACCTCCACCACCAGGGCTGCCTGATGGAGTTCCTGACTCGCGCGCTCGACGACCCCGACCCGAGGCCGTGCGGCCGATGCGCGCCCGAGCTCGGCGGGCTCTTGCCGACGACGGTCGACCACGAGCGGGTCCTGGCGGCGATCGCGCTGCTGCGCGGGTCCGTGGAGGTCATCGAGCCGCGGCGGCAGTGGCCGGCGGGCGCGGTGGAGGATCTCAAGGGGCGCATCGCGAATCCCAACGAGGAGGGCCGAGCCCTCGAGCGTCGAGGGCGACGCCGGCTGGGGCAGGGAAGTGACCCGCGGCAAGGCCGAGGGCCACTTCTCCGACGCCCTGGTCACCGCGGCGGCCGAGCTCGTGCGCGACCGCTGGCGCCCCGAGCCGGCGCCCCGCTGGGTGACCGCGATCCCGTCGGCGCGCCACCCGACGCTCGTGCCGGACTTCGCGCGGCGCCTGGCGGCGGAGCTCGGGCTGCCCTACCGCGACGTCCTGGCGGCCGCGCCGGCGCCCGAGCAGCGGACGATGGAGAACAGCGCCCAGCAGGTGCGGAACGTCGAGGCATCGCTCACGCTGGCCGGCGCGCCCGCGGATGCCCCCGTCCTGCTGGTCGACGACCTCGTCGACTCACGCTGGACGCTGACCTACGCGGGCTGGCTACTGCGCGAGGCGGGCGTCCCGGCGGTCCACCCGTTCGCGCTGGCCGTGGCCGCCTCGGCGGCCGAGGGCCGACGGAGCTGAGCCCAGCCCGCCGTCGCTCGCCGTCAGACGCATGGGTCCGAATGGACGATCAGGCTGGCGCGCACGCCTCCACCGCAGCGTCGCGGCAGATCCTTCACCGCCGCGCGGAGGTCGGCGACCAGCGACTTCGAGGTCGGATCCGCGATGATCGTGGCCTCGACCGGCGCGAGCGCCGTCTGGAACGCCTCGACCTGATTGTCAGACGCGACGCGCGACCGAGCCGCCATCGTCCTGGCAGTAGCTCCTGCGCCTGCACGGCATCCGGCACGATGTCCTTCACCTGGACCTCGCGGGTCGCATCCGCGGCCTCGCGAATCGCTGTCTGCTGAGCGGGTGAAGCCCCTCGAACGCTCGACCGGCTGATGAACAGCAGGTCACGACCCGCGGATAGAGCGTCACGTTGCCCGTGAACGTCCCCGGACCGGGCAGGCTGTACGCGCGATCGAACGCAGACTCGCCGCCAGCGACGCCATCGTCATAGTCACCGACCGGCGTGGCGCCGAGCGTCGTACGACCTGCTCGATTGATCGTCGACCCGATGATCCGGACCTGCTGGCCAGCGATGTCCTTCGGCTCGAGGAACGGCTTGTCGAACGACACGAAATGGCGAAGATCGATCGGCCACAGATGAGCCCGCACGACATCCTGGTCGTCGAGGCCCGCGGTGAGGCGGGTCGCGAAGGTCGCCGGTCGTGGCGGCCACAGCGGCATCCTCGGACGTCAACAGGAACGGCGTCTGCAGCGCCTGCATCGTCGTCACGTCGTATGCATCCCAGGCTCGCGCCTGGACGACCGCCATGTCGATGAGGCCCGACTGCACCCCGTCGATGTTGGCGCGGTCGCCCTCGGACGTCTCGAAGATCGGAAGGACCGTGACGGACCCTCCCGTGCGCTTGGTCGAGCTCGGCGCGAACGTCGTGATCGCCTTGCCTTCGGGCGTTCCGCTGACTTCGACGCTCGCGACGCGGATGACCGTGGGCTGGCCGATGCGGCGGCGCTGGGCGAGGTGGCCGCCGATGCGCGAGCGCTGGGCGACGCGACCGCCGCCGTGGGCCGGCGCGCTGGCGGGGGCCGCGCCGACGAGCCGCGCTTGCCGACATGCGGCGAGTGTCGAGGACAACGCCACGCGCATCCCGATGCCATCGGCGTTCGTGTACGGGACATCGTGTCTCCGCTCCCGACGCGGCCCTCGGGACGCCTTCAGCATCATTGACGTCCCGGGTCGGCTGTCCGCCTACTCCGAGCGATGCGGACGCTTCATCAGTCCGGGGACGTCGCGTCCGCCGGTTGTTCCGATTTCGGCCGACGCAGACGCTCGAAGGACCAAGATGGAACATCCAGCGTGCCGCAGAGCCCCTCAGGGGTAGCGGGGGAGAGAGCCAGTCGCCGGCCGGAGGGGATGCAGGACGAGCTCGTGATTCGAGCGCAGCACGGTGACGTCGAGGCGTTCTCGTCGTTGACGACTGGCCGGATGCCGCAGCTCTACGGGATCGCCCGATGATCCTGCGCGACGACGATCGCGCCGCCGACGCGGTGCAGGACGCGCTCCTGCGAGCGTGGCTCGACCTACGCGGCATCCGGGACCCCTCGCGGTTCGACGCCATGGCTCCACCGCCTCCTCGTCCGAGCGTGCTACCACGCGGCCCGTGGGCACCGACGTCGGATGCAGATCGAGGTCGAGTTGTCACCGTCCCTGGAGCCGGTCGCGCGCGATGGGGTCCGCGACATCGGGCCCTTGCCGAGCAGCTCGACAAGGGGTTCCGGCAACTGCAGCACCGATCACCGGACCGTCCTCGTCCTGACCCACTACGTGGGCCTCACGATGGCCGAGACCGCCGAGGTCATCGGCGTGCCGTTGGGGACCGTCCAGTCGCGGCTCAACCGTGCCGTCGGGCGATGCGGTCTGCACTCGAGGCCGATGAGCGACGTGGCGAGCTCGCGGCGGGAGCGTTCCGATGACCGCCCGGAATGACTTGGACACGCTGTTGCGCGCGTGGATGACGGACGTCGCCGACGCGCGGCCCCGTCGAGGACGTCCATGCGACGGCCATGGAGCGATCCGGGCCCGCGGCAACATGCGCGTGGCTCGCGCGTTGCGTGTCGGTCCCGCCGCGTGTGGATCGCGCCGTGGGTGGCGGTACTCCGGACCGCGAGGCTCGTGCAGCTCGCGGTCCTCGCTGTCCTGGCACTCCTGCTCGTCGGGATCGGCGTGGTGCTCGCCGGCCATCGCGGTCCGCCACCGCCGTTCGGGCCCGCCGCGAACGGCATCATCGCGTTCGACGCGGGTGGTCGCATCTTCGTCAGGACGCCGGCGCGGACGCGCGGTCGAGACACTGACCTCCAGGCACGATGGCGTCCGAACCCCGGTCTGGTCGAACGACGGCCGACGGCTGGCGTACTGGGCACGTCGAAGGCGGGCTGGCTTCGCGCTCGTCATCGACGCGCTGGACGGGACGCAGCCCGTCGAGCATCCCGTCGAGCCCGCCGGTGCTCGTCGATGTCGAGCCCCGTCCGGCCTGGGCGCCCGATGGCGACCGGATCGCGTTCACGCGAAGGATGACGGCGCTCACGGATGTACGCGGTGCCGGCGGATGGCTCGAAGTCGTTGTCGCCGTCACGCCGCCGTCGTTGTTCGCGGTGAGCCCGGAATGGTCGCCCGACGGCCATCACCTCGCGGTGACCGCGACCCCGCGTCCAACCCCTCGGGCAGGGGTGACGCCGCGCTCTACGTCGTCGACCCACTGGACCCATCCGACCCCGGCGACTACCGACGACCCCGCTGATGCCGACGGGGCCCCGCGACCCCCTCGCTGCTGCTGGCGCTGCACGCTCACTGGCTGCCCGATCCGCGTCGGGCGGTGCTCCTCAACTCCGGCCGTGGACGACCACGGCCAGCGATATCGCGGCCTTCGACCTGGCGAGCCAGACGGAGGTCGCGATCATGCGCGAAGCGACGGACGACTGGAATCCCGACATGGTCGCCCGACGGCACCAGATCGCATGGCATCGTTTCAACAGCACGACGATGCAGGAGCTTTTGGTGATGCCGATCGATGTGTCCGATCGCCCCGGGGCGCCGACCGTCGTGTTGCGCGTCGCGACGTCCCCGGTGAGGGTCGGCACGAAGTGTGGCGCGAATCCAGACGAGTTCGGACGGTATCGTGTGCGACGGCGGCGACTGGTCACCGGATGGACGGTCGCTCTTCGGCTACGACTCCCAGGCGCGGACGGTCCTGATCATCCCGGTCGACGGCTCCATGGCCGTCGAGCGGCTCGCTGGCACCGGCGGGACGGGCGCGAACGTCAGCTGGCAACGCGTGGCGCCCTAGGCCATGGGGTCGCCGCGTGTGCGTCGGACGTCGGCGTGACGTTGGGCGCGCACGATGGGGGCGCAGGATGTCCGCCAAGCCCCGAAGGAGCCATGCTGATGCCGACCATCACCGAAGCGCAGATCCGGAACCACCTCGAGGCCCTGGCACGCGGCGACGCTGCCGCGATCGCCGAGAATCCTGGCCGACGACTTCGTCCAGGAGTGGCCGCAGAGCGGCGAACGAATCCGCGGCGCGCAGGCATGCCTCGCCGTCGCGCAGGCGTACCCCGGCGGGATGCCGGTGATGGACGTCGGACGCATCACGGGCGAGGGCGACCACTGGGTCGTCCAGGGCACGATCCGCTACCCGGATGGCTCCGACTACCACGTCGCCACCATCCTCGAGTTCGCCGACGGCAAGGTCCGGCGCCAGACGGACTACTTCGGACCGGCATTCCCGGCGCCGGAGTGGCGGGCGTCGATGGTCGAGCGCTACGAGGCGGCGCCGGTCTGACGATCCGTCAGTCCAAGTCCCGGCGGTTGCTCGCGGAGCCGCGGAACCGCCAAGCGTCCGAGGCTCAGCGAAGCGGGCAGGCCGTCTCGCTCCGTCAGCCCGCGGCTGTCTTGTCCCCAGCAGCCCCGCCGGCCTTGGCGACGACCTCGGTCCAGAAATCGACCGCCGCGCCCTCGTACCGCAAACCCATCGGAAGCGTCTCGCCGCGCCAGTGCTCGACCGTCCGCTGGCCCCGTTGCGGCCGATCCGGGCGTCGCTCGAGACGCGCGTCTTCGCGGTAGGCGGCGAGCTTCGCCTGGTGGATCGCGAGCTGTCGCTCGGCCAGGCGAAGTCGGGCCTCGTCGGACGCCAGGTCTGCGAAGAAGAGCTGCAGAAGCCCCGGATCACGAAGCTCCGTCGGCGCCTCCGACGGTCGATCGAGCCAGGATCCGAGCGCGGACATGCCCGCGGGCGTGATCGCGAAGACGCGCCGGCGTCGGCCTTCTGTCTCGCGCGTCTCGGTGACGAGGCCGAGCGCCCCGAGGCGGGGCGGCTCGCTGTACAGGAGGGTGTGCGGGAACGACCAGAAATTGCCGAGCGTGGCCTTGACATGCTGCTCGAGGTCGTACGGCGTCGATGGTCCCTCGCGGGCAAGGAGCCCGAGGACCAGGTACGACGTCGGCGTCAGCTGTTCCGACGTCGGCGTCAGGCGTTCCGTTGACATAGTACGGACAGTACCATACACTTCGCACTATTCCGTACCGCACCCAACCGACCAGGTGCCGGGGAAATTCACCACCCGGCGGGCGCCCGTCGAGGCGCTCTGATCTGGACTCGCATGGCGGCGCGGATCGAAGCACAGGTGGTCCACCATGACCACGGCAACCCAGAAGATGATCGAGCGGATCCCGCTCGAGGTCATCAACGAGAACAAGTTCGAGCTCATCGACGAGCTCTACGCGACGGACTACGTGGAGCACACGCCCCAGCCGGGCGTTCCCCCGACGCGCGAAGGCTTCAAGCAGACCGCGATCGCCCTGAAGAAGGCGTTCCCGGATCTTCGCTACACGATCGACGACGTGGTCGACGGCGGCGACCGGATCGTGCATCGCCTGACGGCCAGCGGCACCATGACGGGTGAGTTCGCGGGCATGCCGGCGACCGGGAAGCACGCGACCTGGACCGAGATCCACATGGGACGGGTCGTCAACGGGCGCCTGACCGAGCATTGGGGCGTCATCGACCAGCTGAGCATGCTCATCCAGCTCGGCGTCATCGAGGCACCCGTGCGGGTCCCCGTCACGGCCTAGTCGTCTCCGACCGACATCAGATCGAAGCCCCGGCGGCAACGCCGGGGCTTTCGTGTGTCCACTCCCATCGGCCGGTCGCCCTTCGACCCCCAGAGGATGCGGTCGGCTGGCGAGGAAGGATCGGACCTTCGATCGCTTGACGACGGGACCCCTGGACGCCCAAGATGTGAGCGGTATGAGCAAACGGAAGGATGTCACGCACATCATCCAACACGACGAACGGGACCGATTCCTCGGGCTGGTCGACCGCCTGGAGCAAGAAGCGGATCCAGTGCGCAAAGCGACCTACGAGCTCACGTCAGCGCATCGGAAGGTCACGGCACGGAGGATCGGTGAGAGCGGGGTGGCGTCATCGCCGGACGTCGAGCCGTTCGAACGACTCGTCGGCTCGCTCCGAGGCCGGCTGGATCTGCCCCGCCCGGGATCGGTCCTCCAGGCACTTCGGAACGCCGAGCTGCGGACAGCCTTTCTCGCCGAGGTCGGCGCGTTGACCGCGTCGGAGGTGGCACAGATCGCCGGTTCGAAGGCGAAGAACAGCGCAGCGCTCGCGAGCCGGTGGCGGTCGGAGCGCCGGATCTTCGCGGTCCCGTGGGGTGGCGAGCTCCTGTATCCCGTGTTCCAGTTCGCGAACGGCGAGCCCCGCCCGGTGATCGCCCGGATCCTCGAGGCGTTCGGCGAGCGCCCATCAGGCTGGGAAGTCGCCCTGTGGTTCGCGACGCCGTCGGCATACCTCCCAAGTCACGCGACGCCGCTCCAGCGGCTCGAAGACGCCGACGCTGTCGTGGCGGCCGCACGGGCGGAACTGACCGCGCCCGAGTTCTGAGCTCATGGCGCTTCGGCCGCCGCCGCGGGCGGTCGACCTCGACCCGCTCATCGCCGAGGTCCGCGCCGGGACGCTCCTCTTTCGCGTCCATTTGGTTCACCGGCGGCCGACGGAGTTCAACCCCGGCAAGGGCGATCCGACGCGGTTCGCGCCACTCCACGCCGGAGACCCGCGCGTCGTCGTCCCGACGCTCTATGCGTCGGCCTCGATCCCGGGTGCGTTCTCGGAGTCCATCTTCCACGACGTCCCGTATCGCGGCCCCGCGAAACGGATCCTCGTTTCTCGACTCGATCCCTTGTCACTGTCGGCCATCACGATGCAGCGAGACCTCCGCCTGGCGCAGATCGCAGGACCGGGCCTCCGACGGATCGGCGTGCGACGGCGCGACTTGATCGACGGAGGCCCGGGCACCTATGCCGACACGGTCGCGTGGGCGTCGGCCCTGCACGACTGCCCGGCCGAGCCTGACGGCCTGCTCTGGATGAGCCGTCAAGACGACACGGTCCAAGCGGTCGTCCTGTTCGGGGACCGCGTTGACAGCGGGGACCTCTCGGCCACCTCGGGGCCGATCGCGCTCAGCTCATCGCCTGGCCTCGACCTCGTCGACGAGGCTGCGAATGACGCCGGGATCACGGTCATCCGTTGACCCGAGCCTCGCCGAAACGGCCGACATCGATCGTCGGCCGTTTCGTCGGGATGCCTTGGCCGGCGCCGGCGCTTCAGACGATGTTCCCTGCCGTGCGACCATGCGCCGGTGAGGGCTGGCCAGGGGTACCTCGGCCGCGATCACGAGCACCCGCGGAACGGAGGAGGCCATGACCGAGCGGTTCGTCACTCGCGGGTTCGTCGGGCGCCGTCAGCCCTCGGATAGCGGCAACGCCGCGTCGCGGATCCCGCCCGGCCAGTACCTCACGACCGACTTCCCGGTGCTGTCGGCTGGACCGACGCCGCGCGTGGATCTCGACCGCTGGTCATTCATGATCGACGGCCTTGTCGCGAGCCCGATCCGCTGGACCTGGGATGCGTTCATGGCCCTGCCCAGCCGCGAGTGGGTCGTCGACATCAGCTGCGTCACGAAGTGGACGAAGCTCGACATGCGCTGGCGCGGGGTGAGCGTCGACACGCTCCTCGAGGCCGTGGAGCTGCGCCAGCAGGCCGCGTTCGTCGTGGCCCACGCAGACGGCGGCTACACCACGAACCTGCCGATCGCGGACGTGGTCAACGGACAGGCGTTCGTGGCCTGGGAATATGACGGCAAGCCACTCGCTCCAGAGCACGGCGGGCCGGCTCGTCTGGTCGTCCCCGGCCGCTACTTCTGGAAGAGCGCGAAGTGGGTGCGTGGCCTGCGGATCCAGGAGCGCGATGAGCCGGGGTTCTGGGAGTCGCTTGGGTACCACAACCGTGGCGACCAGTGGCTCGAAGAACGCTACAGCGGCGACTGAGGGACCGCGATGGTCAGCGCGATCGATTGGCGGCTCGCGACGGTCACCGGCATTCGCGATGAGACGCCGACCGTCCGATCGTTCACCCTCAAGCTTCCCGACTGGCCCGGCCATCGTCCGGGTCAGCACGTCGACCTTCGGCTGACGGCCGCGGACGGCTACAGCGTCGAGCGGAGCTACTCCATCGCATCCGAGCCGGAACGAGGCGACGAGGTCGACATCACGGTCGAGCGGATCGCCGACGGCGAGGTGTCCCCGTTCCTCCACGACGTCGTCGTCCGAGGCGATCGCCTCGAGGTGCGCGGGCCGATCGGCGGCTATTTCGTCTGGGAGGCGGCGCTCCGCGAGCCACTCCTGCTCGTCGCGGGCGGCTCGGGTGTGGTGCCGTTGATGGCGATGGTCCGGCATCGCCGCCGAGCCGGTTCGAATGTGCCGAGCCGTCTCCTCGTCAGCTCGCGAACGGCCGAGGAGATCATCTATCGAGGCGAGCTCGCCACGCTCGGCGCGGCGCACGATGGCCTGGAGGTCGTCCACACGCTGACGCGCTCGCAACCGACCGGCT
>CAVZTA010000018.1:0-92637 GCA_963778025.1 uncultured Chloroflexia bacterium | reverse complement strand
AGCTCCAGTCGATCGTCGAGCGCAGCGTCTGCTGGCGTTCCGGCAGGTCGCGTGCGCCGCGACCGGCGCCCTGGAGCAGGCTGCCCAGCCGATCTCGCAGTGCCGCCGGCTCGAACAGGGTCAGGCGGGCCGTCGCGAGCTCGATGGCCAGCGGCAGCCCGTCGAGGCGGCGACAGATGTCGACGACCGCCGAGGCGTTGTCGTCGGTCAGGGCGAAGTCCGGCCGGACAGCCCGCGCCCGTTCGACGAACAGACGGATCGCCTCGAACCGATCGAGCTCTTCGAGTCTCCGGCAGGCGGCGGTCGAGTCGGGGAGGTCCATGGGCGGAACGGGGAATCGCTGCTCCCCGCGGACGTGCAGGGGCTCGCGGCTGGTGGCGATCACACGGACGGCGGGGGCGGCGGCGAGGAGCTCGACGATGCCCGGCCCGACATCGGGGACCTGCTCCAGGTTGTCGAGCAGCAGGAGGACGTCCTGATCGTGCAAGCGGCGCTTGAGCTCCTCGAGGACGGGCTGCTCGCGACTGTGCGTCGCACCCACGGCGTCGGCGATCAACCCCAGCGCGGCGTCGACGTCCGTCACGGGGGCGAGGTCGACGAACACGGCCCCGTCGCGTAGCCGTCCCTGGACGTCGGCGGCGGCCCGGAGCGCGAGACGCGTCTTGCCGCTGCCACCGGGTCCGACGAGGGTCACGAGCCGGTCGTCGCCACCGGCGAGCAGGCGTGCGAGTGCCGTCAGCTCGCGCTGCCGGCCGACGAACGGCGAGGCGGGCGTGGGCAGGCCGCGACGACCGATATCGACGGTCACGAGCGGCGGGAAGTCGCTCGCGAGGTCCGCATGGACGAGCTGGAGCAGGTCGATCGGCTCCGCGAGGTCGCGCAGGTGGTGGACGCCCAGGTCGCGGAAGCTCGCCCCGTCCGGCAGGTCGTCACCTGCACCCGCGACCGTCGCCGCGGATACGAGCACCTGGCCGCCGTGGCCGGCGCCCATGACGCGGGCGGCACGGTGGACGTCGATGCCCACGTAGTCGGTCGCTCGCAGCGCGACGGTCCCCGTGTGGATGCCCATCCGCACCCGGACCACGCAGTCCGGCGGCCAGGCGGTCCGGGCGAGCCGTCGCTGCGCCTCGAGGGCGGCGTCGATCGCGCCGCCGGTCGCTCGAAGACGACGAAGAACGAGTCGCCCTGGGTGTTCACGACCTGCCCGCCGCGGCCGCTCGACGACGTCGCGCAGGAGCTGGTGGTGGAGCTCGAGGACGCTGCCGTACGCGTCGCCGAGCCGATCGAGGAGGCGGGTCGAGCCCTCGATGTCCGTGAACAGCAGCGTGACGACACCGGACGGCAGCCGTGTCCGCGTGGATGCGGCGGGCGGCGCGCTGAGGGCGGTGGTCGCGGACGGGTGATCGGTCACGGGCCGAGCCATCGTGCCATGCCTGCGCCCTTTGCGGGCGTTGACGGCGCCTCGCTGCATGCGGGCATCGTCGGGCCGTGGGAGCGTACGAGTTCAGCATCGAGATCGCGGCACCGATCGAGCGGGTGTTCGCCTTGTGGACGGATCTCGACCGAGCCGGGGAATGGATCGGCGGCCTCACCTCGATCACCGATCGCACGGGTCCACCCGACGAGGCCGGGACGACCTACGTGAGCCACTTCGGCCGGATGCGCAGCCCGACCGAGATCCTGGAGGCCGATCCGCCGCGCTGGCTGCGCACGAAGTTCGGGAGCTGGCTGCTCCGCGGCGAGACCACCGCCCGTTTCGAGGCGCTCCCCGACGGCCGGACCCGCCTGACGCAGACCTTCAAGACGATCGGCGTCATCCCCGCGATCAGCTCACGGCTGTTCGCGCTGGGCTCCTACGAGGGCAGCTTCAGGGGTGAGCTCCGGAAGTTCGCCTCGATCGTCGAACGGGAGGCGGCCGCCGCGACGTCGTGAGCCCGATCAGGCGGCCGGGCGTCGTGCCGGAGCCTCGCCTTGGCCGTCGTGCACCCCGTGCGTCGTACGACGAAGCGGTCATCGGCTCGAGCGCCTTGGGTAGCCGTTCGGTCGCCTCCGACGCCGATCCGTGCACCGGACACACGAAGGGACGGGGAACGGTTCAGGGACAGCCTTTCGCCGGGTCCGCTTCGTCGCAGCACGCACCCGGTGCACGACGCGCGAGACGTGAGGCTGTGCGTGGTGGGCGGTGGAGGGCTCGAACCTCCGACCTCCTCGGTGTAAGCGAGGCGCTCTGACCCACTGAGCTAACCGCCCGGAGATGTCGGCGCTGGTCGGGCCCACCCGCTGAGCCCCGCCATCGGCTTCGTGCCGAGTCAGCGCGAGAGCGTTGGTGCCCAGGCCGGGACTTGAACCCGGATGAGTTGCCTCATACGCCCCTCAAACGTACGCGTATACCAATTCCGCCACCTGGGCAGGTGTCGCAACGACGGGGCCGACGAGAGGGATTGGTACCGAGGACGGGATTTGAACCCATACGCCCTTGCGGGCACTAGTTCCTGAAACTAGCGCGTCTACCGTTCCGCCACCTCGGCGTGGACCCGGCGGGGCAGGCTCTCACCCGCCCGAAGCGAGGCGCCATGTTAGCACATCGTGGTACCGATCCCCGGGTCGGACGATGAGCCGCGGCGCCGGCTCGTCGACCCCCGGACGACCAACCACGCCCCGTCGACCCGCGTCCAGCCTGCCTCCGTGAGCGATCGCTTCGCGGCAGCGATGTCGAACAGCACCTTCGTCGCCGAAGACGCATCGAAGGCCCACCAGCCGGGCCGGCGTGCTGCCGGCGCAGGGGCGGTGCGCGACGTCAGACGTCGATGACGTAGACCGCCACGAGCGCGAACAGGATGAACAGCACGAGCAGCAGGATCGTGAACTGCCACAACCGTCGCTCGATGCCCCGCCGGCTTCGGTAGACCGCGGAATCGCCACCGAACGTGCCCGACAGGCCCGTCCCGCGGGCCTGCAGCAGGATCGCCACGATCAGGGCGACGCTCACGAGGATCTGGCCGATGGCCAGCAACGGATGCACGGTGGGGCGACCTCTCGGTGGCGGTGACGGGGGCGGATGGTAGCAGAGACGCGGCTCAGGATCCGTCGACGAGCGAGCGGCCGGTCAGGCCTGGCCAGCGCGGAAGCCCTGACAGGTCGAGCAGCGTGGGTGTGACGTCCGCCAGCACGCCGTCGTGGAGTCGTCGCCCGTCGACCGCTCGTCCCGCCACGAGGACCGGGACGGGGTTGAGCGAATGGGCCGTCATCGGACCACCGGAGGCGTCGCGCATCTGGTCCGCGTTGCCATGGTCGGCCGTGACGAGCAGCAGCGAGCCGGGCCCCGTGGGGTCCGCGGCATCGGCGGCCTCGAGCGCCTCGACGACCCGCCCGAGGCACGCATCCACCGCCTCGACGGCCCGCACGGCGGCGTCCCAGACCCCCGTGTGACCGACCATGTCGGGGTTCGCGTAGTTCGCCGCGATGAGGTCGTACCGCCCGGATCCGATGGCCGCCACGATCGCCTCGGTGATGCCCGAAGCGCTCATCTCCGGCTGCAGGTCGTAGGTCGCGACCCTGGGCGACGGGATCAACAGCCGCTCCTCGCCCGGGAACGGCGCCTCGCGGCCGCCGTTGAGGAAGTACGTGACGTGCGCGTACTTCTCGGTCTCCGCCACGTGGAGCTGCGTCCAGCCGGCGTCGCTGGCCGCCTCGGCGAGCGACCGCTCCTCCTCGGGCCCGAAGGCGACCAGCACCGGCAGGCCGGACTCGTACTCGGTCATCGTGACCACGAGGAGGTCTGCGGGGGCCGGCCGGCCCTCCGGCGAGGCGCGCTCGAACGCCGTGAACGCCTCGGGCGCATCGGCCAGGGCGTGGGTCAGCTGTCGAGCCCGGTCGGCGCGGAAGTTCACGTGCACGATCGCGTCGCGGTCACGCAGGGCGCCATCGACACCGGCGATGACCGTGGGCGATACGAACTCGTCCGTCTCGCCTCGGACGTACGCCGCCTCGATCGCCGCGCTCGCCGTGGGCGCCCGCTCCCCGATCCCGTGCACGATGGCGTCGTAGCCACGCTCCACACGATCCCACCGCTTGTCGCGATCCATCGCCCAGTAGCGTCCCCCCACGCTCGCCACGCGGGCGTCCGGATGCACCTCGGCCAGCCGCTGCTCGAGCGCGGCGACGAACCCGAGCGCCGACGACGGCGGCGTGTCTCGTCCGTCGAGCAGCGCGTGGACGCGGACAGCCGGCACGTGCTCGCGCGCCGCGAGCTCGACCAGCGCGAGCAGGTGTCGGTCGTGCGCATGCACACCGCCCGGACCGACCAGGCCGACGGTGTGCAGCCGCCCGGCCGCGCGTCCCCGCGCCGTGGCGGCGAGCAGGGCGGGCCGCGTGAAGAACGAACCGTCGGCGATCGCGGCATCGATCCGTGGCAGGTCCTGGAGCACGGGCTTGCCGGCGCCGATGTTCAGATGGCCCACCTCGGAGTTGCCCATCTGCCCGGGCGGCAGTCCGACGGCGTCCTCGGATGCCCGCAGGATCGCGTGCGGCCAGCGTGCCAGCAACCCACGCCAAACGGGCATCCGAGCCGCGGCGATCGCGTCGGCCGACACGTCGCGCCCGATGCCGAACCCGTCGATGACGATGAGCACGATGGGTCGCGGCCTCGCGTGGGCGCCGCCGCCGCCGACGCCGATGACCGTCACCCGGCGAGCCCGCGTGCCTGCGCGGTCAGCCCCGCCCGCGCCACGATGCCCGCCATCTCGTCGGGCTTGAGCGAGGCGCCGCCGACCAGCGCGCCGTCGATCTCCGGCTCGGCGAGGAACTGGTCGATGTTCGCGGCCGTGACGCTGCCGCCGTACAGGATCGGCGTCTGGTCGCCGCGCACGCCCGCCACGGACCCGCCGAACGTCGCGTCGAGGGCGTTCCGGATCGCGACCGCCATCCCGGCCGCGTCCGCGCCGCTCGCGTTCCGCCCGGTCCCGATCGCCCACACGGGCTCATACGCGATGACCAGCCCGCTCGTCGCGAGGCCGGTGCCGGTGTTCGGGCGGAGCGCGTCGAGCACCTGGTCGACCACGAGCGCCTCGGCCACCGGCGCGCCCGCCTCACGGACCTCGAGATCCTCACCCACGCACAGGATCGGCCGCAGCCCGGCCTCGATCGCGCGGGTCAGCTTCTCGCCCACGATGTCGTTCGTCTCGTGGTGCCAGCGCCGGCGTTCCGAGTGGCCCACGATCACCCAGGTCGCCAGCCCGTCGAGCATGGACGCGGCGATGTCGCCGGTGAACGCACCCACCCGATGGTGATGGACGTCCTGCGCGCCCACGGCGATGTCGTCGTCCGCGACCGCGTCACGGACGGCCGCGAGGCACACGAACGGCGGGCACAGGACCCGGGTCACGCCCGGCGCGCGCGTGCGCGACGCGATCGTCCGCGCGAGCTCGCCGGCATCGGCCGGTGTGGTGTGCATCTTCCAGTTGCCGGCGATGACGATCGGACGCATGGCCGCGAAGTCTAGGTCGAGCCGGCGCCTTCCCGTGGCCGCCACCGCTCCCGTGCAGGCGACGCCTCGTCGTGGAGCGCGAGCCGCTCCAACCGGTCGAGGGCGCGCTGGACCGCCGATCGATGGATGCCCAGGCGAGTCGCCAGGTCGGACAGGCTGGCGTCGGGATGCTCCCGCCGGGCCTCGGCGACGCTGCGGACGACATACGGCTGCCGCGCGAGCCGTCCGTCGGCGTCGAGCTGGTCGATCGCCGCGAGCTGCCGGCCGGCGGCGGACACCGACCGCTGGAGGTTCGCCGACTCGGCGTTGAGGACCCGGTTCAGGTCGCCACGAAGCGCCCGCGCCACGCCCCTGGCCTCGAGCTCCAGCAGCGCGGCGTTCGCGCCGATCCGTCGCAGGAACGTCGCGACCGTGTCCGCGCCCTTCCAGGTCACGACGCCGAGGCCACGCCGCTCACGCCGGCCCGGCGCGGCGCCCACCCACCCGAGGCGGCGCGCGAGCTCATCGGCGTCCCTGAGCGGGACGACGAACTCGAGGTGCGTCCGCCCCGTCGCGAAGCTCAGCGACCCGCGAGCCAGGAACCGGCCGCGGAGCCATGCGACCCGGCAGTGCTCCGGTGCGGCGTCCCAGTCGAGCGGCGGGACGTCGAACGTGAGGTGGCGGGTCGCGGTGGGCAGGACGCCGGGCGAGACGGCCGTCGGGACCCCGCCCAGGCGGAGCGCGAGGCGCAGGATCGCGGGCTCACGCGTCGTGAGGACCGGTCCGAGGCCCGCCGCTTCCGCCGAGCGGTCACACCGCCGTGCCGGATCGATCGCCGCGAGCTCCGCGCGGATCGCGTCGACGAGGTCCCGATCGGAGGGCACGGGTCGCTCGGCTGGCGGGCGTCAGGCGGTCCGGACGACCGCTGCCCGGCGCGGATGACCGCGTTCGCGCTCCCAGGTCCGCAGGAGCGCGGCGGCGAGCCGCGCGGGGTCGTGGTGATGGGCGTTGTCGGGATCGACCAGCTCGTCGAGCGCGAGGCGAGGCGCCCTGCGGGAGGAGCCACCGCCGCCGTCGACCGGGACGCTCGCCGGCGGCCAGCGCAGCCGCACCGGCTGCGCCCGCCACTCGATCGGTGGGCGCGCATCGAAGCGGTTGTTCGCCAGGACGACGTCGAGCAGTCCCGAGACGCCGTGGTCGTGGAGCGCCTCGACATGGTCGGCCAGGTCGAACCCGTCGGTCTCGCCATCCTGGGTCGCGACGTTGCACGCGTAGATGCGGACCGCCGGCGACGCGGCGATCGCCTCGCGGATGCCGGGCACCAGCAGCGCCGGCAGCAGGGACGTGTAGAGGCTGCCGGGTCCGAGGACGATGAGCTCGGCCTCGGCGATGGCCCGAACGGCATCGTCCGTCGCGCGGACGTCGCTCGGCTCGACCCAGACCCGGGTCACGCCGGCCGTGTGGGTGATCGCCGACTGGCCCTGGAGCTCCGAGCCGTCACGCAGCGCGGCGTGGAGGATGAGCGGCGTCGCCGTCGCCGGCACGACCTGGCCGCGGACCGCGAGCACCCGGTTCATCTCGCGGACGGCCTCCTCGAAGTCGCCATCCTCGACCGCGAACAGCGCGGCGAGCAGCAGGTTGCCCACCGCATGGCCCGCCAGCCCGGGGTCATCGGCGGGGTCGTCGGCGACCGCCGCGTCGCCGCCCGATCCCTCCGCGAGCCGCGTGGCGCTGGCGGGGAATCGGTACTGGAGGAGACGTCCCATCAGCGGCTCGGCATCGGCGAGCGCGACGATGCAGTTCCGGATGTCGCCGACCGCGGGGATCCCGAGCTCCTCGCGCAACTTGCCGCTGGAGCCGCCGTCGTCGGCCACGGTGACGACCGCCGTCAGGTTCGACGTGTGCTCCTTCAGCCCGCGCAACAGCGTCGAGAGTCCGGTCCCGCCGCCGATCGCCACGACCCGCGGCCCGCGGGCGAGGAACCGCTTCTGGTAGATGACCTCGACCAGCGGCTGATCCCGATCCCAGCTGATGACGGGTTCGGTCAGCGCCCGGACCACGCGATACGCGCCGTACCCGAACAGCGCGACGCCCAGGACGCCCGCCGCAAGGCCCCGCAGCGCGTAGGGCAGGAACGCCAGCGTGATGACGTCGACGAGCGCCCCGACGACGCCCTCGAGCTCGACGTCCTGGGTCGCCTGCCGCAGCAGGTGCGCCGTGCCGACCGCCAGCAGCACGAGCCCCGCGAAGGTGACCACCAGCCAGCGCTTGACGCCGATGCCGAGCGTCAGCCAGCGCCGCAGGTTCATGCGGGCTCCAGCTCCCGGTGGAAGACGGAGACCGGCCCGAAGTCGCGCTCGCGCAGCCACGCCGCGAGCGCCTCCGACAGCACGATCGAGCGGTGGAAGCCGCCCGTGCACCCGATCCCGATCGTGAGCCGGGTCTTGCCCTCGCTGATGTAGGCCGGCACGAGCAGGTCGAGGAAGGCCTCGAGGTGGTCGAGGAAGCCCTGGGCGATGGGCTGGCTCAGCACGTAGTCGCGGACAGGCTCGGTGAGCCCGGAATGGGGTCGCAGCTCGGGCAGGTAGTACGGGTTCTGCATGAAGCGGACGTCGAAGACGAGGTCGGCCTCCAGCGGGATGCCGTGCTTGTACCCGAAGCTGATGAGCTGGATCGCGATGCGCCCTTCCTCGGGCACGTCGCCGAGGTGGGCGAACAGCTTCTCGCGGAGCTGCCGCAGCGACAGCTCGCTGGTGTCGATGACGACGTCGGACTCCTGGCGGACGCCGTCGAGCAGCGCCCGCTCGTGGGCGATGGAGCTCGCGATGCCTCGCGTGTCGTCGAGCGGGTGGCGATGCCGCGTCTCCGAGAACCGCCGGATGAGGATCTCGTCGCGCGCCTCGAGGAAGAACACCTGCGGCCGGATCCCCCGCCCTTCCAGCGCACCGCGGACGGCCGACAGGGCGAGCGACGCGTCGCCGGCCCGCACGTCCAGGACGATGGCCGTCAGCGCGAAGCGGGTCGGGTCCGAGGCGACGAGCTCCGCGAGGTCGGGCAGGAGCTCCCCCGGCAGGTTGTCGATGACGATGTAGCCGAGGTCCTCGAACAGCTTCGCCGCGGCCGTCTTCCCGCCGCCCGACAGGCCCGTGATGATGGCGACGTGCGGGCCGCCCAGCGACACGCTCGGCCGCGGTGCATCGTGCGGCTCGGGCTCGGGCTCGGGCTCGGGCTCGCGGTCGTGGCTCATCGCGGCCAGTCTAGCGGCGGCTCAGCGCGTCACCGGGCCGTCCGGTGACCGTCCGCCGGCGGCTCCCAGTGGTTCCCGGCGGCCCTCGGTCGCGCCCGTCAGCGGCCGCTCCGGCGGATGAACACGATCGTCAGCTCGTACAGGATGTACATCGTCCCGCCCAGCACCAGCGGGCTGACGAGGTCGCCGCCCGGGGTCGCGACGGCGGCGAAGATCGCGATGACGAGGAACGCCATGCGGCGCCACGAGCGGAGCTGGCGCGAGGTGACGACGTTCGCGAGCGACAGCCCGTAGAGCAGGATCGGGAACTCGAGGACCAGGCCGAACGCGAGGAACATCGTGGTCACGAAGTCGAAGTACGGGCCTGCCGCGGGCGCGGCGATGAGGCGGCCACCGGTGAACGAGAGCAGGAACCCGATCGCGAACGGCAGGACGAAGTAGGCGATGCTGACGCCGATCGCGAAGAACAGCAGCGCGAGCGGGACCCACGGCCGGATCGCCCGCTTCTCGGAGTCGGTGAGTCCGGGCGCGACGAAGGCCCACAGCTGGTACAGGATCACGGGCATCGCCAGGATGATCCCGGTCACGATGGCGATCTTCAGCTGGATGAAGAAGCCGTCGCCGACGCCCAGGACCTGGAGGTCGAGGTCGTTCGGCAGCGGCGCGATCAGGACGTCGCGGATGTTCGGGGCGAACCAGAAGCCGACGGCCGTCCCGACGAGGACGGCGAGGATGACCCGGACCAGCCGGCTCCGAAGCTCCGACAGGTGGTCGACGAGCGACATGGTCTTCTCGTCGGCCCGCACCGCGGGCGGCTGGGGCTGCGGATCGGCGGGACGGCCGGGTTCCGACGGTACGGGGACGCCGCGGTCGAGCGCGTTCGCGTCAGCCACGGGGCGCAGCTCCCAGCGCGGAGGCGCCTAGGAGCCGGTGGAGTCGGGGTCCGACCCGGTGGCCGGGGTCGCGACGCTCTCGGGCGGCGCGGGCGGGGCCGCCGGAGCGATGGCGACGGGCGTCACGGCCGCGGGGGCAGCGGGAGTCGGCGTGGCAGCGGGCGCAGACCCCGCCTGTGCGGCCGCTGCGGCAGGCGCCGGGGCGTCGAGCGTGGCCGAGTCCTTGACGTCGGTGGCGGCCTTGCGGAACTCGCGGATGCTCTTGCCGAGCGATGCCCCGACCTCGGGCAGCTTGCCCGGTCCGATGACGATCAGCGCGATCGCGAGGATGACGATGAGTTCGACGGGTCCGATGTTCGGCATCGTGTGGGGTCCACCTTGCGTGCGTGCCGGGGCGGTCCGGAGCCCTCTCGGACGGCGGTCAGGGTAGCACAGGGAGGCGTTCAGCCCACTCGGACGCCGCCCTCGCGAGGCGCTCCCCGAGCGCGTCGTCCCGGCTCCCCGGATCGGCCTCCAGCGCGGCCCGCGCGACACCCCGCGAGACGTTGACGAGCAGTCCGCCACCGGGGCGTCCACCGGCCGGTGCCGCGGTCGCCGTGCCATGCGCCAGCACGGGCTCCACCTCCCCGCCCTGCGCCCCCACGCCGGGGACGAGGAAGGCCAGACCCGGGGCGATCCCGCGCGCCAGGCGGAGCTCGTCGGGGGCCGTCGCCCCGACCACGAGGCCGACGGTCCCGCCCGGGCCCCACGCCGTCACCCGCCGGGCGACCCGCGCCCACAGCGGCTCAGCCGGCGCGCCGGTCCGGTCGTCCGCCTCGACCATCAGCCCCTGGAGCTCGGCGGCGCCTGGGTTCGAGGTGCGGCACAGGACGAAGGCGAACCGGTCGACCCGCTCCAGCAACGGGGCGATCGCCTCCTCGCCGAGGTACGGGTTCACCGTGACCGCGTCCGCGCCCAGCGCGTCGTACAGCGCCGCCGCCTGCCGTGCGGCCGTCGAGCCGATGTCGCCGCGCTTCGCGTCCAGGATCACCGGGATGTCCCCCGGGATCGCGGCCCGGATCCGCTCCAGGGCGGCGAGACCCGCCGACCCGAACGCCTCGAAGAACGCGAGGTTGGGCTTGACCGCCGCGACGTGCGGTGCGCCCGCCTCGACCAGCAGGCGCGCGAACCGTTCGACACCATCGACGGTCGGTGGGTATCCCGGCGGCAGGCCGCCGGGTTCGGGATCGATACCCAGGCACAGGACGGTGCCTGACGCCGCCGACCGGGCGGCGAGGCGCTCGAGGAAGGCGGTCACGTCGCGCCGAGCGCCTCAGCCCGACGCGGAAGGCGAGGCGGAGGCCGGCTGGGGCGTGGGGGTCGGCAGGGCCGGGAGCTTGTCGGCGGGGATGAACCAGCCGGGGCGCGAGAACGTGTCGAGGCCCGACAGCTCCGTGAGCGCGATCGTCTCGCCCACCGTCCAGCCCGGTCCCGTGCCGCTGAGCGGCGCGAGCTCCAGGTCGACGATCTGGCCGTCGGAATGGAGGAACGCGATCCCGTCGCCCGCGGGCGAGAAGACCGGGGCCCACGATCGACCGTCATTGGTCACACGCAGGACCTCCGCGCCGGTCGCCGCATCGAGGATGACCACGTCGGTGCCGAACGCCGTCGTCTTGGTGGCGGCGATCCACTTCTGGTCGCGCGACCACGACGGATGGAGATAGCCGGGCCCGGTGAGACGTTTGGCGGTCCGCTGAGCGACGCTGTACCGCCAGATCTCGGGCGCGCCGTTCGTGCCGTCCTTGTTGTTGCGCACGACGAGGAGCGCCTTGCCATCGGGGCGCCAGGCGGGATTCTGGTGGCCCAGCGGGGCGACCTCGCTGAGGTTCGCGCGGGTCAGCGTCTTGGTGCCGGTATCCCAGAACTGGAGCACCACGTCCGACTGCGTCGGGTCGGGCCCATCGGACACCATCGCCACCGTGTGGCCGTCGGGGCTGAGCACCGGTTCGCGGATCCAGTAGAACCACGTCTGGCCGCCCGATCGGCTGACGTTGCCGGTGAGGAGTCGTGTCGGGTCGCCCTGGCCGTCGGTGCGCACGCGCATGAGCGACGGGATCGTCAGGTAGTAGCCCCGGATCGTGCCGCCGCCCTCGGCGCGCCAGCGCCCGGCGTCGTCCTTCGTGCGGATGAAGTACACGAACTGCCCGTCGGGCGAGAACGACGGCATCGAGTCGCGCCCGGAGTTGGTGAGCTGTCGCGCGTACGAGCCTTCCTGGATCCAGACGTTGCCCGCCTTGGCGTAGACGAACTGCCCCGGGATGACGACCTCGGGCGGCAGCGTGGGGACGATGACCTCGTTCGAGGGCGCGACCGATCGGAGCACATCACCGCCACCGCCACCACCGTTCGCTTGCGTCGACGCACCCAGGACGAACGGCAGCCGGCCGTTGATGATGCCGACCGTCAGCACCGCGACGAGCAGCAAGCCGACGACCGAGACGAGCGGGGCGATGGGCGTGCCGGGCGGCAGGAGCCCGTGGGGATCCAGGCGACCGCGCGGCGGGCGTCCGCCGCCATCGGCCGCGGGCGTGCCGCGCGGCACGGGCTTGGCGGGGCTCGCGCCGCCGGGCGTCGTTCGCGGCGAGCCGCCGCCGCGGATCGGTCGCCGGTCGCGGGTCATGCGGTCACCGCCACGGGTCGTTGCGCGGAGCGCGCCGCGAGGGCCGCCAGGACCTCCGCCGCGCGCGGATGGCTGCCCGACGGCGCGACGTCGCGAACCTCGAGCTGGAGCGTCTCGAGGCCGCCGAAGACCCGACTCACGAGGCGGGCGACGATGTCGACGCGGTCTCCCTCGTGCAGACTCGTGGCGAGGTCCGCACGGCCGAACGCGATGCCGTCGAGGACGTCGGGGTCCCGGCGAAGGACGACCTGGGCATGCCCACCGGTCGCCTCGCGCACACGTCCCACGGTGAGGCCGAGGACGGCCACCAGCGGCTCGGGGTTCCCGGCCCCGAACGGGGCCAACCGGGCGAGGTCGCGGTACAGCTGGTAGTCGACCCAGGCGGCGGGCAACGCAAGGTCCACCGCCAGCGGCGGCCGCGGATCCTCCTGGCGGCTCGTCTCCGCGAGACTCAGGAACCGCTCGACGAAGGCGCCCCAGCGGTCCTTCGGCAACTCGAAGCCGGCCGCAGCGGCATGGCCGCCATGACGGTCGAGCAGGTCGGCGCATCGGTCGAGGGTCTCCGCCAGATGGAGCCGCCCGTCGCCCCGGCACGAGGCACGCACCGTGTCCCCGAGGTCGACGCCCACGATCGACGGCAGGCCGGTCTCGTCCGCGAGCCGGCCGGCGACCAGCCCCACGATGCCCACTGGCCACGGGCCATGGAGCAGGTGGGCGACACCGGACGCGGGCGCCGCGACGATCCCGGGCGTGGCGGCCACCTCATCCTGGCTGAAGAGCTCCTCCTGGCCGGGCGCGTGGCCGGGCCCCGTGAGACCCAGCGCCAGCCGCGCATCGGCGAGCGTCCGGCGCATGAGATCGCGGCGGGAGCTGTTGGCGGCCTCGAGGATCCCCGCGAGCTCGGCGGCCTCGGCCTCGGTGGTGGCGAGGAGGAGTCGCGCGGCGTCCATCGCCTCCCCCACGCGACCCGCCGCGTTGAGACGTGGCGCGAGGACGAAGCCGACGGTCTCGAGGTCGACCCGGTCGGGCGTGACGCCGGCGCGGGCGAGCAGCGCGGCGATCCCGGGTCGTGGCGCGGTCCGCAGCCGTTCCAGGCCGAGGCGGACGATCGAGCGGTTCTCGCCCAGCACCGGGGCGACGTCGCTGACCGTTCCGATCGTGGCGAGATCGGCCAGCTCGAGGGCCTCGCTCTCGGCCGCGAGGAGCTCCCCGAGCAGCAGACGAGCGACGGTGAACGCGACGCCCGCGCCCGACAGGTCGACGTCCGGGTAGCGCGCGTCCGGGCGATGCGGATTCACGAGGGCGACGGCGGCCGGGGCGACATCGGGGACGTGATGGTGGTCGGTGATGAGGACGTCGATGTCGCGAGCGCGCGCAGCGGCGACCTCGGCCACGGACGACGACCCCGTGTCGACGGTGATGATGAGCGTGATGCCATCGTTGGCCGCAGCCTCGACGGCCGCGAGCGACAGGCCGTGTCCCTCCTCGAGGCGGCTCGGCACGTACGGCCGGGCATCGATGCCCAGGCGACGCAGCGCGAGGACGAGGATCGCGAGGCCGGTCAGGCCATCGGCATCGAAATCGCCGAAGACCATGACCCGTTCGCCACTCGTCCGGACCCGGTCGATCCGTGCGAGCAGGCGATCCCCGTCGGGCAGGCGACGCGGGTCGTTGAGCCCGGCCACGGGCGGCGCCAGGAATGCGGCCAGCTGCTCCGGCGTGGTCACGCCACGTCGCGCGAGGACCGCCGATGCGAACACCCCCAAGCCATGCTGCCGTCCGGCATCGCGCAGCTCCGGAGCCAGACGCAGCCGGTCCGGGAATCGCCACCGATGGCGGGGCGTGAGGAGGGGGACGGGCCGCGGTTCGGTCATCGGTTCGAGCATGCCACGAGCCACTCGACCGCCAGTTTTCGCGGGCGACCGAACGGACCCACGACCCGTCGGGGGTCGAGGGATGCGTGGATCACGAAGCGCTCAGGCCGTCAGACGACGGGCTCCGCGCGCCGGCGTCGCGCGGCCCCTGCGGCGGTCCTCCCAGTGCTGCCAGACGACCAGCAGCGGGGCGGCGTTGAAGATCGAGGAGTAGGTCCCCGAGATGATGCCCAGCAGCAGCGCGAGGACGAAGGTCTTGATCGCCTCGCCGCCGAAGATCAGGAGGACCAGCAGCGTCAGGACCACGGTGAAGCTCGTGGTGATCGAGCGGCCGAACGTCTGCAGGATCGAATGGTTGACGATCTGGTCGAACGGCTCGCCGGCATGCCGTGCCTTGTTCTCGCGCACGCGGTCGAACACCACGATCGTGTCGTGGACCGAGAAGCCGATGATGGTGAGCATCGCCGTCACGAACAGCCCATCGATCTGCAGCCCGGTGAACGTGCCGAGGATGGCGAACACGCCCACGACGACGATGACGTCGTGAAGCAGGGCGACGAGCGCCGTCACGCCGAACTTCACGTCCCGGAACCGGTAGGTGATCCAGAGGAGGATGCCCAGCGAGCCGAAGATGATCAGCCGGATCGCGTCGCCGATGAGGTCCGAGGACACCACCGGGCCGACGGTCGTCAGCGTCCGCTGCTCGGCGATGGGGCCGAGCTGCGCCTCGAGCGCGCGGCGGAGATCGCCGAGCTCCCCTTCGGTCGGCAGGGTCGTGTTGCCACCCGGAGCAGCGGTGGGCGACGGCGACCCGCTGGGGCTTGCCGACGGACTGCTGGACGGGCTTGCGCTGGGACTCGCTGCCGGAGAGGCGCTCGCTGAGGGTGCAGCACTCGCGGAGGGCGCCGCGCTCGCTGACGCACCGGCGCTGGCAGAGGCACCGGGGCTCGCGGACGCGCCTGCGCTGGCCGACGGCCCGGCAGAGGCCGAGGGCGCGGCCGACGGCGCCGGCGACGGTTCGGCCGCCGACAGGCCGAGTGGGACGGTCCGGATCTCGAGGAAGCCCTCGCCGATCCGGGTGACGGCGGCCTCCAGGCCCTGCGCCTCCATCACGCTCTTGACCTGATCGGGGCTGACGGCGTCATCCGCGAAGCGGACCACCCAGACGGTGCCGCCCGTGTAGTCGATCGCGAACTGGAGCCCGATCTTGCCGCCCGTGAAGAACGTGGCCAGGATGAAGATCAGGCCGGGGATGGTGACCAGCAGGGACAGCGCGAAGAACCAGTTGCGCTTCCCGACGACATCGAACACCTAGAGCGACCCCTCGTGGCGGCGTTCAGGCACGCCCGCGCGCCTCCCGGCGGAGGCTGCCCGGGCGCGTCGTCGCAGGTCGCGCCATGAACTCGGACTCCGAGACGCCGTACAGCCACGCCTTGCGCCAGCGGTCGCGCTCGACCACGTAGCGGAGGATCGTCCGGGTGACGGTGATGGCCGTGAACATCGACACGAGCACGCCCAGGATGAGCACCAGCCCGAACCCGCGGATGACGGACGAGCCGAACACGAACAGGATCGTCGCGGTGATGAGGCTCGACACGTTCGAGTCGAGGATCGAGTTCCACGCCCGGTTGAAGCCGGCCTCGATGGCCGCAGGCAGGCTCTTGCCGACGCGGAGCTCTTCCTTGGTGCGCTCGAAGATGAGGATGTTGGCGTCGACCGCCATGCCGACCGACAGCACGAAGCCCGCGATGCCGGCCAGCGTCAGCGTGACGGGCACGAGGCGGAACAGCGCGTACATGATGATCGCGTAGAAGAGCGAGTGCCAGCGACGCGATCAGCCCCGGCAGCCGGTAGAGGATGAGCATGAACGCGACGACCAGCGCGATCGCCACGAGGCCCGCGAAGATGCTGGCGTGGAGGAACGCCGCACCGAGCGTCGGGTCGACGGTCGTGTTGGCCAGCTCGCTGATGGGGAACGGCAGCGAGCCGAACTCGAGGACGGTCACGAGGTTCTGGGCATCGCGCAGCGGGTAGCCGCCGATCGAGCTGCCCTGGCTGATCTGCACGCGGCCGTTGGGGATCGAGTTCTGGATGACCGGCGCGCTGATGACCTTGCCGTCGAGCACGATGGCGAAGTAGTCGCCGATATGGGCCGCGGTGTAGTCGGCGAACTGCTTGGCCCCGGCGTCCTTGAGCACGAAGTCGACGGTGCGGCGGCCCTGCTCATCGGCGCCGATGGTCGCGCTGCTGACCTCCGTGCCGCTGAACAGCGGCGGGTAGGTCTTCTCGTCGACCGTCTGACCGTCGGTCATCTGGGTCTGGCCGAGCGGCACGAAGTCGAGCCGGCCGGTCGTCCCCACGAGGTCGCGGATCTGCTCGATGTCCTGGATGCCCGGCATCTCGACCACGATCCGGTCGCTGCCCTGGGTGATGACCAGCGGCTCCGCGACACCGGTCCGGTTCACGCGGTCCTCGAGGATGCCGCGGATGACGGCGAGGTCCTCGGGTCGCGGATTCCGGACGGTCCCGTCGTCCAGCGTGACGGGCTTGACCAGGTACTCGAGCCGGAGGCCGCCCTGGAGGTCCAGGCCGAGCTTGGTCTCGATCGCGCGGTCGCCGCTCCCCGCGCCGAGGCTCGGGAGCCGCAGGCCGGGGACGAAGTCGATGAGCAGCGCGAACATCAGCGTGACGAAGATCAGGATGGGAAAGGCGCGTCGCATTCGGTCGCGGATGATACAGGTGTTCTCTCTGGGGGGTGGTGCCGCGCGTCATCGTGCTGACGGTCCGCGGTCGCGGCGGGCTCCGTCGGCGAGTCGTGTGCTCGGACGTTCATGACCTGACCGTTGGGCGCGTCGGCGCGGGGTTCGGCTGACCCGGGACGCCGTCCACGCACATCAGCCGTTCCTGGCGTGACCGTCCGACGACAAGACAGGCGCGCGACCGGTCGACACGAGGCGCTCCATGCGCCGAGCGTGCAGGCGGTGAACGTCTGAGCGGCACCGTGATCGGAACGCGGATCACACGGGCTCGGGACGTGCATGGAGTCCAGGCGTCGCCCTCGGATGCGGCTCCGATGGGATCCCGGCGTAGATCCGCAGCCCGAGCCAGGCGGCAGCGAACGCCGCCCCCGTGAAGATGGCGATCGGCGGCGCCTCGAGCGCGCCTTCGATCAGCGCTGCGGTCACCAGCATCGACACGATCGCGGCCGCCATCAGGACGAACACGACCGACCATGCCGCCGCCAGTGCCGCACCGATCGCCGTCCTGCGCCAGACGAGCCACGCGCTGATCAAGGACATCGGGACGACCAGGCCGAGGTCCAGGGCCTGGACCGTGAGCGTGGTCTCGCTCGTGAGGCCCGCCGTCGTGAGGTCGCCTCGCAGCGCTCCGGCGATCCGGCCCAGCCAGAGCGTCGTCAGCAACACGGCCATGCCGACGTTCAGGGCGACCCAGCCTCGGCGGGGCATCGTCCCGAAGCGGTCGCTGAGCCCGGCGCCTGCGATCCGGCCCGCCACGGCGCAGGCGGTGACGAAGCTCAGGCCGTAGATCGCGACGTGCAGCAGGAATGCGGGGCCGAACGCCCAGGTGACCGCGTACTCCAGGTACATGTACACGAGGTAGCCGAGCAGCCCCAAAGTCACGAGGCGTGCCCGCAGGGTCCCCCGGGCCACGAACACGGCCGCCGCCACGAGCGCCGGGACGATGACCACGAGGGTGAACACGTCCCACCCGATGCCCTCAGCGACCACGCGTTGCGCGTTGTATGCGTACACGCCGCTCGTCGCCATCTCGTAGGTCACGCCGCGTTCGCTCGTCACCACGGCCGCGCTGCCGTCGCCGCGTGCGAACACGCCCGCGCCCGCGGCCACGCCCACGAGCACCGCGATCGCTGCGCAGGCGACCGCGATCAGCCGATCGGCTCGTCGATCCATCGTCGTCGTCATCCTCGTCGTCCTCGACCTCGCCCGCGAGCCGCCGCCCGGCTCGGTGGGTGTGACGAGCGTCGGATGTGAGGACGACCGGCGACCAGAGCCGACCCGCCTCGATCGGCAGGCGATCCGGCCCCTCAGCTCTCGAGGTGGACCTTGATCCGTTCGGCGAGCGCTCGACTGATGCCGGGGACGGCCGCGATCTGCTCGACCGGCGCGTCCCGGACGCGCTTCGCGCTGCCGAAGACCTTCAGCAGCTCGCGCTTGCGCTTGGGCCCGACGCCCGGCAGGTCATCGAACGCCGAGCGCACCTGGCGCTTCGCCCGCAGCTGGCGGTGGTAGCCGATCGCGAACCGGTGCGCCTCGTCGCGCAGCCGCTGGACCAGGTAGAGAGCCGGTGAGGTCGTCGGGAGGAGGATCGGCTCGGTGGCGCCGGGGAGGAACAGCTCCTCGCGCTCCTTCGCCAGGCCCGCGAGAGGGAGGTCGTGGAGCCCGAGCTCGTCGAGGACCTCCTTCGCCGCGCTCACCTGCCCCTTGCCGCCATCGATGATCACGAGGTCGGGCATCGACCAGCGGCGCTCTTCCTCGTTGCCCTCCTCCCCCGACTTGACGCGGCGGAAGCGGCGGCGGAGCACTTCCTGATGGCTCGCGAAGTCGTTCGGTCCCTGCACGGTCCGGATCCGGAATCGGCGGTACTCGCCGGAGCGGGGACGGCCGTCCTCGAACACGACCATGCTGCCGACCGACTCGCTGCCCTGGAAGTTCGAGATGTCGTAGCACTCGATCCGTGTCGGCTGGCCGGCCATCCCGAGCGCGAGTCCCAGCTCGTCGAGCGCCGTCTGCGTCTTGCCCTCATCGGCGAGCCAGCGCGCGGCCTCGCGCGCGAGCGTCTCTGTCGCGTTGCGCGTCGCCAGCTCCATGAGCTCGCGCTTCTCACCGCGCTGCGGGGTCCGCAGGCGCACGTTCGAGCCCCGCTTCGCGGTCAGGAAGTCCTCGAGGTCGGTCACGTCGGCGAGGGCACGCGGGACGAGGACCTCGCGCGGGATATTCGTCGCCGTGGCGTAGTACTGGTCGAGGAAGCTGCGGACGACCTCGTCTTCGGGCGTGTCGCGGGGCGCCTCGAGGAGGAACACGTCCCGCCCGACCATCTTCCCGTTGCGGACGAGGAACAGCTGGACCGCGGCCTGATCGTCCTTGCGGGCGATGCCGACGAGGTCGAGCTCCGTCCGGGCGAACGCCGCCATCTTCTGGCTCTCCATCGTGCGCTCGATCGCGCGCAGCTTGTCCCGCAGGATCGCGGCGCGCTCGAACTGCTCGAGCTCGGCGGCGGCGAGCATCTCGTGCCGGAGGCCGTCGGCAAGGGCTTCCGTGCGCCCTTCGAGGAACAGCTCGACCTGGGCGATGTCGCGGCGATACGCGCTCTTCGAGATGGCCTGGATGCACGGGCCCTGACAGCGCTTGATGTGGTACAGCAGGCACGGTCGAGCGAGCGCGCGTTCGCCGTCCTTGATGTCGATCGTGCAGGTCCGGAACGGGAACAGGCGGCGGACGAGGTTCATCGCCTCGTCGACCGAGCTCGCGCTGGCGTACGGCCCGAAGTAGCGGCTGCCGTCGTTCGGCAGCTTGCGGGTGCGCTCGATGCGTGGGAAGTCGTCGCCGAGCGTGACCTTGATGAACGGGTAGCTCTTGTCGTCCTTGAGGCGGACGTTGAAGCGCGGCTTGAAGCGCTTGATGAGGTTGGCCTCGAGGAGGAGCGCCTCGGAGACGTTGTCGACCTCGGTGACCTCGACATCGGCGACCCGGTCGATGCCCGCCCGGATGATGTGCTGGCCGCCCGGGACGGAGATGCGGCCCTTGCTCTGCCAGTAGCTCCGGACGCGGTGACGCAGGCTCTGCGCCTTGCCGACGTAGAGCACCTCGCCCGTGGCGTCCTTCATGAGGTAGACGCCGGGCCGGTCAGGGAGATTGGCCAGCGTGGCCGACAGCTCGGGGGTCACGCCTCGATTGTCGGTCCGCGAGGGCGGTTCGTGCCGCCGGCCGCGCGCGCGAGCCAAAGAGAGAGGCCGGCCCGTGGGGACCGGCCTCTCTCGCGCGCTCGGAGTCGGGTAGATCAGCAGACCGTGGCGACGACCGTGCCTCCGGCAGGGTGGCCCGGATCGCTGTCATAGCCCGGGTTGGTCTTCACGATGACGATCTTCGAGATGGTCCCCGAGATCGTGGATCCCGACTTGGTGACCTTGCTCGTGACGATCACGGCCATGTAGGCAGGCAGCGGGCCGTTCGGAGGCGGAGCGCTGTTGCCGGGGTCGGTCGTGAACGTGGCACCGCAGGTCGGTGCGGCCGGGTACTTGGCGAAGCCCTTGAAGGATGCCGGCGCGGCCCCGCCGCTCACCTTGTTGTTCGTGGACCACTGGCTGCCCCAGAAGTTCACGGTCCCGGTCGTGCTCTGATCGCCGATCACGAATGCCCCACCCCCGACGCCTGGCGCATTCGCGTAGATCAGGGTGGCCTTGGAGTCGGACGACGGCAGGTAGTACGCGTCGCCCGCGAAGATGGCCTGGGCGGTCCCCGGGCCCAAGGGCTGCGCCGCGGTCACGGTGCAGCTCGCGACGCCGCTTCCATTGGTGAGGGCGGTGCAGGACTGCGTGCCGAGCTTGAGGGTCAACGTGCGACCCGCGATGGGCGTCACGCCGTCCTCCTTGAGCACGCCGGAGAGCGTCACCGTCGACCCGTTGAGGATCGGGCCGGTCGGCCCGGTGTAGGTCGTCGCCGTCTGCTCCTTCGTGACGACGAAGGACACGCTCGTCGACGTGGAGTCGTACTTCGTGTCCGCCGCGAAGTCCGCGACCAGCGAGTACGTGCCGGCGGCCTCGTTCGGGGTGATGGAGCACGAGGCGACGCCCATGGCGTTCGTCGTGCCGCTGCAGGTCTCGGCGCCGTTCAGGGTGAAGGTGACGAGCTTGCCGGCGATGGGCGTCCCGGTGGTGCTGTCGGTCAGCTTCGCCGAGACGCCGGCCGCGTCGTGGTAGTCGCTGGTGGTGGCGCCGGTGTACACGAGCGTCGTCGGACGAAGCAGGGCCGTGGTCGAAACGGTGGCGCTGTTGTTGCTCGGGACCTGATCGTTCTCGTTGGCCAGGACCGTCGCCGTGTTCGTGAACGTGCCAGCCTGGATCGGGCTTGACCTTGATGGTGATGACCACGGTGGCGTTCTTGGTGACGCTGCCGATGGTGCAGGTGACCGTCGCGTCGCACGTCCCCTGGGTCGACGTCGCGGACACGAACGTCGTTCCGGCCGGCAGCGGATCGTTGACCTTGACGTTGCTGGCCGTGCTCGGCCCGTTGTTCTTGATCGTCACCGTGTAGGTGACGGTGTCGTCGACGAGGACCGTCGACGCCGAGCTCGTCTTCGTGATCTCCATGTCGGCCGCCGTCGCGCCGACGGTCTTGGTCGCGGTGTTGCTGGTGACGTCGGTCGACTTGAACTTGGCGTGGCCGACCGCGTTGTTGGTGACCGAGCCGGCGAACACGTCGCCGAGCGTCGTCAGGTAGGTCGACGTGTAGGTCCACTTCTCGCCGACGTCGAGCTTGCCGTCGGCATCCGTGTCGCCCGAGGCGTAGGTGGGCGTGGGCGTCTTGTCGTCGCCCACGAACGGCATCGTGAGCGTCACGTTGCCGGCGTTCGTCAGGACGTAGGTGTAGTGGAGCGTCTGGTTCTGATCGGTGTACGTCGATTCCGCGACGCTCTTGGTGAGGTCGAGACTCGGGTTCTGGATGGCGTTGACGGTGACGCTCCTGGACGCGGAGTCGATGGTCGTCGACCCGAAGGTCGCGTGCCCCGTCGCGGTATTGGTGACGGATCCGCCGTCGACATCGTCCTGGGTGACGCTGTGCTCGGCGGTGAAGACCCACGTCTCGCCGACGTCGAGCTTCCCGTCGTTGTCGGCGTCGCCGGAGTCATAGGCCGGCGCGGCGTCGACGTTGTCGTCGCTGACGCTGACCGGCGTCGTGAGGGTCACATTGCCGGTGTTCTTCACGAGGTACGTGTAGTCGAGGGTCTGACCAGCCGCGTTGTAGTTCGCCTGGGTGGCGGTCTTCACGAGGCTGATCGACGGCTTCTGGTCGGCGAGGATCGTGACCGAGTCCGCGTTGGACGTGATGGTCTCGGCGCCGAACTTCGCCGTGCCGGTCGCCGAGTTGGTGACCGACCCGACATCCAGGTCGTCCTGGGTGACGGCGTACGTCCCGGAGCAGGTCACGCTGGCGCCGGGCGCCACGGTCGAGCCCGTGCACGCCGCGTCCGCGGCCTTGTCGTCCGTGACATCGAACGGCCCGCCGAGGGTGACGTTCCCGGTGTTGGTCAGCGTGTAGGTGTAGTGCAGGACCTCGCCGACCGTGTCGTACGGACCGTCACTGGAGCTCTTGTCGAGGGCCAGGCTCTTGATCTGCGGGATGGTGACGGAGTGCGTGTCGGTGCCGACGGCATCATCCGCCGGGTCAGCGGAGGCGCCCTGCGGCGTCTCGCCTCGAACCTCGACGCTGTTGTCGACGTGTCCGGTGTCGATGTCGCCCTGCGTGATCGCGTAGGCCGCCGTGCACTGGACGGTCTCACCCGGCGAGAGCGGCTCGATCGCCGGCGGACAGGTGACCACGACGGACGGGTCGACGACCGTGACGCCGTGCAGGGTCACGTTGCCGTCGTTGGTGACGTCGAACGTGTAGCTGATGAGGTCGCCGGGGTTTCGCCCGGGTCGTCGGTGCGGTGGATGCGATATCCAGGGAGCCCGCCTTGTCGACGCTGATCGCCCCGGTCGCCGGCAGCGCGACATCCTCGGTGTCGGTGTCGGAGGTCGTCTGCAGCGGCTGCGGGCCCGTGGCGTTGACCGTGGCGGTGTTGGCCCGGTGGCCGGCATCGACGTCGCTCTGGAGGAGCGTGTAGGTCGCCGAGCAGGTGCTGTCGACGGCACCCGGGGTGAGCGTCCCGATGGTGCAGTCGGTGCCCGTCAGCGGATCGGTCACGACCACGTCGTGGAGCGTGACGTTGCCGGTATCGGTGACGGTGAACGCGTAGCTGATGGTGTCGCCCGCGTCGACCCGATCGTTCGGGGCGACCACGTCCTGGTGGAGCGTGGCGACCTTGTCGATGCTGATCGTGACGACCTGCGGCACGGTGACCGAGAACGTGTCCTGGTCGGTCGCCGCCTGGTCCTGCGGGCCTGTGGCGGTCACGTCGGCCGTGTTGTCCACGAACCCGGTGTCGATATCCGTCTGGGCGAGCGTCACCGTGCCGAAGCACTGGACGTGCTCACCCGGATCGAGCGTGCCGTCGAACGTGCCGCACGATTCGACCACGGTGGCATCGGACAGCGCCACGTCATGGAGCGTGACGTTGCCGGTGTTGGTGATGTCGAACAGGTAGTCGATCCTGTCGCCCGGATCGGCGCGTGTCGCCGAGCCCGCGACGGTCATGTCGAGGGTGCCCGACTTCTCGAGGTCGATGGTCACGACCTGGGGCACCGGCACGGTGGTCGAGTCGGTGTCGGTGGCGTCGTCGGCGGTGTCGCCGGGGTCGCCCTGGGGACCGTCGGCGGCTGCCGAGGCGGTGTTGCTGACCGAGCCCGCGTCGATGTCGGCCTGGGTGATGGCGTAGGTGCAGCTGAAGGTCCACGTCTCGCCCACGTCGAGCTTGCCCGCCGTGCCCGTGTCACCCGACACGTAGCTCGGGCTGCAGTGGTCGTCGGACACGGCGGGCGCGGTCAGGGTGACGTTGCCCGTGTTCTCGACGGTGAACGTGAACGTGATGAGATCGCCCGGGTCGGCGCGCGTGGCCGGAGCGGTCGAGGTGATGTCGAGCGTGCCCGACTTCTCGAGGTCGAGGGTCACGACCTGGATGGCGTCGACGATGACGCTGTCGCTGAGCGAGGTGATGGTCGTGGGGGCGGTGTCGCCGGAGAACGGTGAACGCGCCCGAGGCGGTGGCCGTGTTGGTCACGCCGCCGGCGTCGAGGTCGGCCTGGGTGACGGTGTAGCTCGCGGTGCACGTGATGGACGCACCGGGCGCGAGGGTCGCCGTGACCGGGCAGCTCTCGTTCGTGGCGCGGTCATCGGCCACGGTGAACGGCCCGCTCAGGGTGACGTTGCCGGTGTTGGTGACGAGGAAGTGGTAGTGGAGGACGTCGCCGACCTGGTCGAAGTCGGTCTCGTCGACGGTCTTGTCGATCGTCAGCTCGGGCGACTGGGTGGCCGTGACGGTCACGGAGTCCGCCGATGACGTGATCGCCGACGGACTGCTGTCATCCGCGTAGGTGAAGCTGCCCGAGGCCGTGGCCGTGTTCGTGACCGAACCCGCGTCGAGGTCGGCCTGGGTCACGGCGTAGCTGGCCGAGCACGTGATGCTGGCACCCGGGGCGAGACTCGCGGTGGCCGGGCAGCTCTCGTTCGCGGCGCGGTCATCGGCCACGGTGAACGGCCCACTCAGGGTCACGTTGCCGGTGTTGGTGACGAGGTAGCTGTAGGCGAGGACGTCGCCGACCGAGTCGTAGGACGCTGTCGGCGAGCTCTTATCGATGGTCAGCGCGGCCTGCTGGGTCGCGGTGACGGTGACCTGATCCTGGTTCGACGTGACGGTCGTCGCGCCGAACTTGCCGGATGCGGTCGCCTTGTTGGTGACGGAGCCGTTGTCGATGTCGGCCTGGGTCACGCTGTAGGTGGCCGTGCACGTGATCGACGCGCCGACGGCGAGTGTGGCGGTCGAGGGGCACGTGACGGTCGCGCGATCGTCAGTGACCGTGAACGGGCCGCTGAGCGGCACGTTGCCGCCGTTCGTGAGCAGATAGCTGTACGAGATCGTGTCGCCGACGCTGTCATAGGTCGTGGTCGTCGTCGACTTGTCGAGCGTGAGGCTCGCATGCTCGGCCTGGGCGAAGAAGTCCCGACCGGTGCTCGAACCGCCGGCGGCGAGGACGATGCCGGTGATCGGCTTGGTCCCGGTGTTGATGAAGCCCGTGGGCACGGTGTAATCGACCGAATACGTCCCCGCCTGGAGGCCCGTGATCGAATACGCGCCCGAGCCATTCGTGACGACGCTGCCGCTCGTGGCCGGCGTGCCGCCCGAGTAGCTCACGGTCACGGCGGACAGCCCGACTTCCCCGCTGTCGAAGGCGCCGTTGCCGTTGAGGTCGTTCCACACGGTGCCCGAGATGGAGGCGTTGCGCTGCTGGGCGAAGAAGTCGTTGCCGGTCGACGTCTGGCCGGCCGCCAAGGTCACCGAGCGCGGCTTCGTCCCGGTGTTCACGAAGTTGGTCGGGACCGTGTAATCGACCGAGTACGCGCCAGGGGCGAGGCCGGTGAAGCTGTACGCCCCGCTGCCGTTCGTCGTCGTCGTTCCCGTGCCTGCTCCGGAGAGCGTGACGGTGACCCCCGAGAGGCCGGGTTCGCCCGCGTCGAACGTCCCGTCGCCGTCAAGGTCGTTGAAGACGGAGCCCGAGATCGACGCGTTGTTGTCGTCGTTCTGGATGGTGCCCAGTCCGGTGCCGTCTGCGAGCGTCGCGTTCGCCGGGCTCGACAGGTTGACGTTGAACGTCTCATCCGTCTCCGGCGCCGCATCGCGACACACGGTGACCGTGATGGTCTTGGTGGCGTCGGCGGGCAGGAACGTCAACGAGCCGCTGGTGGTGACGTAGTCGACCGTGCCGGTGCAGGACGCACCGGCCGTAGCGGTCCCCGCCGCGGTCGCGTAGTTGACCGTCGCGTTGAGCTCCGTCGCGCCCGACTTGGTCACGGTGAACGTGAACGTCGTCGTGCCCGCGCCGGTCCCTTCGGCCTGACTGACGTCGTCGATCGAGAGTGTCGGCGCGGTGTCGTCGTTCTGGATCGTTCCCGCACCCGTGCCGTCGGCGATGGTCGCCCCGGTGGGCGCGGAGAGCGTGACGTTGAACGACTCGTTGGCTTCGAAGATCGCATCGCGACAGACGGTGACGGCCACCGTCTGCGTGGCGACGTTCGCGGCGAACGTGAGGGTGCCGGAGGTCGACTGGTAGTCGGTCGAACCCGTGCACGTCGCGCCGGCCGTCGCTGTCCCACCGCCGGTAGCGAAGTTGACCGACGAGGGCAGCTCCGTGCTGCCCGTCTTCGTGACGGTGAACGTGAAGGTCGTCGTGCCGGCGCCGGTGCCCTCGGCCGCCGACACGTCGTCGATCGACAGCGTCGGAGCCGTGTCGTCGTTGGTGATCGTGCCGAGCCCGCTGGCGTCGGCGATGTTCGCGTTGGTCGGGCTTGACAGGTCGACCGTGAACGCCTCGTTCGCCTCGAACAGCGCATCGCGACAGACAGTCACCGCGATCGTCTGAGTCGTGGTCGCGGGGGCGAAGGTCAACGTCCCGCTCGTCGACACGTAGTCGATCCCGGCGGCGCAGGCGGCGCCACCCGTCGCCGAGCCCGGCGTCGTCGTGTATGCCACGGTCGAGGTGAGGGTGCTCGCACCCGACTTCGTGACGGTGAACGTGAAGATGGTCGTCCCGGCGCCGGTGCCTTCGGCGGCCGATACGTCGTTGATCGTGAACGACGAGTCGTCGTTGAGGATCGTGCCGGTGCCCGTGCCGTCGACGATCGTGGCGTTGGTCGGCGAGGACAGCGTGACGGTGAACGTCTCGTCCGTCTCCTGGATGGCGTCGCGACAGACATTGACCGAGAGCGTCTGCGTCGTGACACCTGCCGCGAAGTTCAGGGTCCCGGAGGCCGTTTGGTAGTCCGCAGCGCCGACGCAGGTCGCGCCGGCGGTCGCGGTGCCGGGGCTCGTGGCCCAGGCGACCGCGGACGCGCCCGACAGGGCGGTTCGCGTCACGGTGAAAGTGAAGGTCGTCGTGCCAGCTCCGGTTCCCTCGGCCGTGGACACGTCGTTGATGCTCAGCTGGTTCTGCGCGGGCGTCAGCGTGAGATTCCGAACGGCCGGGACGCACGTGCCATTGCCGTTCCCGGAGCAAGTCGTGGTTGCGCTTGAGCCTGCGGTCGCGGTGTACCCCGCGATGGCTGCAGCCGTGACGGTGACGGACACCGGACCACTACCGCCATAGCTCACGCTGATCAGATAGGCACCGGTGCCATCGGTGACGTCCGAGCCAGTCCCGCCACCCGAGGCGGTGACGGTCACTCCGGACAGGGGCGCGAGCGTCACCGAGTCGCGGACGATCCCGCTGACAGTTGCGTTACTGGCCGCCACGTACGGGCCGACGAACGGGCCGCCGTCGCCGGAGGGCGCGGCGCCCTCGGGCTGGATCGCCGTCGTCGAGGTGTCGTCCGAGGGCGCGCGCCAGGTCCAGGCGTCCGTTGCCGGTCTCGGCCTGCGTGCCCGCGGCAGCGGCGTTGCGAGCCAGGCGGCCCACGATCACGCCGTTGGACGCCGACGGATCGAACGCGGCGACGAGCGCCGCGGCGCCTGCGACGTGCGCGGCCGCGGCCGACGTCCCCGACACCGACGCGTAGCCGCCGCCGGTGGCGGTCGTGAGGATCCCCTCGCCCGGTGCGGCCAGGAAGACCGACGCGCCGAAGTTCGAGGAAGTCGAGAGCGCATCCGACGCATCGGTCGAGGACACGCCGATGACGCCGCGATCCGCGGCCGGGAAGGTGAGCGTGGTCGAGCCGTCGTTGCCCGTGGCCGCGACGACGACCACACCGTGGCCCCACGCGTAGTCGATCGCCGCCTGGAGGGCGGCGGAGTAGCCGGTGGCCGAGAACGCCAGCAGCGCGACGTCAGCGCCGTGGTCGGTGGCCCACACGAGGCCTTCGATGATGTCGCTGTCGCGGCCGGTGCCATCCGCACCGAGGACCGTGACCGGCATCACCGAAACGCCGGCGAACCCGACGCCAGCGATGCCTGCCCCATTCCCCGTCTCGGCGGCGACGATGCCCGCCATCGCCGTCCCGTGGCCGTTCGTGTCGGATGACCAGGGAGCGCCGGTGACGAACGAGGCGCCGCTGACGACGACGCCATCGAGGTCGGGATGGGTCGTGTCCACACCCGTGTCGAGGATCGCGACGGTCGCCGAGCCCGAGGGCGCGGCCGTCCCGTAGACGGAGTCCCACCCGATGCGCGGCAGCGCCCATTGGTCGGCATACCGCGTGTCGTCAGGAGCGCCTTCCGCCGCGCGAGTCCGATCGAGTTCCACGGACGCGACGCGTGCGTCGGCCCGCAGGTTCGCGGCAGCTGCATCCGAGGCACGGACGGCGTGGAGGCGAAGGACGGCGATCGTGTCGTCGTCGCTGGCGCCCGCGTCGGTGATCGCGGTGCTCTGGTCGGCGGCAGAGACGCCGGCCGCGAACGTCACGACGTACGGACGGACCGGCGCGGGGGTCGAGGTCGGCGCGGGGGTCGGGTCGGGCGTCGGGTCGGCGGACGGCTCAGCCGAGGGTTCGGAGGGCGGGGCGGTCGGATCGGGCGTTGCCGCAGGCGCGGCCGGCGTGGGTTCCGGCGTCGCCTCGGGGGTCGGGTCGGGCGTCGCCGCCGGTGACGGATCAGGCGTCGGATCCGGGGTCGCGGACGGCTCGGCCGACGGTTCCGCCGACGGCGATGGATCGGGCGATGCGCTCGGATCCGCCGCGATCGCAGCCATCGGCGCGAACAGCGACGAGATCAGGAGGACGATCTGGAAGACCGCAAGGAACGTGCGCAGACGCACGGAGCGCCGGGAGCTTGACATCGCCGATAAGACCTCGACCGCGGTGACGGACACGACGAAGCGACACCGGGTCTAGGGGAGGACGATGGAGCGGGCGCGAGCGCGGGTCGAATGAAAAGGATCAGTCCGAAGAACGTCCCGGTTCGACCGCCGTCCCCCAACGGCTCGGTGGTGCTCTGCCCCCTGGGTGGGCCAGCCGAATGGTACGGACGGTTCCCGGGACTACCAGTACCACCGGCGCATTCGTGGTGCGCGCTTGCAACGTCGGTGCCGGAGCCTGCAACGTCCGGCGCGTTGGGGACCTTGCGATGACTCGCGAGGCCGGCCCCGGGCGGGACCGGCCTCGCAGGACAGACCTCGGACGGTGCTGTCAACCGCCCTTCGGCTTGCCCTTCGCCTTCACGGGGGTGGCCTCCGCCTGGAGCTGGAAGCCGCCGTACACCAGGCCCCCGGACCTGACGGTGATCGTCGCGCAGCCTGTCGGCGCGTCGGTGGTATCGAGATGCGCCATCCAGCGCCCGGCCTGCCACTCGGCGCGGACCAGCCGTCCGGCGCCCGAGCCGTCGCAATCCGCGGCCCAGAGCCAGACCTCGCCGCTCCGCAGCTCCTCGCCGTTCCGCGTCAGCCGCACCTTCACCGGCACCGTCCGGCCGTTCCCCACACGGACGACGCCGGCATCGCCGATCGGTTCGTCGAACGCACGCGGCGAGGCGGAGCAGGGTGACGGACACCTCGAAGGAGGCGCTCGAGTGGTTGCCGCTCGCATCGGTCGCCGTGCACGTCACGGTCGTCGTGCCGACCGGGAAGACAGATCCCGAAGCGGGGCTGCAGGCGACCGACGGCGAGCTATCGGCGACGTCGCTGGCCGACGGCGCATCCCACGCGACCGTCGTCCCGCCGGGATCGGTCGTCACGATCGAGCGATCCGACGGCATCCCGGCAAGCGACGGCGCCGTCGTGTCACGGACCGTCACGGCGAACGACCCGGAGGCGGACGCGCCCGCGGTGTCGGTGGCGGTGCAGGAGACCGTCGTCGTCCCGATCGGCAGCAGCGCGCCCGACGTCGGAACGCAGGTCACGGTCGGCTCGGGATCGTCCTGGGCATCGGTCGCCGACGCATCGAAGGCGGCGGTCCAGCCGCCGGTCGTATCGGCCTCGACGGTGAACCCGTCCGGAAGCGATAGCACCGGAGGCGTGTTCACCGGCGCCGCGGGGACCGCGACTCGGAACCCGACCGACGTCGCGAGGGACAGGCCATCGGCCGGTGACCGGCCGAAGCCCATCGAGTACTGGTAGGTCTGCCCACCGAGCGGCGGCACGACGATCGTGACGTGCGATGGCTGGGTCCCCGCGAGCTCCGGATCGTCGACGCACGGTTGCCCGTCCGCCGGCCAGTCGTCGGGGACCGGTCCGAGCGAGGTCGCCGTCGCGCTGATGGACCCGCCGGCCGGCGCCTGCGGCGATCCGCCCGGCGTGATCGACAGGGTCACGCCGGGGTCGACGTGCGAGAGGTTGCGGCAGAACAGCACGAATCCGACGTCGACGTGGATCGTCGAACCGGGTGTCGCGGTGCCCAGGTCGACGAACGTCTGGACCGACGCACGCAGGAGGTCGGCATCGGCGGACACCGTGTCAGCAGACGCGGCTCCCGCGATGGACAGGCTCAGGGCCACCCCGATGGCGGCCGACCGACGGACGACGCTGGGCATTCGCGCGCTCCCGGTGGCGGCACGGTGGACGGTTCGCGCCGCGTACCGGGAACGCTGGGCCGTTTCGTCCGGTCCCGGAATGGGAGCCCGGTCCCACTCGTTGACCGGCCGCGCCCCCCTTCGGTACCGGTGCCCGGAATCACCGAGCCCGGGCCGTCGGGCCCGGGCTCGGTTCGATGGGCGTGACGCCGGCGACGGCGCCGCCGACGAGGTGGGATCAGCCGGATTGGCCCTTCGTGATCCGCCCTTCAGGCGCCGCCGAGACCGGCGAGTGCGCCTCGACATACGCGATCGCGACGTCGAGCAGCAGGTCACCGGTCTGCTTCACATCGGTCCCCGACTTGAAGATGGTGTAGCCATCGCCGCCGGTGTACATGAAGTCGTTGGTGACGAAGCGAACGGTGTCGGTCGGGCCGATCGGCGTGGCCGGTCCGGCGACGCCGTCGGGCGTCTTCCACATGCCGTCCACGACGGGCGTCGTGCCGTTGCAGTGGTAGGTGACCTTGAACCCGGAGATCTGCGGGAACCGGCCGGTGCCACCCGCGAAGTTCGGGTCGCACGCGGGCTGGAACCCGTTGAGGAACGCCTGCCGGAACTGGTCACCGGTCAGGGTCAGGATGACCGTCGAGTTGCCGAACGGCAGCACCGCGAACATCTCGCCCCAGGTGATCTCGCACGGGCCTTCGGTCGCGCTGGGTGGCGTGCACACGAGGTCCTGGCGCAGACCGCCCGAGTTCGTGTACGCGCCGTCGACCTCGGGATACTTCTCGACCATCGCGTCGGTGATGAGGTTCCCCATCGCGGACTCGGTGATGCGGTTCGGATCCCGTTTGATGTCCGCGGTCTGCGAGCCGATCACGAGGTTGCGAAGCGGCGCCGTGTCGGCGTTCGCCTTGTCGACGATCGCCTTGACGTCGGCCCGCGCGGGAACGCCGATGTCCTTCGCGACGCGCGTCGCGCCACCGGCCCACTGGACGTCGCCCTTCGAGATGATCAGCTGCAGGACCGAGTAGCTCACGCCGGCGTTGATGCCCTCGGTGATGAGGATGTGGCCGCGCATGAGGTTCGAGATGCGATGGGTGTGGCCCACGACCATCGCATCGACGGTCGTGCCCTGGAGCGCGTCGGCGATGCCCAGGATGGGCCCGACCCACGGCACGCCGGCGGCGTTGCCGATGGGATTCACGCCGTCGTTCGTGCCCTGGTGGATGACCACGACCTGGACCCGGACGCCGGCTCGCTTGAGGCGGATCGACTCCGCCTTGATGCGCTCCGCCTCGGGCAGGAACGTCAGGCCGGCGGTCGCGCCGGCGGAGACCAGCTCGGGCGTGTTCTGGAGCTCCGCGCCGATCACGCCGACCGGGGTGCCATCGACGATGAACACCTTCGACCGCCGGAGATACGACGGGATCTTCCCGGTCGCGGTCTCGACGACGTTGGTGGCCAGGAACGGGAACTTCGCCCGGGCGATGTGCTGCTTGAGGCGGTCGACCCCGTAGTCGAACTCGTGGTTGCCCAGGGACGTGGCGTCCAGGCCCCACGCGTTCTCGACGTCGATGGCCGGCATGTCCTGGAGCAGCGCCGAGTTGGGCGGCGATGCGCCCACGTTGTCACCGGCGGCGACGAGCAGCTCCGAGCCGGGCAGGCGCTTGGCCTCCTCGTCGAACATCGACGCGAGGAAGGCGGCGCCACCGACGTTGGCGTTGATGCCGTCGAACGCGAGCGTCGTGGGATCGAGCTGCCCGTGGAAGTCGTTGAGGCCGATGATGTTCACGCGCTTCGGGGCCGGTCCGTTGGGGAGCACCCCCAGCTGGACGATGCCCTGGCTGTGCTGCGGCTCGGGGATGCGCAGGAGGTACGCGAGGGTCGGCGCGAGATCGATCGTCGCCGCGTCGACGCTGCCCTTGCCGATGGCCTGGCCCCCGGCCAGGAACGTCGCCCGCATGTTGACGTTCGCGGCCAGGTCCTGGACGTCCGGCACGTAGCCGTGCTGGCCGAAGAAGTGCGAGAACGCGACCAGCTGGCCGGGCGTCTCGGCGTCGAACTGATACGGCGGGTAGGCGAAGACCACGAGGTCGCCCGTCCGCGTCGGATGGGCCATGTCCGCGGTCGAGTTCGGGCCGTTGGGGATGAACCGCGCCTCGGCCTGGGTGTACGCCCGGTCGATCATCTTCCAGCTCTCGGGCTGGCCGTCATGGGTCCAGTCGTTGGGATCGGTGAGACCGAGGTAGCGGGTCTTGAGCGCGGCGACCGTGGCCGCGACGTCGGTGGCCGGGATCCGCGGGTCGGGGATGAACTTCGGGTTGGGTGAGCCGTCGGGGAGCGTCGCGCTCCGCGCATCGGCCGGACGGGGGTCCGGATCGCGGCCCACGACGTTGAGGTAGATCTGCAGCGCGCCGCCGGCCCAGCAGGCCTTGGCCTTGCCGAAGATGCCCTCGGCGGTGGCGGGGCGGCAGTTCGACGTCTGCGGGAACTGGAGCAGGCCCGCATCGACGAGCGGCTGACTGCCGTCGATGGCCAGGAACTGCGGCGCGAACCCATGATCGGATGCGACGAACGTCGTGACGTTCGAGCCCATCAGGCTTCGCGCCAGGGTCAGGGTCTCGTCGGATTCCTTGTAGGCCTCGCGGATGTAGCCGTCGCGCGCGGCGACGCGACCGTCCGCGACGCCGTTCAGGTCGGTGTCGTCATAGGCGGGGTTCGCCTGGCCGTTCGGGAGCTTGGGGCTCACGAGGCCGAGGAACTGGTGCTGGAACTCGTCGGTCGTGGGCATGCCCGCGAGCAGGAGATCCGGCTTGTAGGTGTCGACGACGTACCGGAGCATCGGCCAGTGGCCGGTGGACCAGTAGAGGCCCTGCTGGACGTAGGTGTCCTCGGACGTCACGCCGGCCTCGAGGATCGCGAAGTCGGCAGCGGTCGACGTCGGGAAGGTCTGCGCGAGGTACTCCTCGAAGTCGCCCGTGAAGCCTGACTCGCCGGGCCAGGTCGGCCATGTGGCCTGGGCGCGCGAGACGGACGTGTGGAACAGGCGGACACGGCTGAGATCGCCGGTGAGCTCTTCCACCTTCACGAGGAAGCCCGCGGTCTTGCCCTCGAGCGGGTTCGGTTGCCCGTTGACGAGCGCGAGGCCGGTGAGCTTGACCTTGACGTCGGCCCACTGGCCCTTGGCGAGGATGCCGACGGTGTCGGCGGCGTTCTTCGTTCGCGAGAACAGCACCCGGTCGTAGTTCGGTCGTGCTGTCGTTCGTGCTGTCGAAGATCCAGGCGTCGAGCCCGTACTTGTCCGTGCCGAAGTCCAGCACCCGGAGATGCATCTCCATGGCCGGGCTGTACGTCGTCGGCAGGGTGCCGCTCCAGCCCGGCGGCCGGGGCCGGCGCCGCGCCGGCATAGGGCGCCTGCCCGGCATAGCCCGCCGGGTGGTCGAACTGGAGGCCGAACGACTGGATGAACGGCGCGTCGTCGAACAGCGGCTCACCGGCCTTGCCGATGAAGTTCGTCGCGACGCCGCGGCCGGAGAAGAACTGCTGGAAGTCGATCGTCGGGCCCTTGATCGTCGCGTTCCGACCGCCGGCCCACTCGACCTGGGCGACCTTGAGGCCGCCACGCTCGGCGGACTGGGCGATCGACTCGGCCTGGAGGACGTTCGGATCGAAGGCCGCGGTCCGGCCGGTGAACGGCTGGCCCATGCGATGGAACGTGTTGTTGGTCGAGCCATGGACGGCCGGCCACGCGCCCGTCGCCAGCGAGTACCAGCCGGCGCCGGTGTTGGGCGGCGCCTGGGTCCGCAGGCCGTTGTGCGCGGCGGACGTCCCGTTCTTCAGGAAGCCGCCCATCGTGGGCATCAGGCCGTCCTTGGCGTACTTGGCGACGAGATCCTGGCGAAGCCCATCGGACGTGAAGAACACGGCCTTGGCGACCTTGCCTGGCGGCGCGGGCTGGGTGGCCGTGATGGTGGCGGGGGCCAAGCCGATCAACAGCATGGCCGCCGCACCGACCGCCAGCAGGCGGGCACGGAAACGGGTCACGATGCCTCCTCCCCTGTCGAGGGCACTACCGGGACGAGCGCGATGGCTGTGCGGTCGGACCACCCTGGACTGCACCGGACCGCACCGGATCGTGGTGCTCCACACGATATCGCCATGTGAACTGCGCGTTGACGAACGGTCGCGCGCGCGCCGGCAGATGGTGCGTGCGCGCACCGTTCACACCCCACTGGCGTTCGTCCCGGCCGACGATGAGCCGCAGCTAAGCGTCGCGCGCGAGGCTTCATCGGATGGACTCCCACCCGGCTGTCGCCGAACGGCTGGCGCGTCTCGCCCCGGACCAGCGCGCCGCCGCGACGGCACCACCCGGCCCCGTCCTGTGCGTGGCGCCGGCGGGCTCGGGCAAGACGACGACGCTCGTCGCCCGCGTCGCGTGGCTGGTCGATGGCGGCTGTCCGCCGGATGCGATCACCGTCGTCGCGTTCAATACCCGCGCCGCGGTGGAGCTCGGCGAGCGGCTGGCGGTCGCCCTGGAGCCGCTGGGTGTGGCGCCCGGTGCGGTCCGCGTCCGGACGTTCCACGCACTCGGCCGGGAGATGCTGCGGGAGGCGGGTCGGTCCGTCGAGCTCGCGGATCGGCCGACCGTCCTTCGCTCGCTCGCGCCCGAGCTGACGCGGGCGGATCTCGGCCGGCTGGACCTCGCGATCTCGCGCCTCAAGCTGGATCTCCGGGTCTCGCCCGACGAGGTCGCCGCCGACCCGCTGGCGGGACCGGTCGCACGCCTGTTCGTCGCGTACGAGGCGGCCCTCCGCGAGGCGGAGACGCTCGACTTCGACGACCTCGTGGTCCGGGCGCTCGAGCTGCTCGACGCGGACACCGACGCGCTGGCGCTGTGGCGCGGTCGCTGCCGAGAGCTGCTGGTCGACGAGGCGCAGGACCTCGACCGGACGCAGCTCGAGCTCGCGTTGCGGCTCGCGGCCCCGGCGAACCGCGTGTTCCTGGTCGGCGACGACGACCAGACGATCTACGGCTGGCGACTGGCAGACGTCCGCCGGGTGCTCGGGCTCGCCGGGTCGCTGCCGGGCCTGCGACGGGTCGACCTGACCGTGAACTACCGCTGCCCTGGGCCGGTCGTCGCCCGCGCCGTCCGGCTGATCGAGGTCAACCGCGAGCGATTCGCGAAGACGATCCGTGCCCGCCCCGGGGCCGCGGGAAGCCTCGTCCTCGCGCCGTCCGCGGCGGATGACGCCGTCCGGCTGCGCCGGGCGATGACCACGTGGCCCGACGACGGCTCGACCTCGGCGGTGCTGACCCGCACGAATCGTGAGCTGTTGCCGGCGGTCGTCGCCTGCCTCGACCTCGAGCGTCCGTTCCGGGCGCCCGCCCTGCCCCTGCCGCTGCTCGACGACCGGCTGGACGCCGTCCTTGCCCTTGTCGCCGCGACCCCGTCCGATCGACCGCTGCTCGTCCGGGTCGGGATCGTCCGCCATCGGCTCGCCCTCGAGCCCGGCGCACTCGGATCGCCAGGGACGCCGCCTGGCGCGTCGGACCGGGTGCCGGCCGAGGCACTCGACGACGACCGCCCGACGCCGGCCGATCTCGCAGCGGCGGTCCTGGGCTGGGCGGTGACGTCGGGGGAGTTCGACGACCTCACCGGTCGTATCGCACGCGCGCGCGAACGGCTGCATGCGCTTCACGTCGACGACGCGCCGCTCACGCTCGCGACGGCCCACGGGACCAAGGGACTCGAGTTCGACCATGTCGTCGTCCTGGCGGACGGCTTCCCGGCCCGCAGGGCCGTCAGCGAGGCCGCCGAACCGGAGCGCGTCCTCGAGGAGGAGCGTCGCCTCGCGTATGTCGCGTGGACCCGTGCGCGCCGGACGCTCACGCTGCTCTACGACCCGGGCGCCGTCCCGGTCTTCCTGCGCGAGGCGTTCGACCCCGCGGAGGTGGAGGCGGCCGCATGAGCCCGTATGCTCGGGGCCCACCCGCGACTGGAGCCTCGATGCCCGTCCAGAACGAGGGCAGCGTCCCCGTCATCGCGCATGGCGCCATCTACCTCCGACCGGCCGAACGCGACGACGTGCCCCTCTTCGTCCGGTGGTTCGCCGACGATCGCACCGCCCGAAACCTGGGCATGCGCGCCCCGTTCTCGCAGGCTGGCGAGGATCGCTGGTTCGACGGGATGCTCGAACGACACGGCCGCGACGAGTGGTTCTTCGTCATCTGCCTCCGTGCCGATGGCCGGGCGGTCGGCACGTGCGGCCTGATGGCGGTCGACCTCACCAACGGCAGCGCGGGTATCGGCATCTCGATCGGCGACCCGCGTGACACGGGTCGCGGATATGGCGGCGACGCGATCCGGGCGCTGCTGCGGTTCGGCTTCGGGCGGCTCCGGCTCGAGCGCATCTGGCTCGACGTGTACGACACGAATCCGGCCGCTCGACGGTTGTACGAACGGCTGGGCTTCGTCCACGAGGCGACGTTCCGGCACGCGTTCTGGCGCGACGACCGCTGGGTCGACGACCACCGCCTGGCGATCCTCGCCGACGAGTGGCGGACGTCGACGGCGCACGAGGCGGCTGCCGCGTCGGACGCCTAGCGGCGAGCGACGGGAGCGCTACCCGCCGGCCGCCTCCCGCCGGGCGAGCTCGCGAAGGAGCCGGTCGAGGGCGTCGAGGAACGGCTCGGTGACCGCGGCGGGTAGCGCATCCCGGATCGAATCCTTCGGGCCGTACGCAGCACGGGCACGTGTCGCGGTCCGGCGCAGCTCGGGGATGGGATCGTCGCGCAGCTGGTCGGGCACGGGCTCGAGGAACCGGATCCAGCGCTCCACGCCCAGCTCGCGCGCCTCGGCGAGCAGGCGATCCGCAGCGCGCGCCGCCTGGAGACCGGCCTCGTCGATCGCCGGCCGCTCGTGGCGTGCCGGACCGCTGGCTCGTGCCGTGGTCACCCGGGGCCGGGTCCCACCGGCCGGCCACCGCCCTCCCCCGGTCCCACCAGCAGCAGCGGCAGCCGCTTGCGCTCCGAGCCGTTGACGAGGAGGCGGAACGAGTAATCACCGGGCGTCGGAAACGTGAGGTTCCAGAGGTCGATGCTGAAGGTCAGGATGGCGTCACGGCCGTCACCGTGGCCGCGCGCCACCAACGACCCCGTGGCGCCCGTCACCTCGCGGCCGTCCGGGTCGAGCAGGACGATCCGCAGCTCGTGCTCCCGCTCCGTCTCGGGTGCCGTCACGGTCAGTGCGACGACCAGGGCGAGGTGCGGGTGGCGCAACGGGAACGCCCGTCCGCCGATCCGCGTGATGCCCCCGCCGAGCACGTGGAACTTCTGTCCGGGTGAGGTCTCGGCGGCGTCGGCGAGGAACGCGAAGTCGATCTCCGGCATGCAGCCATCGTAGCCGCCGGTCGGCGGCGCGGGCGGTGTCGCCGGGCGACCGCCGGGCGGGTCAGTCCCGCCGAGCGGCTGCCGTGGCGCGCTTGCGGGACGGGGCGAGCGCCGGCTCGGGTCGTGGCGCTTCGGCGTGCCCGTCGTGTCCGTTCCGGCCGTTCGACCGGCCCGCCTCATCGGCGAAGGTCACGTCGGACAGCGGCACCAGCGGCTCGCCGCGCAGGACCCGGGCGAGGTACTCACCGGTCGCGGACCCCTTCGTCGCCGCGACCTGCTCGGGCGTGCCCTCGGCGACGATCCGCCCACCGCGATGCCCACCTTCGGGCCCCAGGTCGATGATCCAGTCGGCCGTCTTGATGACGTCGAGGTTGTGCTCGATGACCAGCACCGTGTTCCCGGTCTCGACCAGGCGGTGGAGCACCTGGAGGAGCTTCTCGACGTCGGCGAAGTGAAGACCCGTCGTGGGCTCGTCGAGCAGGTAGAGCGTCTTGCCGGTCGCTCGCCGCGACAGCTCGGTGGACAGCTTGACACGCTGCGCTTCGCCACCGGAGAGCGTGGTCGCGGGCTGGCCGAGATGGATGTACCCGAGGCCGACATCGAACAGCGTCTGGAGCTTCGTCGAGATCTGCGGCACCGCGGCGAAGAACTCGTTCGCCTCCTCGACCGTCATCTCCAGGACGTCGGCGATGGACCGGCCCTTGTAGTGGATCTCGAGCGCCTCGCGGTTGTAGCGCTTGCCGCCGCAGACCTCGCACGGGACATAGACGTCCGGCAGGAACTGCATCTCGATCTTGATGATCCCGTCGCCCTTGCAGTTCTCGCAGCGACCGCCCTTCACGTTGAAGCTGAACCGGCCGGGCGAGTAGCCACGGACCCGCGCCTCGGGCGTGCCGGCGAACAGCTCGCGGATGGGCGTGAACAGCCCGACGTAGGTGGCCGGGTTCGAGCGCGGCGTCCGGCCGATGGGGCTCTGGTCGATCTCGATGATCTTGTCGACGTACTGGACGCCCTCGAGCCGGTCGTGCTCCCCGACGGGCTCACGCGACCCATGCAGCTCGCGCGCGAGGGCGCGATAGAGCACCTCGGTCACGAGCGTGCTCTTCCCGGATCCGGAGACACCGGTGACCGAGGTGAACGTCCCGAGCGGGAAGCGGACCTCGAGGTCCTTGAGGTTGTGCTGGCGGGCGCCCTTCACGACCAGCGACCTGCCGTTGCCCTTCCGGCGGGTCGACGGCACCGGCACCGTCCGGTCGCCGCGCAGGAACGCCCCGGTGATCGAGCGCGGCTCGTCCAGGACCGCGTCGAGCGTCCCGTTGGCCACGATCTCGCCGCCGTGCTCCCCCGCCCCGGGGCCGATGTCGATGACCCAGTCGGCGGTCCGGATGGTCTCCTCGTCGTGCTCGACGACGAGCACGGTGTTGCCGAGGTCGCGCAACCGGGTGAGCGTGGCGATGAGCTTGGCGTTGTCGCGCTGGTGGAGGCCGATCGACGGCTCGTCGAGGATGTACAGGACGCCCATGAGCGTCGTCCCGATCTGCGTCGCGAGCCGGATCCGCTGCGCCTCGCCCCCGGACAACGTGATCGACGTCCGATCGAGCGTCAGGTAGTCGAGGCCGACGTCGACGAGGAAGCCCAGGCGCGCCGAGATCTCCTTGAGCAGCTGCCGTGCGATCGTCCGGTCCCGCTCCGAGATCCGGCCGGGCAGCGACGACGCCCAGTCGAGCGCATCCGTGACCGACATCGTCGAGACGTGCCAGATGTTCTGCCCGTCGATGGTGACCTGCAGGATCTCGGGTCGCAGGCGACGCCCGCCGCACGTCGGGCAGGGCCGCTGGACCATGTACTTCTCGAGCTCGGTCTTGATGTACTCCGAGTCGGTCTCGCGATAGCGCCGCTCGAGGTTGGTGATGACACCCTCGAAGGTCGCGACGTAGCTGTTCTCGCCGCGCTCGTGGCGGTAGCGGACGACGACCTTCTCGTCCTTGGACGCGCGCAGGATGTAGTCGATCGCCTCCGGGGGCAGGTCGCGGACCGGGGCCTTGAAGTCCCAGCCGTGGGACTTCGCGACGGCTTCGAGGATCTTCAGCCGCCACGACGATTCGGTCGGCAGCTTGGCCCACGGCACCAGCGCGCCCTGGGCGATCGACTTCGAGCGGTCCGGGATGACGAGATCCGGGTCGATCTCGAGCTGCGTCCCGAGCCCGGTACAGGTGGGACACGCCCCGTGCGGCGAATTGAACGAGAAGCTGCGCGGCTCGAGCTCGTCCATCGTGAAGCCGTCGTACGGGCAGCTGAGCTTCTCGCTGTACCGGCGCTCCTCGAAGGTCGGCGCTTCGTCATCGCGTGTCGCGGGCGCGATGACGACCACGCCCTCGCCCAGGCGCAGCGCCGTCTCGACCGAGTCGGCGAGCCGGGCGGCGTCGGGATCCGGGGTCGCCACGTTGGTCGCGGGATCGATGGGCCGGCCGAGCTCGTCGCGCGCCCAGTCGTCGGGCGCCTCGGCGCGGCGGACGATGTAGCGGTCGACGACGACCTCGATCGTGTGGCGCTTGTACTTCTCCAGGCGTCGGCGCCTCGGCCAGGTCGTACTGGGTGCCGTCGACGCGGACGCGGACGAAGCCCTGCCGGCGCGCCGCCTCGAACACCCGGTCGCCCTCGGTCTTGCGGTCCTTGATGAGCGGGCCGAGGACGAGGAGCCGCGTGCCCTCCGGGAGCGCGAGCACCTGGTCGACGATCTGCTGGACCGTCTGGCGCTCGATGGCGTGGCCGTTGGGGCAGTGCGGGACGCCGATGCGCGCGAACAGCAGCCGCAGGTGGTCGTAGATCTCGGTGACGGTGCCGACCGTCGACCGCGGGTTGCGTGACGCGCCCTTCTGGTCGATGGAGATGGCCGGCGACAACCCGTCGATGCGGTCGACGTCGGGCTTCTCCATCTGGCCCAGGAACTGCCGCGCATACGCACTCAGGCTCTCGACGTAGCGGCGCTGGCCCTCGGCGTAGATGGTGTCGAACGCGAGGCTGGACTTGCCGCTGCCGGACAGTCCGGTGATGACGACGAGCCGGTCACGCGGGAAGGTGAGGTCGACGTCCTTGAGGTTGTGCTCGCGTGCGCCGTGCACGACGATCCGATCCTGGGGCACGGTCCCAGTTTACGCTGATGCGTCGATTTGGTACAGGTGTTCTAGTCGCGCATCGGTCGTCGCAGGACGCCCTTCCCTGCCTTCGCGAACGGCTGCGCCGGCCCAACGTCAGCGAGGCGACGGGCCGGCAGGCTGCCCACCGCCCGGGGGATACACCCCCCCTCGCCACAGGCCTGCGGATGCCCTTTGCCCTCGGGTATCGGCGACCTACGGTGCCGGATGGGCGAGCCACCGCCGTCGGTGCCAGCGATCCGGCTCCACGGTATCGCCCCAAGAGCTGGTCCTCCTCGTCCGCGTCGCCTGGCATGACGGATCGGTCCGTCGTGGACCGCGCGATGACGGTGCGTCGACCGGCGCATCAGGGGGCTGCGACATGACCCGAACCACGCTGACCGACACGACGGCACGATTCTTCGACGACCTGGGTCGACGCGGTCACGCGCCGGTGCTCGGAGGGATCACGGGCTCCGTGCGCTTCGACATCGCCGACGGTGACCGGGTCGACCACTGGCTCCTGACGATCGCGAAGGGGGACCTGACCGTCACCTCGTCGGATGACCCGGCCGACGCGGTCATCCGGGCCGATCGAGCGCACTTCGACGATGTCGCCGAGGGCAAGGTCAACCCGCTGGCTGCGATGTTGCGCGGCGCCGTCTCGATGGACGGCGACCCGATGCTGCTCGTCCGGGTGCAGCGCCTCTTCCCAGCCCCGACCGCACCGCCCGCGACCGCATCGGATCGCAGCGTCGGCCGGCGAAGGAGCTAGTCATGGCGGAGCGCATGGTCCGGATCCTCGACGGCAACACCTTCGTCGTGAGCGACGAGCGCGGCGACATCGAGGCGTCGGCGACCGACCCCACCGGTCTCTTCTCCTTCGACACGCGCTTCCTGTCGCGCTGGGTCCTGACCATCGATGGCCAGCGGCTCAACTCGCTGTCGACCGACGACATCCAGTACTTCGAGACGCGCTTCTTCCTCGTGCCCGGCACCGGGACGGTCTACGTCGACGCCAAGCTGTCGGTGATCCGCCAGCGGGCCGTCGGGGACGGCTTCCACGAGGAGCTGACGATCATCAATCACGACGACAAGCCGGTCGACCTCGCCGTTCGCCTGGACGCCGCCAGCGACTTCGCCGACCTGTTCGAGATCAAGGACGCGCTCGCGAAGCTGGGGGAGTACTCGAGCGAGATCTCCGACGCCCAGCTCCACCTCGGCTACCAGCGCGACACGTTCCGGCGCGAGACCGTGATCTCCGCGACCGCCCCCGCGAAGGTCGACCGGGACGGACTCTCCTTCGACGTCCGGATCGAGCCGCACGGCACGTGGTCGACGGACCTCAGCGTGGTCACCGCCAAGGCGGGCGCCGGCGGCACGCACGAGAGCACGAAGTACGGGCGTGGCCGCAAGCAGGCTCGACCGAACATGGAACGCGGCCTCGAGGACGTGGATCGACGATGCCCCGCGTCTCGAGTGCGACTGGGAGCCGCTGAAGCAGACCTATCGGCGCAGCCTGATCGATCTCGCGGCACTCCGATTCTCGCCTCCCGTCGCCGGCGGCAAGAGCCTGCCCGCCGCCGGCCTGCCGTGGTTCATGACCATGTTCGGTCGCGACAGCATCCTCACCAGCCTGCAGACGCTCCCGTTCACGCCCGAGCTCGCGGAGGCGACCCTGCGGGTCCTCGGGGCGTGGCAGGGCAGCCGAGTCGACGACTTCCGCGATGAGGACCCCGGTCGGATCCTCCACGAGATGCGCTACGGCGAGATGGCCGCGTTCGAGGAGCGCCCGCACTCGCCCTACTACGGCGCGGCCGATGCCACGCCGCTGTACGTCGTGCTGCTCGACGAGTACGAGCGCTGGACCGGCGACCGCAAGCTGGTCCGCGAGCTCGAGTTCGAGGCCCGCGCGGCGTTGCAGTGGATCGACCAGTACGCCGACCTGCTGGGCAACGGCTACATCTCGTACAAGCGTCGGAACGAGAAGACCGGGCTCGAGAACCAGGCCTGGAAGGACTCGTGGAACTCGATCGCGTTCAAGGACGGGCGGCTACCCGGCTTCCCGCGCGCCACCTGTGAGCTCCAGGGGTACGCCTACGACGCGAAGGTCCGTGGTGCGCGCCTGGCACGGCTCGTGTGGAAGGACCCGGAGTACGCCGACCGGCTCGACAAGGAGGCCGCCGACCTCAAGCGACGGTTCAACCGGGATTTCTGGATCAAGGACGGCGAGTACTACGCGCTCGCGCTGGATCCCGAAGGCAACCAGGTCGACGCCCTCGCCTCCAACATCGGCCACCTGCTGTGGAGTGGCATCGTCGACGAGAGCAAGGCCAAGGCCGTCGTGGGCCACCTCATGGGCCCCCGACTCTTCTCCGGCTGGGGCGTTCGCACGATGGCCGAGGGCGAGGGACGCTACAACCCCATCGGCTACCACCTCGGGACCGTCTGGCCGTTCGACAACTCGTTCATCGCCTGGGGGTTGCGACGCTACGGGTTCAAGGAGGAGGCCGCGCGCATCGCGGCCGGGCATCCTCGACGCGGCGGAGCTGTTCGACGGCCGGCTGCCTGAGGCGTTCGGCGGCTACGACCGGGAGCTGACCCGGTACCCGGTCCAGTACCCGACCGCCTGCAGCCCGCAGGCGTGGTCGACCGGTGCGCCGCTCCTCCTGCTCCGGACGATGCTCGGCCTCGAACCGCTCGGCGACCACCTCGTCGTCGATCCCGCGCTGCCGGCCAGCATCGGCCACCTGGAGCTGCTCGACATCCCCGGCCGCTGGGGTCGGATCGACGCGTTCGGACGTGGACGTGTACGCGCTCGACAACGGCCGATCCCGGGAATGGCAACGGGCATCGGCCCCGAAGCCGCGCCGCAGGCGAGAGGACGAGACGATGACCCAGACCGGACCGACGCGCGTCGTCGTCGTGGGCGGCGGATTCGCCGGCATCGGCGCGGCCCGCGAGCTGGCGAAACACGACGACATCGACGTCACGCTGATCGATCGCAACAACTATCACCAGTTCCTGCCGCTCCTGTACCAGGTCGCGACCTCGATGCTCGCGGCCAGCGACATCGCGTATCCGCTGCGCAAGGCCGCACGGAAGCATGGCAACTTCGCGATCAAGCTCGGCGAGGCCGCGCGGATCGACCCCACGACGCGCACCGTGACCCTCACCGATGGCCAGACATTCGACGCGGACTACCTCGTCCTGGCCGCGGGCTCGCAGCCCGAGTTCTTCCACACCCCGGGTGCCGATCAGTATGCGTACCCGCTCTATTCGCTCGATGACGCGACGCGGCTCCGGTCGCGCATCCTGAGCCTGTTCGAGGAGGCCGACCGCGATCGGGCGCTCATCGACCAGGGCGCGCTGGACTTCGTGATCGTCGGTGGTGGTCCGACCGGTGTCGAGGTCGCGGGAGCGCTTGCCGAGATGATCAACACGACCATCGCGACCGAGTACCACGACCTGCCGCCGGGCGCGGCCAAGGTCCATCTCGTCAACCACGGCCCCGAGCTGCTGTCGATGTTCGCCGCCAAGGCCCACACCTACACCGCCAAGGTCCTGGCGGACGACGGCGTCGACCTCCGGTTCGGGACGGGCGTGACGGCCATCGCCGCCGACCATGTGACCCTCAGCGACGGGTCGACGATCAAGACGCGGTGCGTCGTGTGGGGCGGTGGCCTGAAGGCCGCGCCGATCGCCGGCACGTCGGGCATGGCGCAGGGCCGGGGTGGGCGCATCGACGTCGGACCCGACCTGGCGGTCGCCGGCTTCCCGGGCGTCTACGTCGCCGGCGACATCGCGAACATCCCCGACACGAAGGCCGCGGGCAAGACGCATCCGCAACTCGGGTCCGTCGCGATGCAGAGCGGCGAGCACGCCGCCAAGAACATCCGCGCCGCGATCGACGGCAAGTCGGGCTCGCCGTTCCACTACCTCGACAAGGGCACGATGGCGATGATCGGCCGAGGGGCCGCCGTCGCGAACGTCCACGGCGCGGAGATCCACGGCAAGCTCGCCTTCGCGGCCTGGCTGGGCGTCCATGCCGCCCTGATGTCCGGCGGCCAGAACCGCGTCAACGCGTTCGTCGCGTGGGCGGGCGACTACTTCGGCAAGACGCGCGGCGCCCAGATGCTCGATCGGAGCGACGAGTCTCGGATCGACTGGGGCGACGACGACGAAGAGCAGGAAGCCACGCCGGTCGGCGCGGGGTCGCAGCGAGGTACGACATGATCGGCGAGCGGGACTACGACGTCATCATCATCGGCAGCGGCGCAGGCGGTGGCACGCTCGCCGGGCACCTGGCGCCATCCGGCAAGCGGATCCTGATCCTCGAGCGCGGTGACTGGCTGCCGCGCGAGATCGAGAACTGGGACGCCGACGAGGTCTTCGTCAAGAACCGCTACGTGGCCAAGGACACGTGGTACGACGACCACGGCAAGGCCTTCCAGCCGGGCATCCACTACTACGTCGGCGGCCAGACCAAGTTCTACGGCGCGGCGCTCTACCGGCTCCGCGCGCAGGACTTCGGCGAGCTCCGTCACCACGACGGGATCTCGCCCGCGTGGCCCATCTCGTATGACGAGTTCGAGCCCTACTACACGAAGGCGGAACGGCTGTACGAGGTCCACGGCGACCACACCGAGGATCCGACCGAGCCCCGGGCGAGCGGTGCCTACCCCTTCCCTGCCGTCACGCACGAGCCGCGCATCCAGCAGCTCTCGGACGACCTGGAGCGCGCCGGGTACCACCCGTTCCACGCCCCGTGCGGCATCCGGCTGCTCGAAGGCGATCGGCCCAACAGCGTGTGTATCCGATGCCAGACGTGTGACGGGTTCCCGTCGCTCGTGATGGGCAAGTCCGACGCCGAGATCTTCGGCGTCCGTCCGGCACTCCAGCATCCCAACGTCACGCTCATCACGAACGCCCGGGCGACCCGCCTGATCACGGACGGCGCGGGAACGACCGTCACCGGTGTCGAGGTCGACCACGCGGGCGAGCGGACCACGTTCACGGGCGACATCGTCGTCGTCTCCGCCGGCGCCGCGAACTCCGCGGCCCTCCTGCTCGCCTCGGCGAGCGACCGGCATCCGAACGGCCTGGCCAACGGCTCCGACCAGGTCGGCCGCAACTACATGTTCCACAACAGCACGGCCGTCCTGGCCATCTCGAAGGAACCGAACCCGACGAAGTTCCAGAAGACGCTCGGCGTCAACGACTTCTACTTCGGGATGCCCGGGTTCGAGTACCCGATGGGCAACATCCAGATGGTCGGCAAGTCGACCGCGCCGATGTTCCGTGGCGAGAAGCCGATCCAGACCAAGCTCGCGCCGACCTTCTCGCTCGACGAGGTGGCCACGCACGCCGTCGACTTCTGGTTGTCGACCGAGGACCTGCCGCGTCCCGAGAACCGCGTGACGCTCGCCCGGGACGGCAACATCACCCTCGCCTACACCTACAACAACCAGGAACCGAAGAAGCAGCTGTACGGCAAGCTCAAGTCGATGCTCGGCCACCTGGGCATGCACCCCGACCACCTGCTGCCGCGCACGACCTACCTCAAGAACGACATCCCGATCGCGGGCGTCGCTCACCAGGCGGGCACCGTGCGATTCGGGGCCGATCCGACCTCCTCCGTCCTCGACGTCGACTGCAAGGCCCACGAGCTCGACAACCTGTACGTCGTCGACACCAGCTTCTTCCCGAGCATCGGCGCGGTGAACCCGGCCCTCACGGCGATCGCCAACGCGTTGCGCGTCGGCGACCACCTGCTCGAGCGGCTTGGGGCTGCCTCCGGCGGAAGCCGTTCCGGTCGGCGCCGGGTCGCCGCGCTAGTCCAGTCCCCATCGATGCTCGAAGCCGATGGCGGGTCGACGCGAGGTCGTCGCGGTCTACGCAGCGGGGCTCGTCCAGGGAGTCGCGCTGGTCACGTTCCCTGCTGCGAGCTCGATCCTCACGAGCCCGGAGTACTACGGGCTGACCAGCACGGCCTACGGCGGGCTGTTCCTGCCACAGGCGCTCGCGGCCATCGGTTCGGCCCTCGCCGGGCCGACCCTCATCGGCAGGTTCAGCATCAAGCAGGTGTTCCTGGCCGGGCTCGTCGGGGACCTGGCGGCGATGTCGCTGCTCGTCATCAGCCAGTCCTTCATCGGAGCGGGCGCGCTGCCCTATGCGATCCTCCTGCTGGCCACGACGAGCCTCGGGATCGGCTTCGGCCTGACGGTCCCGGCGATCAACGAGTACGCGGCGGCGTTCTTCGCCGCGGCGGCAGACCGCGCGGTCCTGTACCTGAACGCATTGCTCGGCCTCGGCACGGCGCTGGCGCCGGTGCTCGTGGCGGTCTTCCTGGGCCTCGGCCTGTGGTGGGGCCTGCCCGCGGTGGTCGCGGTGCTCCTGGCCGGGCTCATCGCCTTCAGCCTGGGTCTCCCGCTCGCCATCCCGAGTCCGTCCGGCGATCGGGCGGCCGGGAACGCGCGGGCAGGGTTGCCACAGCGCTTCTGGCTCTTCGCCGGGTTCGCGCTGCTCTACGGAGTCGTGGAGACGACGAACGGCAACTGGGCGACGCTGTACATGTCGAGCGATCTGGGCGCCTCGACGGCCGTGGCGTCTCTCGCGCTGACGACCTTCTGGGGCATGGTCACGGTCGGACGCGTGCTGTTCGCGGCGATCGAGCGCTCCTTCCCGCAGACGAACACGTACCGGATGCTGCCCTTCGTGGCCGCCGCGGCGATGGGGGTCCTGGCCGTCCTGCCATCGGGCTCGCTACCCGCGGGCATCCTGGCCTTCGGCCTGGCGGGCCTTGGCTGCTCGGCGCTCCTGCCCTTGACCATCAGCTTCGGTCAGCGCGAGCTCGCGGCTCTCGCAGGGCTCCTGATCGCCTTCTACCAGATGGGCTATGGACTCGCGGCGTTCGGGATCGGCCCGCTCGAGGAGCACGCGGGGCTGAGCTTCACGGCGATCTTCGGCGCCGTGGCGATCGTCGCGCTGGTCATGGGCTTGCTCTCCTTCCGCGTGGTGCGAGGTCGTCCGCTCTCGACCTGACGCCGACCGTCGTCACGCCGTTCACAGCCGGGGGATCCTGATGGTCAGCCTGGCCATCGAGCCGATGACCTGTCCGCCCGATGCGTTCCAGACCGGCGAGGCGCTCATCCGTCTCGAACCGGGGGATGCGTTCACCGGAACCTGGGGGATCGCCCCAACGATCGAGATACGTGGAGGAAGGGCATGACATTGCAGGGCAAGGCCGCCATCGTCACCGGCGGTGACAGCGGGATCGGGCACGCGATCAGCGTGGAACTCGGCAAGCAGGGAGCCGCTGTCACCATCAACTTCCACAAGAACGAGACCGCCGCCGCTGAAACGGTCAAGGCGATCGAGGCCGCCGGCGGCAAGGCGCAGGCCGTCCAGGCCGACGTGTCATCGGTGGCCGACATCCAGAAGCTCGTGGACAAGACCGTCGAGGCCTTCGGGCGACTCGACATCATGGTCAACAACGCGGGCATGGAGACGCGCACGTCGACGCTCGAGACGACCGAACACCAGTTCGACATGGTCATCGGCATCGACCTCAAGAGCGCGTTCTTCGGCGTGCAGCTCGCGGCCAAGCAGATGATCGAGCAGGGCGGCGGCGGTCGGATCATCAACATCTCGTCGATCCACGAGGACTGGCCGATGCCCGGCAACGCGCCGTATTGCGCGGCCAAGGGCGGCGTCCGGATGATCACCCGGACGGCGGGCGTCGAGCTCGCGCCGCACGGGATCACCGTCGTCGGCGTGGCGCCGGGCGCCGTGCACACGCCGATCGACGAGGTGACGCTCGCCGACCCCGCCGCGCGCGCCAGGCTCGAGGGCGCCATCCCGCTCGGGCGCGTCGCGGAACCCGAGGAGATCGCCGGTCTGGTGGCGTTCCTCGCCTCGGACCGCGCGTCCTACGGCACGGCGACGACCTATGTCGCGGACGGCGGGATGATGCAGGCCAGCGTCGGGCTCTGAGCGGCGCAGTGGCGATGTCCGGATCGACGGCCTCCGCAGCCGCGAAAGGCCGGGCCCGTGGACGCTGAGCTGCTGTCCCGCATCCAGTTCGCGTTCACCGCCAGCTTCCACTTCATCTTCCCGCCGCTCTCGATGGGCCTGGGGCTGATGCTGCTCGTCGTGTCGGGAGCCCATCTGCGCACAAGAGACCCGAAGTGGCGCCAGCTGGCCTTCTTCTGGACCAAGGTCTACGGCCTGATCTTCGCCATCGGTGTCGCGACGGGCATCGTCCAGGAGTTCGAGTTCGGGATGAACTGGGCCGACTACTCGCGCTTCGTCGGCAACATCTTCGGCAGCCTGCTCGCCGCGGAGGGCGTGTTCGCCTTCGCCCTGGAGGGCGGGTTCCTCGGGCTGATGCTGTTCGGCGGCAACCGACTCGGGCCGAGGCTGTGGTTCGTCGCGACGTTCATGGTCGTGTTCGGGGCCCACTTCAGTGCGCTGTGGATCCTCATGGCGAACTCCTGGATGCAGACGCCGCAGGGCTTCGAGGTCGTCAGCGACCCGGCGCCCGCACGGGCGGTCATGACGTCCTTCGCGGACGTCGTCTTCACGCCGTCGTTCATGCCCGCGCCTCCTCCACGTCTACGTCGCGTCCTGGACGGCGGGAGCTGCGTTGATGCTCAGCGTCAGCGCGTGGTACCTCCTGAAGAAGCGGCATCTTGACCTGGCCCGGGCCAATCTCAAGCTGGCCCTGCCGTTCTTCATCGTGTTCACGATCACGAACGTGGTCATCTTCGGCGCCAACATGGCGATCGAGGTCACGCACCAGCAGCCCGTCAAGCTCGCGTCGATGGAAGGCCTGTGGCAGGGCACGACGTGTGCTCCGCTGTACGTCGTCGGCTGGGTCGACGTGGCGACCCAGACGACCAGTGGGATCTCGATCCCCTGCCTGCTGAGCGTGCTGGCGTACTTCAACCCGCAGGCCTACGTGACGGGGCTCAACGACTTCCCTGGCCAGCCGCTGCCGCCGATCGCGCTGCTGTTCCAGGTCTACCACCTGATGTTCGAGCTGGGCTCCCTGTTCGTGCCCATCGGGCTGCTGGGTGGCCTCTTCTACTTCCTCAGGAAGGGCAAGAAGGGCGACCCGGATCGGCCGCGCCGCATCTGGGACGCGCGCTGGGTGCTGCGCCTGTTCGTGATCACGGTCTTCCTGGTCGAAGTGGCGATCATCGCCGGCTGGTGGACCGCCGAGATCGGGCGCCAACCCTGGGTCGTCTACAACGTCCTGTTGACCTCGGATGGCCATTCGCCCGTGCTGACCGCCATCGACGTGGTGCTGTCGCTCGGGATGTTCGTGATCCTCTACGGGCTGCTGCTGGTGCTCTTCCTGTACCTGCTCAACGCGAAGATCCAGCGCGGGCCGGAGCCGCTCGAGGAGGTGGAGACGGTCGAGGCGTCGAGCCTGCCGGATACGTTCCGTGACGTGTTCCGCCGCCGCGACCGCGCCGACGCGAAGGAGCTGTGATGACGCTCGCCGACATCTGGTTCGCCCTCTTCGGTCTGATCGTCGCCGCGTATCTGATCCTCGACGGCTTCGACATGGGGGTCGGCATCCTCCACCTGCCGCTCGCCCGGACCGACGTCGAACGGCGCACGTTCCTGAACAGCATCGGTCCGGTCTGGGACGGCAACGAGGTGTGGCTGGTGATCACGGGCGGCGTCCTGTTCGCCTGCTTTCCGCTCGTGTACGCCTCCCTGTTCTCGGGCTTCTACCTCGCGTTCATGCTCGTCCTGCTGGTCATGATCCTGCGCACCGTCGCGCTCGAGTTCCGCAGCAAGGAGCGTTCGCCGCGCTGGCGACAGACCTGGGACACGGTCTTCTGGGCGGCGTCACTCGGGCTCGCGCTGCTGCTCGGTGTGGCCTTCGGCAACGTCCTGAGCGGCGTGCCGATCGACGCGCAGGGCAACATGCATGTCACCCTGTTCGAGCCTGCTCAACCCGTTCGCGCTGCTCATCGGGGCGACGACCGTCGTGATGCTCGCGCTGCACGGTGGGCTCTACCTGACGATGAAGACCGAGGGCGAGCTGCTGGCACGGATCGAGGCCGCAGTCCCGAGACTCATGCTCGTCTTCTTCGTCCTGAACACCCTGGTCGTGATCGCCATGGTCGCCTTCCGCCAGCAGATCACGGAGCGGTACACCGCCGACATCTGGCCGGACGTGTTTCCCGGCGCGGCGCTGCTGGCGCTCATCGCCGCGTGGTCGTTCGTCCGCCGCGACCGACCGTTCGAGGCGTTCATCGCGTCGTCGGCGATGATCGCCCTGCTCCTCATCTCCGCAGCGGTCGGGCTGTATCCCAACCTGCTGATCTCGACCACCGATCCGGCCTTCAACCTCACGATCACCAATGCCGCCGCCGCCGAGAACACCCTGGCGGTGGCGTTGATCGTCGCCGTGATCGGGGTCCCGTTCATCCTGCTCTACACGGCCGGCGTGTACTACCTCTTCCGGGGCCGGACGGTCGTCGAGGCCGAGGGCTACTAGCCCGCCGACCGTCGGCCGGCACGTTCCACGATGCGTCCACCCGGACGAGGCCAGCCCGACCGCGGAACGGCGGCTGCTCGCCTATGACCCGAGCAGCCGACGGTGGATGGGTGCTGGGGTGGCGGCCGGCCTCGGCGCGGCCGCGCTCGTCGTCGCCGGCGCCTATGTCCTGAGCGCCGTCGTCGCGGAGGTGTTCCGAGGCGGACGGTCGCTGGCGGAGGTCGGGCCGCTCCTCATCGTGCTGGTCGTGATCGCCTGCATCCGCGCGTTCGTGCTGTTCGGCGCCGAGCTCGCCGGGCAACGGGGCGCCAACCGGCTGACCGGCGCCCTGCGTCGCGACCTCACCGCTCGCCTGTTCGTGCTCGGCCCGGTCCATACGAGCCGTGAGCACAGTGGCGAGCTGTCGAGCGTCATCGTGGACGGCCTCCAGGCCGTCGACCTGTGGGCGGCGTCCTATCAGCCCGCGCGGCTGCTCGCCGTGTTCGTGCCGCTCTTGGTCCTCGGCGTCGTGGGGGTGATCGACCCACCGACCGCGGTGATCCTGCTCGTGACCGGTCCATTCCTCCTGCTCCTGTTGGCCCTGATCGGCCAGCGCACCCGTCAGATCAGCCGGCGACGCTTCCTCGAGCTGCGCTGGTTGAGCGCGTTCTTCCTCGACGTCCTGGGCGGGATCGGGACGCTCAAGATGTTCGGCCGCAGCGCCGAACAGGCCGAGACCATGCGCTCGATCAGCCGTCGCTACGGCGAGACGACCATGGAGGTCCTGCGGACGGCGTTCCAGACGAGCCTCGTGCTCGAATGGGGTGCCGCGCTCGCGGTCGCCCTCGTGGCGGTCGAGATCAGCCTTCGCCTCATGGCCGGCACGATGCCGTTCGAGCGGGCGTTGGCGGTCCTCGTCATCTGCCCCGAATTCTTCCTGCCCATCCGCCAGCTCGCGGTCCGCTACCACGCCGGCGGCTCGGGACGAGCGGCCGCCGAACGGATCTTCGACATCCTCGGCGCGGACGCGGTGCCGGGCGCCCAGGAGGCGAGCGCCGCCGCGGCCGCGAGCGGGTCTCCGTCACCGCCGCCTGCGGATCGTCATGACGACCGCCGAGCCGCCGTCGATCCGGTTCGAGCGGGTCACGTATGCCTACGCCGGTCGCCCGCATGCCGCCGTCCGTGACCTGAGCTTCGTGGTCCCCGCCGGCCGGAGCCTGGCCATCGTGGGCACGACGGGTGCCGGCAAGTCGACCATCGTGAGCCTCCTGCTGCGCTTCATCGAACCTGACGCCGGGACGATCCGGGTGGGGGATCTGCCGCTCGCGACCATCGACATCGCGGACTGGCGACACCACGTCGCCTGGGTACCCCAGGCTCCTCGCCTGTTCCACGGCACGATCGCCGAGAACATCCGGTTGGGGCGCCCCGATGCGGCCATCGAAGATGTCCAGCGTGTCGCCGCGGCGGCGCACGCAGCGGCGTTCATCGAGGCGCTCCCGAACGGCTACGCGACGCCCGTGGGCGAAGGCGGGATCCGACTCAGCGGAGGCGAGCGTCAACGGATCGCGATCGCCCGGGCGCTGCTCATCGACGCGCCGCTGCTCATCCTCGACGAGCCGACAGCGCATCTGGACGCCGCCGCGGAAGCCGCCATCGCCGACACGATCGCCCGCCTGACGCCTCGGCGCACGGTCATCGTCATCACGCATCGGACGCGACTGGCGGAGGCGGCCGACCAGGTGGTCATCCTTCGCGACGGACGCGTCGCCGAGTCGGCGCTCGTGACGGCGGGCGCGGGCGACGCGCGCGGCTTGACCCGGCCCGCACGGATCCCTCCCCCGCCCGTCGAGGCCGTCCCGTGACGCTCGTGCGGCTGGTCCGACTCGTCGCCGGCCGACGCTGGTCCATCGCGGTCGGCGCGCTGCTCGGCTTCGCGGCGATCGGCTCGAACATCGCGCTGCTGGCGACCGCCGCCTACCTGATCAGCAAGGCCGCGCTCGTGACCAACGTCGCCGAGGTCGCCCTCGCGATCACCGCCGTCCGCGTCCTCGCGATCTCGCGCGCGGTCTTCCGATACCTCGAGCGCTACGTCACCCACGCCGCGACCCTGCGCATCCTGGCCGACCTGCGCGTCTGGTTCTACGCCTCGATCGAGCCCATCGCACCCGCGCGGCTGACCAGCCATCGCAGCGGCGACCTGCTCACGCAGGGTCGTCGCCGACGTCGAGACCCTCGAGCGCTTCTACGTCCAGGTGCTGGTGCCGCCCATCACGGCCGCCCTCGTCGTCGCCGCGGCGTCCGTGTGGCTGGGCACGTTCGATGTCCTGCTCGGCGTCGTCCTGCTGGCGTTCCTCGTGCTGACGGGGATCGTCGTGCCCATCCTCGTCCAGCGTCTGTCACGCGATCCGGCGGTCGCGTTCATCGAGCGTCGTGCGGAACTCTCGGCGCTGATCGTCGACGAGGTCCAGGGCCTCGCCGACCTCATCGCGCTCGATGCGGCGAGCCGCCATCGCGCGTCGGCGCTCGCGACCGGTCGGGCGCTCGAACGCCAGGCTGAGCGGCTGGCGGCGCTGCGCGGGATCAGCGCGGGCCTGGCGGCCCTCCTGACGAGCTTGTGCGGCGTGGTCATCCTCGCGGTCGCGATCTCGCTCGTCGATCGTGGCGCGCTCGATGGCGTGTACCTCGCACTCCTGCCGCTCGCCGCCGTCGCAGCATTCGAGGCCGTCGAGCCCCTGTCCCTGTCGTTGCAGCTCCTTCACACGAGCGATGCGGCGGGTCGCCGGCTGTTCGCGCTGACCGACGTCGCGCCGACCGTGATCGACCCGATCGTCCCCGAACCGCTCCCGGCGGCGTTCGGGCTGGAGGTCCGGGACCTGCGATTCGCCTACGACGCGACGTCCGGCCCGATCCTCGACGACGTGAGCTTCACCATCCCGGACGGTCAGAGCCTCGCGCTCGTCGGTCCGAGCGGGTCGGGCAAGACGACGCTCGTCAACCTGCTGCTGCGCTTCTGGGAGTCGGACCGCGGCTCGATCCGGATCGGCGGCCGCGACGTGCACGACCTTCGCGCGGACGATGTCCGGCGGATGCTCGGCGTCGTGTCCCAGCATGTGCACCTGTTCGACGCCACGATCCGCGACAACCTTGCGGTCGCCGACGCGGACGTCACCGACGAGCGCGTCGAGCTCGCGTGCCGGCAGGCCCAGCTCCACGACTTCATCATGACGCTCCCGCTCGGCTACGAGACGCGGATCGGGGAGGACGGCGTGCGCCTCAGCGGCGGCGAGCGACGCCGGCTCGCGATCGCCCGGGCGATCATCAAGGACGCGCCGGTCCTCGTCCTCGACGAGCCGACCGCGGACATCGACGTGTCGACCGAAGAGCGCCTCCTGGTGTCGCTCGAAAGCTTCATGCGTGGCCGCACCACGCTCCTCATCTCGCACCGCGAGGCCGTGATCCGTCACGCCGATACGGTCCTGGTCCTGGACGCTGGACGGACGTCGAGCGCGCTAGCCTGACCGAGCTCCGACCGCCACCTGACCGCGGCCGGTCGACGGGCGGGGCATCGCCACGCGCAGACGGCGCTCAGGCCGCGTCGCACACCTTCCAGGCGCCGTTCTCCTGCTTGAGCGTGAGCGGCTGGTCGAGGGGGATGGGCTGGCCCTCGAACGCGGAGAGGAAGCCCATCGCGGCCTGGACGGCCGCATCGTCGGCCGGCGCACCTTGCGCCTGGAGGGCGGCCTGGACGATCGGCTTGGCCTTCTCCTCGTCGATCGAGATCGTCATCGACCCGTTCAGCGGCACGACCGCGGTGTCGCCGGTCACGGTCGCCTGGCCCACGGTCACCTTCGAGGTATCGATCCGGATGGCCTGGAGCAGCACGCTCGGGTCGGTCCCGGGAGCGAGATCGCCGAGGCTGCCCGTGAACGACTTCGCGATGTCCTCCTTGCTGGCGGCACACGCGAGATCGGTCAACTTCGTGACGTCGCCCGCGGCCAGGATCGGCGAGCGCCTGGCGGGCGACGCTCGCAGGATCGCCGCCACCGCCCCCGGCCAGCGGGCCGGCGCCGCCACAGGCGGCGAGCGCGAGGGCGAGCGCGGCGATCAGCAGGGCGAGCTGACGTGCGGGACGCATGGTTCCCCTCCATCCAGCGGTCGGCGCGGATGCGCGCCCCGCCCATGCTAGCGGCCCCACCCCTCCCCGATGTCAGCGGCGAGGCAGGTCCTCCCGGCGTCGCCGGACCATCGCGCGCTCATCGGGCTCGAAGCCGAGCCGCGCGTACCAGTCGCCCATGCCCATCGCGGCCGACAGTGCGAAGCGCACGCCGTCGTGTCCGTCGAGCAGCCGCTCCATGAGCCGCCGACCCACACCCAACGCCTGGTAGCGCGGGATGGACGATGACCATCGAGATGTATGCCGACATCGCGCCGTCGCTGAGCGATCGAGCATGGCCGACGAGCCGGTCGCCGTCCCATGCCGTGACGACCTCGGTGCTGCCGGATGTCGACACATCCAGTCGATCGGGATGGGCCGCCCGGGGATCCCAGCCCACGGCGAGGAGCAGGCGCGTGAGCTCCTCGACCGTCGGGCGACGCTCGAGCGTGACCACCAGCCGCTCCGCCGTCCCGTCGGTACGCGCGAGCCGGCGCTCGAGCTCCCGGAGGTGATCCAGCGAGTGGTAGACGAGCCGCCGAAGGACCTTCGCGAGGGTCCAGGTCTCGCCCTTGCCGTCGGTCCGTGCCACGCCCGGGTCGCGTGCGACGAGGACCGGCAGTCTGCTGGACCAGCCATGCGCGCGTGGCATCGAGGTACGTCCGAGGGTCGCCTTCCCGTGGCGGTCCCGCGAAGCGCAGCGAGCCGTCGACCCGCGAGGTGAGCCACACCTCGGCGCCCGCCAGGTGGCGAAGGACCTCCTCGCTCGCGCGCTCTGCGCGGTCGCCCTCGGCGGGCAGCGGGCCGTGGGCGCGCTCATGCGCGGCCACGCGATCCGCGACCTCGAGCAGGTCGGCGCGGGCATACGCGAGCCACCGTTCCGCGCGTGCAAGGTCAGCGCGCGTGACGGGCCGCCGGTCCGCCTCGAACGTGGCGTTGCGCTCGTAGCCATCGAGGGTCGTGGGGGCCACCTCCTCGACGATCGTGACCCCGCGGATCGGCGGGAGGTCGAGCGTCTCCCCGTGATCCTGCAGCCAGTCGCGGAGGCCGCCGGCGATCGACGGCGTCTGTGACAGCGCCCGATCGCGGGACGCCGCCCAGCCGAATGCGCCCGGCACGTCGAGGAGCCAGACGCCGACGCGACCCGCGTCGTAGCCAGGCTCGAGACCGACCCGGAGCGGCGCGGCGGGTCGGTCGTCCATGGTCGGAACGGTAGCGGCTGGGCCCCGCGTTGCGCACGGCCCGCCGAGGCGCCGCGGGCCGTGGGGCTGGGCGCCCGGCGCTCACGGCCGAGCCACGTAGAACGCGTACGAGGTGCCGCTCCATTCCGAGGCGAACCCGACCTGCGTCCCGTCGCGGCTCGCCGCGGCCTGCGGCATCTGCTCGTACACATCGCTCGCGTGATGGGCGTGGGCGAACACCTCGACGATCCCCGAGCCATCGAGCCGAGCGCCACGACCTGGTCGTGACCGACGCACCGCCCGCGCCTCGTGTACCGCGACAGTAGACCCAGCCATCCCGGTTGATGTTCGTGCATGAGCACGTGCGACTCGCCGAACACCATACCGGCCGGTCAGGAGCTGGAGCCGTGCCGTCGATCGCACCGCCACGATCCGTAGCCTGGGTGCCGATGGAGGTCCACCAGTCATCGGGCTGGTCGCGTTGACCTCGATGCCGCCCACGAGGACGCGGGCGACCTTGGCCGCGATGCCCCGTCCCACGACACCGTGCCGATGTCGAACCGCTCGTGCCATGAACGGTGCCCGACGGCTCATCGAGACGATGTTGGGGCTACGAGCCGGTACCGACGTGAGTCGTGCGCTGCCTGGTACTGCCGATCGCACTCGGGCTCGACGTCGACCCGCGCACTGCAGCGTTCAAGATGGTCAGTCCCGGTCGTCGAACGCTGATGCGACCATCGCCATGCCCAACCGGCCGCGCTGTAGCCGGCGTGCAGGTCCGCCAGATCTGCGCCTGCCGGTCCGGTAGTCGACCTTCTTCAGGACGTTCGACGTGCCCTCGCCGCCGTAGACAGCTCGTGGGCTCCGTGTTCGCCCACTGGACGGTCGGAGACGAGGCCGGCCTGGACCGTCCGACCCTGGGTGTCGACGATGACGTTGCCAGTATCGGCCAGCCACGTAGCGTGCCGCCGCGGACCACGGCTGCGACGGCTGTACGCGTGCCGCAGGCCGTCCGCCGTGACGACCGTCACGTCGCTGCCCCAGGTGGGATCGACCATCGTCTGACCGACCGGGGTCGGCCCACGAGTCGGGGTCGCGACGTCGACGAGGCGCGGGCCGGTCGGGCGGATACGCCCGGGGCGCGGGGTCGGCGTGGGCACCGGCGTCGGGACCGGGGTGGGCCTCGGTGTCGCGGTCGGGGTCGGTGCGGCCGCATCGAGCGTCCGGAACGTCGCGTCGGGCGAGACCGCAGCGTTGCCGTCGACGTCGGTCGAGATGACCCGGAAGTGGTACAGCGTGCCCGGCGTGAGCCCGGACAGCGCCTGGATGTGGTCGACATAGTCGAACGACGACTCCAGGACCGAACGCTGCCCATATCCGATGGTCGTGCCGTACTCCGTCTGACCGGTCGCCGGCTCGCTGACGTGCCAGCGGATGGTCGCCGTCGTGGCGGTGATCTCGGTCGCCGCGACCGCCGAGATGATCGGACCGACGAGCGGCGTCGCGGTGGGTGTCGGCGTCACGCTCGGGCTGGCGCTCGGGACGACCGTCGGGCTCGGACTCGGGGTGGGCGGGACGCTCGGGGTGGCGGTCCATGTCGGGGTCGGGGTGGGTGTCGGCGCGAGCGTCGGGCTGGGTCGCGGCGTCGGGAACGGTGGCCAGCGCGGTCGTGCGGCGACGGTGACCGGACTGGCGAGCATCGAGGCGACGACGAAGGCGGCCGGCAGCAGCGAGGCGGCACGGGACGGACGCACGGGACCAGGTCCTCCAGGCATGGGCGGGAGGGCGGTCGCGGCGGAGGGCTGGCCGGTGGGCGTCGCGCGCCCGGCGGGAACACGCGAGCGGCGACGGATGCGTCGGCGGCGCCAGGTCCCCGGACCCTAGCCAGCGCCGCCCATCGCCCGCTTACGCGCCGCTCATCCCCGGCTCATCCGAGCGGCGCGGTGGTGCGCATCCCCGGCAGATCGCACCACGGAGGGACGCCATGTCCACGACCAGCACGTCGCTCGACCCCGCGCAGACCGCGCCGTACCGGCTCGCGAACGCCGGCCAGGCAGCCGCCGCGCTGGTGTTCAGCCTCGCGCCGCTGCTCATCACGGCGACCTATGCGAGCGTCCTGGGATTCCAGGGTGACGACCCGCTCATCTACCGACTGGGCGGTGCGGCGACGCTGGGCTATGCCGTCGTCGCCCTGATCGCGCTCGTTCGCCCCAAGACGTGGGACGAGCTCATGATCCCGTCGCTCGCGACCTTCACGTTCGCGCTCGGGGCCTTCGGCGCCAGCCTCGTCGAGCTGCTGCTCGGAGCGCAGCAGCCGGTCGTCCCGTTCGTGGTCGTGGCCGGCGCCGGGTTCACGGTCATCGCCGGCGTGCTCATCGCGCGAGCCGGCCTCCACCTCGATGACCGCGGGGCGCCGCTCGTCACGGGCGAGCGCGTCGTCATCGGTCTTGCGGCGCTGAGCGCCGCCACGTTCGGCGTGCTGCCGCTCCTCGCGCCGCAGCCCTTCGCCCAGGTGTTCGGCCTTCCCGCATCCGACGCGTGGGTCTTCCGCCTCGCCGGCGCCGGCTGTCTGGGCTACGCGGTCGCGGGCGTCGCGAGTCTGCGCGTGGGCGGCTGGCGGGCGATGCGTCTCCAGAACATCGCGGCGATCACGTTCAACAGCGTGGCCGCGGTGGCCGCCTGGCTGGCCGTCGCGAACGGCGACGGCGGGTGGCTCGCCCCCATCGTCGCGCTCGCAGCGACGTTCTTCGCCGTCGCACTCACGGTCCTCGCGAGCCGCCGGTCCGGCGAATGGTGACGGCCTTTGCGGCCCGCCTTCGCGGGCGAGCCGTCAGTAGCCCCGGCGGGGCCCGCGGCGACCCGGACGCTGCCCCGTGCGGCGCCGGATGTTGGGCGTGACGCTCACGTCCCACGTCGGCCGCTCCAGCCAGCGCGCCTGCCAGCCGCCGTCGTCGTCGTGCTCGTCGCGGATGCCCGGGAACAGCTCCGCGGCGATCGCCCCACCCGACGCATCGCCGCCGTCCTCGCCGGGCACGCCGTCGACCGTGTCGAGCGGTTCCTCATCGGCTGGCAGGACGGCGACGCTCGTGACCTCGAACGTGGGTCCCGCCGACGCCGCGGCCCGCTCGGCCCGACGTCTCGTCGCCGCGGAGGCCAGCACGTCGCCCGACCCCCAGCCCGCCGCGACCGCGCCGTCTCCCGCACCGGCCGCCTGCGCGGCCCGCTCGGCTGCCCGCGCCACGATGATCGACTGGTCCTGCTCGAGGACCCGCAATCGGACCTGCTGGATCTCGTCGCGGATCGCGGCCGCCCGCTCGAACTCGAGCTGCTTGGCCGCCGAGCGCATCTCGGCCTCCATCTGGACGATGAGCTGCTCGACCCGCGTGCGGTCGAGGTCGCTCAGGTCACGACCCCGCTCGTTCGTGTAGACGACGGTCCCCTCGGCCACCTGGCGCAGCCGGTCGTTGAGGTCGCGGATGTCCTTGACGATCGTCGTCGGCTCGATGCCGTGCTCCGCGTTGTACGCCGCCTGCGCCCGCCGCCGGCGATCCGTCTCGTCGATGGCCACGCGCATCGACTCGGTGACCGTATCGGCGTACATGATCACCTCGCCGCCCGTGTTGCGGGCCGCCCGGCCGATCATCTGGATGAGCGACCACGCGCTGCGCAGGAAGCCTTCCTTGTCCGCGTCGAGGATCGCGACCAGCGTCACCTCGGGCAGGTCCAGGCCTTCGCGCAGGAGGTTGATGCCGACCAGCACGTCGTACACGCCGAGCCGCAGGTCGCGCAGGATCGCCACGCGCTCCAGCGTGTCGACCTCCGAGTGGAGGTACTGGACCTTGACGCCGAGCTCCTTGAGATAGTCGGCGAGGTCCTCCGCCATCTTCTTGGTGAGCGTGGTGATGAGCGCCCGCTCGCCACGCTCGACCCGCTCGCGGATCTCCTCCATCAGGTCGTCGATCTGCCCTTCGGTGGGCTTCACGATGATCGGCGGGTCGACGATGCCCGTGGGACGGAGCAGCTGCTCGGTGATCCGCTCGCTCTTCTCCAGCTCGTACGGACCCGGCGTCGCCGAGACGAACACCGCCTGGTTCAGGTGCGCCTCGAACTCCTCGAACGTCAGCGGCCGGTTGTCCAGCGCCGACGGCAGCCGGAACCCGAAATCGACCAGGATCTCCTTGCGGGTCCGGTCGTTCTTGTACATCCCGACGACCTGCGGCACGGTCATGTGCGATTCGTCGACGATGAGCAGCCAGTCGGGCGGGAAGTAGTCGAGCAGCGTCCACGGCCGTGACCCGGCCTCGCGCCCGGCGAGGTGGCGGCTGTAGTTCTCGACACCGGTGCAGTAGCCGAGCTCGCGCATCATCTCGAGGTCGAACGTCGTCCGCTGCCGAAGGCGCGCCCCTTCCAGGGCCCGACCCTCGTGCTCGAGCTGGCCGACCCGCTCCTCCATCTCGACCTCGATCGCGGCGATCGCCCCGATGAGCTTCTCGCGCGGCGTCACGAAGTGCGTCGCGGGGTAGACGTTGAGGTCCTTGCGCTCGGCGAGCAGCTCGCCGGTCAACGGATCCAGCTCCGTGATCCGCTCGACCTCGTCGCCGAAGAACTCGACGCGGACGACCAGCTCCGCCGATGCGGGACCGATCTCGAGCGTGTCGCCGCGGACCCGGAACCGTGCGCGGCCGAGCGCGGCGTCATTGCGCTGGTATTGGAGGTCGACGAGGTGGCGCAGGACCGAGTCGCGGCGGTACATGCCGCCGACCTTGAGGCTCAGGACGGTCGCCCCGTAGTCGACGGGCGCGCCGAGGCCATAGATGCAGCTGACCGACGCGACGATGATCACGTCGCGCCGCTCGAACAGCGCGTGGGTCGCGGCGTGCCGCAGCCGGTCGATCTCGTCGTTCCGCGACGAGTCCTTCTCGATGTACGTGTCCGACCGCGGCAGGTAGGCCTCGGGCTGGTAGTAGTCGAAGTAGCTGACGAAGTACTCGACCGCGTTGTCCGGGAAGAACTCGCGGAACTCCGCGTAGAGCTGCGCGGCGAGCGTCTTGTTGTGGGCCAGGACCAGCGTCGGCTTGTTGTGGCGGGCGATGACGTTGGCCATCGTCCACGTCTTGCCCGAGCCCGTGACACCCAGGAGCGTCTGGTTGCGGAGCCCGCGCGAAAGGCCGTCGGTCAGCCGGTCGATGGCCTGGGGCTGGTCGCCCGTCGGCTGGAACGGGGCGACGAGGCGGAAGTCGGGCACCGATCCAGTCTACCACCGGCCGCCCGCACGAATCAGAACGTCCGTTCGACCACTGCACGACGCGACGGTCGCTGGACACACCGGATGGCGGGACCGACGGCGTATCCCGGGTGGGACGTCCGGGGCATCGCCCGGCCACCCGCCGCGGCGCGACAGTCCGTGTGGACAGACGGCACCGCCGCACCACGCCGACCCTGCCCTCCGCGCACTCGTCCCCGCGTGCGCCGGCCGGGAGACGCGACGCCACGAACGGAGACTCGATGGAACTCGAATACCGCGACGATCGGCGTCGAGGCAAGATCATCGTCGTCGTCGGCGTCATCCTCGCCCTGGTGGCCGGTGGCGCGGCGTACTACCTGCTCAACCAGGCGCAGACGCAGGCCGGCAATTCGGCGCTGCCGCGCGTGCCGGCGGTCGTCGCGGTGGCCGTCATCCCCGCTCGCCAGCCGATCAAGGCGACCGACGTCGCCGTGCGCCAGGTCCCCCTCGACGACTCGAACGCGAGCGGCGTCGTCAACGACGTGAACCAGGTCATCGGCCGGGTGCCCGCCGTGACGATCCTCCAGAACCAGCTCGTGACCACGAACATGCTGAGCTCGTCGACCGAGGGGGCCGCGTTCTCGATCCTCGGACCCGAGGAACAGGTCACGCCCGACTCCGAGCCGTTCCGCGCCGTCTCGATCACCGTCGCCGACGATCTCGCGGTCGGTGGCATGCTCAGCCCGGGCCAGTCGGTGGACGTGCTCGTGACGGCCATCGTCGCGCCGCCCGCGATCCTCTCCGGGACCGGCCAGTACGTGACCGACCAGGTCACCAAGGTCACCTATCAGGACATGGTCATCCTCGCCCGCCAGGGCTCGTTCTACATCATGCGAGCGACCCTGCCGGTGGCGGAGGAGATCCTCCACATGCAGGCGACCGGTGCGGTCACCTTCAGCATGGCGCTCCGCCCGGACATCGACCAGCGCCCCGTCGACGCCCAGGGCCTGGGCGAGACGATGAACCGGATCATCGCCAAGTACGGCCTGCCGATGCCGCGCCCGCTGGGTGTCGGCCCGCAGCCCGCCGCGCCGACGCCGTTCCCGTCCCCGTCCGCGGCCCCGGCCTCGGTCGACCCCAACGCATCCGCCTCGCCCGACCCGAACGCGTCCGCCGTCCCGGCCGCCTCGGCGAGCGCCGCGCCCTGACGTCCGGTCCGCGCGGGCGAGCTGACGGCGCGCCCGCGCACCGAGACCTCTCGCACCTCCGCGCTGGTACGGAATGACCACGCCTGACCCCTCGTCCCGGGGTCGACCGGTCCATAGCATCCGGAGTGCCGATCGCGCCTCCGGGGTGGACGCGCCCGGCCGCAGGGGACCCGTGCTCGGCATGTCGCTCCTCACCGGCCTCGCCGATCGGTGGATCGCCCGCCGTCCACGCGCGCTGCGTCGTCGCGTCGCCGATCCGTCGCGCGGCCAGGCGCTCGTCGAGCTCGCGGTGATCCTGCCGGTGCTCATGCTGCTGCTGGTCGCGGCGGCGGACCTCGCGCGGCTGTTCGACGCCCGCGTCACGATCGCCAGCGCCGCCCGGGCGGGTGCCCTCGAAGCCGCCCAGCACCCGACGTCGTACCAGGCGAACTCGCCGTGCGACAAGAACGTCAACCGCGTCGTGTGCGCCGTGATGACGGAGTCCAACGGCTCGTTCGCGAACGTCGCCTCGGCCGACATCACGCTCGCCTGCTCGCCGTCACCCTGTTCCGAGGCGCTCGGCAGCTCGGTCAGCGTCACGGTGGTCGGTCACTTCCGGCTGATCACGCCGCTGCTCTCGATGTTCACCGGCGGTCAGGCGTTCGACCTCGCGTCCACGGCGTCCGCCCAGCTCGCGGTCCGGCCGAACATCGCGCAGTCCTCACCGACGCCCACCCCGACGCCGACCCCGACGCCGACACCGACACCGACACCCACCCCGACGCCCACGCCGACCCCGACCGGGACCGCAGGGCCCACCCCCACGCCGACGCCCACGCCGACCCCCAGCCCGACCCCGACGCCCACGCCGGTGTGCTTCCCGCCGACCGCGAACTTCACGGTGAGCCCCACCAGCGGCAAGAAGAAGGTTGCCGTGTTCTCGTTCAGCGACCTGTCGACGACCACCGCAGGCTGCACGCTGACCTGGTCGTGGAACTTCGGCGACGGCGCGGGCACGTCGACGCTCCAGAACCCGACCTACGTCTACCAGAGCCAGGGGACGTACACGGTGACGCTGGTCGTCTCGAACACCGGCGGATCGGCGACCCGGAGCCGCAGCGTCACGGTCACCCCGTGACGGCGATCGCGGGGACTCGCGGCGAGCGCGACGGTCAGGCCGGGCAGTCGGTCGTCGAGTTCGCGCTGGGCGTCACGATCTTCCTGGTGTTGCTGATGGCCGTCGTCGACGGCGGCCGGGCCGTCTACCAGCTCAACGGCGTCTCGGAGGCGGCACGCGAGATCGCGCGCGCGACGAGCGTCCATCCTGGCGGCACGCTGGGCTCCAGCACGGAGACGGCGGCGGTCGTCGGCGTCCAGACGAGGCTGGTACCCGCGCTCACGGTCCTGTCGTACTCGTGCATCGACATCGAGGGCGTCACCGTCAGCGGCTCCTGCCAGCCCGGCGACTGGGTGCGCGTCAGCGTCCGCTCGCGGTTCACGCCCGTCATGCCCGTCCTGTCGATGTTCGGCTCGGTCGACCTCGTCAGCTCCAGCAGCGCCCGGATCGAGTGATGTCATGCGGGTGAGCATCAGCGTCTGATCACCGCCTTGTGATCCAACGGAGGTCTCCGATGTCCCGGGGGAACGAGACACCGGCACGCCAGGACGGTCAGATCCTGGTCCTGTTCACCCTCGCTCTGGTGGTCCTGCTCGGCTTCGCCGGGCTTGCGCTCGACGGCGGCTCCGCCTTCGCGCAACGGCGCGACCAGCAGACGGCCGCCGATCTTGCGGCCCTCGCGGCCGCGAACGACTACCTCATCAACAACACCGCGAGCCTCGCGATCGATCGGGGTCGCGCCGTGGCCGCCGCCAACGGCTACACGCACGGGACCGGTGCGACCTCGGTCGATGTCGCCATCGACACCGCGAACGGCGTCCGGGTCATCGTCGGCGTGCACGCCGACCATCGGAACACGCTCGTCGGGGTGCTCGGCATGCCCACGTGGCGTGTGACCACGGCCGCGTCGGCGCTTGCGGGCTTCCCCGACACGGTCCATGGGGGGTCGCCGTTCATCTTCTCGGCCGACGCGTTCCAGACCGACGGTACGCCGCTCTACCAGACCGAGATCGACTTCGGTGAGACGAACGGCGACGTACCGACGAGCCCGATCGATTTCGCGTGGACGAACTACGGCACGGGCAACCTCAACACGACCGAGGTCTCCGAGATCATCCAGGGCACCCGCACGATCGACAAGACGCTCCAGTTCGGCGAGTACATCGGCCAGCACAACAACGGCAACCACAGCGCGCTGTACGACGACGTCGATTCGTGGCTCGCTGGGACGGACGTGCCGGCCGCCGTCGTGGACCACAACGGCAACTTCGTGGGCTGGTCGATGTTCCATGTCACGAGCGCGTCGGGCGGCTCGGACAAGCACGTCCGCGGCTACTTCCTGTCGGCGTTCGAGAGCGCCCGGATGACGATCAGCGCGTGCGCCGCCAACGACTGCCCGCGCTACCTCGGGTCGTATGTCCTCAAGCTGACCGACTGACCCCGGCGACTCGCTCGGCCCACAGCGCGTCGACCCGCGCCTCCACGTCGGCGACGGAGCCGCTGGTCGACAGGGTGACCGCGCCCGCGGCCGCCAGCCGCTCGCGGATGCCCCGCTGCGCATCGATGCGGCGGCGGGCGTCGTCGCCCGCCATCCCGCGACCCTCGAGTCGCCGGAGCTGCTCGGCCGGTTCGCAGTCGACGAGGACGACGACGTCGCACAGCTCGGCCAGACCGCCCTCGACGAGCTTGATGGCCTCGATGGCCACGGCGGGAGCGCCCGTCGCGCGTGCGTCCTCGAGCCGCGCGCGGATCGCCGGCCGGACGCGCGGATGGACGATCGCCTCGAGCCGACGAAGCTCATCCGGGTCGGCGAACACGATCCGGGCGAGGGCCGCCCGGTCGACGGTCCCGTCGGGACGCCGCACCGCATCGCCGAACGCGACGAGGATCTCGTCATGGGCCGGAGTCCCGGGGGCGGAGACGTCCCGTGCCACCGCGTCCGCGTCGATGACCAGCGCACCCTTCGCAGCGAGCGACCGCGCCACCGTCGACTTCCCGCAGCCGATCGGTCCGGTCAGGCCCACGATGACCGGCGGCGTCACGGTGCCTGCTCCTCGAGCTCCAGCCACGCGTCCTCGGCCGCGGCCAGCGCCGCGTCGACGTCGGCGAGCTCGCTCGTGATGCGACGCAGCTCGACGAAGTTCGCCGTGACGGACGGGCTCCCGAGCTGCAGCTCGAGCTGCGTCTTGCGAAGCCCGAGCCGGCTCAGCTCACCGTCGAGCGCGTCGCGCCGCTTGCGGTACGCATCCTTGGACAGCTTCGGCGCCCTGGGCTTCGGCGCGGTCGCGACGGCCACCGTGGCGTCGCCCGCAGCCCGGGCGACGCCGTTCGTCGGTGACCGCCCGGCCGTGACCGGCTCCGGCCGCTTGAGCGGCCCACCGATGCGGAGCCGCGCTGCCTCGCGCTCCGCGGCGGACCGGACGGTCCAGCCATCGGCGACGGCCGCCCGCCAGGCGCGGTACCCGCCGTCGAACGGCACCGCCAGCCCCTCGTCGACGACCCACAGCCGCTCGCAGATCGTCTCGAGGAGCCGCCGATCGTGCGACACGACGATGAGCGTCGCGGGCGTCTCGGCGAGGAACGACTCGATCGCTTCACGGGCCGGGATATCGAGATGGTTGGTGGGCTCGTCGAGCAGCATCAGGTTGGAGGGCAGGATCCCGAGCAGCGCGAGCTCGAGCCGCGACCGCTCCCCACCCGACAGCGAGCGGACCTCCTTGAACACGTCGTCGCCCCGGAACAGGAAGCGCGCCAGGTAGGCGCGCGCCTCGCCCGCGGTGACCGGGATCGCCTCGACGATCGCATCGAGCACCGTCGCGCCGGGGATGGCCGCGTCGCGCAGCTGGGCGAGGTACGCCGGTGCGACGTTGTGCCCGAACGCCAGCGACCCATCGAGCGGCGGGAGCTCGCCCGCGATCGTGCGCAGGAGCGTCGTCTTGCCCGCCCCGTTCGGCCCCACGATCCCGATCCGCTCGCCCCGCTGCGCGGCCAGGAACGACGCCGTCGCCACCTGCACGGGCTCCGTCGCCGCCTCGCCGTCCGCCCGCATGGCGCCGCGGCCGGGCAGGTAGCCGACGACCAGATCGTCGAGGCGGAGAACGAGCTCGCCCGATCGCACGGGCCCGCCCGCGAGGGCCGCTCCGGGGAGGGCCAGCGAACGGGTCTTCCGCGGCGCCTCCACCCGGTCGGCCTGGAGCCGCTCGAGCCGCGCCTCGTGCTCGTGCATCTTCGAGAACTTGCGGTGGCTCCGGTAGCGCTGGACGAGCTCCTTCTCACGCTCGATCGCCTGCGCCTGGCCCTCGGCGTCCTTGACCGTCCGCGCGTCCCGCTCCACGCGCTGCCGGTGGTACGCGCTGTAGTCGCCGCGGAACACGGTCAGCTTCCGGTCGCGGAGCTCCCAGATCCGGGTCACGGTCGCGTCGAGGAACGCCCGATCGTGGGACGTCACGAGGAGCGACCCGGGCCGTCGCCGGAGGTGACCCTCGAGCCACTCGAGCGCGCCGAGGTCGAGATGGTTCGTCGGCTCATCGAGCATGAGCAGCTCAGGGTCCGCGATCACGAGGCGTGCCAGCGCCGCACGCGTCTGTTGACCACCCGACATCGCGGTCGGCGGGCGGCCCCATTCGTCACGCGCGAACCCGAGGCCGGACAGCGCTTCGTCGACCCGCTGGTCGAGCGTGTACCCGCCCAGCACGTCGAACCGGTGCTGGAGCTCCGCGTACGCGGGCTCGCCGGCATGACCGTCCCGCTCCAGGCGCGCGAGCTCCTCGCCCATCTCGAGCAGGTGGGCGGCGCCCTGGCGGACCGCCGTCCGAAGGTCCGGTGACGCCATGAACGCCGCGTCGAAGTGCGCCTCCTGGCTCAGCAGGCCGAACGTCAGCCCCCGACGACGCGCGACCGTCCCGCGATCGGCCTCATCCGACCCTGCCGCGATCCGGAGCAGCGTCGTCTTGCCCGCCCCGTTCGGCCCGACGAGCCCGACCCGGTCACCCGCGGCGATCGATGCGCTGATGCCGTCGAGGATGACGAACGTCCCGACCTCGCGGGCCACGCCCTCCAGGCGCAGGATCGACATCAGCCGGTCCCGGCCGGGCCATCGCCCGAGGCGGCACGTGCCGCCGCCCGCCGGGCCGCTGCGGCCTTGCGCGTCCGTTCGGTCCGGTCGCGTGCTGCCCGCTCCTCATCGACGGTGCGTCCGAGGCTTCCCTCGCCCGCGAGCTCCGTCCAGCGACGCCCCCGGCGGCCGCTCGTCGCCCGACCCGGGCGCGGCGTCATCGTGCGGAGGATCGCCGCGGCCGCCGCGCGCTCGCCGCGGGGCAGCCGCTGACAGAACGAGCAGAAGTGCGTGGAGCGGATCCCGATGACGATGCGGCGGATGGGTCGCCCGCAGCGTCGGCAGGGCTCGCCGGTCCGCTGGTAGACGTCGAGCCGCTCCTGCATCGACCCGTCCCCATCGGGCGCCGTGTAGTCGTCGATCGACGAGCCACGTCGCTCCACCGCCTCGGCGAGGACGTCGCGGATGTGTCGATACAGCCGTCCTTCGTCGGCCGGTCGCAGCGAGCGCGCGGACCGCAGCGGATGGAGGCGCGCACGCCACAGCGCCTCGTCGGCGTAGATGTTGCCGACGCCTGCGAGGAACGACTGGTCGACCAGCAGGGGCTTGAGCCGGCCGCGGCGCGCCCGGATCCGCTTCCGGAACTCGCGCACCGTGAACCGCGGATCGAGGGGCTCCGGCCCGACACCGTCGAACGGGTCGTCGTCCGCGAGGTAGAGCCCGATCCGCCCGAACTTCCGGATGTCGCGGAAGCGCAGCTCCCGGCCGTCGTCGAGCGCGAGCACCAGCCGCAGGTAGGCATCGGATGCCGTGCTCGCCGGCACGACGAACAGCTGACCGGTCATCTTGAGGTGGATGGTCAGGAACGCGCCGCCCGACAGGTCGACGACGAGCTGCTTGCCGCGCCGCCCGACGGCCTCGATCCGCCGTCCGACGACGCCCTCCCAGAACGCGTCCTCGTCGCCCGCGCGGAGCGTCCGATGCCACAGCACCCGCGCACCGACGATCGTCGGCCCGCGGGCGCTCCCTCCGCCGAGTGTTGGCAGGAGGTGGCGTCGGAGGTCGCGGGCGACCGTCTCGACCTCGGGAAGCTCGGGCATGGCCGGACGGACGGTAGCGGACGGCGTCGCGACGTGAGGCGCGGCGGCGGGACGGTGGGACCGGCGCCGCGCCCGCGGCTCAGCCGGCGGTCGCCCCGAGCACGGGTTCCGGCGGCAGCTCATCGGCCTCCGCGAGCACGGCATCCCGTCGCGAGACGGGCGTCATGCCCTCCCACGACCGGCCGACCTTCACGTCGACGGTCAGCGGCACCGACAACGGCAGCGCCCCCTCCATCGTCTCGCGCAGCACCGGCACGAGCCGGTCGACCTCGTCCTCGGGCGCTTCGAGCAGCAGCTCGTCGTGGACCTGGAGGAGCAGCCGCGCGCGGAAGCCGCCCTCACGCAGGCGCTCGTCGAGGCGGATCATCGCGATCTTCACGATGTCCGCGGCCGTGCCCTGGATGGGCATGTTGATGGCCATCCGCTCCCCCGCCCCGACCAGCGCGCGGTTCGTCGACTGGAGCTCCGGGATGCGCCGCTTGCGACCGAGCAGCGTCGCGACCTGGCCGTCCTTCTTCGCGCTCTCCTTGATGGCCATCATGTAGTAGCTGATCCCGGAGTACGCCGCGAAGTACGAGTTGATGAACTCCTGCGCTTCCTGGCGGCTGATCCCGGCGCGGCTCGACAGCCCGAAGTCGCTCATCCCGTACGCCAGCCCGAAGTTGACCATCTTCGCCATCGACCGCTCGTCGGCGGTGACGTCGAGCGGGTCCTTGTGGAGCACCCGCGCCGCGGTCTCGCGATGGATGTCGGCCTCGCGAGCGAAGGCGTCCTGCAGATGCACGTCGCCTGACACGTGCGCGAGGATCCGGAGCTCGATCTGGCTGTAATCGGCCGCGAGCAGCACGGTGGCGGGCTCGCCGGAGACGAAGGCGCGCCGGATCCGCCGCCCGAGGTCGGACCGGATGGGGATGTTCTGGAGGTTCGGATCCGACGACGAGAGCCGGCCGGTCGCCGCCACCGCCTGGTGGAACGTCGTGTGCAGGCGGTCGTCCGGGCCCAGCAGGGTCGGCAGCGCCTCCACGTAGGTCGAGCGGAGCTTCGTGTAGATCCGCCACTCGAGGATGGGGTCGATGACGGGATGGACGCCCCGGAGCTCCTCCAGGACCGCCGCATCCGTCGAGTACCCGGTCTTCGTCCGGCGGCCCTTGGGCAGCCCGAGCTCCACGAACAGGATGTCGCCCAGCTGCTTGGGCGAACCGATCGTGAACTCGTGTCCGACGGCATCGAAGATCGCGCGCTCGAGGCGCTGGATCTCGGTCTTGAACTCCGCGTCGAGCTCGGTGAGGGCCGCCCGGTCGAGGGCGACGCCGTTCGCCTCCATCCGCGCCAGGATCGGCACCAGCGGCAGCTCGACCTCGGCGAACAGCCGCTCCACCCCCTCCTCGGCGAGGGCCGCTTCCAGGGGCGGCCGTGAGGCCAGCGCGCCCAGCGCCTCCAGCCCAGCCGTGGCGACGGCGGGCAGGTTGGCGGCCGGCGGCGGCAGCACCAGGCCGCCCAGCCGCTCCGCGACCACGTCGTCGATCTTCTGGGAGCGCAGCGCCGCGTTCACGAGGTAAGCCGCGATCTGGGTGTCGAACGCGACCTTCGGGAGCACCGCCGCACGGTCCTCGGCGAGACGCGCCACCAGGAACGGCTTCACGTCATGGGCGACGAGCGGGACGCCGACCGCCTCGACCAGCTGGCGTACCGCGACCGACGCCGCGGGACCCGCGGCGCTGACGACGCGCCCGTCCATGCCCGCCACGGCCAGCGCGTGCGGCGTCCCGGCGAGCGGTCGCGGGTCGGCGATCTGCTGGCCCAGTCCGACCGCGGATTGCCCGCGAAGCCACGGTTCCAGGGCCGCGACGCCATCCGCCTCGACCACCTCGATCCGCCCCGGATCCGCGATCGCGGCCTTGAGGGCAGCCGGCAGGTCGCCGGACGGGACCGATGCCACCTTCGAGCCATTCGACGAAGGCGGGCTCGCCGGCCCCGCTCCGCCGGACACGGTGTCGAAGTCGAGCGTCAGCGCCAGCTGCCCGCCGGATGGCGCGGGCGGAGGCCGCCAGCCGGGAGAGCGTCCGGGGACCTGCGCCGCCGGGAAGGTGCCGCTCGCGGTCTCGCCACGGAGCGCCGCCAGCCGCGACGCGTCATCCTCGCCGAGGAGCGGTGGCAGCCGGTCGATCAGGGTCCGGAACTCGTACTCCCGGAACAGCCGGACGACGGTCTCGCGATCGTAGTCGCCGAGTCGCGCCGCTTCGAGGTCCAGCGTGACCGGCAGGTCGCGCACGATCCGCGACAGCTCCCGGCCCAGGAACACCTGGTCGCGGTGGTCGCGGAGCTTCTCGCGCAGCTTCTCCGGGGTGACGGTCTCGAGCTGCTCGAACAGGCCCTCGAGGTGGCCGTACTGCCCGATGAGCTTGGCGGCCGTCTTCTCGCCCACACCGGGCACACCCGGGATGTTGTCGGTCGGATCGCCCTTGAGCGCCTTGTAGTCGATCATCTGGTCCGGCCGGAGCCCGAACCGTTCGTCGATCCTGGCGACGTCGTAGATGACCGTGTTCTCGACGCCCGAGCGCGTCGTCATCAGCCGGGTCTTGGGGGTGACCAGCTGGAGCATGTCGAGGTCGACGGTGACGATCGTCGTCTCGACGTCGAGCGGCTCCATCTGGCGGGTGATCGTCCCGATCACGTCGTCCGCCTCGTAGCCCTGCAGCTCGTAGACCGGGATGCGCAGCGCCTTGACGACCTCGCGGACCATCGGGAACTGGTCCCGGAGCTCGTCGGGCATCTTCGTCCGGGTCGCCTTGTACTCGGCGTACTGCTCGTGGCGGAACGTCGGGCCGGGCAGGTCGAAGGAGACCGCGAGGTAGTCGGGCTTCAGGTCCTGGAGGCCCCGGAGGACGATGCTGGCGAAGCCGAACACGCCCTTGACGAGCGTTCCCTTCGAGGTCGTCAGGTCGGGCAGGGCGAAGAACGCGCGGTAGACGAGCCCGTACCCGTCGAGCAGCATCAGCCGCTCCATCAGGGAACCTTCGCGGGGCGGGCGATCACCCGTCCAGTGTACCCGCGGGCCCCTCCGGGCCGGCCGCCCGGCGGCCGGCGCGGCGAGCGTCAGGCGACCCGGCGAGCCGTGTAGCGCAGGCCCAGGAGCCCGACACCGGCGATGAGCAGGAGGCTCGCCACGAACACCAGCGATCGGTCCGGGGCGACGGTCGTGGGCGTGGCATCCAGGGTCGGCGTGCTGGCCGCCGGCGGTGCCGCGAGCTTCGTCCCGTTCTCCCCGGCGATGTCGCTCGTCGCGGCCGGGCCGCTCGGCGCGGCGGCGGCGCCACGCTGGCTCGTATCCGCCGGGTTCGCGTACTGGTCAGCTTCGTAGCGGCCGGACGCCGCCCCGGCACTGGCGGATGGCGCCGGAGCCGCGCTCGCGGACGCCGCCGCGCTGGCGATCGGTTCGCTGGTCGCCGGGACCTCGCCCTGGGGCGCCGGTCCGATCGCCGCCGGGCCCGCGCTGGCGGCCGGCGCGGACGCGTCCTGCGTCACGGACTGGAGTGGTGCGCTCCCGCTCGTCCCATCGCCGGTCGTGCCCGCGGGCAGCGAGGACGGGACGGCCGAGAGGAGGAGCCCGGCGATGCCCAGGGTGGCCATCGCGGTGCCGACGGGGGTGGCGAAGCGGAAGCCCGAGCCGCCGAACGCGCCGAGCAGTCGACGCCAGCCGGTGGGTCGGAGGGCCGCGGCCTGCTCGGCGGTCAGACGGTAGTCGCGGGTGCGAGCGGGTGCGGGCAGGGTGGGCAGCAGGGCGGCGAGCGTGACCAGGTCATCGCGTACCCGGGCGCACTCGGGACAGGACGTCACGAGCTCGGTCGCGCGGGTGTGGTCGCGACCCTCGGTGTCGCCCGCGACGAGCGCGGCGACGAGCACGAGATCGTGGTCCTGGTGGCTGTCGGGCAGATGCGGCATGTCCTGGCTCAGACGATATCGGCCCGGAGGAGGTTCCGGCTCGACCGGTCAGACCGGCGTGGCCCGCCGACTGGCGGCGCGCAGGAGCACCAGCACGGCACCGGCGACCAGCAGCACGAGCGACGTGGACACGAGCACGGTCGGCGAGCTCGTCGACGGCGTCGTCGGCGCGCGATCCGCTGCCGGCGTCGGAGCCGCACACGTTCGCTTCGAGGGACGCCGGCGCGGCCGACGGCGCCGCGGCGGACGGCGCGGCGGACGACAACGTGTCCGCGCTCGCCGCAGCCGATGGGGCGAGGACGGGGCCGCGGCGCTCGCGCTCGCCTTGGCGATCTCGGTGGCGGCCGGCGCAAGGATGGCCGCGCTGGCCGAAGCGTCAGGGTCCACGGAGCCGCCCGTGAGTCCGTAGCCGAGGGACGGGGTGAGGCTCTGCCGGCTGGCGCCGTCGCTCGTGGCGGCGGGCGCACCACCAGCCGAGACGCCCTCGCCGGTCGTACCCGCGGGCAGCGAGGACGGGACGGCCGAGAGGAGGAGCCCGGCGATGCCCAGGGTGGCCATCGCGGTGCCGACGGGGGTGGCGAAGCGGAAGCCCGAGCCGCCGAACGCGCCGAGCAGTCGACGCCAGCCGGTGGGTCGGAGGGCCGCGGCCTGCTCGGCGGTCAGACGGTAGTCGCGGGTGCGAGCGGGTGCGGGCAGGGTGGGCAGCAGGGCGGCGAGCGTGACCAGGTCATCGCGTACCCGGGCGCACTCGGGACAGGACGTCACGAGCTCGGTCGCGCGGGTGTGGTCGCGACCCTCGGTGTCGCCCGCGACGAGCGCGGCGACGAGCACGAGATCGTGGTCCTGGTGGCTGTCGGGCAGATGCGGCATCAGCGGTCGCTCCGGAGGAGCTCCATCCGGTCCTCGAGCCGGGCCCGAAGCGCCAGTCGCCCGCGATGGATCCGCGACTTCACCGTGCCGAGGGAGACACCCGTGAGGTCGGCGATCTCCTGATAGTCGTAGCCCTCGACATCGAACAGGACGATCGCGTTGCGCTGGTCGTTGGTGATCGTCTCCAGCGCCGCCGAGAGCATCCGTGTGCGCTCGGCGTGGACCGCGATGCGCTCAGGATCCACGTCGGGGCCGGCGGGCGGCTGCCAGCTGTCATCCTCGAGCTCGGGATATGGCTGGACCGGACGACGCTTCTTCGCCCGCTGTGTGTCCATCGCGGCATTCACGGCGATGCGGCTCAGCCACGAGCGGACGCTGCCGCCCCGGAAGTTGTGCATGTTCCGGAACGCCGAGAAGAACGCCTCCTGGACGGCATCCGACGCCTGGTCGCGATCGGGGACCATGCGCGCGACGAGCGCGAACAGCTGGTCCTGGTAGGACTCGACGAGGTCGTTGAACGCGCTGAGGTCCCCGCCCCTCGATCGCTCGATGAGGATCAGGTCGCGGCGCTGGATGGGGTCTTCGACCACCTCGTTCGTGTGAAGGTCGTCCACGGGCTGGGCGGCCCTCCCGACGGCGATGGCGAGGCGCGGGGAGTCTAGCATCGGCTTCCGGCGGAGACGGCGACCCGGACGGCCCGGTTCCACGGTCGTCGCTCGCACCGGTACGACCGCGCCGCGGCGCTATCGTTCGGTCACAGCCGAAGTGGCGGAATGGCAGACGCGGCGGTCTCAAACACCGCTGACCGCAAGGGAGTGAGGGTTCGAGTCCCTCCTTCGGCACCACATGCCGGCGCCGGTCGCGCCCGGCGCTGTCAGTCCATCGTGTTCACAAAGCCGATCTTGTCCCGGTTGCCGTACGTGGACGCGCCGATGGCGAACACGTCGCATGCGAAGGCGACCATCACGGCGACGATATCCAGGCCCGTGAGACCCTGGCCCGCCGCGTAGACCGTGATGTACATCAACGTCGTGAATGGCAGAAAGACGATCCCGAGGATCGGCAGGATGGGACCGCCGAACGCGGCATCCCAGGCGGCCGGGCGCAACAGCCACATCACGAACACCAAGAGTCGCGGGATGACGCCCGTCGTCACCGCCAGCAAGCATCCCATCGTGATCTCCTCCCTCAGACACGAAACCCCTCGGTCGGCAGCGTGACACATCGCGCGCGGTCCGGACGGACGTCCGTACATCGCCGCCGTCGGGTGGTGGGCACGCTGGCGACAAGCCGGATGCACGCCGCACCCTGTCCATGACTGGCTGATCGTCACCCCGCTGAGCGGGTCCAGGAGGTGGATCGTCATGGCGCAACGGAAGACCGCGAAAGCGAGCGGCGGGAAGACGGCGGCCAAGCCTGCGACGTCGCGGACGGCGGCCGCGAACGGGACGACCCGTAGGAGCGCGTCCAAGGCGAGCACGCGCTCCGCGGCCGACGAGGAGGCGATCGAGAACGCGGCCCTGACCTATGCCGTCGGTGGTGCCGCCGACGTGGAGCATGGCGAGGCCGAGGTCGCCGAGGGACTTGCCGGCCTGGCAGACGCCCGGGATATCGCCGACGCGGGGATCGGTGCTGTCGCGATGGGCGCCGGCGACGTCGCCCTCGGGGAGGGCAAGCTCAAGGTCGCGGAGCGAGGCGAGCAGCTCGCCGACCTGGCGGCGCTGGGCGGGATGGAGGAGCTCGGACGCGCCGAGGGGACGCTGGAGCTCGCCGAGGGCATCGAGGACCTGACGGGGCTGGTGCGCTCGATGAGCGGGGCCCAGCTCGATCGCGGCCTTGCCATCGCGCGCGTATCGGGCGAGCTGTCGGCCGTCAGCCGCCTCATGGCGCGTCTCGAGATGCCGCTCCTCGCGGTGTTCCTCGACGACCGCAGCGCCCTCCTGCAGGCCCTGTCCGTCGAGACGCTCGTCGGCTCGCAGGGGACGCGGCTCATCGCGGCTGCGCTGGCCGAGACCGCGGACGACGTCGAAGAGGTCGCGGAACGGCAGGCCGCCAGCGGGATCGCCCGACTCGCGGTCGGTGAAGCCCTCGCGGCACGGAGCCAGGCGCTCGGGCAGGAGGGCATCGCGCAGGTCGCCGCCGGCGCGATCGAGATGCAGGTCGGGGCCGAGACCGTCGAGATCGCGCGCGGGGCCGCGACCGATTCGGCATTCGAGATCGCGGCCGGTGCCGCTGACGCGGCGAGCGGCGCGACGGAGCTGGAGGTCGCGGAGAAGATGGCGGCGGCCGCGAAGCCCAAGGCACGCCGGCGCACGAAGCGCTGACCCGGGCCGTGGGCTGCCGGCCGCTCGGCCGTCGCCCGCATGCACCGGACCCGACGACCACCGGCGGGCTCGACCGGTACCTGTGCGCCATCCCTCGTCAGCGGTGCCTGGCCCATCGTTCATGGCACCGCCGGGGGTCACGGCGAGTGAGATGCACGAACGCACTTCCGGCCGCCCGCGGCCGGCCACCGGCGCGCCCGTTCGCGATGGCGAGCATGGCCAGATCCTGGTCCTGTTCACCCTGTGCATCGTCGCCCTGCTCGGGTTCGCCGGGCTGGCGCTCGACGGTGGCTCGGCCTATGCGCAGCGGCGGCAACAGCAGACGGCATCCGACCTGGCAGCGCTGGGCGCGGCGAACGACTACCTGATCAGCGGCGACGCCACCCAGGCGACGACCCGCGCGCGCACGATCGCCGCGGCGAACGGCTACACGCACGGGGTCGTCCGGCTCCGTCGTGGATGTCGCGCTCGACACCTCGAACGGCATCCGGATGACGGTCGGCGTGTCGGGGGTCCATCGCAACTCGATCGTCGGGATCATGGGGATGCCGTCATGGCAGGTGTCGACCACCGCGACGGCCCTCGCGGGCTTCCCGGACCACGCGCGCGCGGTGTCGCCGTTCATCTTCTCGGTCTCGGCGTTCGGCACCGACGGCACGCCGAGGTACCAGACGCCGACGGACTTCGGGCAGGGCAACGGTGACATCCCGAACTCGCGACATCGACTTCGCGTGGACGAACTACGGCACCGGCAACGTCGACACCGGCGAGGTCGACGACATGATCAAGGGCGACGCGACGATCGACAAGACGCTCGAGTTCGGCGACTACATCGGCCAGCAGAACGCCGGCTATCACAGCTTCCTGTTCGATGACGTGAACACGTACATGGTCGGCCAGGACTGGCCCGCGGCGATCGTCGATGCGAACGGCAACTTCATGGGCTGGGCGACGTTCCACGTCATCAGCGCCGACGGCGGCGGCTCCAAGACCATCCGCGGCTACTTCGTGAGCGCGAGCACGAGCTCGCGGCTGTCGGTCTCGTCGTGCGCGGCGAACGACTGCCCGCGGTACTTCGGGACGTACGTCCTCAAGCTCTCGGAGTGACCCGCCCGCGCGGCGCGCCTGACGCCGCGCTCGAGCGCCGAAACCGAACCGGCCTCGCCCGCGTCGTGGGGCGGCCCCGGCCGTTCGACACCACCGTCGACACGCGGGTCGCTTCGGAGCCTGCTGCGTCCATGCGTCGTCTCGCTGCGCTGAGCGCGGCCGCTGTCCTCATCGTCCTCGCCGCGTGCAGCGGCTCCGGCTCAGCGTCCGGATCGCCCGGCCCCACCGGCGCGCCGACATCGTCGCCCGCGCCATCCGGGAGCGTCGACGGGACCGTGTTCCGCGCGTGGACGACGCAGGCGCTGCCGCCCGCTGCCACCTTCTCCTGGGGCTCGACGGCCGTCATCGCCGACGGTCACCTGATCACGTCCGGCCCGATCCCGATGATCTACCCGGGACCGTTGCTGCCGAACCTGATCCAGCGGCTCGATCACGCCCGAGGGCGTCGACCGGGTCTTCGAAGCCGCTCATGCGGCGGGACTCCTGGCCGGTCCGACCGACCTCACGGGCGGCATCGCGCCGGGTGGGATGACGGCCCATCTGCTGTTCCTGCTCGACGGCCAGCAGCGCGAGGTCATCGGCGACCCGAACAAGGTGATGATGTGCATCGCGGCACCGTGCGTGCCGCCGCCCGGCTCGCCCGAGGCGTTCGGGCTGTTCTGGTCGCAGGTCAGCGATCTCGGCGGGATCGCCGCGGGCGAGCTCGGCAAGGAGCAGCCCTACCAGCCGACGCGACTGGCCGTCCTCATCACGGACCCGCCGAAGGACGACTCCGGGCTCAAGCCCGGCCTCGCGCAGTGGCCGCTGGCGACCCCGCTCCGTGAGTTCGGGACGCCGTTCGGTGGCCCCACCGACCGCTGTGGTGTGGTCGAGGGGGCGGACCTCGCCCTGCTCCTGCCGGCCGTCCAGGAAGCGAATGCCATGACGCAGTGGACCGACGGCATCACCGGTGGCCGGGTGCTCGTCGTGCGGCCGCTCGTCCCGGGTGAGCCCGAACCCTGCGGCTGAGTGGCGGCGTCGCGGCGGCGGCCGGCCTGACGTCAGCCCGTGGGCTCGTCGTTCGTGACGTCCGGCTCGGGCTCCTCGATCGCGTCCGCGGAGGGCCGCGGGACGTCCTTGCCCTTCAGCTGGGGCTCGGGCAGCTCATCGGGATCGGCCACCGGCTCGAGCTCCGGGTCCGACTTCCGTTCGCGCATGTGGGGCATGGGGCAGACCTCCGTGTCGGAGCGGCGTTTGCCTGACGGTAACGGGTGTGCGCCAAGGATGTCCCGCGGGCCCGGCAGGCAGGCGGGCACGACACGTGCGCGCCCCACGGCCGGTGAGGCGGAAGCGCGCTAGACTCCGCGCGCCATGACCCTCGAGCAGCCGATCCGACGATGACCTTCTTCCGCCGCGTCCTGAACATGGACCACCCCGCCCATGCGGAGCCCGTCCCGCCGACGACGCCGTTGCCACCGCCGAGTCCGGGCGAGACCTCCTCGGTGCGGATCATCGCCGCGAAGCTCTCGACCTATCCTCCGGCGGAGGCGCGCTACCTCGCCGCGTACGCGTACATGCTGAACCGGGCCGCGACGGCGGATCTCGCGACGAGCGACCCAGAGGCTGCCGAGATGGCGCGCCTCATCGCGGAGGCGGGCGGGCTCGCCCCGGCCGATGCCGAGCTCGTGATGGACGTCGCGCGGACGCTCCAGTCGGAGTACGGCGCGACCGAGGACTTCCTCGTCACCCGGGAGTTCAAGGGCATCTCCACGCCCGAGCAGCGGCTTGCCCTGATCCGCTGCTGCTTCCTCGTCGCGTCCGCGGACGATGAGATCGGCGAGGACGAGGCGTGGCTCGTGAACCGCATGGCCGAGGAGCTGGACGTCCCGGTCCCGGATCTCAATCGCGTCCGCTCGGAGTTCCACGAGCGGCTGTCCTCGGTGCGCTCGATCCGACGGTACGCGGCCGAGAACTGATCGCGCGGGGCCCGTCCGCGAACGCCTCCGCGTTCGGACCCGGGGCCGCCGCACCGGACATGGACGGATGACGATGTCGCGCGGCGACGCGCGACGGTCGACCCGTCCGGGCTGACCCGGCAACGTCCCGGGTGAGCGCGGTCGAGCGACCGGGCCGCATCGGGAGCACCACCCCCATGACCGCGTCCACCTGGAACGTGCCCGCCTCCTACAAGCCGCTCAGCGGCACCAACATCGCCGGCCGCGTCGTCGCCGTCGGGATCATGCTGTTCGGCGGGCTCGTGCTCGCGGCCGGCGCGTTCGGCGTGTCCGTCGCCCTCGACATGGTCACCCGCGGGTCCGTCGTCGCGAACACCGCGGACCTCGCCTCGCTCCGCGCCGTCCAGCCGGTCGTGCCGCTCATCGCGATCTTCGGCCTGGCACACGTGGTGGCAGCGGTGGGGACCGTGCTCGGCGCTCGCTGGGCGCTCCAGCTCGCCCTCGGGATCGCCGCGGTCGACGCGGTCGCGGGCGTCCTCCTGATGTTCGGCAACGCCCTCACCGAGAAGCCCGCCCTCGACGGCGCCGGCATCGGCGTGACGATCCTCATCCTCGGCACGATCCTGTTCGCGGCGGTCCGCGCGGCCGAGTACGACCCGTCGACGGATCCCGCGGCCGCCTGACGTTCCGCCCGCACCGCTCCGGGCGCGTCCCGCGCCCGTCCCGATCACCTTCGGCCGGCGCCCTTCCCGATGGGGGCGCCGGCCGCTTCATGTGCCGTGACGGGTCAACGGCGCGCCCGGCGCAGCCCCTCGTCGACGACCTCGAGCAGCCGGTCCGCCTCGGTCTCGCCCCACACCAGCGGCGGCTTGACCTTCAGGACCTCATGGTCGAGGCCATCGGTCGACAGCAGGACGCCGCGCGCCTTGGCATGCTCCACGACGGCCTCCGCGAGCCTCGCATCGGGCTCGCGGGTCGCCCGGTCGGTGACGAGGACGACGCCGAGGAACATCCCGACGCCGCGCACGTCGCCGATCGCCTCGTGCTCGGCCGCAAGACGCCGCACGCCGGCCAGCAGACGGGTGCCGATGCTGGCGGCCCGCTCGCGTAAACCCTCCTCCTCGATGACATCGAGCACGGCCATCCCGATCGCCGCCGAGACGGGGTTGCCGCCGAAGGTGTTGAAGTACTCCGGCCCGCGCCCGAACGCGTCGGCGATGGCACGCGTGGTGATCACCGCACCGAGCGGATGGCCGTTCCCGATGGGCTTTCCGAGGGTCACGACATCCGGGCTTGCGCCCTGGACCGCGAACGCCCACCAGTCCGGAGCGCCGACCCGTCCGAACCCCGTCTGGACCTCGTCGGCGATGGCGAGCGCGCCGCGCGCGCGGGCGTTGGCGAAGGCGCGGGCGAGGAACGTCGGCGGCGGGATGACCTGTCCGGCAGAACCCGGGAACGACTCGGCGATGAACGCGCCGGGTGGGTGGCCGTCCGCGGCGGCCTCGCGAAGGGTCGCCTCGACGTCATCCGCGTAGGCCGCTCCCGTCGCGGCCGACGGCGGTCCGCTGTCCCGCCGGCGTCCGCGGTAGGCGTCGGGAAGCGGTGCGACATGGACGTGCGGCGGCCGACCGTCGCCACGGGGACCGGCGAACTTGTACGGGCTGATGTCGACGAGCCCGCTCGTGTTGCCGTGGTAGGCGCCGTCGAGGACGGCCACATCACGCCGGCCGGTCGCCGCCCGGGCGAGCCGGAGAGCGAGCTCGTTCGCCTCCGAGCCGGAGTTCGTGAGCCAGACGACGTCGAGGCCCTCGGGGAGGAGCGCGGCGAGCCGCTCGGCGTACGCGACGGTCGTCTCGTGGAGATACCGCGTGTTCGTGTTCAGGAGCCTCATCTGGCGGGTCGCCGCCTCGACGACCCGGGGATGGGCGTGGCCGACATGGGCGACGTTGTTCACCGCGTCGAGATAGGCGTTGCCGTCGGCGTCGTACAGGTACGCGCCTTCGCCCCGGACGATGTGGAGCGGCTCGCGGTAGCTCAGCGACAGCGCCGTGCCGAACGTCGCCGCCCGGCGCGCGCGAAGGTCGTCGGTCACGGCAGCGGGTCCAGCCGTTCCAGGAGCCGCCAGACCGGCGCCTCGGAGATCCGCAGATACGGATCCGGGTCGAGCGTGGCCTGGTGGGCCGAGATGGCGACGCTGATCGACAACCTCGCGAGGATCAGGTCACGCTCGAGCGCACGCTCCTCGGCGGTGCGCTCGACGTGTCTGTCGAAGCCGGCCGCGACCGCCGCGGCGACACCGAAGGGGTCGGGCTGGTCGAGCATCGCGTAGGCCTGGGCGACCGCCAGCTCGGCGACGGTCGCGCTGTGGACCATGTCGCCCAGGTCGAGCAGCCCGGCGATGCGAGCGGCGTCGTCGACCAGCAGGTTGTGGTCGTTCGCGTCGTTGTGGATGACGCTCCGGCGGAGCCTCGCGACCTCGGGCGTGATCGTCCGCAGCCGTTCGAGGCGCCGCGCCAGGCGCCGCCGCCGCTCGGGATCCTCGACCTCGGGCAGGCCGCGCTCGACCGTCTCGACCGCTCGCGCCAGGTCCCACTGGAACGGGCGCCGCGCGCCGGGATGCTCGAGGCCGGCGAGGGCCGCGGTGACCCGGCCCATCAGGTCACCGATCGCCCGCGGCAGGTCACCGGGCCGTTGCTGCATGGTCGCCAGCGGGCGGCCCTCCAGCCAGCTCACGAGCCGGACCCGTGCCGGCCCATGCGGGGTCCCCTCGAGGACCGGCCCAGCCGCGTTCAGAGGCGGGATCGACCGGGCGACGGGGAGCGCCGGCGGCGACCAGCCGCAGGCCGACGGCCTCCTGGGCATCGAGGAACGCCGGATCCTCGGCCGGGTTCGCGATCTTCAGCACCCATCGCGGCCGGGGCGGCTCCCCGACGTCGACGCGCATGTTCTGATCGCGCTCGGACGGCAGCGCCTCGAGGCTGGACGCATCCACCGCCCAGTGCGCCTGGAGCAGCTCGCTCAGGCGCTCCAGGGGCACGGTCGGGCGGGTCGCGACCATCGAGCTCGCGAGCGCGCCACGATCCATCGTCAGCGGCGGGCGGCGACGAACCAGCCCGGCCGATCGAGCCAGCGCTCGATCCCGAGTCCATGGCGGGAGAGGAGCTGGGTCAGCTCGTCGGTCGTGCGCAGGCGGGCGACGAACGGCTGGTCCCAGCTCCGGCCGTCGAGCTCGTAGCGCACGTTCGCATCGATCGATGTGCCGTCGACCGTCGCCCGGGTCACGGTGATGGTCACGGGCCCCAGGGCGTTCGGGACACCCACCAGCGGCGCCCAGTCCATGCCTTCGGGGTAGACCTCCGCGACCAGCACGCCCGTGGGCTCGAGATGCGCGACGGCCGTCTCGAGGAAGCGCTCCGCGTCCGGGTCATCGAGCAGATGGCTCAGCAGGAGGACGGCATCGAACGTCCGACCGAGGCGGATCGTCCGGGCGTCCCCGAGCACGCCCCTGACGTCGGGATCCATCGCCGCGAGCATCGCGGGCGAGTCATCGACGCCGGTGACCGCGTGACCGAGGCGTGCCAGCGGGCCGGCCACGCGTCCGACCGCCGCACCCAGCTCGAGCACCGTCGCGCCGGCGGGGATCGCCCCGTGGATCCGCTCTGGCTCGCCGTTCGCGGGCAGCGCCCGATAGACCGCGACGGGGCTCCCGTCGGCGGTGACCTCGCTGGGCGCCGCCCCGCCGCTCATCCCAGCGCCAGGTCGACGATGCCCTCGCCCAGTCGCCGGCGGACCTCCGCCAGGAGCTCCGCGTCGTAGGCGACCCCGCGGAGCTCCATCGGCAGCGCCGACCCGCCGGGCGCCGGGACGTGGACCACGACGCGGGTCGCGCCGGGACGCTCGCGGAGCAGGGCACGGAACGCCTGCATCGCGTCGACGACGCGCTCCGGCCCGGCGCCGCGGATGAACCGAACGTGGAGGACCTGGTTCGGGCCCGCCTCGAGGGCCGTCGACGGCGCGTGGGCGGCGCTGACCGCGGCGGCACGCGCCTCCTCGGGGAGCGGCGGTTCATCGTGATCGTCGGCGGACGCTTCCGCGAAGCCATCGGACTCGCCGTATGTGGTCACGGGCACCGGCGGCGCGATCGGGGGCAGCGACGCCCCGTCACCGCCGACGGGCATCGCCGCCGACGCACGCAGCGGCGACACGCTCGGCACCGGCCGGCCCGGCCCGACGGGCACACCGGTGAGCGGCGCCGTCGGGTCGGTCGGCGCGCCCCGGCCCGCGCCATACGCCCGGTCGGTCCCGTTCCCATTCCCGTTCCCGTTCGAGCCGGGCCGCCGACGCCCCCGCTCCACCGACCCGACCTCGCGCTGGAACGCCTCCGGCCCTCGAGCGGCGGCCTCCTCCCAGTCCCACACCGCATCGGCCAGCAGCGAGGCGCCTTCGCCACCACCGCGATGGTCGACCTTGCCGGCGACCAGCAGGATCCGGCCCTCCCGCCACATCTCCGTCGTCGCCTCGTACGTCCGCGGGAACACGACGACCTCCAGCGTCCCCTGCAGGTCCTCCAGCGTCGCGATCACCATCGTCGACCTGGCCTTCGTGAGCACCACGCGCACGCCCGTCACGATGCCGCCGAGGACCACGCGCTGACCGTCGAGCGAGGCGTCGGAGCGGAGATCCCCGCTGTAGGTCTGCGTATACGCACTGATCGCGTTCGCGACCTCACCCATCGGGTGTCCGGAGAGGTACAGGCCGAGGAGCTCCTTCTCCCAGCGGAGCCGCTCGCGGACCGGCGTGTCGGGCGTGACCGGGAGCGGTCGCTCGAGGATCTGGAGGTCCTCACCGCCCATCTCGAACAGTGACGTCTGCCCGCTGATGCGGTCGCGCTGCGCCGCCTGACCCGTGGCCAGCGCGTCGTCCAGCCCCAGGAGGATCTGGGCCGGATGTCCCACGGCATCCAGCGCGCCGACCTTGGCGAGCGACTCCAGCACCTTGCGGTTCGCGAGGCGAAGGTCGATGCGGGTGCACAGGTCAGCCAGGGACTTGAACGGCCCGCCCTCGTCGCGCGCGGCGATGATCGACTCGATCGCGCCCTCGCCGACGTTCTTCACCGCCAGCAGGCCGAACCGGATCGCTTCGCCCTCGACCGTGAAGTGGAGACCGCTCCGATGGACGTCCGGCGGGCGGACGTCGATGCCCATCCGCCGGCACTCGGCGATCGCCGCGGCGACCTTCTCCGCGTTGTCGCGGAACGCGGACAGGACCGCGGTCATGTACGGGACCGTGTGGTTGGCCTTGAGGTAGGCCGTCTGGTACGCGATCAGCCCGTAGCAGGTGGCGTGTGCCTTGTTGAACCCGTAGCGCTCGAACGGCTCGAACGCCTTGAACACCGCGTCGATGACCTGCGGCTCGACGCCGCGCCCCGCGGCCTGGCTGACGAACTTCTCCTTCTGGGCGCGGAGGACGCTCGACTTCTTCTTGCGGATCGCGTAGCCCAGCGTGTCGGCCTCGGGGCCGGTGAACCCGCCGAGGGCCATGGCCGCGGCCATGATGTCCTCCTGGTACACGAAGATCCCGTAGGTCTTGTCCAGATAGGGCTCGAGCAGCGGGTGGAGGAACGAGACCGGCTCCTGGCCATGCTTCCGGCGGATGTACGCCGGGATGTTGTCCATCGGGCCTGGTCGGTAGAGGGCGACCATCGCCGCCAGGTCGTAGACCGACGTCGGGCGCAGCTCGCGGATGTAGCGGCGCATGCCCGCCGACTCGAGCTGGAAGATGCCGGTCGTCTCGCCCGAGGCCAGCAGCTCGAACGTCTTCGCGTCGTCGAGCGGGATCCGGTCGAGGTCGATGGACGCGCCGTGGTGCTCGCGGATGAGATCCACGGCCTGGCGCAGGATCGTCAGGTTCGACAGCCCGAGGAAGTCGAACTTGAGCAGCCCGAGCGCCTCGATGGCATGCATCTCGTACTGGGTCATGAGCGCGTCCGAGTTGGTCGCCTTCTGGAGCGCCATCAGCTCCGTGAGCGGCTCGCGCGAGATGACGACCCCCGCGGCGTGCGTGCTCGCGTTGCGCGCGACGCCCTCGAGCTGGCGGGCGAGGTCCAGCAGCTTGGAGATCTGCGGATCGCCGTCATGCATCTCGCGCAGCTGCGGGCTTTGCGCGATCGCCTCGTCGAGCCTGATCCCGAGCTGGTCCGGCACCGCTTTGGCGATGCGGTCGACGTCGCCGTAGCCCATGCCCATCACCCGGCCGACGTCGCGGATCGCGGCCCGGGCGAGCATCGTGCCGAACGTGATGATCTGGGCGACGTGGTCCTGGCCGTACTTGCGACTGACGTAGTTGATGACCTCGTCCCGTCGCTCGTCCTCGAAGTCGACGTCGATGTCGGGCATCGTCACGCGGTCGGGGTTGAGGAACCGCTCGAACGGCAGCCCGTAGAGGATCGGGTCGACCGGCGTGATGCCCAGCGTGTACGTGACGATGCTGCCCGGCGCGCTGCCCCGGCAGGTCGTCGCGATCCCCTGCTCGCGGGCGAAGCGCACGAAGTCGGCGACGATCAGGAAGTAGCCCGCGTAGCCCATCGAGCAGATGACGCCGAGCTCGTAGTCGAGCCGCGCCTGGAGCTCCGGCGTGACCGTCGCATAGCGCTGCTCCAGCCCGCGCTGGCACTCCTTCGTCAGCCAGGTGTCGACGGTCTCGCCGTCGGGGACCGGGAAGTGCGGGATGCGCAGCTGCCCCAGCGGCAGCTCCAGGTCGACCATCTCGGCGATGCGCCGCGTGGCGAGCAGCGCGTCCCGCTGGTCCGGGAACAGGGCCGCCATCTCGGCCGCGGACTTCAGGTAGAAGTCCTCCGTCTCGAACTTCAGGCGGTTCGGGGTGTCGAGGTTGTTGCCCGTGCCGACGCACAGCAGGACGTCGTGTGCCTCGTGCTGCTGGCGGTGGACGTAGTGCAGGTCGTTGGTGACGACCAGCGGCAGGCCCGTCTCGGGCCCCAGACGCAGCAGCTGCTCGTTCAGCCGGCGCTGCTCCGGGATGCCGTGGTCCTGGAGCTCGAGGAAGAAGCGGTCCCTGCCGAAGATGTCGCCGTACTCACCGGCGAGCTTGCGGGCGAGCTCCCAGTCCTCGACCTCGAGCGCCTTCGGGATCTCCCCGCCGAGGCAGGCACTGAGGCCCACCAGACCCTGGCTGTACTTCGCGAGCCGCTCACGGTCGATGCGGGGCTTGTAGTAGTAGCCGTCGACGTGCGCGTCGGTCACCAGCCGGGTGAGGTTCCGGTAGCCCGTGAAGTCCGTCGCGAGGAGGATGAGGTGGAAGGGCTGGCTGTCGGCCTTGCCTTCCTTGTCGAGCATCGACCGGCGCGCGACGTACGTCTCGACCCCGATGATGGGCTTGATGCCGACCTTCGTCGTCGCCTGGTAGAACGCGACCGCCCCGTAGAGCGCGCCGTGATCGGTGAGGGCGAGGCTGTCGAAGCCGTGCTTCGCGGCCGTGTCGACGAGATCGGTGATGCGCCCCAGCCCGTCGAGAAGGCTGAACTCCGAGTGGACGTGCAGATGGGTGAAGTCGTTGGGCGCCAGGGTCGTCACGGGACCCCGATGGTACCGGCCCGGTGATCCCGACCGATGCGTCGATCGCGCCGCGGGATGCTACGGTCCGCCGATGGACGTGGCCTCGCCGGACGCCGTCGGACCCGTCGACGATCCGTTCGAGGACTGGGTGCTCGAGGCGCTCGATGGGCTCCCGGAGGCGTTTCGCGTGCACCTTGGCGGCGTCGCGATCGTCATCCAGGACGAGGCCACGCCGGAGCAGCTCGCGGCCGTCAACGCCCGTGGCCTGTACGGGCTCTACCAGGGTGTGGCGCGAACCGCGTACGGCGCCGAGAACGTGCCGATCCCGGCCAAGATCACGATCTTCCGCGGACCGCTGACCCGGCGGCATCACGACCTGGCCTCGCAGCGCGAGGCCGTCATCGACACCGTCCGCCACGAGGTCGCGCACCACTTCGGGATCTCCGACGATCGCCTCCGCGAGCTGGAGCGCGGAGCGACGCCGGTAGGAGCGCCTACACCGATCGCGCAAGGCTGCGCTACCGTGCCGCCGTGACCGTCACGCCTGTCGCCTCGATCGAAGGCCTTGCCGAGCGCGCCGACGCGCTGCTCGCCGCCGCGCTCGCCGAGGGACGCACGCCCGGGATCGCGGCCGCCATCACGGATCGCGACCGGACGCTGCTGGTCGCGTGCGCGGGCGACGCCGAACGCGCGAGTGGGACACCGGTCCGGCCCGACCACCGGTTCGAGATCGGCTCCATCGGCAAGACGTTCACCGCGCTGGCGCTGATGCAGCTCGCGGACGAGGGCCGGCTCGATCCGGGCGACCCGGTGACCCGCCACCTCCCCTGGTTCCGCGTCCCGGGCGACGAGCCCATCACGCTCGAGCACCTGCTGCGCCATCGCTCCGGGATCACCGCCGGCATCGATGGCTCGCCGGACGCGTTCGGGCAGGTCTGGGCCCTGCGCGACCTCACCCCCAGCGCCCGGCCGGGCGAGCGCTTCCACTACTCGAACGTCGGCTACAAGACGCTGGGTCTGGTCCTCGAAGCGGTCGACGGGCGGCCGTACCCCGAGGTCATCCGGCGGCGGATCCTCGAGCCGCTCGGGATGTCCGACACCGCGCCGTCGATCACGAACGACGGCCGTGCGCGGCTCGCCGTCGGGCATGCCTGGGCCGACGACCGCATCGGGCACCCGGGCATGCCGCTCGTCGCCGCGACCTGGCTCGAGACCGACACCGCGGATGGGTCGATCGCCTCGACCGCCGCGGACATGGCGATCTTCGCGCGGCTGCTGCTGCGGCGCGGCGACGGCCTCGTGAGCACGGCCGCCTGGGAGCGGATGGTCGAACCGGTCCCCGTCGACGACGGGTTCGGCTACGGCTTCGCGCTCGGGACCCGCGTGGTCGGCGGGCGGACGTTCGTCGGCCATACCGGCGGGATGGTGGGCTACGTCGCGATGCTCTCGATCGAGCCGGAGAGCGGCCTCGGTGCGATCGTGCTGATGAACGGCTACGGCTCGCCCGGGCAGCTCTCGCGCCTGCTGATCGCGACGGCCCGCGAGCTCCGGGACGGGCCGGACCCACGCGAGGCGACGCCGACCGAGGTGGGAGCCGGCCATCAGGACGAGCTCACCGGCCGATGGCGGGCCGTGGCCGGGACGACGACGTTCGACCTGGTCGCTGCCGACGGGCGACTCTCGATGCGCATCGACGACGAGTTGATCGAGCTCGAGTCGTGGGACGACGACCACCACCTCGCGCCGCACCCTGCGTGGGATCGGTTCCTGCTGCGTGCGGACCGCGGCGCGGACGGCCAGGCTGCCCTCGAGCTGTGGCATGGGGGCACGCGCTACGTGCGCGACGGCGCGAGCCCGCGAGCGCTCCCCGATCCCGACCCGGCGCTGCACGCCCATGTCGGCACCTACCGCTCGTTCAGCCCGTGGACCCCGCTCTTCCGCATCGTCCTGCGGGGTGACCGGCTGTGGCTCCTGTTCCCCGACACCCCCGACGGCGCGGAGCCGGAGCAGCCGCTCGTCCCGCTCGGCGACGGCTCGTTCCGGCTGGGCGACGACGCCGGCGGTCCGGAACGGGTCCGCTTCGACCTGCTCCACGAGGGCAAGAGCCGGCGCGCGCACCTGTCCGGATGGCCGTACCACCGCGTGGCCGACTGATGGACGGCCGGATCCTGCTCGTCGAGGACGACGCGTCGATCCGCGAGATCACCGCCCTCGGCCTGCGCGGCGCGGGGTTCGAGGTGACGACGGCGGTCGATGGCGTCGAAGGGCTCGCCAAGGCGCGCTCGGAGCAGCCGGACCTCGTCCTGCTCGACGTGATGCTGCCGCGGATGGACGGCCTCGAGGTGTGCCGCGAGATCCGGCGTGACTCGACCGTGCCGGTCGTGATGCTGACCGCCCGCGGTGACACGATCGACGTCGTCGTCGGGCTCGAGTCCGGCGCCGACGACTACGTCACGAAGCCGTTCGAGATGGCGGTCCTCATCGCTCGGGTGCGCGCGGCGCTGCGGCGGCGCGCGCGAGAGCCGACGCCGGCCGAGTCGGACGTGCTGCGCCTGGGTCCGCTGCGCATCGACGTCCCGGCGCGCACCGTCGACCGCGACGGGACGGCGATCCCGCTCACCCGCACCGAGTTCGACGTCCTCGTGGAGCTCGCCCGGCGGCCCGGCCAGGTGTTCTCGCGCGAGCAGCTCCTCGACGGCGTGTGGGGCTACGACTTCCTCGGCGACTCGCGCCTCGTGGACGTGGCGGTGGGGCGGCTGCGCGCCAAGGTCGAGCGCGACGCCGCCAACCCGGAGCTCATCCTGACCGTGCGGGGTGTCGGCTACAAGGCGATGCGCCCGTGACGACGACCCCGCCCCGGCCGGGCGACCGCTGACGATGGGCGGGCTGCGCGCCCGGCTCTCGCTCACGCTCGTCGCGCTCGTCGCCCTGACCGCGGCCGTGCTGGGCATCGGGGCCTACGCGTTCGTCGATGCGTCCCTGCACGACCGGCTCTGGAACGACGCGCGCAACCAGGCGGTGTTCAACCTGTCAGTGCTCTGGCCGGCCGCCGAGCTTGGCCCCGGCACGGACCTCGCCGCGTTCGAGGCGAGTCCGCTGCCGGCGCAACTCGTGTTCCGCTCGCCTCGAGAGGGCGGGACCATCGTGGAGTTCCCGGCCGGCGAACCGTGGGCCGACCCCGCGCCCCTCGCGGCGACCGAGATCCCCGACGACCTGCGGCGGATCGTCGATGCGGGGCAGCTCGGCTGGGCGTGGTCCCACGACCCTGAGGGCCGGCCGATCCTCGTGTTCGGCGGCCGGCCGGCCGGCGGCGGACCGACGTTCTTCTTCGTCTCCGAGGCGGCCTCGATCGACGAGGCGCTGGCCCAGTTCCGCCTCGGTCTGGGCGGCGGGGCCCTGCTCCTCATCCTCGTGGCGGTGCTCGCGGCCGGGTTCATCGCGCGCGGGATCCTGCGACCGGTCGATGCCGCGGCTCGGGCCGCGAACCGGATCGAGGCGGGCGACCTGTCGACGCGCATCGGTCTCGGCCGGAAGGACGAGCTGGGCCGGCTGACGTCCAGCATCGACGCGATGGCGGCCACCCTCGAGGGGACGATCGCGAACCTCGAGACGTCCCAGACCCAGAACAAGCGGTTCGTGGCGGACGTGTCGCACGAGCTGCGGACGCCGCTCACCGCGCTCGTCGCAGAGGCCTCGCTGCTCGAGGCCCGACTCCCGGACCTGCCGCCGGACGCCCGGCGGCCCGCCGAGCTCCTGGTGACCGATGTCGGGCGCCTGCGGGTGCTCGTCGAGGACCTCATGGAGCTGTCGCGGTTCGACGCCCACGCGGAGCAGATCCTGCTCACGGAGATCGATCTCGTCCGTCTCGTGCGGGCGACGATCGCCGCCCGCCTGCCCGCGGCGACGCTCCAGGCACGCGATCCGGAGCTCATCGTGCAGACCGACCCTCGCCGCCTGGACCGGATCCTGGGCAACCTGCTGGACAACGCGCGCGAGCACGCCCCCGGCGCGGCGGTCGACGTCTCGCTCGGCCGCGACGGGCGGGATGCGGTGCTCCTCGAGGTGGCGGACCGCGGACCGGGTGTCCCCGCCGACCGCCTGCCCGGGCTGTTCGAACGCTTCGCCAAGGCCGATGCGTCGCGGCCCGGCGGCAGCGGCCTCGGGCTGGCCATCGCCGCCGAGCACGCCGCGCTCCTCGGCGGCTCGCTCAGCGCGCGCGAACGACCGGGCGGCGGGCTCGTGTTCACGCTCCGTCTCCCTGTCACCGAACGGTTACCGCCGGGTGCGCTGGCCGACACCGAGGCGGGCGAGGCTGCGCCGCAGATGGAACCCGCTTCCTGAGGCCCGTCATGACCACCCAGCACCGTCACCTCGGTGTCGTGGCGCTTCTCGCCGTCGCCACGCTCCTCACCGCCTGCGGCCCCAGCGTCGGGGATGCCGGCACCATCCCGCCGCCGCCCGGCACGCCGGCGGCATCCGTCGACACCGGCTCCCCCGACCCCACGCCCGGCAGCAGCGAGTCGCCGACCGTGGAGCCCTCGGTCACGCCGAGCGACTCCCCGTCGGAGGAGCCGCCGAGCCCGACGCCGACGCCCACCGTCGCCCCGACGGCCAGCCCGGTCGGTACCACGATCGTCCGCGCCTACTTCCTCCTCGAGGACCCGGCCGGTGACGGACCCTTCCTCGTCCCGGTCCTCCGCGAGATCCCCCAGACGAAGGCCGTCGCGCGCGCCGCGATGAACGCCCTCCTCGCGGGCCCGATCGCCAAGGAGGCGAACGCCTCGCCGAAGATCGTGACCGCCGTCCCCGACGGCGTGACGCTCCTCAACATCTCCATCGAGAACGGCATCGCCACGGTCGACCTGTCACGCGAGTTCGAGAGCGGCGGCGGCAGCGCCTCCGTCCGTGGCCGGCTCGCCCAGGTCGTCTACACGCTCACGCAGTTCTCGAACGTCAAGGCGGTGACCGTCCTGCTCGATGGCCAGCCGGTCGACGAGTTCGGCGGTGAAGGCGTCGCGCTGGACAAGCCCCAGACGCGCGTCATGTACCGCGACCAGGTGGCGCCGATCTTCGTCGACCGCCCGGCGTGGGGCGCGGCGCAGTCGAGCAGCGCCCACATCACGGGGCTGTCCAACGTCTTCGAGGCCACGTTCCGCGGCCGGATCATGGATGCGAACGGCAAGACCCTCATCGACCGGATGGAGATGGCGACCTGCGGGACCGGTTGCTGGGGGTCCTTCGACTTCACGCTCCCGTACACCGTGACCAAGGCGCAGTGGGGCACGCTCCGCGTGTATGACCGCTCCGCCAAGGACGGCACCCCGCAGGACATCCGCGACTACCCGGTGTGGCTCACGCCGTCCGGCTGACCCGGCCCCGTCGCACCGCGACCCGCTGCGCCGTCGGAGACCCCGACGGCGCA
>CAVZTA010000017.1:0-107146 GCA_963778025.1 uncultured Chloroflexia bacterium | reverse complement strand
AGCTGTTCGAAGCGCTGGCTGGCTCACGGAAGGCGGACGGTGGCGAATCCGCCTCGATGGTCGTACCGTTCGCTTCGGCCACCCGGCGGACGCCATCGCGAGGGCATCGTGTACGTGCCGGCGAATCGGGTAGAGGCGCTGCTCCTGCAGCGTTCGGTCCGGGAGAACATCGCCCTGCCGTTCTCAGCGAGGCCGCGACGCTGGGGACCCATCGACATGGGCGCCGAGAAGAAGCGCATCGACCGGGCGATCGACCGCCTGGAGATCGACACGCGAGCGCAGCGCGAGGTGCGCCGCCTCTCCGGGCGGCAACCAGCAGAAGGTGACGATCGCGCGCTGGATCGCTGGAGGGCGTCCGGACGATGCTGTGCTTCGACCCGACGCGAGGCATCGACATCCGCACGAAGCGGCAGATCTACCAGCTCCTCAGGGACCTCGCGGAGGCGGGCGCCGCGGTCCTGCTCTACACGTCCGAGCTCGAGGAGGTCCAGCTCGCCTGCGATCGGACGTCGTCATGTTCGGAGGTCGGATCGTCGCCGAGATCGCGCGCCGACGAGGCGGACGAGCCCACGCTCATGCGTGCGGCGCACGGGCTCGGCCCGGCGAGGAGCCTGACCGCCGTGCAGGGGAAGCCGGCATGACCGCTCGTCGAGCGTGGTCCAGCCGCGGTCGCCGTTCGCGTCGGATGCGTGCGGGCCGTGCGTCGGAGCACCTGGATGATCGGCCTGTGGGTGCTCCTCGGCGTCCTGCTGCTGTTCACGAGGATCATCCAGCCGAGCTTCGGCGCGCAGGCGCTTCGGCAACCTTGCGATCGCGGTCCTGCCCTGCGCGTCTCGCCGCGGTCGGCCAGACGTTGCGGTCCTGACGGGTGGGGTCGACCTGTCGATCGGTTCGATGATGGCACTGACCAGCGTCGTGGCCGCTCGTCTCATGGACGGAGCGAGCGACGAGTGCGGCGTGCCCGCGGTCGCGGTCGTCCTCGGCCTCGGGGTCGTCATCGGCGCCATCAACGGGACGCCGTCGTCGCTCTCCCGCGTGCCGGACATCATCGTCACGCTCGCGATGCTGTTCGTCTGGGCGGGTGTGGCATTGCTCGTCCTTGACACACCGGGCGGGGCTCGGCGGCTCGCTGGCTTCGTGACCGCGTGTCGGGCGCGGCTCCCGCCGCACGACCGAGTGGGTGCCACGAGCGCTCGTCGTCCTGATCGTGGTCGATCGGCATCGTCTGGATCCCGCTGCGTCGCTCGACTCTCGGATTGTCGATGTACGCGATCGGGACGACCCGGTCGCAGCGTTCCGGAGCGGGGTCGACGGTCTCGCGAACGAAGGTCGCTGTCCTATGCGCTGACCGGACTGTTCGCAGCGATGGGCGGCCTCTCGCTGACGATGCTGACTGGCAACGGCGACCCGGTCCACGGACCCTACCTGCTCGCCAGCGTCGCGGCCGTCGTGCTCGGCGGCGTCAGCCTGGCCGGCGGCCGTGGCGGGCTCGTCGGCCCGATCGTCGCCGTCTTCATCCTGCGCCTCGTGCGCGCCAGGACCTGACCTTCTGTCGGTCGACCCCGTACGTCGACCAGATCGTCGAGGGCGCGATCATGGTCGGGCGTCGTCATGCTCGGCGCGGCCGCGGCGCTCCGACGGGACGCCGGGCATGACCGGCGCCTCCGACGTCGTGGGCGGGCAGCGTCCCGCGTGGCTCACGGCAGCGGGCTGCGCGCGACTCATGCGCGACTTCCCGCTCATCCCGCTCATCCGAGCTCGCTCGTCCTGCTCATGGTCGCGCTGGACGATCACGCGGCCGGGCATCATCAACGAACTCTGGCTCACCAACATCCTGAAGTTCGCGATCCCGCTGGCCATCCTCGCGGCGTGCGCAGACGCTGACGATGCTGACCGGCGGCATCGACCTCTCGGTCGGCGACGGTCGCGACGACGCGCCTGTTCATCATGGCCACGCAGACCCCGACCTATGGACCCGATCGTCGCGATCCCGCTGTCGCTGGTCCCGGCGATCGCCCTGGTCGGGCCTCGTCAACGGCATCGGGATCGGGGTGCTGCGGGTCCATCCCCTGATCATGACCCTGGCGATGGGCCTGGTCGTCGACGGGCTTCCTGCTCGTCTACCAGCGTAGCGTCCTGGGCAGCGAGCGTCGAGGTCCCCGCCGAGTGCTCGCGTGGCTCGGGACGGGCCGGTCCTTCGGGCTGCCGAACTCGCTGCTCGTCTTCATCCCGCTCGCGCTCGCTCATCAGCTTCGGCTGCGGCGGACCGGTTTCGGCCGCTTGCTCTACGCGGTCGGCGACAACGAGCGGCCGGCGCGCCTCTCTGGCGTGCGCGTCTGGCAGGTCCTCGTCGTCCTCTACGTCCTGTCCGCGCTGCTGGCGGGCATCGGCGGGCTCATCTACGTCGGGCTCATCAAGGCGACGACGCTCGTCGCTGGTCGATGCCGTTCCTGCTGCCGTCGGTGGCGGCCGCGGTCATCGGCGGCACGTCGATCTTCGGCGGGCGCGGCGGGTATACCGGCAGCATCGTCGGTGCGCTCATCCTGCGGTGCTGGCCACGCTTCTGACCGTCCTCCAGATGCCCGAGGGGACTCGCGCGCATCCTCTTCGGGCTCATCGTCCTGGCCGTCACCGCCCTGTACGTGCGCGTCACGGAGGAGCGCTGACCAGGCCCGCGACTGCCATGGATGTGACGACCCGCCATATCGGCCTCGACCTCGGGGGCACCAACGTCAAGTGGGCGGTCGTCGAGCGCGCCGGCGACGACTGGCGGACGGTCCGGCAGGACCAGGTCCCGACGGACATCTCGCGGGGAGAGGCCTCGGTCGTCGAGCAGCTGGGCGAGCTCGCCGTCACGATCCGGGACGCCGAGGACGGCCGGGTCGCGAGCCTCGGCGTCGCGGTGCCCGGCCTCTACATGCCCGAGACCGGGGTCGTGACGTTCATGACCAACGTTCCCGGCGACTGGTCCGCGACGCCCGTCGGCGAGCCACTCGCGGCAGCCTCGAAGCTGCCCACCGCGGTCATCAACGACGCGCGCGCGTTCGGGATGGCCGAGCTGCGATTCGGGGCAGGCCGCGGGATCGACACGTTCATCGGGCTGACGCTCGGGACGGGGATCGGCGGGGTGTTCGCGCTCGACGGCCGGGTCGTCCAGGGCTTTCGAGGCCAGGCCGGTGAGTTCGGCCACCAGACGATCGACCCGGACGGGCCGTTGTGCGGATGCGGCGATCGCGGCTGCGTCGAGGCCTATGCGCGTGCCGACCAGGTCGCGCAGGCGTGCGGCACGGTCTCCGCGCAGGCGGCGATCGAGGCGGCGCGGGCGGGCGACGAGCGCGCGATCGCCGGGCTCGCCGAGATCGGACGCTATCTCGGGATCGGCCTCGCGAACGCGGTCACGATCCTCACGCCGCAGCGGATCATCCTCGGCGGCGGCTGGTCGAGCGCGGGCCCCTTCATCATCGAGCCGATCGTGGCGGAGCTGCGACGCCGGGTCGTGACGACCCCGATCGACCGGGTCGAGGTCGTGCTCGCCGAGCTCGGGACGTGGGCGGGCGCCATCGGCGCGGCCGTGCACGGTGCCGAGCGCGCGGCCGACGGGTCCGGCGCGCTCACGGCGCCCTGAGGCTGCCCGGGTCCATGGGGTCGCGCACCGAGCTCGTCGGACGGCTCGTCCTGCCCGATTCCATCGTCGCCGGGCGACTCGTCGTCGAGGGCGACCGGATCGCCGCGGTCGAACCGGACGGAGCGAGCCTGCCCGGGTCGGCCGCACCGGTCGGATCGCGATCGGTCGGATCCGTGATCGTGCCCGGCTTCATCGACATCCACGTCCATGGCTGGGGCGGCCACGACGCGATGGATGGCCCGGCGGCGCTATCGGGCATGGCGCGAGCGCTGGCGCGACGTGGCGTGACGGCCTTCCTCCCGACCGCCGTGACGGCGCCGATCGCGACGCTGCAGCGGTTCGCGGCCGACGTCCGCGGCTGGCGGCCGGTGGCGCCACCAGTCGGAGCGCAGCCTCTCGGCCTGAACCTCGAGGGGCCGTTCCTGAACCCCGAGCGCAAGGGGGCGCATCGCCCGGAGCACCTCCGCCACCCGGTCGACGTCTCCGAGGCCGATCTCGAGCCGCTGCGCGACGGCCTCCGGGTCATCACGGTCGCGCCGGAGCTGCCCGGGGCGCTCGAGCTCATCACGGGCCTGGCCGCCGATGGGGTCGTCGTCTCGCTGGGCCACAGCGCAGCGTCGTTCGCCGAGGCTCGGGCGGGGTACGCGGCCGGCGCCCGCTCGACGACCCACCTCTTCAACGCGATGACCGGGATCGGCCATCGCGAGCCCGGCCTCGCGCTCGCGGCGCTGCTCGACGACGCGGTTTGGACGGAGCTGATCGCGGACGGCCATCACGTCGACGTCGCGCTGTGGCCGCTCATCACACGGATGAAACCGCGCGATCGGCTGGTGCTCGTCAGTGACGCGCTGTCGGTCGCCGGCACGAGCGTGTCATCCGGCTCGCTCGGTGGCCTCGACATCCTCGTCCAGGGCGACCGCGTGACGCTCGCGGATGGCACCACGCTGGCGGGCTCGGTGCTGGCCCTCGACACCGCCGTCCGCAACCTCGCGGCCGCGGGATCGACGCTCGTCGACGCGGTCGTCGCTGCCAGCACGGCTCCGGCCGACCTCCTCGGCGAGACCGACCGCGGACGGCTCACCGTCGGGGCGCGGGCGGACCTCGTCGAGCTCGACGAGGAGCTCGCGGTGCGCCGCGTGATGATCGGCGGGACCTGGATCGACGCCTGAGCGGCAGCGGACCGACGGATCCTCGCTCGCGAGTCCTCCGCGGGCTGAGTAGCGACCCCGGTCGATCGCCTCGCGGCATCGGGCCCGTGAGTGCTGACCCGGCACGCCGCGTTCGGCGAGTCGTGTTGCACCCGGCGCCCCTACGGGCGGTCATCGCGCCTGTGCGCGCCGTTCCTTCGCCGACCGGTGCACCGGACGCATCGTTCGAGACCGTGGTCGCCGTGTCTCGTTCCCGCGGACGACGCTCCGCCGCTCGTGTGGCTGCGTGCAGTCGCACGAGGGTGGCGCCGACGGGGCGACGCACGACGCCGCGCTCGGTGCGCCCGGAGCACGGGTTGCGCGCCTAGGGTTCCCGACCACTGGCGCCGCACCGCCGTCGGTCCGTTCGTGTGATCCGGCTGGCACCCGACGACCCAGGCCCGCGCCCGCGAGCGCGAGGAACACGACGATGGCCCCGAGGACCCCGAGCGCGGCTGAGGCGATGAACACCGCGCTCCCGCCGACCGCGTCGTAGATCCACCCACCGCCGATGTCCGCGATGATCGGTGCGATGCCCGCCGCCACGAGCCAGCCGATCGACTGGCCGAACGCCTGCAGGCGCATCGGCAGCAGCGCGCCGATGATGAGGACCACGCCGATGTAACGGAGCGCGTAGGCCGTCCCATCGAGCGTCCGGAACAGCGCCACCATCCAGGCCTCCGTCGCGAGCCCCATGAGGAGCGCCATGACCGACGAGATCGAGGGCGCCGACCACGTACATCCAGCGCAGCCCCAGGATCCGCTCCCAGCGCCGCGAGCCCAGGAAGACGGGAGTCTCGACGAGCGCGGGCAGCGCGGCCGCGAGCCCGACCAGGAATGCGCTGCCGCCCTGGTCGAGGATGCGCAGGGACACGTACCTCCAGGTCGCGTGCTCCGAGATCGCCACGATCAGCAGCCCGGCAAGGAACCCCAGGAGGATCGGGGACGCGAGGACGAGCCGCCATTCGCGACGGACCGTGGCGGGTCGGACGACATCGGCGTCGGCCGCGAGCCGCCTCCTCGGTCGCTCGGGGATCCGCGGCGCGTCTCGCCCTCGCCAGGCGCACGCCGCCGGGCACGAGGACGGAGAGCGCCACCGTGATCGCGAACAGGCCGAATGCCACCGGCATCGCAGAGCCCCCGACACGCTCCCAGGCCAGCCCCACGGCGATCGCGGTCGCCGCCCACCCGACCGATGCCCACGCGCGCAACCGTCCGTACGAGCTCGATCGATCGCCGAGGGACTGCAGTGCGATCGCGTCGCTGATCGGACCCCACGGCATCGCGCCCACGAGCGCGACCGACACGGCCGCCGTGAGGACGATCGGATCGGACCCTGCGACGGCGAGCCACAGACCGCCCACGACCGCCACCGCGGCCGATGCCACGAGCGCGCCAGGCCGTCCCAGGCGCCCGTCGGCGAGTGCCCCCCACATCGGATAGGATGCGAGCGTCACGATTCCCGACGCCCCCAGGACGAGTCCGATCTCCGTCGCAGTCAGGCCCCGGCCGGCCAGCAACGGGACGAGGAAGGGCAGGAGGAGGCCGAGCGCCGCTCCCTGGAGGCCATAGAGCCAGCGCAGCCGCGCGATGGACACCGACCCAGTATGGGTGAGCGGTCCTGCGGCCGCGTAGTACCGATAGTCCGCCTTGCCGGGCTCATCGACGGGCGGTAGCGTCGCCACCGCACGGGTCTTATCGGATCACATCACCAACGCGCCGCATACGGGGACCCTCCCATGTCACCTGGGGCCTGCCGCGCCCTCGTATCCAGTCTCTTCACGACGGTCGTGGTGGCGACCGCGCTCGGTGCTGCCGCCGTGCCCGCCGTCGCCGAGACGGAGGCGCTCGACGAGAACGCCCTCGTCACGTACACGGTCCGCCGTGACGGTGAGGGCATCGATGTCGGGATCATCCTGAACCTCGCCAACGAGGGTCAGACGACCGGCCCGAAGACCTGGGGACCGGTCTTCATCGAAGACGGCGTCGAGGACGCGCTCATCGACTTCTCGAAGGGTGTCAAGCGCGCGGGCGAGTACCGCGACCTGCCCGGCCCCTGGAAGTCGATGAATATCAGCATCCCGGAGCTCGAGCCCGGTGCGCGGCGCAACCTCACGATCACGTACCCGCTCGATGCCGGCGCCCTGCTCGACGAGGTGACCCCGGCGCGCCTCGGATCCGCCTACGTCTACTTCTGCATGACCGGTCAGCCGGCGGACCGCGGCGAGGTCATCGCGCGGCTGCCGGAGCGGTATGCCGCGGTGACGTCCGGGTCGCCGATGACCGATGAGGCGATCGGCCTGACGACAGGCAATGTCGAGAACCCGGGCGACCTCTTCGCGTGCGTCGAGGGGACGGTCGAGCGCAACCTCACCACCGACCGCCGGGTCATGGGCCCATCCGATCGCGAGGTCATCCTCCAGGCGCCACGCGATCAGGAGCAGTGGCTCGGCCCGGCTCGCGCGAACGCGATCCCCGCGCTCGAGCAGATCGAGGCCTACCTGGGCCATGAGATCCCCGGCGACCGCTCCGTCGTCGTGCGCATGACACCGCCGGCGACGCTCGGCGGCTACGCGAGCGACCACTCCACACCCGGCATCGTCCAGTTCGACGAGTGCGCCGGTGTCGGCGGGGCGGACCCCGAGGGCAAGTGCGCCGCCCACGCCGGTGGGGCCTACCACGAGATGGCCCACGCCTGGTTCGGCGCGGATCGCTTCGGCGAGCGGTGGATGCGCGAAGGACTCGCCCAATGGGTCGCGAGCCGCGTGAACCCGGAGGTCACGTGCCCTGACATCTCCACCGTGCCGGCCGACCTCGACCTGTCGAGCTGGGAGGTCGAGCGACCCTCGGCACCGGACGACGTCGAGACGATCATCACCGAGCAGCAGGACGCGTCGTGCGCGATCATGGGCGTGCTCGCCGATCGCATCGGCGAGGACCAGTTCAAGGCGGTCATCGCCTCGCTCCTCGACGCCGAGGAGAAATACGTCGGTCACGCTGAACCGGGACGCGCGGTCTCGGACGGCGTCGACTGGATGGAGTTCCTCGATGCGGTCGACGAGCGCGGCCTCGTCGCGGCGGGCGACAAGGACCTCGACTTCGCCCAGAACCTCCTCGCGAGCTACGGGGTCGCGGACGACCCGACGGCCCTCGAGCAGCGCTCGGCGCTTCGTGCTCGCTACCACGCATTCCTCGACACCGCGACGCCACTCGCCGCTCCGGCCATCGTCCGGAGGGAGATGGACGAGTGGCAGTTCGACGACGCGACCGTCGCTCTCGACGAGGCGGACAACGTCCTCGATGACCTGACCTCCGCGGACGAGCTCCTTCCCGAGGCCGGCCTCGTGCCGTTCATCCAGCCCGACTTCGAGGCCGCCGCCTCGCTGGACGACCTCGCCCTCGTCAGGACCCAGGCCGCCACCCTGCTCGAGGCCGCGAAGACCATCCTGCCGCCGCTCAACGAGCTGCGAGTGGTGACTCCCGAGGCGTGGACGCTGCCGGTCGGGATCCGCGACGCTGTCACCGCACAACGATTCGATGACGCGCTGGCCGCCGTCGCTCCGGCGACCTCCGTCGCGGAGGACGTGACCGCGGCCAACGAGGCGCTGCCCGAGGCCGGGCTGCTGGATCGCTACCAGGCCGAGTTCGAGGGCGCCACGAGCGCGGACCAGCTCGCGGATCTCGCCGACCGCGTGGCCGAGGTCCGCGACGAGGCCGAGTCGACCGGGTTCGAGCTCGAAGGGCTCCGAGCCGCCGCTCACGAAGCCGGCGACTGGGCCATCCCCGCGGCGGTCATGGCCCCCATCGCGGCCGCGCCAGATCCCCGAGGCGCTCGACATCGTGCGCGACGCTCGCATCGTCGTCGCGTCCGCGCGGCAGGCCGAGCAGGACCTGCCGGAAGCGGGCGCGGCGGCAGAGTTCCGGCCTCGCTTCGAGGCCGTCGCTGATGCGGCGGAGATGGCGGCCCTACGCGTCGAGGCCGAAGCCCAGGCGCAGACCGCCAAGACGATCGGCGAGAGCCTGACCGAGCTGAAGACGACCGTGCCTGATTGGACGCTCCCGGCCATCCTCACGAGCCCGATCGAGCAGCACGACTTCAAGACCGCGGCCGCCACCCTGAGCGCGGCTGCGACCTGGGTTCGCTTCGCGGACCAGGCCGATCAGCGCCTGCCGCAGATCGAGGCGAAAGCACGGACTCGCGAGTCGTTCGAGGGCGCGGTGACGCTCGACGAGATCACGGCCGGTGCCGACCTCGCCGAGGACTGGGCGACCGCATCCGGGCGTGTGGCCGACGCGATCGCGGTCACCGAACGCGAGCGCGACATGATGACGACGTTCGGGATGATCGGGACGGACCTCGCTCCGCTCCGCGAGCAGGCCATCCAGGCCGCGAGGGACGGCGACGTCACACTCGCGACACAGCGGGCCCAGGCGCTCGTCGATGCCATCAACGACGGCTCGCGCAACGGTGGCCTGCGGCTCGCGGGGATCGTGTTCCTCATCGTGGCGATCATCGGCGTGCTCGGACTGTGGTGGCTGTTCCGCCGCAACCAGGGTCCCCCGTGGGCGCGCAACAGTCGCCCGCCCTGGGCGGAGAAGCCCAACAAGAAGGCCCTTCCGGCTCTGACCCCGCCGTCGTCCCGACGCCGCGGCGGACCCCCCGGCCGGTGACGCGCCGACCCCGCTGCTGACGCCCACTCCTGCTCTGACGCCAGAGCCGAGCCGGACCTAGCCAGCGCCGCCCGACGACCCCGCCACCGCGGTCGGCTCGGCGACCTCGAGCCCACCCGCCCGCGTCGTGAGCAGGACGACCCCGTCGATCGCGACGTCGGTGCCGGCCGACGCCGGATCAGCCTCGCCGTCGGGCGAGATCGCCAGCACGTGGCTCGTGTCGGGGGTCAGCGGCATCACCGCGACGACCTCGGGGCCGCCGGCGACCGGGGCGTAGAGGTCGATCGTCGCGACCGGCGCATCATCGAGCGAGACCGTCGCGCGTCCGCCCGACGGTCCGCGGACGGCGACGACACCGGCCTCGTCTCCCGCGACCGTCGCCTCGAGGCGCGAATTGGGCGTCGTCGCGATGTGCACCCTTCCGTCGCTCGTCCCGGCCATGTCCTGGCTCCGCCATTCGCCCTGATGGACCACGCGGTCGGATGGCTCCTCCGGCAGCAGGGCTGTGGTGACCTCGGGGAGCGTCTCCGACGAGACATGCCCGACGCCGTCGCTCGCCAGCACGGTCACCCCGCAGGTGCTTCCGGTGTCGATCGCGGTGGTCGCACCCACGGACGTCGCCTCGGCCGGGCGAGCGGACCCCGGCACCGCGACCGATGTCGGCGCCGACTCGCCACAGGCGACCTCGACCGTCGCGTCGGACAGACCCGTCAGCTCGTCGGACGCGTCCCAGTGGACGTCGAGCGGCACGAGCGATCCGTCCGATCGTGAGCGGACCCGACGCGATCGAGACCCCGACGGACTCGAGGACCGGTCCGGTCAGGTCGAGCGTGATCTCGTCGCGCACGACCGGGGACTCCGCGCCCCGTGCGCGCAACTGGACGAAGAGCGTCTGCGGGCCTTCGGCCGCCTCGAGCTCCGCGGTCGCACGAGCGGGAACCCGGCGCCAATCGCTCCAGGTCTCACCGTCAGCCGACGTCCGGAGCTCGTCGGCAGCGCGCCCTCCGAGGTCGAGCTGAACCGTCGTGTCGCCGGTCGTCCTCGCTCCATCCTCGATCCGGAAGGGACGCAGCACCAGAGCGTCGAGATCGGCGGCGGTCCCGTTGAACTGGTTGCCATCGAGGCGACCGACGCGCGGGATGCGCGCGACCCCGGTCTGCCAGATCAGCCACTCATCCCACCCGCTCGCCAGCGACGGCGGAGCACCACAGCCCCAGCAGGCCGCCCAGAGCGGGAGGTCGTCGAATCCCGCGGACTCGCCCATCACCTGCTCCCACATGAAGACCGACGTGTAGATGATCGGCAGCACGCCCGTGCGCTCGTAGATGCGCTCGATGAGGTCGCGCAGGCGCGCCGCGGAGGTCACGTGGGTCGAGATCCCGCTGGGACGCCAGCACTCGACGTCGACGACCGGCGGGAGCCAGCCGATGGGCCCTCCCGCCGCCTCGATGTGGTCGAGGAAATGGTCCGCCTGCTCGGCGCCGTCGAGCGCGTAGTCGAAGAAGTGGTACGCGCCGGTCAGGACGCCGGCCTGGCGGGCGCGCTGGACGTTGATCTCGAACATCGGGTCGCGGAACGAGGTGTCCTGGGTCGCCTTGACGAACACGAACGAACGACCCGCGTCGAGCACGTCGGCGTAGTCGATGTCGCCGTTGTGATGGCTGACGTCGATGCCTCGGACGCGAGCCCGTCCGCCCCGTCGCGGCCGCTCGACCGTGGGAGCGTCGACCGGTGGGACGACCACCGCGTCGTCGGTCGGTGTCGGGCTCGAGGCCGGGTCCGCCTGGGCGACGAGCGCGCCGCTCGACGCCAGCAGCTGGCCGTCCGCCGTGCCCGAGCTCCGAGTCGGGCGGCTCGAGCTCCCCGGCCGAGCCGTCGGGGGACGGCGAGGACTCGGGCGTGAACGACGGGACCGGCGTCGGCTCCGGTGCCGACCCTGGTGGCGCAGGTGGGTCGCCGGGGAGGCGCGGACCGCGGAAGGCGCCCGCGCCGCTGGCGCAACCGAGTCCGCGGCCGGCCGGCTCGTTCCCGCGCCCTGCCTCGTCCTGGGCGGCCGGGTCTCCGGCCCCTGCGGCTCCGTCACCCTGCGCGAGCACAGGACCGCCCGCCAGCGGCCCAGGCAGGAGCATCGCGGCGATGACCAGCGCCTGGGCGAGCGCTGGGATCCGGAGGCGCGTCATGTGGCCGGGCGAAGCCTACCGGTCCCGGGCGGATCCTGCTCCCGTCCGGCCACCACGGTGCGCCGTCGGCCACCCGGCGCCCCGGCCCGGCGCTACCCTGTCGCGGTGCTCAGCATCCGGCACGCCCTCGACCGCTTCCGCGCCGACGAGCAGGCTCGCGCGCCCGAGTACAGCGCGGCCGCGACCGAGGCCGCGCTCGAGAGCCTCGTCATGTTCCTCGAGAGCTACGGCTACCAGTACGTCGCGCAGGACGAGGAGGGGTACGTCGACGAGGACGACACGGAGTTCGACGAGGACGAGGTGCCGTTCATCGAGGCCAACACCGCGGATGTCCTGCCCGAGGCCCTCACCGAGTTCCTCTTCGAGTGGCAGATCCGCGAGTCCTCCAGCGACGCGGACGAGGCGCGGACGACGAGCGAGGTCGCCGGCCGGCTCATGGACTGGCTCGCCGAGGAGCGGCTCGTCAGGGTCCCCGAGGCGCTCGAGGCGTCGGCGATGGCCAGGCGAGCGGCCGACGAGGTGCCGCGCGCGAAGCGCCTCGCGGACCTGCTCCAGCCCGTGGCGAGCGAGACCCCGCGGGAGCGACCCTCGAGCGACGACGACGTCGCCGAGGACTTCTTCCGGATCGAGCGTGTCGAGCCGGGCGTGCTGTGGCTCGAGCACGACGTCGGCCCGATCGCCGTCCCCGAGGCCGCGAGCGACATCGCGGAAGAGGGGTGGTGGGTGAACGCCGTCGCGATCCGCCTCGAAGGCACGTGGTACCTCGGCGAGGTCGGCAACGTCTACCCGATGCTGGCCGAGGAGGCCCAGGCCCCCGATCGGCTCGGTGACAGCGCCTGAGTCGGCTGACCCACCGTTCGAGGTCGTGCCGGCCTCGAAGCCCGGACGACGACCGATCGTCGCGCACATCCCGCACGCATCGATGCGCATCCCACCGGGGGTCCGGTCGTCGATCCTGCTGTCCGATGTGGACCTCGAGCGCGAGCTCGTCGCGCTGACGGACGCGCACACCGACGACCTCTTCGCGTGGCTTGGCGACCACGGCGCCACGCGGTTCGTCAACCGTCGCTCGCGGCTCGTCGTCGATCCGGAGCGCCTCCTCGACCCCGCGGCCGAGCCGACCGAGGCGCTCGGCCAGGGCGCGGTCTACACGCGCACGAGCGACGGCCGCGCGCTTCGGACGCCCGACCCCGCGGCTCGCGAGGCGCTCATCGAGGCCTTCTACCGGCCATACCACGACGCCCTCGATGCGACGGCGACCGACCTGGTCGAGGCCTTCGGGCGATGCACGCATCCTCGACTGTCACTCGTTCCCGACCGTGCCCCTCCCCTCCGAGCTCGACCAGGCGCCCGATCGCCCGGACATCTGCATCGGACGGGATCCGCTCCATACGCCCGACGAGCTCGCGGAGCCCCTCGCGGACGCCTTCCGCGCCGAGGGGCTCTCGGTCGCGGTGGACCGACCGTTCGCCGGCACGATGGTCCCGAGCGCCTTCTTCGGGCGCGACACCCGCCTGCGCTCGGTGATGATCGAGGTCCGCCGCGGCCTCTACATGGACGAAGCGACCGGCGAGCGATCGCCCGACTACGCGGCGATCGAGGGCGCTGCTCGAGCGCTCGGTCGTCAACTCCGGCGTCCTCGACTGAGCTCGGACTCGCCGATCGGACATGGAACGGCCCGGGCGCCGCGCTGGCGTTCCCGGGCCGCTTCCGATCATGTCGGCAGGGGCAGGCCTGCCGATGTACGGCCTATGGCCTGCCGGGCGCCCACTTGCTGAGCTGACCGCGCAGCGCCCCAGCGGGGAACTCGTCGTTGTGGACGTCCACGTAGTAGTCGGCTCGATGCTGGCGGATCGCCTTGATGAGCGACCGCTCGAGATCCGTGACGCACCCTGTGTTGATGCCCTCGACGATCGGGCCGAGGTCGACGACGGTGAAGCCCTCGTCGCCAGCAGCGCCCTCGTGGATGTGAGCGGCGGCATCCACGAGGCTGATGTCGGTCACCTCGATCTTGAAGCAGATGCGATGGCGGCCCTGGTTCAGGCGCAGCTTGGCGGTGCCCGTCCCGTCAGGGTCGCCGCCGGCGACGCCGACCACGTTCGCGCCGGACAGCTCTGCCCGGAGCGGACGACCGTTCGCGAGGGTGGGAGCCGCGGCGATCGAGAGGGCGACCAGCGCGACCAGCGTGGCACCGAGGGATCGAGACTTCATGGCGTTGTCCTCATGTCCGGGGCTGGGACGACGCGGTGGGATCGTCGGTTTCGGTGTCGATCGTGCCGCTGACACCTCCCGGTGACGAGGCCGCCGAGGGGCCACGGGCGGTGAACGAACGGGCCACCCGGGGTCAGGCTCGGCCGGTCAGGGCTCCCAGACCTCGACGAGGTCGCTCGTCGCGAGCCCGACGTCGCGCCCGCCGGCGATGACGTACCAGCGACCGTCCGCGACCGCGGAGGCGATCCCGTGGCGGGGCGTCGGCAGGTCGGGCGCGTGCGACCACGTCATCGTGTCGAGGTCCAGCACCTCGTGCGACCCGATCGTCCGATCGGTCACGAACTCCTCGCCGCCGGTCACGTGGATCCCGTCGGCCAGCGTCGCCGCGGCGAAGCCACCGCGCGGCGTGCTCATGTCCGGCCCGGACGCCCAGGTGTCCGTCGCGGGGTCGTAGATCTCGACGGTCGGGAGGTTCGAGCCCACCCGCCCGCCGAGCGCCACGATCCGGCCGTCTGCGCTGACCGCGGCCAGGTGATCGCGCGGCGTCGGGAGCCGCTCGAGGTCGGTCCGCCACGTGTTCGTCGCGATGTCGTAGGCCCAGATCGGGGTGTGGTCGGCGGCGCCATCGATGATCCCGCCGACGACGTAGAGCACGCCGTCGAGCGCGACCATCGCATGCTGCCAGCGACGTCCGGGCATCGGCGCGAGATCGGTCCAGGCATCGGCGGCGGGGTCGTACGCCCAGAGGTTCGCGTGGGCCGCCGGTCGCGCGATCTCCCCACCGCCCGAGACGTAGACGAGGCCACCGGACGCGGCCACGGCCGCATGATCGCGAGGACCAGGCATCGGCGCGCGCTCGGCCCAGGTGTGGCTGGTCGTGTCGTAGGCGACGGTCGACGTGATGCTGCGACCGCATGGCGCGTGCGGGTCGGGGATGACGAGACCGCCCGGCACGACGATCGACCCGTCCACGACGGCGGCGCCCGTCTCACCGAGCGCGTCCGGGAGCGCGGCGGCGAGGCGCCAGTGCCCTCCGGATGGCTCGGCGCCGCACGCCGGTGTCACCGCCTGGAAGACGAGCGCGCCGGTCGCGAGGACGACAAGGACGGCGAGGATCGCGATGATCGGGGTCGTGCGCGGCCGCGATCCCGACGCCTCCGACATCGGGCTCGCGCTCAGGCGTTCTGGTGGGCGCGCACGATGGAATCGAGCGTGGCATCGACGTCGGCCTCGGTCGTCGACCAGTTGCTGACGCTGATCCGCATCGCGGCCAGCCCGTGCCAGCTCGTGCCGCCGAGCCATGCGGTGCCGTCCTCCTGGACGCGCCGCACGACCGCGCGGGTGTGCTCATCGGGGTCAGTCCCATCCGCGGGCGAGAAGCGGACGAGGACCTGGTTGAGGACGACCTCGTTGAGGACCTCGACGCCTCGGGTCGCGCGCAGGCGGTCGGCCATCCGCTCCGCGAGCAGGCAGCAGCGCTCGACGAGGTCCTCGACGCCCCGCCGGCCCAGCGAGCGCAGCACCGCGTAGACCGCGAATCCCCGGGCCCGGCGCGAGCTGTCGAGGAGCCACTGCGAGTTGTCACGCCGCGTCGCGTCCGCGACGAGGTAGGCGGCGTGCATCGACATCGCCGCTTCATGCGCGTCTGGGTGCGCGGTCGCGACGAAGCCGCAGTCGTATCCGACGTTGAGCCACTTGTGGGCGTCGGTGGCCCAGGAGTCGGCCCGCTCGACGCCGGTCACGAGGTGGCGGCGCGCCGGCGCGGCGGCGGCCCAGAGCCCGAACGCGCCGTCGACGTGGTGCCAGGCGTTCGGGTGGCTCGCCAGGCGATCCGCGATCGCGTCGAGGGGGTCGCACGCGCCGGTGTTCACGTTTCCGGCCTGGCTGCAGACGATCGTCGGGCCGTCCCCGTCCCCGAGCGCGGACGCCAGCGCACCGGCGTCCATCCGGCCCTGACCGTCGGCCGGGACTCGGACCACCCGCTCCCGCCCGAGGCCGAGGTACTGGAGGGCCGTCTCGAGCGTCGCATGCGCCTCGGCGCCGATGACGACGCGGATGTCCGGCGCGCCGAACAGCCCACGACCCTCGACGTCCCAGCCGACGCGCTCGAGGACCGCGTGGCGGGCAGCCGCGAGCGCGACGACGTTCGCGAGGCCCGCGCCGCCGGTCAGCCCGAAGCTGGCGTCGGCGGGAAGCCCCAACAGGTCGAGCAGCCAGTCGCCGGCGACCTGCTCGGCGGCAGCGGCGGCCGGCGACGCCGCGTGGAGGACCGCGTTCTGGTCCCACGCCGCGGCCAGCCAGTCGGCGCCGACCGATGCCGGCAGCGCCCCGCCGATGACGAAGCCGAAGAAGCGCGGCCCGGCCGAGGCCATGAGGCCGGGCTCGACCGCCGCGGCGAGGTCCCGGATGACGCGCTCGGCGTCGAGACCTTCGTCGGGCAGATCCGTGCCGAGCGCGCTCGCGACGACGTCCGCATCGGCCGTCGGTCCGACGCGCCGCGTGGCCAGCTCCATCGAGGTAGGCAGAAGCCAGCTCGGACGCCGCAGCAAGGGCTCGTTCACGCTCGGTTCGGGACGTTCTCATGGTGCTCCCTGTCACATCGATCACGAAGGTACCGTAGGCGCGGATCGCGCGGGCCATGCGATCCGCAGTACGTCCCCAGCTTGTAGGTGCCCGCATGCCGTCGACCCGCCTCGTGACCGCCATGGTGAGCCTCGCTCTCCTGCTCTCGCTCGCCGTCGCTGCTCCGGCCGCCGGCGCGGGCGACAAGCACTCCTACATCGTCGTCCTCAAGCAGGGCGGCGATCGCACCCACGGCAGCCGCCAAGGAAGCCCGCGAGAAGGGCGCATCGGTCAAGTACGTCTACAAGCACACGATCAAGGGCTACGCCGCGAAGCTGTCGGCCGCGGACGTGGCGGCGTTGCGGGACGACCCGAACGTCGCCTTCGTCGAGCGCGATGGCATCGCCCGCATCGCGAAGGCGGGCGGTCGTCGCAAGCCTGGTCCGAATCCTCCACCCACGGGGTTCCCGAGCTGGGGCATCGATCGCATCAACCAGCGCAACCTGCCCCTGGATAGCAGCTACTCGACGAACGCGAAAGGAAGCGGCGTGACCGCGTACGTCGTCGACACCGGCATCCGCATCAGCCACCACGAGTTCGGTGGTCGGGCGGTCAACGGGTGGGACTTCGTCGAGCAACGATGGCGTCGCGAGGCGACTGCAACGGTCACGGCACGCACGTCGCCGGCACGATCGGCGGTGATCGACCTACGGGGTCGCCCGCCAAGTCAATCTCGTCGCCGTCCGTGTCCTGAACTGCAGTGGCTCGGGCACCTGGTCAGGCGTCATCGCGGGCATCGACTGGGCAGCTGGCCAGCACGTGGGCAGCAGCCCGGCTGTCATGAATCTGAGCATCGGTGGGTCGGCTAATGACGCGGTCGATGCGGCAGTCCAGCGGGCTGTAGCCGACGGGATCACGGTCGCGGTCGCCGCGGGCAACTCGAACGCCAATGCCTGCAACGATTCGCCGGCACGTGCAGCGAACGCCCTGACCGTCGGGGCCACGACGAGCACCGATGCGCGCGCCTCCTACTCGAACATCGGGAGCTGCCTGGACCTGTTCGGTCCGGGCTCTTCGAGATCAAGTCCGCGTGGTCGACCAGTGATACGGCGACGAACACGATCAGCGGGACGTCGATGGCGACCCCGCACGTCGCTGGCGTCGCTGCGCTCTACCTCAGTGTCACCGGAAATGGCGACGCCAGCCCGGCAGCCGTCGCCGGCGCGCTCATCGCGAATGCGAGCAGCGGCAAGGTCACCAGCGCGGGAGCCGGCTCCCCGAACAAGCTGCTCTTCACGGACTACTAGCGGATCGGCGGACCGCCCGATCCGGCGGTCCGCCGGAGCGCGACCAGCGCGACAGGCGGGTCTCGCCGCGTTCCCCGCTCGAGAGTCCCCCGTAGTCGTCGGCCCGGCCCTGCGTCGCGTGGATATCATCGGCCGCGATGGACGCACCCGGTCGGCCGCGCTGACGTGGCCGCGTCGATCCTGCCCCAGGACGTCATCCGCCGGAAGCGCGACGGCGTCGAGCTGACGGAAGACCAGATCGGCGCGTTCATCGAGGGCGCGACGAGCGGGTCGATCTCCGAGGGCCAGGTCGGCGCGTTCCTCATGGCCGTCTACCTCAACGGCATGTCGTCGCGCGAGACCGTGGCGCTCGCGCTGGCGATGCGTGACTCCGGCACGATCCTCGACTGGCGACCGCACGGCCTCGACGACCGCCGGCTCGTCGAGAAGCACTCGTCGGGCGGCGTCGGCGACGAGAAGATGACGCTCATCGTCGCGCCGCTCGCCGCGGCCTGCGGGGTGCATGCCCCGAACATCTCGGCACGAGGCCTCGACTTCACCGCCGGCGAGGTCGACCTGCTCGACAGCATCCCGGGCTACCAGACGTCCCCGGGAGCGGACCGCTTCCAGGACGTCGTCCGCGACGTCGGCTGCGCGATCATCGGGCCGACGCCCGACCTCGCCCCGGCCGATCGCCGGCTGTACTACGTCCGCGACGTGACCGCGACGGTCGAGAGCGTGCCGCTCATCACGAGCTCGATCATGTCGAAGAAGCTCGCCTCGGGCGCGAACGGCTACGTCATCTGCGTCGGCTCGGGTCCGGAGCGTTCATGCCGACGCTCGACCGTGCACGCGAGCTGGCCACGGCGATGGCCGATGTCGCCTCGGGGCTGGCGTGCCGAGCGTCATGCTGCTCACCGACCTCGACGCGGTCCTCGGGACCTCGGTCGGCAACGCCGTCGCGGTGGCCGAGGCCATCGACGTGCTGACCGGCAGGGCCGCCGACCCGCGAGTCCTGGAGCTGGCCCTCGCCGTCACCGCGGAGATGGTCGTCATGGCCGGGCTCGCGGGTCACATCGCGGGCGCCCGTGCCCTCGCGGAGGCGCGGCTCGCGGACGGCAGCGGTGCCGAGCGGTTCGCGCGGATGGTCGCGGCGCTCGGCGGTCCGCCCGACATCCTCGACCCGGACGCGGGCCACCTGCCGGTCGCACCGGTCATCCGGGCGGTCGAGCCCGCAAGCCCGGGGTTCGTCGCCGGCATGGACGCGCGGGCGATCGGCCAGGCGCTCGTCGCGATCGGCGGCGGCCGGACGCGCCCGGATGACGAGATCGACCTCGCGGTCGGGATCACGCGGGTCGCCGGGATCGGTGAGGCCGTCGGCCCGGACCGGCCGCTCTGCCTCGTCCACGCGCGCGACGAGGCCGGGGCGACCCTCGCCGCCGAGCGGATCCGGGACGCCTTCCGGGTCGGCGAGGAGCCGACGACGCCCGGTCCACCGTCCTCGCGCGTCTCGAACGCCGAGCCTGATCCGCGGCCGGAGCGGCCATCACGCGCGCTCGGCGACGTCCTCGATGAACTCCAGGAGCACCCCGCTCGGGTCGAGCGCGTAGGCGAACGCACCGCCGACCGGCACGGGCTCGCGGTAGCGCACCGGCTCTCCGAGGAAGCGGACGCCGCGCGCCGACAGGTCGCGATAGGCCTCGTCGACGTCGCGGACCTTGAACGCCAGATGGGTCGCGCCGCCGTCCCAGGTCTCGCCCTCGACCCGCCCCGCCGGCGGCTCGAGGTAGCCGATGAGCTCGAAGTGCTGGTCGCCGACCGCGAACATCGCCCATCGCAGCCGGACGCCAGGTGCGGCTCAGGGCCGTCTCCATGAGCTCGCCCGAGGCCTCCCCGGTCCCGAGGAGCGGCAGGCCGATGACGTCGCGGTAGAACGCGACCGACGCCTCGAAGTCGACCGCGTTGATCGCTCCGTGGTGCAGTCCGCGGATTCCTCCGTTCACCGAATGAGACCGCGCACGCTCGGATGGTCGCATCTCGCCGCGAGGATGGCGAGCCACGCGCGCGCCGACCTGGACGACGGCCAACCTCCATGCGCTCCCGAACGGCGACTCCCTGTCCACTTGACAAATGGGGGAGGCGCCGGCCCACACTGCGGCTCGTCGGTAGCTGTTACAGAGACCCGACGCGGCCATCCCGGGGAGGCGTATCGTCGCGGCTTCATCGGCATCACCGGCGGATGAGGGGTCGGGCCAGCACGGTTTGACCGATCGCAGCGCGACGGTGCTTCGCGCAGAACGTGCAGAGGAGGATCCATGAGCAGGAATCGGACGATCGCGGCGGTGGCGCTGGCGAGCCTGATGGCGCTGGGCGCGGCGGGTGCCGCCTTGGCCCAGGACGCGCCAGGGAAGCTCGTGCTCATCGGCAACCAGCGCTTCGGCGACCAGGGCCCGATGGACGCGTTCGCGGCGGCCCTGGACAAGTGCGCGTCGGAGTTCGGTTTCGAGGTCTCCAAGCTCGAGTCGATCGACCCGGCCGGCTTCGAGGACGACATCCGGGCCATCGCCGGCGAGGGTGCGGACCTCATCTTCACCACGTTCCCGCCGATGACCCCGGCCCAGGTGACCGTGGCCAAGGAGTTCCCGGACCAGAAGTTCCGGGCGATCTACCAGTTCATCAACCTCCCCGACGCTGCCGCGGAGGACATCCTGGCCAACGTCGAGAGCACCGAGTACCAGGGCCACACCGTGGCCTACATCCTGGGCGTGATCGCGGCCAGCCTCAGCAAGTCGGGCAACCTCGGCATGGTCGTCGGGCTCCGACGACCCGAGCGTGAACGCGGTCGACAACGGCTTCGGCCCAGGGTGCGCTGTCGGTCAACCCGGACATCAGCGTCGAGTTCGGCGTCGCCGGCTCCGTACGAGGACCCGGCGAAGGGCAAGGAGATCGCGCTCGCCATGGCCAGCCGCGGCGTGGACGTGATCGCGACCGAGGCAGCCAAGACTCAGCTCGGCGTCATCGAAGGTGCCAAGGAGTCCGGCATCCTCGCCATCGGTGACGTCGCGGACAACTCGGCGCTCTATCCCGAGGGCTATCGTCGGCTACTTCGGCCTCGACTTCGGGACGGACGTCTACCTCGCCTGCAAGGAGATCGCCGAGGGCACGTGGACCGGCGGCACGCACACCGTGCTCGACATGGCCACGAACACGTACTTCGTGCCCTGGGACGTCATCGACGCGTGGGCCGCCGACCCAGACGTTCACGGACGCGGACACCGTGGCGGCGGCCATCGAGGCCGGCAAGGCGGCCGAGGCGGCCATCCTCGACGGCTCGCTCGTGGTCGAGAACGACACCACGTTGCCCGGTGAACATCGGCGGCTGATCCCGCGCTGACCACGATGGGCGTCGTCGCGTGGCGGCGCCCATCGCCATTCATGGATGCTCTCGTGGCCTACAGCGTCGAGCTGCTCGACATCACCAAGCGCTTTCCCGGGGTCGTCGCCAACGACGGGGTGACGGTCCGACTTCGAGGAGGGCGCCATCCACGCCGTCATCGGCGAGAACGGCGCCGGCAAGTCCACGCTGATGAGCATCCTCTACGGGCTCCATCAGCCGGACGCCGGTCGCATCATCGTGCGCGGGGAGCACGTCACGGTGCCCGACCCGAGCGCGGCCATCGCGCTGCGCCTGGGCATGGTCCACCAGCACTTCATGCTCGTGCCCAGCCTCACGGTGGCCGAGAACGTCATCCTCGGGCGTACCCCCACGAAGCGCGGCCTGACCGACATCGCAGGTCGCCGAGGCAGCGCCTGGTAGACGCTCTCCGAGCCGCTACGGCATGGCGGTCCGAGCCGCGTGCCCGGGTGCGCGACCTGTCGGTCGGCGTCCTGCAGCGCGTGGAGATCCTCAAGGCGCTCTACCGCGGCGCCGACGTGCTCATCCTCGACGAGCCCACCGCCGTGCTGACGCCGCAGGAGTCGTTCGCGCTGTTCGACACGCTGCGTGCGCTCGCGGCCCAGGGCAAGACCATCGTGTTCATCTCCCACAAGCTCAAGGAAGTGCTCGCGGTCTCCGAGCGCGTGACCGTGATGCGCGCAGGGCACGGTCACCGGCGAGCTCGCCGACGGCCGACACCGACCGAGCGGGAGCTCGCGCGCCTGATGGTGGGTCGAGAGGTCATCCTGCGCATCGACAAGAAACCTCGCCAGCCCGCGCGAGGTCGTGCTCGAGCTCCAGGGCGTGGACGCCGTCGACGACCGGCGCCTGCCCGCGCTGCGCGACGTCACCCTCCAGGTGCGCGGCGGCACCGTGCTCGGCATCGCCGGCGTGGAGGGCAACGGCCAGACCGAGCTGATCGAGGTCGTCACCGGCCTTCGACCGCCCGACCGGCGGTCGGATCACGCTGAACGGGCGGGACATCACCGGCCGATCGCCGCGCGAGCTGCGCGAGGCGGGCTCGCTCACATCCCCGAGGACCGCCTGGAGCGCGGCGTCTCCGTCGATGCCTCCGATCGAGGAGAACCTCATCCTCGACACCTTCTACCGGCCGCCGCTGTCGCGGCGGGGCTGGCTGGACCGGCGCGCCATCCGGCGACTATGCCGAGCGGCTCATCCGCGACTACGAGATCGCGACGCCGGACGCGGAGACGCGCACCGGCTCCCTGTCGGGCGGCAACATGCAGAAGATCGTGGTCGCGCGCGAGATCGCCGGGACGCCGCCGCTGCTCATCGCGGCGCAGCCCACGCGGGGCGTCGACGTGGGGGCCATCGAGTACATCCACCGGCGCATCATCGAGCTGCGCGACCAGGGGAGCGCCGTGCTGCTGATCTCCGCCGAGCTGGACGAGATCCTGTCGCTGTCGGACGAGGTCGCCGTGCTCTACGAGGGCCGCATCGTGTCGATCCAGCCGCGTGCCGAGGTCGACGAGCTGGAGCTCGGCCTGCGGATGGCGGGCGCTCCACGAGGGGCCGGTGGCTGCGTGACGACACCGCGCCGATGAGCCTGCCGCCGACCTCCACCCCCTGGTTCTCGCGCCAGGTCCGGATCGCGCTCAACGCCACGGTCCAGCCGCTCGTGGTCATCGTGTTCGCGCTCGTGGGCGTGCTGGTGCTCCTGATCGGTCACGGGCTACGACCCGCTCCGAGCGGTCGACGCGATGGGCCGCAGCCTGGGCAAGGACCTCGGGGGCACGATCCGCTGGACCACCCCGCTCATCCTCACGGGCGTCGCGAGCGCGCTCGCCTTCCGTGCGGGCGTGCTCAACATCGGCGTGGACGGCCAGATCTACCTGGGCGGCATCTTCGCCTCGATGGTCGCGCTGGGACCCGCCGCGTCGCTGCCGGGCATCATCGGCATCCCGCTGGTGCTCGTCGCGGGCATCGTGGGCGGTGCGCTGTGGGCGCTCATCCCGGGCGTCCTGCGCGTCCGGTTCGGTGCGGACGAGCTGGTCACGAGCATCCTGCTCATCTCCGTGGCGCGCCTGTTCGTGGAGTACCTGGTGCTGGGGCCCATGGCCGCCGCCGGCGCCGCGTCCGCCTCGCTGGGCACCGACCGTTCGCGGAGGCGCTCTGGCTGCTCGGTCATCATCCCGCGCTCCACCGCGAACCTGGGCTTCTTCCTGGCCATCGCGGTGGCCATCGGCATGGCGTTCCTGTTCTATCGGACGACCATCGGCTACGCGCTCAAGATGGTCGGCCAGAACCGACGCTTCGCGGTCTACGGAGGCATCAACCCCGTCCGCACGTTCATGATCGCGATGGTCGGCAGCGGCGCCATCGGCGGCCTCGTGGGCGGCATGGAGCTGCTGGGCGTGATGCGTCGGATGCCCCAGGGCTTCAACCCGGGCCTCGGCTTCGACGGCATCGTGGTCGCCCTGCTGGCGCGCAACAACCCCATCGGCTGCATCTTCGCGGCGCTCTTCTTCGGCATGCTGCGCACCGCCGCGGACAACATGGAGCGCTTCGCCGACACGCCGCGCACCGTGGTCCAGATCGTGCAGGCGATCATCGTGCTCGCCGTCAGCGCGAAGTTCTCGTTCGGCTGGATGCGCAGCCGCATGAACCGCGGCTCCACGCCCACGTCCGGGGTCGCCAGCGACGAGCTGTCCGCCCGCGCCGGCATCGACATGCCGGCGTAGGGCGCCGCGATGGACCTCTTCAGCCTCTTCGACCTGGACATCCTCGCGGCGTCCATCCGCGTGTCTCGATCCCGATCATGCTCGCCGCCCTCGGCGGCCTGCTGTGCCTTCGCGCTGGCGTGTTCAACATCGCGCTCGAGGGCCAGATGCTCGTCGGCTCGTTCTTCGCCATCGTCGTCACGGAGGCGACGGTGTCCGTGGGGCAGTCGCTCGGGCATCCCATCGACCTGGTTCGGCATCATCGGCGGGCTGCTCGGCGGGCTGGCGCTCAGCATGGTGTTCGCGGTCTCGATCCTGCGCTTCAAGGCCGACCACATCGTGGCGGGCATCGCCATCAACCTGCTGGCGCTGGGTGTCACGGGCTTCGCGCTCAAGACGCATCTTCGACGCGCAGGGCGTGTTCCGGCCCGACGGACATGGTGCCGCTGCCCAAGATCATCATCCCGGTCATCGCGGACATCCCGCTCGTGGGCCAGACGCTCTCGGGCCACACGCCGCTCGTGTACCTCACGTTCGTGCATCGTCGCGCATCACCTGGGTCGCGCTGTACCGGATGCCGTCCGGGCTGCGGCTCCGGAGCGTGGGCGAGCAGCCCGACGCCGCGCGCACGGCGGGCATCGACGTCGACCGCGTGCGCTACCAGGCGATCGCGTGGAGCGGCCTGCTGTGCGGCCTCGCGGGCGCCCACCTGTCGCTGGGCTACGCGTCCGAGTTCACCGAGAACATGACCCAGGGCCGCGGCTTCACCGCGTTCGTGGCAGCCATCTTCGGCCAGCTCGACCCGATCCTGACGATGCTCGCCAGCCTCCTGTTCGGGTTCGCCGAGGCGCTGGGCCTGCGCATCCAGCTGGAGGGCTTCGGCATCTCGCCCTCGATCGTCCAGATGTTCCCGTACATCCTCGCGGTGGTCGTGCTCACGATCAGCTCCGGGCTCAACCTGCAAGCGGCGGGGCCGGCGCAACGGTCTGGAGAGCCTGACCCGTGGCCATCAAGCTGCCCGTGTGGAACAACCCGTACATCGGGCTGCCCACGCTCGTCGCGGCGACGCTGGAGGCGAACGGCGCGGAGGGGGAGGCGGTCGCTGCGCGCGTCGCCAGCTCCGCATCGGGCGCGCGTCCGCGTCGCACCTCGTCGACGATGCGCGTCGTGCCCATGAACGCGACGGCCCTGGAATGGGCGACGTTCTGCGGCCACGTCCTGCGCAACGACGGCTACAGCGGCATCACGCGTCGGCGGGGATGACGCGCGGACCGCGTGGGTGGAGGCGGCCGTCGACCCGTACCTCGAGCTGTACGGCTTCCTGCCCGTCGCCGCCGTAGACCGACCCCATCCTCTGGGACTGGGTCGGCGGGATGCTGTCGGTGGTCAACCCGCGCGCTGACGATGTCGGCGCGAGTCCGACCCCATCGCCGATGGCGGCCCGGTGCGCTGGCGGTTCGACCTGGCGGGTGAGCCGGTCGACCCGCCGACCGCCGACCGCCGGTGGCCATCGGGCCCGGTGACGCCCGACCAGCAGGCGTGGCTCAACCCGCTGGTCCGGACCTACGCGGTGCTGGTGGCGCTCATCGATCGGCTGGGGCGCGGACGGCGAGGCGCTGGCCGTGGGTGCGTACCGCCGGCTGGGGCACGAGATGGGCGTCACGTTCATGGAGGCGGGCATCGCGCCCAAGGGCGCCACGGCGCAGCAGTGGGGCCACGTGAGCGACCAGATCGCGGACGAGAACGGCCTCGCCGACCACGAGCTCATCGACGATGGGCCAGACCGCTACACGACCGTGATGCCCGCCTGCGCGCGCTACGCCGTGGCGCTGCGACTCGCTGGGAGCGCCGCGCCACATCTGCGACATCCCCATGAACTGGGACAACGGCGAGATGGACGTGGTGGCGGACGAGCGCGATCGAGATCACCGTGCCGTCGTGCACGTTCCGGGGGGCGGCGCGCTGCGTCTACTCCATCGGGCCGATCTCAGTCCCTGGTCTGACCCCCGTCGATCATCAGCGACTCACCCGTGATCGAGCGCGCGCCGGTCGAGGCGAGGAACACGATGCCAGCCGCGATCTCGTCGGGCGTCTGCATCCGGGCGATCGGGACCTGGCCGATGATGCGGTCGCGGATGTCCGCTTCGGGCACGCCGTCGGCCGCGGCCCACTCGACGATGACGCGCTCGATCATCGGCGTCGCGACCGTGCCTGGACACACCGCGTTGACCGTGATGTCCGACGTCGCGAGGTCGAGCGCCGCGGCGCGCGTGAAGCCCAGCACCGCGGCCTTCGCCGCGCAGTAGTCGGCCTGCGCGGGGAACGCGCGCTTCCCCGCGATCGAGGAGACGTTGACGACCGCACCCGGGAGTCGCTCGGCGAGGAGTCGCCGCACGACCGCTCGCGTGCAATGGAACGTCCCGTCCGCGATGACCGCGAACGTCCGGCGCCAGTCCGCGTCGGCGATCTCGAGCCGTTCGCGCGCGGCGTAGACGCCGGCGTTGTTCACCACGACCTGGATCGGCCGCTCGACCGACGCCACGAGCTCGTCGACGGCGGCCGAGTCCGCGACGTCGAGGCGCACGGCCTGGGCGCCGGCGCCCGGGTCGTGCTCGGCCACGTCGGCGGAGTACACGAACGCGCCTGCCTCGACGAGGGCCCGCACGGTCGCGCGCCCGATGCCCTGTGCCGCCCCCGTCACGAGGGCGACATCCCCGACCAGCTGCATGCTCATCCCTCCCCGTCCGCGTCGACGCTCGACCTCCACCCAGCCGCTCTCGTCCCGACCGCTGTCCAGCACCGCGTCGATCGCGGCGTTCACGTGCCGTGCCTCCTCGAAGGTCGCCGCGATCGAGGTCTCGGTCCGCCCGTGGACCTCCTCGAGCATCGCCTCGAACGAGCGACCGGGCGAGTCGAGGCCCATGACGACGACCCCGCTCGACTTGTCCGCGAACGAGACCTGGTTCGGTCGGCGCGAATCCCACCAGCCCGAGCGCCGCGTGCCGTCGACCCGGAGCGTGATGTCGTCCCAGGCTCCATAGGCGAGCTGGGTCCCATGGACCGCCCCGCTGACGCCGCCCTCGAGCTCGAGCAGGCTCGCGAACGCATCCTCGTTCGTCGGCACCATCCGCTGCGGCAGCCTGCCCGCCGCCAGCCTGGAAGGCGCGCTCGCCGCGCGGACGGCTCACGAGCGCGTTCACACGCCGGAGCCGCGCGCCGAGGACATGCGTCGCGAGGTCCAGCCAGTGCGCGCCGATATCCCCGACGACGCGCGTGCGGCCCGACGACCGCGGGGTCGAAGCGCCAATCGAACGACGACGGCTCCGCGTTCCACTGCTGGGAATAGGAGCCCCAGACGTTGACGGGCTCGCCGAGATCCCCGCCGGCGACGGCCTCGCGGAGCGCCTGCACGCCCTGGTCGAACCGGCGGTTGAAGCCGACCCAGCTCGGCTGCGACCCGAGCGCGGCGCGATCCGCGAGCGTGCGAGCCTCGGCGTGGGACATCGCCAGCGGCTTCTCGCACAGGACCGCGCGACCGGCCGCGAGCGCCGCCTCGACGAGCGGCCGGTGGCTCGACGGAGGCGTGCAGACGTGGATGAGCGTCGCCTCGGGGTCGGCGAGCAGGTCGTCGAGGTCGGCGTACCCGCGGACGCGCCAGCGGCGTGCCGCCTCCTCCGTCCGCTCCGGGCGGCTCGAGAGGACGCCCGCGACGGGCAGACCGAGCGCGGTGAGCGCGCGGAGGTGGTTCTCGCCGGCGAGCCCGACCCCGATGATCGCCGAGCGCCGCTCGATCACGCGCGTCCCGCCGTCGCTCGCTGGGCGCTCACGGGAACCGCGCCACCGCGTCGAAGATGAGGTCGACGAAACGGTCCCGGTCGATCGTCAGCCCGACGTCCGCGTTCGCTGGTCGACCGCTGAGGCCTTCCCGGTCGACGACCGTGCGCCCGAGCGTCAGCTCGCTCGTCGTCTCGATGTCGACCCGGTACGGGCGCGTCTCGACGAGGTCCCCGGTCGCCACGTGACCGACCGCGACCGCATCATGGATCGGGGACCCGTCCCAGCCGTACCGCTTCGCGTGCCACTCCGCGAAGAACCGGAACAGCCCGGCGAAGACGCGTCCCGTGTGGTTGCCGAGATCCGCGAGCTCGTCGGTCTTCGCGACCGGCACGACCGCCTGGTGGGTGACGTCGATGCCGATCATCGTGATCGGCAGCCCGGAGTCGAAGACCCGCGCCGCGGCTTCGGGGTCGACCCAGATGTTGAACTCGGCCGAGGCCGTCCAGTTGCCCTCGCCGATCGCGCCCCCCATGAGGCAGATGCGCTCGATCCGGTCATTCAGCTCGGGGTGGGCGGCCAGGAGGATCGCGACGTTCGTGAGCGGCCCGGTCGGCACGATCGTGACCGGCTGCTCCGACGCGCGGAGCAGTCGCGCCATGAGCGCCACGGCTCCGGCCGGGTCGGGCTCCGCGGCCGGCTCGGGCAGGTCCGCGCCGTCGAGCCCGGAGACGCCGTGGACCTGGGCGGCGATCCGGAGCGGTCGGACGAGCGGCCGGTCCGCGCCCGCGGCGACCGGGATGTCGGAGCGGCCCGCGAGCGCCAGGACCCGAAGTGCGTTGCGGGTCGTCGCCGCGAGCGGCGCGTTCCCGCCGACGGTCGTGATCCCGAGCAGGTCGACCTCTGGCCTTGCGAGCGCGAGCAGGATCGCGAGCGCGTCGTCGTGGCCGGGATCGCAGTCGAGGATGATCGGACGTGGCACGACGAGACGTGCCGTGCTCGCGACGGGGTGAACCTCCACCCGCGCAATGTAGCCGCCAGCTCCGGCGCCGGTTGCGCACCGCGGCGGCCTCCGCGTGCGGCCGCAAGACGGCCGGCATCGCGGAGCGAAGCCGACGCCGGACGTGATGACCGCGACCGGCGCCGGTCGTTACGGCGCAACCGGCCCGATCTGGCGCGCGGCGCGACAGGTGACAGCCGGGGTAGCGCTCAGCGTCGTGCCTTTGGCCGACCTCGCGACGTGCGCTCATCCCGGTAGCAGCTGGCGGACGAGCGGCCCCGCGCCACGCTCGGCCACCTCGATCGCCGACCCGCGATGGCTTCCCCCTTCGACCGTCGGTACGCCTTGTGCTACCCGGGCTGACGATCGTCGTCAGCAGGCCGCTTCAGGCCAAGAGGTCCAACGTCATCGCAGGAAACTTCGAGCCCGACGAGGCGACCATCCGCGTGGACGGGGTCGAGCGCACCTTCAGCTGGCCCGCCGACGCTCGAGGCGTGGGCATCGAGACCGTCTTCCAGGCGAACGGGGCGCCGGTCCGGGGTCATCAAACCAGGAACTGGGCCACGCGCCGCATGAGGATGATGTACTGCTCGATCATCTGCTCGGTCGTGGCCATGGCGTTCAGCGAGGCGCAATTCGTGACGGCCTGTGACTCCTGCCCACCCCCACAGCGACGCCGCACGAGGGTCTTCTCGTTCCAGCGGATCCAGTTGTCGGCGGCAGGAGATGTCCGTGGTGCGTAGAAGACCGCCGGACCGACGACCCCGCCGGCACGGATCCCGGGGTCGAGGATCGAGCGGGTCAGGCCGTCCGCCTTCGAGATCGTCCACCACGTCCGTGCCGAGGCGACGTCGCCGGGCACGACGGCCACGGCGCCCGACTCGACGGCCTCCAGCATCGCCGGAGCGGCACCGGTCGCCTCCGTCCACGTCCGACACGACGGTCAGCGGCAGGCCCATCGCGAAGCTGACGCCAAGGAGCTGCCGAGCGCCTGGATCGAAGGCCTCGGCGGCTCGCAGGATGAACTCGGTCTCGAGGGCCGTCTGCGCGGCGCCGTACCACAGTCGTTGCGCCGCGGCCGAGGCCTCGTCCGTCGGGCCGACGACCTCGACCTCGTCGATCGCCAGGTCGGTCGTGAGGTCCAACGCCGTCGGGTCGATCGGGTCGGGCGTCAGCGAGACGAGGAAGACGCGAGGGCGCCCGATGAAGGTCCGCCCTTCGACCGAGCTGTCGAGGCCAGCGACGATGGCATGCTCCGACGCGAGGACCAGCTGACCGTCCGTCGAGGTGAGGGGCAGCAGCAACGTGCCCAGGGCCGACGTCCGCAGGGAGCGCGTTGCCGGCGAGGGTGTCCTCGGCCACGATGAGCCCTGCGACCGACGACTCGAGCGCGTCATGGGCGTTCGAGCTCCCGTTCGACACCATGACGTGGTGGACTCCGGTCATGACCGATGGCAGGTCTTCGATGACCGGCATCGGCCCAAGGTCGTCAGCGGACCACGCGCCGGCTGCTCGCGTCGCCGGGGGCACGCGATCGAGGAGGATGCGCTCGCTCACCGATGACGAGCGACCCGGGGCGACCGAGGCGAGCTCGAGCGCCAGCCGGGTGAGGCGCACATCGCCACCTCCCCCGAGAGCGTCCCCGCTCGGCAGGACGGGGATCGGAGCGCCCACGGTCGCGATCCCATCGACGAGGAGGAGAGGCTCGTATGCGGACGGTGGTCCCGCCGCCACCCAGGAGATCCCTCCGCCGAGCAGGCCACCACCGCCGCCACCCTCCAGCAGGCTGGAAGGCGATGAGCACCTGTGATCGCGCGGCCGAGGCCGCGTCAAGGGTCTGGTCGAGGACGACCTGCTCGACGATCGCGCCATCCACGAGGTTCTCAGCGTGGACTCGGATCGTCACCGTCGCGCGTTCCTCCGGCGGGATCTCGTCGGCCGTCGCCGACGCCGTGACGAGCGGCGTGCCGAACACTGCATCCCCGAGGGAAGGATCGAGGTCGACCCATTGGCCGTCCCGCTCCAGCTGGACCCACGTATGGCGTAGCGACTTCTCCGTGTCCGCGGTCTCGGGATCGCCGGGGATCGCGGCGATCGAGTCGCCGAGAGCGTCCGACAACAGCGCGAAATCGCGACGGGCGCGGGGGACGATCGTCTGGGCGAGCGATGCGTCGATCGAGTCGAACGCCGTCGGTCCTTCGAGTGGCGACTCGGGCGTCTGGAGGCTTCGTTCGACGAGGCGGTCGGCCGTCGCGGCATCGAGGTCCGGCGAACGCGAATCGCGTCGTGAGGCCCATGGCGCGCAGCAACGCACCGAGCAGCTCGGCCCGGTCGGCTGCGCTGCCGGCCTGAGCGGCGAGCGTCCCCTCCGCGCCCCGCAGGACGCCGCGATACGGGTCGAACCCGATGCGGTCGCGAACGAAGTCGAACGCGCGTTCCGGGTCGCCCTCGAACGTCGCGGCGAGCGCGGCGATGTCCCAGCGCTCCGCGGGGATCGCATCGAGGACGCGTCGTCAGCTGGTCGAGTCGCGCGAGCGGGTCGAATGTCTCTGCCGGCGCCATCGGCACGTCGGACACGGCGTCGGTCCCGGGGTCGACGTCCGATGGGAGGGCGTAGTCGGCGAGCGATGCGAGCTCCGTCGTCGACGGATCCTGGGCGGAGGCGATGCCGGGCTGCCACAGCACCCCGACCACGAGGGCGGCGACGGCCACCGTCTGCCACGGCCGTCGGGGCAGTCGACCCAGCGTTGCGATCACGGTGTCACCTCCGCCTTGCGCTTCGTTCGCGTCACGTCCGTGCGTGCCTCACGGTGTCTCGCTGTCGTCCTCGCCGAGGGTCAGCTCGGCCTGCTCACCAGGGATGAGGTCGATCCCATCCCAGACCACGGGCGGCTCGGACAGGACCTCGACGCGGAAGACGCCGGTCGGGACCTGGACCGGCGCACCACCGACGATGCCGGTCGCCACGACCGTCCCCGCCTCGTCATAGACGCGGTACGGCGCCTGCAGGACCGCCGCGATCGCGGTCTCGAGCGTCTCGGGATCCTGGGCGTCGTAGAACGTCCCGCCACCCGCCTCGGCCCACGCCTGCATGTCGCGCTTCAGGTCAGCACGATCGAGTGCGAGCCCGACGATGCTGACTGACGCCTCGAGGCCCGAGTCGATGAGCTTCTGGACCTCCTCGCCCGGGTCGCCCTTGCATGTCTCCCGGCCGTCGGTCACGACGATGACGACCTTCGGCCCCGGGACCCCCGCGAGGTCCTCGGGGAGCGCCGCGATCATCGCCGCGAGCGGCGTCCCCTGGGTCACGCCACGCAGCTTCCGGATGGCGTCCAGCATCTTCGTGCGCACGAGCGGCCGCAGCGGCTCGATCTGGGTCGAATCGCAGGCCTTGGCCTTCGGGCGGAAGGTCCGCAGGGACACCGGGACGCCCTCGGGGATCGTCGTGGACACGAGTCGCGAGAGGACGTCCTTCGCCACGGTCATGCGGTCCGTGTTGCCGAGCGGCTCGTTCATGCTCTTCGACGTGTCGATCGCGAGCGCGACCCCGACTCCCTTGCTGAGCGGCGGGTTCAGCGGCGCTCCGTTCGGCCCGAGTGGCATGTGGACGACGATCTTCGAGGGTGGCAGGGCCGCGTTCGTCGCCTGCCACGCGAGCCGGTAGTCGGCCGGCCGGCGCAGCCAGGTCGTCATCCGGGCGAACGCCGTGTCGATGTCCGACTGGGTCGCTGCGTACTGGTAGTGGCCGCTGCCGCTCTTCGCCCAGTCCTGCATCAGCGAGGTCGTGAGGTCCGGGTTCCCGGACCCGCCGAGATGGACCGTGAAGATCGCCGGTCGCGCATCGTCGAGCCAGTCCCAGAGCTCGGTGTTCTGGTCGTACGAACCGGTCTCGGCGTCGGTGAGCACAAGGAGCGCGCGCGTGCCCTTCCGGGCGATGAGCGACTTGACGGCCGGGATCATCGTCGCCTCGGCCTCGCTCGATTCGCCGACCGTGATGCCGGTCGCGACGGTCTGCTCCAGGAGGAACGGATCGTCCGCCCACGTGGCCGTGAGGGCGGGCACGCCGAACGGATAGAGCTTCACGACCTCGTCGCCCGCGACGACGCCACGGACGAAGGCCCGCAACGCCTCGCGGACCTGCGGGACGAACTCGGACATGCTGCCGCTCGTATCGAACGTGAAGGCCGCCGAGAGCACGGGCTGCTCGACGCCGACGCGATAGCGGCCGGGACTGACGCGCGCGGTCCACACCATCTTTGCCGGGTCGTCGCTCGGCACGCCCCAGTATCCGCACCGGCTGACCAGCGGCGTCCTGGAGCGTCAACGCGACTCCCGCGCCCGGGGTCTGCGTGATCGGGAACTCGAGGACGTCCATGCCGTCGGGCACCTCGACCTCGTACCAGTCGACGTCCTTGTTGCGGGTCACGCGACCGTCCGCGGCGACCCCGGAAGCGAGCGGCATCGCCTCCTCGGGCACGTCGCCGGCATCCGGAGCTGTCGGGTCGGGACGCACGATCTCCGGTGGGACGAGGACCTCGTGGATCCGCGTCCGGATCCGAGCGTCCCCATTGCGCGACGACGGATCGATACGTGTCGTCCGTCGGCGACTCGAGGACCCGCACGGTCGATGGCAGCTCCCACCGGGAGGCCGTCTGCTGGGGACCGGCCATCGTCAGGCGGACGAACCGCGCCCAGGTCGGCGCGGGGAGCGTGAACGGCGGGACCGTCCCGTCGTCGGCGCGGAGGAGGTCCCATGTCCCGAGCGGGGTCCACGGTCCCAACGCCGATGCGACGCTGACCTCGACGTCCGCGGTGGCGGAGCGGATGCGGGCTCCGACGCGGGCGGGTCGACCCACTGCAGCTCCTCGATGCGCGCGGCTCGGTCGTCCTTGAAGCCGACGACCCACTGGATCGGGCGGCGCAGGCCGATGATCGGGCGCCACGGTGTCGGGTCCTCGGTGAGCATCCCCTGTACGTTGATGATCGAATCCGGCTGCGGGGTCATCCAGGCGACATGGCCTCCGAGGGCCGGATCGGCGATGTCCAGGCGGGCGGGGTCCGGGGTGAAGCCTGGGGTCGCGACGACCTTCCACTCGCCCATGGAGACGGCACCCGTAGTGCCGCTGTAGCTCGAGTGAAGGAGAAGGCGGGCGATAGGCGGCATCGACAGGGGTGTCGAGGACGACGGTCTGCTCCACCGGCCTCGCGCTGAGCTCGAGATCGGCGACCGTCTCGAACGTCGTCCCGTCCGACGACAGCTGGAGCTCGACGTGGCGTGGCTTGGTCGAGAGGGCGCCATCGCCTCCGAGCGGGTCGAGGATGAACCCTGCGACCGGAACGGGCGCTTCCCCGGCGAGGTCGACCGTCAACGTGAACGGCGCACCGCGGAAGATGCCGACGAACCCGGTCCCCGAGAGCGCGAGGCCGTCGTGCAGCAGATGCCTCGCCGACCGGATCGACCGGCGTGACGAGCGCTCCCCCGAGGGCGGTCGAGGCGACGTCGAGCCCTCCGAGCAGCGCGTCCGGAAGCGGCCAGGTCGTGGTCGGCCCGACCGGGTCGGCGCCGAGGCGAGGCGTGACATCCGTCGCGGCCGTCGCCTGCGCGCCGGTGTCATCACGAGCACGGACCGTGACCGTGACAGGGATGTCGGTCGCGGCATCGGGTGGGACGACGATCGTGACGGGCACCGCGACGGTCCCGCCCGCCGGCACCGTCGCCGGCTCGGACGGAAGCTCGACGGTCCAGTCGGCGTCGCTGGCGACAGCGTCGAGGGTGAGTGCCAGGTCGACGGCCGCGCCGCTGGCCACCTCCAGGGTGGCCGGCACGCGCTGGGCCTCGGTCCAGAAGCCGGCGACGTCGCCGACCTCGGGCGTCAGCGTGACGTCGACGGGCAGGTCGGTGGACGCGACGGCGGGCGGGAGCGGGTCACCGGACAGGCTGACGCGGTAGGGCCCCGTGGCCGTGACGCGGAGGAACCACGGCGATGCCATCGCGAGTGGTGGGGACGTCGGCAGGCCGGTGACCGGGTCCGGCGTGAAGCGGAGCTCGGTCTGCCCGTCGGAAAGGCCGAGGAGCGTCACGTCGCCCTCCGCTTCGACCGAGACGGTCCCGTCGGCGACCAGTGGCGGCAGCGCGAACCAGTCGTCCTCACCGCGGGGAGCGCGCCCGGTCCCATCGACCGCGAGGCTCGCGGGCATGGGGCGGGCCGCCAGCGACCGTGTCGTTCGGCTCGAGGTCGGCGTCGGTCGTGAAGGGGTCGGCGCGTTCGACGTCCAGCCGGTAGTCGCCCTCGCTCGCGGTGATCGGCCGCAGCCAGACCTGGTAGTCGCCCGGCTCCAGGACGCGCGTCGTACCGCAGATCGTGTCCGAGCTCCGGGTCGTCGAGCCTGCCGATGAGCGTCTCACGCTCCCACAGCTCCATCCCGACCGCGCCATCGTCCGGCACGTCCACTCCGAGGAGCACATGCTCTCGCGCCGTGAGCGAGAAGCGGTAGATGTCGATGTCCGCCGCGTTCGCGACCCGGCCGGTCTTGTGGCCTCCGACGAGGAGCGCCTCGGCGCGCGTGACGTCGTCGTTCGGCTCGCGCTCCGCATCGAGGTCCGGACCGCCCTGGGAGGTGAGCGTGAGGTCGTAGTCCGCCGTTCCGTCCGCGGACCCGGACGAGATGATCGCCGGGCAGCAGATACAGGTCCTTGAGGCTCGCGCTCGAGCCGTCGGCCGCCGCGCGAGCGACTCCCAGGGCACCTCCGTCCACGCCGATCCATTGGATCGACTCGAGCCCGGCGCCGGTCGCGTCGACCGACCAGAGCTCCGCGGGTCCATCCACCGTCACGCGATAGAGATCGTCGTCCGCGGTCTCGAGCGTCCCGTGCATCACCAGCCCCGGATCCCAGACCGTCGGGGTGTCGGCCCGGTCGTTCGGCTCGACCTCCCGGTCCTCGGCCGGCAGGCCCCCATCCAGGATCGCGAGGTGATAGCCGGACTCGAGGTCGACGGCTCCGGCGACCTCGAGGACGTACGCGCCTTCGGGCAGGACGAGATTCGACAGCGCGAGGCCGCCGTTGCCGTCACGGCACTTGATCGGCGGCCCCGCCGGCCCGAACAGGCAGACGTTGAGGGCGCCCGTGCCGGCAGTCGTGAGCTCGATGCCGACCTGGCGCTGCGCCATCGCGGGGTCGACCGTGAAGCTCCAGTCGTCTCGGTCGTTCGCGGCTGCGAGCCGCCCGAGGGTCGTCAGCGACGACGGGTCGATCGCGATCGCGCGGTCGCGGCCGTCGTTGGGCTCGGCGTCGGCGATCGGGTCGGTGACCTCGACCGACCGGACGACGTACGGCTGCGCGGTCGAGGCCGGTGCGGTCACCTCGATGAGGTAGTCGCCGGGCGGGACGCGGATGTCGTGCATCACGAACTCGTTCCGCTCGCTGCGGACACGCTGGGCGGGCGACATCGGCTGGCCGTCCGCCGACTTGAGCTCGAGGGTCGAGCGGCGCGTTCAGGGTCGTGCGCGCCTCGAGCCGGTAGGTGCGCGCCGCGGCGGCCTCGTCCAGCGTCCAGCGGAGGACGTCGCGGCCGTCGCCCACGTCCCCGCTGACGTCGAACAGCCCCGCGATCGGACTGGCGCTTGCGGCGTCGTCGTTCGGCTCGACGTCCGCCGACTCCGGGAGGTCGACGTGTCGCTCGATCGCGAAGCGGTACGTGAGGTCGTCCGTCAACGTGACCCCGCCGACCGCATCGGCGCGCGAGACGCCCAGGAGGTAGCGGTCGGGCGGGAGCTGGACGTCGGCCAGGACGCCCGGCTGCCCGGTCTTGACGTCGGAGTCCGCGCGGGTCGCGTCGCCGGCCGTCGCGACCGGGAAGACGCCGTCGTCGGAGGTGAGGCGGATGACATGGACGCTCGTCGTCGCGTTCGGGACGCCGTCGACCGTGAAGGTCCAGGTCGCGAGGCCATCCTCGGGCCGGACATCCCAGAACCAGAGGTCCTGGTCGGCCTTCTCGACGAGCGTGCCCTCGAAGCAGATGTCCCCCGAGGTCAGCGGCGCCTCTTCGGCGGTCTCGTTGGGCTCGGCCTCGGTCTGGCAATCCGTGAACGGGTCAGCGGCGGGATCCTGCGCGAATGCGGGCATCCCCGAGACAGCCGTAACGAGGAAGACGACGAGAGCGATCCCGATGAGCCGACGCCACCCTCTCGGCAACGCCATCGATCACCCACCCCTGACGACATCCGGACCCCCGAGCGCCGCGATGATAGTCGTCGGCTCTGCGGCGCCACAAGGGTGGGATGCCTTTCGTCCTAGGGTTGCCTGATCGCGGCGATCGGTCAGGCGAAGGTCGGTCGCACCACCACCGAGTGGTCGAAGGACCACTCTTCGTCCGACCTGTCAAGCAAGGACGATCTCCCGGCCGCCCATCAGGACAGCCCGGAGGGCAAGGTCGTGGTCGAGGATGACGAGGTCGGCACGCGCGCCCGGGTGAAGCCTCCCCACGTCGGTCCGACCGAGCATGGTCGCGGGGTTCGTCGTGACGGCCGCCAGCGCGACCGGCACCGGGACACCGGACGCGACGGCGATCCGGACCGCCTCGAGCAGCGTGGTGGTGCCGCCACCGACTCGGCCGTCGAGATCGAGGACGCGGCCGTCGCGTCGTTCGATGACGACCTCCCCGATCGAGTACGTCCCGTCAGGGGCTCCCGCGGCCGCGACGGCGTCGGTCGTGAGGCAGATGCGATCCCCGGCCGCGCGCCAGGTGAGCGCCATGACCTCCGGGGAGACGTGGACGCCGTCCCCGACGAGTCCGATCGAGATCCCTGGTCGGACGAGCGCCGCCCCGACGATGCCCGGATCCCGATGGCCGAGCGGGCGCATCCCGTTCCACGTGTGGGTCGTCGCTCGGATGCCCGCGTCGAACCCTGCGCGCGCCTGCTCCGCGGTCGCGTCGGTGTGAGCGGCCGAGACGACCACGCCGCGCGCCGCCATCTCCGCGATGAGCGTCAGCGCCCCTGGCAGCTCCGGCGCGAGCGACAGGATCGCGAGTGGCCCCGCCGCGAGCAGCCGATCGACCAGACGCCTGATCGGGAGCGCGCAGGTGCTCGCGCGGATGGACGCCGGCCCGGACCGGCGACAGGAACGGGCCCTCCACGTGGGCGCCCAGGATCCGCGCCGCGTCGTCCGGTCGCGAGGCGGCCGCCGCGCGCCACGACGACCATCCCGTCGATCATCGCGTCGTCCGTGCCCGTGATGACGGTCGGGCACCAGGCGAGCACCCCGTCGGACGCCAGGGCGCGCCCGGCACGGTGGACGCCTTCAGCGTCGGTCGAGCCGACGTCGACGCCGCCGTAGCCGTTGACCTGGATGTCCACCAGGCCCGCGATCGCGATGCCCGAGCCGCTCGGCGTGAGGCCGACCGCGCTCACGAGCCCATCACGGACCTCGACATCGCCAGCGACGAGCTCCCCGTCGACGAAGGCGCTCCCGACGCCGAGTCGGCGCGCGCTCCCCGCCACGACGGCGGCTCTCGTCACGCGCCGCCTTCGGGGAAGACGATCTGGACCTTGAACGCGCGATCCGGATGGTCGAGCTTCTGCTGGAACGCCTCGGAGATCGCCTCGATCGGGTAGCGGTCGGTCACGTGGGTCGCGGCGCGGAACACCCCCTGGCGCATGAGCTCGACCGCGAGGTCCATCTCGGCCGTGATGCCCCATCGACCGAACGCATGGGAGGCGATGATGCTGGCCTCCTTCATGAGGAGCATCCCGAAGTCGAGCTCGACCGGTCGCTCGTACACGCCGGTGAACACGATCCGACCCTGTCGACGCACCGCTCCGAGCGCCGTCGTCATCGCGTCCGCCTTGTAGCCGACGGCCTCGATGACGGCGTCCCAGCCGAGTCCCGGGTGACCTCGTCGCGCAGTCGTTCGAGGTCCTCGTCCGTCTCCGCGACGTGCCCGACGCCAGCCTCGAGCGCGAGGCGCCGGTGCAGGTCATGCCGTGCGGTGACCGTCACGCTTCGCGCCCCGGCGCGCACCGCCGCCGACGCTGCCGCGAGACCGATCGGGCCCGAACCGATGACGAGCGTGTGATCGGCGAGGCTCACGCCCGCGCGTCCGACCGCGTGGATCCCGACGACGAGCACGTCGAGCAACGCCCCGTCCTCGAACGTGAGGTCGTCGGGCAGCAGGATGGCGTTCTCCGCGGGGACAAGCAGGTACTCGGCGAAGCCACCCGAGTACTGGAAGCCGTAGTGGCCGAGGTTCGGACAGACCTGGTACTGGCCGGAGCGACAGAACTCGCACTGGCGGCACGGCACGATGGCGTCGACCGCCACGCGATCGCCGACCGCGCGCGACGTGACGCCCTTCGCCGAGCGCATCGACGACGCCCGCGACCTCGTGCCCGTAGACGTTGCCGAGGACGTGCTCCGCCATCGGGCTCCCGGGCGCGAGCCAGGGATGGTTGCCCGTGTAGATGTGGAGGTCGCTCCCGCAGATGCCCGACGCCATCGTCCGCACCCGCACCCAGCCCGGCTCTGGCTCGGGCAACGGCAGGTCGCGCACGACCATCCGCCGTGGAGCCTCGAGGACCGCCGCCCGCATCGTCGAGCGGGCCGTGCCCGTCGGTGTCATCGCCGTCGCCGTGGGATCATCGACCTTCCTTCGTCACTTAGCACCGTCCAAAACGGGCACGCGAACGCCGCACGAACATGCGATGCGCCGAGTCAGCGCGGCGCGACGAGGCGCCCGAACTGGCCGGCGTCCCTGCGGACGCCGGTCGAGGCCGGGCGCCGAGCCAGGCTGGGCCAGGTCTAGGGCTGGAACTGCTCGTACTGGGCCTGGACGTCCGCGGCGAACTGCTCGGGGGTGATCTGGCCCGCGACGAGCTCCTGGGAGCGCGCGGTCAGGATGTCGATGAGGTTGGTCGCGGCGAAGTCGATGTATGGCACGACCGCGTCGCGCTCGACCGCATCGGCCCAGGCGTCGAACACGGACTTCGTGAACGCGCTGTCGCCCTGGTAGTCGTACGGCATCGCCGGCAGACCGCCCTCGGCCACGAACAGCTCCGATGCTCGAGGACCCGTCCGCCAGTCGATGTAGCACGCCGCGGCGTCGGGATTCGCCGACTTCGACGAGATCCCCCAGCCGAGGCCGGGACCGCCGGTCACGGAGAACGGTCCGTCCGGCGTTGCCCGGCACGAGCGCCATCTCGCACCTTGTCGCCGAGGGCCTGCGACGATCGCCGCCGAGAAGTACGTGCCCTGGAGGAAGTACAGCGCCTGGCCCGCGTTGAAGTCGTCGATGGCGGTCTGCGCGGTCTTGCCGAGGTAGCCATCGCTGTAGAAGCCGTCGCTCCCGAAGCGCTGGGCGATCGTCGCGGCCTCGACGTTCTCCGGCGTGTCGAAGCTGGCCGGGTTCGTGTGGAACACGATGTCCAGCAGCTGCTCGGTCGGCACGGTGACGTTCTGGAAGCTCGTGAACATGTGGATCGCCGGCCAGCCTTCCTGCACGCCGGCCGAGATCGGCGTCAGACCCGCGTCCTTGGCGGCCTGCAGCGATGCCTCGAACTCGTCGAACGTGGTCGGGACCTCGAGGCCGAGCTGGTCGAGGACGTCCTTGTTCACGTAGAGGCCGACGAACGTGGCCGCCGGCGACAGCATCCAGAGGCTGCCGGTGCCGTAGGTCTTGCCGTCATCGGAGAAGCGCTGCTGGCTCAGCACCGACTCGCCGAACCGGTCGACCCATCCGAAGGTCTCCGCGTAGTCGTCGAGCGGTGTCAGCAGGCCGGCCGCGACGAGGGGCCCGAGCAGGGCGTAGCCGCCGTTGGACATGAGGATGTCCGGAGGGTTCGGGCCCGACGCCTGGAGCCGCTCGGTGGCGATGATGTCGTTGAAGGCCTTGGCGACGCGCTCGAGCTTGACGTTGGGGTACTTCTCGATGAACTCCGCGTCGAGCGTCGCGACGTACTCATCGGAGAGGTAGAGGTTCGCGGCATCCCAGTACGTGAGCGTGATCGGGTCGGTCGGCATGTTCGGGCAGTCAGGGCCGCTGCCGTCCTGAGCGGCGACGGCCGCAGGGGCGATGGCTCCCGCGGTCAGCGCCAGCGAGCTGATCGCGAGCGCGACGGCCGCTCGCGCGGCACGCGAATGGAAGGACCGCATGGCTTCTCCTCCTGCTCGACTCAGCCGAACCAGCTCTCGATCTCCTGGCCCGAGACCAGCGGCGTCGAGAGCATGCCGATGATCATCTCGATGGACAGCGACGTCCGGCGCGAGACGAATTGGGCGATCCGCCGCGGGTCGCCGCCGCACCGGCGAAGGGCCCTCCGATCGAGCCGCGGCCACAACGCGAGAGCCCGTCGCTCGAGCGGTGAATCCGAGGCGTCGCCGAATTCCCTCGTCCCCCTCGGTGACATGAGGTCTCCTCCCCTTCAGGCACCGACGATAGCGCCACCGCGTCTCCGACACCAGTGCCGAACGTCACATCTTCGAGTCGCTCGAAGGTGCCCCGGCCCCTCATCGTCCGCGCCCCTCGCACGATGCCGCTGATCGGGCGAAGCATGCGGACGCGGCTCGGGCTTCGTCGCCGGGCTACGATGCGCGCCGTCAACAGCATCTCGACGGGGACGGGTGCTCACGCACCGGGTCTGGTACGTTGGTCCCAGAGGGAGACAGTACGGATGCCTGACAGGAAGTCCGCCACGGCGAAGTCGACGGTGTCGCAACCGAGCCAGACCGACGACGACGCGATCTTCGAGCACGCACGCCTCGGTGACGTTCGCGCCTGGGACCACATCGTTCGCCGCGACCAGGAGGTCGTGTTCCGGGTCGTCTTCATGCTGACCGGGGACGCGACGTCCGCGACCGAGGCGACGCGGACCACCTTCATGCGCGCGTACCGAGCCCTGCCGGAGCTCCCGGCCGGCACAGCCGTGCGACCCTGGCTCCTCTCGATCGTGGCCATGGTGGCCCGCGCACAGCGCCGCTTCGTCGACCGGCCCGACGAGGACGAGGCGCGAGCGCTGGTCCTGCCGCCCGGTCGGCGCCTGTCAGCGTCGCCGGTCCTCGGCTGGGCCCAGGCCGCGGCGCTCCATCCCGACGTCCGCGACGAGCTGCGCGCAGGCTTCGGTCTGCTCACGACCGAGGAGCGGTTGGCGATCGCGGCTCGCTACCTCGCTCGAGCTGAGTCGAGCGGAAGCCGCCAAGCTGCTGATGACCGACTCCGAGGGCGTCGAGCGGGTGCTCAAGAACACGCTCGCCCACCTCCGCAGCGCACTGTCGGATCCCGGCCTCGTCGCGTTGCCCGCCGATCACCTCGGATGGCTCGTCACGGCGGTCATCGTGGGCCAGATGCCGTCGATCCCGAACGTGGCACCGGAGGTGGCCGATCGGCTCGCGCGCGATGCGGTCACGTACCCCGAGCAGTTCGGGCCGGCGAGCCGCGTGCGAACGGTCAGCGGCCTCGCGGCGATCCAGATCGAGGGAGCCGCCGGGCGGACGCCCGTCAGCCGCGGCTGACCGAGCCGTTCCAGACTTCCAAAGGCTTGCCCGCGTCCGTAGGATGAAGCGGGGGCTCGTGGCGACCCGAAGCTCAGTCGGTCGCCGCAACGGGAGGTCGACATGCGCACTCCGCTCCGCCTCGCCATCGTCGTCACGGTCGCTGCAGCGGCCAGCCTGTCCGTGGGCGCAGCGGTCTCGGCAGCGCCGCCGCATGCCGCCTTCGTCCAGGGGATACCGGGGAAGACCGTCGATGTCTGCATCGGCACCAACGAGGTGCGCTCGCGCCTGAAGTACGGCAAATGGTTCGAGCGCAACCTGCCGGCCGGGAATCGTGTCATCCGCTTCCTGTCCGCCGCGGCCGGGGAGTGCACCGGGAGTCAGCTCGCCCAGAGGAGCGTGACCCTGGCCACCGATGACGACCTCACGATCGTCGGGACCCGAAGGAGCCAGCAGAAGGTGCTCGTGTTCGACGACGACAACCTGGGCCACTATCGGGCCATCGGTGACAGCGGAGGTCTTCATGGCCTTCCGTCACGCGGCCGACCTTGGCCCGCTCACCTTCAAGATCGGTGGCGTCAACGAGATCCTGTCTCCGTCAGCCGATCCGGTCTGGGTCAAGGGCGACCAGTTCACGGATCTGACGGACGCCGACACGATCGTCTCGGTCGCGGTGACCCGGCCGGATTCCAAGGTGCCCCTGGCGGCGGTCACCTCCCATTTCGGGAGTCCGGACCCGATCGCGCTCCGGCAGGAGTGGTACGCCGTCGGGACGACGCGCAAGAACGCACGGATCATCACGTTCGTGCGCCAGGTCATCGACTAGGCGCTCCATCGACCTCCGAACCTGGCCTACCCGGACAGGAACCGATAGACGACCTGGTCCACCGGATCGATGTCGGGGTTCCCCAGGCCCAACCGCCCCGCAGCGACGATCCGGCCTCGTCCATCGACCCGCACGTTCGTCATCGAATCCTGGTTGTCGCCGCCGACCTCGACGAAGCCGAGCCCGCCGTTGAAGGACGTGTCTTGCTGGCCGCTTGGCCGTGAGACGGATGACCAGCTGGTCGCCGTTCGACGCGGAGATGACGACGGCCGAGTCATCCTGCACCGCGACGTCTGACGCATCCGCCGGGCCGAAGTCCGTGTGGTCCACGTCGGCCCGACCGTCCCCGCCCCAAAGCTGGTCGATCGCGCGCCGTTCTGCTTCAGGCGGACGACGTGGATCGCGCCGAACTCGTCGGCGACCACGACGACACGAGTACCGTCTCGAGCGAGCCCGCGTATCTGCCAATCGCCCGGCAGGTCCGCGATCCCATCTCCGCCGCCGTACGTCCGATCGGTCCTGCCGTCGGCCTTCAGACGAAGCACGCCGTTGTCCTGATGCTCGCCGTAAAGGAGCACGAGGAATTTGCCGTCCGACTGGACCAGGACGTCGACCGCGACGATCTCGACCGCTCGCTCGATCACGCGAAACCCGTCGCCTGAGAACGACCGGTCGAGCTGTCCGCGCGCGGTGTACTTGGCGACGAGCACCGACAGGAGGCCGTCCACCACCGATGCATAACCGACCGCCACGACGCCCCCGTCCGAGGTCGGTGCGGCCGCCCCGAAGAACGTGCTCGAGAACGCGGCCTCGCGAACGTGAGACGGCCGTTGCCGGAGAAGCTCCTGTCAAGCGCGCCCGACTTCGTGAGCCGAGCGAGCGCGGCCCGATCGCCGTTGCTGCCGGCGAGGAGGAGCTTGTCACCCTGCCGGGCGACGTCCGCGGCGAAGTCGTCGTCGCCGAAGTCGATCCTCTGGCGCCCATCGCCGGAGAAGCTCGAGTCGAACTGACCGTTGGAGCGCAGGCGAGCGACCGTCATGTCCGAGGCGTCCGTGCCGGCCACGATGATCCGGCCGGCAGCATCGACGGCCAGGCCAGACGTGGACTCCTCGATCGTCGAGAAGGAGATGCGGCGGACCCCGTCATCGCTGAAGGACGAGTCGGGATCCCCGGCTGCGGCGAGGACGCTGGCGGACGTGATGCCCAGCGCGGCGACGACCAGGATGGCGACCGCCGTCGATCCCCGAACGGTGGATGTCCAGTGGCGCGCCGTGCCGTCGAACGTCCATCCCGGCCCTCCATTCGCGCGTCTGCCCTTCGACAGACGGCCCCGCCACCCGAGGCGCCCTCGCCTCCCAGGCGACCGGCTCGGGCGTCAGGCTACCGAAACGGAACGTCAGCGATCGCGCAGTTCGGCAGCGGGTGGAACCCTGGATCGCCTCTCAAGGCGAGTCGATCGACCGCCAGGAAGCTCAGGCCAGGTCGAGGGCGGGGGCAGACCGATGCATGCTGACCGGCGCGCGGTAGTCGTGACGAACGCGTCGTCCAGGCGAGCCAGGCAGCGGCGCTGGCGGTCGTCACGCCCATGGCCATGAGGACGACGCTCTGCAGCAGCGCATCGACACCGAGAGCCCCGAGCGCCAGATCGATGAATCGGACGTAGCCCGTCGTCGCCCCGACGTAGACGGCGAACCAGATGGCGCCGGTGAGGTAGAAGTGCGATGCCGTGAGGATCGTTCCGCGCATCGGGATCTCCTGTGAGGTGGTGGGAGCGTGGTCAGGGGAGCGGTCACGAAAGTACCGATCGCCGACTCCTCCAGACCGCACCTCTGCGATCGGCCCGCCGAATCCGAAGGCGCCGGGGCAACACTGGGCCCCGTCCCTCGGCAGGACCGGCTAGCTGATGAGGATCGCCTCGTAGGCGCCGAGGCGTGAGAGCGAGACCCGCGCCCGACCATCCGAGACCGTGACCTGAGCGGGGACGCCCGACGTCGTCTCGACGGTCGGCGGCTCCGGACCCTCCCACGCCAACTCGACGACGACGTCCGCGATCGGGATGATCTCGCGCGGCAGCTGCGACCGCAGGGTCGACTCACCGCTGCCGGCACCGGCACCGGAGCTGGTGGCAGCTCCGACGGCCACGCCGGTGCCGATGGCGTAGAGATCGTTGGTGGTGCGGTTGGCCAGGACGACGACCGTCCCGTTCGGCCCGCGCCACGACCGCACGCCGACGGTCACGGGAGCGTCGACCTCGACCGTCGGGGCCTCGCGCGCCGCCCACCGGCACGATGCTGCGAGCAATGCCGCCATCTCGGGGCGACCCTGGCGGAAGAAGATCGTCTCGAGCGGCATCGACCAGTACACGACTCGCCCTCGCCCGCGTTCGATCGCGACACCGGCCGGCGACGAGGGATCGCCTCGATACCAACCGAACCATCGCTCGCCGTCCATCGCGGTGAAGTCGGAGTCGTGGATCGCGCCGAGGACCGAGCCTTCCACCTCGGTCAGCCGCAGGAACCCGCCGGCGTACGACAGCGGTCGATCCGCGAGGCCGGCGGTGATCGGGTGCCCGCCTTCGAGCGAGAGGAAGTTGACGAGCTCTCGACCGCCGATCGACTCGGTTCCGATCCGTCCGGCGCGGTGTCCGATGCCCGCATGCTCGATCCCGAGCCGGTCCAGCAGGCCGTCGCTGTCGCGCGGAGCCCGTGCGATACGTCGCGACGAGACCGAGCCCATCGTCCTCGACCATCCGGAGGATCGCATCGGTGAGCTCCGGTCCCAGCGTGGCGACGTCCGGCACCACGACGACCGCGGTCCCCGCCGGGAGTTCGCCGGCGATCGTAGCGCTCGGTCGGTGACGAATCCCACCGGCAGGTGGGCCTCGGAGAGCGTGAGCCACGCCCCGGCCAGCGGGTCGAACGCCCGCCTCGAGCGTCCGGCCGCGGTCGCCGTCCGCCGGGTCTCTGCCGAGGAGAGGACCGCGGCCCAACCGAGCCGCTCGGCATCCGTTCGCCACGTGTCGAGCCGACGTGCCGCCTCCATGCCGCGCGCGACCGTGGGCCCCAGCGACCGGTCGACGGCATAGAGGTTCATCTCCACGATCGTCGGGCGTGCCTCGGTGATCAGGGCGCTCGCGATCTGCGCATCCACCGTCGCCGGCGGGACGCTGACGAGGTCCGCGTCCGGATCGCGCGCGATCCATCGCAGCATCCACAGGGGCCGGCGACCCTCCGCCGCCAGCAGGTCGGCCTCGTAGGCCGCGTGCCAGAGGGGTTCGAGCACCTGATCGGGGTAGCACTCGAACGCGAAGGCATCGACGAACGGCCGCAACGCTTCGGGGTCCTGGGCGTTCGGCCAGAACGCCCCTCCGAGACCATGCGTGTCGAGGATGATCGCGGTCTCCGGCCTGGCCTGCCGGACGATCGATGCGATCCGAGCCATGTAGCCGGTCACGGTCCCGAATCGGAACGCCGTCTCATCGGCCTCCTCGACGCCCCCACCCGAACCGAACTCCAGCCAATGCTGGCCGGCGCGGCCGCCCCGCTCGGTGAAGTCAGCGGAACGCTCGAGCCGGCGTCCCGTGAGCTCCTCGAACCGCGCGAGACACCCGTCACAGCGACAGCCTCCGGCGCGGGCATAGATCCCGTCGAAGTAGATGCCGTCGACCGGGTAGGACCCCACGACCTCGCGGACCTGCCCGGCCAGCGCATCGCCGAACGGTGAGTTCAGGCACATCGCCGCGGTCGCCGTCCCGCTCGCGTCGCGTTGGAGCCAGCTCGGGTGGCGCGTCGCCTGGACCGTCTGCACGTGGACGCCCATCCACTGCGCGACGAATCGGAGGCCGGCCTCGTGCGTGCTCGTCACCCATTCCGCGACCAGGTCGACGCCCTGCGCCCGGGGGGCGACTGGCGCATGCCGGCTCGGCCAGAGCGCGTAGCCCTCGTCCTGGACGAACGCCATGATCGTGTCGCAGCCGTCGTCGGCCGCGGCAGCCACGCGCGCGTCGATCGACGCCCGCGTCCAGGGCACGTTCGGGCCGAGCGTCGTGAAGAGCGGCCGTGGCGGTGCGTACCCAGTCGGGTGCCATCAGTCGATCCTCCCTAGCGCCCGACGACATGGAGTCGCGTCGTGTCGGTGCGATGGAGCGCCACGTAGTACTCCATCGGGACGCCGGTCGCGGTCGACGCGATCGACTCGATCGCGATGAGCGGGGTCCGTGTCGTCACGCCGAGCAGCTCCGCATCCCCGCGGTCCGGCAGCGCCGCCTCGATCCATCGCTCCGCTCGCTCGGGTCGGAGCCCGTATCGCTGGCGGACGGTGGCGTACAGCGACCGGTTCTCGAGTGGTGCGCGCTCGAGGCCAGGCACGAGCGCGGCAGGCAGCGCGGTGTCGACCTTGATCGTCGGACTGCCGTCCACGACGTACACGCGCCTGATCCGGACGACCGCTTCATCCGCGCCGAGGCGCAGGGCCGCCCGCTCGCGGTCGGTCGGCGCGTCGAGCTCCTGGACGAGGACCCGGGTCTGCACATCGTGACCCTTCGTGAGCAGCTCCTCCCAAAGGCCCATCGTCGTGCCCACGAACTCCTCTTCGGACTTGCGCCGGGCGACGAATGCTCCCTTGCCCTTGATCTTGTAGATCCGGCCCTCGGCGACGAGCTTCGCGAGGGCCTCGCGGACGACGGTACGCGACACGTGGTATCGGCGACAGAGCTCGGCTTCCGACGGCAGGCGGCCGTCGGTCGGGACGTCGCCTTCATCGATGCCTCGGTGGAGGATCGCCCGGAGCTGGAACCAGAGCGGCGTCCCCGACCGGCGGTCGATCCCAGGGTCCGGCGCCACGGCCGTCTGCGCGGTCACCATGCCGAGACCGCCGGTGTGGTGTCATGGCGGCGATGGAGCGCGACCCCACGGAGACCGTCCTCGTCCTCGACGCCGGGACGGGGAGCGGTCGCGCGAGCCTCGTCGCACCCGATGGGCGGATCGTGGCGCGAGCCGCCCGGACCTGGGAGATGCCCGTGTCGCGCGACGGCTCGCAGGACCTGCCGGTCGATGCCATGGCGGCGCACCTGGACGACGCGATCGTCGAGGTCCTCTCCGACAAGGCGGCGATCGATGTCCGGGCCGTGGCTGCGACGAGCGTCCGCGGCGCATTCGTGCTCCTGGACCAGTCGGGCGCGGTCCTCTGGGCCGTCGGGAGCGGCGATGCCCGTGCCCGCGACGAGGTCCGCACGATGCTGGCCGCGGAGCCAGACTTCCACGCCGCGACGGGCCAGAAGGTCGCGCTCGCGGCCCTGCCCAGGCTGCGGTGGGTCGCCCGGAACCGGCCCGCGGTCGCGGATCGCACCACGCGGCTGCTCACGATCGATGCCTGGCTGGCGCATCGTCTCGATGGCACCGACGCTCGAGCCTCGGTCTCGAACGCCTCGACCACGGGACTGCTCGACAACGGCACCCGGACATGGGCCGCGTTGGACGGGACGCCCTGGTACGAGCCCGGTGACGAGCGGTTCGCGGCGTGGCTGTCGTCGCTCGCCGAGGGTGGCGACGTGGCCGGTGCCGTCTCCGCGGCGATGAGCCAGCGCCTCGGCCTGCGGGTCGGGATCCCCGTCGCTGCCGGCGGCGGCGATACCCAGGTCGCGGCGGCCGGGCTCGGACTGCGTGGCGCCGGGGATCGCGCGGTCATCATGGGTTCCAACTGGCAGTCCGTGTCGACGCTCGAGCGTCCCGTGCCGGACTCCCAGGCGCGATACCGAGTCATCGCCCACGCGGTGCGCGCCCGATGGCAAGCCGACGCGATCGCCTGGAGCGCCGGGTCGTTCCTCGACTGGTTCGTGCGCGCGTTCGCCACCGAGGGCGGGCGCGAGGCGAGCGGATCGGAGGCGCACGCGCGCCTCGGTGCTGCCGCTGGGGCCGCTCCCAGCGGGATCGGGCGGCGTCCTCGCTTTCGGCGGCCTGCCGATGACACGGCCGGACTGGGCGCCCGCCGCGCCGTCGCTGATCGGCTTCTCGCTGGCAGATGCCGAGTCCGCGCGGCCCGCCGCATACCGTGCGATCGTCGAAGCAGGATGCTTCGCGGTCGCGGCGAATCTCGACGTCATCACCGAGGGGACGACAGCCGACCAACTGGACGGCGGACCGATCTCGGTCGCGGGCGGCGCGAGCCGCAGCGATGCTCGCCTGCCAGACCCTCGCCGACGTGACCGGCCGGATCGTCGTGCGCTCGGCGACCCCAGAGGCGTCGACGGTCGGTGCGGCAGCCTGCGCGGCCGTCGCGGCCGGTTGGTACCGCGACCTCTCGGCCGCAGCGGACGCGATGGCCAGGTTCGACCGTCGATTCGAGCCCGACCCGGTCGCGCACGATGCGTATCGGGAGATCGCCGCTCGCTGGCATGCCGCCGCCATCGCGCAGCGGGACCTCGCCACCGATGGGATCACGACGCCGGTCTGGAAGCCGGCCAGCTGAGGAGCCGAGATGCAGAGGAACCAGGTCGCCGATCTCGTCTACAAGCACGGTACGCACGGACCGGGCTACCTCTCGCGCGGACCCTTCTGCGACCTCGGCGTCATCCTCCTGCGACCCGGCGACGACTACCGGAACCACTATCACGCCCACTCGGAGAACTCGTTCTTCACCCTGGAGGGTGAGGTCACGCTGTGGAGCGACTGCCGGGAGCGCTTCACCCTCCGGCCCGGGGACTTCCACCGCTGCGACCCGCTGGAGATGCACTACTTCCGCAACGAGGGCGAGACCGACTGGCGGGCGTTCTTCGTGCGGGTGCCGTACGACCCGAGCGACACGATCGTCGTCCCGTGGACGCCCGGCGAACCGCCGCCCGCGAAGCCGACGCCGCCGTCTCCCGAGACTCGCTCCTGAGGGAACGCCGACCAAGCCACCATCGTCAGCCGGGCCGGGTCCGCCGGACCGCCTCGCTGGCCGCCTCCTCGAGGGCCTCGAAGTGGCGGTCCTCGTGGACCAGGCTCACGTAGCCCTTGGCCTCCAGCTTGTAGACGCCCAAGCGCGAGGAGCTCGTGGTGCCATCGGACGAGCGCCTCGTGGTCCGTGGCGCGGACGTCGGAGGCTCGCCGGATCGGCCCCTCGCCGAAGTAGTGCTGGAACAGGCCGGATCCGTCGAGCACCACGACGGGTACGCCGACGTCCGCAAAGGCACGGCGCAGGGCGTCGCCGGCGCGACGGCTCAGCCGATCGAGCTCAGCGATGCCACCGCCGTCGACGAGGAGGTCGAGCGTCGCATGGGCCGCCTCGACGCCGAGGAGGTAGCCATTGAACGTGCCGCAATGGAAGCTGCGCGCCACGCGATCTCGTGACGGGTCGAGGTGCTCCATGAGGTCGCGGCGACCCGCGAGCGCGGCGATCGGCACGCCGCCACCCAGCGCCTTGCCGAGCGTCGTGAGATCGGGCGTGACGCCCATCGCCTCCTGGGCGCCACCCGGCGCGCTGCGAAAGCCCGTGACGATCTCGTCGAAGATGAGCACCGTCCCGGTCCGCGTGCACGCGTCGCGCACGGCCTGCAGGAACTCGGGCGTGGCCGGGATCGCCCGCTGGATCGGCTCGAGGATGACGGCCGCGAAGCGCGTCGGCTGCGCGGCGAGGAGCCTGGCCACCGCCTCTGGGTCATTGAACGGCAGGGCGACGATGTCGTCCTCGAGTCCCGCCTGGATGCCGGCTGACTCCGGCGTCGGCACGGGTGGCTGACCCGGGGTCCACTCGAACGACCAGCTGCCCAGGTCGTGATGCCCGTGGTAGCCACCGTCGAACTTCACGATGCCGGGGCGGCCGGTCACGGCACGCGCGAGGCGGAGCGCATGGAAGGTGGCTTCGGAGCCGCTCGCGGTGAACCTGACCATCTCGGCCGACGGCACGAGCGCGCAGATCCGCTCGGCGAGCTCGATCGCGCGGCGATGGGGCGCGAAGTGGTGGCCGCCGTCCGCCATCGCGCGAGCGACGGCCTCCACGATCAGCGGGTGACCGTGGCCGAGGACGAGAGGACCGCCTCCGAGGACGAAGTCCGCGATCCGGCGGCCGTCGACGTCGATGAGGTCCGCGCCTTCGCCGCGCTCGACGATGAACGCGGTGTCGGGCGGCAGCACCCCGCTGTTGCTCGTGCCTCCGGGCAGGACGGTCCGCGCACGACGCACGAGCTCGGACTGGGCGGCGCTCATCGACCCAAGGGCCGGATCGAGCGCCGGGATCGATGTCATGGCTGGTCTCCGATCGAGAAGCGCACACCGGTGATCATCGCCACGATATCGCTCGCGGTCGCGGAGCCCTTCGGGCCGTCATAGACCTTCTCGCCGAGTCGGAGGACGACGATCCGATCGGCCACGCGCAGGACGTGCTGCATGTTGTGGCTGATGAAGATGACGCCCACGCTCTGGCGCTTCAGCCGCTCGACGAACTGGAGCACGATCTCGGTCTGCTTGACACCCAGCGCTGCGGCCGGTTCGTCGAGCAGCACGATCTTCTGGCCCCAGAGCACGGCGCGGGCGATCGCCACCGCCTGGCGCTGGCCTCCGGACAGCGCGCCCACCTTCGTCGATGGCGCTGGCAGCGAGAGACCGAGCCGCTCGAAGCCCTCGCTCACCTCTCGCCGCATGCGCGCCTTGTCCATCACCCGGACGCGGCCGAGCGCACCCGGGCGGTAGTGCTCGCGATTGAGGAAGACGTTCTCGGCGATGTCGAGCGTCGGGATGATCGACAGGAACTGGTAGACGGTCTCGATGCCGGCCGCTCGTGCATGCGACGGGGTCTCGAAGGCGTGCGTCAGGCCGTCGAGCGCGATCTCGCCGCGGTCCGGTCGGAGCGCCCCCGAGATGACGTTGACGAGCGTCGACTTGCCCGCGCCGTTGTCGCCCACGAGGCCGACGACCTCGCCGCGGCGGAGCTCCAGGCTGACCTCGTGGAGCGCCCGCACGGCCCCGAAGTGCTTGCTGACGCCTCGCACCTCGAGGACGGGCGGCGCGTCCGCGGACTCGGGCATCTCGACCGTGGCGGTCATCGCCTGCTCGCTCACGTGGTCGCGGCCATCGGCTGGCCGCCCTCCGTCGCTTCCTCCTCGACCGGCTCGCGGGACGATCGCGCGATCGAGCCGCTGGTAGAGGACGTCGAGGCCGGCGGCGAACACGAGCGCGACTCCGACCGCGAACTGCGGCCATGTACGGACTGACCCGCGCGACGAGCAGGCCGTTGTCGAGCACGCCGATGAACAGGACGCCCCACAGCACGCCGAACAGGGACCCGCGGCCACCGGCGAACGAGACCCCGCCCAGCAGGATCGCGGTCAGCACGCGCAACTCCATGTTGTTGCCGATCGACTGGGACGATGCGTCGAGCTTGGCGAGCTCGATCAGCCCTCCGAGGGCCGCGCAGGTGGCCGAGGCGATGAAGAGCCCGAGCACGATGCGCTTGACCGGGATGCCGAGCGAGTAAGCGGCCTGGCGATCGGCACCGATCGCCGTCATGTAGCGGCCCAGGGGCGTCAGGTACCAGAAGAACGCACCGATGAGGAACGCCGTGAAGAAGATCCACACCGGCATCGGCAGCCCGATGACCCGACCACTGCCGATGAACACGAGGATGTCGCCGTAGTCGTGGACGACGAACGCGTCGGAGAACACGAGCTCCAGGCCCTTCAACCCGGCCAGCCCGCCGAGCGTCACGACGATCGCCGAGAAGCCGAGGTAGCTGACCAGGTATCCGGCGAGCACTCCCCAGAGCGGCCCGGTCGCGAGGCCCGCGACGAAGCGCGAGCCACCACGGCCAGCCGGCCTCGAAGAACATGCCCATGACGACCGCGGCGAACACGGCCATCGACCCGATCGACAGGTCGACATACCCCGAGAGGATGAGCATCGCGCCCGGGATGGCGATGAGCCCGACGACCGAGACGTTCTGCAGGATGATCGTGAAGTTGCCGACGGTCAGGAAGTTCTTCCCGATGACCGAGAAGATCGCGATGAGGATGAGCAGCGCGAAGAACAGGCCGTTGCGCTGGGCCCATCCGATGAACGTGCGATATGAGCCCGACGAGCGCCACCCCGGCCGCCGCCCGATCGCTCGGGCGGCCTTCGGACTGCTCGACGGTTCCGTCATCCGGTGGAGAGAACGCCCCGGCGACGGCTAGGGCGATCGCGCCCTATTGCTGGTCGGCGATGAGCTGCGCGGCGAGCTCGGCGTCGTCCTTGGTGACGAGGAGGTACGGCGCCGCGAAGAAGCCGGGCTCGTCCCCGTCGACGAGGTTGGCCGCGACCCAGACGTTGGCAGCGCCGATGTCCACGAGCGGGATCGATGCGGTGACCCCGATCAGCTCGCCCGCGACGATCGCCTCCATCACCTCCTGGAGGCCATCGAAGCCGGCCGACCAGATGTTCTTCTCGACGCCGAGCTGCTTCATGGCCTGCCAGGCACCGTATTGCCCATCATCGGAGATCGCGATGATGACCTTCGTGTCCGGATTGGCCTGAAGCTGGCTCAGCGTGGCCTCCTGGGCCGGAGCGGCCAGGTTGGTCCCCTCCGCCGACCAGACCGTCTTGACCCGAGGCAGCGCCTCCTGGATGAGCCGCTCCGTCTCGTGGACGCGGACCTTGCCGACCTCGATGACGTCGAGGGTCAGGAGGCCCATCTCGACCTCACCTTCGGGGATGTTCTCGTTGATCCACTTGATGGCTTCGTCGGCGACGAGCTGGGCGCCCTGGTAGTTGTCGAAGATGTTGTAGCCATCCTGACCATCGATGTCGAACGCGTAGCCGATGACCTTGACCCCGGCCTCGTGGGCGTGGTCGACGGTCGGCCCGAGGCCCTCGCCGTTGATGTTCAGGATCGAGACCGCCTCGACACCGATCGTGTCGATCCACGTGTTGATCTCGGCCAGCTGCTTGTCCGCCTGACCCTCTGCGGTGCTCTCGAGCGTCTCCACGCCGAGTCGGTCACCCTCGGCACGAAGGCCCTTCCGTAGGCCGCGGTAGATCCCCGACCCTGGGTACGGGTGCGAGAAGCCGAGCGTCGTCAGCGCCGTCTCCGTCTTGAGTGGGGTGGCACTGGGGACCGGAGCGGGGCTCTGAGCCGCCACGCCGGTCGAGCGGAGCACCGTGGCGATCGCGGTGAACGACATCCCTGTCAGCGCCATGCGCCGGATGAATCCCCGCCGGCTCAGCTGGCCGTGCATGTGATCATCGGCCCAGCGCTCGAGACCTACCGGCTGCTCGCCCATACCGTGTCTCCTCCTCGGACGCGCGGCCATCCGACACCGGACGGCTCTCGGACGGATCATAGGCTGGCTGTCAAGACATGTAATGACAACTCTGCCGTTCCGCCCTCGCGGCTGGTTGCGGCATCGGAGCTTGTCGGCTACGTTGTAGTGACAGGCTGTTGGACGAGCCGGGCGTTTCGGGACGAGTGGAGGGTGGCCGTGAACGAGCCCGCCAGCGTGACGTCAGACGAGGCGCTCCGCCGTCGCATCCTCGATGCGGTCAGCGAAGAGGATGCCGTGTCGCTCCTGCGCGGCGCCATCTCGGTCCCGAGCGTGACCGGCGACGAGGGTCCGCTCGCGGCCTGGGTCGCGGACCGCTTGCGGGAGTCCGGCGCGGACGATGTCGGCACGTTCGAGTTCCGACCGGGCCGGCCAGACGTCTGGGGACGGTTCCGCGGCACCGGCGGCGGACCGCGCCTCATGTTCGTCGACCACCTCGACACCGTCCATGGACGTGGCTGGAGCGAACGCTGGGCGGGGACGCCCAACGAGAGTCCCTGGGCGGGGGCGATCATCGACGGCGAGATCTACGGGCGCGGCGCGGGCGACGTGAAGGCGGGGATCGCGACCGCGCTCGCCGCGATCAGGGCGATCCGACGGGCGGGACTCCGCCCGGATGGCGACGTCGTCCTCCTCGCGGTCGGCGACGAGGAGAGCGGAGAGCCCGATTCGGGGTACTGGACGGGATCAAGGAGGCGGTCCGGCGGATCGCCGCGGGCGAGGTGCCGAGCGCGGACTTCGCGATCTACGGCGAGCCCACGCAGCTCGACATCTACACGGCCCAGCTCGGGTTCATCATCGCGGAGGTCCACGTGAGCGGGACGACCGCGTTCTGGAGCGCTCCAGCCCTGGGCGTGGACGCATTGCGGGCCGGTCATCACATCGTCGAGCGACTGTGGGAGTACGGACGGGAGGTCCACGCCCGGCGCGAGCATCCGCTCATCGGTCGGCCGTCACTCCTCATCACCGAGTTGACGGCAGGCGGCCAGATCGCGGTCCCGGACCGCTGCGTCATCAAGCTCATCCGCAAGCTCGTGCCGGGCGAGGACCCCGCCGAGGTCCGCTCCGAGTTCGAGGCGGTCGTGACGACGGCAGCCATCGAGGCAGGGACCCGGGTCGAGATCCGCTACACGGCGGCGCGCGACAATCCCTGGGGCGGCACCCCAGCCGAGCTCGTGACCGAGCACGAGGCGCTCCGACAGCTGCAGGACATCCTGACGAGCCTCACCGGCAAGACCGACCTCATCCGTGGGGCGGGGTACTGGTCCGAGCTCGGTGTCATGCGCGACGTGCTCGGCATCCCCGGCGTCTACTGCGCGCCGGGCGACATCTCGCAACTGCCACACGCTCGACGAGCGCGTCCCGATCGCCCAGCTGGTCGACGGCGTCCGGGCCTACGCGCTCCTGATCGGCTCCTACTGCGGCGTGAGCGAGGCGCACGGATGAGCGCGAGCACGGGTGACGTCCGCAAGGTCGCGATCGTCACCGGGGCGTCGCGAGGCATCGGGCGGGGGATCTGCGTGTCTCTCGCATCGGATGGGTACGCGGTCAGCGTGGACTTCGACCGCGATCGCGATGCCGCCGACGAGACCGCCGCGCAGGTTCGCGATGCCGGGGGAGAACCGCTCGTCGTCCAGGCGGACGTCTCGGTGGGCGCGGACGTCCAGCGGCTCGTGGACGAGACCGTGAGGACGTTCGGGCGGGTCGATGTCGCGGTCCTCAACGCCGGCATCTGCCCGTTCACCGACTTCTTCGAGCTGACCGAGGAGACCTGGGACCGCACCCATGCCGTCAACCTCAAGGGAGCGTTCCTCGTGGCTCAGGCCGCCGCCCGGGTCATGGTCGACCAGGGCGATGGCGGGAGGATCATCGCCGATCTCGTCGGTCTCCTCGATCGTGGGTGGGTCGAAGCAGGTCCACTACTGCCCGACGAAAGCGGGGATGAACGCGATGATGCGGAGCCTCGCGATCGTCCTTGGGCCGCACGGGATCACCTGCAACGCGATCCTGCCGGGCTCGATCGCCACCGACATCAATCGCGCGGACTGGGAGCAGCCCGGCAAGCGGGCGTATCTCGAGGCCCGCATCCCGGTCGGCCGTGTCGGTGAGCCGCGCGACATCGGCGATGTCGTCAAGCTCCTCGCGCGCGAGGAGAGCCGCTACGTGAATGGCGCGGAGATCGTCGTGGACGGCGGCCTCATCATCAACCTGGAGTAGCGCGTGGCCACGGAGTCCTCATGGTCGATCCGCGTCCTCGAGTACGCCCGGGCGCCCGTGTGCCCGGCTTCGGTGCTCGTCTACGGGGCGCTCGGCATGCGCGCCCTGCCGTACTCGATCACGGTCCTCCAGTCCGCCGACCACACGGTCCTGGTCGATACCGGCTACGACGACAGCGGGAACGGGCATGAGCTCGGCGAGATCGACGGCATCACGGTCTGGACCGCGCCGATCGAGGTGCTCGCCCGCATCGACCTGAGGCCCGAGGACGTGGACGCCATCGTGCTGACGCATGCGCACTACGACCACCTGGGCAACATCGAGCGGTTCCCGAACGCCATCGCCTGGATCCAACGTCGTGAGCTCGACCGCTGGTCGTGGGCCCTTGGCCTGCCCGATCGATTCAGCTGGCTGACCGATGGCGTCGATCGCGACGACCTGTCCGCCGCTCAGGACCTCATCAAGCAGGGGCGCCTGCTGCTCGTCGATGGCGAGACGCCGGACATCCTGCCCGGTCTGCACCTCGCGCCCGACTTCGACACCCACACGTTCGGGCACCAGCACGTCGTCCTCGACGATGAGTCGACCGGAGCCTGGGTGCTTCCCGGCGATGCGGTCTACTCCTACGACAACCTCGGCGGACTCGACGGTCGCGGGCGGATCACGCCGATCGGGTACGGCACCGGCAGCCAGGAGAACAGCCTCTTCGCGCTGGCGGCGATCCTCGACGCGGTGGGCGGCGACCCGCGGCGCATCGTGCCCGGCCACGAGGCGGCCGTGTTCGACCAGTTCCCCTCGCGTCGCTTCGACGATGGGCTGATGGCGGCGGAGATCCTCCGTTCGGCCCGGCGACGAACGACGCTGGCCGGACGGTCGGGCGTAACGTGGCTGGCTCGACGGTCGCCCTCGGCGTCAGCGGCGGCTGACGGCACCTATGACGTCATCGTGATCGGGGGCGGCATCAACGGCGTCGGCATCGCCCGAGACGTGGCGATGCGCGGGCTCTCCGTCCTGCTCCTCGAGAAGGACGACCTCTCGCACGCGGCGTCCGCCTGGAACAGCCGCATGATCCACGGCGGCATCAAGTACCTCGAGACGTACGAGGTCCGCCTCGTGCGCGAGTCGCTGCGCGAGCGCGAGTGGCTGCTGCGCGCGGCCCCTCACCTCGTCAAGCCGTACCCCTTCCTCATGCCATTCCTGCGCCGGAATCGGCGGCCACCCTGGCTGCTGCGCCTCGGGATGTTCGGCTATGACGTGCTGTCGCTGGACAAGTCTCTCCCTCGGCATCGGATCCTCGATGTCCGAGCGACCCGGGACCAGGCGCCGGGGCTGCGCCCCGAAGAGGTCAGAGGGAGCGCCCTGTTCTGGGACGCCCAGGCCGAATACGCCGAGCGGCGCCAGATGTGCGTTCGCTGAGTGCTGCGCCGTGTCGGCCGCGGCCTAACTACTTTCGTTCATACGTGGCGGTGAAGGTGCCGCGCGCGACCGCGCCCTTCAGCTTCGCCAGCACCGCGTCCGGCTCTGCGCCGGCTTCGAGCCCGGTCGCCTCCTTCAGCGCGTACATGCTGAAGATGTACCGGTGCGCGCCGTCACCCTCGGGCGGGCAGGGCGGCGTCCAGCCTTCCTTGCCGGAGGAGTTCAGGCCGCTCTTGGTGCCGGTCGGGAACTGGCCGTCGGGCGCCAGGCCCGCGTTGGCGGCAGCGGACATCCCGTACATCGTCCAGTGGATGAACGCGCCGTCCTTCGCATCAGGGTCCTCCACGACGAGCACCGTCTCCACGGCGAGGCCGGCCGGGACCTCACGCCACACGATCGTCGGCGCCGTGCCGGCGCCGTCGCACGTGTTGGCGGCGACCAGCTTGCCCTCCTTGATGTTCGGGGAGGAGAGCTTGATCGTGTCGGGGGCCGTCGGGAGCGTGCTCGCCGCGGGCTCGTCGTCGCCGCCACACCCGGTCATGAGTGCGGCGGCGGCGAGCGCGGCTACGAGCGGGCGACCGGCGCCCACTGCTCTTCGGCCAAATTGCCGGTCCCCTCGAGGGCCTTCGGCGTCGGAACGGCGGGGTTGTCACGCAGGTACCACTCGGCGTCCAGCGCGGCCTGGCAACCGGAGCCGGAGGCGGTGATGGCCTGACGGTAGGTGTGGTCCACGAGGTCGCCGGCGGCGAAGACACCCGGGATGTTGGTGCGAGTCGAGCGACCGTCGACCTTCACATAGCCGTCGTCGTCGACCTCGATGAGGCCGTCCACGATCTCGGACTGCGGTTCGTGGCCGATCGCGATGAACGCGCCCGCCATCGGCAGGACCAGCTCTTCACCGGTCTCGGTGTTGATCAGGTCGGCGCGGTCCAGCTGGCCCTTCTCGCCGGCCAGGAACGCCTTGACGACGTACGGCGTCAGGAACTCGATGTTCTCGGTCTTCTGCGCGCGCTCGAGCATGATCTTCGAGGCGCGGAACTCGTCGCGCCGGTTCACGATCGTGACCTTGGACGAGAACTTCGCGAGGAAGATGGCCTCCTCCATCGCGGAGTCGCCGCCGCCGACGATGATCGTCGTGCGGTCCTTGTAGAACGCGGCGTCGCAGGTGGCGCAGTAGGACACGCCGCGGCCGCCGAGCTCCTCCTCGCCCGGCACGCCCAGCTTCTTGTGCTCGGCGCCCATCGCGAGGATCACGGTGCGGGCCTTGTACTCGTCATCCTCGACCCAGACGGTGTGCGGCTCACCATTGGCACCGGGCTCGAACTTCGTCACGTTGTCGGTGATGAAGCGCGTGCCGAAGCGCTCCGCCTGGTCGCGGAACTTCTGCATCATGTCCGGGCCCATGATCCCCTCGGGGAAGCCCGGGTAGTTCTCCACGTCGGTGGTCTGCTGCAGCAGCCCACCCCACAGGAACCCCTCGATGCACAACGGGTTCAGGTTGGCGCGGGAGGTGTACAGCGCCGCCGTGTAACCGGCGGGCCCGCTGCCGATGATGATCACGTTCTCGACGTCTGCCATTGATACCTTTCCGGGGGTCACGCTTTACTTTGTATAGTAGCGCCGCGTTCCCGTCGCCATACCTCTACGCGCGCGCGGAGCTTGAAGAAGGCGATCACGCCTGGGAGCAGTGGTAGCCAGAACGTGAGGGCGCGGAACACGAGAACGGCGACGACGGCCAGTCCGGCGTCGACGCCGAACGCGGCGAACGCCCCGATCATGCCACCTTCGACGCCGCCGACGCCGCCGGGAATCGGCAGCAGGTTGCCGAGCATGCCGACGAAGAAGGCCTGGATGAGCACCGCGAGCGGCGGCGCGTCCCCAAACGCGCGAAAGGCGGCCCACAGCACCGCGATCTGGAACGCCCAGTACGCGACCGCGCCGAGCAGCGCGGGGTCGCGGCTGCGGATGTGCTTGATCGCGTCGTGGAGGCCCGCGGAAGACGCGGCCGGGATCGAGGCGAGCTTCTGCGCGATCCGCCCCACCCAGCCCGTGCGGCGGGCGAAGCCGTCCAACCGGCGTTGCAGATCCGTCGGGACGAGCAGGATCAGGGCCGCGATCCCCATCATCACGACGGCGATCACCGCGGGCACGACGGTCATCGCGAACGGCGCCTCCCCCGGGAAGATGCCGGTCCGCAGCCCGAGGCCGCAGACGATCACCGCGGCCGCGTACGGGAAGTAGGTCAGGACGAGGAAGCTGATCGTCTTGTCGGCCACGACCCGCCTGGGCAGACCCGCCTGACGCAGCGCCCACGCCTGCAGGACCAGGCCGCCGGCGCCGCCCGCCGCGAAGATGCGCGAGGCGGCGAGGCCGGCCATCGTGATCAGGTAGCTCTCGCTGCGCCCGATCACGCCCTCGGCGACCTTCGAGAAGACCCCGCGGAACAGCTCGATGTAGCCCCAGAACATGCCGAGCGCGAACACGAACGCGAGCAGGATCCAGAACGGCGAGCCGTCCCCGATCCGGCTCCACGTGTCCTCCAGGCCCGCGAGCTGCGGCAGCAGCAGATAGAGGCCGAGGATCATCGCCCCCAAGAAGCCGCACAGCGTCAGGACGCCGCGGCCGGTGAACTCCAGGCCGCGATCGTCGTCTTCCTGCTCGTCGCCGGGCGGGCGGGACTCCACCGTCTGCTCCGGCGCGCTGCTCATGACCGCGCCTTGGCTTCGAGCCGCTGCAGCGTCCCGCTGAGCCGGGACGCCGCGGGGGATACCTTCGGCGTCGCCACCCGGATGCCCTCGGCCAGCGCCAGCCCGGCCGCCAAATCGGTGACGTAGTGCTCGCCCAGGTACACGAGCGCGACCCCGAGCGTGGCCGCGTAGGTCCAGCCGAGCAGGCCCGCGACCCGACCGGTGTCGCTCAGCACATGCGCGGCCGTGACGGAGGTGGCGAAATGCAGCGACGGCATGGCAGCCAGGGGATTGCCTCCCAGAACACCGTACAGCGGCGCCCAGCTCTGCTTCCAGAACTGCTCCCCGTACTCCACCATCATCCGGCGCAGCTCCGGCGTGCGTCCGTCCTCCATCAGCCCCTGCTGCGCCGCGTACCACGGCGGGGCCGTCGGGATCGCCCAGTAACCGATCACGCCGATGTCGAACGTCGCGTAGATGCGCGCCGCCGCACTCGGGAACTGCTCCCGGTGCTTGAGCAGCACGTACGCCACCGTCCCGTGGGGGAACGCGAACCACACCCAGTGCGAGAACACGAGCGTCTTCTCCCAGAGCCGGAAGCGACCCTCGGTCCCGAGCGCGCGCTGGAGGCGCAGCGTCGGCGTCGTCCCGAGGCCGACGAGCTTGTCGATCACGACCGGGTACTTGACCCTGACCCGCGCCTCGAGCTTCTCTGGATCGTCGTTGGGCATCTGGTACGTCGCCAGATACGCGTACATCTGCAACGCGCACATCCCGAAGTCCCGCGTCTTGCTGCGCGGCATCAGCGTTGCGAGGGCGAAGGGCGTGGCCGCCGCAGCGGCGATCACCACGGGCGGCTTCAGGCGGAGCCGACGGCGGAGACGCGGCGCCGCAAGGCCGACGGCGAGCACCGTGCAGGCGGCCGCGCGCATGGCGGTCGAACGGGGCACGGACCCAAGAACTTATCGAGTGGCGCGGATGGGCTGGTACGGGCAGCCGGTGTTTGGCCACTCGGGACAACGTCAACTGCGAGCACGCCCGCACTGCGTGAACGCCTGGGCGTTCACGTCTTGCCACACCGAGGGATGGTCCACCGCCCGCGCCCGGGCGGGCGGCGCGCGGAGCTCTACGCCGCTACGAGCGCCGCTTCGTGCACGAACGACCGTACGACGCGAGAGCGCGGGTCCACCTCGGGGTGCCACTGCACGCCCAGCGCCCACGACACCTCGGGCAGCTCGATGGCCTCGACCAGGTCGTCGAGCTCCGACCACCCGGAAGCCACGATGCCCCCGCCCAGGACGTCCACCGCCTGGTGGTGGTGCGATTTCGTGGCGTGCAACGTTTCTCCACACGCCCGAGCGGCCAACGATCCGGGTTCCAGCCGCACGTCGTGGTCGGCGTTGTCGAAGGAGCCCAACGAGCGCCGGTGGTCCTCGTGCCCCACGTCGTCGGGCAGATGCTGGATCAGCGTGCCGCCACGGGCGACGTTCATCAGTTGCATGCCGCGGCAGATCCCGAGCACGGGGAGGTCGCGCTCGAGCGCCCGCGTGAACAGGGCGATCTCGGCGCGGTCACGGTCGACGCGCGTGTTGGTGACCTTCGGGTGGCTCGGGCCGTCGTACGAGGAAGGGTCGATGTCGGCGCCGCCGGCCAGCATCAGGCCGTCGAGGCCGTCCAACACGTCGTCCGGGTGGTCGGCGACCCATTCGTCGGGCGGGAGCATGAAGGCGATCGCGCCCGCACCCTGCAGGGCGTCGACGTAGGCCCGGGAGAGCAGGAACGCCTCGCGGTCCCAGACGGTCCAGCGTGCACGCTCGAGGGCGGTGCAGAGCCCGATCCGCGGTCTTCGTGCAGCGCCCATCGAGGTATCCCCTACCCAGGCTGTGCAGCACAATCACACCCATGAGTGTCCAGACCGAGCGCGACGGCGCCGTGACCACGATCACGCTGAACCGGCCGGAAGCGATGAACGCCGCGAACACCGAGCTGCGGGATGGGCTGCGCGAGGCGGTCGAGCAGGCCGCCGCCGATCCTCGCACGCGGGCCGTGATCCTCACGGGGGCCGGGAAGGCGTTCTGCTCCGGCGCGGACCTCAAATCCGGCTTCGAGCCGGCCGAGGACGGGATGCCGGACATCCACACGGCGCTGCACGACCACTTCCACCCGATCATCACGGGCCTGCGGACGATGCCCAAACCGGTCATCTCCGCGGTCAACGGCCCGGCGGTGGGCATCGGGATCTCGTTCGCGCTGGCCGGCGACCTGGTCCTGGCGGCCGAGTCCTCGTACTTCATGCTCGCGTTCGTGAACATCGGCCTCGTGCCCGATGGAGGCTCGTCCTTCCTCATTCCGGAGCGGATCGGGTTCGCCCGGGCGACCGAGATGGCGATGCTCGGCGAGAAGGTCCCCGCGCCCAAGGCGCTCGAGTGGGGCCTGATCAACCGGGTCCTCGCGGACGCCGAGCTGCAGGGCGCCGCCCAGGAGCTCGCCGCCCGCATGGCGAGCGGCCCGACGCGCTCGTACGCGGGCTCCAAGCGCCAGCTCAACGCCTGGTCGTTCGCGCGCTTCGACGCCCAGTTGGAGCTCGAGGCCACCATCCAGCACGAGGCCGCCCGGACCGCCGACTTCCTCGAAGGAGTCACGGCGTTCGTGGAAAAACGAGCCCCGCGCTTCAGCGGCTCCTGAGCGTCAGTGAGCCGACCGCGCCGCCAAGGCGCCCCTCGCCTCCTTATACTCCCGGCCCTCGTGTCCGAAGGTCGTAATCGCCGACGCCTGCTGCTTGCGCTGCCCCTTGCGCTCGTGGCTGCGCTTCTTGCCGCACCGGCCGCTCGCGCCGGTCTGCTGTTCCCCGAAACCGGCGGCTCGCCGAACGCGGACAGCATCCACACGCTCTACGTCATGGTGTTCATCCTCGCGCTGTTCATCTTCGTGGGCGTGGAGGCGACGCTGCTGTGGGCCCTCTTCAAGTTCAAGGCCAAGAAGGGCCGCACCGCCGCCCAGATCCACGGCAACACGAAGCTCGAGGTGGGTTGGACCCTCGGCGCCTTCGTGATCCTGATCTTCATCACGGTCTTCACGTTCATCCAGCTGCCGTCCATCAAGGACCCGGAGCCGTCGCTGATCGACGCCGACGGCAACCCGGTGGCCCAGGTGGACGGCGCCCAGTACGCCGCGACGAACCAGTCCGTGCCCAAGGGCGACACGTTGACGATCGCGGTCAACGGTCAGCAGTACGTGTGGCGCTACCTGTACCCCGGTCAGGACCGGCTGCTCGCGTACACGGACATGGTCGTGCCCGTCGGCATGACCGTCCTGCTCGACATCACCGCCGACGACGTCGTGCACTCATGGTGGATTCCCAAGCTGGGCGGCAAGATGGACGCCGTCCCCGGCTATACGAACAAGCTCTGGTTCCGGATTCCGCCGGATGCCATTCCGGAAGGGCAGAAGCAAGTTGTCTTCACGGGTCAATGCGCCGAGTTGTGCGGGCGCAACCACGCGAACATGTACGGCCGAGTGATCGGCATGCGCATGGCCGACTACAAGAAGTGGTACGCGGACAAGGTCCAGCAGGTCAAGACCGCCAGGACCGACGTCGCCGAGCAGCAGAAGAAGCTCACCGAGAACCAGCAGTCGGCCGACAGCGAGGACGGCGGCGAATGAGCGACCAGACGCATACGGTCGGGCGCCCGCAGATCATCGCCCGGCGGGTCGACAACCCCGACAAGACGCGCGGCTGGACCTCGTGGATCACCACGACCGATCACAAGAAGATCGGGCTCATGTACCTCGCCACCGTCCTGGTGTTCTTCATCCTGGGCGGAGTCGAGGCGCTGCTGATGCGCACGCAGCTCGCGGTGCCGGACAACACGCTGCTCACGCCTGAGCGCTACAACCAGATTCTCACCATGCACGGCACGACCATGGTCTTCCTGGTCGTCGTGCCGGTGTGGGCGGGCTTCGCGAACTACCTGCTGCCGCTGATGATCGGCGCGCGCGACGTCGCGTTCCCGCGCCTGAACGCGTGGTCGTACTGGATGTACCTGTTCGGCGGCCTCGCCCTCTACGCGTCGATGCTCTTCTCCCCGCCGGAGGCCGGCTGGTTCTCGTACGTCCCGCTCAGCCTCAAGCAGTACAGCGGCACCAACGGCCAAGAGGCATGGATCTACATGGTCCACCTCACCGGCCTCAGTTCGATCATCGGCGCGATCAACTTCATCGCCACGATCCACAACATGCGCGCGCCCGGCATGGGCTGGGGCCGTATGCCGTTGTTCGTGTGGACGATCCTGATCTACGCGTACCTGATCATCGTCGCGCTCACGTCGCTCGCCGCGACCGTGACGATGCTGCTGCTGGACCGCAACTTCGGCACCGCCTTCTTCGACCCGGCGCGCGGAGGCTCGGCGCTGCTCTGGCAGCACCTGTTCTGGTTCTTCGGGCACCCAGAGGTCTACATCCTCGTGCTTCCGGCGTTCGGCGTCTTCTCCGAGATCCTGCCGGTGTTCGCCCGCAAGCCGATCTTCGGTTACAAGGCGATCGCGGCCGCGACGGTCGGCATCGCCTTCCTCGGCATGCTCGTGTGGGCGCACCACATGTTCGCCACGCCGATGAGCACCACCGTGCTGGCGTTCTTCATGCTCATGTCGTTCGTGATCGCGGTCCCGACGGGCGTGAAGATCTTCAACTGGATCGCCACGCTCTGGCGCGGGACGGTCGAGTGGACGACGGCGCTGCTGTACTGCGTCGGCGGCATCGCCACGTTCACGATGGGCGGCATCACGGGCATCTTCCTGGCCGTCTTCCCGATCGACTGGCAGCTGACCGACACCTACTTCGTCGTCGCCCACTTCCACTACACGGCGTTCGGCGCGTCCGCCTTCGCGATGTTCGCGGCGCTGTACTTCTGGTGGCCGAAGATGACGGGCCGGATGCTGTCCGAACCGCTCGGCAAGGTCGGCTTCGTCCTGCTGTTCGTCGGCTTCCACATGACGTTCCTCATCCAGCACTCCGCGGGCCTGTCGGGCATGCCGCGACGGATCTACGAGTACTCGGACGAGAGCTGGACGGTCTACAACTTCATCTCCACGATCGGCGCGTTCATGATCGCGCTGGCCGCGGCGGTCACCGTCTTCGGCGTGGTCTGGTCGCTCAAGCGCGGCGCGATCGCCGGCCCGGACCCGTGGAAGGCGAACACGCTCGAGTGGTTCACGCCCTCGCCGCCGCCGGAGAACAACTTCGACGTCGTCCCGCGCGTGCGCTCGGTGGAGCCGATGAAGGACATCCGCCGCGAGATCGAGCAGCGCACCAACGCCGACCAGCGTTACCGCTCCGGCCAGCCACTGATGCGGTAGATGAAGCCAAGGCAGCCCCTCCGCCCCACCCCGATCATCCGACCTCATTTTGGAAGCTTCTAACGCAGCCCTCCCGGCGACGGGCGTCAAGCAGATCGCCGGCGACTACTTCGAGCTGACCAAGCCGAAGGTGCAGCTCCTGCTGCTCCTGACGACGATCACGACGATGTACGTCGCCGGGGACCCGTCGATCGGGCTCGTGGCGGTGGCCGTCATCGGCGGTTTCCTGAGCGCCGGTGGCGCGGGCGCGTTCAACCACTGGTACGACCGCGACATCGACGCGGCGATGGCGCGCACGGCCAACCGCCCGATTCCGGCCGGTCGCATCTCGTCGCGCTCGGCGCTCGTCTACGCGTTCGGCCTGCAGATCGCCAGCTTCGTGATCCTCACGGTCGGCGCGAACCTGCTGAGCGCGTTCCTCGCCCTGGCCGGGTTCGTCTGGTACACGGTCGTCTACACGATGTGGCTCAAGCGCCGCTCGCCGCAGAACATCGTGATCGGCGGCGCCGCCGGCGCCGTGCCGCCGCTCGTCGGCTGGGCCGCGGTCACCGGCTCGGTCGCCCCCGCCGCGCTGTACCTGTTCGCGATCGTCTTCTACTGGACGCCGCCGCACTTCTGGGCGCTCAGCCTCCTGATGAAGGAGGAGTACGCGCGGGTCGGCGTGCCGATGATGCCGGTCGTGCACGGCGAGCGCGAGACGCGCCGCCAGATCGTCCTGTACACGCTGCTGCTGACCGTCCTGACGCTGCTGCCGTTCGTGTTCGGCTTCTTCGGCGTCCTGTACGCCGTCGTCGCCGCCGGCCTGGGCGCCGCGTTCATCACGCTGGCCATCCGGCTGCAGCGCCGAGGCCGACCGGGCCAGCGCGCTGCGCACCTACCTCTTCTCACTCAGCTACCTCGCGATCCTGTTCGTCGCGATGGTGGCCGACGCCCAACTCCTTAACTAGACTGCCGAATCGATGGATCGCAAGCTCGCACGCAGAAACCTCCGGACGGCGTTCTACGTCAGCATCGTGGGTCTGTTGTTCTTCGCCATGACCTTCGTCGCCGCCTTCATCTACATCCAATGAGCGATCACACCGAAGACCTCAACGGCTCGAATCCTCCCGTCGGGGAAGAGATCCACATGCCGGCCGCCAGCATCCTGCCGCTGCTGAATGCGGCGGCCCTGGCGGGAGCGATCGTCAGCATCACGCTGTCGTGGCTGCTCGTCGCCGTCTTCCTCGTGCTGTTCCTCATCACCACGATCCGCTGGGTCGCGGACGTTCGGCGGGACATCGCCGAGCTCCCGCTGGATCACTCCCACCACTAAGTCGCGGCAGCCCTGCCCACGCGCGTGGCACGTCCGCCGGGCCTCTCCCGTAGGGTTCCCCTCTAGCGTGGGGACCGGGAACGGAACCGACGGCGTATCGGCGCTGGTTGCTCGCTATTCCGAGGCCTTCACGGCGTATCTCGAGAATCGGGGCGAGTCGGCGCTCGGAGCCGCGTATGACCTGGGCCGCGAAGCCGTCGCGGCCCAGCTGAGCGTGCTCGACCTCGCCGAGGCCCACAGTGCCGCGCTGCGCTCGGTCTCCCGCCACGACGACGACACCCTGCTGGCGGCCGCCGACTTCCTGCGCGAGAGCCTGTCGATGTTCGAGACGGTGCACCGCGGCTACCTGGAGGTGCAGGAGGTCGCGCGGCTCGAGCACGAGTACGTCGAGCAGCTGCGTGCGCTCGCGGACGCGTCGGTCGCGATCAACCTGTCGCTGACCGTCGAGGCGATCCTGCAGCTCACCGCCGACGCCGCCCGCGGCATCCTGCGCTGCGCCCGCGCGACGGTCGCGGTGCTCGCGCCCGACCCGCGGCTGCGTCCGCTCACCGCCACCTCCCCCCCGCGCCTCGGCGGCGGCGACCCGCAGCCCGCGCGGCTGCAGGCGCAGCTGACCGGCCGCGGCAAGGAGCTCGGCGTGGTGGAGCTGATCGACGACCACGACCGCGAGTTCACCACCCGCGACGAGGCCATCCTGACCCAGCTCGCGCAGCTCGCCTCGGTCGCGATCTCCAACGCCCAGCTCTACGAGCGCGAGCGCACGATCGCGCGCACCCTGCAGCGCTCGCTACGACCGGGCGGGCTGCCGCCGGTGCCCGGGCTGAGCGCCGCCGTCCGCTTCCGGCCGGCGGGTGAGGGCATCGAGCTCGGCGGCGACTTCTACGACCTCTTCGGCGCCGGCGACGGCGCCTGGACCGCCCTCATCGGCGACGTCCAGGGCAAGGGCCCCGACGCCGCCGCCGTCACCGCGCTGGCCCGGCACACGATGCGCGCCGCCGCGGCCTACGAGTCGCGGCCGTCCGGCGTGCTGGCGCTCCTGCACCGCGCGCTGCGCGACCAGACGAATGACGAGGGCCGCTTCTGCACGGTCTGTTACGCCCACTTGCGCGTGAACGGCCACCGGGTGGACCTCGAGCTCGCGTGCGGCGGGCATCCGCTGCCGCTCGTCGTCGGGCCCGACGGGAGCGTCACGCCGGTCGGCCGCCTCGGCACGCTGCTGGGCTCGGACATCGACCCACTGCTCAACGACGTGTCGGTCACGCTCGAGCCGGGCGAGGTGCTCGTGCTCTACACCGACGGCGTCACCGAGGTCCGGCGCCGCCGCCAGGAGGTGTTCGGCCACAACGAGCTCGTGGCGCTGCTCGAGACCTGCGCCGGGTTGCCGCCGGACGCGGTGGCCGATCGCGTGGAGGCGGCGGTCCTGTCCGCCTCGGAAGGCCGGTTGCGCGACGACATGGCGATCCTGGCCTTCGGCCCCACACCCCGACCCAAGTGACGAGCGTGTCAGATATCGATAGCGCTCCCGCCCCTGGGGGAAGTCTGGGAACGCCAACGTGCCAAAACTGGCGCGTACGCCGCCCACAGACATCCGAACCAGGGTTTACTGCGTACTGGATACGTGCCCATGCAACGAGCTACAACTATTCGCTTGCGCACCTCGCTGTTCCAGGAGGCCGCTGAGATAGTCGATCGAGAGTACGCCTCAGACCTCTCGCTCGATGACATCGCTCGCCGCGTCGCGTCGTCCCGCCGCCAGTTGCAGCGGGCGTACGCGGAGATCGGCGACACCACGTTCCGGGACCACCTCACGCGGGTCCGCATGCAGAAGGCGGCCGAGATGCTGTCCACGCGCGCGCTCACCGTCCGTGAGGTCGCGCACCGCGTCGGCTACCGCCAGCCCGCCCAGTTCGCCAAGGCGTTCCGCCGGTATCAGGGCGTCGCCCCCTCGGACTTCCGCTCCGGCGGCCGCTCCGAAGCCCCCACTCGAACTGGCCCGACGCGCCGGTTCGAGCCCCGCCCGGTGTACCGGGCCGCATAGCCTGAAGCGCCAATTTGTCCGCCGGGCGACCGTCCGGCTCCGCGTCTGACCTCGCGCTCCCATAGGATGCCGCGCGATGGGGCTTGAGGAGAGAAGTCTCGCGCAGACCGGACCACCACCGGAGCGCCCGCACGCACGTGCAGACTGGAAGCAGATGCTGGGCATCGGGATCGTGGCATCGATCCTGGGGATTGCCCTCGGCCTGCTCATTGACTGGTTCCCGGTCGCCGCCTCGGAAGAGGCGAAGCAGATCGACACGCTCTGGGATGTCCTGATCATCGCGTCCGTTCCCGTGTTCGTCGGGGTCTCGGTCGTCGTGATGTTCAGCGCCCTGAAGTTCCGGATGCGGGAGGGCGAGGAAGACCTCGACGGCCCGCCGATCCACGGCAACACGCGCCTCGAGGTGATCTGGACCGCGATTCCCGCGATCCTGCTCGTGGGGTTGTGCACCTACGCCTTCATCCTCCTCGAGGACGTCGAGAAGGCGCAAGCCAACACGATGGAGGTGCGCGTCGTCGGTGAGCAGTTCGCGTGGACGTTCTTCTACGCAAACCCCGACGGCGGCGAGCAGGTCCGGTCGACGGAGCTGCACCTGCCGGTGAACCGTCCGGTCAAGTTCACGCTGCAGTCCAAGGACGTGCTCCACGACTTCTGGGTCCCGGCGTTCCGGATGAAGAAGGACGCGGTCCCGGGCATCAACGTGACCTACCGCGTCACGCCGAACCGCGAAGGCCACTACCCGATCGTCTGCGCCGAGCTGTGCGGCCTTGGCCACGCCACGATGCGCGCCACCGCCGTCGTGGAGTCCGAGGCGAAGTTCGACGAGTTCCTCCAGACGGCCGCGAACCCGCCCACGCCCACACCGGCCGCCGGGGGTGAGGCACCGGACGGCAAGCAGCTCTTCGCGTCCAACTGCGGCGGCTGCCACACACTGGCCGACGCCGGCACCAACGGCTCGGCAGGTCCGAAGCTCGACGAGGTCCTCCCGGGCATGGACGTGGCCGCGATCCGGACCGCGATCGCCGATCCGGGCGCCGAGGTCGTCGATGGGTTCAGCAACATCATGCCCGGGGACTACGAACAGAAGTTGGGCGCTGCGGGCGTGGATGCGCTGGCGGAGTACCTTTCGGAAGTGACCAAGGGGGGCTGATGACGGCTCGACTGCGCGCACCAGGACTTCCGCGGGCGGGGGTTTTCCTCGTCCTCGGGACGCTGTTCTGCTCGGCGATCATCGTCGCCGTGCGTGAGGCGTACGGGTATCCCGTCTTCGCAGACGGCGGGCTCACCACGAACGCCCAGAACGCGATCCTGTTGCTCTCCCTGCTGATCGCGCCGCTGTGGTTCCTCGTCGGCCTCGGTGCGTTCGACTACTGGTTCTACTGGGCGGCGGGCAAGAAGACCCGCGCGGAGGACCACTCCAGCCACGGCGCCACGCGCTGGACGGACTACTTCCGGGTCAACACCGATCACAAGGTGATCGGCATCCAGTACGTCGTCACCTCGTTCTTCTTCATGCTCGTCGGCGGCCTGCTGGCGATGCTCGTACGCGCCGAGCTCGCCGCTCCGGGTTCGCAGTTCGTCGACGCGAACGCGTACAACGGCCTGTTCAGCGTCCACGCGTCGCTGATGATCTTCCTGTTCATCATCCCGGTCTTCGCCGGGCTGGCGAACTACGTCCTGCCGCTGATGATCGGCGCGCCGGACATGGCGTTCCCGCGCCTGAACGCGCTGTCGTTCTGGATGCTGCCGATCGCCGGCATCATGATGTCGGCGTCGTTCTTCGCGCCCGGCGGCTCGTTCGCCACCGGCTGGACGGCCTACACGCCGTTGAGCACGTCAGCCCCGATCGGCCAGATGTTCTTCTCCATCGGCGTGCAGTTCGCGGGCGCGTCCTCGATCGCCACCGCCCTGAACTTCCTGGTGACGATCATCACCATGCGCGCGCCGGGCATGTCGTTCTGGCGGATGCCGCTGCTGGTGTGGGCGAACTTCTCGACGTCGCTGCTGGTGGTCATCGCCACGCCGTTCGTCGCCGCCTCACAGTTCTTCGTCCTGTTCGACTGGGCGCTGGGCTTCAACTTCTTCCGGCCGAACAAGGACGGCGACGTGCTCATGTACCAGCACGTCTTCTGGTTCTACTCGCACCCGGCGGTCTACATCATGATGCTGCCGGGGTTCGGGATCATCTCCGAGGTCCTCTCGGTCAAGTCGCGCAAGCCGATCTTCGGCTACCGGATGATGGCCTTCTCGCTGTTGGCGATCGTGCTGCTCGGGTTCACGGTGTGGGCGCACCACATGTTCGTGTCGGGCATGCAGGACTGGATCCGGATCCCGATGATGGTCACCACCGCGATCATCGCGGTGCCGACCGGCATCAAGATCTTCAGCTGGCTCGCGACCATGTGGAAGGGCGTGCTCCACTTGGACACGCCGATGCTGTGGGCGCTGGGCTTCCTGACGATGTTCACGCTCGGCGGCATCTCCGGCGTGGTGCTGGCGATGGTGCCGATGGACATCTACGTCTCGGACACGTACTTCATCGTCGCCCACATCCACTACGTGCTCTACGGCGGATCGCTGTTCACGATCTACGCCGGGGTCTACTACTGGTTCCCGAAGATGACGGGCCGGATGTTCGACGAGCGGCTCGGAAAGCTCCACTTCTGGCTGACGTTCGTGTCCTTCAACGCGACGTTCGGGCCGATGCACCTCATCGGCGTGAAGGGCATGCCACGGCGCGTGTCCGATTACGCCGAGGAGTTCGCGACCTGGAACCTGTTCATCTCGCTGAGCTCGTTCGTGCTCGGGCTCTCGACGCTGATCTTCGTCTACAACATGGTCGCCTCCTGGCGCGGCGGGCCGCGCGCCTCGGCCAACCCGTGGCGGTCGCTCACGCTCGAGTGGCAGGTGTCCTCGCCACCGCCGATCTTCAACTTCGACCGCATCCCGACCGTGGTCGGCGGCCCGTACGAGTACGGCGTCCCGGGCCACGTGCACGGGATCTTGGAGCCGGCCGAACAGGCACGGCCAAAGCAAACAGCCGGCGCGTCGTCGGCTGAGGAAGGGGTCTAGTCGTGCCGACGGTGCTCATCCTCGCCAACGAGACGATCGCCGGTGGGGCGCTCCTGGACCGCATCAAGGAGAAGGCCGAGGATGGCGCGCGCTTCTTCGTCGTGGTCCCGCAGACGCGCCCCCGCCACGGCAACGTGATCTACGACGACGTGGTGCGTGACTCCGCGCAGGTCCGCATGGAGCTCGCCGTCGAGTACATCCGCGACCTCGGCGCCGTCGGTGACGGCGAGGTGGGCGACACGGACCCGTTCAACGCCGCCATGGACGCCTTCCGCGCGCAGCCGATCGACGAGATCATCGTCGGCACCAAGCCGGTCGAGTCGTCCTCGTGGGTCAAGCGAGATCTCGTCGAGCGGCTCGAGGAAGAGACGGGCGTGCCGGTCGAGCACGTGATCGTCGACGTCGACAAGGACGGCCTGCCGTTCGACGTCACGCTCGTGGTGGCCAACCTGACGAGCGCCTCGCCCGAGCTGGTGGAGCGGCTGAAGGCGATCGCGGAGGAAGGCGACAAGCCGGCCCGCATCATCCTGATCGTCCCGCAGGACGGTCGGCAGGGCCATCGCGTCCGCGAGGCCCGCCAGCGCGGCCGGCGGCTGCTCGCCTCACTCGACGACGCCGGCATCATCGCCGCGGGCATGATCGGCGACCCCGATCCCTACACGGCGATCATGAACGCCGTCCAGTACTTCTACGTGCACGACATCCTCATCTCGACGCTCCCCGGGGACACGTCGCAGTGGATCAAGGACAAGCTCGTCGAACGCGTGCGCGACTCGACGGACCTGCCGGTCGAGCACATCGAGACCCGCGCGACCCAATCGGCGGAGGCGTAGGTGGCAGCCACCGCGCACCTGGGCTCCGCCCACCACGAGGACGAGCACCACCACGGGCCTCCCGAGGCCCACCGCTCCTCGCGCGTGGACCCCGCGACGCTCGGGATGATGCTTTTCATCATCTCGGAGATCATGGTCTTCGGGGCGTTCTTCACGGCCTACTTCTTCATCCGGGTCGTGGGCGGAGCCGAGTGGCCGGCGGAGGGTGACCATCTGCCGAAGCTGATCGCGGGCTTCAACACCGCGATCCTCGTCAGCTCGTCGTTCACGCTGCACTACGCGCAGGAGGCGATCCGCAAGGACAACCGCCTGGGCCTGCAACTCGGCATGGTCGCGACGTTCCTGCTCGGCCTCACGTTCCTCTTCATCCAGATCAACGAGTACGTCCACATCGGCTTCGCGCCGCAGGACCACGCGCAGGGCACGATCTTCTACGGCCTCACGGGCCTTCACGGCGCGCACGTCTCGATCGGCCTGATGTTGCTCGCGTTCGTCACGATCCGCGCGTTCCGCGGCCATTTCTCGTCGGGGCACCATCTGGGCATGGAAGTGCCGGGCATCTACTGGCACTTCGTCGACGTCATGTGGATCGTCGTGTACCTGACGGTCTACATCATTTGAGCGGGTTCAATCCACTGAAACATGAGCGGGACGCCTTTCGCGTCCTGCTCTACGTGCTCGCTGTGGCCGCTGTCGTGTTCGCGGTGACGTTGATCATCCAGGCGCTATAGCAACCCCGCCCGACATAACGCAGCCTCCGTCCCGGCGCGAGTTCGTCGGTCAGTTCGCGGCACCGCTGCGCGCCTACCTGCACACGGAGACCGGCAGCGCCGGGTTGCTGCTCGGGGCGACGATCCTCGCGCTCGTGTGGGCGAACTCCCCGTTGTCGGGGCTCTACGAGGACCTCTGGGGCCTGCACATCGCCATCAGCATCGGCGACTTCTTCGACTACGACCACGACCTGCGCCACTGGGTCAACGACGGCCTGATGGTGCTGTTCTTCTTCGTCATCGGCCTCGAGCTGCGACGGCAGCTCTCGATGGGCGAGTTGACCGACCGCACGCGCTTCACGATCCCGGCCCTGGGCGCGATCGCCGGCCTGGTGGCGCCCGCGCTGGTGTACCTGGCGTTCAACCCGAGCGGGGAGGCCGCGCGCGGCTGGGGTATCGCGATGGCCACGGACACCGCGTTCGTGCTCGGCGCGCTCGCGGTGGTCGGGCCCGCGTTCCCGGCGCACCTGCGCGTCTTCATGCTCTCGCTCTCGGTCGTGGACGACATCGGCGCGCTGCTGGCGATCGCCGTCTTCTATTCCGACGACGTCACCATCCTGCCGATCGTCATCGCCGCCGCGTGCGTGGTGGCGATCGCCCTGGTCAGCCGCGTGAAGGTGTTCCGCGGGCCGTTCTACCTGGTGGTGGGCCTCATCTTGTGGGTGGCGATGGTCGAGTCGGGCATCCACCCCACCCTCGCCGGCGTGGTCCTGGGCCTGCTCGTGCCCGCGTACGCCTCGCGCGCGGAGGACGTGCGCGAGGCCGGTGCGCTCGCCCGCGCCTTCGGGCAATCACCGTTGCCGGAGCTCGCGCGCTCGGCCAAGCTGTCGGTGGAGCGCGCCGTGTCTCCCAACGAGCGGCTCACGGAGCTGCTGCACCCGTGGTCGAGCTTCTTCATCGTCCCGGTGTTCGCGCTCGCCAACGCGGGCGTGGTGATCAACGGCGAGCTGCTCGAGCGCGCGTTCGCCTCCCCGGTCACCTGGGGCGTGATCGCCGGCCTTGTCGTCGGCAAGTTCGTCGGCATCGGGTTCACCAGCTTGATCGCGGTCCGCCTCGGCGTCGGGCACTTGCCCGGCCGTATCCGCAAGGGCGAGTTGCTGGGCGGCGCGGCGCTGGGCGGCATCGGCTTCACGATCTCGCTGTTCGTGGCCGACCTCGCCTTCGACTCCCCGCTGCTGGCCGACGAGGCCCGCATCGGCATCCTCACCGCCTCGCTGCTGGCACTGCTCGTCGGGTGGGCGGTCTTCGCGCTCGACAAGTGGCGCGCCGAGGAAGGCGAGGACGCGCCGATCATGGTTCTCGACCAGGACGTCGACCCGGCGCGCGACCACATCCGCGGCCCGGTCGACGCCCCGTACACGCTGGTCGAGTACGGCGACTTCGAGTGCCCCTTCTGCGGGCGCGCGACCGGCGCGGTCGAGGAGCTGCGTGAGCGCTTCGGGGACCAGCTGCGGTACGTGTTCCGCCACCTGCCCCTGCCCGAGGTCCACGCGCACGCCGAGCTGGCCGCGGAGGCCGCCGAGGCCGCGGCGGAGCAGGGCGCGTTCTGGGAGATGCACGACCGGCTGTTCGCCCACCAGGATGCGCTCGAACCCGGCGACCTCGTCGACCACGCGAGCGCCCTCGGACTCGACGTCGAGCGCTTCACCCGTTCGCTCGGCTCGGGTGACCACGCCCCGCGCGTGCGCGCCGAGGTCGCGAGCGCCCAGGCCAGTGGCGCCGAGGGCACGCCGACGTTCTTCGTCAACGGCCGCCGGCTGCTCGGGCGCTACGACGCCGACACGCTTGCCGCGGCCCTCACCGGCGGCGCGGCACCGCCGCCCCGGGCGCCGGAGCGCCCGGTGAGCGAGCGTCCGCGGATCCCGTCGGACTACGTCGCGCCGGGCCTGGACCTCGACGACCTGACCGAGCAGCCTCCGGACGACGCCTTCCCACGCCTGTCCGGCGCGCAGATCGACACGCTGGCCGGGTTCGGCGAGCGGCGGAGGATCACCGTCGGAGCGCCCCTGTTCGAGCCGGGGGCCGAGGCCGCGGACTTCGTCGTCGTGGTCAGCGGGGCGGTCGCGTTGGTCGTCGACGGGCACGTCGGCCGCGTCCACGGTCCGGGCAGCTTCATCGGCGAGCTGGCGCTGCTGCGCGGCGAGACGCTGCTCACGACCCCGGTCGGAGCCCGTGACGGCGAGGTCGTCGTCGTCCCCGCGGAGCGCTTCGGCGAGGCGCTCGCGGCGGACCTCGAGCTCCGCGACGTCATCTCCCGCGCCTACCTGCTGCGCCGCTCGATCCTCCTGGCGGCCAACTCGCGCCCCTAGGGCGTGGCGTTCACGTTTCCGCGCGCTGGGCTCGGAGCGTGGTTCGGAACGGCGGCCACCGAGGGGCGAAGGGAGCGGCGTTTCCGCCGCGCGCCTGCGCTGAGCGCCTCCGAGCCCGGCGTGGCGAGAACTCTTGGCGTGCCGCTCTCGGACAAGTTACGGGCACCGGAAATCGCGAGGAGCGGTTGTGGTCGCTTCGTGCGCCTCCACGTCCAAACGACCAGGGTCGAGCGTGACCGCGCTTGGAACAAAGGGGGTGAGGAACAGACGCGTCCTCCTGGGTGACGTCTGTTCCTCACCCCTCCCCGACGCGTGTTCGTTTCCACGAGATCCGCAGGAGGCCGACGGACGAGCGCGGCGCCCCACGAACTGTCAGTGGCCGTAACTCGACTGAGAGCGGCACGCCAACCCGACGGTGCCATGCGCAGCCCGGACCCCGGTGTTCGCGCCGCGCGCCGGAAACGCCGTTCCCTTCCCCCTCGATGCTGCCGTTCTGAGCCCGACCCCGGGCTCGGCGCCTCGAGAATCTAAGCGCCGCGGCGCTACTCGACGGTGAGCTTGCCTTCCATGCCGCCGGCGCGGTGGCCTGGGACGGAGCAGTAGAACGTGTACTCGCCCGGCTTCAGGTCGGCCGTGACCTTGGACGTGCCGCCGGAGGTGACGACCTCGCCCTTCTCGTCTACGCCGGCGCCTTCGATGGCGATGTTGTGTTGGGTGCTCTGCGGGTTCTCGGACGTGACCTCAACGCTGCCGGCAGGCGCTTTGGCGTCGGCGAACTTGTAGGCGAGGCCGCGGGCGGCGACCGGGATGTCCAGGACGCCGTTCTTGACCTCGGCGGTGCCTTCGGCTTGGGAGACGCCGACGGCGGCGAGGCGGCCCCCGTCTTTGCCGGGCTTGCCGGCGGCGTAGGCGACGTAGGCGGCGACGTCGCGCGCGTCCTGGCCCGTGACGATGTTCGCGGGCATCTGCGGGGTCGTCTCGCGCGGATTCTCAGGGTTGAGCTGAGGGTTACGGTTGGGGTGCATGATCTGTCCGAGGACGACGCCCTGGAACGTGCTCTCGCCCAGCCCGTCCACGCGGGACTGACGGAACGCGGCATCCAGGTTCGGCCCCGTCGTGCCTTTCGCCCCGGCGCGCTCGAGCACGTGGCACGTGCCGCAGTTCTCGGCGAAGAGGATCTTGCCGTTGACGACGTTGTCGCCCGAGTCCTTGAGCTGGCAGCCAGCGAGGCCCAACGAAGCCGAAATCACCCCGACGATCAGCGCCAGCTCTCTCCTCATGCGCGGCATCCTAACCTGACGCGGGGACGAGGGGGGCCGCCGCATAGGCTGCGGTGTCATGCGCGTGCCCTTCCTGGTGGTGGCGATCGCCTGGTTCGCGACCATGGCGGGGGCGAATCTGGCCACGCCGCTGTACGCCGTCTACGAGCGCGAGTTCGGGTTCTCGAGCGCGGTGCTCACGGTCGTCTTCGCCACCTACATGATCGTGCTGGCACCGTCGCTGCTGGTGTTCGGCCAGCTCTCGGACCGATTCGGCCGCCGCCGCGTGATGGCCGCCGGTTTCGCCACCGCGACGGTGGGCCTGGTCACGTTCGCCGCCGCGCAGAGCCTGCCGTGGCTGTTCGCGGCGCGCTCGCTGCAGGGCGTGGCCGTGGGGATGGTCGCCGGCGCGGCGGCCGCGGCGCTCGTCGAGCTCGACCCCGCTCCCCAGGAGGAGCGCGCCGCGCTGTTCACCTCCCTGGCCCAGGCCGGCGGCAGCGGCTCCGGCCCCGTGATCGCCGGGATGCTGGCCCAATGGGCCCCCCACCGGCTCGTCCTCCCGTTCGCCCTGTTCGCCCTCTTCGGCGTGGCCGCGACCATCTCCGCCCTCGCCATCCCGGAACCCGCGGCGAAGATAAAGGGGCCAGGCCCCTTTAAGTTGGTGAAGCCCAGCGTGCCGGCAGAGATCCGGACGCTGTTCCTGCGGGCGAGCCTGACGGGGGCGGCGGTGTGGGCCGTGGCTTCGACGTTTCTGTCCGTGGTGCCGTCGTATGCGGGCGAGCTGCTCGACACGAGCAACCTGGCGCTGCTGGGCGCGGTGAGCGGGACGATGCTGGCGACGTCATGCGCCGCGCAGATCGCCGTCCGCAAGCGCCCGCCGGCGCACGCGCGCGATCAGGCCGTCGGCCTGCTGCTGTTGGCGGCGGGGCTCGTCGCGCTGGTGCTCGCGTTCCCGGCGAACAGCCTCGCCCTCCTGATCGTGGCCGGCGTGCTGAGCGGCGCGGGCCATGGGCTCGCCATCCTCGCCGCGCAGGGGCAGATCAACCTCGCCGCGCCGCCCGACCGGCGCGGAGCGGTCAACGCCGCCTTCTACACGCTGATCTACCTGGGCGTGGCGACATCGGTGATGTCGATCGGCCTGATGACGCTCGTCGTCTCGCTCTCAACCGCCGTGACGGTCTACGCCGCCGGCATCGCGGTCGTCGCGCTCGCGACCGCGGCCTGGCACGTCAGACCGTCGGTAGGTCGTCCAGCTCGCCCTGTGCCGCCGCGATGACGGTGCGCGCGACGCCGTCCCACGAGTAGTGCTCGCGGGTCACGCGCACGATCGTCTCGCGCGTGCGGGCGCGCAGGTCCTCCGGCGCCGACAGCCAGCCCGAGAGCGCGTCCGCCAGCTCCACCACCGAGGTGTCGCCGAGCGCGAAGGACAGCCACCCGCGCGCCGCCTCCGGGACCGCCTCGCGCAGCGTCCGTGCCACCTCGCCCAGGCCCGAATGGTCGGCCACCACCGGCAGCGCGCCGCACGCGGCGGCCTCCGCGGCGACCATCCCGAACGCCTCGGGCGCGGTCGAGGTGACCGCCATCGCCTCGGCGGCCGGCAGCAACGCGGTGAGCTCATCGTGGTCCAGCCGCCCGGCGAAGTGCACGCGGTCGCCGATCCGCGCCGGCGGGTAGTCGTCGCCGACCGCATCCAGGAACGCCGCGAGCTGCGGTAGCTCGCGCCCGTCCTCGGCGCGCGTGGCCCGCGCCGCCGCCACGTCGCCCGCGTCGAGCTGCGCCACGAGCGCCTCCAGCCCGGGCCGGAACGCGCCGAAGCCGACGATCACCAGGCGCGCCCGCGGCTCGCGCGCGAGCACCGACGGGAAGGCCGCCAGCAACAGCTCCACGCCCTTGGTGGCGATCAGCTTGCCGACATAGACGATCAGCCGGTCGCCTTCCTGAGACCGCGTCCAGCGCCGCCACGGCCTCCTGTGGGTCGCGCGCGAACGAGGAGCCCGTCGTCGGCGCCGTCCCATCCAGGCGCTCCCGCAGGCCGCGCAGATCGCCCGGACCGGGCGTGAAGCGTGCGACGTCCACCCCGGGCGGCCCCAGCCGCGTCTTGGCCGCCAGCGCCGGATCGTCCAGCTCGCCCCACAGCTGCTCCGCCGTGTGCCGGGAGCCGACCAGCAGGCCATTCGCCCGCTCGGCTCCCTCGGCCGCGTGCGGGCGGAAGCGTGGGTACGGGCCCACGGTGAACGTGAGATCGCTGCCGTGGACCTTGACCGCATACGGGACCTCGCCCCCGAGCGCGCGCGCGAGGATCAGCGGCCCCATCACGAGGTGGTTCGCCAGGGCGACGTCCGGTCGCGCCCGCGCGACCACGTCGCGGACCGCCGCCACGTTGGCGTCGATGTAGTGCTCGAGCTCGGCGTCGCTCAGATCCTGGAACGGCTTCGCGTCGAAGCCCTCGTAGCGATCGGCGACGTACAACGGCAGCACCCGGCCGATGGCGGGTCGGTAGACGGTCGCGCGCACCGGTTCCTCCCGGGCCGTGACGCGCAGCTCGCCGGTGTCCCAGTCCCCGACGGCGTCCACCCACTCCAGCGAGAGCGGATCGGCCTCCTGGCAGAGCATGTGCACCTCGTGACCGCCGCGCACGAACGCCGCGCCGAGTTCCGCGTTGTAGACGTTCGAGCCGGTCCCGCGCAGCAGGTAGCCGTGGAAGATGAGCACGCGCACAGACAGACACGGTACGCCGATGCCGTTGCTACGCTCTGCGCCGATGTCCGAGGGTCAGCTCTATCGCCTGCGCGCGCCGTCTACGGGTCGTGAGCTGCTGCTCGCCGCCGAGCCGGGCAGGATCTACACCGACCAGGACACGGGCGAAGCGCTCGAAGTGGTCGGGAAGGTGCTGCCGCTCCCGCCGTCGAAGTCAAGCCTGCCATGGGCCGTGGAAACGCTTCGCTTCTGCAACTGGTGCGATCAGCCCGCCCAGAAGGATCTGAACGACTGCCCCACGTGCGGCCGCCGTATGGCCGCGCTGCCCCGCTGAGAGGAGGTCGCCGTATGCGCCTCGCGCCGCGGTTTGCCGCTGCCATCACTGTGCTGGTCCTGACCGTCGCCGGCTGCGGCGGAGCGGAGGTCGTCTATCGCGAGGTGCCGGGAGGCCCGGTGGAGCTGGAGGTCCCGGGCGAGGGCACCGGGTTCGCGGGCGTCGCCACGCCGACGCCGACCGCGACCGCCGACGCCACGGAGACGCCGGACGCCGGCGCCGCGGCGGACGCCACCGCTGAGCCTCAGGCGACCGCCGCCCCCGACACCGGCACCGACGACGGCACCGGCGACGGCACGCAGGCGCCCCCGGCGGACGACGCCACCAACGACACGCCCCCACCCGCGGGCTCGCCGCAGGAGCAGTTCGAGGACTACTGCGCGGAGAACCCCGGCGCCTGCTAGCGATCGCTTCGCGGAGCTCGCGTCCCCCTCAAGGCGGTGAGGCGGACATTCAAGTTCCGGCGCGGTCCGGCCGATTACTCCGTCACGGAAGGCATAGACCCTGCGCAGTGCAACGGACATCCGCGGTGACGTGACGAGCGCGCTCGCCAACGTCGCCCATGAGGCTGCCTCGGCGACCACGTCGGGGCCGTTGGGTGCTGCGCTTCACACCGCCTTCCAGTCCCTCCTCGGCGCCGATCACGTCCGGGTGCTCGAGATCAGCCAAGACGGCGGTGGCGCCGGCCACGAGGGCCAAGGGGCAGACGAGTACGTGCGCTTCGGCGACGGCCCCTCCGGCACCGCCCGGGTCCTGAGCACCGGGGTCGCGTTCGCCGTCCCCGACGCGCTGACCAGCGACGCGATCGTGCCCGGGCGCGCCGCGCACCACGGCCTCGCCTCCATCCTGTTCGTCCCGGTGGCCTGGAGCGGCAGCGTCCGCAAGGTCCTGTTCGTCGGCTGGCACAGCCGCCGCGAGCTCCCGCCGGAAGCGGTCGAGCTTGCTCAGCTACTGACCGACCAAGCGGCGGCCGGCTACGCCCGCCTGGAAGCCGACGAGCGCCGCGCGGCGGGCTCGCTGCAGGACCGCGCCGTCGTCCGCGCCGCCCGCGCACTCGGCCGCTCGCTGGACCTGCAGGAGATCCTCGACGCCCTCGTGGAGGAAGCCGCGCTCGCGCTCAACGCGGACATGTCCGGGGTCTACCTCGTCGACCAGGAACACGGCGGCGCCGTCGCCACCGCGGGCCACAACGTCCCGGACAGTTGGGTCGGGGTGCGCATCGACCGCGGCCAGGGCGCCGCGGGGCGCGTGCTGGAGTCCGGCCAGGCGTTCATCAGTACCGACTACCAGCTGCTCAGCGGCAAACTCGAGCACCCTGGCGTCGGCGACCTGCTGACCGCGATGTCGGTGCCCATCTCCTGGGACGACGAGCTGCGCGGCGCCCTCAAGGTGGCGTGGACGACCCGCCGCCACGTCCACGACGAGGACCTGCGCACGCTCGAGGCGATCGCCGGCCTCGCCGCCGTCTCCTGCCGCAACGCCGAGGCGTTCGAGCACGTCCAGCACGTCGCCCGCACCGACGCGCTCACGGGCGTCCTCAACCACGGCGCGATGCAGCTGCGCATCCGCGAGGAGATCGCCCGCGCGCGCCGTGACGGGCATCCGCTCGGCGCCGTGATCCTCGACCTCGACGACTTCAAGGGCGTCAACGACACCCACGGCCACGCGGCCGGTGACGAGCTGCTGCGCAAGGTGGCCCGCGCGCTGCAGGGCGAGCTGCGCCCGTACGACCAGGTCGCCCGCTACGGCGGCGACGAGTTCGTGCTCCTGCTGCCGGGCTCCGACGAAGCGGTCACGGCGGCCGTCGCCGAGCGCTGCCGGGACGCGATCGGCGGCAAGTGCTCGATGGGCGTCGCCGCCTGGCACGACGGGCTCGACGCCGACGGCCTGCTCGAGCAGGCCGACCGCGCGCTGATGCTCGCCAAGCGCACCGGCAAGGGCCGTGTCGCGGTGGCCAACCCCGAGGTCGAGCGTGAGCTCGCACTGCTGCACTCGGGCTCCGGCTCCCCCGCCGCCGTCCAAGCGCTCGCGGCCGCGATCGAGGAGCGCGACCACTACACGCAGGACCACACGCAGGAGCTCGTGCGGCTCGCCCGCGGCGTCTCGATGATGCTCGGCCTCGAATCCGTGCAGGTCGAGCGGATCGCGCACGCCGCCCTCCTGCACGACGTCGGCAAGCTCGCGATCCCCGCAGAGGTCCTGGAGAAGGACGGCCCGCTCACCCGCGAGGAGTGGGAGGTCATGTCCGAGCACCCGATCGTCGGTGAGCGCATCCTCGCGCGCACGAAGGAGCTCGCCGAGCTCGCGCCGATCGTCCGCCACGAGCACGAGCACTGGAACGGCACCGGATATCCGGACGGGCTCGAGCGCACCCGCATCCCGGTCGGCTCGCGCGTGATCCTCGCCTGCCACGCGTGGGTGGCGATGACGACCGAGCGGCCGTACCGTCCCGCCCTCACCCCCGCGCAGGCCGTCTCCGAGCTGCGCGCCGGCGCGGGCAACAAGTACGACCCGGACGTCATCGACGCGCTGCTGGACCTGCTCGGGCACGACAAGCCGCAGGTGCCCGACCGCGCCGCGGGCGTCAAACTCGCCGCGGCACCACCGAAGGAGCCTACGTCCCGGCGCGGGCGTCCTCAGGGGTGGGTGCCGGGCGGGTGACGAGGGTCGCGCTGTAGGTGAGCCGCGCCTTGTAGAGGCAGCGGTACTGCGCGACGAGGTCCACTGACAGCTGGGCGGTCTGCCGGCCGGTGTCGTTGCACTTGCCCTTGGCCCGCGACGCGCGCCACGAGCTGTGGTCGGTCAGCAGCGGTGTCAGCGCGGGCGCCCAGGTCGGAATTGTCAGAGCGATGACATATCCCTTTTTGACGTTGAGTGCCCGGCCGAGGGGGAACTGCACGGTCTGCCCGAAATACGGCTCGAGCTTCTGCACCGGGCTCTGCGTGATCGTGCGCGAGTAGAGCGTCTTGCCCAGGCGCAGGACGGTCAGCCGCGCCGAAGCCTGGCCGCCGAGGTTCTTGTCGAAGTACTTGATCTGCTCGGCAGTGGGCCGGCCGAGGTTGATCGACCAGGCGACGATCTTCCCGTCTTCGGGCACGGTGAACGAGTTGCGTTCGTCACCGACCTTGATCTGGTAGCCGGTCGTGCGCGACACGGCGAGACAAGGCGCGGCCGGGCAGGCCGGCGCGGCGTCCGAGCGGCCGACCTCGATGATCTTCCCCGAGGCGGGCGCAGACACGGTCAGCGAGGCAGCGACCGTCGCCGCGGCCAGCAAGAGCATCCGATGGGCCATCACACCCCATTCAACACGACGAGGCCCCGGGGGATGCGGTTCCCCCCGGTTCCACGTTGCCGGCGTTCGATCGCCCTAGAGCTTTGCGACGTTGATCGCCTTCGGACCCTTGTCGCCGTTCTCTTCCTCGAAGGTGACCTTGGCCCCTTCGGCCAGCGACCGATATCCGTCGCCGGTGATGCCTGAGAAGTGGACGAAGAGGTCACGTCCACCCCCGTCGGGCGTGATGAAGCCGAAGCCCTTCTCGTCCGAGAACCACTTGACCGTACCGGTGCCCACAGATGACCCCACTTCACTACTGCTCGACGTCGAACCACGCCGCACTCATTTCGACCGGTCGGTGCGTCCGGCCCCAACGGGGCAGACGCTATACAGGTGCGCAGTGGCGGCGCAACTGCCTTCTCCACCGGCTGGGTGTGGAGATGGCTACGCGCTCAGAAGGTCTGCAGCTTGTGCGATTTCGTCACGATCGCCCGGCGCGGGCTGCCAGGGCAGCCGTAGCGGGTCCCCGGCATAGCGCGGAATCACGTGGACATGGAAGTGAAAGACTGTCTGCCAAGCCTTGGAGCCGCAGCTGTTGATCAGGTTGATGCCGTCGGCATCGAGCTTTTCCTTGGCCGTTCGGGCCATCTTCTGCGCGGTGCGTGCGCACGCGGCGAGATCTTCGGGGTCGATCTCGAGCAGGTCCTTCGCGTGCTCGCGCGGGATCACGAGCAGGTGCCCGCGCGTGCCCGGGTTGATGTCCATGAAGGCGATCGTGCGCTCGTCCTCGTAGACGCGCGTAGATGGGATCTGCCCCGCGACGATCTTGCAGAACAGGCAGTCGGGATCAGCGGCCATGCGCCGCAGCCTAGCGGCGGGGCTGGGTGAAGCGCTCGCGACGGATCGTCGCCTTCTTGCCCTTGATCGTGGTGCCCCGCAGCGCGCTGATCACGTGGTCGGCGGCGTCGCTCGGGACCTCGACGAGCGCGAAGCGATCGCCGATCTCGATCCCACCGATGTCGCGGCCCTGCAGGCCGGCCTCGTTGGTGATGGCCCCGACGAGGTCCTTGGGGCGGATACCGGCGACACGGCCGGCGCCGACGAAGATCCGGGTCATGTTCGCGTCAGGGCGCTTGCCGGGCTTCGCCGCGCGTGTGGGGCGGTCCTTGGGCGGCGGGGAGGCGTCCGGGATCTCCTCCTCGTCGGCGGCGACCCCGCCCGCTTCGTGGGCGAGCTTGACCGCGGCCGCGGCGACGTCCATCAGGTCGTAGTTCTCGGCGAGCGTCTCCACGACCACGCGGAAGTGGTCGAGATCGCCGTCCTCGAGCAGCGACTCCTCCAGGCCGGCGCGGGTGAGCTCGAGCCGGCGCGCGCGCAGGTCGGCGACCGTCGGGATCTTCTCGAACGCGATCCGCTGCTTGGTGATCTTCTCGACCGTCTTCAGGTAGCGGTGCTCGCGCGGCTGGGCGAGCGTGATCGCGACGCCCTCGCGGCCGGCGCGGCCCACACGGCCGATCCGGTGCACGTAGGACTCGGGCGAGGACGGCACGTCGTAGTTGACGACGTGGGTGAGCGTGTCGATGTCCAGGCCACGGGCGGCGACGTCGGTGGCGAGCAGCAGGTCGGCGTTGCCGGAGCGCAGGCGGCCCATCACGCGGTCACGCTGCTGCTGGGTCATGCCGCCGTGCAAGGCCTCGGCGCGGTAGCCGCGGCCGTTGAGCGTCTCGGTGAGCGTGTCGACCTCGTCGCGGGTGCGGCAGAACACGAGCGCGGCGGTGGGCTGCTCGACGTCCAGGATGCGGCCGAGCGCGGCCGGCTTGCTGGCGCGCGGGACGATGTACGCCGTCTGGCGCACGCGCCCGGCCGCGGACTCCACGTCGGCGCGGCTGATCTCGATCCGCTCCGGCTCCTTGAGGTGCCGGTTGACGATCCCGTTCAGGCGCGGCGGCATCGTGGCCGAGAACAGCACCGTCTGGCGCGCGTCGGGCACCGCTTCCAGCAGCGACTCGAGGTCTTCGGCGAAGCCCATGTCGAGCATCTCGTCGGCCTCGTCGAGGACGACGGTCTCGACCGCGTCGAGGCTCAGCGTGCCGCGGTTGAGATGGTCGATCGCGCGGCCGGGCGTGGCCACGACGACGTCCACCCCGCGCTCGAGCGCGCGCAGCTGCATCCGGATCGGCTGACCGCCGTACACGGGCAGGACGCGCACGCCCAGGCCGCGGCCGTACTTGTGCATGGCCTCGGAGACCTGCATCGCGAGCTCGCGCGTCGGGACGAGCACCAGCGCGGCGGGCGCCTGCGTCCGGCGTTGTTCCTCGAGCCGCTGCAGGATCGGCAGCGCGAACGCGGCGGTCTTGCCCGTGCCGGTGGCGGCTTGACCCAACAGGTCTCGGCCCGCGATGAGCGGGGTGATCGCTTCACGCTGGATCGGCGTCGGCTCCTCGTACCCGAGGTGCGTCAGGGCGCCGAGCAACTCGTCTCGAAGGCCGAGATCCGCGAAGGTGGTTGCGACTGCGTCTTCTTCTTCGGCCAAAGCCGCCCTTACGCTAGCGGGCGGCTTGGCCTACTTCGGGTTAGGAGTGGTGCTGGCCCGCCCACGCCATCATGGCGAAGAACGTGACGGCACCACCCAGGATCAGCATGGCGGCGATGGAGGTCATGCACCCATCATCGGCAGCGGTCCCGAAAACCTGCTGAAGATCAGCTCAAGGGTTCCATAATTCTGCGACCTCGTCGGCTCGGGCCAGCATCTGGGCGCCCACGGGCTGCAGGCCGATGCGGGTGGCGAGCAGGCCGGTCGAGACGCGTTGGGCGACGCCCCACTCCCAGATCGCGACCGGATCGAGCCCGGTCCGCGCGGCGAGCCAGCTCGCGCGCGTGAGCAGGTCGTCCTCGTCCGGGTTCTCGCGCATGATCACGCCGAGGTCGTACTCGGGTTCGGCGAGCAGCCCGTCGGGATCGACGAGCTTCCAGCCGTCTGCGGCCTCGAGCACGTTCCACTCGTGAACGTCGCCGTGGACGAGCACGGCCCGTGCGTCGTCGTGGGCCGCCTCACGCGCGGCGGCACACGCCAGGGCGTGCTCGATGGCGCGCTCCGTGCACGGGCGCCCGGCGGCGACGTAGGCCTCGGGGATGAACGCCGCCAGGCTCCGGGCACCGTCCGCGCCGCTGGGCAGCGCGGCGCGCGGGGCGCGCCGCCAGACACGCTGTGCGGTGTCGACCAGGATCGCGTGCCGCTGCTGTACGGGCAGCTCGAGCGTGTGCAACGTGCGGCCGAGCCGTTCGAGGAGCATCGCCCCGAGCTCGTCGTCGGCGGCGAGCAGCTTCACGCACCCGTCCCCGGCCGCGAGCCGCAGGACCGTGAGCTCGGACGCGCGCTCCGCCGTCGGGAGGCCGACCTTCAGCACGGTGTCGACGCCGGCCTCGACCACGAACGCCTCGGTGGCGTCCGCGAAGACGCGGCCGAACGTCAGGTTCCAGCGCTGCGCGAGCTCCTCCACGTACGCGGGGAGCTTCGCGAGCCAGTCCTCGGCGCCCATGGCGAGCGCCTTGCTGCGGACAACTGGTGGGACGTCAAGCACGGCGCCCCACCCTAGACGCGGTTTCTCAGGCGGCGGTGAGCTCGCGCTCGGCGGCGATCCAGTGCTCGAACGGGTCGCCACCCTGCTGCTCGAGGGCGATGAAGTACGCGCGCTCGGCGATGGCCTCCGGCGTGACCTCGACGGTCGGAGCGATCTCGACGGACTCGACGACCTCGACGACCACCGCGTCGGCGACCGGGGTGACGACGAAGCGCGTACGCCACTGCGCTACACCGCCGTGCTTGCCCATCGCGGTGCTCAGACCACCGAGGCCGCGCGCGGAGAGCTCTTCGCGCTTCGGGAAACGGCCCAGCTCCGCCACGATCGGCTCGAGGGCGGCGTGAATGGTTTCAGGATTCCACTTTGACATGCGGCGCAGTATCGCCCGCGATAGCGCATTCGTCTGCGAAGGGTTGTGAACAAACCCCCTGAACGGGGGCGAACGTCAACGCTGCGACCCCGGCGAGGCCTCGTCGTCGAGGTCGAGCAGCGCGTCGATGGCCGCTACGAGCGACGACGACTGGCGCGTGCCGACCTGCAACAGCACCTCGCGACAGGCCACGAGGAGCTCATCGCGCAGCTCGAGCGCTTCGGCGAGATCGTCGCTGGCCACACCGGCGACGTTAGTGCCCCGACCGGACCCTACGGGCTAGACGTCAGCTTCGACGAGCCGGCGAATCGCGTCGAGCGTGCCCATGACCTCGGGGTCGGCCGCGTCGCCGTGCACCGTCGCGACGAACAGCGTCAGGCGCGAGCCGTCCTCGTCCGGGTCCACCTGCAACCAGCCGTGGTAGGCGCTGCCTTCGGACCCCCACTCGATCCGACGCTTGTCGTCGTCGGTCTTGAACCACCCCTCACCGTGCTGGGTGTGGCCGTCGTAGCGCGCCTCGACGGTGACCTTGTCGCCGTCATGCGGTTCGGCCTTCGTCATCTGCGGCACGTACTGCGGCAGGTTGCGGATGTCCGCAAGCGCGGCGTAGACCTTGTCCGCATCCGCCGCGACGTGATGGGTGTGCTCGTGCTTCACGGGCTTGAGGCTACAGCCACAAGTCCGGCCCGAGCAGCGAACCCGTCGAACAGGACTCCGGCGCCGCGGGCGGCCGCCTCGGCGTAGGGCGCGGGATTCAGGTCCGTCGCCGTCTTGCCGGCGCGCACGAGGTCGGCGTGATCCGACCGCGCCCAGTCGGAGACGATCGCCGCGTCGACCTCCGGATGGAACTGCACGCCGAGGTGGCGGCAGTGGCAGAAGGCCTGCACACCGAACGCATTCGACGCCAGCTCGTAGCCCAGCGGCGGGAGCGTGAAGCCGTCCTCGTGCCAGGCCAGCCACGGCCCGGACGGAATCCGCTCGTCATCGTTGGAGCGCACCGTCACCCAGCCGACTTCAGGCCTGGCGAGCTTGTGCACGCAGCCGCCCAGCGCGGCGGCCAGGGCCTGCGCGCCGAAGCAGATGCCGAGCACGGGCACGTCCGCCGCGTCGGCGGCGCGCAGGAACTCGATCACGCGATCCACCCACGGCGGCCCGCCGCCCGCGGCGCTCGCGCTCGAACCGAGCGCCACCACGAACTCGAACGCCCGCGGATCCGGCCACGCCGCGTCCTCGTCGACCCGGAATGTCTCCAGCCCGAACCCGCGCCGCGCCGCCCAGTGCTCGAGCAGCCCGGCGGGCGCGTCGGCCTGGGTCTGCAGGACGAGGCCGGTCACCGCACGACCACCGTCGGCTCGGCCGGCGACACCTGGTCCGGCCGGTTGATCTCCACGCCCGGCTCCGGCTCGACCGGCCCGTGCAGGAGCGGGTCGTCGGTGTCCTGCATCCAGTCCAGCAGGCGCCCGCGGAGTTCGGCCAGGACCGATTCGTACGCCGGGTCGTCCACGAGGTTGTTCGCCTCGTTCGGATCGAAGACCAGGTCGAACAGCTCCTCCGCCGCCAGGACACGGTCCGCCAGCCCGCGGGCGAGCAGGTAGTCCTTGCTCGGGCTGTCGTCGATGTTCGGGAGCACGGGGCCTGCGTGGCCGTTGTCGAACCGGCGGATGTACTTGTATCGCTTCGTGCGCACCGCGCGCTGCGGCTCGTACGCGGCGTGGAACGTGATCTCCGCGAACACGGCGTCGTTGCGCTCGGCGTCGAGCAGCGAACGGCCGCGCACCCACTCCGGCCGGTCGATCCCGGCGAGCTCGCAGATGGTCGGGAACAGGTCGATCTGCGAGACGAGCTCGTCGGAGACCTTGCCGTCACGGAACCCCGGGCCGCGAAGGATCAGCATCACGCCGATGCCGCGGTCGGTGAGCGTCGCCTTCGAGCCCGGGAAGGCCAGGCCGTGGTCGGTCGTCAGGATCACGAGCGTGTTGTCGGGCACGGCGTCGAGCACCGTCCCGACGCCCTGGTCGAGCGAGCGAGCGCTGGCCTTGTAGGCCGCCATGTCGCGCCGCGTCTCCGGCGTGTCGGGCAGGTTCGCCGGCGGGAGCGAGTACAGGGCGTCGCGCACCGAGGTGGGCTCGAAGTAGTCGCGGTGGGTCTCGAAGAAGCCGACGCTGAGGAAGAACGGCGCCTCGTGCTCCTCCCGCAGACTCTGGACCGCGGCGGGAGCGACATGCGCCGCGTGCGTGCTGTCGATCTCGATCACCCGGTCGTAACCGATGTCGTGCGGGTCCGACGAGAGGTGCTGCTCGCCGATCAGCGTCGACGTGTAGCCGGCCTCACGCAGCGTGTGCACGAGGTGATGGTCATAGTCCGCGAGCCGGTAGCCGCGGTGCGCCAGGCCGAGCATCCCGTTCGTGTGGCTGTACTCGCCGGTCAGCAGCGCAGCGCGCGAGGCGGAGCACACGGGCGCCGCCGAGAACGCCTGCCGGAACAGCACGCCCTGATCCGCGAGCCGCTGGATGTTGGGCGTCGGAACCTGGTGCCCGTAGGGCTGGATGTGCCGCCCCGTGTCGTGCGAATGCAGATAAACGATGTTGGGTTTCTGCAAAGTCGTGTAATCCTACCGGGTATGCCTGGATTGATCGTCTGCGCCACCCAGCGGAGTGGGAGCACCCTGCTGTGCGAGCTGCTGAAGGCCACGGGCGTCGCCGGCGTCCCGAACGAGTGGTTCCAATACTTCAAGGACACGGGGCTTGCGGACCAGCCGCGCCAGTACCTGGCCGGATGCGACGACCCGTTCGTGAACTCGCTCCTGCCCCCGTTGGATCCAGGAACCCCCGAAGCGTCATTCGACTTCGAGGCCGTGCGCCGGGCAGGGACCACGCCGAACGGGGTGTTCGCGGCGAAGATCATGTGGAGCCACACCGACGACCTGTGGGCGCGCCTCGGCGGCCGGTCGCTCGAGGACGTGTTCGGGCCGCTGCGCTACGTGCAGGTGATCCGGCGCGACAAGGTCGCCCAGGCGGTGTCGCTCTGGACCGCGATCCAGACGCAGGCCTGGCGGGACGGGGACACGACGGCCACGGCCGAGCCGGTCTACTCGGCCGCCGCCATCACCCACCTCGTCCAGTGGCTCTCGCTCGGCGAGCGCGCCTGGACGGCGTGGCTGGCGCAGCGCGACCCGGACGTCGTCGTGTACGAGGACTTCGTTCGCGACCCGTCGCCGACGATCGAGGCACTCACCGGTGTGCCGGCCCCGCCGGCGCCGCTCCAGCGTCAGTCGAACGCGCGCTCGACGGCGTGGATCGCGCGCTACCACGCCGAACACGCGGAGGCCGCGTGAAGGCCCTCTCGCAGCTCGAGGCGCTGGAGGCCGAGGCCGTCTACATCATGCGGGAGGTGGCCGCGGAGTTCGAGCGGCCCGTTCTGCTGTTCAGCGGCGGCAAGGACTCGATCGTGCTCCTGCGCCTGGCCGAGAAGGCGTTCCGGCCCGCGCCGTTCCCGTGCCCGATCCTGCACATCGACACGGGCCACAACTTCGACGAGGTGCTCGAGTTCCGCGACCGGCGCGTGGCGGAGCTCGGTGAGCAGCTGATCGTCGCTTCGGTGCAGGACTCGATCGACGCCGGGCGGGTGGTCGAGGACGGGCCGTCACGCAACCGGCTGCAGACCGTGACGCTGCTCGATGCGCTCGCCGCGGGCAAGTTCGACGCGGCCTTCGGCGGCGCCCGCCGCGACGAGGAGCGAGCGCGCGCGAAGGAGCGGATCCTGAGCTTCCGCGACGAGCTCGGCCAGTGGGAGCCGCGCAACCAGCGGCCGGAGATCTGGGACCTGTTCAACACCGTCGTGCGACGCGGCGAGAGCGTGCGGGCGTTTCCGATCTCGAACTGGACCGAGCTCGACGTGTGGCGCTACATCGCGGCCGAAGAGCTGGAGGTGCCGTCTATCTACTTCGCCCACGAGCGCGAGGTGTTCGAGCGCGACGGGATGCTGTTCGCCGTCTCCGAGCACCTCGAGATCAACGGCGCGGAGCGGTTCATCGAGCGCGTGCGCTACCGCACCGTGGGCGACCTGACCGTGACCGGCGCCGTGCGCTCCGACGCCACCGACTTCGCGGGAATCATCGCCGAGACGGCGGTGGCGACGGAATCCGAGCGCGGCGCGACCCGCGCGGACGACCGGACGTCCTCCGCGGCCATGGAAGACCGCAAGCGAGAGGGCTACTTCTAGATGAGCGATCTGCTGCGGATCGCGACCGCCGGCAGCGTGGACGACGGCAAGTCGACGCTGATCGGCCGGCTGCTGCTGGACTCGAAGTCGTTGCTGGACGCCCACGAGGACCTCGCGCACGTGACCGACGGCCTGCGGGCCGAGCGTGAGCAGGGCATCACGATCGACGTGGCGTACCGCTACTTCGCCACCGAGCGGCGCTCGTTCATCCTCGCCGACACGCCCGGCCACGTCCGCTACACGCGCAACATGGTCACCGGCGCGTCCACGGCCGACCTCGCGCTCGTGCTGGTGGACGCCCGCAAGGGGCTGCTGGAGCAGTCGCGGCGGCACGCCTATCTGGCCGCGCTGCTCGGCATCCGGCACCTGGTGGCGTGCGTGAACAAGATGGACCTGGTCGGGTTCGAGGAGGCGAAGTTCCGGGAGATCGAGACCGCGTTCGGCGCGCTCGGCGCAGAGCTCGGGATCGACGATGTGCGCGCGGTGCCGATCTCGGCGCTCAACGGCGACAACGTCGTCGATCGCTCGTCGCAGACGCCGTGGTACGACGGCCCGCCGCTGCTGGAGCTGCTCGAGGGCGTGGAGGTCACGCGGGATCGCAACCTCGACGACGTGCGCTTCCCCGTGCAGTGGACGGTGCGCGGCGAGGACTACCGCGGCTACGCGGGACGGGTCGCGGGTGGCGTGCTGCGCACCGGCGACGAGGTCGCGGTGCTCCCCCACGGGTCGCGGTCGCGGATCGCGCGCCTGGACACGCCGTCCGGGCCCGTCGCGGAGGCGTTCCCGCCGATGGTGGCGACCGTCGTGCTCGAGGACGAGCTGGACGTCGGACGTGGCGACGTGCTCGTCACGCCCGAACGCCCGCCGGAGATCGCGCGGGAGCTGGAGGCCACCGTGTGCTGGATGGTCGAGGCGCCGGCGCGGGTCGGTGCGCGTTACCTGCTCAAGCACACGACGCAGCGCGTGCGGGCGAACATCGCCGCGATCAGCGCCCGCGTGGACATCGACTCCTACGCCGCGCAGCCCGCCTCCGAGTTGGGGTTGAACGACATCGGGCGGATCACGCTGCGCACCGCGGCGCCCGTCTTCCCGGACGCCTACGCCGCGAACCGGGCGACGGGCGCGTTCATCCTGATCGACGAGCGTTCGCACGACACCGTCGCCGCCGGGATGGTCGAGGTGGCCCGGCCGGGACGGGCAGCGGAAGTCGAGCACTCGCCCGACATCCGCTGGCATCCGAGCGCCCTGGACCGTGGCAAGCGGTGGGAGGCGACCGGCGCGCGGGGCGCCACCGTCTGGCTCACCGGGCTGCCCGCCTCGGGCAAGTCGACGATCGCCGTGGCCGTGGAGGAGGCGCTGGTGGAGGCCGGGCGCTTCGCCTACCTGCTCGACGGCGACAACATCCGTCACGGGCTCTCCGGCGACCTCGGGTTCGATCCGGCTTCCCGCAGCGAGAACATCCGGCGCGTCGCGCACGTCGCGCGGCTGTTCGCCGACGCGGGCGCGGTCGCGCTGGTGTCGCTCGGTGTCCCCGTTCCGCGAGGACCGGGACGCGGCGCGCAAGCTGCACGAGGCGGCGGGGCTGCCGTTCATCGAGGTGTTCGTGGACACGCCGGTCGAGGAGTGCGCGCGCCGCGACCCCAAGGGGCTGTACGCGCGGGCCCGGGCGGGACGGCTGCCGGGGCTGACCGGGGAGTCCGCGCCGTACGAGCCGCCGCGGGACGCGGAGATCGTCATCCGCGCGCAGTCCGTGTCTGACGCCACGCGGCGGGTACTCGAGGCCCTGGACTAGATGGAGCCGTTCGCCGTCACCAATCACCGCTTCGCCGCGTTCGTGGCCGACACGGGCTACGTGAGCGAGGCCGAACGCGAGGGATGGTCGTTGGTGTTCGCCGGACGACTTGCGGACGGGCATCCGCCCACGCGGGCGCTGGCGAGCGCACCGTGGTGGCGAGCGGTGCCGGGCGCGTCCTGGTCGTGCCCCGGACGGGCCCGGATCGGCGGCGCGGCCCGATCATCCGGTCGTGCACGTGTCGTTGGCCGACGCGCTCGCGTTCTGCGCGTGGGCCGGCGTGCGGCTGCCCAGCGAGGCGGAGTGGGACGCGGCCGCGCGCGCCGGTGTGGACACCCCGTACCCGTGGGGCGACGAGTGGGACCACGCGCGCGGCAACGCGTTCCGCGGCGAGTTCCCGCACGGCAGCGCCGGCACGGTCCCGGTCGACGCGTACGAGCCGAACCCGGCGGGTCTGCACAACGTCGTCGGCAACGTCTGGGAGTGGACGGCGGACGGTGTGCAGTGCGGCGGCTCCTACCTCTGCCACCCGTCCTACTGCCGCCGCAACCAGCTCTCCGGCCGCAGCACCGGCGACGCCCCGATGGGCCACGTCGGCTTCCGCGTAGTCTCCGCCGCATGGAGCAACGGCAACTCGGCGACTCCGGCCTGAGCGTCTCGTCGGTCGCGCTCGGGTCGTGGCTGACGTACTCGGGCGGGATCGGGCGTGAGCAGACCGAGGCGTGCACGCGAGCGGCGTTCGACGCGGGGATCACGCTGTTCGACACGGCCAACGTGTACGGCACGGGCGCGGCGGAGACGGCGTGGGGCGAGATCCTGAAGGAGTACGCGCGGGACTCGTACGTGCTCGCGACCAAGGTGTACTTCCCGATGGGCCCGCGTGACCGCGGCCTCTCGCGCAAGCAGATCCTCAAGCAGATCGACGGGTCCCTGGCGCGGCTGCAGACCGACTACGTGGACCTCTATCAGTGCCACCGCTACGACGACAGCGTGCCGCTGGAGGAGACGATGGGCGCGCTGACCGAGGTGGTCGAGGCCGGCAAGGCCCGGTTCATCGGCTTCAGCGAGTGGCCGGCGGACAAGATCCAAGCGGCTTTGGCGTTGCCGGGCGTGGCCAAGTTCGTGTCCTCGCAGCCGCAGTACAGCGCGCTGTGGCGCAAGCCCGAGGCCGAGGTCATCCCGGTGTGCGAGGCCAACGGCATCAGCCAGATCGTCTGGTCCCCGCTCGCCCAGGGCGTGCTCACCGGCAAGTACCTGCCCGGCGCCAAGGTCCCCGCGGACTCGCGCGCGGCCAACAAGACCATGAACCGCTTCATCAAGCAGTGGCTCAACGACGAGACGCTGACGGCGGTGCAGGCGCTGCGGCCGATCGCCGACCAGGCGGGCGTCAAGCTCTCCCAGCTCGCGCTCGCCTGGGTGCTCCATCAGCGCAACGTGACCGCCGTGATCGTCGGCGCGACGCGGCCGGAGCAGGTGCACGAGAACGCGGCCGCGGCCGCCGTGACGCTGTCGGACGACACGCTCGCCGCGATCGACGCCACGCTCAAAACAGCGGCGGTGTGGTGAGCAGCGGCTCGATCCGCCACCCGTCGGGCCCGGCGGTGGCGTGCCAGACCTCGTCGAAACCCTCCTCCGGCGTCGGCGTGACGAGCCGCCGTGCGACGTCGCCGAGGCCGACCATCGGCACCACCCGCTCGCGCGCGGCGTTGCGGGCCTGCGCGACCGCGAACGGCACGTCCACGAGGTAGCCGACGACCTTGAACCCCGCCTCGCGGGACGGAGCGACGTAGCGGGCGCGCTCGGCCACCGTCGGGTTCGTGTTGTCGACGACGAACGGCATGCGCGTGTCCAAGCACGTGCGCAGGAAGGCGGCCTCGCGCGCCCGGGTCCGCAGCAGGTCCATCGCGATCCGCGCGTGGGTCTCCAGGAATCGATCGCGGTACAGCGTCGTCTTGCCCGAGGCCTGCAGCCCGCAGAGGATCACCGCTTCCATATTCCCGTCATCATCCCGAAGCGATGCCGAAGATCGCGTTCGTCGGTGCGGGATCCACCGTCTTCACCCGGAACCTTGTGGGTGACGTGCTCTACCAGCCCGAGTTGCGCGACCGCACCGAGTTCGCGCTGATGGACATCGACGCGGAGCGGCTGCGGAGCGCCGAGATCGTCGCCGGCCGGCTGGTCGACGCGCACGGCGCCAGGGCGACGGTCACCGCCACGACCGACCGCCGGGCCGCATTGGACGGCGCGGACTACGTGGTGACGAGCTTCCAGGTCGGCGGCTACGAGCCGTCCACGGTGATCGACTTCGAGGTGCCCAAGCGGTTCGGGCTGCGCCAGACGATCGCGGACACGTTGGGAATCGGCGGGATCATGCGCGGGCTCCGCACGATCCCGGTGCTGCTCGACGTGTGCCGGGACCTCGAGGAGCTCTCCCCCGACGCGCTGCTGCTCAACTACGTCAACCCGATGGCGATGCTGTGCTGGGCGGCCGCGGAGGCGTCGAGCATCCGCACGGTCGGCCTGTGCCACAGCGTGCAGGGCACCGCGGCGCAGCTCGCCGACGACCTCGGCCTGCCGAGCGTCGACTACGAAGTCGCGGGCATCAACCACGTCGCGTTCTTCCTGCGGCTCGAGCACGAGGGCGAGGACCTCTACCCGCGCCTGCGCGAGGTCACCCCGCCCGACTGGAACCGCGTCCGCTACAAGCTGTTCGAGCACTTCGGCCACTTCGTCACCGAGTCCTCCGAGCACTTCGCGGAGTATTCGCCGTGGTTCATCAAGGACGGCCGCGAGGACCTGATCGAGGCGTTCAACGTCCCGCTGGACGAGTACCCGCGGCGGTGCGAGGCGCAGATCGCCGCGTGGGATGCCCAGCGCGCGGAGCTCGAAGGCGGCGGGACGCTGTCCACGGAGCGCAGCCACGAGTACGGCGCCGACATCATCCGCGCGTGCGAGGGCGGGGCGCCGTTCAGGTTCAACGGCAACGTGCCCAACCGGCGCCCGGACGGGGGCCTGCTGATCGACAACCTGCCCGCCGACTGCTGCGTCGAGGTGCCGTGCGTGGCGTCGGGGGACGGGATCGAGCCGCAGCCCGTCGGCGCCCTGCCCCGCCAGCTCGCGGCTTTGATTCAGACCAACGTCAACGTTCAAGGCCTGACCGTCGAGGCGGCGCTGACCGGGCGCCGGGAAGCGGTCCACCAGGCCGCGATGCTGGACCCGCATACGGCTGCGGAGCTGTCACTGGACGAGATCGCCGCGCTGGTCGAGGACCTGCTGGAAGCTCACGGCGACTGGATTCCCGCACTCGACGGGCGTAGCGTGGAGCGTGCGCGGTGAGCACCGGGATGCCCAGAGAAGACGCGAAGATCGCCTTCGACCGCGAGCGGCGTCGGCGCGTCCTCGCACGCCTTGCGTCCCGGATGCGCTTCGAGCCCGACGACGTCAGCCACATGCTCCCGTTCGACGAGGTCGTCGCCGCGCTCGGGGCCACCTCGCGCGTGGATCTCGGCGAGCAGGTCATCGACCTCGACTCGATCGTCGGCACCGTCGACCGCCGCCGCGGCGAGTTCGACCGCGACTTCCGCCCCTCCCCCGGCACCCGCGGCCGCTGGGAGCGGATCGCCGAGGCCCGCAAGCGCGGCGAGGCGATGCCCGCGATCGACGTCTTCCGGATCGGCGACCTGCACTTCGTCCGCGACGGCCACCACCGCGTCTCCGTGGCCCGCGCGCTCAAAGAGAAGGACATCAACGCCAACGTCATCGAGGTCCGCACCCGGCTCGGCGCCGACCCCAAGCTGCAGATGGCCGACCTGCCGCTCAAGCGCCACGAGCGCGTCTTCCACGAGCGGGTCCCACTCCCGCCCGACAAGCGGGCCCGAATCCAGCTGTCCGACGAGTGGCGCTACGCCCAGCTCGCGACGCTCGTCGAAGGCTGGGGCTACCGCGTCTCGCTCCTGCGCGAGCGGGTGATCGACCGCCGCGAACTGGCCCAGCTCTGGTACGACGAGGAGTACGAGCCAATCGTGAACATGCTGCGGGAGGAGGGTCTCGGCGGCGGAGGCACCGAGACCGAGCGCTACCTCCGGATCGCCATGCTGCGCTTCCTGCTGCTGCAGACGCACGACTGGTCCGACGAGATCGCCGAGCGTCTGGCGGATCAGGTGAAGTCCCCGAGCGCAGGCGCGGAGAAGGACACCATGACCCACCAGATCATCAAAGAGCTGCGCGACTAGCCGCCGGTGCAGAACGTCCACGCGATGCGCACCGAGGTGCGCGCGGACTACGAGGCAGCGCTGGAGCGGGTGCAGGGTGACGACGCGTTCGCCGTGCGCTTTGAGCGGTTCTTCACCGAGCTACGTGATCCCCTGGTTGTCCTCTACGGCGAGGACCCGCGGTTCGCGCGCGCGTGGGACCGGCTGCTGCAGGCGATCGCGACCACCGCGGCGGAGCGTCCACGCGAGTTGCGGATGCTCGATCACGAGCGCGAGGTCACGCCGGACTGGCTCCAGCGCGAGCAGGCCGTCGGCTACGTGACCTATGTCGACAAGTTCGCGGGGACATTGTCCGGCGTGCGGGAGCGGCTGCCGTATCTGCGCGAGCTCGGCGTCAGCTATCTGCACCTGATGCCGCTGCTCGCGGCGCGGCCGGCGCCCAACGACGGCGGCTACGCGGTGGTCGACTACGGCGTCGTGGAGCCGTCGCTGGGGACGATGGACGACCTCGCGGCGCTCGCCTCCGACCTGCGGGAAGCCGGGATGGCGCTGTGCGTCGACCTGGTGCTCAACCACGTCGCGGCCGAGCACCCCTGGGCGCGCGATCCCGCCTTCCTGCGCACGTTCCCGGACCGCTCGCAGCCGGACGCGTACGAGCGCACGCTCCCGGACGTGTTCCCGGACACGGCCCCAGGGTCGTTCAGCTGGTCCGAGGAGCACCGGTCGTGGATCTGGACGACGTTCAACGGCTACCAGTGGGACCTCGACTACACGAACCCGGACGTGTTCGTGGCCATGGCCGAGGCGATGCTCGGATTGGCGCGGGTCGGCGTCGACGTGCTGCGCCTGGACGCCGCCCCGTTCCTGTGGAAGCGCCTCGGGACGAACTGCCAGAACCAGCCGGAGGTCCATGAGCTGCTGCAGGCGTTCCGGGCCGCGATGCGGATCGCGGCGCCGGCGGTCGCGTTCAAGGCCGAGGCGATCGTCGCGCCGCAGGACCTCGTGCCGTACCTGGGGACGGGCAAGCACGAGGGCAAGGAGTGCGACCTCGCGTACCACAACGTGTTGATGGTTCTGCTGTGGAGCGCGCTGGCGTCGGGGCGCGTGGGGCTCATGACCTCGACCCTGCTGGCGATGCCCGCCGTCCCGCCCGGTGCGGGCTGGCTCACGTACGTGCGCTGCCACGACGACATCGGCTGGGCGATCACGCCCGAGGACGCGGCGCGGGTCGGCGAGGACGCGTACCTGCACCGGCGCTTCTTGGCGGACTGGTACGCGGGCGACTTCCCCGGGTCGTTCGCGCGTGGCGCCCGCTTCCAGCCCGACCCGCGCACGGGAGAGGCCCGCACGTCCGGCACCTGCGCTTCGCTGGCCGGGCTCGAATCAGCGTCGGACGGGCCCGCGGCCGAGCTGGCCGTGCGCCGCATCCTGCTGCTGTACGCGATCGCGTTCGCGCACGGTGGACTCCCGCTGATCTACATGGGCGACGAGCTCGGGTTGCTCAACGACACGTCCTACCTCGGGGACGCGAGCCGCGCAGACGACAACCGCTGGATGCACCGGCCGGCGATGGACTGGGCGGCGGCGGAGCGGCGACACGACCCGGGCACGGTCGAAGGCCAGCTGTGGGCTGGGTTGCAGCGCCTGATCGCGGTACGGCGCGCAACCCGCGCAATCCATGTGCAGGGCGTCGTGGAGCCGATCTGGACCGGCAACGACCACGTCTTCGGGCTGATCCGCGCGCAGGCCGGCGAGCGGCTGCTCGTGCTCGGCAACTTCACCTCCACCCCGCAGCCCGTCGCCCGCGACACCCTGCGGGACTTCGCGTTGACCGAGGCGGCGAGCGGCGTTGACGGACGCCCGCTCGAGATCCATCAGGACTTCCTGGTCCTTGCGCCGTACCAGCACCTCTGGCTTCATGGCTAGGTCATCGCCCGGTACTGGACGTTCGTACGGCGACTGCCCGGCGATCTGGCTCCATGATGGCTCCCATGACGCACGGGGGCTGGGCAGAAGCGGACGCTGACATCATTGCCATCGACGAGCATTCCGCGCTGTGCCTGGCTGCGCACGAGGCGGGCAGCCCGCTCTGGCAAGCACTCGTCGAAGGTACGAGCCTCGAGAAATTGGTCAAGTCCGTCTCGACGTACTACGCCGGTACACCTGACCGGCTCGCGGCCGACGTCGACGAGCTCTTCGGCGTCTTCGACGAGCGCGGGCTACTGAACGGCTAGCGCCGCGGCCTCGGCCGCGAGTCGCTCCACGTCGCCCTTGGTCATCCACGAGCCGCCGACGCACACCACGTTCGGCAGCGCCAGGTACTCGGGCGCCTTGACGAGGTCGATCCCGCCCGTGGGGCAGAAGCGCATCTGCGGGAACGGGCCGTAGAACGCCTTCAGCGCCTTGGTGCCGCCGTTGATCTCGGCGGGGAAGAACTTCGCGTACGTGATCCCGCGCTCGAGCAGGGCGAGGACGTCCGACGGCGTCGCCGTGCCGGCCAGGAACGGGACGTCGGCGGCCTGCATCGCGTCCAGCAGGTTCGGCGTCGAGCCGGGTGAGACGAGGAAGCGCGCGCCGGCGGCGAGCGCGTCGTCGGCCTGCTGCGGCGTGTTGACCGTGCCCGCGCCGACGTAGGCGCCCTCGACCTCGCTCGCGATCCGCTCGATGGCGGCGAGCGCCGGCGGGGTGCGGAGGGTCACTTCGATGGCCGGGAGGCCGCCGCGCACGAGCGCGGCGGCCAGCGGGACGGCGTCTTCGAGGTCGTCGATCACGACCACCGGGATGACCGGGGCCAGACGGACGAGTTCTTCCGTGGTGAAGGGCGTCACGGTCGTCATGCAATCACCACCTGGGGAGGAAGGCTGGGAGCGAACACGGAGGCGCCCTCGTCGGGGCGGCCGACGCGCTCGCGGAAGGCCGCGAACAGCTCACGGCCCGTGCCGTGCGTGGCGAGCTCGGGGAGCCACGGCTCACGCTGGCTGAGGTCCACGTCGATGTCGATGCGGCCGGTGTGGGCGTCGACGCGGATGACGTCACCGTCACGCACGCGGGAGAGCGGGCCGCCCGCGGACGCCTCGGGGGTGCAGTGGATGGCGGCCGGGACCTTGCCCGAGGCGCCGGACATGCGGCCGTCGGTGACCAGCGCGACGCGGTGGCCGCGGTCCATCAGCACGCCGAGCGCCGGGGTGAGCTTGTGCAGCTCGGGCATCCCGTTCGCGCGCGGGCCCTGGTGGCGGACGACGGCCACGTGGTCGTGGTCGAGCTCGCCGCGGTCGAACGCGGCGAGGAAGTCGTTCTGGTCGTCGAAGACGCGCGCGGGCGCGGTGACGACGCGGTGCTCGGGCGCGACGGCGCTGACCTTCATCACCGCGCGGCCGAGCGCGCCGTCGAGGACGCGGATGCCGCCGTCGGGGGCGAACGCGTCGCGGGCCGGGCGCAGGACCGACTCGTCCTGGCTGTGGCGCGGCGCCGGGCGCCAGTACAGCGTTCCGTCCTCGTCGAGGAACGGCTCGTCGCGGTAACGGCCGAGGCCGAAGCCCGCGACCGTGTCCACGTCGGGGTGCATCAAGCCGGCGTCGAGCAGCTCGCCGATCAGGAACGGCATGCCGCCCGCGGCGTGGAAGTGGTTGATGTCGGCGGAGCCGTTGGGGTACACGCGGGCCAGCGACGGGACGTTCGCGGACAGGTCGGCGAAGTCGTCCCAGGTGAGGGCGATGCCGGCCGCCGCAGCGGTCGCCACGAGGTGCATCGTGTGGTTGGTGGAGCCGCCGGTGGCGAGCAGCGCGACGACGCCGTTGACGACCACCTTCTCGTCGACGAGCTCGCCGATCGGGGTGGCCTCCAGCGCGGTGCGGCCCGCGTGCTCGGTCAGGGCGCGCCGCAACGGGGTGCCGGGGTTGACGAAGCTCGCTCCCGGCAGATGCAGGCCCATCGCCTCCAGCACGAGCTGGTTGGAGTTCGCGGTGCCGTAGAAGGTGCAGGTGCCGGCGGAGTGGTAGGACGCCGACTCGGCCTCGAGCAGCTCCTCGCGGCCGACCTTGCCTTCGGCGTTGAGCTGGCGGATCCGGCTCTTCTCCGTGTTGGGGAGGCCGCTCGGCATCGGGCCCGCCGGGACGAACACGGTCGGCAGGTGGCCGAACGACAGGGCGCCGATCAGCAGGCCCGGGCACGATCTTGTCGCAGACACCCAGCATCAGCGCGGCGTCGAACATGTCGTGGCTGAGCGCCACGGCCGTGCTCATCGCGACCACGTCGCGCGAGAACAGGCTGAGCTCCATGCCCGCGCGGCCTTGGGTGATGCCGTCGCACATGGCAGGCACGCCGCCCGCGAACTGGGCGACGCCGCCGGCCTGCAGCACCGCCTTCTTGAGGATCGCGGGGTAGCGCTCCAGCGGCTGATGCGCGGACAGCATGTCGTTGTAGGCCGAGACGATCGCCACGTTGCGGCGCTCGTTCGCCCGCAGGTGAAGCTTCTCGTCGGGACCGCAGGCGGCGAAGCCGTGGGCGAGGTTCGCACAGCCCAATGCACCACGAGCCGGTCCTTCGGCTGCGGCTGCGCGAATGCGCTGCAAATACGCGGTACGCGTTCCAGCGGAACGCTCCACGATGCGGGCGGTGACCTCGGCGATGACGGGGTGCACGCTCATATCCCGAGCCTAGCGGCGCAAGCGCTTGCGCGCAAGCGCTTGCGGGTGGACCTTTCGTCCGTTAAACTTGGACCTTGTGGTGACCATGGCCGAGGTGGCCAAACTTGCGGGCGTCTCCGTGACGACGGTTTCACACGTCATCAACGGGACCCGTCCCGCCTCCGAGGCGACGCGCCGCGCGGTGCTCGCGGCGATCGACCGTACGGGCTACCGACCGAATACTTTGGCCCGCGCGCTGGCCCGTGGCGGCACCCAGTCGCTGGGCTTGGCCATCAGCGGGCTCTCGAACCCGTACTTCATGGACGTCGTCGCCGCGGTCGAGGCCGCCGCGGGCCGCGCGGGCCACACCCTGCTGCTCGGCGACACGCGCGAAGACCCGGAGCATGAGCTTCGTATCGTGCGCACGTTGGCCGAGCGCCAGGTTGACGGGCTGTTACTGGCGCCCTCGGTCGGTGCGCTGGAGACGACCTTGCCATGGCTTCGAGTCCGCCGAGGTGCCGGTCGTCCTGCTCGACCGCTTCCTCGACGTCGAACTCGATCAGGTCGGCTGCGACAACGAGCAGCCCACCGCGCGCCTGGTCGAGCACCTCGTCGACCTCGGCCATCGGCGGATCGCGATGGCCATCGGCATCCCCGGCCTCTCCACCACAGAGGAGCGGGTTCGCGGCTACCGCATGGCGCTGGACCGCGCCGGCGTCCCGTTCGATCCGGTGCTGGTCGCCGAGGGCGGCTCCCACCGCGACCAGGCCGGCGAGGCCATGCACGCGCTGCTGGACCTCGCGGAACCGCCCACCGCGGTCGTCTCCGGCAACAACTTCATGACGATCGGCCTGCTGCGCGCGATCTCCGAGCGTGGCCTGAAGGTCCCCGACGACATCGCGCTCGTGGGCTTCGACGACTTCGAATGGGCCGACCTGTTCGCGCCGCGCCTGACGGTCATCCGCCAGCCCACCACGGAACTCGGCTCCCGCGCGGTCGAGCTGTTGCTGTCGCGGCTCGAGGACCCGTCCCGCCCCGTCCGCACCGAGCGGCTCGAAGCGACGTTCGTGCACCGCGACTCCTGCGGATGCACGGAATCGTCACGCACGAACGCTGCGCTCGCCTAACCGGCGCGAAGGTGCTTCCGGTAGACGAAAAGGTCGGCGGGACGGATGAGCTCGGGCTCGTCGAAGGGGCGCCGGCCGATCTGCCGGTAGCCGAGGCGGGTGTACCACTCGTGCAGCCGCACCTTCTTCGGGTGCGCCGCGCCACGCGGGATGAGCAGCTCGAGCTCCATCTCAGGCACGTCGAACGCGTGCTCGGCGAACGCGATCAAGGCCTTGCCGAGGCCGGTTCCGTGCGCGGCCGGGTCGACGGACAGCATGCCGAACATGGCGGCGTCATCGTCCAGGCGCTGCAGGCGCATGCAGCCGACCGGCGTCTCGCCGTCCCCGGCGACGACGATCTCCCCGGCGGCGACCAGCTCCCGCATCCGCTCGACGCTCACCCGCTGCCAGCCGGGCTGCCAGATGTCGTGCTCGCCGGCGCTGTAGGCCGCGTTGACGATCCGGACGAGCGCCGCTTCGACGCCGTCGCCACCGAACCCGATGATCACGTCGCGAGCTCCCGCGCGCGTCGCAGCGCATCCTCGCGGGTGACGATCACGCCCGCGTAACGGTCCTCCTCGATCTGGGCGAGGATCGTGCCGAGTCGCTTGCCCGCGGGGACGCCGGCCTCGCGGACCAGCTCGTCCCCGCGGACCAGCGGGGCGACCGGCCCGGCCGCCTCCTCCTCGCGGGCGGCGGCGAGCAACTCGCGCGCGACTTCGAGGTGGGCTTCGATCGCGGGCCCGGCGTTGTCGCCGCGGGTGGCGAGCCGGTCGGCGACGGTGAAGATCGTCGTATCGGCGCTGTAGGGCTGGGTGGCGCGCAGGTAGCGCCAGATCGTCCGCCGATCCAGCGGCCGCTCGTGGACGAGGAAGCCGGCGTCCAGGTGGTGCAGCGTGACCGCCGCGACGTAGTCGCGCAGCCGCGTCGACGCTTTCAGGCGCCCGAGCACGTCGCGAGCGAGCTGCGCGCCGGCGGCGTCGTGGCCCATGAACGTCACGCGTCCACCGTGGAACCCGCGCGTCGCGGGCTTGGCGGCATCGTGCAGGAGCGCGGCCCAGCGCAACGCGTCGCCGCGGGTGAGCTCGTCCGCGAGCGGCTGCTCCAACAACGCGCGAACGTCGTCGTCGAGCCCCGCGGCGACGGGATCGCGCTGGAGCAGCGCGACGCTGTCGAGCACCTCGAGCGTGTGGTCGTGGACGTCCGCGTGGTGGAAGCGGCTCTGCTCGACCCCGCGCAGCGCGACGAGCTCGGGCAGCACGACCTGCGTGAGCCCGTACGCCTCCATGACCGCGAGCCCGCGCCGCACGTCGGCGGCGCTGATCACGCGCTTGAGCTCCGCGAACACCCGCTCGTTCGCCACCTTCGCGATCCCGGGCGCGTGCCGGGCGGCGGCTTCGCCCGTGGCCGGGTCGATCTCCAGCCCGACTTCGGTCGCGATCCGCACCGCCCGCAGGCTGCGCAGCGGGTCGTCCTCCAACGCGCTGCTCGCTCACCATCCGCACGAGCCGCAGCGACAGGTCGCGTTGCCCGCCGTGCGGGTCGACCAGCTCGCCGCCGCCCAGCGGCTCGGCCATCGCGTTGATGGTGAAGTCGCGCGCGGCGAGGTCGGCGAGGATGTCGTCGTCGCGCAAGCGTCACGAGGTCGACGTGCCACGCGTGGTCCGGACCCACGACCCGCCACGCGCCGAAGGCGTGCGAGAGCTGGAACGCTGCCGCACCCGTCGCTCGCGCGAGCGCCTTCGCGCAGCGCCTCGGGTCGCCCGGGATGGCGAGGTCGACGTCGTCGACCGCGCGGCCGAGCAGCTTGTCGCGCACGGCGCCGCCGACGAGCCACGCCGTCTCCCCCGCCAGAGCGGACCGCGTGATGTCCAACGCGTCACTCATAGACGCGCGGCACTCGCGCCGTGAGCCCGCAGGTGATCTCGTAGTTGATCGTGCCGAGCTTGGCCGCCACGTCCTCGGCCAGCAGTCCAGGGCCGATCAGCACCGCTTCCGTGCCGCGCTCGACCGGCTCGTCGCCCAGGTCCACGGTGATGTTGTCCATCGACACCGTCCCGGCCAGCGGCACGCGCCGCCCGTCCACCACGACCTCGCCGACGCCCGTCAGCCCGCGCCGGTACCCGTCGCCGTAGCCGATCGGGATCGTGCCGATCCACGTGTCTCGCGCGGCGATGAACCGCCGTCCGTAACCGACGCTCTCCCCCGGCCGCGCGCGCTTGACCTCCGCGACGTAGCTGACGAGCTCCAGCGCCGGCTCCAGCCCGTGTTCGGCCGGATCGCGGTGGAACGGGTCCATGCCGTACAACGCGATCCCGCACCGGATCAGGTCCAGCCGCGCCGCCGGCTCACCCAGCGCGCCGGCCGAGTTCGCCGCGTGGCGCATCACCCCGAACTGGTCCGCCCAAGGCACGAAGCGCTCGAGTTGCTCGTGCATGAAGGCCGGATCGTCGTCCGCGGTGGCGAAATGGGTCATGACCCCAACCAATCGAGAGCCCGCGGCGGCCGCGACGCGCTCCGCCTCGGCCGGATCCCGCGTGCCGAGCCGCCCCATCCCGGTGTCCAGCTTCACGTGCACGCGGGCGGAGGCGGGCAGGCCGTCGACGAACGCCTCGCGCCAGGCGACGACGTCGGCTTCGGCTTCCAGCGCGATCCGCAGCTCCTCGGGTGCGAGCGCTCCCATCACCAGCAGCGGGCCGTCGATGCCGGCCGCGCGCAGCTCGGCGGCCTCGAGCGCCGTCGCCACCGCCAGCCACGCCGCGCCGCCGCGCTGGGCCGCACGCGCCGCCTCCACGGCCCCGTGCCCGTAGCCGTTGGACTTGACGACCGCGCACAGCGGCGCCCCGAGCCCCGCGAGACGCGCCGCGTTGCGCTCGATCGCGCCCGTCGAGATACGCGCGAGCGCCCTCACTCCGCAGTCATGATGTCGCGGATCGTCAGCGCCATGAGCACGAAAACTCTAGGCGCTGAGCGCCGCGGGCAACGCGCCGATGACGTCGGAGGCGATCACGCCGTCGGCCCCGTGCGGCGCCGCGGCGATCTGCCCCGCACGCACGTGCGCGTAGACGCTCGCGCAGGCCGCCTGCGCCACCGGCATCCCCTTGGCCAGCATCGCGCCGATCACGCCGCTGAGCACGTCGCCCGTGCCGGCGGTGGCCAGGCCCGGGGCGCGCCCGCGCGAGATGGCCACGCGCCCCGAGGGAGCGGCGACCAACGTGTCGTCGCCCTTCAGCACCACGAAGGCATGCGCGATCGCGGCCGCCTCGCGCGCGTGCCGCAGCCGTGAACGCTCGACCTCCTCCGAGGTCGTGTCCAGCAGCCGCGCCAGCTCGCCGGAGTGCGGCGTGAGGATCGTCGGCCAGCGCCGCGACGCCACGATCTCCTCGACGTGGCCGGCCATCGCGTTCAAGCCGTCGGCGTCGATCACCAGTGGCACGTCGATCCGCGGCACGATCGCCCGCGCCAGCGCCTGCGCGT
>CAVZTA010000016.1:0-224643 GCA_963778025.1 uncultured Chloroflexia bacterium | reverse complement strand
ATCGACTCCTCGAGGCCCCGGAGCAGCGGCTGTTCGAGGTGCTGTCGCTGGTGAGCCACCTGTCGTTCGAGGCGGTGGAGGGGATCGCCGAGCCGCTGGACCTGGGCCTCACCCCGCTCGACGGCCTCGCCTCGCTCATCGACCAGAGCCTGGTCCGGCGCGACGGCGCGACGGGCCTCGGGATGCTGCAGACGATCCGCGAGTTCGCGGCCGAGCGCCTGGCGGCTCGCCCCGAGCTGGACGCACCGGCCCGTCTCGCTCATGCGCGTTGGGTCACCGACGACGCTCGACAGCACGTGTTCGACCAGCAGGGGACCGCCGCGCGGACGGCGGCCGAGCTCGCGCCGCAGACCGAGGATCTCGAGGCAGCCTGGCGCTACTGGCTGGAGCGCGATCAGCTCGACGAGCTGGAACCGCTGTTCAAGGCGCTCGGGATCGTGCATGAGGCGCGAGCGCGTTATCGGGCCATCGTGGGTCTGGCAGATGCGTATCTCGACGGGCTGGCCGCGACGCCCGAGAGCGACGCGCGCGCCGCCCGCGAGCTTGCCCTGAGGAGCGCTCGCGCACGGGCGTTGCTCGCGGTCGAGGGGTACACGGAGGCCGTCGAGCGCGCGTACGAGGAGGCGCTGGATCCCATCCGGGCCGGGGGCATCAAGCCGCGGTCGTTCCCGATCCTGCGCGATCTCAGCCGGCTCTACCTGGGCTCGGGCCGGTTCCTCAAGGCCGAGATGATCGGCCGCGAGCTGCTGGAGCTCGCCGACGAGCAGGACGATCCCGCCATGCGCCTCGACGCGCGACTGTTGATCGGCAACGGACGGATGTGGGCCGGCGAGCTTCATACGAGCCTCGAGCTGCTCGAAGCGTCGATCGCCGAGTTCGAGCGCGTCGGCGGCGGCGCCCGCGGGTTCCGGATCGGGCCCGACCCGCGGATCTCCACGCTCACCACCTCGGCGTTCATCCGATCGCTGCTGGGCTATCCCGACACCGCCGCCGCGCGCATCGACGGTGCGGTCGAGCTGGCGCGGGAAAGCGGTCCCTACTCACTCGTGTACGCGCTGTACCACGCGGGGTTCCTGCGGCTGTGGCGTGCCGAGCCGGAGCTGGTCGCCGCCCGGGCGGCGGAGCTCCTGGACGTCATCGCGGACCGTGATTTCCCGATCTGGCGCGCGTTGGGGACGTGTCTGGCCGGCGTCGCCGACGCGCTGCTGGGGCGGGGCGAGGAGGGCCTTCGGCGATTCGACGAGGGTCTCGCGATGTACCGCGGCATGAAGACGCCGCCGGCGTTCTGGCCGGGGCTGCGGCTCCTGCGCACGATGTGTCTGGCCGCGGCGGGTCGCATCCCCGAGGCGGCGGCGCTGGTCGCGGAGGTCCAGGGCGAGCCGGCGGACGCGGCCTCGCACGTCCATGCGCTGATCGCTGGAGCGGATCTCGCGATGGCGATGGGCGACCTGGCGCGCGCGGAGGAGCAGCTCTCGGAGGCCGTCGACCGCGCGCGGCCGATGGATGCCCGGATGCTCGTCCTCCTCGGCGAGACCCGACGGCTCGCCCTGCATCGAGCGCGGGACGTGCCCGACGACGGGTCGGTGCTCCGGGCGGCGTACGACGGGATGCCCGAGGGTCACGCCACCCGCGACGGCCTGGCGGCCCGAGCGCTGCTCGAGGGCTGACGCCGGGCGTGCTCGTCCTCGACGATGACTTCGACGGTCCCGGGCTGGATCGACGCGTCTGGCTGCCGCACTACCTGCCCGCCTGGAGCTCGCTCGCGGACACGATGGCCGATCACGAGGTCCGCGACTCGCGGCTGATCCTCCGGATCGGGCCCGGGCAGGGCCTCTGGTGCCCCGACACGCATCCCGAGCCACTCCGTGTGTCCGGGATCATGTCCGGCAACCACTCGGGACCCGTGGGCAGCACGGTCGCGCCCCAGCCGTTCCTCGACGGGCAGACGGTCCGCGAGGCGCAGACCCGGTTCGAGGGCTGGCTGCAGCGCGCCGGCCACGTCGAGATCACCTGCCGGATGACGCTGTCGCCGCGCTCGATGGCCGCGCTCTGGCTCGCCGGCTGGGAGGAGGACCCGCTCGAGAGCGGCGAGCTGTGCGTGGTCGAGATCTTCGGGCGGTCGATCGGCGACGGACCGTCGGCCGAGGTCGGGATGGGTGTCAAGCAGCTGCGCGATCCGCGGCTCAGCCACGACTTCGAGGCCCCGCGCCTGGCGATCGACATCGGCCTCGATCACACCTACGCGGTCGACTGGGACACCGACGAGGCGGTGTTCCGCGTCGACGGCTCCGTGATCCGGCGCTGTCGTCGGCCACCGAGCTATCCGATGCAGCTGATGGTCGGCGTGTTCGACTTCCCGCGCTGGTCGAACGGTCACGACGACCAGCTCGTCCCGACGCTGGAGGTCGACCGGATCACGTGCCGGGAGTGAGCGGGCCGCGCGCAACGCTGCGCCACCCGGCGCGTCCCCAACAGCGGAGGGCTATCCTGCCCCTGGGCGAGCCTCGAGCAACGCCACCGCCACGGGAGCCACCATGGAACTGATCGTCGTCATCGTGATCGCTGTCGTAGTGGTCCTCGTCATCGTCGGGCTGTACAACGGCCTGGTCACGCGTCGGAACCGGATCGACGAGGCGTTCGGCCAGATCGAGGTCCAGCTCAAGCGCCGCCACGATCTGATCCCGAACCTCGTGCAGGCCGTCAAGGGCTACATGGGCTTCGAGCAGGACGTCCTGACACGGGTCACCGAAGCCCGCGCCAACGCCGTCTCCGCGGGCGCCCAGGGACCGGCGCAGCAGGCCCAGGCCGAGAACGCCCTGACCGGCGCGCTCCGCTCGCTGTTCGCGGTCGTCGAGAACTACCCCGACCTCAAGGCGAGCACGAACGTCATGCAGCTCCAGGAGGAGCTGACGACGACCGAGAACCAGATCTCGTTCTCCCGCCAGCACTACAACGCCACCGTCCTCGACTACAACAACTCGATCCAGACGATCCCGGCCGTCCTCATCGCCGGCCCGTTCGGGTTCACCAAGCGCGAGTTCTTCGACGCCGAGCCCGAGGCCGCGAACGTCCCGACCGTCGACCTGTCGCTCGGGCGCTGACATCGGTCGCGCGCGGCCGGGCTGATCCGGCCCGCGTCCGCACCGCGCGATCCCCATGGCGACGTTCTACGACCGCATCGGCGAGAACCGGCGTAACTCGTTCCTGCTGGCCGCCTTCGTCGTGGTCCTGCTGGGCGCCCTCGGCCTGACGATCGGCTGGGCGGTGACCGGCGATCCGCGAGCGGCCATCCCCTCGACCATCGCGGCCATCGTCATCGGGCTGCTCGCCGCGCTGGGCTCGTACTACCTCGGCGACTCGCTCGTCCTGAAGGTGTCGGGTGCCACCGAGGTGACCAAGGAGTCGGCGCCGCAGCTGATCAACGTCGTCCAGGAGATGGCGATCGCGTCGAACGTGCCGATGCCGCGCGTCTACCTCATCGACGACACCGCCCCCAACGCATTCGCCACCGGCCGCGATCCGAAACACGCGTCCGTCGCGATCACCACCGGGCTGCTCCAGAAGCTCGATCGCGAGGAGCTCCAGGGCGTCATGGCCCACGAGCTCAGCCACGTCCGGAACTACGACATCCGGTTCTCGCTCCTCGTCGGCGTGCTCGTCGGCTCGGTCGCGCTCCTCGCCGATTTCTTCCTCCGGTTCACGTTCTGGGGCGGGGGAGGGCGGCGTCGCGGCGGCGACCGGGACAGCGGCGGGGCGCAGATGGTCGTGCTCGTGATCGCCCTGTTGCTCGCGGTCGTGGCGCCCATCGCGGCCCGGCTCGTCCAGCTCGCGATCAGCCGGCAACGCGAATACCTCGCCGATGCATCGGCCGTCGAGCTCACGCGGAACCCCGTCGGCCTCGAGCAGGCGCTGGCCAAGATCGCCGCCGACCCGGAGGTCCTCGAGGTCGCCAATCGGGCGACGCAGCACCTGTACTTCGAGAACCCGATCAAGAAGTTCGAGCAGCGGTCATCGAAGCTGTTCGATACGCATCCGCCGGTCCTCGATCGGGTGAATCGGCTGCGATCGCTGAGCGGACAAGCGCCCGCGACGTCCCTGGAAGACCTGCTGGGACCGCCGATCTCGCCGCTCATCGGGGCCCGACTCGAGCACCAGTGAGCGGGTCGGCGAGGGCTCCCGGCGCTGTTGAGGCGCCCGAAGAGCCCGTGGTATCCTCCGGCGGCCGAGGGGCGTTCGGCCCCGAGCATCGGGCCGAGATAGCTCAGTTGGTAGAGCACGCGACTGAAAATCGCGGTGTCGCCAGTTCGAATCTGGCTCTCGGCACCAACCGCATAGCGGTCTTCGAGCGGAAGTGGCTCAGTTGGTAGAGCATCACCTTGCCAAGGTGAGGGTCGCGGGTTCGAGTCCCGTCTTCCGCTCCACTTCTTTGCCCTGCTGACCCCGGGATCCCTGCCCCTTCGTCCAGCGGTAGGACAGCGGACTTTGGATCCGAAGACCGAGGTTCGAATCCTCGAGGGGCAGCCAGCACTCAACGGGACGAGCGCCGTTGCGACTCCCGAGGCGACGTAGCCAAGTGGCCCAAGGCGGAGGTCTGCAAAACCTCTATTCGCGGGTTCGAATCCCGCCGTCGCCTCCAACTCCCCGCACAGATCACTCGGTCCCCTGGACCGCCTGCGGAAGTCTGGCTGATCCGGCTGACAGTGCGTTCAACGGCGGACATCGCGCTGCGGCGCATGCGGCGAGGGAGCCGGAACGGGTCAGGTGGTCGGCTGAGCCCAGACCGCGTTGCCGAAGTCAGTCGGCGAGGCCGAGGCGATGCGGTGCCTCGGCCTGCCTCCGGTGATGGCCTGTCGCCTATCGCTCCTCCTTGACCTCCGCCTCGTGCTTATGGCCAACGGCAGCGCCCGCCGGTCAACTGGCGGAACACGAAAGCTGCGATGCCGCCCAGGACCGCCTTGGTTCCCTTGAGGGCGCGCGAGGCCCGCGCAAGCGACACGGGACGAGCGTGCAGGACCTTCGCAAGAACCCCTATCGGACGCTTCGCTCGGCAAACGGCCGAGGACCGACCAAGAGGTAGCCATCCATGGCGGACGATCGCCAGCTCGACAGGGTCTCCCGACAGGTCTTGGCAGACCTCGAGGAGGTCAAGCGGCTCGAACAGGCCAAGCGCCGCATGGCTCGCAGCACCCCGGAGTTCCACGAGACCGCACGAGCGGTGGACCGGGCTGCCCGCCACGTCTGGAAAGACGCGCAACTCGAGGAGCAGATAGCGCACGACGATTCGCCCATCCCCGAGGAGCGCGCAGAACAGGTCCCTGGCGACTGGACCCGACACGGCGATCATTGACAGCGGCGCCGCTGCCGAACGTGCCGAACCTGGTTGACCCTGCCAACCGGGAACAGCGCCGCGATGCGGTTGCGAGACGGCATCGGCCAGGCGAACGCGCGGCTGGGGCGCGTCTGGTCTGACGGTCCCTCGCGAACCATCCACGTCTGGCGGCATGCCATGCACGAGACCGGCAAGTGACATCCCAAATCGATCGTTGGCGTCCCCTCGACCCGCCGATGGTGCCCGGCAGTCCGCCCGGCACATTACCCGCATATGTGGCCAACGGGTTCGTCGGGATGCGGGTCCGCGAGGTCCCGCTGCGGGCCGGCGTCGTCACGCTGTCGGGCTTGGCCGGCGAGGATCCCGAGGCGCGCGTCGAGGGCGCACCGTACGTCCCGTATCCGCTCGCGGGCGACCTCGGGATCGGAGAGCGGTGGCTATCCGACACGCCCGAGGCGGTGAGCGTCGTCGAGCAGCGCTACGACTTCGCGACCGCCGAGCTGTCCTCGAGCTTCCGGTTCGAAGGTGACGGCGCCGTGGCGATGGTCGACGTGGTCACCTTCGCGAGCCGCACTCAGCCGACGCTCGTCCTCCAGGAAGTCACCGTCGAGACGAGCGCCACGTGCGACCTGCGCTTCCGCGCGACCGTCGATCCGGGATCGACACCCGGCACGTGGCTGGAGCGGGAGACGTCAACGCCGGGTGACGAGGAGCCGGCCGTGGACGGCGCGATGTGGTGGAGCACACCCGGAGGACTCGCGACCGTTGGCGTCGCGTACCTCACCCGATGCAGCGAATCCGCCGCCGTCATGACACGCAGTGAGCGACGCGAGAGCGCCCTCACCACCGAGTACGCCTTCCGCGCTCGGGCCGGCCGTCGTTACCGCCTGCACCAGATCGCCTGTCTGGTGCCGAGCGTCCTGCACCACCAGCCACATCGCGAGGCGGTACGCCTCGCCTCGCGCGGCGGCGACCTCGGGTTCGAGGAGTTGCGGCGCCAGAATTGCGCCGCCTGGCAGGAACTCTGGCAGGGTCGCATCCACCTCGTGGGAGCGGATCCTGGATGGCAGGGGCTGGCCGACGCGTCGCTGTTCTACCTCTTGAGCTCCGTACATCCGGCGTCGCCGGCGAGCACCTCGATCTTCGGTCTGGCCCGCTGGCCGGACTATCACTATTACTACGGTCATGTCATGTGGGACATCGAGACGTTCTCGGTCCCGGTGCTGACGCTGCTGTATCCATCGGCTGCGCGAACGCTGCTCGAGTACCGCTCCAGCGTCATCCCCGCTGCCCGTGCCAACGCGAAGCTGAATGGCTACGACGGCCTGCAGTTCCCGTGGGAGAGTGGACCTACCCGCGGTGAGGAGTCGGCGCCGGGCAAGGGCAGTGCGTCCCATCACGAGGATCACGTCTCGACCGACGTGGCATGGGCCTTCGGGCAGTTCGCGGACATGACCGGCGATACCGGCTTCGCCCGCGAGCACGCCTGGCCGGTCCTCCAGGGCGTCGCCGACTGGATCGCCAGCCGCGTGACCCGCACGCGGCGGGGATTTCGAGATCCGCCGGTCGATGGGCATCGCCGAGCGCGAGCGAGCGGCCGACAACCAGGCCTTCACCAACATGGGCGCGGTCATGGTCCTTCGACAGGCCGTGAGGGTCGGGGCGGCTCTCGGGCGTGACGTGGATCCCCGATGGACAGAGATCGCCGACGGGATGGTGATCCGCGCGACGCACGCACGGGTTCGCTGCGCAGCCATGACCGGCATCGGCTGACCGAGACGAAGGGTGCGACCCCCGACCCGCTCGCCGGGCTCTTTCCGCTGGGCTTCGAAACCGACCCCCAGACCGAGTCCGCCACCATCCGCACGTACCTGGGCGTCGCGAACGAGTACCTCGGCAGCCCCATGCTGTCAGCCCTGTACGGCGTCTGGGCGGCGTGGCTCGGGGACCGCGACCGCTCCCTGCAGCTGTTCGAGCAGGGCTTCCGGCGCTTCACGGCGCCCCGCTTCCTGCAGACCCTGGAATACGATCCGGCGGTCTTCCCCGACGAGGGCCGCGCCGGTCCGTTCTTCGCGAACCTCAGTGGGTTCCTCCAGGGCTGCCTCATCGGCCTTCCCGGCCTGCGCATCGACGACGGTGATCCACAGGGCTGGCCCAGGCGACCCGTCGTCCTGCCAGCCGGCTGGGATGCCATCGAGGTCGACCGGTTATGGATCCGTGGCCACCAGGCACGGCTGACCGCACGGCATGGCGCCGAACGAGCGACGCTCTCGGTCGGCGACCGCTGAGTCCGCGTCGTGGGAATCCTTGCTCGGCGCGGACCTGGACCGCGGGCCGCCCGCGCGCCTGGGCCAGCAGGCGTCGCCGCCGAGATACGACGCCCGGACGGGGTCAGGACGCCCGTGGGCGGTTGGTCGACCAAGCATCCGATGGTCGGTACAGCACCCGTTCGTCGCGCTGCCACCAGCTCCGGCGTCTGCCGCCGCGGCGATGACGTCGCGGATCGTGCCCCGCCGATGGCCTCGCTCCATCGGTGCCGACGGTTCCTCCACGCACCGAAGACGCCGTGATGCGGTCGCCCGACGGTGCCGCTCGGGCGCGGCGTGGGCGATGATGCGCTCGGGAACGGATCGGCCAGGTCGCGATGAGGGGATGGGGATCGGACGTGCCGCATGCTGGGGGACGGCACGATCCGTCGCAGGCAAGCGTGCCGCGATGGGCATCGAGTGATCGGCACCTGAGGCGGGTCCTGCTCCTCGCTGGAGCGTGGGTCCTGCTCGCGCTCGCGATCAACCTCGACGGTGGCTTCTACAGCCCTCGGGCGTTGGCGGTCCTCGTGGCGGCGTACGTCGTGCTGATCGCCGGCATCTTCGGAGCCAGCTGGAAGGACCCCGGGGCCCCTGCGGGCCGCCTCGTCCGTGCCGCACTCCGTGCGGCGCAAGCGCTGCGGCGGGCCGCCCGCGCGTTCGTCTGGATCGGGCTGGGCGTCGCGCTGGTCGCGGCGATCGGGGCCCTGTCGGTCGCCGTTTCGTCGATCTCTTCGCCGGGCGGCCTGGCCGCCGCCACGAACGCGAACTGGGTCGGCCGGCTCAGCCTGTTGGCCGCCGGCGGTGTCGCACTCGCCTCGCTCGGGCGGTCACGGCCCGGCATCGCGTGGTGGATGGCGATGTTCGGTTTCATGACGGCCGCGTTCGTCGTCACCATCGTCAGGCACACGCCTTCCGACAACGACGTCTGGTGGTCGGTCACGGGGGGCTCCTCGACCTTCACCCAGGGCCTCGACCTGTATCAGCGATGCTGGCCGGGCAATACCGACCCCGTCACGGACTGCGTGTACGCGTACCTCCCGTTGACATCGGTGCTCGTGGCGCCCGGTCTCTGGCTGCTCGGGGACATCCGGTACGCCTACATCATCGCGATGGCGGTCGCATCGCTCTCGGTCACGCGGCTGTCGCCGCAGCGCGTGGGCGTGGTCCTCGGATTCCTGATGGCGGCGTCGGGGTTCCTGCTCGTCGAGCGGGCGTGGACCGAGCCGCTGCTCATGGGTGGCGTGGCCGCCGCGGTCTGGGCCGCGGTCCGCAGTCGGAGCCGCTGGATGGTCCTCGCGATGGCGCTCGTGTTCGGGACGAAGCAGCACATGGTCCTGCTGCTGCCGCTGACGGTCGCCTGGCGTTCGATGGGTCTGCGGCGGACCCTGATCGCCTTTGCGATCGCGGCACTGCTCGCATTGCCGTGGTTCCTTGCCGCACCAGGCGCGTTCCTCGACGACACGCTCCGGTTCCACGTCACCCTCGCGGCGCGCAGCGACTCGCTGAGCATCTACGTGCTCGCGACCCGCGGGGGGCTCGCGGACGTCCTCCAGCCACTGGCGCCGTTGCTGGTCATCATCCCGACCGCGCTCGCCGAGGCGCTCGCTGTGTGGAGACTCCCGCGGACGACGCTCGGGTTCACCCTCGGGGCGGCGCTGGTGCTGTTCACGTTCGCGATCGTGAACAAGCAATCGTTCTACAACCACTACGCGCTGGTGCTGGCCTTCATCCTGCTGGCGATCGCGCTCCTGCTGCGCGGCGACGACGAGGTGGACGTGACGGCGACACCGCCGCCGGCAACCTGATAGCCGATCCGCGCCAGACCACCGTCGAACCTTCCGCCCCCCGGTAGCATCGAGCGCGGCGCGCGCCCCCCGGGTCAGGCGGACGGGGTCGAGAGGCGCCCTTCGTCGATCGCGCGGACGTACGCCTTGTGGTCCCGCTCATTGACGTCGGCGTACGTCTCGGCGAAGTCCGCGATCGCACCGTCGAACGTGTCACTCGTGCCGAGGTACGCCGCGATCGCCACCGCGTCTCCCGATCGAGCGTGGGCGCGTGCCAGCGCCCAACCGCAGACCGTGGCGTAGAAGGTGAGACCTCGCGCCTGGAGTCTGGCGATGTCCACAGAGCCCTTCATATCCCACAGCTGGCGGACATAGAAGTCGCGACCGCCCGGGCCGCGCGTCCAGCCGAGGAAGACGTCCGAGGTCGCCTGCATGATCCGCTGGCCGATGACGACCCGTTGGCCCTGGTTGGTGTGGTCGGTCGCTGCGAGATGCGGCGCGATCACCGAGACGGTGGCCTCCTTGGCCTGGAGCATCAGCGGGTCGTTCTCGTCGCGCCCCTCGAGGACGAGGATGAAGCAACGGGTCCCGACGCTGCCGACGCCGACGACCTTGAGCGCGACGTCGACGAAGCGGTAGCGCTCGAGATACGCGCGCCGATCCTCCGGCATGGACGCGCGGTAGTCGGTGAAGACCTTCTCCAGGGCAGCCGTACCGCCGATCGGGGCCAGGTCGATGTGGGTGACCACGGGCGGGTCGTCGAGGAGGACCCGCCGGCCGTCCACCACGCCCGTGAGCGACTCGAACGCGCGCATGCCGTCGCGCTGGCGCGCCTTGGAAAAGATCGCCTCGAGACGCCGCCTCGACGCGCCGAGTCGCCCCGCGAACCCACCGCTCGCCTCCGCCGCCTCGCGGATGTGGTCCGCCGTGATCGATGCGTAGAGGACGTCGATGAGGCGCATCCCGGCATAGCGCGCCATCCACTGGCGGTAGCTCCGGGTGCCGGCCATGGTCGCATCGCGGTTCACCGCGGCGCTGAAGCCGTTGGAGCGTCCAGCGATGGTGACGCTCGTCGCGAGGCGCTTGACGTCCCATTCCCACGGTCCGGGAAGGGTCTCGTCGAAGTCGTTGGCGTCGAAGACGAGCGCCCGCTCCGGGGATGCGAACAACCCGAAGTTGCTGATGTGGGCGTCACCACTCGCCTGGACCAGGATGTTCGAGCGAGGCGTCGAGGCGAGGTCGAACGCCATCACCGCGGGCGTGCCGCGGTAGTAGGCGAACGCTGATTCGGCCATCCGTTCGTGCCGGAGCGGCAGCAGCTCGGGCAGGCGATCGGACTCTTGATCCCCGAGGATCCCGATGGGATCGCGATCAGGCGCCGGCTGGAAGGCGGCGTGCGTCGTCCGCGGGGTCTGCTTGCGCGCGGCCTTGCCTGCATCAGCACGCTCGGTCGGGTGGACCCAGGGACGCGCGGTCCATCGGCTGCCGGCGGCAACGGTCGGCTCCGACCGTCCGTCGTCGGCGGCGCCCGCGGCATCACCCGGGACTCGCCGACGTGATGGTCGTGGTCGGGTCGCGATCGGTTGCATGGTCAAGTCCTCCGAGGCCTCGCTGATGGCTTGCATCCCGCCACGGACCGGCGATCAGTCGACGGGCCCAAGCTCGTCGAGTGATCGATCGTGCACGGATGCCTCCTCTTCGTTCGGTCGGTGTCCTGGTGTCTGCCCGCTACACCTCGACCAGGCCGAACGCCGCCTTGACGGACGTTCGGTTCAGGTACCACAGCAGCAGGACCGGGAAGGCGGTCGAAGCGAGGGCGTACCCCAGGTTGCCGGTTCCCAGGAGCGCGAAGATCGCCTCGAGGATCCCGAGGATCGCGATGAAGTGGCCGAGCACCCAGCCCCACGTCTCAAGGCGCCAGGCCGCGAGGCCGCCGGCCCAGAACGCCAGACCCGTCAGCACCACGAGCCAACCCCCGATCCATGTGCCTTGACCGCTGGGCAGCGGTCCGAACGTGACGGCGGTCGTCATCTGAAAGCCGAGCATCATGTAGCTGAGTCCGGCCGCCGCGAACAGGATCGCGAGCACGGTGATACCTAGAGGTCGTTTCACGTTTGCCTCTCCTCCTAGAACGTCTGCCGCAGCTGGATGGCTGTCGTGAGCGCGCGAACTCCCCTGGCCAGACCGTAGTCGCGAAGCCGGGGCGGGTCATCGGCCGCCTTGGTCGAGAGGACTGAGATCACCGCGACGATCCGCTTGAGGTCGGGGTCGACGGGTGATGCTCGCTGCCTGTAGTCCTGTTATCGGACCCGCGTGCAGAGCGCAAGGGCGAGCAGACCCCGGTGGGCCACCGGCTTACACGCGCCGGCCCGTCGGGTGCCTCCCAACGGCGGGTCAGCGCCCAGCGAGCTGCCCCTCGGGCGCGCCTTCTTTGCGACCCTGAGCGTGCCGGTGCCCGGTGGCGCCGAGCCCGGGGCGGGACTGCAGGATCGTCGTATCCGGTGGCATACGGCGTGCGTCAGCGCGGCTGCTCAGCGGAGCGCTGCCGCGCGAGCCGCCCCGCCGGCTGATCCGCGGACTCCCCGGTAGCATCCGCGGACGCACCGCCGCCGATCGGCGGGCGCGAACCAAGCGAGAGGCGATACGTGGCGCAGCGGCGTGGGCGGCGATCGGATCGGCGGCGGCAGGGCGGGACCCCCGCGAAGCCCGCCGCGAAGCCCGGCACGCCGACCCCGCCCCGTCCCCGGGCACCGCGTCGCGCGGCCAGCTCCGCGAAGAGCGGCCCGCCGTGGCGGCTGATCGGGCTCGCGGCGGTGATCGCGATCGCGGTCGCCGCGACGTTCGTGGCGATCGGCTCGTCGTCGAGCGACAAGCGCTACACGTGCGACGAGATCCTGCCGGCGCCGACGGGCAGCGTGCCGCCGGAGGGCATCGAACAGCCGAACCGCGGCAACACCCATGTCAGCCCTTCGAGCTCGATCGAGTACGCGCTGTGCCCGCCGACCTCGGGCAACCACTACAACGCCCCCGGCGCCGGGCCGCTGCGGCCCGGGTTCTACGGCCCGAACGATCTCGCGCGACCCGGTGGCTGGGTGCACAACCTCGAGCACGGCTACATCGTGGTGCTCTACAAGGGCGAGCCCGACGAGGCGACGCTGGATGCGCTGCGCCGGTTCGTGGAGGTCGCCCCGGCGACGCCGACGGCGCAGGCGTGCGGCTACCGCGCGAAGGTCATCGTCGCCCGGTTCGACGACATGTCCACGCCCTTCTCCGTGCTCGCGTGGGACCACATCCTGCCGCTCGCCAGCTGGGACGAGGACGCGGCGCTGACCTTCGCCCAGCATTGGGTCGAGGTGGCGGGACCCGAGAAGAACTCCTGCTGATCCCGGAGCGTGCTGAGCGACGAGGTATCGTCGGGGCAGGCCGAGGTGGCGGAACCGGCAGACGCAGCCGACTTAAAATCGGCCGCCCGCAAGGGCGTGAGGGTTCGAACCCCTCCCTCGGTACCACGGCTTCACGCACAAAACGGTGTGGACCTCGCCCGGTCGCAAGCGATCCGCGACCAGCTCGCGATCCAAGACCGTCCCCTCGTCACGCCATCGGTCCATCTCCGGCGACCGTGGCGGCGCGGCTCGCGCCGCGATTCGCCGCTGTCTCCGGACGCGTCTGGATCGGAACATGTCGACGTGCGAGGAGTCGACCGGTCGACCATCGCGAGCTGATGGCAGAGCCCTGTGGTCCCTCGCGCGATCGCCTTGGACCCGCGAGGCTGTCCGACGGCCGCGTCTGCGAACCCCGGAGCGACCGCCTGAGACGGCGGAGCAGTAGGGTGGTGGCTCCCACCAGGTCACGCGAGGAGTACTGCATGCGTCGTCTCATCCTGTCGTTAGCGCTCGTCGGCACACTGCTGACGGTTGCCGCACCGACCGCCCTCGGCCACGAGTGCTACATCGCCAATCGATCCGCCGCCGGTGACGCGGGCGCTCTTCATTCGGGTGTCTGGGCGCGGATCACGCTTCCCGACATCTTCTCGTTCGTGAACCAGTTCGTCGGTGGTCCCGCGCTCTCCCCGTCACAGATCACATGGGCGGTCGGTGCGGCGGTGGCATCCGGTATCCCTGCCGACGGGTGGGTCGTGCGAGCCGACAAGACGATCGGCGAAGGGTCCGCCAACCCCAACCTCGCAAACGGCAGGGGCCTCGATCACTTGGCCGACACCTATGGAGCCCAGCTCATCGGCATCTACTTCGCTGCTCTCGGTCACTGAACGAACGGTCGGCGGCTCTGGCTGTTTGGCCAAGGTCCCAGGCTGGCAAGACTGGCCTCCGCCGCGGGGTACCGCTCGGTCGGGCGCCAGGCTGCCGATCCCGCGTGGAGCCCGAGACCGTAAGCGACGTCGGTCAACGAAAAGAGCGCTAAGCCGAACGTCGTCTGCTGCGAGACGGACGTCGGCACGCGCTGTCGGCGCAACGAACACCTATCGGCGGTCGGACCGCCGCACCCTCAAGCGGCGGAGCACGTCAGTCCGCGGTCCGCTCGCCGGATGGCGCATGATGGTCTCGGCCGTCCACTCCCGTCGCACCCACCACGAACAGACGGACGGCCTCGCATCGAGGGCACCGTGCAGAAGCTCGCCGCCGAGATCATGGCCGCGTGGCGACGCGCTGAGCGTCTGGTCGACACGCTGCCCGACGGCAGTCCCGAGCGTGAGGCCGCGCGCCGTGCGTCCGATCGCCTTCGCGACGCCTTCCAGGAGCTCACGCACTCCGGCGTCGTCGAGCAACTCTCGGCGGCCGAAGCCCGGCTGCTGCTGAGGGACGCTGCGAGCGACATCGACCTGCGCCCGGGCGACTAGCGATGGCCGCCATGCCTCAGGCTCGATCGATCCGCATCGTGTTCAGCGACGCGGAGGAGGCGTATCTCGCGATCTATCGGCTTCGCGCTGCCGGGTTCCGGATCGACGTCGCGGGATCGACGGCGGGCGATGTCGTCGTCGTGGTCCAGGCGTCCGCTGCGCAGCTCGACGAGCTTGGCGGCATCGCGCGAGACCATGACGGCCGCCTCGAGACCGCCGAGGAGACCGCCGCCGATGCGGGCTGACGCTCGTACGGCCGCTCCACCGGGCTAGTCCCGGTCGGTGCCCTCGTCGGGTCGACGCGACCAGTCACCAGGCTTCTGCTCGGCACGCTCCGCGGCATCCGGCGAGTCGTCCTGACCGGCGACGAGCTCCTGTGCGGCGTGCCGGTGGACATGCAGCGCGGCCCGCTCGACCTCGTCGGAGAGCTTGTGGAATTCCGGACTGCTTCGCGCCGTCTCGCGCTTCTCACTCTCGAGCCGGTGCATCTCCTCGATGTCCGAGAGGATGTGCCGCGAGATCTCATCGAGGGTCGCGTCGTCCGTCATCCCGGGTGACCTCTGGTGCCGTCGTCGCTCGTCGACCCGAGGGTCGACCGGGCGTCGTTTCGCCGGAGCGACACGTCCTCGAGCGAAGTGTTGCGAGCCTGTCGCGCGAACAAGCTCGACCTCCGGACGGACCACCTCGCCGCGATCGAGCGCGGCTTAGCCGACGCCGGTCAGCCGCCCTCGCCCTGGCCCTGGGTGCTACCCGGCGGGATCATCGTGCCGCGCACGCGTCCCTCGCGGATGTTGTCGGGTCCGACCGGCTCGCCGGTGCCACCGCGATCGCGACCTTCGAGGACCGTCGAGCCGTCGGCGTCGCCATCGAGGACCGCGTCAGGGTCCCGGTCGGCGTCATCGGCGCGGGCATCGGCGACGAGCTCGTCCGTGGAGGTGGGTCGCGGCGTCGCTTCGGGATCGTCCATGACCCGGACGATGCGTCGAGTCGCATCAACCGCGGGCGCCACCGCGCCGCCCGGCGGTTGCGCGTTCCTAGCGACGCCGCAGGCCCCCGAACAGGCCGCCCTTCTTCTCGTCGCGCGCCGGTGCCGCGCCGTCACCGACGCCGGCGATCGCGCCCGGTGCGGTGATCTTGCCCTCGCCGAACACCACGGTCGCGAGCCGCAGCAGCCGCTCCGCGGGCGGCGTTCGGGGCGCACCCCGGACGATCGGGATCCCCTCGTTGACGGCCTTGAGGTACAGGAACGGGTCGTACGGCAGCTCGGCGGAGATCTTCGTCCCGAGGGCGCTCTCGACGTCCCGAAGCCGGAGGATCTCCTTGGCGAACATGTTATTGAGGACGAAGAGCGCCTTCGCGCCGACCGACCCGGTGTCCGTCAGGTAGTCCAGCAGCGAGTGGACCGCCTTGAGGGCGGCGATCTCGGGATAGACGGGCAGCACGACGGTGGACGCATGCTCGAACACGGTCATCGTCCGGTCGTCGAGCTCCGAGCCTGCGTCGACGACCACCGTGTCGTAGGTCTCGTTGATGATCGTCAGGATCTTCCCGACGTGTTCGGCCGTGACCAGCTCGCTGGTCTCGGGGGATGCGGGCGCGGCCAGCACGTGGAGGCCGGTGTCGTGGCGCGTCGCATACGTTCGGAGGAGCTCCGCTTCGCGGAGGGCCGAATCGTCGCGAACGACGTCGGCGAGCGTCTGGCGCGCCTCGAGATTGAGATGCGTCGTGACCTGGCCGAACTGCAGGTCGAGGTCGATGACGCACACCTTGTCGGGTTCCTTGAGCGCCTGGGCGAGGCCGAGGTTGACCGCGATGGTCGTGGTCCCCACGCCGCCCTTGGGGCTGAACACCGCGACGATGCGCTTGCCGAGCTGGGCGCCACCGCCGAGACCGCCGTCCGCGATCGAGGTCGCCGACGCGTTCGTGCGCTGGAAGCGCAGCAGCAGGGCCTCGACCCGAGCCTCGAGCTCGCGCGCATCGAACGGCTTGGCCATCACGTCGTCCGCACCGGCGGTGAGGAACGCGATGCGCTCCTCGACGTCGTCCGACTGGCTGATACACAGGACCGCGATCGCGGCGAGCGCGGGCGTGGACCGGAGCTCCGTGCAGACGTTCGCCGCCGTCCGGCCTCCCGTCAGCGTCGACAGGATCACCAGATGGTGGTCGTGGGCCTGGCGGAACGCCTCGTCGGGATCGGTGACGGCGGTGACCTCATAGCCGACCCGCGTCAGCGTGTCGGTGATGAGCTGGGCCGAGCCCGCGTCGGTGTCGAGCAGGAGGATCGAGCTGGAGGGCACGCTGGCTCCCGAGTCGTCAGGGTGTGAGCGCCGAGAGGATACATCGCGGTCCTGGGCCGGCCCGGGGACCCCGAACGTCCCGTGCTAGACTCCCGGCCGTCCTTTCTGCTCCGCGTCGACCCGTCGGCAGCGGAGCGGTTCCCCACAGGAAGGAGACACGGCCCATGCGCCGCTATGAGCTCATGCTCGTGCTCCGGCCGGACGCGCCGGACGATCGAGCCTCCGCGGTCATCGACCGCACCACCCGCCAGCTGGTCGCAGCCGGTGGGCAGATCGTCAAGGTGGCCCCGTGGGGCCGCCGACGGCTGGCGTACCCCATCGAGCGCTACCGCGACGGCTCGTATCACATCCTCGTGTTCGAGGCCCCCTCCGATTCGATCGTCGAGCTCGAGCGCAGCCTCGAGATCACGGAGGACGTCCTCCGCCATCTGGTCGTGCGCGTGGAGCGCCCGGTGAAGACCGCCCGCAAGGACGGCAGCGCCGCGGCCGACGCGTCCGAGGACGGCGATCTGCCGTCGGATGACGAGGACATCGTCGAGGACGAGGGCGAGCGCATCGACGAGTCCGAGAGCGAAGCCGCGCCGGCCGCGATCGACTGAGGGAGACGTCCGATGGCCTTCAGCAAGGTGATGATCATCGGGAACCTGGGACGGGATCCCGAGATGCGCTATACGCCGAGCGGCCGGCCGGTCACCGAGTTCAGCGTCGCCGTCACCCACAGCAGTCGCGACCAGGCGACCGGCGAGTGGTCGGACGAGGCGACCGACTGGTTCCGGGTGACGGTCTGGGGCGATCGCGCCGAGCGCGCCGCAGAGCAGTTCCGCAAGGGCAACCGGGTGTTCGTCGAGGGACGGTTCCGCACCCGCGAGTTCGAGCGCAAGGACGGCACCAAGGGGGTCTCGCTCGAGATCACCGCCGACAACGTGATCGCCTTCGAGCGGAAGGGTCGCGACGACGACGGGGGAGGCGGGTTCACCGCCCCGTCCGGCGGCTTCGGCGGCGGCAGCGGCGTCTCGCCCGCCCGAGGCGGTGGCGGCGGTGGCGCCGGTGGTGGCGGTGGCGGCGGTGGTGGCGGCCCGCAGCCGGCGCCCGACGACCTCGACGACCTCCCCTTCTGAGCACCCACGGAGAGACCTGACCCATGCCCCCCAAGTCCAAGAAGCGCGACGACTACTACCGCGACCGGCGTCGGCGGAAGGTGTGTGCCTTCTGCGCCGACAAGACGGTCACGATCGACTACAAGGAGGTCAACCGCCTCCGCCGCTACCTCTCGGAGCGGGCGAAGATCGAGCCGCGCCGGAAGACCGGCACGTGCGCCGGGCATCAGCGCCAGCTGGCGGTCGCCCTGAAGCGAGCCCGTCACGTGGCGCTGCTGCCGTACGCGCCGCAGCACCTCCGCCCCTGACGGTCCGCTCGTGTGGCGGATCTGGTGCGGCGGCGCTGATGCGTCGGCCGCTGCGGCGCTCGCGTCCGCACGGGCTGCCTGAGCGGTGATCCCGGGCCTCTTGATGCTGGCCGGCGGGGTGGCCGCCGGGGTCTTCGGCTCGCTGCTCGGCCTGGGTGGCGGGGTGCTCATCGTCCCGCTCCTCACCCTCGGCTTCGGGCTGCCGCTCCGCGAGGCGGTCGCCGTGTCGCTCGTGTCGGTCATCGTCACGTCGTCGGCGGCCGCGGGCGTGTATCTCCAGCGCCACGTCGCGAACCTGCGTCTGGGCATGGTCCTGGAGCTGTTCACCGCGACCGGCGCCCTGGTCGGAGGTCTCATCGCGTTCCTGCTGAACGAGCAGCTCCTGGCCGGCCTGTTCGCGGCGCTGCTGATCTACGTCGCGATCACGATGGTCCGCCGGCCCGCCGAGTCCTCCTCCGACGCGGTGTCGACGCCGCCGCCAGCGGGCTTCCTCGGCACGCTGGGCGGTCCGGGCTACGCGGTCCACAACCTGCCGGGCGGGATGGTCGGCTCGACGTTCGCGGGCGTGGTGTCCGCGCTGCTCGGCGTGGGCGGCGGCATCGTCAAGGTCCCGACGATGAACCTCGTCATGGGCGTCCCCCTGCGCGTCGCGACCGCCACCAGCAACCTGATGATCGGCATCACCGCGACCGCCGGCGCCGTGATCTACCTCCTGCGGGGCGAGATCGACCCGTACGTCGCAGGACCTGTCGCGCTCGGGGTCTTCGTCGGCGCGAGCGTCGGCTCGCGGACCGCCCACCGGATCCAGGTCCGCTACCTGCGCTGGCTGTTCGTCATCGTCCTCGCGTACACCGCCTTCCAGATGGCCCGCCGCGCGCTCGGTGTGGCGTGACGCACGCCGCCGGCGCCGACGCCATGACCGACGACCGAGAGCGTCTCGAGCTCCTCATCGCCCGCCTGCTCGTGCTCGGCACGTACCTCGGCGTCGCGCTGCTCGCCGTGGGCATCGTCCTCATGCTCGCGAGCGGCGTGGACCCGTTGACGACGCCCTCGGCGCCCTTCGATCCCGTGGCGCTCGCGGGTGACGTCCTCGCGCTCCGGGCGACCGGCTTCCTGTGGGCGGGGATCCTGGTGCTGATGGCGCTGCCCGTGACGCGGGTGGCGATCTCGGCGGTCGCCTTCGCGCGCGCCGGTGACCGGCGGATGGCGGCCATCGCCATCGCGGTGCTGATCGTGCTCACCGCCTCGGTCGTGCTGGTCCAGGCGGAGCTCGCCTGATGCTCGACGTCCTCATCCTGTTCGGGGCGCTGGTGATCATCCTCATCGGCGCCGAGCTGTTCACCAACGGCATCGAGTGGTTCGGCCGGAAGCTCCAGCTCGCGGAGGGAGCGGTCGGCTCGGTCCTCGCGGCGGTCGGCACGGCCCTGCCCGAGACGATGATCCCGATCATCGCCATCGGCTTCGCCGGCGGCGGGGCGGCGACGGACGCGGTCGGGGTGGGCGCCATCCTGGGTGCGCCGTTCATGCTCTCGACGCTCGCGATGTTCGTCACCGGCGTCGGTGTGCTGGGCTTCCGCCGTCGCCGCGCGACGCGCGACACGATGCCCGTCGACACGCACGTCCTGACGCACGACATCCGGTACTTCGTGTTCGGCTACACCGTGGCCGTCGGCGCCGCGTTCCTGCCGCCGATGGACCCGCCAGTCCTCAAGTGGCTCGCGGCCGTCGTGCTCATCGGCATGTACGTCTGGTACGTCAAGGCACACTTCGAAGCCGATGCCGAGGTCGACGCCAGGGACCTCGCCCCGCTGCGCTTCGGCCGGCTCGACCGCCGCGCGTATCGCCGGGATCCCACCGTGCCGAGCCTGCGCATCGTGAACGTGCAGGTGCTTGCCGCACTCACGTGCATCGTCCTCGGGGCCTTCGTGTTCGTGGAGGCGGTCACGGATCTGGCGCACCAGCTGGGCGTCGACGAGGTGCTGCTGGCGCTGGTCATCGCGCCCATCGCCACCGAGCTGCCCGAGAAGTTCAACTCGATCATCTGGGTCCGCCAGAACAAGGACACGCTCTCGATGGGCAACATCACGGGCGCGATGGTGTTCCAGTCGGCGATCCCGACGGTCGTCGCGCTGGTGTTCGCGTCGAGCACGTGGGCCGTGACCGAGGATTCGATCATCGCGTTCGCGTCGGCCGGGATCGCGTTCGCGTCGACCGCGGCCATCTTCATCCCGATGGCCCGTCGCGGGTCGCTGAAAGGGCAGCATCTGCTGGTCGGCGGCGTCTTCTACCTCGCCTACCTCGCCCTGGTCGGGCTGGCGCTGGCGGGCGTGATCTAGCCGGTCGAGAGGCCACATGGAGGACCGTCGGCCGGTCGGCCCGGGATGGGGCCCGTGCTAGACTCGCCCGACCTTGCCGGACCCTTCGCGCGGCCCCGGGTCGCGCCGACCTGAGCGGAGCCGCCGATGCTGACCCAGAAGTCGTCCGACGCCCCGACCGACGCCGCCGCCGCGGCAGCCGCCCCGGCGCGCGCGGTCGAGGACCTGGTCACGTACTTCGAGGGCGGCTGGGTCCCGATGCGGGACGCGAAGGTCAGCATCATGACCCACGCGTTCATGTACGGGACCGCGACCTTCGAGGGCATCCGCGGCTACTGGAACGCCGAGCACGAGCAGCTCTACATCCTGTTCCTCAAGGAGCATGTGGAGCGCATCCGGCAGTCGGCGCGGATCCTGCTCATGGACGACGTCCCGTCGACCGAGCAGCTCACGGACATCATCCTCGAGACGGTCCGCCGGAACGCCTTCCGCGAGGACGTGTACATCCGCCCCTCGCTCTACAAGAGCACGAAGGCGATCGGCGTCCGCCTCCACCACCTCGAGCACGAGCTGTACGTGATCACCGTGCCGTTCGGGAACTACATCGACACCGAGAAGGGCGTCCGGCTCATGACGTCGTCGTGGCGCCGGAATGCCGACGAGGCGCTGCCGGCACGCGGCAAGATCGTCGGCGGGTACGTGAACATGGCCTTCCAGAAGTCCGAGGCGGAGCTCAATGGCTTCGACGAGGCGCTGGTCCTGACCCCCGACGGCCATGCGTCCGAGGCGAGCGCGGCCAACCTGTTCGTCGTCCGCGACGGCACGATCCTGACGCCGCCCGTGTCCGACGACATCCTCGAGGGCGTCACGCGCAAGGCGATCGTCCAGCTGGCGCAGGACGCCGGGATCCCCGTCGAGATCCGGTCGATCGATCGCAGCGAGCTGTACGTCTGTGACGAGCTGTTCCTGTGCGGCACGGGCGTCCAGATCTCGCCGGTCATCGAGGTCGACCATCGCGCGGTGGGCGACGGCCGCATCGGGCCCATCGGGCGGCTGATGCACGACCGCTACTTCGCCGCGGTGCGCGGGAACCTGCCGCAGTACCAGGGCTGGCTCACGAAGAGCCGCTGACAGCCGGGGGGCGCACGCGCAGCGCCACGGGCCCCGGGCGCGACCTCAACCGGCGCTGGGCGCCTGGAGATCCGGCGTCCGTGCGCCGGTCGTGATGACGATATCGGCCGCGATCTTCGGATCGGTCGCGATCGTCGGCGTCACCTTGAACACCGACTGCAGGTAGGCGAGCGTCGCCGTGAGCTTCGTCTCCGCGCCGTTGTAGACGACGATGCGCGTGTCCTGCGGCCGCTGCTGGACCCGCTGGTTGGGCGCCGACGCGCCGACCCCGTTGTAGAGCAGGTAGCCGGCGATGTCGGTGGCCTGGGCATTCTGGCCGGTCCCGTTGACCACCCAGACCTGCGCGTCCTCCGAGCCCAGGAGCTCGCGGCGGTCCTCCAGCTTCGCGTCACCCTTGAACGCCGCCGCGACCGCGCGCCGGATGCGGTCGACGTTGGGCACGATCTTGTAGCCGATCTCGGACTGGAGGTACTGCGTCGCGTAGTAGGACGGCGTGAACACGTACGACCGGAGGTTGCGCGTGTCGAGACCGTTGGCCAGACCGAGGAGCTTCGGCAGCAACTTGGGCGGGAGGTCGGTGTGGATCGATCCCTTGAGGATCTGCACGAGTTCGGGCAGCTTCGACACGATCAGCGGGATGTCGGCCTGCTCCCGAAGCGAGAGCAGCACGCGCTGCTGGCGCCGGCCACGATCGAAGTCGTCCGTCGTGTGGCGCGAACGCGCATAGGCGAGCGCCTGGGTCCCGGTCATGTGCTGCGGCCCGGCCGGGATGTACAGCCGTCGGAGGTTGCCCAGCTCGTCCGGGTAGCGGTCGTCGGACACCGGAGCCTGGACGTTGACATTGAGGCCGCCGAGCGCGTCGACCGTCTTGCGGAAGCCCTGGAAGTTGACCTCCACGTAGTACTTGATGTCGAGGCCGTAGAGGTTGCCGAGCATCGCCTTGAGGGCGGCGAAGCCGCGCTTGTCGGCGGTGTTGCCGGGCCACAGCGTCTGCTTGTTCCGGTTGGCCGTGAACCAGCTGTTGACCTTCGCGTTGTACGTACTGCCCCAGAAGCTGCGCGCCTGCGGCGGCACGGGGAGGTTCGCGGAGTCCCGAGGCAGCTGGAACATCGCGGTGCGTTTCGTCTTGGGGTCGATCGACAGCACGATCATCGTGTCGGTGTTGTAGGTGCCCTCCTGGGGACGCTGGTCCGACCCGACGAGCAGGACGTTCAGGACCTCGTTGCCGTCCCAGGGCGGGATGGTCGCATCGGGGATGGGCGTGCCGCTGGGCTCCGCGATGGGCGTCGGGACGAACTCCGTCGCGGACGGCGCCGCGTCGGTCGGGACCGGGACCACGCTCTCCGAGGGCTCCTCGGACGCCGAGGCGTCGTCGCAGGTCGCGGTGGATTCGTCCGTGAACAGGCAGCCGGTGAAGTCCATCGCCAGCTGGTCGTACTTCGCGACCGCGACGTGCCCGCCCAGCAGGACGAGGATCACGGCGCCCATGCCCGCGACGGAGATCGGGCTGAGCGGCAGTCGCGAACGGCCGAGCCGGCCGCTCCCCGACGCGTCGACCTCGTTGAGGTAGTGCGCCACGCGCCACGCGTCGATGACGGCGACGATGCGGTAGATGGCGAAGCCGATGTTGACGACGAAGATGGCCCACAGGATGTCGGGCTGGATGACGAAGCCCATCAGCTCCAGCCGGTCCGTCCGGATGACGACGCCGCCGAGCAGCGCGAGCGCCAGCAATGGCGGAGCGGCGAACGCGATGGCGCGCATCGGCGCGCCGGCGTACGCCTGACCGAGTCCGGGGAAGATCAAGGAGAGGAACGCAGCGGCGAACGCCGATCGCGTCCGCGGCCGAGGTCCCTGCGGGGCCTGCATCGCGGGGTAGGATACTCGGAACCCTGTCGGAGCCCCTGCCTGGGCCGGTCGGCCCGGCTGGGCCGTTCGTCCGCCGTGCCCGTCGCGCGTTGCCGAGGTCCGATGCCCCGCCTGCTGTCCCTCCCGCCCGTCGTCCGGTCCGTCGCGCATCGCGACGGAGGACGTCCGGCCTGAGGCCGATGTTCCGACCGGTCACCGCGCGGACCACCGAGGACTTCGTCGCGCAGGAGAAGGAGCTCCTCCGGGAGTGGACGGAGCGGCGCACGTTCGCCCGCCTCCGTGCGCAGAACGCGGGCGGGCCCACGTGGTCGTTCCTGGACGGGCCGATCACGGCCAACAACCCGATGGGCGTCCATCACGCCTGGGGCCGGATGTACAAGGACCTCTACCAGCGCTTCCACGCGATGCTGGGCGAGGACGAGCGCTTCCAGAACGGCTTCGACTGCCAGGGCCTGTGGGTCGAGGTCAACGTCGAGCGCGAGCTGAACTTCCGGACCAAGCGCGACATCGAGGCGTTCGGGATCGCTCCCTTCGTCAGCCTGTGCAAGCAGCGCGTGCTCACGTACGCCGCGCGCCAGACCGAGCAGAGCATCCGGCTCGGCTACTGGATGGACTGGAACGATCCCGATGAGCTGCGCCGGCTGCGTGACCTCATGGCCGAGGACCCGTCGCAGGTCATCACCGTCGAGGGGCCCGAGGGCCCGGTGACCGACACCGTCGAGATGATCGTCGGACGCCTGGGCATGCCCGAGCTGGGCGGCAGCTACTTCACGTTCAGCAACGAGAACAACGACCTCATCTGGGGGTTCCTCGCCGAGTGCCACCGGCGCGGCTGGATCCGCAAGGGCCACGACTCGATGCCGTGGTGCCCGCGCTGCGGGACCGGCCTGTCCCAGATGGAGATGAACGAGGGCTACCAGGACCGCGAGGATCCCGGACTCACGGTCCGCTTCCCGCTGGTCGAGCCGGGCCATGCGGGCGAGTCGCTCCTGGTGTGGACCACCACGCCGTGGACGCTGGCCGCGAACGTCGCGGCTGCGGTCGGCGAAGACCTCGCCTATGTCCGCGTACGGCAGGGCGACGGCGACGTTCTGGCTGGCCAAGGCGCGCCTCAAGGTCGCCCTCCGCGGGCCGTTCGAGGTGCTCGAGGAACGGCCCGGACACGAGCTCGTGGGCTGGCGCTACAGCGGGCCGTTCGACGACCTCGAGGCCGTCAGGACGGCGTTCGCGGAAGGCGGCACGGCGGGTCCCGGCTACGAGCATCGCATCGTGGCCTGGGATGAGGTCGGCGAGGACGAAGGCACGGGCATCGTCCACATCGCCCCTGGAGCGGGTGCCGAGGACTACCAGCTGGGCACGGCGCTGGGCCTGCCGATCATCGGCCCCATCGACGAGGACGGCGTCTACTACCCGGGCTTCGGCTGGCTTTCCGGCCGTGAGGCGCCGGCGGTGACCCAGGCGATCGTCGATGACCTCGAGCGGCGTGGGCTGTTCTATCACCTGGAGCCGTACTCGCATCGCTACCCCCACTGCTGGCGGTGCAACACGCCGCTGCTGTTCCGGCTGGTCGACGAGTGGTTCATCACGATGGGCCCGGTGTACGACAAGCCGCGCGACCAGCTGACGAAGGACGAGATCGAGGCCAGCCTTCGCTACCAGATCATGGAGGTGGTCGACAGGATCACCTGGTACCCGTCGTTCGGCTACGAGCGCGAGCTCGACTGGCTGCTGAACATGCGCGACTGGATGATCTCCAAGAAGCGCTACTACGGCCTCGCGCTCCCGATCTATGCCTGCGAGGCGTGCGGCTCGTTCGACGTCATCGGCGGACGCGAGGAGCTCCGCGAGCGCGCGATCTCGGGCTGGGAGGCGTTCGAGGGCCACACGCCGCATCGGCCGTACGTGGACGAGGTGAAGATCGCCTGCTCATCGTGCGGTGAGCCGGTGTCGCGCATCGCCGACGTCGGCAACCCGTGGCTCGACGCGGGCATCGTGCCCTTCTCGACGCTCCACTTCCGCGAGCGGCCCGACTACTGGGCGACGTGGTATCCGGCCGACTTCGTCACCGAGAGCTTCCCCGGACAGTTCCGCAACTGGTTCTACGCGATGCTCGCGATGGGCACCGTGCTCCGTCGCGAGCCGCCGTTCCTCAACCTCTTCGGCTACGCCCTGGTGTTCGGCGAGGACGGGCGGCCGATGCACAAGAGCTGGGGCAACGCGATCGAGTTCGACGAGGCGGCCGATCGCATGGGCGTCGACGTCATGCGCTGGCTGTTCGCGTCGGCGCGGCCGGAGGACAACATCCGGTTCGGCTGGCACGCCGCCGACGAGGCGCGTCGCGAGCTGCTGGTCCTCTGGAACGTGTACGCGTTCCTGGTCGGCTATGCGCGGCTCGCCGGGTGGACGCCGGGCCCGGGCGATCCGCCCGTCGAGGAGCGCCCGGCGCTGGACCGCTGGATCCTGTCCCGGGCGGCGGCGACCGCCGCGGACGTCGAGGCGCGCCTGCGCGAGTACGACGCCGAGCTGGCGACGCGCCACATCGGTCGGTTCATCGACGACCTCTCGACGTGGTACCTGCGGCTGTCACGCAAGCGGATGTCGCGGGGCACGGGCGCCGAGCGCGACGCGGCCTTCGCGACGCTCCACGCGGCGCTCGTCGCGCTCGCCCGCGTGATGGCGCCGATCCTCCCGTTCCTGACCGACGCGATGTACCGGAACCTCGTCGTGGAGGTGGGCGCCGAGGCACCCGACTCGGTCCACCTCACGAAGGCCCCCGCGGCGGAGCTGGCCTCGCTGCTCGATGCCCGCCTGGAGGGCGCCGTCGCGACCGCGCGACGGGCGGTCGACCTCGTGCGCACGTTGCGCGGCCAGGCCGGTCTCAAGGTCCGCCAGCCGCTCGCTCGGCTGTGGCTCGCGGTCCCGGCCGGGGAGGCCGGCGCCGAGGCGCTCCGCGCCGAAGGGCTGCTCGAGCTCATCGCGGTCGAGGCGAACGTCAAGGCCGTCGAGCTCATCGGTGACGGATCGGAGCTGGTCGACCGTCGCGTGAAGGTCCTCCTGCCCAAGGTGGGCAAGCGCCTCGGGGCGAGGATCCCGGCGGTGATGGCGGCGGCCCGGGAAGGGTCGGTCGAGATCCACCCCGATGGTTCGGTGACGCTGGCCGGGGAGACGCTCGCGCCGGACGAGGTCGAGATCCAGGCCTCGCCCCGCGAAGGCACGGCCGTCGCCCACGACGAGGGCCTGGTCGCGGTCATCGACACGACGCTGACGCCCGCCCTGCGTGCCGAGGGCGATGCCCGTGAGCTGCAGCGCGCCATCCAGGACCTTCGCAAGGAGGCCGGGCTGGAGCTGGACGACCGGATCGACCTGTGGGTGGCGGGGTTGACCCCCGAGGTCGCCGCGCTGCTCCCGACGGTCGCCGCGGAGGTCCTCGCCGACACGTTGGCGGCGAGCGATGGTCCCGACGACGCATCCCGCGCCACGGTCCAGCTGGAGGGCGGACCGGCGACCATCGCGCTTCGGCGCCTCGGCGGGCCGAGCGTCGCGTGACGGCCGTGGCGACCCAGCGGGCGATCCCGTGGACCCGCTGGGCCCTGTTCTTCGGGCTCGCGATCGCGGTCCTGGTCGTGGACCAGGTGACCAAGAGCCTGGTCGTCGGGGCCCTGGCGGTCGGCGAGCGGGTCCAGGTGCTGGGCGACTGGCTGACCATCGTCCACTCGCGGAACAGCGGCGCGTTGTTCGGGCTCATGCCGCAGAGCGCCGGGGCGTTCGCGGCGGTGTCGATCATCGTGCTCGTCGCGATCGTCTGGTTCGAAGCGCGTCAGGGCCGCTCGCTCCTGACCACCGTCGCGCTCGGGCTGTTGCTGGGCGGGGCCATCGGCAACCTCCTCGATCGCCTGCGCTACGGGTCCGTGGTCGACTTCATCGACATGGGCATCGGCACCCTCCGGTTCTTCACCTACAACGTCGCGGACGCGGCCATCACGGGCGCGATCCTGTTGTTCATCCTGCTCGCCGTGTTCCCGAAGCTCGCGGAGATCGGCACCCGTGGCTGACGATCCGCCGGCGCTCGACGAGGCGCTCGCGGAGGCGCCCGAGGTCGACGCCGGCGAGGCCGACGACGAGGAGCTCCTGCCGTTCGAGCCTCCGGCGATCTCCGTGGAGCCCGGTCAGCGGCGCCTCCCGATCCCGGCGGGCCAGGTCGTCCGCCGGGTCGACCGGTTCGTCGCCGACCGGACGGGCCTGTCGCGGTCGTTCGTCCAGCGCCTGATCTCCGACGGGCGGCTGGTCGACGGCGAGGGACGGCGGCTTCGCGCGAACAGCGTCATGACGGGCGAAGCCGTGGTGATCCTCGACGTCCCCGAGCCCGTGACGCCGTACCACCTCGAGCCCGACCCGACGATCGAGGTCGTCGCCGCGTACGAGGACGCCGACGTCCTCATCGTCGACAAGCCCGCGGGGCTCGTCGTCCACCCGGCGCCCGGACACTGGCGCGGCACGCTGGTCAACGGGTTGCTGGCGCGACCCGGGACGTACGGCTCGATCGCCGGCATCGCGCGCCCGGGCATCGTCCATCGGCTGGATCGCGACACGTCCGGGCTGCTCATCGTCGCCAAGCACGACGCGGCGCAGCAGTCGCTGATGGCGCAGCTCAAGGCGCGTCGCATCAAGAAGACCTACCTGGCACTCGTCCAGGGCTCGGTGAACGCCGCCGTCGGGCGGATCGAGGCGCCCATCGGCCGCGACCCGAAGGACCGGAAGCGGATGGCGGTCGTGCCGAACGGCCGCCAGGCCACGACGGGCTATCGGGTGCGCGAGCGGTTCGATGGCTGGACGCTCCTCGAGCTGGATCTCATCACCGGGCGCACGCATCAGATCCGCGTCCATCTCGCGGCACTCGGGCATCCGGTCGCGGGGGACGTCGTCTACGGCACCGGCACGGCGCGCCGCGGCCCCGACGGACTGGAGCGGCTGTTCCTCCACGCGTGGCGCCTCGAGCTCGTGAGCCCGACGTCGGGACGCCTCATCCGCGCCGAAGCGCCGCTCCCGGCGGAGCTCGAGACGGTGCTGGCGTCGCTTCGCGCGATCGGCGCAGGCTCGCCGGGGGCGGCCATCGGCGGTTCGGCCCGGAGGACCGCGTGAGCGGCGAGCAGCTGGCGTTCGATCCCGAGGCGGAGATGCCGGTGGGCGCGCCGGGCGCCATCCTCGCCATCGTCAGCGGCCCGTCGGGCGTCGGCAAGGACACGATCATCGCGGCCCTCCACGCGCGCGATCCCGATGAGCCGGACTACCACTACGTCGTCACCTGCACCACACGGGCGCCGCGCCCCGGCGAGGTCGACGGCGTGAGCTACCAGTTCCTGGACGAGGCACGCTTCCTCGCGTTGCGTGATGCCGGCGACCTCCTCGAGGCGAGCCGTGTCCACGAACACTGGTACGGCACGCCGCGGCGGCAGGTCGCCGAGGCCCTCGCGAAGGGCCGCGATGTGATCCTCAAGATCGACGTCCAGGGCGCGCAGATCGTGAAGGAGCGCGTGCCCGAGGCGCTCCTCATCTTCGTCGTCCCGCCGACGCAGGAGGCGCTGTTCCAGCGGCTTCGCTCACGCGCCACCGAGACGGCCGAGGAGCTCGAGCTGCGCCAGCGCAACGCCGCCATCGAGCTGGCCCGCGCCGGCGACTACGACCAGGTCGTGGTCAACGAGACCGGCATGGTCGACCGGACCGCCGCCGAGATCGAGGCGATCATCGCCCAGGAGAAGCGCCGCCACCCCGACCGCCGTCTGCGCGTGTAGCCTCCGGCCATGGCGGCCGACGCGACCCTGTTCGGACCGGCCGGCGATCCGGACGTGACGGGCGGGACGCCGCCGACGGGCATCCGCGATGGCGCTCGCCGCGTGTCGGTCGCGGTCGACGCACCTGCGGGACCCGGCGCCCGGACGTTCACCTATCTCGTCCCCCCGGCGCTCGACGACCTGGAGCCCGGCGAGGCGGTCCTGGTCCCGTTCGGGAAGGGCGGGCGTCAGTCGCTGGGGATCGTCCTGGGCGAGGCGCCTCCCGAGGCCGGCTCCGCCGCCCTCGCCGACGCCGGCCTGCGCTGGGTCGTCGCGCGCGTCCGCGCGGACGGTCCGCTGGTCCCGCCGCTCACCCTCGGCCTCGGCCGCTGGATCGCCGTCCACTACCTCGCGCCGGTCGCGATGGTGCTCCGTTCGATGCTGCCGCCCGGGATGCTCGAGCGCCTGGAGGTGCTCGCCGAGGTCACGCCCGCGGGCGAGGCCGTCCTCGGGTCCCCGGAGGATCACGACGCGGCGGCCGTCGATCTGCTCGACGAGCTCGCCTCGCGGCCACGGCCGGTGCGCGACCTCGCCAGCCCGGAAGGGCGCGGCACGTTGTTGCGGCGCCTCCGCGCGCTCGAAGCCGAGGGCCTGCTCGAGCTGACCCCGACGTTGGTCACGGCCGCTCCGGGGCCGCGGTACGAGCGACGGATCCGGCTCACGTCGCGCGGGCGCGGCGGCGGCCGCGACCCTCGCGGCGGGTGGGAAGTCGCCGGGTCCCCGCCTCGGCCCACGCCAGGTCGCTGCCCTGGCCGAGCTGCTGGAGGAGCCCGCGGCGGCGCCCGGCGACGTCGGTCCGGGCGATGCGCACGATCCGGCGACCACGAGCGTCGAGGGCGGCGTCCCCGCCGCGCCCGTCGCGGAGCGTCACGGCGCCTCGGCGCTGGCGGGGCTCGTCCGTCGAGGGCTGCTCGAGGCGTGGATCCGGGAGCGTCCGCGCCGACCGCTGGCCACGCGTCGCCCGGGCCTTCGAGGTGGTCGTCCCGCCGGCAGCGACCTGACCGGCCCCCAGGCACAGGCCGTCGCGTGGATCCGCGATGCGATCGCCGCGCGGGATCCGACGCCGCTCCTGCTCGACGGTGTCACCGGCGGTGGGAAGACCGCCATCTACGTCGAGGCGATCGCGGCGTCGCTCGAGGATGGCCGCCCGGCCCTCGTGCTCGTCCCGGAGATCGCGCTCGCCACGCCCCTCGTCGACCGCCTCCGCGCGGACCTCGCCGCACGCGTCGCGGTGCTCCATTCGGGGCTCGGTGAGGGCGAGCGTGCCGACGAGTGGCGGCGGATCCGCGCCGGCGATGTCGACCTCGTGGTCGGCACGCGCATCGCGGTGACCGCGCCCCTGGACGACCTGGGCCTCGTGATCGTCGACGAGGAGCATGAGCCCGCGTACAAGAGCGATCGCACGCCGCGGCTCCAGGCGCGGGACGTCGCGATCCGGCTGGGCGAGCTCGCGGGCGCGGCGGTGGTGCTCGGATCCGCGACGCCGTCGGTGGACAGCGTGGGGCATGCGCGGGCCGGCCGCTATCGACGGGTCGAGCTGCCCGACCGCGCCAGCGGCCGGCCACCGACCATCGAGGTCGTCGACCTCCGCGCGGAGCTCGCGGCCGGCAATCGCGGGCTGCTCTCGGACGCGCTCCGGGATGCGCTGCGGACGCTCGATGTCGACGCGGGCGAGCAGGCGATCCTCGTCATCAACCGGCGGGGGACCGCATCGGTCGTCCTGTGCCGGGACTGCGGCCACGTGCAGGCGTGCCCGGACTGCGATCGGCCGCTCGTCTATCACCACGCGGGCACGACGCTGCGCTGCCACCACTGCGGGCGTGCCACGCCACTCGCCGACCGCTGCCCGAACTGCAGCTCGCCGCGCATCCGGTATCTGGGCGGCGGCACCGAGCGCCTGGAACGCGAGGTCCGCGAGACGTTCCCGGGCCTGCGCGTCGGGCGGCTCGACCGCGACGTCGTGGAGCGCCGCGGCGCCGCCGACCGCGTCACCGACGCCTTCTCGAGTGGCGCGCTCGACGTCCTCGTGGGCACGAGCCTGGTCGCGAAGGGCCTCGACGTGCCGACCGTGACGCTGGTGGGTGTCGTGTCCGCGGATGTCGCGCTCAGCCTCCCCGACGAACGCGCCGCGGAGCGGACGTTCCAGTTCCTGCGCCAGGCGATCGGTCGAGCGGGGCGCGGGGAGCGCGACGGGCACGCGATCGTCCAGACGTACCGCCCGGAGCATCGGGCGATCCGCGCCATCGTCGACGACGACGCGACCGCCTTCTACGACGAGGAGCTCGCACTGCGCGAGCGCTGGGGCTCGCCGCCGTTCGGCCGGCTCGTGAAGCTGACGGTCGCGCTGCCCGAACGTGACGCGGCGGAACGCGAGGCGCTCGCCATGGCCGACCGGCTGCGGGCGCTTGCCGCCGAGCGGCGTGACGGGACGCTCGTGACCGGTCCCGCGCCCGCGTACATCGCCCGACGAGCCGATCGGTGGCGGTTCAACATCGTCCTTCGTGGGCCCGAGCCCGGGGCGCTGCTGGGCGAGGGACCGCCGGCTCCATGGAGCGTCGACGTGGACCCGGAATCGCTCCTGTAGGACACTCCGCTGGACCCACGGGACGGAGGTCCGGTCCCGGGGCGCGCTCCGGGAGGCGACACTCCTAGCTGATGTCCCCGCGACTGCGTCGGCGTCTCTCGTGGCTCGCGATCGTCGTGGGCCTGCCCCTCGCGGCGCATCTGACCCGCGCGCTGTTCGACTCCCTCGTGCTGCTGAGCGGCTGGTACATCCTGCCGTTCACCGCCACGCTCCTCGCCTCGCGGCTCCTGGGTCTGGGCGGCGGTCTCGCAGCCGCGCTCGTCTCGATCGTCCTCGCGAGCATCGACCCGCCGTTCGAGTCCGTGGGCCCGACCTGGTACAGCTTCTGGCCGCCGCTCCCGAACCGCGTCGTCGCGCTGGAGATGTTGACCGTCGTCGCGGGCGCCGGCCTCGGCGCGGTCATCGGCCGCGTCCGCGATCCGTCCCGGCCGCTCCTGGCGGCACTCGACCAGGCCCAGACGCGACGGCGTCGCGCGGAGCGCGAGACGCATGACCTCGCGATCCTCGCCGCGGCGCTCGCGCGACCCGCATCGCCGCGTCAGATCGCGGACCTCGTGGCGCGCGTCAGCCGCGAGACCAGCGGCGCGGATGCGGTCCTCGTCCTCGTCCCCGGGGGGTCCGATCCGGTGGGCGGTCCCACGGTCGGGTCGTCGGCCGCCGAGTCCGACGAGCTCGCGGCATTCGGCGCGGCGGAGCTGCTCGAGGACTGTCGCGCGACCGCACGCGCGCTCGCGGCCACGCCGGATGTCCGAGGTCCGCTCCTCGTCCCGGCCGCGATGCCCGTGCCCGACGCGGCCGAACGTCCCGCGTCGGCCACGCCCGCCATGCGGGTGGTCGGCCTCCCCCTCGATGCCGGCATCGAGCGGCTCGGATCACTGGTCCTCGGGTTCTCGGCGCCTCGCGTCATCGACCAGCGGACGCTGGACGTCCTCGCGCTCGCCGCGCGGTTCGGCAGCGAGGCCTTGACCCGATCACGAGGTGCCGCGGCTGCTCGCGTGGAGCGCGCGGAAACGCGCGTGGCCGCAGCGCGTGTGGAGCGACTGCAGGCGATCGCCCGCGAGCTCGGCCCGGCGGTCGACGCGACCACGATCGCCCGGTTGATCGTGGAGACGGTGACGGACACGCTCGGCGCCCGTGTCGGGCTGCTCTACCGCCGGGCCAGCGATCCGGATCGCCTCGAGCTGCTCCACGCACGCGGCTATCCGCCAGGGCTCGTCCGGAGCGAACAGACGGTGCCACTCGACGCGGGTCTGCCGGCCGCCGAGGTCGTCCGCCGCCGGACCGGTGTCGTCGTGTCCGCCCCCGAGTGGCGGACGCGCTATCCCGGTGCCAGCGACATCCCGGCCATCGCGTCGCTCACGACGCTCGTCGCGGAGCCGGTGGGCGACGATCCCGTGCGTGGTGTGCTGGTCGTCGGCTGGGGCGGCGATGCGGTGATCGACGCCGCCGAGCGGCGGTTCATCTCGGCCATCGCCTCGCACGCCGTCGCGGCCCTGGCGCGTGCCGATCTCGTCGATGCGCTGCGGGACCGGCAGCGGCGGCTGGACGCCACGCTCGAGGTCGCCTCGGCGGGTGCCTGGGACCTCGACCTCGAACGGGACCACCTCGACCTGAGCGCGGAGTTCCTGCGCGTCCGAGGGCAGCCGGATCGGGACGCCGGGGACGGCCTCGTGGCGTATCTCGCGCTGGTCGTCCCCGAGGATCGTGATGGGCGTCCGAGCCGCGATCGACGAGGCAGCCCGGACCCTGGGGCCGTTCGCGACGGAGTTCCGGGCCATCGGCCCGGACGGCTCGACGCGCTGGCTGCGCAGCGAAGGCTGGGTGTCCGCCGAAGGACCGGCGAAGGGTCGTCGCCTCACCGGCATCGACCGCGACATCACCCTCGAACGCCGCGCCGAGGAGGAGCGGGAACGGGTGCTCGAGACGGAGCGCGAGGCGCGGGCGCTGCAGGAGGCGTTCGTGGGCGTCATGTCGCACGAGCTGCGGACGCCGATCACCACCATCCTCGCCGCGGCCAAGCTGTTGCTCCGCGGCGGACGCTCGGAGGAGACGGTCCGGGATCTGGGCCTCGACATCAATGCCGAGGCCGAGCGGCTCCATCGCCTCATCGACGACCTGCTGGTCATGTCCCGCCTGGAACGCGGTTCGCTGGTCCCGGATCGCGAGCCGGTCCACCTTCGCCGGCTGCTCGAGCGGGTCATCGCGAGCGAGGGCCGGCGCTGGCCGGACAATCACTTCGTCCTCGCGGGCGATCCCGCGGGCGACGTGGTCGCGGGCGAAGAGACGTACGTGGAGCAGGTCTTGCGCAACCTGCTGTCGAACGCGGCGAAATACGCGGGTCCCGGGACCGCGGTCACGATCGAGGTGGACCCCGCTCCCGACGAGGTGAGCGTCCGCGTGCTCGACGAGGGGCCCGGCATCGCCGCCGCCGAGACAGAGGACCTGTTCGAGCTGTTCTATCGGTCCGCGACCACGGCCGCGACGGCGGCAGGCGGGGGCATCGGCCTGTTCGTCTGTGACCGGCTCGTGCGCGCGATGCACGGGCGGATCTGGGCGCGGCCGCGACCGCGCCGGGGGAGCGAGTTCGGGTTCGCGCTGGGCCGGTATCGCGACGAGGATGAGGACGGGTTCGACTGGTCCGACGACCCTGCCGAGGAGCGGACGCCGACCGAAGCCCGTCCGGTCTCGGAGCGTGCGACCGCGCGTGCGGTCGGCGGCCGAAGCGGCGATCCGTGATGCCACGTTCCGGGCCGCAGCGCGTCTTGGCATGCAAGCGCGAAACGTCGCGCTGAGCGACGATACGCACCCGTCGCACCGTCCCTGTGATGCTGCGACGATCGACCCACTGGAATGTGTTCCGGACTGCCCGGAGGAGGACGCGACATGGACGGATCCCGCGAGCCTGGCACCGAGCCCACCGCGGTGCCCGAGGGTGCCCTGCCCGACGAGCCGCTCGCTGAGGCGGCATCCGACGCCGGCTCGGCCGGCGACGGCTGGGGCGAGGGCGAGAAGACGGAGACGGTCACCGGACGGGAGTGGCTCAGCCAGCTCCAGAAGATGATCGACGACGTCGCCACACAGGCCGCGCCGGTCGCGCGGCAGGTCGCCGCGAAGGCTGCCGAGCTTGCGGCGGCCGGAGCTGCCGCGGCCGGTCCGCTCGCCCACAAGGCGGCTGACGTCACGAGCGACGTCTCCGCCAAGCTCGCCGATCGCGCCACCCAGCTGGCCAAGGATCTCCGCAGCGCGGAGGCCGAAGCGGCCGCCGATGCCACGAACGGGACCGGCGCCGACGCGACGAACGGCACCGGCGACGTCGCGACCGGGTCGGCCACCGACGCAGCGAGCGACGCTCCTGCCGCTCAGAGCGCCGCGGACGAGACCGCGCCGACCGGCTGACCGGCGCACCACCTCGCCTCGAACGTCAGCCCGGCCACGGCCGGGCTGACTGCTATCGTTCGCGCATGTCTGTCAAGCCCATCGCCCAGCTCGGCGATCCGCGTCTCCGCCTCAAGGGCCTGCCCGTCGACAGCTTCGGGAAGCCCCTCTGGGAGCTCCTCGACGACCTCGCCGACACGATGCGTCACGCCCCGGGTGTCGGTCTGGCCGCGCCGCAGCTGGGCGAAGCGCTCCGAGCGTGCGTGATCGAGGTCGAAGGTCGACTGCACGAGCTCGTGAACCCGATGATCGTCCGTTCGTCCGGTGACGACCGCGATCTCGAGGGCTGCCTGTCGATCCCGGGCTACGTCGCGTATGTCACCCGCCGCGAGAAGGTCTGGGTCGTCGCGCAGAACCGGGTGGGCAAGCACATCAAGGTCGCCGGCTCCGGGCTCCTGGGGCGCGCCCTCCAGCATGAGCTGGACCACCTCGACGGGAAGCTCTACATCGACTACCTCGACTCGATGGACGAGCTCATCGAGGTCGGCGGCGGCGAGGGCGACGACGACGACGTGCGGGAGGCGGCGTCCGCCCTGGCGTGACCCGCGCCCGGACGATCTTCCTGGGCAGCGGCGCGTTCGGCGTCCCGGCGTTCCGTGCGCTCGCGGACCACCCCTCGGTCGAGCTTGTCGGCGTCGTCACCGCGCCCCCACGTCCGGTCGGCCGACGACAGATCCCGACCCCGACACCGCTCGCCGCGGCCATCGATCTCCCGGTCCCGATCCTCGTCCCGCCTCGGCTGCGCTCGCCGGAGGCGATGGCCGAGATCCTGGCCCTGGAGCCCGAGCTCGCGGTCCTCGCTGACTATGGGCAGCTCGTCCCGGCGCCGATCCTGGAGCTCCCACACGGCGCGCTGAACCTGCATCCGTCGCTGCTGCCGCGGCATCGCGGTGCGACGCCGATCCCCGCGACGATCCTCGCCGGCGACGCCACGACCGGCGTGACCCTCATGCGCATGGACGCCGGACTCGATACCGGGCCGATCGTGGCGCAGGAACGTCGCCGGCTCGACGGTGACGAGACGGCACCGGAGCTCGAAGCCGATCTGGCGGAGCGGGCAGCCGGGCTCCTGACGCGGTCGCTCGATCCCTACCTCGCCGGTGAGCTCATCCCGCATCCCCAGCCGGACGAGGGCGCCACGCTGACGCGTCCGCTCCGCCGCGACGACGGCCGGATGGACCCCACGCGGCCGGCCGTGGACCTGGAGCGACAGGTCCGGGCGTATCAGCCATGGCCCGGCTCGTATCTGGTCACGCCGGCGGGCAGGCTGGCCGTGCTTGCCGCGGCGGTCGAGGCGCTCGATCCCGGCGGCGAGCCCGGCGTGTTGCTCGGTGACAAGCACGCGCTCGTCCTGGTGACCGGCCGTGGTCGTCTGCGGCTGGAGCGGGTGCAGCCGGAAGGAAGGAGTCCGATGGACGCCGCCGCGTTCCTCAGCGGACGGCCCGGCTACCTCGGCCAGCGGCTGACCTGAACCGGGCCCTTCCCAGCGGTCGTACCGTTGGGCAGAGGCAGCCCGCTCGGGAGGTGCGCATGGCCACCTACCTCATCGTCGCCAACCGGACGCTCGCGAGTCCCACGCTCGCCGAGGCGATCGAGGAACGACTCGGCAGAGGTCCCGCCTCGTTCCACGTGGTCGTCCCGGCGACGCCCGTCGCCGGCGGCCTCACATGGGACGAGGAGACCAGCCGGGCCGCCGCGGAGCAGCGGCTCGAGGCCATCGTCCAGCACCTGTGCGACCTCGGCGCGACCGACGCCACCGGCGAGATCGGCGTGGCCGATCCGGTCGCCGCGGCGCATGACGCGATCTCTGGGCGCGAGGTCGACGAGGTCATCCTGTCGACGCTGCCGCCGGGCCTCAGCCGCTGGCTCGGCCAGGACGTGCCCTCGAAGATGCGCGGCACGGTGTCGGTGCCGGTGACGATCGTGACAGCGAAGGAGGCGATCGCCTCGTCCTGACCCAGGCGCGCGTCCGGATGACGCGGGCGTCCGCGGGCGGCATGCGAGAATCGGGCCATGGCCCCTGAGTCCCGCGCGCTGCCCGTGGTCGAGGCCGCCCCCGTCGGCGGGACGATGCCCGCGCCCGCCCCCGTCGCGGGGCCGTCCCGTGCCGGCGTCCGCGACCCGCGTCCCGGGATCGCGGGCTTGACCGAAGAGGACCTCGTAGCCTGGTTCGCCGAGCGTGCCGAACCGGCGTACCGCGCGCGGCAGGTCCTCGATGCCGTCTGGCGCTCCGGCGCGACATCGTTCGCGGAGGTCCTCACGCTGCCCGCGGCGGTTCGCGAGGCGCTCGAGTCGGCGTTCCGCTTCGACACCGTCTCGGATACCGATGTCCGTCACGCGGACGGCGGCCAGACGGAGAAGCGGCTGCACACGCTGTCCGACGGCCGGCTCATCGAGTCGGTGCTGATGCACTACCCGGCGCGCGGTACCTCACGGGAGCGCCACACGCTGTGCATCTCGTCGCAGGCCGGCTGCGCCGTCGGCTGCCCGTTCTGCGCGACCGGTGAGCTCGGGTTCGACCGCGACCTCGAGACCGCCGAGATCCTCGACCAGGTGCGGCATCCCGCGCGGTCACTCGCGGCCGACGGGCAGCGCCTCACGAACATCGTGTTCATGGGCATGGGCGAGCCGCTGCTGAACCTCGACCGCGTCCTGGAGGCCGTGGCCGGGCTCAACGATCCACGGCGGTTCGGCCTGGGCGCCCGGCACATCACCGTCTCGACGTCCGGGGTCGTGCCGGGCATCCGGCGACTCACGTCGCTCGGCCCGCAGTTCACGCTGGCGGTCTCGCTCCATTCCGCGCGGGATGCGCTGCGCGACGTGCTCGTCCCGCTCAACCGACGATGGCCGGCCGCGGAGGTCGTCGCCGCGGCGCGCGATCACGCGCGAGCGACCGGCCGACGGGTGAGCTACGAGGTGACGATGATCGGCGGGATCAACGACACCGAGGCTGACTCGGCGGCGCTCATCGACCTCCTCCGCGACGAGCACGCGCATGTCAACCTCATCCCGATGAATCCCGTCGCGCACACGCCGTGGCAGGCAAGCCCGATGCCCGTCATCGAGGCGTTCGCCCGGCGCCTCGAGTCGGCCGGCATCCGCACGACGATCCGCCGCAATCGCGGCCAGGAGATCGGCGCGGCGTGCGGTCAGCTGGCCGCGGAGCATGCGGGCGAGCCGGCGCCGCCGGTGGTGGCTCGTCGCCGGCGGCGGCTCGAGGCGGAGTCCGCGGCCGCGCTGCGCGGCGAGCGATCCGACGAGCCGATCCCGGTGGCGGTCGGCGCCCACCCTGGGGAGTAGCGCGCTTGCCCCGACCCGACCACTGCCTCATCGCGGCGAGCATCCTCGACGCGGACCTCGCGAAGCTCGGCGACGAGGTCCGCCGAGCCGCCGACGGCGGTGCCGACCGCATCCACGTCGACATCATGGACGCGCACTTCGTGCCGAACCTCACGTTCGGCTGGAAGACGGTCGAAGCGCTGCGGCGCGCCACGACGCTGCCGTTCGACGCCCACCTGATGATCTCGGAACCGTCGCGCTGGTCCCGGATGTTCGTCGACGCGGGGTGCGAGTCGGTGACCATCCATGTCGAGGCGGAGCCGGGGGCGGTCGGTCCGACGCTCGAGGCGATCCGCTCGGCGGGCGCCGCGGCCGGCTTGTCGGTCAAGCCCGCGACGCCCTTGGCGACGCTCGAGCCCTACCGCGAGCTGCTGGACATCGTGCTGGTGATGACGGTCGAGCCGGGCTTCGGTGGGCAGGCGTTCATGGCCGATGTCGCGGCGGCGAAGCTTCGCGCCGCGCGTGGCTACCTGGCCGCCGGTGGTGCGTGCGAGGTCCACGTCGACGGCGGCGGCAAGCGCTCGACGGCGGAAGCCATCGGCCGCGAGGGGACCGACGTCATCGTCGTCGGCTCCGCCCTGTACCGCGCACGGGATCTCCGGGCAGAGGTCGCGGCGATCCGGGCCATCGCCGACGCGGCGCGGGCCGAGGGCGAGCGCGCGTTCACGGGCAGGACGTAGCGCGGTGAACGGCAGCGCCGCTCGAACGTGGGCCGTGCGCGCGCCTGCGCCCGCGCCCGAGCCCGCGCGCGAGGCGTAGACGGTGCGCGCGCTGCTCCAGCGGGTGTCGCGAGCGGAGGTCCGCGTCGACGGCGAGGTCGTCGGGGCGTGCGGGCGCGGGTTGCTCATCCTGGTGGGCATCGGCCGGGCGGATGACGCCGACACCGCGCAGGCGCTCGCCCGGCGCGTCGTGGAGCTGCGGATCTTCGAGGACGAGGAGGGCCGGACGAACCGCTCGCTCCTCGACGTCGGCGGGGAGGCGCTGGTCGTGTCGCAGTTCACGCTCTACGCCGACACGTCGCGCGGTCGGCGCCCGGGCTTCGTCGAGGCGGCCCTGCCCGAGCCCGCGAACCGCCTCTACCGGCTGTTCGCCGCGAACATCGAGAGCGCCGGCGTCCGCGTCGCGACGGGCCGGTTCGCCGCCAAGATGGCCGTCGAGCTCGTCAACGACGGCCCGTTCACCATCTGGCTCGACACCGACGAGCGCTGACCTGCGATCCCGGCCCGCGATCCGAACGCATGACCGGGCGGCGACCAGCGCGCCGACCGGCTCACCCGATGCGCAAGGCGGTGGCTGGGGCCGTCGCCGGACCGCAGTCTGCGGTCCGCGGTGCGCAGGACTCCTGCTGGGCCACGTCCCGGCGGTCGCTTTGCGCGCCCGGTGCGCAGCCCCGGGCTTCGGTGCAGCGCTCGGCCACGGATGGGCGATCCCCCGGACATGACGAGACCGGCCCGAGGGCCGGTCGTCGGGGTGGCGGACGAGCGGGAACGACCTAGGCGCGCGCGCTCTTCGTGAGGGTCCGCCGGCAGCGGGTGCAGACCATCGCCTTGGCCGGCGCGTGGCCGTTCTGGCTGATCGTCGTCACCTGGAGATTGGGCTGGTAGCGGCGGTGGGCGCGGACGCGGTTCATGCCCGACGACTGCGGGTTGAAGCCGCCCATCGAGACCTTGCCGCAGATGGCACAGGAGCGGGCCATGTCGTTCCCTTGACGTGGGTTTCGGAGGTGGACGCTCGCGGACGCGCCGGTCAAGCCGGGCACGAGCGGGCTGGTATCGTAGCACACGGCCTCCGACCGCCCGCCCGGAGCCGCCAGCTCGAGCCGTCCGCCACGGCCGCGAAGGAGGATGCGCTCCGCGTGCCCACCAACCCGATCCCCGGACGCTCGCTCGTCACGCGCCGAGCCATGCGCGACGTGGTCCGCAACGCGGCATCGAGCGTGTACGGCGTGTCGGGTCTTCGGAGCCACGGGCCGCTCGGCGAGGTCATCGATCGCCTGGGCATCGGGCGCAAGGGGATCGGCCTGTCGATGGACGGCGAGCTCGCCATCGACCTCCACCTCACCGTCGCCTACGGGCTGCCGGTCGCCGAGGTCGCCCGCCAGGTCGATGCCACCGTCCGGTACGCCGTGAAGCACGCGATCGGGCGGGAGCCGGACCGCGTGTCGATCCACGTCGAGGGCCTCCGGTTCGAGCCCGGCGCACCGCCACCGGCGCTCGTCGAGCCATCCGCCGAGCGACCCGGGCCGGCCGACCTCGCCGCCAGCGGCACGGACGTCGCCTGATGGCGCCCAAGACCTGCGACGGCAAGGGGCTGCTGATCGCCTGCCGCAGCGCGGTCGCGAACCTCCAGCTCCACGTCGACGAGATCAACGCCCTCAACGTCTTCCCGGTCCCCGATGGCGACACCGGCACGAACATGCTTGCGACGGTCCGCGCGGCGCTCGACGAGGCCGAGAAGGTGGGCGAGGGGGCGACCGCCGAACGCGTCGCGCAGGCGGTCAGCTTCGGCGCGCTGATGGGCGCGCGCGGCAACTCCGGCGTGATCACCAGCCAGATCCTTGCCGGACTCGCCCATGGCCTTGCCGGCAAGAAGCGGTTCACCGGGCTCGACCTCGCCAATGCCCTCGACGAGGGCACCAAGACCGCCTACAAGGCCGTGGCGAAGCCGGTCGAGGGGACGATCCTCACGGTCATCCGCGAGTCGTCGGCCGCCGCGGTCGCCGCCGCGGAGCGGGACAACGATGTCGAGAAGGTCCTGGTCGCGCTCGTCGAGGCGGCAGAGCGGTCCGTCGCGCGCACCCCGACGCTGTTGCCCATCCTGCGCGAGGCGCACGTCGTCGATTCGGGCGGCCAGGGCCTGTTCCGCCTGTTCCAGGGGGCGCTCGCCGCGGCGCGCGGCCGCGCCGTCACCGCCGATGGCGGGGTGCCCAGGGACCGCACCGGCACGGCGGCCGCGGCCGGCAGCGGGTCCGCGGTCCGCCACGGGATCGACGCGCTCGAGGACGAGGCGTTCGGCTATGAGACCGTGTTCGTCCTCCAGCCGACCCCCGGCACCAGCCTGGAGGTCGCGACCATCCAGCGGCACCTCGAGGCGATGGGCGAGAGCGTGCTGGTGGCCGGTGGCCCGGCGCTCGTGAAGGTGCACGTCCACAACGAGCGGCCCGACCAGGTCATCGCGTATGGCCTGACGCTCGGGACCCTGACGCGCATCACCGTCGAGAACCTCGACACCATGGCCAGCGACGTGCGGGAGGCCCGTGCCGAGGAGTTCGTCGGCGCGGCGAGCGGCGCGGCGGTCGGCCTCGAGGTCCCGCAGCCGCCGCCGGACGAGGTGGGCATCGGCGTGTTCCCGCGTCCCGCCGGTGACGACCTCATCGAGCCACCCACGCCGATCACCCGGTTCGCGCTCGGGGTCGTCGCCGTCGCCCCATCGGACGGCCTGGCCACCATCCTCGCCGACGTCGCCACGCCCTTCCGCGAGCACGGCCCGTTCCGCATCGTCCGCGGCGGCCAGTCGGCCAACCCGAGCACGGGCGAGCTCCTGGAGGCGGTCCGCGCGACCGCCGCCGACGAGCTGCTGATCCTGCCCAACAACCCGAACGTCATCCTCGCCGCCCGCCAGGTCGCGACGATGGCCGACGTCCCGATCCACGTCGTCCCGACGCGGAACGTCGCCGAGGGCATCGCGGCCGTGATGGAGCTCGACGGCGGGCGTGGCGGGGAGGCCAACGCGACGGCGATGACCGAGGCCGGGCGGGCGATCCAGACGCTCCAGGCGACGGAGGCGGTGCGGGATGCGACGGTCAGCGGCAAGAAGGTGAAGAAGGGCCAGACGATCGTCCTCGATCCGGACGATGGGCTGCTCGCCGCGGACACCGATCCGCATCGGGCGGTGCTCGCGGCGCTGGCCCGCCTGAGCGACGGGTACAGCGTGCTCACCATCTACTACGGCGATGGCGCGACGCTCGCCGACGCCGAGGCGCTCGCCCGGAAATGCCAGGACGCGCACCCCGCGATCGAGGAGGCGCTCGTCCTGCACGGCGGCCAGCCGCACTATCGCTATCTCATCGCCGCGGAGTGATGGTCGGGCGGCGGACGCGACGATGAGCGGCGCTCCCCGAAGGGCCGGGGGTGGCCGCCGCGGCGCCGGGGCGACGGCCCTGCGACCGAAGGTCCAGGCACCCGTCCCCACGGACCCCGTCGAGCTGCTCGACGCACCGCTCGGCCAGTCGGGTCTGTCGGCCGCGCCGACGCTCCGTCGGGCCGGGCTCCGCCTCGGCATCGGCAGCGTTCGCGACCTGTTGTTCCATCTGCCGCGCCGCTACGACGACCTGCGCGAGATGCGCCAGCTGGGCGATCTCGTCTGGGTCGAGGACGGCACGGTCGTGAGCGCGCGCGTCCACGTGCTGGACGTCCGCGTCGAGCCGGGCTTCCGCCGCCGGATCCAGCGGACGATCGCCGTCCTGCGCGACGACACGGGCACCGTCGAGGCGACGTGGTTCGGGCGCCGCTACATCGAGCGCCGCCTGTTCCCGGGCGCGGAGATCATCGTTTCCGGCAAGCTCAAGCACTTCGGCCGGAAGCTGACGATCGACAACCCGGACTTCCAGCCGGTCGGCCGCGACGACGAGCTGCTCCACGTCGGGCGCATCGTGCCCGTCTACCGGCTCACCGCCGGGCTGACCGCGGCCCGTCTCCGGATCGCGATGCGCGAGGCGCTGGACCGCGCAGGCGACCACTACCCGGAATACCTTCCCGCGTCGATCCGCACGGATGTGGACGTGGTCGGCATCGCGGACGCCCTGGAGGCGGCGCACTACCCGTCGACGTTCGAGGGTCGGGACGGCGCGCTGCGCAGGCTCGCGTACGACGAGCTGCTGGCGCTCCAGCTCGGCATGGTCGGGCGGCGCCGACAGCGAGGACGGGACGCGGCGGAGCCGCTGGAGGTCGATGCCGCGGCCGACTCCACGCTGCGTGCGTCGGTGCTGGAGGCCATCCGACGCAAGGCCGGCGCCGAGGTCGAGCTCACGCCCGACCAGGGCACCGCGATGGACACCATCCGCGACGACCTGCGGCGGCCGACACCGATGCTCCGGCTGCTCCAGGGCGACGTCGGGAGCGGCAAGACCGCCGTCGCGGCATGGGTGCTGGGCGCCGCGGCACTGGCCGGACGGCAGGGCGCCTTGCTGGCGCCGACGGACCTCCTCGCGCGCCAGCACCACGCCACCCTCGCCGCATCCCTCGAGGGTGCGGGCGTCGCCGTCGAGCTGCTGACGGGCTCGCAGTCGGCGGCGACGGCCGGTCATGTCCGGGATCTCGTGAAGTCGGGGCAGGCGCCGGTGGTGGTGGGGACGCACGCATTGCTCCAGGAGCGGGTCGAGTTCGCGCGCCTCGCGGTCGTGGTCATCGACGAGCAGCACCGCTTCGGGGTCGAGCAGCGTGGCCAGCTCGAGGCGAAGGCCGGTGGGCAGGCACCGCACGTGCTGCTGATGACGGCGACGCCCATCCCGCGCACCCTCGGACAGGTGCTCTACGCGGATCTGGACGTCTCCGACCTGCGGACGCCGCCAGCGGGCCGGGTCCCGATCCGGACCGGGATCCGCCATCCGGACCAGCTCGCCCCGGTCTGGGAGCGGGTGCGCCAGGAGGCGGCCGCCGGGCACCGGACGTTCGTGGTCGTGCCGCTCATCGACGAGGCCGACAGCGACGCTGACGGCGCGGCCGGTCCATCGCTGTTCGACGGATCGGCGCCCGCCGCGGAGGCCGAGGCGGTACGGCTCGCGGAGTCGCTCGCCCCGCTGCGCGTCGGGCTCGTCCATGGCCGGATCAAGCCGGTCGACCGCGACGCGGTCATGGCGCGCTTCCGCGATGGGGATCTGGACGTGCTCGTGGGCACGACCGTCGTCGAGGTCGGGGTCGATGTGCCCGAGGCGACGATGATGATCGTGGAGGGCGCCGACCGGTTCGGCCTCGCGCAGCTGCACCAGCTCCGTGGTCGTGTCGGCCGGGGCACGGCGGAGAGCTTCTGTGTCCTGGTCTCCGACTCGAACGACGAGACGGCGCAGGCACGGCTCAAGGCCGTCGCGGAGATCCGCGATGGGTTCGAGCTGGCCGAGAAGGACTTCGAGATCCGGCGCGAGGGCGACGTGCTGGGCCTGGCGCAGTCGGGCCTGCCGCGCCTGCGCGTCGCGTCGCTCCAGGACCGCTCGCACGTCGAGCTGGCGCGCCGCGCCCGGGGGGACGCGGAGGTGTTGCTCGACGCGGCCGGCGGTTTCGTGCCGGGGCTGGACGACCTGCAGCGAGAGCTCGCGACGGGCTGGCTGGCGCGGGTGTTCGCGGGCGATCCATCGAGCGCCGCGTGAGACGGCGCGGCGCGAGCCGAGGCGGCTCGAGCCAGCGCGGCGTCGGCGTCCCGCGGCGCCGTGGCTGACGCCGGGCGTGTCATCGCGGGATCGGCGCGCGGCGTCCGCCTCGCCGCCCCGGGGGAGGGGACCCGCCCCCTGACCGACCGGGTCAAGCAGACGCTGTTCGCGATCCTCGAGCCGGAGCTGGAGGGTGCCACGGTCCTCGACCTGTTCGCGGGGAGCGGCGCGGCCGGTATCGAGGCGCTGTCGCGGGGTGCCGCGCACGCGACCTTCGTCGAGCGCGATCGCGCGGCGGTCCGGACGATCGAGACCAACCTGGAACGAGCGCGCCTGTCGGACCGCGCGACCATCGAACGCGTCGCGGTGTCCGCGTTCCTTTCGCGACCCGCGCGCGAACCGTTCGATGTCGTCCTGCTCGACCCGCCGTACGAGGACACGGCGGCGCTGACCGAGACGCTGGAGCGCCTCGGAGCAGCCGACGCGCCGCTCGGCGAGCACGCCCGCGTCATCGCCAAGCACTTCTGGCGGAGCGCGCCGCCGGCCACGGTCGGGCTGTTAGCATCGGAGCGCGAGCGCCGCTTCGGCGAGACCGCGCTGACGTTCTACCGGCGCACGGACGGAGGTCGAGGGGCGTAGTGCAGGTCGCGGTCTACCCGGGCTCCTTCGACCCGCTCACCAACGGCCATGTCGACGTCATCCGCCGCGCGTCGCGCTTCGTCGACCGGCTGGTCATCGCGGTCCTCGAGAATCCGCGCAAGGTCTCGCTGCTGAACGCCGACGAGCGCGTCGCGGTCATCCGGCGAGCGTTGGCCGACGACCCCATCGGCCCGGCCGGGATCGAGGTCACCACGTTCGACGGCCTCACGGTCGACCTCTGCCGGCGAGTCGGTGCGACGGGGATCGTGCGCGGCCTGCGCGGCCTGACGGATTTCGAGGTCGAGCTCTCGCTGGCGCACAACAACGCGAAGCTCGCTCCCGAGGTCGAGACGCTGTGCCTCATGACCTCGCTCGAGGTCGCGTACATCAGCTCGAGTCTGGTCAAGGAGATCGCCCGCTTCGGCGGCGACGTCAGCGGGATGGTGCCGCCGGCGTCGCTGGACGCGGTCAGACGCGCCTCGGCGAGCCAACGGTCTTGAACGCTGCCACACGCGAAGTGTCGGGCAGGGCTGGTCGGAGATCAGCCGCGGAGGGGGAGCTCGCGAGCCATCGGCCAGGCCGATAGGTTCGAAGCTCCCGCTGCCACCGATCGGCGCGCGCCGCGCCCGAGCCCCCGTCACCGGGGCGACGGCGTCGACCGCCCGAGGTGCGATAATCCGGCGACGGCGCTCGGGACGGCGCCGACTGCGCGTGGAGGTCGGTCCGATCGACATCATCTTCCTCGTCGAGCGGCTGGAGTCGCTGGTCGCGAACGGCAAGCCCCTGCCCCTGACGAAGAGTGTCATCATCGATCGGGAGGGGGCCCTCAACCTCATCGATGAGCTGCGCGTGGCGGTGCCCGAGGAGGTCCGCGCGGCGAAGCGGATCAACTCCGAGGGCGAGCGGATCATCGAGAAGGCCCAGGAGGAAGCGGAGCGCATCATCGCCCGCGCCCAGGAGCAGGCCGCATTCCTCATCGAGGAGCGAGGACTCACCCAGTCCGCCGAGGAGGAGAGCCGGCGGATCATCGAAGACGCCAACCTCGATGCCGACGACGTCCGGCGCGGCGCCGACGACTACGCGGTCGCGGTGCTCGATGGCCTGCGCTCGGACGTCGAGAAGACGCTCCGCAGCATCGAGAAGGGCATCGGCATGCTCGACGAGCGCCGCGCGAGCCTCCAGGCGGCGCCGCCGCCCGAGGACCAGCAGAACGGCCACGACGCCGAACCCTACGAGGGCGCCTGGCAGCAGGAGGAGGAGGGCGCGTCACAGCCCGTTCGCGGGTGACGCGAGTCCCCCTCGATGACCCGCTGACGTTCAACGTCGCGGGCCTGCTCGGGGAGCCATCCGGCACCGTCCGTGACCTCGACATCCACGAGGTCGCCGTCGACCCGGGCGACGGCCTGAGCGTCACGCACCCCGTCGAGGGTCACGTTCGCCTCACGCGCACCAACCGTGGCCTGCGCGTCGAGGCCCAGCTCAGCACCACCCTCGCCGAGGAATGCCGCCGCTGTCTCCGGCCCGTCGAGGTGCCCATCGAGGTGACGATCGACGAGGAGGCGCGCCCGTCGATCGACATCCACAGCGGCCAACCGACGCCGCTCGAGGACGGCGAGGACCTCGAGACCACCCGCCTCACCGACCATCACGAGCTGCAGCTCCGACCGCTGGTCGAGCAGGCGATCAGCCTCGCCGAGCCGATGGATGTCCTGTGCGAGCCGGACTGCCCGGGGCTGTGCTCGGAGTGCGGCCAGCGGCTGACGCCCGGCCACGAGCATCCCGACGACGACATCGACCCGCGGCTCGAGGCGCTCCGGGCGTTCAAGGTCGACGCGCCCGACGAGACCGGGTAGACTCCGCGACCGACCCACCACGGCGCGGCGTTCATGCACGCACGCCCACGACCGGGATCCCCGACCGCGGCCCGCGGGCCGCGACGACATCGACCAGGAGTACGAGACCGACATGGGTGTGCCGAAGCGCAAGGTGGCGCACGCGCGGCAGATGGACCGGCGGAGCCACCACGCCCTCACCCTCCCGCGCCTCGAGGCGTGCCCGCATTGCCACGAGCCGAAGCTGCCGCATCGCGTGTGCCCGAACTGCGGCTGGTACCGCGGTCGCCTCGCGGTCGAGCCGAAGGCCGCGGGTGGCTCCTCGTCCGAGGAGGCCGCCTCCTAGGGAGGCGCACCACCCGGAGCGCGACGATGGACGACCTCGCCACGCGGGGGCGCCCGACCGATCCCGCCCGCGGCGTCCGGGTCGCCGTCGATGCGATGGGTGGTGACCACGGCCCGGCGGAGGTCGTCCCGGGCGCGCTCGCCTACGCCCGCAAGAATCCCGGCGACACCGTCCTGCTCGTGGGGGCGCCCGCGGCGCTCACGCCGCTGATCGGTGCCACGCCACCGGCCAACGTCCGCGTCGTGCCGGCGAGCGAGCTCATCGGCATGGACGAGCACCCCGCCCGTGCGCTCGTCCGCAAGAAGGACGCGTCGATCGTCGTCGCCACGCAGCTGGTCCGCGACGGCGAGGCCGATGCCGTCGTCACCGCCGGGCACACCGGGGCGGGCATGGCCGCCGGCAAGCTCATCCTTGGCTCGCTGCCCGGCATCGAGCGTCCCGCGCTGGCTGTGCAGATCGTGGCCGGTGACAGGCCGTTCGTGCTCCTCGACATCGGCGCGAACCCCGACTCGACCCCTGAGAACCTCGCCCAGTTCGCGCGCATGGGCGCGATCTTCTCGGAGCGGGTGCTGGGCGTCGCGAACCCACGTGTCGCGCTCCTGTCGATCGGTGAGGAGAAGGGCAAGGGCGATCAGCGGATCGCGCGCGCGACGCCGCTGCTCGACGCGACGAGCCTCAACTTCATCGGCAACGTCGAAGGCAAGGACCTGACCCGGCGGATGGCCGATGTCGTCGTGTGCGATGCCGTCCTGGGCAACGTGGTCATCAAGTTCTTCGAGGGCCTCTCGACGTACATCTTCGACCTGTGGCGCGAGGAGTTCACCCGGTCGTGGCGCTCGAAGCTCGCCGCCGTCCTCATGCGTCCCGGCATCGCGCGCATCCGTGAGCTGTTCGACTACGAGCGGGTGGGCGGGTCGCCGCTGCTGGGCGTCGACGGGACGGTGATCATCACGCACGGCCGGGCCAAGCGGCGGATGATCGAGCACGCCGTGCGCGTGGGCGCGACGACGGCCCGTGAGCGGGTCCCCGAGCGCATCGCCGAGGCGCTGCTCGAGGACGCCCGCAAGGTCGCCGTCGCGGCTGAGCCGCCGGACGCCGATCCGGCGGGTGCCGAGCCTGCCCGACGCAGCCGTCGAGCGACCCGCGCTGGTGCGCGGGTCATGACCGGCCCCGCGATCGCGGTCGGCCCGCGCGTCATCGCGGAGACCATCCGACTCGCCGCGCTCGAGGTCCCCGGCGTGCTGCGCGTCGGGCGCGGCGGACCGGCGTGGCGCGACCTGCTCGCCGGCTCGCCGATCCGCGCCCGGCTCCGCGACGGCAGGGTCCACGTGACGGTCTGGCTCGTGGCTCGGCCGCGGCAGCCGCTCATCCCGCTCGCGGCCGACGTGCGCGCCGCCGTCGGGGCCGCCATCGAGCGCCTGCTGGGGCTGGAGCTCGGCGAGGTCACCGTCCGGATCGATGGCGTCGGGGCGTAGCGGCGGCCGCCCGGCCCGCTCGCCTCGGGATCAGCGGACCGCCGCCGAGCGAGCCGCCCAGGACGACCGGATCCGGGCATGGCGCGCGGCGCGCAGGCTCGCCCTCGCGTCGGTGTTCGAGGCGGACTTCGGACAGCGCACCGCGCACGCGATCCTCGAGCGACACCTCGCCGAGGAGGCCGCTCCCGACGTCGCCGATCTCGCCCGGACCATCGTCGACGGCGTGGTCGCGCACCGTGACACCATCGACGCCACGATCGAGCGTCTCGCCCCTCGCTACCCCGTCACCGGGATGGCTCGGATGGACCGCGCGTTGCTCCGTTCGGCCATTTCCGAGGTGTTACACTCGCCCGCGACGCCGGCCCGGGTGGCGATCGCCGAGTGGGTCGAGCTCGCGCGGACGTACTCCGGAGAGCCCATGCGCCGGCTCATGAATGGCGTGCTCGGGCGCATCTCACGGGAACCTCGCGACCCCCCAGGCGGACCCAGGGCAGGAGGAGAACCAGAGTGGCCAGCACCTACGATCGGCTGAAGAAGATCGTCGTCGAGCAGCTCGGCGTGGACGAGGGCGAGGTCAACCCCGAAGCCTCGTTCGTGGACGATCTGAACGCCGACTCGCTGGACCTCGTCGAGCTCATCATGAGCCTGGAAGAGGAGTTCGGGACGGAGATCTCGGACGAGGATGCCGAGAAGATCCGGACCGTCCAGGACGCCGTCGACTACATCGACGAGCATTCCTCCTAGTCCCGACGACCACCAGGGCGCCGTGCGCCCGGCCGACGCCTTCGCCGACCGTCTCGGTCTCCCGGTCCAGGACCGCGAACTCCTCGAGCAGGCGCTCGTCCATTCGAGCTGGCTCCACGAGCATCGCGACCTCGCGCGCGGCCACAACGAGCGGTTGGAGCTCCTGGGCGATGCGGTCGTCAACCTGGCGATCTCCGAGGCGCTCTACACGCGCCATCCCGTGGACGACGAGGGCGTGCTCTCCGCCCGGCGCGCCGCGATCGTCAGCACGCCCGGCCTGAGCCGCCTCGCCGCGCGGCTCGATCTCGGGTCGTACCTGTTGCTCGGTGAGGGCGAGGCGCTGCGCGGCGGCCGTCGCCGGCCATCGCTGCTCGCGAGCTCCTTCGAGGCACTGTGCGGCGCGCTGTACCTGGACCTCGGCTGGCCGGGCACCCGCGACTGGATCGTGGCGCTTGCGACGCCGGAGCTGTCCGCGGACGCCCCGGTGACGACGCTCAAGAGCCCCAAGTCGCGGCTCCAGGAGCACACGCAACGCTCGACCGGCGATCGACCCGTGTATCACCTGCTGGAGGCGTCGGGGCCGGACCACGAGAAGCACTTCCGGATCGAGGTCGCCGTCGACGGACGCGTGCTGGGCGCCGGCGAGGGGCCGTCCCGCCGGCTCGCCGAGACCGCCGCCGCGGCCGAGGCGCTGGAGGTGATCCGCCGCGAGCGGGCCGCGGCGCGCGAGGCCCGCGCGGCGGCTCGGACGGATCGGCGGCATGCCGCCGCCGCGGCGGTGGCCGGCGATCGAGACGGGGACGGCGTCGATGACGCGGCCGCACCCGCGGAGCGGCGCATGACGGCTCCGGCGCGCCTCCTCGGGCTGCGGCTCCAGGGCTTCAAGTCGTTCGCCGAGCGGACGCTGGTGGACTTCGGTCCGGGCATCAGCGCCGTCGTCGGCCCGAACGGCTCGGGCAAGTCGAACCTCGCCGACGGTCTGCGCTGGGCGCTCGGCGAACAGGGGCGCTCGCTGCGGACGCGCAAGAGCGAGGACGTCATCTGGGCCGGTTCCGAGCGGCGCGCGGCGCAGGGCATGGCCGACGTGACGCTGGTCCTCGACAACGCCGACGCCCTCCTCCCGGTCGATTTCGGGATCGTCGAGCTCGGCCGGCGGCTGTATCGCTCGGGCGAGAACGACTACCTGCTCAACAAGCAGCGTGTGCGGCTCCGGGACCTCGTCGACCTCCTCGACTCGGCGCACCTCGCCGAGAACGCGTTCCTGTTCATCGGCCAGGGCATGGTCGACCAGGCGCTGGCCCTGCGGCCGGAGGAGCGGCGACCGCTGTTCGAGGAGGTCGCCGGGGTCCGGCGGCATGAGCGACGACGGCGGAAGGCCGACGACCAGCTCGCCGAATCGGAGGCGAATCTGGCCCGCGTCGAGGACGTCCTCGCCGAGCTGCGGCCCCAGGCGCGGCGGCTCGGCCAGCTCGCGGAACAGCAGGCGACCCGCCTCACGGCGGGCGAGGAGCTGGCCACGGCGCTCCTGGCCGCGGCGCACGTCCGCTGGCACGAGGCGGCCGCCAAGGCGACGGCGGCACGCGGCCGCCGGGATGCCGCGCGCGCGGAGGTGGACCGGACGCTCGTGGCCCTCGAGGAGGCCGAGCGGCAGGTGGCAGCGATCGCGGCGGAGCTGGACGCGCGATCCTCGCTGGAGCGCGATCGACGGACGGCGCATGAGCAGGCACGGACGGAGGTCACGGGCCTGCGGCTGCGTGAGGCGCGGATCGTCTCGGAACAGGAGGCCGTCGCCCGCGATGCGGCACGGCTCGCAGACGAGCGCGCCGGCGCCGAAGCGGACCTGGAGCTGCAGCGTCGCGCGCTCGCCGCGCCCGCGCCCGAGCGCGACGTCGACCTGGAGGCGTCGCTCGCCGAGGCGGAGCGATCCCTGGCGGACGCGCTCGGTGAGCTCGGCGCGCTGCGGGCGGCGGAGCGCGCCCATGGCGAAGAGCTCGCGGCGCTCCGACGGGCCGAGGCCGCGCGGGTCGCGGAAGGCGAGACCGCGCGGCGCCGTCTGGCGGACGTCGCGCGCCGGGCGGACGAGGCACGGGCGCAGGCGACCGCCGTGGACGCGCGCCGGATGGAGCTGGAAGCCCGACTCGCGGAGGCCAGCGCTGCCGTGACCGCGACGACGCGCGCGGAGCAGCTCGCATCGGCCGCCCGGGACGAGGCGGCGAGCGCGCTCGAGGCGGCCGATGGCCGCCGGCAGGCTGCGGTGGAACGAGCCGGAGCGGCGGGCGCGGCGCTTGCGACGGGTCGCGGGCGGCTGGACGGCCTGACGGCCCGGCTCGAGGAGGACGAGGCTCGCGGGATCGCGCGCGCGGCGCGCAAGCTCGGTGGCCGCCGCGTCGACGACGAGCTGGTCGTCGACCCGGCGCTGCGCGCGGCGGTGGAGGCGGCGCTGGGAGACCTCGTCCGCGCGTACGTGCTGCCGCGTGCGCGAGGTCGGCGCGGTCGCGGACGAGCGCGGGGCCATCGTGGTCGCGGAGTCGCGAGCCGAGACGCATCCCGGAGACGCGGCTGCGCTCGACGCCGTGCGCGCGGCAGGCGGCGGCGCGCTGGCGGACGCCGTCCGCCGGGACCCCGGTGAGGTCGTGAAGTCCTTGCTGACTGCGGTCGGCTGGGTGCCGACCCTGGACGACGCACTCGCGGTCCAGCCCGAGCTGCCGGCCGGCTGGCGCGTCGTCGTGCGTGACGGATCGGCGGTCGTGGACGCGCGGACGGTGCGCCTCGGGCGGGGCGACGGCCTGCTCGAGCGCCGGGCGGAGGCGGACCGGCTGACCCGGGACCTCGAACGACTCGCGACCGAGGCGAACGCGGCGACCGAGGCAGCGGAGACGGCCGGCCGAGCGGCCGCGGCACGCCCGATCCGCGCTCGACCAGGCACGCGACGCGGAACGGGCAGCCGAGGCGGAACGCCAGGCGGCCGAGACGCGCGAACGGTCGGTCGGGCGCGACCTGGAGGCCGCGGTCCGCGAGGCGGCGTGGCAGGCGGCGCAGGTCGAGCGACTGGCGACCGACGCCGAGCGCGCCCGGTCCGCGGTCGCGGATCAGGACGGTCGCGATGGCGCCGCCGACGAGGCAGCCGGGGCGGGCGTGGACCGTTCGGCGATCGCCACCTGGGAGGCGCGCGCTGCGGAGCTGCGATCCCGACGCGACCGGCTGGCGACGGACCACACGCAGCAGGAAGCAGCGCGCCGGGAGGCCGAGGGTCGGCGCGCGCGTGCCGAGGCGGCGGTCGCGATGGACGAGCGACGGATCGCGTCGGCGACCGCCGAGCTCGCGGCCATCGCGGAGCGGGAGGCGGCGCGCCAGGGCGAGCGCGCGGATCTCGCGCTGGCGCTCGCGGCGGCCACGGACCGGGAACGCCATGCCGCGGCGGAGCTGGAGTCGCTGCTCGCGGCCGACGCCGGCGATCGCGCCCGGCTCGGCGAAGCCGAGCGCTCGGCGTCCGGCGCCCGGGAGCGGCTTCGGGCGGCCGAGGACCGGCTGCGCTCGATCGAGGTCGCCGACCTGGAGGCCCGGCTCGGTCTCGAGTCGTTGCGCGAGCAGACGCTCGTCGAGCTCGCGGGCCTCGGCGAGCTGGGCGTCCGCCATCTCGTGGCCGCGGCGGGCGGCACGCTCGTCGAGCCGGGACCCGAGGCCGCAACGACCGACGACGAGGACACCGTCGACGACGACCCTGCCCGCCTGGAACGCGCCCTCGCCGCGGTGACCCCGATGTGGGCCGGGACGCCGTCCACCGTCGAGCCGCCGACGCCGGGTCGCCTCGCCACGCTCCGCCGCCGATACCACGAGCTGGGCGCGGCCAACCCCTTCGCCGTCGAGGAGTACGCAGCGCTGCGGGAGCGGCTCACGACCCTCGAGGGCCAGGCCGCCGACCTGAAGGACGCGATCGCCAAGACGCGGACGCTCATCGCCGAGCTCGACGAGCTCATCGCGACACGCTTCCGGACGACGTTCGCCCAGCTGGAGTCCGCGTTCGATACCCGGTTCCAGCAGCTCTTCGGCGGTGGCTTCGCGCGGCTCTCGCTCACCGACCCGGGCGACCTCACGGCGACCGGCATCGAGATCGTCGCGCGGCCGCCGGGCAAGAAGCCGCAGGCGCTGGCGATGCTCTCCGGCGGCGAGCGTGCCCTCACCGCGGTCGCCCTGCTGTTCGCGATGCTCGAGGTGCGCCCCGTGCCCTTCTGCGTCCTCGACGAGGTCGACGCGGCGCTCGACGAGGCGAACATCGGCCGGTTCACGCAGGCGCTGCGCGAGCTCGCGGAGCGGACGCAGTTCATCGTCATCACGCACAACCGCGGCACGATCGAGGCGGCCGACGCGCTCTACGGCGTGACGGTCGGCGACGACTCGGTCAGCCGGGTCATCAGCCTGCGGCTCGAAGAGGCGCAGGCGCTGGCCGCTCGACAGCGCGGTGCCTCCGGCCAGGTGGCGGTGGCCGGCTGATGCGCTTCTTCCGACGCGGGTCGCAGCCCGAGGAGGAGGCGGCACCGGACGTCGCCGACGCGCCGGCGCCGGATCCGGTGGTCGAACCCGAAGTCGATCCGTCGCTCGCCCCGGAGACGGACGCCGGAGCCGAGGCCGCCGAGGACCTCGCGTGGATCGAGCCGGGACCCGAACCCGAGCCCGTCGAGCCATCGTCCCGCCGCCGCCGGATCGCCGCCGTCCGAGCCGCCGGCCGCCGAGCCCGTCTGGGCGTGGGGCGCCGACTACAGCCCGGAGAAGGCCGACGCCGTCCGACGGGAGCGGGAGCGCGAGGCGCTCGAGAGCGGCCTGGAACGCACGCGGGTCGGGTTCGGGAGCCGCCTGCGGCAGGCGCTCACCGGCGGCGGCGAAGAGCTGTGGGACGACGTCGAGGAGACGCTCATCGCGGGCGACGTGGGTGCGACGCTCGCGCTCGACCTGGTCGCCAAGGCGCGCAAACGACGGGACCTCACGCCCGAGGCGGCCGTTCGCGCGGAGCTGCGATCGCTGCTCGCCCCGCGCGATCCCGACTGGGAGCCCACGCGTCCCACCGCCGGCGGCCCCGCCATCATCCTGGTCGTCGGGGTGAACGGGACGGGCAAGACCACGACCATCGGCAAGCTCGCCGGGCGGGAGAAGGCCCAGGGGCGCCGCGTCGTCCTCGCGGCCGCCGACACGTTCCGGGCCGCGGCCATCGACCAGCTCCGGATCTGGAGCCAGCGCGCCGGCGTGGAGCTCGTCGCGCACGCGCCCGGCGCGGACCCTGGGGCCGTCGTGTTCGACGCGCTGGATGCCGCCGTCGCGCGCAACGCCGATCTCGTCATCGCCGACACCGCGGGCCGCCTGCACACGAAAGCGAACCTGATGGATGAGCTGACGAAGGTCCGCCGCATCATCGACAAGCGGCTGCCCGGCGCGGTGCCCGAGACGCTGTTCGTCCTCGACGCCACCACCGGCCAGAACGGCCTCACGCAAGCCAAGGCGTTCCACGACGCGGTCGGACTCACCGGCGTCGTCCTCACCAAGCTCGACTCGACGGCCAAGGGGGGCATCGTGTTCGCGATCGAGCGGACGCTCGGTGTGCCGGTCCGGTACGTCGGGGTGGGGGAGCAGATCGACGACCTGCTGCCGTTCGATCCCGACGGCTTCGTCGAGGCGCTGTTCGACTGACGCGTCGCCTCGCGCCGGGCTGCCGATCGCGGTCATCACGGGACGGCGCTAGAGTCCGGGCATGCGACCGGTGGGGGTTCTCGTGCTCGCCGGCGCCGTCGTCCTCGCCGGCGCCTGTGGGTCCGCGGCCGTGGCGCCCACGCCGATGGCCGCGACCCCGTCACCGACGGTCGCCCCGTCGATCGAGGCGTCGGCGTCGCCGGCGCCCTCCTCGTCCGACGAGCCGACGCCCGATGTCTCCGCGTCGCCCACGCCGTCCGGACTCGCCGCCGGCATGCGCCGCCACGAGATGCCCAACCTGGGGCTGAGCATCGACCTGCCCGAGACGTGGCGACCGGTCCTCGAGCTGGGCGCCGTCGAGCTGCGCGACCTGAGCCGCGCGGACATGGGCATCGGCCGGGAGCTCGACCGCTGGATCCACACCTCGTCCCGCTTCGAGCCGGGCGGCGACATGGGCCTCGTCGCCGTCGACCCCGAGACCATGGCGATGCTCCGCATCGGGATCATCCTCCCGGCCGACGATCGGCTCGACGCGGTGACGCTGGGCCGGGCGCTGTTCGGCGAGGAGGACGGCGTCGTCATCAAGTCGGCCGAGCCCATGGCGATCGTGGACGCTGCGGGCGCGCGGCTCGAGGGCGACCGACCCGATGGCGCCGACACCACCCACCACCTGTGGTTCCCGTTCGTGGGACCGTCCGGCGAGTGGCTGGAGCTGGGCTCCAACGTGCTCGCATCACGGCAGGGTGAGTTCGACGCCACGATCGACGCCGCGGTCAAGAGCCTCCGGCTGTCCGGCCAGCCGCAGGGCCGCGCGCACCGGGCCGTGCCCGATCCGGATCTCGAGAAGCGCCTCCCGGCCAAGGTCGACGAACGGGCGCTGGACGTGACCACGGGCGATGCGACCGAGCTGGAATACGCCGGCGTCTGGGACTCGTGGCGGGCCGTCTTCGGCGATCTCCAGGACGGCCTGCCGGCGCTCCACGGCGTGGGCGATCAGGTCCGCTTCGGCGTCGCGTTCAGCACCCCGACCAGCGACGGCTCGTCGATCGAGATCTACGCGCTGCGCGCCCCCGGGTTCGCCGCCAAGGACTTTCGGCCGTTCCTCGACGGACTGCCGGAACAGGGCTGGGTCGCGACCGACGCCGCCAAGACGACGTTCCAGAACGGCGACGACGTCCTGGGCGTCCGCGGTGACGCCATCTATCTCCTGCGCGGGACGCCGGATCTCGTCTCGGCCGCGGCGGCGCCAGCTGCTGCCCTGACGGGTCGGGCGGGCTCGCCTGCTCGCTCGGCCGGGGACCTCGGGGTACACTCCCGCCCGCGCGTCAGAACCCGCGCGCCACCCGGCCGGCCATCGGCGCCGCGCCGCCGCTCGAGAGGATCCACTCCCACCGTGTTCGACAACCTCAGTGACCGCCTGCGCCAGACCCTTGCCGGGCTGACCGGTCGCGGCCGCGTGACCGAGGCCGATGTCGACACCGCGATGCGCGAGGTCCGTCTCGCCCTCCTCGAGGCCGACGTCAACTTCAAGGTCGTCAAGGACTTCATCGCCCGCGTGCGCGAGCGCGCGATCGGCGCGGAGATCCTGTCGAGCCTCACCGCCGGTCAGCAGGTCGTGAAGATCGTCCACGAGGAGCTCACCGAGCTGCTGTCCAAGGGCGACCGGACGTTCCGGCTCCAGGGATCGCCCGCGATCGTGACCCTGGTCGGCCTGCAGGGCTCGGGCAAGACCACCTCCGCGGCCAAGCTCGCGAAGCACGTCACGAAGCTCGGGCGTCAGCCGCTGCTCGTGGCCGCGGACCCGTACCGCCCCGCCGCCGCCGACCAGCTCGAGACCCTCGGCAAGCAGCTGGATGTCGCCGTCTATCGCGCGCCGGCCGGCACGAAGGTCATCGACATCGTCACCGGCGGCATCGCCCATGCGAAGCGGATCGGGCGCGATGTCGTCATCCTCGACACCGCCGGCCGCCTCACGGTCGACGAGGCGCTGATGGCCGAGATCGCCGACGTGGCCAAGGTCGCGAAGCCGGTCGAGACGCTGCTCGTCGTGGACGCGATGACCGGTCAGCAGGCGGTGGAGGTCGCGCAGGCGTTCGCCGCCACCGTGCCGCTGACGGGGTTGATCCTCACCAAGATCGACGGCGACGCCCGCGGTGGCGCCGCCCTCAGCATCGGCGCGGTCACCGGGCTCGGCGTGAAGTTCCTGGGCACGGGCGAGAAGACGGACGCGCTCGAGGTGTTCTATCCCGACCGGCTGTCCGGTCGGATCCTGGGCATGGGCGACGTGCTCACGCTGGTCGAGCGGGCGCAGGAGAACTTCGATGCGAAGCAGGCCGCCAAGCTCGAGGACAGCCTCAAGAAGGGCCGCTTCACCCTCGAAGACATGCTGGCGTCGATGCAGCAGATGCAGAAGATGGGCCCGATGGGCCAGGTCATGTCGATGATCCCGGGTCTGGGCGGCATGGCCAAGGAGGCCCAGGATGCCGTCGACCGCGGTGAGCTGAAACGGGTCGAGGCGATCATCCTGTCGATGACGCCCCGCGAACGGCGCGACCCGGCGGTCCTCAATGGCTCGCGCAAGCGGCGGATCGCCGCAGGCTCGGGCACCACACTTCCCGACGTCAATCGTCTGGTGAAGCAGTTCTCCGAGATGCAGAAGCTCATGAAGCAGTTCTCCGGGGCGGGCGGACGACGCGCCGCCACGCAGGCGCTGCTCAACCGCCGCTGACGGCAGGGGACACCCGACGATGACCGACCACGATCCGTCCCTCGAGGAGACCCAGCGGGTCCCCGCCTCCATCCCGCCTGCGCCCGCGGAGGCGGCGGCTGGGTCCACCACGGGCCAGTCGGCCGTGCTGCAGCCGGTCGTGACCCCTCGTCGCGGCGGCGCCATCCGGTGGCTGGCGGCAGCGATCGCCATCGTGCTCGTCGTGGGCGTCACGGCCGGCGCGACGATGCTGCTCACCGGTCGCGCCGAGGACCCGAACGCCTTCCGCTACCTCCCCGCCGACACCGCCCTCGTGATGGAGGTCCGGCCCGACCTTCCGGGCGACCAGAAGGAGAAGCTCGCCGGGCTCCTGTCGAAGTTCCCGGGCTTCGCCGACCAGTCCGCGCTGCCGCAGAAGATCGACGAGGTCCTCGACCGGGTCAGCGATGCGGTCGCGAAGCAGGACGTCGACTACGCGAACCGCGTCAAGCCGTTCCTGGGCGGGCCGATCGTGGTCGCGGTCACGGATGTCCCCGACGCCGCCGACGCCTCGGACCATCAGTCGCTCGACGGCTTCGTCGCGATCCTCACCGTCGATGAGGGCAGCACCTGCGCGTCCCGGCTGGGACCCGCGGTGGATTCGACACCGCACGGGTCCACCGCGATCTCGATCGTCGAGCTCGACGGCAAGCGCGTCGCATGCGCCGTCGACGGACGGCAGCTGATCGTGGGCGGCGTCGACGACGTCGCACGCGCGCTCGACACCAAGGCCGGCACGACGAGCCTCGCCGACGACGCCGACCTCGAGGCGGCCCGGGCCCAGCTCGGTGGCGACACGTCCGCGCTCGTGTTCGTGTCGCGCGCCGGGGTCGGCCGGATCCTCGAGCGTGCGAAGACCGCGCCGACGATGCCCGGGATGCCCGCCCTCGATGCCTCGACCGTGCCGGCGTGGCTCGTCGGCGCGCTGCGGATCGAGGACCAGGGCCTCGTGTTCCACGTGCTCGCGCCGCTCCCGGCGAGCCAGACCGCGTCGTCGAGCGCGTCGCCCGCGCCCAGCCTGCCGGCCGCCAAGACGTCGACGCTCGCGCCGCGGCTGCCGGCATCGACGATCGGCGAGATCGAGATCCGCGACTTCGGCACCTCGCTCGACCGGGCGCTGACGCAGCTCCAGGCGAACCCGATGACCGCCGACACGCTCAAGCAGGTCGACACGGCCCTCGGCATCCTGGGCGGCCGCGCGAAGATCACGGGCTGGATGGGCGACGCGGCGATCGTGGTGACCGAGGAGGACGAGACGTACTTCGCCGGCCTCGTGATCGAGACGCCCAAGCCCGAGGACGCGCAGGCGACCTTCACGCAGCTGCGGACGCTCCTGGCGCTGGGCGGCGGCTCCGCGTTCAGCGCGCAGGACGAGCCGTACGGCGACGGACAGATCACCACCATCACGGTGGACCTCCAGCAGCTCGGTCCGACGCTGGGCATCCCCGCCGAGAAGCTGGCCGAGCTGCCGAAGACCATCGACCTCGCGTACACCGTCCAGAACGGCGCCGTCGTCATCGGCGTCGGCTCGGCGTTCGTGAAGTCGGTGGTCGACACGACCGCCGGCCACAGCCTCGCCGACCAGCCCCGCTACAAGGACGCGATGGCGCTCATCGGCGCCAGCAACAGCGGTCAGGCCTATGCCGACCTCGCGGTCGGCCTCGAGGCGATCGAGGAACGCGCGCTGCCCAAGGCGTCCGCGGACGAGCGCGCGCGGTTCGAGCGCGACATCCAGCCGTATCTCGAGCCGCTGGACGCGGCGGCGTGGTCCGCCACGTTCGATGGCGGCTTCGCCCATCTGCGGTTCGCCATCACCGCCCACGAAGCGCAGAACCAGTAGCATCCCCCCACCACCAGCCCAGGAGGAACCCACCCCCACATGGCCGTCAGGATCCGTCTGACCCGCGTCGGTGCCACGAAGCAGCCGACGTACCGGGTCGTCGTCGCCGACAGTCGCGCCGCGCGCGATGGCCGGGCGATCGACACGATCGGTCACTACAACCCCCGGACCGAGCCGATCGAGCTGAATATCGACGAAACGAAGGCGAAGGAGTGGCTCGCCAAGGGCGCCCAGCCCTCGGACACCGTCGCCCGCCTGTTCCGGCGCGCGGGCGTGCTGCCCGCGGCCAAGTAGTCCGATGGCCGCCAAGGAGCTGGTCGAGTACGTCGCGAAGTCGCTCGTCGACGATCCCGATTCCGTGACCGTCGAGGTCGTCGAATCGGGTGATGGGACCGTCATCGAGCTGCATGTCGCCGAGGGCGACATGGGCAAGGTCATCGGGCGGAACGGGAGCGTCGCCAAGGCGCTCCGGACCCTGCTCAAGGTGACCTCGGCCCGGAACGGCGAGCCGGTCACGCTCGAGATCCTCTGAGCCGTCGCCCCACGCGGCCCCGCGCTGCCGGGGCGCCGGATCCCTCCGAGCGCCTGGTCGTCGGGTTGGTGCGCGGCCTGCGCGGGCTGCGCGGACAGGTGCGCGTCGAGATCCTCACGGATGATCCGGAGGGCCGCTTCGGCGTGGGCGCGGTGCTGTTCCGGGAGGGTTCGGTCGTCCCGCTGACGATCGCGGAGTCGTCGCCCGTGGCCGATGGACCGCGGCTGGTGGCTGCGGTTCCGCGAGATCGGCGATCGAGACGCCGCCGAGACGCTCAAGGACGTCTACCTCGAGGCGGCCGACAGCGCGACACGCGCGCCCGGGACCTGGCTGTGGTCGGAGATCGTCGGATTGACCGCGCGCACGACCGACGGGCGCGAGCTGGGCGTGGTGTCCGACGTCTACCGAACGGGCGGTGCCGAGGTGTACACGGTCGGTCGCGGCCGTGGCGAGCTGGACATCCCGGCCGTGCGCGGGGTGATCGTCGAGCTGGATCCGCCGCGCGGCGTGCTGATCGTCGACGCCGAGGCGCTCGCGCTCGACGAGGTCGCGGAGGCCGATGCCGATCCCGACCGACCCCCCAGGCCCCCAGCGCCTCGACGGCCGCGGCGCCGGGAACGGCGGGCTCGGCGAGCCGCGGCGGAGGCCGCGGATGCGCCGGCGGCGGGCGGTGACAGCGGTCCCACGTCGTCGTCTTCGTCTTCGTCCCCGTCCGAGCCGCCGACGACGACGGATGAGCCGGCCTGATGCTCGAGATCGACGTCATCACGTTGTTCCCGGCGATGGTCGAGGCGCCGCTGCGCGAGAGCATCCCGGGTCGGATCCTGGCGTCAGGGCTGGCGGCGGTCCGGGTCCATGACCTGCGGCGAGTGGGGGATCGGTCGCCACCGGGTCGTCGACGACACGCCGTACGGTGGCGGCGCCGGGATGGTGCTGCGAGCGGATGTCGCCGCGGCAGCGATCGAGGCGGTCCGGCGCCCGGAGTCCCTCGTCATCCTGCTCGATCCCGCGGGCGAGCCGTTCAAGCAGGCTCGGGCGCACTCGCTGGCCGCCTCGCCCCACCTCGTCTTCCTGTGTCCGCGCTACGAGGGCGTCGACGAGCGGATCCGCCCGCTGGTCGATCTCGAGCTGTCGGTCGGCGATTACGTCCTCACCGGGGGCGAGCTGCCGGCGCTCGTCGTGATCGACGCGGTCCTGCGGCTGCTGCCCGGGGCGATCGACGCGGCCTCGACCGACGAGGAGTCGTTCGCCTCGGGGCTGCTGGAGTACCCGCAGTACACGCGACCGGCCGAATTCCGCGGCGAGGGCGTCCCGCCGGTGCTCGTGTCGGGGCATCACGCCGAGGTCGCGAAGTGGCGCCACGAGCAGTCCGTCGCGAGGACGCGCGAGCGACGGCCCGATCTGCTGGCACCCGACGGACCTGACGCCGGGTCCTGACCGGCCTGCGCGCACGCGCCAGAGCGCGTGCTATCCTCCGCCGTCGGCTGCGCCCGTCCGAGCGTGTGCGCGCCGCCCGAATGTCGCTCGTCCCGCAGCCGCGGCTGCCGCCCACGCAGAGGTCCCGTCCCGTGAACGTGCTCCAGGAGATCGTCCAGGACCAGCTCCGTACCGACCTGCCCGAGATCACGCCCGGTGACACCGTCAAGGTCGCGGCGAAGGTGGTCGAAGGCAACCGGGAGCGGATCCAGGTGTTCGAGGGGCTGGTCCTCCGGATGCGGAACGCGGGCATCGCGTCGACCATCACGGTGCGCCGGATCGCGAGCGGCGTGGGCGTCGAGCGGACGTTCAAGCTGCACAGCCCGCGCATCGACCGCATCGAGGTCATCCGTCACGGGAAGGTCCGGCGCGCGAAGCTGTACTTCCTGCGCAAGCGCGTCGGCAAGGCGGCGACCACGCTCAAGGAGCGCCGCGCCTGACGGCCCCGGCGTTCGGCCGCTCCCACGACCTCCACGACCCCGTCGCGCGACGGGGTCGTTCGGTGTCCCGGGCCATCCTCCGCTAGGCTGTCTTCCCGATGGTCCACATGCCGGGTCTCCGTTACGAGCACCGCCTGTGGATGGCGGGTGCGCGACGGGTCGTGGGTGTGGACGAGGTCGGCGTGGCACCGACGTGCGGGGCGGTCGTCGCGGCGGCCGTGATCATGCCGGCGCACTGCAAGCGGATCCCCGGTGTGCGCGACTCGAAGATGATGACCGCGCTCCAGCGGGAACGGCTCGCACCGGTCATCCGGCGGCGGGCCGTGGCGGTGGGCGTGGGTGCCGCGTCCGTCCGCGAGATCGACCAGCTGAACATCTACCACGCGACGCATCTGGCGATGTACCGCGCCATCGCGCGCCTGGGTGGCCACGATCATGTGCTCGTCGATGGCAACAGGATCGCCGAGTTCGAGGCGCACGTCGGTCCCTACACGAACATCGTCGACGGCGACGACAAGGTCTACTCGATCGCGTGCGCGTCCGTCGTGGCCAAGGTCGTCCGCGACCGGATGATGGATCGGCTCCACGCGCGCTATCCGATGTACGGCTGGGACCGCAATGCGGGCTATGCCACCCGCGAGCACCGCGCCGCGATCCGCGAGCACGGCCTGACGCCGCATCACCGAACGAGCTGGCAGGCGATCCAGGCGTTGATGGCGGGCGACCAGCTCTCGTTGGACCTCGACGGCCTCGCGAGGGTCGACGGCCTCCACCCCGAGGACATCCCCATCCCCGACGGGCTCGACCCGCTCGTCGCCACCGAGCTGGAGCTGGTCACCGCCTGAGGCTCATCGTCTCCGGCAGATCCGTCGCGGCCCGTCATGCATCGGATGCCGGCCTGCGACGAAGGGTGCGACCCGGTCGGGCGTTCCGATGCCGCTCCTTCGTCGAACGACGCACCCGATGCGGCAGACGACGGATCGCGGCCCTTCACGCCCGGGCGGAGCGGTCCTGCTTCGTCGCAACGTGCATCGGCTACACATCCACGCCGACGGTGACCCGGATAAGTCGCGGTCGAGTGCCCCGCGCGACCATGCCCTGATGGCCACCACGCCGAACCGCGGGCTGGGCGATGAGGCGGAGCAGCTCGTCGCCGACGCGCTGCTCGCGGCCGGCTGGACGATGCTCGGCAGGAACGTCCGCGTGGGCCGCGATGAGCTGGACCTCGTGGCCGTCGATCCCGGGCCGCCGTCTGCCGTGGTCGTCGTGGAGGTGCGGCGACGCGGGCGGCGGGACTTCGGGCTGGCCGAGGAGACGCTCGACTGGCGGAAGCGCCGAGCCCTCCGCCGGGCGATCGCGACGCTTCGCGATGCCGGTCGCCTCCCGGACGGGACGCCCCTCCCGGACCTGCGTTGGCGGTTCGACCTCGTGGCGGTCGAGCCGGACGGGCTCGGCGGGTTCGCGCTCCGGCACCATCGCGGACTTCGCCCGTGAGCCACGGCGCACAGCCGTTCGGCACGACCGAATCAAGCCCACCGGAACGCGCCAGGCCGTGGAGGTGACGCGAATCGGCCGGGTTCGCGACCGTCCGGAGGGCGCCGGGTGAGGTGCTACACTCCCGCGGGCCTCGCACCCGGCGAGGCACGATGACCACGAACCGCCCGTCCACCGGGATCGGTGACGGAGCACACACGCGGCCCCCGCACGATGCGGGACGGTGCCGGCCGACGCGCGACGGAGCGCACGGACGGTCCCCGCACGTGGGTCCGCGGCGGAACGAACCGCAGGAGGCACTCGCACCATGCCCACCGTCTCGATGCGGCAGCTCCTGGAGGCCGGCGTCCATTTCGGCCACCAGACGCGCCGCTGGAATCCCAAGATGCGCCCGTTCATCTTCGCGGAGCGCAACGGGATCCACATCATCGACCTCGCCCAGACCGCGAAGCGGCTCGACACCGCGCTCGAGTTCGTGCGCGAGACCGTCGCCCGAGGCGATGCCGTCCTGTTCGTCGGGACGAAGAAGCAGGCCCAGGAGCCGGTGATGCAGGAGGCGATCCGGGCGGGTCAGCCGTTCGTCACCAAGCGCTGGCTGGGCGGCATGCTCACCAACTTCGTCACCATCCGCAAGCGCATCGGCCTCATGGAGCAGCTCGAGGCGCGCCAGCAGGCGGGCGACTTCGACCGGATGACGAAGAAGGAAGCCGCGCTGCTCACGGAGGAGCTGAACAAGCTCACCGCGACGCTCGGTGGCATCCGCAAGATGAAGCGCCTCCCCGGCGCCGTGTTCATCGTCGACCCGCACCGCGAGCGCATCGCGGTGACCGAGGCGAACAAGCTCGAGGTGCCGGTCGTCGGCACGGGCGACACGAACGTCGACCCCGACGAGCTCGACTTCATCATCCCGGCCAACGACGACGCGATCCGCGCGATCCGCCTGCTGTGCTCGCTCGTCGCCGACGCCGCGATCGAGGGCGCCCAGATGCGCGCCGCCCGCGCATCCGCCGAGCCCGAGCCGGTCGCCGAGACGGTCGAGGAGCCCGCCTTCGACGATGCGGCCAGCGACGAGCTCCTCGCGACGCTCGCCGCGGGTCAGCCGCTCACCTTCGAGCCGGACCTCGAGGACGACCTTCTGCCCGGCGCTCCGGGCGCCAAGGCCCCGGTCGTCCCGGAGGCCAGCGAGGACGAGATCCAGGCGGAGCTCGCCCGCGAGGCCGCCGAGCGCGAGGCCGCCGAGGCCTGACCGAACGCCGGCCGACGATCGCCCGACGCGGGCCCTCGCGACCGGCCACCTCACCCGAACGACCGCGCGGCCACGCAGCCGCGCACGACCACATCGACAGGAGCATCACGAGGCATGGCGATCACAGCGGAGGCCGTGAAGCAGCTCCGCGAGCGCACCGGCGCCGGGTTCATGGACTGCAAGCGCGCGCTCGAGGAGACCGGCGGCGACGTCGACAAGGCGGTCGCGCTCCTGCGCGAGCGCGGCGCCGCGTCGGCCGAGAAGAAGGCCGGGCGCGAGGCCAAGGACGGGCTCGTCGCGAGCTACATCCACACCGGCGGCCGCATCGGCGTCCTCATCGAGGTCAACGCCGAGACCGACTTCGTCGCCCGTAACGAGCAGTTCCAGGCGCTCGTCCGGAACCTCGCGATGCAGGTCGCGGGGCTCAAGCCCAGCTATGTCAGCGTCGAGTCGATCCCGGCCGACGTGCTCGCCGCCAAGCGCACGGAGATCCTCGAGGATCCCGTGACCCAGTCGCGCCCCGAGAACGTCCGCGAGAAGATCGTCGACGGACAGCTCCGGAAGTGGTACGAGCAGGTCGTGCTCCTCGAGCAGCCCTATCGCGACACCGACATCAACGTGAAGCAGCTGATCACGGACGCGATCGCGACCATCGGCGAGAACATCGTCGTGCGGCGGTTCACGCGCTATGAGCTCGGCGAAAGCCTCGACACCGGAGGCGACGCGTGAGCGACGCGCCCACCGGCGAGGCGACGAGCATCCCGGCCGCCACTGCCACCGGCCCGGGCCGGCTCCGCTATCGGCGGATCCTGCTCAAGCTGTCCGGTGAGGCGCTGCTCGGCGACCGCCAGTACGGCGTCGATCCCGCGTTCTGCACGTTCATCGCCCGCCAGGTCGGCCAGGTCCACGCCCAGGGCGTCGAGATCGGCATCGTCGTCGGTGGCGGCAACATCTTCCGCGGCCTGGCCGCGGCTGCCACGGGGATGGACCGGGCGACCGGCGACTACATCGGCATGCTCGCGACGGTCATGAACGGCCTCGCCCTCCAGGATGCGCTCGAGCACGCGGGCGTCCCCACGCGCGTGATGACGGCCATCGCGATGAACGAGGTCGCCGAGCCGTACATCCGTCGGCGCGCCGTCCGTCACCTCGAGAAGGGCCGCGTCGCGATCTTCGTGGCCGGCACCGGCAACCCCTACTTCACGACCGACACGGCGGCCGCGCTGCGCGCGGTCGAGATCGGCGCCGAGGTCCTGCTCAAGGCGACGAAGGTGGACGGCGTCTACGATGCGGACCCGATGACGGATCCCACCGCCCGCCGTTACCAGCGCCTCGGCTACAACGACGTCCTGCGCGACCAGCTCAAGGTGCTCGATGCTGCCGCGGTGTCGCTGTGCATGGAGAACGACCTCCCCATCGTCGTGTTCGACCTGAACGTCCCGGACAACATCCTGAAGGTCGCCGTGGGTGAGACCGTCGGCACCCTGATCTCGGCGTCATCCTCGCTCGGAGGTGTACGCGCATGACCGCGGAGATCCTGTCCACGGCAGAGCGGAAGATGGCTCGGGCGACCGAGGCCATGGAGCGTGACTTCACGGGCATCCGCACCGGCCGCGCCAGCACGTCGCTCGTCGAGCGCATCCAGGTCGACTACTACGGCACGCCCACGGCGCTCAACCAGCTCGCCAGCATCAGCGTCCCGGAAGCGCACCAGATCGTCATCCAGCCCTGGGACCGGAGCGTCCTCGGCGGCATCGAGAAGGCGATCATCAAGAGCGACATCGGGCTCGCCCCGAACGTCGACGGCACCGTGGTCCGGCTCAACATCCCGCCGCTCACCGAGGAACGTCGCAAGGACATCGTGCGGGTCGTCCACAAGCGGATGGAGGAGGCCCGGGTCGAGATCCGGAACCTCCGTCGCGAGGCGGCCGACGCGCTGAAGAAGGAAGAGAAGGACGGGACGGTCGGTACCGACGAGTCCCGCCGCTCGCTCGACGCGGTGCAGAAGCTGACCGATCGGTACATCGCCGACGTCGACCGCCTTGGCCAGGCGAAGGAACAGGAGGTCCTCGAGGTCTAGTGACCCGAGCGCTGCACCAGCGTCCGACCGGCGGCGACCTGGCCCGACCCACGGACGCGCCGCCGATCGCCCACGCCGAGGTCGACCTGCCGGCGCTCGCGAGCCCGGACGCCCCGGCCACGGACACGCTCGTTCCGCCCGACGAGCTGCCGCGGCATGTGGCCATCATCATGGATGGCAATCGGCGCTGGGCGCGTGCCCAGGGACGCCCCGAGTTCGAGGGGCACGCCGCGGGGGTCGAGGCGATCCGGGGGTTGCTGCGCCACGCGGTGAAACGCGGCGTGCCGGTCCTGACGCTGTACGCGTTCAGCCGCGAGAACTGGGCCCGCTCCGACGACGAGGTCACCTGGCTGTTCGGGTTGCTCGAACAGGCGGTGCGCGATGAGACCGACGAGCTGCGCGCCCAGGGCGTCCGCATCCGGCTCCTCGGGCGCCGTGACGAGCTGCCGACGGCGACCCGCGCATCGATCGAGGACGCGCTCTCCCGCACCGCCGGCGGCGACCGGCTCCTCCTCAACATCGCCTTCAACTACGCCGGGCGGACGGAGCTCGTGGATGCGTTCCGGCGCCTTGCGGCGAGTGGCGTACCGCCCGAGTCGATCGACGAGCGCGCCATCTCGGAGGCGTTGTACACGGCAGGCATGCCCGACCCGGACCTGCTCATCCGGACCGGTGGGGAGCAGCGGGTCAGCAACTTCCTGATCTGGCAGGGCGCCTACGCGGAGCTCGTGTTCACGGACGTGCTCTGGCCCGACTTCGGGCCGCAGGCATTCGACGACGCGCTCCTCGAGTACGCGCGCCGCACCCGGCGCTTCGGGCGCTGACGAACCTCTCGGCCGGCTGATGCTGCGCGAGCGGGCGCTGTCCGCGGCCGTCCTCGTCCCGCCGCTGGTCATCGCCCTGGTCATCGGCGGGCCGGCCATCCTCGTGGTCGTCGTCGTGGCCGCGGTCCTGGGCGCCTGGGAGGTCTTCCGCCTGATGCGCTTCGCGGGCTACCCCAGCCTGCCGTGGCTCGGGGTGGTCCTCGCGGCCGTCCTCGTGCTGGACGCGGGTCTCCAGGCGATCCCGGAGCGAAGCGGCCTGCTGCTCCTCGCCATCGGCGTGATCCTCGTCGCCGTCGGCGCGTTCGCGCGAACCGATCCGCGCGATGGGCTGGTCGCGTGGATGACGACCGTCTTCGGCGCCCTGTACGTGAGCCTGCTCTCGTTCATCGTCCGGCTCGGCGCCGGGGCCCCGCCCGTCCCGTCGACAGCGCCCCTCGGCGGGTTCCTGGACGGACAGCGCGGGTGGATCCTGCTGCTCGTCCTGGGGGTCTGGGCGTACGACACGGGTGCGTATCTCATCGGCCGGCAGTTCGGACGGGCGAAGTTCCTGACCCACATCTCGCCGTCCAAGTCGTACGCCGGGCTGATCGGCGGGCTGGTCGCGTCCACGGTCGTCGTCGCGGTCATGCTCGATGGATTGGGGCAGGACCCCGTCCAGGCCCTGATCCTCGGGCCGCTGCTGGGGCTCGCGGCGCAGGCGGGCGACCTCGCGGAGTCGATGCTCAAGCGCGCCGCCGGCGCCAAGGACTCGGGCACGCTCATCCCCGGCCACGGGGGCATCCTCGATCGCACGGACTCGTTCCTGTTCGCGGCGCCGGTGGTCACGCTGTATGTCGCCGCGCTCGTCCGGTAGGCCCGGCAAGACCCGGGTCGCGCTCCTCGGGTCGACCGGGAGCATCGGACGCCAGGCGGTCGACGTCCTGGAGCGGCTGCGTGATCGCTTCGAGGTCGTGGCGCTGGCGACCGGCTCGAACCGGGACGAGGTGGCGGCGCAGGCACGACGGCTCGACGTCGCGACGGTGGCCGTGGCGCCGACGCCTGCGACCCTCGCCGAGCTCGCCGCGCGCGACGACGTCGATCTCGTCGTCGTCGCCACGGGCGGCGTCGTCTCGCTGCGGCCCGTGCTGGCGGCGCTGCGCGCTGGGAAGGTCGTCGCGACCGCGAACAAGGAGACGCTGGTGATGGCCGGCCATCTCGTGATGGCCGAGGCGCGCGCGCGCGCCGCCGAGGTCGCGGAGACGAGCCCGGACGACCCGATGGCCAGCCCGCTCGCGTGGCTCCGCCCGATCGATTCGGAGCACTCGGCGATCTGGCAATGCCTCGTCGGCGAACCCATGGCGGGGGTCGAACGTCTCGTCCTGACCGCGTCCGGGGGACCGTTCCTCGACGCGCCGGAGGACCTTGCCGCCGTGACCCCCGACCAGGCGCTCAGGCACCCGACCTGGCGGATGGGGGCGAAGATCACGATCGACTCGGCGACCCTCGCGAACAAGGGCCTGGAAGTGATCGAAGCGCACTGGCTATACGATGTCCCGTATGACGCGATCGACGTGGTGATCCACCCCCAGAGCGTCGTGCACTCGGCCGTCCGGTTCGTCGACGGCTCCCTCAAGGCCCAGCTGGGCACCCCCGACATGCGACTCCCGATCCAGTACGCCCTGACGCATCCCGACCGGATGCCCTCGCCCGCGGCCCCACCCGACCTCATCGGTGCCGGCCGGCTCGACTTCCGGGCGCCCGACGAGATGCGGTTCCCGGCGCTGCGCATCGCGCGCGACGCGGGCCGGGCCGGCTCCCGCGCGTCGGCGGCGCTGATCGCCGCGGACGAGGTCGCGGTCGCCCGGTTCCTCGACGGCTCGCTCGACTTCCCGGGTATCCCGCGGCTGCTCGAGGCTGCGGTCGAGCGGTTCGGGGACGGCGCCGACCAGGCGCCCGATGTGGACGAGCTGGTGGCGCTCGATGCCGAGGTGCGTGCGGCATTCGCGACGGGCCCGGTCGTGGGGGTCGCGTGATGGCGCTCCTCCAGAGCCTGATCACCGTCGTCGTCTTCGTCGTGATGCTGGGCGGGCTCGTCCTCGTCCACGAGCTCGGCCACTTCGTCACCGCGCGCCTGGCGAGGGTGCGCGTCCTCGAGTTCGGCATCGGCTTCCCGCCCCGCGCGAAGGTCCTCGCGAATCGCGGCGAGACGCTCTACTCGCTCAACTGGCTGCCCATCGGCGGGTTCGTCAAGCTCGAGGGCGAGGACGGCGACGACTCGGGCGACCCGCGCTCGTTCCAGCGCGCGCCGCTGGTCACGAAGCTCATCATCCTGCTCGCCGGCGTGCTGATGAACCTCTTCGTCGCGTTCTTCATCTTCTTCCTCATCGCCTGGCTGTTCACGCCCAACATGGGTGTCCGCGTCGGCCAGGTCGAGGCGGAGTCGCCGGCCCAGGCGGCCGGGATCCAGGCGGGCGACGAGATCCTGAGCGTCGACGGCCGTCAGTTCGAGTTCTTCGGGACGTCGATCCTGGAGGGCATCCGGAGCAGCGCCGGCACGACGGTCACGCTCGAGGTCCGCCGCGACGGGCAGATCCGCCCGGTCACCGTGACGCTTCGTCAGCCCGCCCAGGTCGACACGACCCATGGGACCCTCGGCATCCGTGGGAGCGAGGGCGTCCACACCGGCTCGTACATCACCGGGCGGCCCATCCTTGCCGCGGCGGCGATCGGCGTGGACCAGACGCAGCGTGCCCTGAACCTCATCCTGGGCGGCCTCGCCGAGCTCGGCAAGAACATCGTCGAGAACCCCACCACGCCGCCGTCAGCGGCCGGCCCCATCGGCATCGGCGTCCAGACCGGCAACATCCTGTGGGGCCTGGGCCCGGTCTTCACCCTCTACTTCGCCGGGTTGCTGTCGGCCAACCTGGCCCTCGTGAACATCCTGCCGTTCCCGCCGCTCGACGGCGGGCGGATGCTGGTCATCGTGCTGAAGTCGCTGGTCGGCAACCGGCTGTCGCTCCAGGCGGAGCGGCTGACGTACCTCGTCGGGTTCGCGCTCCTGTTCGCCTTCCTCATCTGGATCACCGCGTTCGACATCGCCCGGCTCGGCGGCGTCGTCGAGTAACCACCATGGCCAGCCCCGACAGCCTGAGGCCGGTACGACGTCCCACGGTCTCCGTGGACGTGGGTGGCGTGCTCGTCGGGTCGGCGCATCCCGGTCGTCGTCCAGTCGATGACGAACACCGACACCGCCGACCCCGACGGGACCGCGCTCCAGGTCGCGCGGCTCGCGCATGCGGGCTCGCAGCTCGTCCGCGTGACGGTCAACACCGACCAGGCCGCGGCGGCCGTGCCCGAGATGATCCACAAGCTCCGGGACAACCTGGGCGTGGACGTGCCGGTGATCGGCGACTTCCACTACAACGGCCACCAGCTGCTGGTGGAGTATCCCGAGACCGCGCGGCTGCTCGCGAAGTACCGGATCAACCCGGGCAACGTCGGCACGAAGCGCCACGACGAGAACTTCACGACGATCGTGAAGGTCGCCGTCGACAACGACAAGCCGGTGCGCATCGGCGTCAACTGGGGCTCGCTCGATCAGCAGCTCCTGACCGAGCTGATGGACGCCAACGCCCGCGCCGCGGCGCCACGGGACGCGCGCGACGTGATGATCGACGCGATGATCGAGTCGGCGATGCGCTCCGCCGAGCTGGCCGAACAGGTCGGCCTCGGGCATGACCGGATCATCCTGTCGGCGAAGGTGTCGGGCGTGCGCGACCTGGTCGACACCTACCGGCTGCTCGCCGCCCGCTCGGACTACCCGCTCCATCTCGGGCTCACCGAAGCCGGGATGGGCGACAAGGGCATCGTCGCATCGTCGGCGGCGCTGGCCATCCTCCTCAACGAGGGGATCGGCGACACGATCCGCGTCTCGCTCACCCCCGAGCCCGGCGCCGGCCGCGAGCGCGAGGTCGAGGTCGCGCAACAGGTCCTCCAGTCGATGGGCCTGCGCTCGTTCACGCCCCAGGTGTCCGCCTGCCCCGGGTGTGGCCGCACGACGTCCACGTTCTTCCAGGAGATGGCGCGGGACATCACGGACTACCTGAAGGCACGCATGCCGGACTGGCGTGAATCGCACCCGGGTGTCGAGGAGCTCAAGGTCGCCGTCATGGGCTGCGTGGTCAACGGCCCCGGCGAGTCGAAGCACGCCGACATCGGGATCTCGCTGCCCGGCACGTTCGAGGCGCCGGTGGCCCCGGTGTTCATCGACGGCAAGCTCGACCGAACGCTGCGCGGCGACGGCCTGGTCGAGGAGTTCAAGGACATCCTCGAGGCGTACGTCGACCGTCGCTACCCGGCGACCCCGCACGCGGCCTGATCCTGCCGCCGTCCCCCGGACACCTTCCCGGTCTCGATGCGACTCAGCCCAGGAGGGCGGGCCGGCTGACCAGGGGGCTCTTGGCCCGCGAAGGGTCGCGTGGTAGGATGGAGGCAATCGAGGCGGCCGCTCCGAGACGTGGGTGACCCACCCACGTTTCTTCGTGTCAGGGGCGTGCCGTCGTCACCGTTGTGGGAGGCGCACTCGTGAGTCGAGACTTCATCGGTGCGCTCCTCCAGCTGAACGCGGAAAAGCAGGTTCCCCGAGAGGTCCTGGTGCGTGCCCTGGAGGAGGGCATCCAGGCTGCATATCGCCGCGTCGCGGGCGAAGAGGACATCCACGTCCAGGTCGACCCGGAGAGCGGTGCCATCCGCGTGTTCCGCGCTCGCTACGCCGTGTCCGAGGTCGAGGATCCCCTGACCGAGTTCACGCTCGACGACGCGCGCAAGGTCAAGACCGACGCGAAGCCTGGCGACCTCGTCGAGACCGAACAGCTCGACGGCGAGCACTTCGGCCGGATCGGCGCGCAGACCGCCAAGCAGATCATCCTCCAGCGCATCCGTGAAGTGGAGCGCGACCAGGTCTTCGACCAGTTCGCCAGCCGTGAAGGCGACCTGCTCACCGGCTCGGTGAGCCGCGTGGAGCCCCGGGCGATCATCCTCGACGTGGGCAAGGGCGTGGAGGCGATCCTCGCCACCAGCGAGCAGAGCCCGCTCGAGCATTACCGCATCGGCCAGCCGGTCAAGGCGTACGTGCTCGAGGTGCGCCGCTCCGCGCGCGGACCGCAGATCCTGGTGAGCCGGACGCACAAGGGCTTCCTGCGCCGCCTGTTCGAGCTCGAGGTGCCCGAGATCCACGCCGGCACGGTCGAGATCAAGGCCATCGCGCGTGAGGCGGGCAGCCGCTCCAAGGTCGCGGTGTCGTCTCGTCAGGACGGCCTCGACCCGGTCGGCGCGACCGTGGGCCAGCGCGGGGCGCGTGTCCAGGCGGTCGTCGCGGAGCTCGCGGGCGAGAAGATCGACGTCATCCCGTGGAGTGACGACGCGTCGGTGTTCGTCGCGAACGCGCTGTCGCCGGCGCAGGTGCTGAGCGTCGACATCGACGAGGAGCACCGGATCGCCAACGTGACCGTGCCCGAGCGGATGCTCTCGCTCGCCATCGGCCGGGAGGGCCAGAACGCCCGGCTCGCCGCTCGACTGACGGGCTGGCGCATCGACATCCGGAGCGACGTCTCCGCGGCCGACGCTCGGCCTCGTGACACCGCGCCGGCCGCCGCGCCCGCGACGGAGGCCACGAACGGCTCTGCCGAGCACGCGCCTGAGGTCGAACCGTCCGTCGCGGCCGAGGCCGAGGCCGAAGCCGACGCGGTCCCGGTCATGGACGTCGCCGCACCGGTCATCCCCGAGGGGGTCGCCGAGCCCGCGGCCGAGCCGGTCGCCAAGGCACCCGCCAAGCGGACCCGCAAGGCCGCCGTGGCGGTGGACGTCGCGACGGCCAGCGACGGGGCCGCGAACGGCGACGCACCGGCCGCGGCGTCCGAGCCCGGACCGGCGGTCGCCACCCCCGCCAAGCGAAGCCGCAAGGCGGCTGCCGCCCCGGACGCCACCTCGGCGCCTGCTGACACGGCCGAGACCGAGTCGTCGGCGCCCGAAGCCGCCGCCGCCACCCCCGAGGGGGTGGCATCGTAAGCTCGACCGCGGTCCGCGCCGGTCGCCCGGGTCCCGCACGGCGGGTCCCGACACGCAGCTGCGTCGTCTGCCGGACGGCGCGTGACAAACGAGACCTCGTCCGGGTCGTCCGGACGCCCGACGGACGGGTCGAGCTGGATCCGACCGGACGCGCCAACGGCCGAGGCGCCTACCTCTGCCGCGACGCCGCGTGCTGGACCGGGGCGCTCAAGCGCGGCACGCTCGACCGGGCCGTGGCGAGCCCCCTCCCGGAGGTCCTCCGGGCGACGCTCGCGGCCGGGCCCACGCACCACATCATGACCACGAACACGAAGACGAACGACACGACAGCGACACCCACCGGCGCCGAGGCGACGGGCGAGGGATCAGGAGGAGCACCACATGGCACGAAGTAGGAGTGGCACCCGCGGCCGACGCGGGCCGCGGAAGCCGCCGCGGCGAGATGGCGGGTTCACGCAGGCGGCGGTCCAGGTCGCGGATCCGCGCGAGCGCGGCGCGATCGAGCTGCCGTCGACGATCACCGTCAAGGAGCTCGCGGACCTGCTCGCGGTGAACCCCGCGGACATCATCCGCGAGCTCATCAAGAGCGGCATCTTCGCCACGATCAACCAGCTCATCGACCGCGAGACGGCGTCCCTGGTGGCCAGCGAGCTCGGCTATGAGATCGCCGAGCCCACCGTGACGGAGAGCACGAACGGGACCGAGGGCGAGGCCGAGGGCAAGCCCGAGGCGGCGACCAAGGAGGTCCTGTTCGAGGACGACGAGCAGGACCTGCAGCCGCGCGCGCCGATCGTGACCGTCATGGGCCACGTCGACCACGGCAAGACGAGCCTCCTCGACGCCATCCGCTCGACGACCGTCGCGGCGGGCGAGCGGGGCGGCATCACCCAGCACATCGGTGCATCCGAGGTGATGGCCGGCGACAAGCGCATCGTGTTCCTCGACACGCCGGGCCACGAGGCGTTCACGGCGATGCGCGCCCGCGGCGCGAAGGTCACCGATATCGCGATCGTCGTGGTCGCGGCTGATGACGGGGTGATGCCCCAGACGCTGGAGGCGATCCAGCACGCGAAGGCCGCGAAGGTGCCGATCATCATCGCGCTCAACAAGATCGACAAGGCCGACTCCAACCCCGACCGGGTCAAGACCGAGCTCACCGAGGCCGGCATCGTCGTCGAGGAATACGGCGGCGATACGCCCATGGTCGCCGTCTCGGCGCGCACGGGGCAGGGCCTGCCCGAGCTGCTCGAGATGATCAACCTCGTGGCCGATCTCCAGGAGCTCAAGGCGAACCCCAAGCGGGACGCCGTGGGCACGGTCATCGAAGCGCAGATGGACAAGTTCCGCGGCCCGATCGCGACGACCGTCGTCCAGACCGGCACGCTCAAGGTCGGCGACATCGTCACCGTCGGCAACACGTGGGGCAAGGTCAAGGCGCTCGAGAACGCCGCCGGCAAGCGCGCCCAGAAGGCCGGCCCGGCGAGCGCGGTCGTCCTCCTCGGCCTCAACGAGGTGCCGGAGGCGGGCGACATCCTGCGCGTCGTGGCCGACGAGAAGGCCGCTCGCACCGCGGTCGAGCAGCGCATCGCCGCCCAGGCCGAGGCGAACGGCGCGGGTGGCCGGGCGACGCTCGAGGACCTCTACCGGCAGATCCAGGCCGGCCAGAGCAAGGAGCTGCGGATCGTCCTCAAGGCCGATGTCTCGGGCTCGCTCGGGGCGATCACCCACGCGCTGCAGCAGCTGGACTCGGACGAGGTGAAGATCAACGTCCTCCTCGAGGGCGCCGGCGACATCACCGACAACGACATCCTGCTGGCGTCGGCGTCGAACGCGATCGTGGTCGGCTTCAATACGAAGATCACCGACACGGCGCGGCGAGCCGCCGAGGCCGAGGGCGTCGACGTCCGGATGTACGACATCATCTACAAGCTCACCGACGACGTCCAGGCGGCGCTGGCGGGCATGCTCGAGCCGGTCGAGGTGGAGGTCATCGAGGGCCGCGCCGAGGTCCGCCAGATCTTCCGGGTGGGCAAGAGCACGGTCATCGCGGGCTCGTACGTCACCGAGGGCCGGATCGTCCGGACCGGCAACGTCCGGGTCTACCGCGCGGGCAAGGTCGTCGCGACCGACCGGATCGACTCGCTCCGGCGCTTCCGGGACGACGTCCGCGAGGTCGCGGCCAACTTCGAATGCGGCATCGGCCTGGCCAGCGTCAACGACATCGAGGAAGGCGACATCCTCGAGTGCTACACCCTCCAGATGCAGACCAGGATCGCCTCCTGATCGACCGTCCGCGGGATGACGCAACGGACTGACCGCATCGACGAGCTGCTTCGGCAGGAGATCGGGGCGTTGCTCACGAAGGAGGTCGCGGACCCACGCATCGGGTTCGCGACCATCACCGACGTGGAGACCGCACCCGATCTTCGGCATGCCAAGGTCTGGGTCAGCGTCATCGGGCAGACCGGTGAGCGGACCGAGACCGTGCGGGCGCTGCAGCAGGCGATGCCGTTCATCCGGCGGGAGCTGGGCCACCGGTTGCGATTGAAGCGCATCCCGGAGCTCCACGTCCGCCTCGACGACACCGCCGAGCGCGGCACCCGCGTCCTGAAGCTCATCACCGAGCTCGAGGAGGGCCGCGACCCCGATGCCACGCCGACCGCCGGCGAATCGCTCCCGACGCCCGTGCTGCGCCTGCCCCACGAGGGCGACGCCGCCGATGCCGAGGCGGCGCCGGATGAGGCACCCGTCGACGACACCTCGTCGCGCCGCCGTGGCCGGCGCACCGCGTCCCATGACCGCGACCCGGGTCGCGCCGCGGGACGGTCGCACCGGCGGACGCGGCGATGACCGCGACCGTGCCGGGACCGGCGGTCGACCTCTCCGCCTACACCTCCGCCGTCCCCGAGGCGCTCGTCGCGCGCCTCCGTGAGGCGCGCCGGATCCTCCTCGTGAGCCACGAGAACCCCGATGCCGACACGCTGGGCGCCGCCCTCGGCGTGCGAACGATCGTGCGTGCGCTGGGCGGCGAGGCGACCGCCGCCTCCACCGATCCTCCCCCGGCCATCTACGACTTCCTGCCCGGCATCGAGACCGTCCGCCAGGACCCCGAGCCCGGCGTGACGTACGACCTCGTCGTCCTCGTCGACTGCGCCACCACGCAGCGGATCGGCGCGATCGGCGAGCGTCATGCCGACCTCTTCGCGGCCACGCCACGGATCACCATCGACCATCACGTGTCCAACGACGCGACAGGCGACGCCGACTGGATCGAGCCGCATGCCGCGGCCACGTGCGAGATGGTCGCGCTGCTCGCGGCACGGGTCGGGGTCCCCCTCGACGCCGACGATGGCGCGCTCGCGACCGCGCTGATGGCCGGCATCGTCATGGACACGGCGACGTTCGCCCATCCCAACGCCACACCTCGCACGCTGACGGTGTCCGCAGCCCTGGTCGCGGCCGGCGCACCGCTGTCCGAGATCAGCCGCCGGCTCTACCGGACCAAGCCCGACGCGCAGCTCCGGCTCTTCGGCCGTGTGCTCGACCGCCTCGAGACCACGCCCGATGGACGCGTCGTCTGGACGAGCCTGCTCGACGGCGACTACGAGGCGACGGGCTCGCTCCGCGCACACTCCGAGGGGATCATCGATCTCCTGTCGCAGGCCGAGGCCGCCGAGGTCGCCATCGTGTTCAAGCAGGCGGGCCCGGCGGACACGCGCATCAGCGTCCGGACCAAGCCCGGCGGAGTGGACGCGACGGTGCTGACGGGCGTGTTCGGCGGTGGGGGTCACGCGCGTGCCGCGGGGGCGACCGTCGCCCGACCGCTTCCCGAAGCCCGGGAGGCCGTGCTGGAGGTGGCGCGCCGGCTGGCCGCCGAGGTGGTCCGCTGAGTCCGCGCGGCCCGCGGCCGCCGGGCCTCGACGGGGTCCTCGTCGTCGCGAAGCCGGCGGGCCCGACCTCGCACGACGTGGTGGCGCTCGTCCGGCGGCTGTCCGCGACTCGCCGGGTCGGGCATGGCGGCACCCTCGATCCGTTCGCGTCCGGGGTGCTGCCGGTCTTCCTCGGCCACGCCACACGACTCGCGGAGTACCACCTCGGCGACCGGAAGGGCTACACGGCCACGATCTGCTTCGGCGAGGGCTCGACCACGGACGACCTGGAGGGCGAACGCACGCCCGCGCCGGGCCCCGCACCCGACCGCGCCGCGGTCGAGGCTGCACTGCCGCGGTTCCTCGGGGAGCTGTCCCAGGTGCCGCCCGCGTTCTCGGCGGTCCAGGTCGCCGGTCGTCGGGCATACGCGCTCGCGCGGGCGGGCGTCACGCCCGAGCTCGCCCCGCGCAGCGTGACCATCCACTCGCTGCGCCTGGTCGAGTGGGATGCCAGCGACCCCGCGAGGCCCATCGCGGTCGTCGATGTCTCCTGCTCGGCTGGGACCTACATCCGCTCGCTCGCGCGCGACCTCGGTGAGGCGCTGGGCAACGCCGCGTATCTCGGCGCGCTGGCGCGGACCCGGGCAGGCTCGTTCACCATCGACGACGCGCTGCCCCTTGACACGCTTCGGGAGGCCGCGAATGACGGGCTCGAGGCCGTGCAGCGCCTCCTGCGGCCGGTCGATGCCGGCCTGGAGCACCTGCCCGCCGCGGACATCGCCGAGCACGACGTGCCGCGTCTCGCCGCGGGGCTGCCCGTGCGCGCCGTGGCGGTCCTCGATGACGCGACCAGCGAGGCGCCCGTCGTCCGCATCCGGGTGGTCGACGGACCGATCGTCGCCATCGGGCACGTCGATGGCGGCCGGCTGGCACCCGACAAGGTCCTCGTCGACCGCTGGATCGGGACGGAGGCTGCGACGATCGCCGCGCCGGCCGAGACCGGGGCGACGCCCGGCTGATGGACGTCGTCGAGGGCCTCGCGCAGCTCCGTCCACGCCACGGCCGGCTGTTCGTGGTGGTGGGCGTGTTCGACGGGCTCCATCGCGGACATGCGTACCTCCTCCGCCGGCTCGTCGCGGAAGCGGCACGGCGCGACGCCCATCCGGCGGTCATCACGTTCGACGCCCACCCCGACGAGATCCTCACTGGGTCCGCTCCGCCGCTGCTGATCGACCCGCAGGAGCGCGTCACCCGGCTCGCCCGAGCGGGCATCGACGTCACCGTCGTCCAGCACTTCGACCGGGCGCTCCGCGAGACGCCCTACGACGCGTTCGTCGAGATGCTCACCGACCGCGCCGAGCTCGCCGGCTTCCTCATGACCCCCGACGCCGCGTTCGGGTACCAGCGGGGTGGCACGCCGGACACGCTGGCGGCCCTCGGCGCGACCGCCGATCCGGCCTGGGACGTGGCGATCGTCCCGCCGTTCGTCATCGGCGGTGCCGCGGTCCGCTCGAGCGACATCCGGGCCGCGATCGCCCGTGGCGATCTCCGAGGTGCGGCCACCCTGCTCGGTCGTGCCCATGCGATCGTCGGCGACGCCGAGCCGGAGCGCGACGGGACGCGCCTGACGTTCCCGATGCCGGTCGCCCTGCCGCCCGACGGCGACTACGCCGTCCGCGTCGGGTCTCCGCTCGGTGACGGGTCACCGTCCCGTGGCCGCTCGACGGTCGGCACGGTCGAGGGCGCGACGGTCCGTGTCACGGGTCGGGTGCGTTCGCGACGCGTCCGGGTCGCCTTCGTGGGCAGCGCCGTCGGCGGCTGAGGTCCGCGACGGCGGCGGCGTCATCGATCAGTGCTAGCGTTGGACGAACCGCGGAGCAGCCGCGCCAGGAGGGAGTCGGACGTGGGCGAGCCGTTCTTCACCGAGGTCAGCGGACCGATCGGCTTCGGCGGGCTGGACGGCGCTGATCCGCTCGCGTTCCGGGTCTACGAGCCCGATCGCATGGTCCTCGGCAAGCGGATGGCGGACCACCTGCGGATCGGCGTCTGCCTCTGGCACTCGTTCGCGTGGGACGGGCGCGACATGTTCGGTGTCGGGACGCTCGACCGGCCGTGGCTGGACCCGGCCGCCGAGCCGATGCCGGCGGCCCGCCAGAAGTTGGCCGTCGCGTTCGAGTTCATCGCGAAGCTCGGCATGCCGTACTACTGCTTCCACGATCGAGACGTCGCCCCAGAGGGCCGCTCGTTCGCCGAGTTCCGCGACAACCTGGACGCGCTGACCGACGACGCGCTTCGCTACCAGGAGCAGACCGGCGCGCAGCTCCTGTGGGGCACGGCCAACCTGTTCACCCATCCGCGGTACCAGGGTGGCGCGGCCACGAACCCCGATCCCGAGGTCTTCGCCTACGCCGCGGCCCAGGTCAAGCACATGCTGGAGGTCACGCAGCGGCTGGGTGGCACGAACTATGTCCTGTGGGGTGGGCGCGAAGGCTACGACACGCTCCTGAACACCGACCTCCGACGTGAAGGCGACCAGCTGGCCCGCTTCCTCCACCTCGTCGCGGAGCACAAGCACCGGATCGGGTTCGCGGGCACGCTGCTCATCGAGCCCAAGCCCATGGAGCCGACGAAGCACCAGTACGACTACGACTCGGCGACCATCCATGGCTTCCTCGTCCGGAACGGCCTCGAGGACGAGTACCGCCTGAACATCGAGGCCAACCACGCGACGCTCGCGGGTCACTCGTTCCACCACGAGGTCGCGTACGCGGTCGCTCACGGCATCCTGGGCAGCATCGACGCGAACCGCGGCGACCCGCAGAACGGCTGGGACACCGATCAGTTCCCGAACTCGGTCGAGGACCTGGCACTCCCGATCTACGAGATCCTGCGGGGCGGCGGACTCACCACCGGCGGCTTCAACTTCGACGCGAAGCTCCGGCGCCAGAGCACCGACCGCACCGACCTGTTCCTCGCCCACATCGGCGGCATCGACACCCTGGCCCGTGCGCTGCTGGTCGCCGCCGACCTCCTGGAGCGCGAGACGCTGTCCGCGCCCCTCGAGGCGCGCTACGCGGGCTGGGCCGGGCCGCTCGGGACGGCGATCCTCGATGGCACGGAGACGCTCGCCTCCCTGGAGGCGAAGGTCGCCGCGGGCGAGATCGATCCGTCGCCGCGGTCGGGGCACCAGGAGCACCTCGAGAACGAGGTCAACCGCGTCCTCTGGGCGGGCGATCGATCACGGGTGGAAGCCGCGGCTCGATAGGCCGGCGACGCGCGCGTCATGGGCGTCGTCCTCGGCATCGACACCTCGACCACGGCCACGAAGGCCGTCCTCGTCGGCGAGGACGGGCGCGTGCTGGGCGTGGGCTCGGCCGAGTATGGCTTCGAGATCCCGCACCCGGGCTGGAGCGAGCAGGACCCGCGGCTCTGGTGGGACGGGACGATCGCCGCGATCCGTGAGGTCCTGGCGCGCACCGCGACGCCGCCCCTCGACGTGGTCGCCATCGGCCTGACCGGGCAGATGCACGGGTTGGTGCTGCTCGATGCGGCCGACGAGGTCCTTCGGCCCGCGATCCTGTGGAACGACCAGCGCACCGCCGCGGAGTGCGACTGGATGCGCGCCACGATCGGCAAGGCAGCGTCTCGTCGAGATCACCGGCAACGACGCGCTCACCGGGTTCACCGCTCCCAAGCTCGTCTGGGTCCGCGACCACGAGCCGGAGGTCTGGTCCCGGGCGGCGCATGTGCTCCTGCCCAAGGACTACGTGCGGCTCCGGCTCACCGGGGAGCACGCGATGGACAAGGCGGACGGGTCCGGGACGCAGTTGTTCGAGCTCTCGGCGCGCGACTGGTCGCCCGAGATGGTGTCGGCGCTCGGGATCGACCCTGCATGGCTCCCGCCGACGTTCGAGGGACCGGCGGTGACCGGCGGGATCTCGCAGGCAGCGGCCGACGCAGACCGGGCTCCGGGTCGGCACCCCGGTCATGGCCGGCGGCGGCGACCAGAGCGCGAATGGCGTCGGCGTGGGTGCGGTGGACCCGGGGGTCGTCGCCCTGAGCCTGGGCACGTCGGGCGTGATCTTCGCCGCGACCGATCGCCCGCTCTACGAGCCCGAGGGTCGCGTCCACGCGTTCTGCCACGCGGCGCCCGGACGCTGGCATCTGATGTCGGTGATGCTGTCGGCCGCCGGCTCGCTGCGCTGGTATCGCGACGCGATCGCGCCCGGCGAGGCGTTCGGCCCGCTGGTCGAGGAGGCCGCGTCGGTCGCGCCGGGTTCCGAGGGCCTCGTGTTCCTGCCGTACCTCTCCGGCGAGCGCTCGCCGCACCCGGATCCCGATGCCCGCGGCGCGTTCGTCGGGCTCTCGCTCACGCACGGCCGAGCGCACCTCACCCGGGCGGTGCTCGAGGGCGTCGCGTTCGGCCTCCGGGACGGCCTCGACCTGATGGTCGACGCGGGCATCGCGCACCCGTCGACGATCCGCGCGTCCGGTGGCGGCACGGCCAGCCCGGTCTGGCGCCGCATCCTCGCCGATGTCCTGGACGCGGAGATCGCCACGGTCGAGACGACGGAGGGCGCGGCGTACGGCGCGGCGCTCCTGGCGGCCGTCGGGCGCGGGCTGGTACGACGACGGTGGCGAAGGCGACCGCCGGCATCCGGACGACCCCGGTCGCGAGTCCCGGCCCCGACGCCGCGCGCTATCGCGACATCCACGCCGCGTATCGCGAGCTCTATCCCGCGCTGCAGCCCTGGTTCCGGCGGGCCTGAGCGGTCACCGACCGCGTCGTCAGTGGACGATCGCGGCCAGCTCCTTGTCGTCGACCTGGTCGGGCATCTTGCCCAGGATGATCATCCCGAGGACGTCGTCCTTCGTGACCTTGGTCTTGTCGACCGTGCCCACGAGCTTGCCCGTCGCCATGACGGAGATGCGGTCGGCGAGATCGAACACGTCATGGATGTCGTGGCTGATGAGGAAGATGCCGATGCCTTCCGTCTTCAGCTGCGCCACCAGGTCGCGCACCTGGGCCGTCTCCATGGGGCCGAGCGCCGCGGTGGGCTCGTCCATGATCAGGCAGCGGGCGTTGAAGTGGACGGCGCGGGCGATGGCCACCGATTGGCGCTGGCCGCCGGACAGCGACTTGACCGGCGCCTTGAAGTTCTTGAAGCGCGGGTTCAGCCGCGCCATGACCTTGCGCGTCGCCGACTCCATCGCCGAGTCGTCGAGCGCGCCGGAGCGCGTCGTCAGCTCCCGCCCGAGGAAGAGGTTGCCCGACGCATCGATGTTGTCGGCCAGGGCGAGTGTCTGGTAGATGGTCTCGATGCCCAGTGCCTTCGCGTCGCGCGGGTTGGCGATGGTCACGGGCTTGCCGTCCATCCAGATCTCGCCCGCGTCCGCCCGCTGCGCGCCCGACAGCACCTTCATGAGGGTCGACTTCCCGGCGCCGTTGCCACCGACGAGGCCGACGACCTCGCCGGCATGCAGGTCGACGCGTCACGTTCTCGACCGCATGCACGCCGCCGAACGTCACCCGGATCGAGCGCATGTCGACGAGCGGCACGCCGGTCGCGGCGGCCGCCGGAGCGGCCGAGGGTGCCGGAGCGGCGGACGGCGCCGCGGTCACCGGTTCGCTGGTCATCGCGCGTTCCTCCGTCGGACCCAGGAGTCGAAGCCCACGGCACCGACGAGCACGATGCCGACGACGACGTCCTGCGTGGGCGAGTCGACGTTGAGCAGGAGCATCCCGGAGCGCAGCGACTGCATCACGACCGCGCCGAGGATCGCCCCGGGGATCGTCCCGATCCCGCCCGCGAAGGACGTCCCGCCGATGACCGCGGCGGCGATCACGTCGAGCTCGGCCTGGATGCCCAGGTTCGTGGTGGCGCCGTTCAGACGCGCCGTCTGGATCGCCGCGCTCACCGCGGTCAGGATGCCCATGAGCGTGAACGTGAGCATGAGCGTGCGGCGGACGTTGATGCCGCCGAGCTCGGCGGCCTCGGGGTTGCCGCCGATCGCGAAGACGTACCGTCCGAACTTCCGTCGGTTGGCAAGCAGGGTCATCACCAGGGCGACGGCGATCAACACGATGACCGGGTTCGCGACGCCGGTCGGGATGACGGGGTGGCCGCCGGGCGGGATCGGGAGGCCGTGCTCCTGCGCGTACAGGTCGGCGACGTTGTCGGGCAGCGGGTAGCTGTTGGCGACCCAGACCGCGGCCAGCGCTGCGAAGCAGCCCAGGCCGCCCAGCACCACCTCGGCCCACATCGGCCGGAGCGGGAACCCGTACCGTCGACGTTTTCGGCGGCCCATGAACAGCGAGTAGATGATCGCCGCGCAGACGACGATGCCGAGGACCCAGCTGAGCAGCTCGCCCAGCGCGCCGACGCGCGCGCCGACGATGCCGCCCCCCAGCATCTGGAACGTCGTGTCGAGCGGCGAGATCGTCTGGCCCTTCGCGAACTGGAAGATCAGGCCGCGCCAGATGAGGAACCCGCCGAGCGTGACGATGAAGGCGGGGACTCGCCCGTAGGCGACCAGGAACCCCTGCAGGGTCCCGATCGCGGCACCGATGGCGAGGCCCAGGACCAGGGCGAGGATCCAGATGAACGGGCTATCGACCGCGATCCCAAGGATGTTGGGGATCCAGTCGGACTGGGCCAACGCCATCGTGTAGCCGACGAAGCCCAGGATCGCGCCGATCGACAGGTCGATGTTGCGCGACACGATGATGAGCACCATGCCGGTCGCCATGACCGCCGTCGAGGCGCTCTGGACCGACAGGTTCCACAGGTTCCGCGTGGTCAGGAACGTCCCACCCGACACGAGGTTGAAGAAGATCCAGATCACCGCGAGGGCCCCGATCATCCCGAACAGGCGGGTATCGATCTCGGTCGACGCGAGCATGGATCCGGCCGACCGGCGGGACGGTTCGCGCGTGACGCTCGGGCGGCGTCGCCTCGGTCGTCGTCATCGATCACGGCCTCGACTGTTGGGCCCGGATGGACATCGCCCTGCCCCGGCGCGGCCGGAGCAGGGCGATCGGATCGCTGGTCGAGGGTGGTGACCCGCTAGCAGCCGGCGACGGAGCCGGCGGTCACGCCCTTGCACAGATCGTCCTTGGTGATCCAGCCGGCCACGAGGACGTCACTGAGGTTGGCCTTGGTGATCGGATTGGGGCCGAGCTGGATCGCGCTGACATCGACGCCACCCGGCGTCTTGAACTTGGTCGCGCCGGTGAGGGCGTCGACCTTCGTCCCGTTGCACAGCTGCGCGGCGGCCACGCCGGCCGCGATGCCCAGGAGGCGCGAGTCCTTCCAGACCGACACCACCTGCGTGCCCAGCGCGACGCGGTTGAGGGCGGCCTTCTCGCCGTCCTGACCGGTGAGCGCCACCTTGCCGGCGAGGCCCTGCGCCTGGAGCGCTGCGACCACGCCGGTGGCCATGCCGTCGTTCTCCGACAGGACCGCGTCGACCTTGTTCTGGTTCGCCGTCAGGATCTGCTCCATCTCGGTCTGGGCGTTGGAGGCCTTCCAGTCGTCGGTGTAGGACTCACCGACGATCTTGATGTCGGCGCTGCTCTGCCCGACGTCGGGGATGCCGGCCTCGGTCATGCCCGCCCGAAGGAAGTCGGCGTTGGCATCGGCCTTGTTGCCCTTGATGATCGCGAAGTTGCCTTTCGAGACCACCTTGAGCAGTTCCGTCGCCATGATCTTTCCGACGCCCTTGTTGTCGAACGTCAGGTAGAAGACCGAGGGGTCCTCGATGAGGCGGTCATACGCGATGACCGGGATGCCGGCCTGGGCGGCCTCCGCGACCGACGACTTGATCGCGGTCCCGTCCTGCGCCAGGATGATGAGGACCTTGACGCCCTGCGAGATCAGGTTCGTGACGTTGGTCTTCTGCGTCTCGGCCGATGACTTGGCGTCGTTCGAGATGTACTGCGCCCCGGCGGCCGCGAGGGTGGCCTTGATCGCCGGCTCGTCCCACTTGGCCCAGCGCTCTTCGGTGTAGTTGTTCCACGAGACGCCGACCTTGCAGTCCTTGGCTGCGACGACGCTCGGGATGGGGAGCGTCGGCGCGGCCCCAGCGCTGGCGCCGGCGCTCTGGCTGGCGGTGCCACCGCCCGTCGAACACGCCGCGAGCACTACCGCGAAGACGGGGACCAACGCCCCCAATCGCCTCTTGATCATGTAGTCCTTCTCCTCCACTGACGTTGCCTAGGTGACGGGAACGTCTCGCCTAACCTACCACCCTCCGATCCCTGGATCCCCGCCCCGGACGTCGCGTGGCGCGTGGTGCACCCGGATGCGGGACGCAGGAGGACGCCGCTGACGGCGATGGACGGACCGGCGGACGAGGCGCGAGCATCGCTCAGGCGCTCGCCAGCTCGGCCAGGGGCTCCCGCGGGCCCAGCCACGCGGCCGGGTCGGCGAGCAGGGGTTCGAAGGCCAGCTCGGCCGCGCCGAGCAGGACGGCGTCCGCGCCCAGGGTCGCCGGCACGAGCCGCACCAACGCGCGGGACGCCGGAAGGGCGAGGCGATCCAGCTGCGCCTCGACCCGGTCGATGACGTACGGATACAGGCGCTCGAAGCGGCCGCCGAGGACGATCAGCCCGGGATCGAGGACGTTGACGAGGCCGGCGAGGCCGAAGCCCAGCCACGTGCCGACATGCTCCAGGGCGGCTCGCGCACGCTGGCTGCCGGCGTCGGCTTCGCGCAGGACCGCGTCGACCGCGGATGCTCCGCCGTCGGCCGGATAGCCCGCGAGCGTCAGCAGCCGTCCCTCGCCGATGACGGTCTCCCAGCAGCCCACGGAGCCGCAACGGCAGTCGAGTCCGTCCGGGTCGACCGGGATGTGGCCGACCTCGCCGCCATAGCCCGCCACGCCGATGACCGGCGATCCGTCGACGATCATCCCGCCGCCCACGCCGACCTCCCCGGCCAGGAACAGCACGTTGTCCACGCCCACCGCCGCGCCGCGCCGCCACTCCGCGAGGGCACCCAGGTCCGCGTCGTTCGCGACCTGGACGGGGATGCGGCCCCCGAAGGCATCGCGCAGGCGGGCGCCCAGTGGCTCGTCGCGCCAGCCGAGGTTCGGTGCCAGGCGTACGAAGCCGTCCTCGCGCCGGACGATGCCGACCACGGCCACGCCGATGCCCACGACGTCGTCCGACGGCGGTCGGGGGATGCCCAGCGCATCGGTCAGCTCCAGAAGGTCGCCGACGATCCGTTCGACGCGTCGATGTGATCGGCCGGGCCGATCGATCCGGCGATGGTCGAGCACCGTGCCGCCGAGCCCGACCGTCGCTGCAGCGAGCGAGTCGACCGCGACCTCGAGCGCGAGGACGACACGCCCGTCGGCGGACGGGTGGACGACGGGGGAGGGACGCCCCGGGACGCCGAGGGGGACGGCGCGCTCCTCGTCGGCAAGGTCGGCGGCGACGAGCTCGCCGATGAGCCCGCGGATGGCACTGCGAGTCAGCCCGGTGCGCGCGACGAGCTCCGACCGCGACTGCGGCCCATGCACGTGCAGCTCCCGGACGATCGCGGAGAGATTGGCGCGGCGAACGGTCTCGCTGCGCAGCCCGATGTCGTCCCGACGCATCACCGGGTTTGTGTTCCTCTCGTCGAAAAGGTTCGTGCTAGCGTTCACCAGACCGAACCACGGTGTCAAGCCGGGCGCGCGAGCCTGTCGCGGCGGTCGCGACCGGGGATCGAGGAGGCCGGCCGGCGGTGACGGTGCTGCGGTGGGGGATCCTGGGGCCGGGGCGCATCGCGCCACGTGCCGCCCGCGGGATCGAGGCGGACGAGCGCGGGTCGCTCCTCGCGGTCGCGTCACGCGACCGGGCACGGGCGCAGGCGTTCGCGACGACCCACGGCGCGGAACGGGTCTATGACGCGTACGACGCGCTCGTGGCGGATCCGGATGTCGACGTCGTCTACATCGCGCTGCCGAATCACCTGCACGTGCCGTGGACGATCCGCGCGCTCGAGGCGGGCAAGCACGTCCTGTGCGAGAAGCCGCTTGCGCTCCGGCCCGAAGACGTCGACGCGATCGCGCGCGTCGCGGCGGACACCGACCGGATCGCGGTCGAGGCGTTCATGTACCTCCACCACCCGCAGATCCGGCGTGCGCTGGAGCTCGCGCACGGCGGGGACCTCGGCGAGCTGCGGCTGGTCCACGGCTCGTTCTCGTTCTTCCTCGACCGTCCCGACGACCCGCGGGCGGATCCGCGATCGGCGGCGGCTCGATCTGGGACGTCGGCTGCTATCCGGTGAGCTTCGCGCACCAGCTGTTCGGGCCGGACGTCGTCCATGCCTCGGGCTTCGCGACGTACGACGAGCGTGGCATCGACCGCACCTTCGCCGGACAGCTCGCGTTCTCGGGCGCCGGCATCGCGCAGTTCGACAGCGGGTTCGCGGCCCCCGATCGCCAGCGGCTGGAGATCGTCGGCACCGACGCCACGCTGGTCCTGGATGCGCCGTTCCTGAGCACGCCCGACGGTCCGCCGCCGTCCCTCGTCCGCTGGCGCGACGGGTCGCCGGAGACCATCGACGTGCCGGCGGTCGACCAGTACGCGCTCGAGGTGGCGGATCTCACCGCGGCGATCCTGGATCGGCACGACGCCCCGCGTGACGCTCGCGCACAGTCGCGCGCACATCGCCACGCTCGCCCGGCTGGATGCGCTCGCGCGCGACGCGGCGGGCGTCGCGCCGGCGGGCTCGGGGATCGCGCCGGCTCCGTGAGGTCCGTCCCTCGTCGACGACTCGCGGTCGTCGTCGGTGTCGCGGTGGTCGCCGTCGTCGCCCTCGGCGGGGTGTGGCTGGTCCGCGGCGGACAGCTCCTCAGGCCGTCGACGCCGGCCGTCGCGCGATTCGTCGACGAGACGGCGTCGTCGGGGCTCGACCACACGTTCGGCGGTGGACCCACGGCGTCGACCGGTGGCGGGATGGCGGTCCTCGATTGCGACGAGGACGGACGGCCGGACCTCTACCTCGCCGGCGGCGACGGGCCGGCGGCCCTGTTCCGGAACGCGTCGCCGGTGGGCGGACCGCTGCGCTTCGAGCGCGTCGACGCGCCGCCGCTGGAGCGCGCGCGCGTCACGGGCGCTTACCCGCTCGATCTCGATGGCGACGGTCATGCCGACCTCGCGGTCCTGGGCGTCGGCGAGACCCATCTCGTTCGCGGGCTCGGCGACTGTTCGTTCGAGCCGGCGGACGAGGCCTTCGGATTCGGTGCCGACGGACGGTGGGCGACCGCGTTCAGCGCGACGTGGGAAGGAGCGAACGATCTGCCGACGCTCGCGCTCGGCAGCTATCTCGCGCTCGGGGAGGACGGCGAGGCGGCCCCGACCTACGACTGCGCCCCGAACGCGCTCTTCCGCCCGGTCTCGGCCGGGGCGACCACATACGCGCCACCGCTGCTCCTCGAGCCGGGCTACTGCACGCTGTCGATGCTGTTCAGCGACTGGGACGCCTCGGGGCGACGCGATCTGCGGGTGTCGAACGACCGGCAGTACTACATCGGCGGAAGTGAGCAGCTGTTCCGGATCGCCCCGGGTGAGCCGCCGCGTGCCTACACCGAGGCGGATGGCTGGCGGCGCCTCGTGATCTTCGGGATGGGCATCGCGAGCCAGGACCTCACCGGAGACGGCCGCCCGGAGGTCTACCTCACGAGCCAGGCCGACAACAAGCTGCAGACCCTCGACGAGGATGGCGGCCCGTCGCGCCCGGCGTATCGCGACATGGCGCAGGCGGCCGGCGTGCTGGCGACCCAGCCGTACGTCGGCGGCCAGGACCTCCCGTCGACCGCCTGGCATCCGCAGTTCGCCGATGTCAACGACGACGGGGTCGTGGACCTGTTCGTGGCCAAGGGGAACGTGGAGGCGCAGCCGGACTACGCGTCGAAGGACCCGTCGAACCTGCTGCTGGGGCGTGGCGACGGGACGTTCGTCGAGAGTGGAGAGGCGGCCGGCATCGTGACGTTCGCTCGCGGGCGTGGCGCCGCGCTCGTCGACCTCGATCTCGACGGCTGGCTCGACCTCGTCCAGGTGAACCTCGGCGCGCCCACGATGGTCTGGCGGAACACCGGGACGGGGACGTCGGCGGCGGCGCACTGGCTGGCGATCCGTGTCCGCCAGCCGGCTCCGGATGTCGATGCCGTGGGCGGCTGGCTCGAGGTCCGCACCGCGACGTCGACGTTCCGTCGCGAGCTCACGAGCGGCGGCGGGCACATCTCGGGGCAACTGGGCTGGGAGCATGTGGGCCTGGGTCCGGCGGCCTCGGCGGAGGTCCGCGTCACGTGGCCCGACGGCGAGGTCGGCCCATGGCTGAAGATGGACGTGGACTCGTTCGGGGTCGTGGAGCGCGGCGCGTCGTCGGTCGTGCCCTGGACGCCCGGCTCGGGTCCGCCGTGAGCAGAGGATCGGAAAGGTCATGACGTCGACCGCGCCGCGTCTCGCGCCCGTCGAGCTGCCGTCGTTCGGCCGGTCCGCGTCCCGCCCGCTGCTCCCCGACACCCTGTACGCCGAGCGGATCGCGCGCCTGCGCGAGCGCGCGCGCGACGCGGGTCACACCCATATCGTCGTCTACGCGGACCGCGAGCACTCGGCGAACCTCTCGTTCCTCACCGGGTTCGATCCGCGTTTCGAGGAAGCGGTGCTGATCCTCGGGGTCGCGTCCGATGCCGAGCCGGCGATCCTCGTGGGCAACGAGTGCTGGGGGCTGGCCGGATCGGCGCCGTTGCCGATGCGCCGGCACCGCTACCAGGAGCTGTCGCTGCCGTCGCAGCCGCGCGATCGGTCCGAGACGTTCCCCGCGATCCTTGCCGCGGAGGGTGTGGGACCACGGTCGCGCGTCGGGGTCGTCGGCTGGAAGCCGTTGTGGCGGCCCGAGCTGCTCGACATCCCGTCCTACCTGGCCGACGACCTGCGCGCATGCGTCGGCTCGGCCGGCGCGGTGACGAACGCGACCGCGCTGCTCATCGATCCCGCGGATGGGCTGCGGATCGTGAACGAGGTCGAGCAGCTGGCGGCATTCGAGGATGCCGCGTGCCGAACGTCGGAGGGCGTGCTGGCGGTCCTGCGGGGCGTGCGACCCGGCATGACCGAGGCCGAGGCCGTCGCGCTGCTGGGCTGGGACGGATCGCCGCTGTCGTGCCACCTGATGCTGACGGCGGGGCCACGGGCGACGTTCGGGCTCCACTCCCCGTCGGATCGGCCGATCGCTCGCGGGGACCGGTTCACGGTGGCGTTCGGCATCTGGGGCGCCCTGAACTGCCGGGCGGGGTTCGTGGTCGAGTCGGCGTCGGAGCTGCCGGACGGGATCCCGGACTACGTCGAGCGGCTGGTCGCGCCGTACTTCGCGGCGATCGCCGAGTGGTACACGGCGCTCCGGATCGGCGTCACCGGCGGGGAGCTCTTCGCGATCATCGAGCGGCACCTGGGCGACCCGTTCTTCGGGCTGTTCCTCAACCCGGGCCACCAGCTCCATCTCGACGAGTGGGTGAACTCACCGATCTGGTCGGGGTCGCCGATCGAGCTCCGATCCGGGATGTGCTTCCAGGCGGACATCATCCCGGCGACGGGCACGCCCTACTTCACGACCAACATCGAGGATGGGCTGGCGCTGGCCGACGGTTCGCTGCGCGCCGCGTTCGCTGCCCGGTATCCGGAGGCATGGGCACGGATCGAGGCGCGGCGTTCGTTCATGGCCGCCTCGTTCGGGCATCGAGCTCCATCCCGGACGTGCTGCCGTTCTCGAACATCCCCGCGTTCCTGCCCCCGTTCATCCTGCGACCCGACCTCGCGATGACGCTGGCCTGAGGGCCAACGGGTGATCGGGCAGCCGTCGGCTGAGGAGCGTGCCGCGGCGGATCGTTTGCGGGCGACGGCGTGGACCACCGGCGGCGGTACGCGAAGGGGTCGCGCGACGACCGCCGCGTTTGCCGGTCGACAGGTGGGCTGCTATCCTCCCGCCGCTGAAAGAAGTGCTGTAGTTCAACATGTCTGTGTCGGAGGAACGAGTGCCGCTCGCGCGGGAGACGAAGCAGGAGGTCATCGGGTCGTACGCCACCAAGGATGGCGACACCGGTTCGCCCGAGGTCCAGATCGCGCTGCTCACAGAGCGCATCAAGGCCCTGACGGACCATCTCCGCAGCTTCCCCAAGGACAACCATTCGCGCCGCGGCCTCCTCAAGCTCGTGGGACAGCGCCGGAGACTTCTCGCCTACCTGGTGAAGAAGGACCCGCTCCGCTATCGCGCCGTCATCGGACGGCTCGGACTCCGCCGCTAGGCTCGCCGCCAAGGGACCCCGGTCACGGAACCGGGGTCCGAACGTATCCGGCAGCCGGCGCGGCCCACCGCCGCAAGGTCGATCCTCACGACATGGACCCAGGAGGTCCATCTCGTGCCCCAACCCAAGGTCTTCGAGACCGAGATCGGTGGTCGCACCCTGACCATCGAGACCGGCCGACTCGCCATGCTGGCGGGCGGCTCCGTCACCCTGCGCTACGGCGACACGCTCGTGCTCGGCACGGCGAATCGCTCCGAGCCGCGGCCCGGCCTCGACTTCTTCCCGCTCACCGTCGACTTCGAGGAGCGGATGTACGCCGCGGGCAAGATCCCGGGCGGCTTCATCAAGCGCGAGTCGCGTCCGTCCGAGAACGCGATCCTCGCCGCCCGCCTCACCGACCGGCCGATCCGGCCGCTGTTCCCCGAGGGCTACAAGGACGACGTCCAGATCGTCATCACCGTCCTCAGCACGGACCAGGAGAACGACCCCGACATCCTCGGCACGATCGCCGCATCGGCCGCGCTGACGATCTCGGAGATCCCGTTCCAGGGTCCCATCGGCGCGGTCCGCATCGGGCGCATCGACGGCGAGTTCGTCGTCAACCCGACCATCTCGCAGCTCGCCGACTCGGAGCTCGACCTCGTCGTCTCCGGCACCCGCGACGCGATCATGATGGTCGAGGCCGGCGCCAAGATCCTGCCCGAGGACGTGATGGCCGAGGCCATCCTGTTCGGCCATCGCGCGCTCCGCCCGCTCATCGAGCTCCAGGAGCAGCTCCGCGAGGCCGTCGGCAAGCCCAAGCGCGTGCCGTACCTCGAGCCCGCCACCGACAGCGTCCTGACGTTCGTCGAACAGCACGACGCCGGTCGCGAGTTCGTGATCGTCGACGTCGAGACCACGGGCACCGACCCGAAGGTCGCCGACCTCCTCGAGGTCGCCGCGGTCCGCATCAAGGGCGGCAAGGTCACCGACACCTGGTCGACGCTGGTCGATCCCGGAGCGTCCGATCGTCGGCAACCAGATGCACGGCATCACCGACAAGGACGTCAAGGGCAAGCCGAGCGCCGCAGGAGGCCGCGCGCAAGGCGCTCGACTTCGTGGGCGACGCGCTGCTGGTCGGCCATTCGGTCGGCTTCGACATCGCCTTCCTCGAGGCGGCGCTCGGTGACGGCACCCGGATCGAGCAGGGCCGCTACCTCGACACGCTGACGATCGCGCGCGAGGGCTACCCGGACCTCGAGAACTACCGCCTCGACACGCTCAGCCGGTTCTTCGGCATCGAGCTCGCCCAGAACCACCGCGCGCTGCCCGACGCCCAGGCGACGGCCGACCTGCTGCTGTGGTTCGCGAACGACCTGCCGGGTCGGATCTCGACCCTCAAGCAGGGCATCGCGGCGGCCATCCGCGCCAACCGCGACGGTGGCGATCCCGACAAGCTCCTCGATGCGGCTCGCCGTGAGGCGCGCGTCAGCAAGAGCCTGTTCGGGCTGCTGCACAAGAAGACCGTCCGCCAGCTCGTCATCGACGACGGCGTCCGCATGGACGGCCGCGGCGTCGACGAGCTGCGCCCGATCTCGGTCGAGGTGGGCCTCCTGCCGCGTGCCCACGGCTCCGGGCTCTTCACCCGCGGCCAGACGCAGGCGCTCAGCGTCGCGACGCTCGGACCGTCCAGCGATGTCCAGCGGATCGACACGATCAGCCCGGACACCGAGAAGCGCTATCTCCACCACTACAACATGCCGCCGTACAGCACCGGCGAGAACAAGCCGATGCGCGGCCCCGGGCGGCGCGAGATCGGGCACGGCAACCTCGCCGAGCGCGCCCTCATCCCCGTCCTCCCGCCCCAGGACGAGTTCCCGTACGTCATCCGCGTCGTGTCGGAGTGCGTGACGTCCAACGGCTCGACGTCGATGGCGTCGACCTGCGGCTCGACCCTCGCGCTGATGGACGCCGGCGTGCCGATCAAGGCGCCCGTCGCCGGCGCGGCGATGGGCCTCGTCCTCGAGTCGGCCGGCGGCCGGTTCCAGGTCCTCACCGACATCCTCGGCAAGGAGGATGCGTTCGGGGACATGGACTTCAAGGTCACCGGCACCCGCGACGGCGTGACGGCCCTGCAGATGGACATCAAGGTCAAGGGCATCGATGAGCGGGTCATCCGCGAGGGCCTCAAGAAGGCGTTCGCCGCCCGCATGACGATCCTCGACAAGATGGAGGAGGTCCTGCCGTCGGCGCGCACGGAGATGTCCGAGTTCGCGCCGCGGATCACGACCATCCACATCAACCCCGAGAAGATCCGCGAGATCATCGGCAAGGGCGGCTCGATGATCCGCAAGATCCAGGAGGAGACCGGGACCGAGATCAACGTCGAGGACGACGGCACGGTCGAGGTCGCGGCGGTCAACGGCGACAACGCGCGCAAGGCGATCCAGTGGATCGAGAGCCTCACGCGCGAGGTCGAAGTGGGCGCCCTCTACCTGGGCAAGGTCACCCGGATCATGGGCTTCGGCGCCTTCGTCGAGATCATGCCCGGCAAGGAGGGCCTCGTCCGGATCGGCGAGCTCGCCGACTACCACGTGCCGTCCGTCGAGGACGTCGTGTCCGTGGGCGACGAGGTCATGGTGGTGGTCATCGAGATCGACCGCCAGGGCCGCATCAACCTGTCGCGCAAGGCCGCGATGCAGCGGCACCTGGCGACGTCCGGCGCCGGCTGACGCCCGCCGGGCGCGACGCCCGAACCCACGCGCATCACGAAGCCCCGGCCCGTCGGCCGGGGCTTCGCACGCTCGGGGAGGGCCATCCGAGGCTGGTCGCGGGGAGGCCCCGTGCTATCCTCGCGCGGTGCCCGACGTGATCAGCTGCTGAGTCGGACCATGCCCAGAACCAGCCCCCAGACGCCACTGACCATCGCTGTCGTGGGTGCCACCGGCGCCGTCGGACGGACGATGATCCAGGTCCTCCACGAGCGCCGATTCCCCATCGGTGAGCTTCGGCTCCTCGCCTCCGCGCGCTCGGCCGGCAAGCGGATCGCGATCGACGGCCAGGAGCACGAGATCCGTGAGGCGACCCCCGATGCGTTCGAGGGCGTCGACATCGCGCTGTTCTCCGCGGGTGGCGGCACGTCCAAGGCGCTCGCGCCCGAGGCGGCGGATCGCGGCGCCACGGTCATCGACAACTCCAGCGCGTGGCGCTACGAGCCCGACATCCCGCTCGTGGTGAGCCAGGTCAATCCCGAGGACCTCGAGGCCCACGAGGGCATCATCGCGAACCCGAACTGCTCCACGATGCAGCTCGTGCCGGTGCTCATGGCGCTGCGCGACAGCGTCGGCCTGGAGCGCGTCGTGGTCGACACCTATCAGAGCGTGAGTGGCACCGGCCACAAGGCCATCGCCGAGCTCGAGGCGCAGATCGCCGCCCACGCCGCGGGGCAGCCCAAGCAGGCCACCGTCTACCCGCACCCCATCGCCTTCAACGCCCTCCCCGAGATCGACGTGTTCCTCGAGGACGGCTCGACCAAGGAGGAGTGGAAGGTCATCGCGGAGAGCCGCAAGATCCTGCACCTGCCCGACCTCCGCGTCGCGTGCACGGCCGTCCGCGTCCCGGTGTTCTACGCCCACAGCGAGGCGGTCCACGTCGAGACGCGCGCGCCCATCACGCCCGCCCGGGCGCGTGAGCTGTTCGCCCGGGTCGACGGCGTCATCGTCCAGGACGATCCCGCCGCGCACCGTTACCCACTGGCCACGGTCGCCGGCGGCACCGACGACATCTACGTCGGCCGGGTCCGCCAGGACGCCTCGATCCCCGACGGCCGCGGCCTGTCCTTGTGGATCGTGTCCGACAACCTCCGCAAGGGCGCCGCGACGAACGCCGTCCAGCTCGCGGAGGTGCTCGTGCAGCGCGGCTGGGTCCAGGCGGCGGGCCGGCGCGTCGCGTCGTCGCAGGAACGGGTGGCCGAGGGCGTCGCGTGATCGATGCCGAGCGCCGCACGGCGCTCGAGGCGGTGGCCGCCGAGGTGCGAGCGTGCACCCGATGCCGGCTTCACGAGGGCCGGACCAAGGCCGTCCCGGGCGAGGGTGACCCGGACACCGAGGTGGTGTTCGTGGGCGAGGGGCCGGGCGTCAACGAGGATCGTGAGGGCCGGCCGTTCGTGGGCCGGGCCGGCGGCCTGCTCGTGCAGCTGCTGCGGTCGATCGGCTGGTCGCGCGAGCAGGTGTACATCACGAACGTCGTGAAGTGCCGGCCGCCGGACAACCGGGATCCGGCCCCGGACGAGATCGCCGCGTGCCAGCCGTTCCTGCGGCGTCAGCTCGAGATCCTCGACCCCGCGGTCGTCGTCACGCTGGGCCGCCACTCGATGGGCACGTTCCTGCCCGGCGCACGCATCACCTCGGCCCACGGGACGGTCCGGCCGGCGGACCCCGAGACCGGGGCGCGCCAGGCGCTGGTGTTCCCGATGTTCCATCCCGCGGCTGCCCTGCGCGCCGCCGCCGTCGAGCGCATGAGCTATGACGACATCGCGCGGATCCCGGAGACGCTGCTGCGTGCCCGCGCGGTCCGCGAGGGGACGCCCGACGCCCCGTGGACGCCGTCAGCCCCGGCCGACCCGCCCGCGTTCACCGTGGTCGCGGCCGCACCGGGTGTGACGCCGGCGACCGAGCTGCCCATCGACGAGGTCCCGCCCGAGCCCGACTGGCTGGCCGACGCGCCGCCGCTCGAGCCGTGGACGGAGACTCCGCCGAGTGACGCGGCGGCGACCGCCGGGCCACCGACGGCCCCCGTGCCTGGCGCCCCCGCACCGGACGCCGAGCCCGCGTCGACCCCGCTGCCCGCAGCCGTCGCCACCGCCTCCGAGCCCGAACTCCCCGGCGCCGTCGTCGATCGCGCCCAGCCCGACGCCGACCAGCTCACGCTGTTCTGACGATGACCCAGCAGCCGTCCGACGGTCGCCCCTCGCTCCGCATCCTGCCGCTCGGCGGCGTGGGCGAGATCGGCAAGAACATGTACGTGTTCGAGTACGGCGACGACATCGTGGTCATCGACTGCGGCCTGATGTTCCCCGACGAGGAGATGTTCGGCATCGACCTCGTCGTGCCCGACGTGACCTATCTCAAGGAGCGCCGCGAGAACGTCCGGGCGTTCCTCATCACGCACGCGCACGAGGACCATGTCGGAGGGCTGCCGTACGTCCTCCCCGAGTTCCCGGGCGTGCCGATCTACGCGTCCACGCTGGCCCGCGGCCTGCTGGGCAACAAGATCAAGGAGCACAAGCTCCACAACAATCCGCTCCACGCCCTGGAGCCCGGCGACGAGGTGACGATCGGCCCGTTCACCGTCGTGCCGTTCCGCGTCGGGCACTCGATCCCGGACGCGATGGGCATCGCCCTGCGGACACCGGTCGGGATCGTCGTGCATACCGGCGACTTCAAGTTCGACCACACGCCGGTCGACGGCAAGCTGTCCGACTTCCACACGCTCGCGCGGCTTGGCCAGGAAGGCGTGGTCTGCCTGCTGTCCGACTCCACCCGCGCCGAGAATCCCGGCTACACCCCGTCCGAGCGGACCGTGGGCGAGGCCTTCCGCGACATCATGCAGGGCCTCGACGGGCGCGTCATCGTGGCGACCTTCGCCAGCAACATCGCGCGCATCCAGCAGGTCCTGGACGCGTCGGCGACCTTCGACCGGAACGTGGCGGTCATCGGCCGGTCGATGGAGCAGAACACGCGCATCGCGTCCGAGCTGGGCTACCTGAAGTTCGACCCGACACGGATGGTGTCCAAGGACAAGATCAACGAGGTCCCCGCCGCCAGGCTGACGATCGCGACCACCGGCGCCCAGGGCGAGCCCATGTCGGGCCTGGCGCGGATGGCCAATCGCGACCACCGCTTCGTGGAGATCCAGCCGGGCGATACGGTCATCGTCAGCGCCAGCCCCATCCCGGGCAACGAGGAGTACGTCGCGCGCACGATCGACAACCTGTTCAAGGCCGGCGCGAACGTCCTGTACCACACGATCCGCCGGGCGCATGTCTCGGGCCACGGCAGCCAGGAAGAGCTCAAGCTCATGCTGGGCCTGACGAAACCGCGCTACTTCATCCCCATCCATGGCGAGTTCCGGATGCAGGTCCAGCACGGCCGCCTGGCGATCGACACGGGGGTGAAGCCCGACAATGTGTTCATCATCGAGAACGGCACGCCCATCGAGATCGCGGCCGATGGCAGCGCGCGACGCGGCAACCCGGTGAGCGCGGGGTACGTGTTCGTCGACGGGCTGTCGGTGGGTGACGTGGGCGAGATCGTCCTGCGCGACCGGCGCGCGCTCGCGAACGATGGCATGTTCCTCATCGTCGTCCAGGTCGACAAGCAGACCGGCAAGGTCGTCGGCCGGCCCGAGATCGTGACCCGCGGCTTCGTCCACGGCAACGAGGAGGATCCGATCATCGACGAGGCGGCCCGGCGGGTCGTCCAGGCGATCCAGACGCCGGGTGACCACATCAGCGAGGTCGCGCTGCTCAAGGTCCAGATCAAGGACGGCGTCTCGCGCTTCCTGTACGAGCAGACGAAGCGCCGGCCGATGGTCTTTCCCGTCGTGGTCGAGGTCTAGCGGGTGGCTCGAACGACCCGGCGGTCCACGCCCGCGCCGCACCACCACCCCGCGCTCGACGCGTCGCCGGACGCGCGGTGGCGGCGCGCTGCCCCTGCCGTCGATGAAGCTGGGCATCTCGCCCGCCGTCGCCCGCTCGCTGCTGGGGATCTTCCTGCTCGCGCTGGGCGCGGTGCTCCTCATCGCGCTGCTGCTGCCCGGTCAGGGCCGCCTGACCGACTGGGTGCGCGACGCGATCGTGCCGTTCTTCGGGGCGGGGCGGTGGCTGCTGCCGTTCGTCCTGCTCGTGGCCGGCTGGTACATCGAATGGGGTCCCGGCAAGGAGAACGGCGCCCCGTGGGGCCGCACGCTCATCGGGATCGCGCTCGCGTACACGGCGCTGCTGGGCCTGTTCCAGCTCGTCAGGTTCTCCGGGCCCGCCAACACCGGCGGCCGGATCGGGTCGTGGGTGGAGACGCTGCTCGTGGGGAACGCCACGTCGCCGCGCCTGTTGCCGGTCCCGGCAGCGTTCGTGATCCTGATCGCGGTGCTCCTGATCGGCTTGCTGCTGGCGTTCGACCTGCCGCTGCGCCAGCTGCTGCGCCCGGTCACCGGGGCCGGCCGAGCGGTCGGGACGGCGTTCACCGACGCGCGCGCGAAGGCGCCGGAGGGCCGGGGGACCGCCGTCGGGCCGGGTCGTGCCAAGCCGGCGCCCGACGAGGACAAGCCCGGCCGCCTCAGCCGGGGCATCAAGCTCGGCGCGGCCGCCGCGACGCCGGTCCCGGGTCAGGCGGGAGCATGGGGCGCCGAGGCCAGCGCGCCGGTCGCGAACGGGAACATCCTCGACGAGCCGCTCAGCGCGTCGGCGAGCGCGCCGCTCAGCCGCACGGTGTGGACCGGCGACGATGTCGTGCCCCGGGTGGCGGTGGAGCGCACGGGCGGGAACGGCACCGGCAGCGACGGGCACGGCGCCGATGGCGATCGACTCCGCCCTGAGCGATGCGGCCGCCGTCGCCCTCGCCGAGGAGGCCGCCGAGCCCACCGCGCTCGAAGAGCTCCAGACCAGGGCGTGGACCCTGCCGACGATCGACCTCCTCGAGCCACGCGTGCCGACGCGCGCCGGCCAGGGCATCGACCACGCCGCGAACATCAGCCGCATCGAGGAGAAGCTGCGCAGCTTCGCCATCCCGGCCAAGGTCGTGGCCACGAACTCCGGCCCGGTCGTCACCCAGTACGAGGTGAAGCCCGAGCACCACGTGAAGCTGTCGCGGATCGAGGCGCTCGCCGACGACCTCGCGATGGCCCTGGCGGCACGGTCCATCCGCATCGAGGCGCCCATCCCGGGCAAGAGCGTGGTGGGCATCGAGATCCCCAACCAGGCGGGCGAGGTCGTGGGCTTCCGGCCGTTCCTCGAGGAGCGCCGGATGCACGAGGCGCCCAGCCCGCTGATGTTCGCGCTCGGGCGCGACGTGTCGGGCCAGGCCTACGCGGTCGACCTCGCGAAGATGCCCCACCTGCTGGTCGCCGGCGCCACCGGCTCGGGCAAGAGCGTGTGCGTCAACGCGATCATCACGAGCATCCTCATGCGCGCCCGGCCCGACGAGGTCCGGATGATCCTGGTCGACCTCAAGCGGGTGGAGCTGGCGCCGTTCAACGGCCTGCCGCATCTCCTGCAGCACGTGATCGTCGAACCCAACGAGGCCAAGGGCGTCCTCAACTGGGCCGTCAACGAGATGGAGGACCGGTACAAGAAGCTCGCCTCGAAGACGGTCCGCAACATCGCGGCCTATAACGAGCTGCCCAACCTGCACGCCGACGAGCGGCTGCCGTACGTCGTCCTCATCATCGACGAGCTCGCCGACCTGATCATGCGCGAGGGCCGGAAGATCGAGGACCCGGTCGTCAAGATCGCCCAGAAGGCCCGCGCGGTCGGCATCCACCTCGTCCTCGCCACGCAGCGTCCGTCGGTCAACGTCGTCACCGGCCTGATCAAGGCCAACGTGCCGTCCCGGATCGCGTTCGCGATGGCCTCGATGGTCGACTCGCGGACCGTCCTCGACGCGCCGGGGGCGGAGGACCTCATCGGCCGCGGCGACATGCTCTACCAGCCCGTCGACCTGCCGCGACCGGTGCGCCTCCAGGGCGTGTACGTGAGCGACCGTGAGGTGACCGCGGTCACCAAGCACTGGCTCGACCAGACCGGTGGTCGCACCTTCTACGACGAGGAGATCCTGGCGTACGCGCCGGGCGACGAGGACGGCGGCTCCAACGGTCAGTTCGGGTGGCTGGCCGCCCGGGATGTCGACGAGATGACCCCCCGTGCCGCCGAGCTCGTGACGACCCTCAACAAGGCCAGCACCTCGATGCTCCAGACCAAGCTCAAGCTCGGCTTCTCGCGGGCGAGCCGGGTGATGGACGAGCTGGAGCGCTACGGGATCATCGGCCCGCAGGACCCGCGCAACCCGGCAGTGCCCCGCATCGTGTACGGCCCGGACAACTGGCTGCGCACGGACGGCGACGGGGACATGGACGGGTGACGCCGCAAGACCATCCGAACGTCCTAGGGTGATCGGCGCGCCCGAGGGGTACGATTCGTGCGGCGATGGGTCGGTCGCCCGAGCGCCGGACCATCGGCCTGATGGTCGATGCTCGGGGCGTCGGAAGGACGAGACATGACGACGCGCGAGGAGGCACGGCGCCACGCCGCGGAGCTCCGCACGGAGCTTCGGGGTGAGGCCGCCTCGCGCGGCCTCGCGGACGCCGGGCCGAGCCTCCCCGAGCGGCTGTACGCCGCGCGCGAGCGCAAGGGCGTCGACCTGTACCGGGCCGAGCGCGACACGAAGATCCGCGCCCGGTACCTCGCCGCCCTCGAGCGCGGCGAGTACCGCGAGCTCCCGGGCGCCGTCTACACCAAGGGCTTCCTGCGCAACTACGCGGCGTACCTCGGCCTCGATGCGGATGAGGTCCTGCGCCAGTGGAAGCACGAGCGGGGCGACGCCGCGATCGCTCCCGCCCCGCAGATCGCCGTGCCGCGACCGCTCGAGGCACCTCGCCGGAGCATCACGTTCAGCCCGGTCGCGATCGTGGCGCTGCTCCTCCTGCTGCTCGTCGGCGCGTTCGTCACCTATCTCGGCGTCCAGCTGCTGCGCTACGCGAAGCCCCCGACGCTCGAGGTGACCACACCGTCGACGGCGGTGCTCGAGGTGACGGACGACACGACCTCGTACGTGCTGCGCGGGACGTCCATCCCGGGTGCGACGATCACCATCGAGACCCCCGGCCGGTCCCAGCCGTATCGCGTCTCGGCGGACGCCCAGGGTCGCTGGACCGCCGAGGTCGACCTCCGCCGCGGTCGGAACCAGTTCGACATCGGCGCGCTCGACCCGGAGACCGGCAAGCCCGCCGAGAACCCCGCCCGCGTCGTCATCACGGTCCCGTTCGTCCAGATCGAGACCCCCGTGCTGACCGTCAAGTCGCCGGTCGACGGGGCGTCGTTCGAGAACGGCGCGATCCCGGTCAGCGGCACCGCCACGAACGCCGTCAGCGTCGCCGTCAAGGCGAGCTACCTCGGCCCGGCGGCCGGCGAACCCGGGGCGCGGCCCGCGGCCTCGGCGAAACCCGCCGCGAGCGCGAGCCCGAAGCCGTCGGCCTCGGCGGCGGCCGCGCCCGCGGGTCGGACCGTCGGGCCGGTGACCGTCCCGGTGGGCGAGGACGGGGCGTTCAGCACACCGCTCGAGCTGTCGACGGGGAACTGGGCGGTCGCGATCACCGCGACCTCGAAGGACCAGCGATCCACGACCCAGACGCGGAACGTCACGATCGCCTTCAAGGGCGTCAATCTCGTCGTCGCGATCAAGGGCTCCGGGAGCCGCGCGTGGCTCAAGGTGTGGGTCGACGGCAAGGTGTCGCCGGTCACGGGCGACGTGGGCAAGGTGTTCAACGCCGGCAAGGTGCTCACGTTCACCGCGAGGGACTCGATCGAGGTCCGGACGGGCGCATCGAGCGCGACGTACTTCACGCTGAACGGGGACTCGCTGGGGCGCCTCTCGGACAAGAGCAACCCGGAGACGTGGCTGTTCCAGCCACCGGCCGGCCCCAAGAAGACCAACCGTCGCTGAGCCGGTGACTGCGGACCGCGAGGCGCTCGACGCGCTCGAGGCGCTCGACGCGCTCGAACAGCTCGCCGAGCGACTGCAGGCCGCGTGCCTCGCGCGCGGCCTGTGGGTCGCCACCGCCGAGTCGTGCACGGGCGGGCTCGTCGCCCATGCCATCACGCAGGTCGCCGGTTCGTCGGGCTACTTCCGCGGTTCGATCGTGGCGTACGCGAACGAGGCCAAGACGGACGTCCTGGGCGTCGACGGCGCGCTGATCGAGGCACATGGCGCCGTCAGCGCGCAGGTCGCCCGGGCGATGGCGACGGCGGCGCGGGCGCGCTTCGGCACCGAGCTGGCAGTGTCGACGACGGGCGTCGCCGGTCCCGGCGGCGGCAGCGCGGAGAAGCCCGTCGGGCTCACGTACCTCGCGGTCGCCGATGCCGACGGCGTCGAGGTGATCCGCCAGCGCTGGGACCTCGACCGGAACGGCAACAAGGTCGAGAGCGCGCGCGCCGCGTTGGAGCTGCTGCTGCGACGGGTCGAGGCGACCCCGGCGCCGGCCGCGAACCCGTCGATCTCGACGCCTTCGCCCGCATCCTCGTGACGCGCACCGCCGCCGAGATCTCGCGCGGCCTCGCGCCCGCGCGTCCCGCGCGAGCCATCCGCGCGGGCGAGCGGATCCATGTCCTCGGGGTGGGCGGCGCGGCTTCGGCCGGCGCGGCGATCCACGCCGCCGCCGTCGGGGCGCGCGTGACCGCATGCGACGCCTCGGGCGTGGGGCATCTGGCGTCTGCGATCGCCGCGGCCGGGGTGCGGGTCGCCACGTCGCACGACGCCCGGCACATCGTCGACGAGGCCGGCGCAGCCATCGTCGACCGGCTGGCGGTCACCAAGGCGATCACCGCCGTGCATCCGGACCATCCGGAGATGCTCGCGGCGACCGGCGCCGGCGTCGAGCCGGAGCAGGTCCAGCAGGTCATCGCCGACGCAGCAGCGACGCGAGGCCGCCGCCTGATCGGCGTCACCGGCACGCACGGCAAGTCGACCACCGCGGGATGGCTGCTGCATCTCCTCGCCGAGGGCGGCCGGGACCCGTCCGGGTTCGTCGGCGCACCGCTGCCGCCCCACCTCGCGACGCCGTCGCCGTCGGTCGCCCGCGTGGGCCGCGGCCGGGACTTCGTCGTCGAGGCCGATGAATACGCCGGCAACTTCGACCCGTATCGGCCCGCGATCGGCTGTCTGATCTCGGTCGAGTGGGACCACCCCGACGTGTTCCCCGACGAGGACGCCGTGGTCGCGACGTACGTCGCCTGGATCCGCGGGTTCGACGGGGGCGGGGAGCGGCCGGTCCTGGTCGCGAACGTCGGCGATCGCGGCGTGCGGCGGGTCGTGGGCGCACTCAGCGACTGGCCGGGCCGCACGCTGCCGGTCGAGCTCGTGGCTGCGGGACGCGATGCCCGTAGCGCGGCGGCCGCCGCCGATGCATCGGGCGGGATCGGCGGAGCCATCGTCGCCGAAGACGAGGCCGGGGTGGAGCTGGCGCTGGCAGGGCTCGCGCCCGGGCGGGTCGACCGGGTCCGGCTGCAGCTCGCCGGGCGCCACATGGTCGCTGACGGGCTCGTCGCTGCGGGTGGCGCGCTCGTGGCCGGGCTCGACGCCGACGCGATCATCGGCGGCCTGGCGTCGTTCCAGGGCGTCGGCCGGCGGATGGAGCTCAAGGGCGATGTGGGCGGCGTGGTCGTCCTCGACGACTATGCCCACCACCCGACCGCGATCCGGGCGACGTACGCCGCGGTCCGCCAGCGGTACCCGGGGCGCCGCCTGTGGGCCGTGTACGAGCCGCTCACCTACCACCGCACCGCGGCGATGCTCGACGCCTTCGCCGAGGTCCTCGCGGAGGCCGACCGCGCCGCGGTCGTCGACATCTGGGCGATCCGCGACCCCGACACGACGATCACCTCCGCGCAGGCGCTGGCCGACGCGACCACGGCACGGGCGTCCTTCGAGGCGCTGGCCACGGGCTCCCCGGAGGCGAGCGGCGACCGGCTGGCCGAGCTCGTCGAGCCCGGGGACGTCGTCCTGGTGATGGGCGGCGGGCGCTCCACGGTCGCCGCGGAGCGCCTCGTCGAGCGGCTGCGCGAACGCGCGGCGCGCTAGGTCCGCGGGTCTTACCCGCGGCGGGTCCGTTCCTCGACGAACTCCAGGAAGTCCAGCTCGCCCGGCGAATGGCCCTGCGTCGAGAGCGACGTGGCCGCATCGCTCAGCTGCTGGATGCCGTGGCTGTAGAGGTGCTGGAGGTGATGCCAGAACGGATGCTCGAGGTCGCGCTCGGCCCGGCACCGGGCCGCGAGATCCGCGTCGGTCAGGGCGGCGAGCCAGGTGCGCATCTCCGCCTCGTCCTCGAGCCAGCGTTCCCGGATGGCATCGACGGTCGCGAAGTCAGCCGGGTCGAGCTCCTCGTCGTCGGGCGAGAACGCCGTGGGGTCGTCGCGCTGGAGCCGGACACGCCAGCTCCATTCCACGTCGAGCTCGTGGACGAGCGTCGCGCGCAGGTCGCGGATGGTGACCGGCGCGGGATCGATCAGGACGACGCCCGGTTGCTCGGCGCCCGTCAGGATGCGGTCGCGGATCCAGTACAGGTGGTCGATCAGCAGGCGGGCGTCGACGATGTCCATGACCCAAGGCTATCGACCCGCCGCGTCACACGGGCGGCGGCGTGATGCGTCCCCGCACGGCACGATGAGCACGATGCATCGCTCGTTCTCGCGCCTCCCGTCGCTGCGGCCGCTCGCGGCCGTCGCGGTGTGCGCCACGCTCCTCGGCGGCTGCATCGGCGCTGTCGTCCACGAGTCGCCGAGCCCGAGTGCACCGGCAGGAACCACGCGCCCGACGACCTCGCCGCGTGTCGGCCCGTCGGCGAGCCCGATCCCGTCGGTGTCCGCCACGGCCACGCCGGCTCCGACCGTCGCCCCGACCACGCGACCGACCGCGACCGCCGGCGCCACTGCCAGTGCCACTGCCGGTGCCGATTGCGCCGCCGACGTCCTGGCCTCGCTGTCCGAGGCGCAGCGAGTCGGGCAGCTGTTCATGATCGGTCTCGTCAAGGACCGCCTCGACGACGCGGAGCGCGCCGCCATCCGCGACCAGCACGTGGGCTCGATGCTGTTCACCGCCACGACGACGGCCGGCGTGGACGGCATCCGCGCCGTGACCGATGCGGTCCAGGCCCAGGCGACCCAGGCCGCCACCGGACGCATCGGCTTCCTCATCGCCGCGAATCAGGAGGGTGGCCTCATCCAGGCGCTCCGAGGGAAGGGCTTCCAGCGCATCCCGTCAGCGGTGGAGCAGGGGACCATGGCGCCCTCGACGCTCGAGCAGGACGCGGCGCGCTGGGGTCGCGAGCTCGTGCGAGCCGGGGTGAACCTGGACCTCGCCCCGGTCGCCGATGTCGTCCCGCCAGGCACCGAGGACGACAACGCGCCCATCGGGCAGCTCCAGCGCGAGTACGGTGGCGACCCGGTGACCGTGGGGACGCACGTCGCCGCGTTCATCCGCGGGCTGGCGGCCGGAGGCGCGGCGACCAGCGCCAAGCACTTCCCGGGTCTGGGGCGCGTGGCCGGCAACACGGACCACGTGGCCGACGTCGTCGACAGCGTCACGACCCGTGACGACGCGTTCGTCCGCCCGTTCGGCGCGGCGATCCGGGCCGGCGTGCCGTTCGTGATGGTCTCGCTCGCGACCTACGAACGCATCGACCCCGCCCACCTCGCCGTGTTCTCGCCGATCGTCCTGGGCGGGATGCTGCGCCACGATCTCGGCTTCGACGGGGTCGTCCTGTCCGACGCGCTCGGCGCGACCGCGGTCGCGTCGATCCCGGCCGGGCAGCGGGCGATCGACTACATCGCGGCCGGCGGCGACATGCTCGTCGTCAACCAGACCGCCGACGCGGTCGAGATGGCGCGCGCGCTGCTCGTCAAGGCGAACCAGGACGACGCGTTCCGGCGGCGCATCGACGAGAGCGTCGCGCGCGTGCTGCGCGCGAAGGAGCGGCTCGGCCTGCTGCCCTGCGGCTAGCGACGACCGGGCCCGAGACGGTCGGCCGGACGCACGAGCGGGCGCCAGCCGCCGACGCGTCCGCGGTCAGGCGGCGCCGGGCTCACGCTCGAGATTCGACGCGTCCACATCGTCCGCGCCGCCCTCCGCCGCCGCGGTCGACTCGGAGTCGTGACTCACGGTGAGTGGCGGACGGGCGTCCTCGGGCCTGGGCGCCTGATCGTCCTCCTCGCCCGCGGGACGCGCGTAGAGCTTGTGGCCATCCGAGGTGAGGCAGGCGCCGGTCGCCAGATCCCACTGCCAGCTGTGGAGGCTGCAGGTGAGCACGCCGTTCTCGATCGAGCCGAAGCGCGCGAGGTCCGCCTTCATGTGCGCGCAGCGCTTCTGGACGCACCAGCCGTCGAGCTCGAACGTGCCCTGCGTCGGACCGCGTTCGGCATAGAAGCCCTCGGCGTACTGGAGCCGCTCCTCGGTCAGGCACTTGAACCACGTGTAGACGTAGTCGTTGTAGGGGCCCTTGCGCTTGGCCGAGAAGCGCATCGAGAGGAACAGCTCGTTGACCCAGTCGTCGACGTGCTCCCGGACGAGGTGCTCGACGAGCGACCGCTCGATGAAGAACTGGTAGCGCGGCTCGTCCTCGTCGGGATCGGGGTGGCGGACCTTGCGGGTCAGGAAGTCGATGACGATGACCTCGTCGCCGACGTCGAGCGCGACCCGCTCGTTGATGCCCGCCGCGATCAGATCGGCCTCCTCGAGGAGCGGCTCCCACCACGGTCCGAGCGCGGCCAGGAGGTCGACCCGTGGCTTGCCCTCCCAGTGGCTCTTCTCCTGGGCGATGACCTCGCGCTTCCGCTCGCGGTACGCCTCGAGGTAGGCGGGCTTCGCGGCCCCGAAGATCGTCTCGGGCGGTTGCGGGTGCGTGACCTCGAAGCTGGTCCTGGTGATCTCCGCGATCGTGCCCGGGAGCATCAGCCGGCCGCCGTCGCGGCCCTGCTCCCGGATGTGCTCGAGGAAGATCGTCTGGTCGGGGAAGATGTTCGTCTCATCGTCCACCGCGTCGTTCTGCGCGAACAGGTCGTCGTCGAGGAAGCACGGCGGTCCGGCACTCGGGACCACGAACGTCGGGTCCAGGATCTCGATGTAGCGGAAGGCGCGCGCGAGCTGCGCCACGCGCTTCTTGTGGGCGAGGACCTCCTTCGCACGCGGCGGGAACTCGTAGACCATCGGGTACCAGATGGCGCCCGAGAACTGGAGGAACAGCACGTCCAGCTTGCCCAGCGAGAGCAGCTGATCGGGATCGATGGGCCGCGAGTCGTTCATGTTGAGGACCCGGACATCGCCGTCGTCGATGAGCAGGTTCGAGTCGCCGATGGGACCGTCGGTGGGCGCGCTCAGCGCGTTGATCATCAGCCGTCAGCGGCCCGGCCTCGAACGGGACGAGATCCTGCGTCTCGATGAACCGGTGGAAGCCCAGCCGCTCGAGCTCCTTGCGCAGGGTCTCCAGCGGGTACGCGGGCAGCAGGACCTGGGCGTCCTTGTCGCAATGCTCGGTCAGCCAGCGCGGATCGAAGTGATCGTGGTGGAGATGGCTCACGTAGAGGTACGTGGGCGAGCCGATGACCCGCGGATCGATGCCGTCGTTGGCGGGGAAGGGGAACCACGACGCGAAGTACGCGGGGTTGAACCACGGATCGGCGAGGATGCTGACGCCCTTGGTCTCGAGGAAGAACCCGGCCTGGCCGAGGAACGTGATCCGCATGGCGATCGAGGATACCGGCGAGGCCGGTGCGAGGCGGCGGGTCGCGCTGCCGAGTGATGCGACTCGACGCATCCCGGAGCGCCGTCGTCCCGGTCGCTGGCGATGGGTCGCCGGACGGTTCGCCCGGCTCCGCGCACGACGAGATCCGTGGTCCGGTCGGCTTGGGTCCTGAGGCGATGCGCGTGGTCGCATACCATGGACGAGCACACCCCGACGCCCGCACCGAGGAGGGTCATGGCCGGCGAGGTCTCGTTCGACGTCGTGTCGGACTTCGACGAGCAGGAGCTGCGCAACGCGCTCGATCAGGTGCGGCGCGAGGTCATCCAGCGCTACGACCTGAAGAACGCACACGTCGACCTGACCCAGGAGAAGACCCAGCTCGTGCTGGTCACGGACGACGAGTTCCACGCCACGGTCGTGAAGGACCTCATCGAGTCGAAGGCCGTCCGGCGGAACCTGTCGCTCAAGATCTTCGACTGGGGCAAGGTGGAGCCGGCCGGCGGGAACAAGGTCCGTCAGGTCATCGGCCTTCGGCGTGGCCTGCCCGACGATCTCGCACGCAAGCTCGTCAAGCTCATCCGCGACGAGTTCCCGAAGACGCAGCCCCGCGTGCAGGGTGACGCGATCCGGGTCGCGAGCAAGAGCAAGGACGAGCTCCAGAAGGTGATCGTACGGCTTCGCGAGCTCGACGAGGCCGTGCCGCTCCAGTTCGAAAACTACCGCTGACCGATGCCCGGATCCCAGGCTGCGCGCGTCATCATGGCGATCGTCGCCGTGATCGTGATCCTGGGGCTCGTCGCCTCGCTGGTCGCCACCCCGACGAACTAGGGACGGGGCAGGTCGTCCCGTCGATCTCGACCGGTCGCCCGACGGACCGCCGTCGCCGGCCGGCACAGGAGGCCGCGATGCTCCCGCCCGACGCGCCCCACCTCGACGACGCGCCGCGTCCCGATGACGCCCTCGAGCCGGATGCCGACCCGACGACCGACCGTCGACCGCGACGACGCGACGTCGACCCCGCGGGCACGACGCCCGTCACCGAGGCGACGGTCGGCGCAGCCGAGACCATCGCCGACGACGACGCCGGATCGGGAACGTCCGTCGATGAGAGGCACCGATGCGGCCGGAGGCATCGCCGGCGAGGAGACGCGCATCGGAGGCGGCGGTCGTCGACGATCCCGATGCTGCGGCTCTCACGGTCGCCGACCACGAGGCCGGATCGGAACGCCCAGTCGATGACACGGACGATGCAGCGCACGGCATCGCGGACCAGGAGGTCGCGTCGGAAGCGACCGTGATCGCGGCCGACGATCGGGCCGACGGCATCGTCGACGACGAGCCGGCGCCCACCGGCGACGACGGCGAGGCCACCGGGGAGCCACCGATCCCGGTCGCCCCGAAGACCGTCGCCGAGCTGATCGCAGCGACCCTTCGTGCCGCCGGCGTCCGCATCGCGTTCACCGTCCCGGGCGAGAGCTTCCTCGGCGCGCTCGAGGCGCTCGAGGCGGCCGGCATCCGCGTCGTCGCCACGCGCCACGAGGGCACCGCCGCGTTCGCCGCGGAGGCGTACGGCCAGCTCACCGGCCGTCCCGCGGCCTGCCTCGGCACGCGCGCCGTCGGAGCCGCGAACCTGGCCATCGGCATCCACACGGCGAAGGCCGATTCCACGCCGATGTTCGTCCTGGTCGGCCAGGTCGACCGCGAGCTGCGCGGGCGCGAGGCGTTCCAGGAGGTCGACATCGTCGACACCTTCGGCCGCCTCGGCGTCTTCGCCGCGGAGCTCGACGACCCGGCGAGCGCGGCCGACATCCTCGCCGAGGCCGTCCGTCACGCGACCGCGGATCGCCCGGGACCCGTCGTCCTGTCGCTACCGGAGGACGTCCTGGATGCGCCGCTCCCGGACGGCACCAGCGTCCCCAGCGTCCGACCGCAGCCCGCCCGCCCCGAGCTCGACGAGGTCCGCAAGGTCCTCCACGCGCTCGCCGGTGCCGAGCGGCCGGTGATCCTCGCCGGGGGCGGCATCCTGCGCGCCCGCTGCTCCAATGACCTGACGAAGCTCGTCGAGCTCCTCCAGGTGCCCGTGATCGCCACGTGGCGCCGAGGTGACGTCATCCCCAACGACCATGCGCTGTATCTCGGGATGGCGGGGTACGGCGCGCCGAGCGTCGTGCGCGAGCGGCTCGAAGCGGCCGACCTCATCGTCGTGCTCGGTGCCCGGCTCAACGAGATCACCACGTCGGCCTACGCCATCCCCGCGCCCGGGCAGCGCTGGATCCATGTCGATGTCGACCCCTCGCCACGGCCGTGGTTCGGCGCCCCGGAGCTCGTGGTCAAGGCGGATGCCAAGGCGTTCGTGCGAGCCGCACTGGGTCGGCTCAAGGACGCGGTCCTCCTCGCCGAGCCGCTCCAGGCCCGCCTCCGCCACAACGAGACCGACAAGGCGGCGTGGGAACGGGCCACCAAGGTCGACGGCGGGGAGTGGTCCGGTCCCGGCGTGCATCCCGGGCGCGTCGTGGCGGCGCTCCGACGGCTGCTTCCGGACGACGCCATCATCACCACCGATGCCGGCAACTTCGGCGGCTGGGCGGCACGGGGCTTCCGGTTCCGGCGGCCCGGCACCTTCCTCGGGCCGACATCGGGCGCGATGGGCTACGGATTGCCGGCCGCGATCGCCGCGTCGATCGTCCATCGCGACCGGCCGGTCGTGGCGCTCGTCGGGGACGGCGGGTTGGCGATGACGCTGGCCGACATCGAGACGGCCGTGCGCGAGCACGCCAAGGTCATCGTGCTGGTGTTCGACAACGAGCGGTACGGGACCATCCGGATGCACCAGGAGGCACGACCCAGCGGCAGCACGCCCGCGACGGACCTCGGGCCGCTCGACTTCGCGGCGGTCGCGCGTGCGTGCGGTGCCCGCGGGGTCCGGGTGGAGACCGACGACGCGTTCGAGCCGGCGCTTCGCGCGGCCATCGCCGCCGATCGCCCGAGCGTCCTCCAGCTCGTGCTCGACCGACGCTGGATCCACGTCGACCAGCCGGCGGTGCCGGTCGGCGACTGACGTGTCGCGCCCCACGTTCCATCTCGTCCCGGCCGTCACGTGGGCTGCGCGCGCCGCCGATGCCCCGTACGAGGCGGCATCGCTCGCGGACGAGGGGTTCGCGCACTGCACCGATGGCGAGGCGGCGATGCTCGCCACCGCGAACCGCCACTACCGCTCCGACCCGCGGACGTTCCTGCTCCTGACGCTCGACCTCGACCGGGTCGGCAGCCCGTGGCGGTTCGACGATCCGGGGCGGATCTACCCGCACATCTACGGCCCCATCGATCCCGCGTCGGTGGACCGCGTGACGCGGCCCGTCCGCGTGCCGGACGGGACGTTCGTCGCGCTGGAGACCCCGGCCGCGGCGCCCGTGTGCGACGCGCTCGTCCGGCGCGCGATCCCGGTTCGCCACGCGCCGCTCGGCGTCCGACGGCTCGCGTCGGGGGAGCCGCTCGCCGGGCCGGCGCTGCCCGCCGCGCACGGCGGAAGCGTCGACGTGTTCCTCGAGGCGATCGATGCCGCGCCGCGGACCGGCGGGATCCTCGTCATCGACGACGAGGGGCGGACCGACGAGGCGTGCATCGGCGACCTGGTCGTCGGCGAGGCGACTGCGGCCGGCCTGGCGGGCATCGTCGTGTGGGGAGCGCATCGCGACGCCGCCGAGCTGGCGCGGATCGGGCTGCCGATCTGGAGCCTGGGGTCGGTGCCGGCGGGGCCACGTGTCGCTCGGGAGGTGTCCGCGGATCGGCTGCGGCGGGCGCGGCTCGGCGAGTTCATCGTCACGGACGAGGACATCGTCATCGCGGACGACGACGGTGTGGTGGTCGTCGCAGCGGCCGACGCCGAGACGGTCCTGGCGGAGGCGCTCGCGATCCAGCGGACGGAGCGTCGCCAGGCGGATGCCCTCGCAGGCCGGCCGCAGCCTCCGGGATCAGCTGCGCTTCCACGACTACCTGGAGCGCCGTGCCACGGACCCGTCCCTCGACTTCCGGCGGTTCCTGGCGGAGATCGGCGGCGCCATCGAAACGTGACGCGCGGCACGTCGACCGAACCGTGCTTCGGGCGTGTGGTGGCGCAGGGGGCGGCGGCCTCGCTGAAACGCTCCGGCCGCCCGGATCGCCGCCTGAGGAGCGGAAGCGAGCGGGACCCGTGTACCTGTGCGAGCGCTATTTCGGTCGTCCGCAGGGCACGAGCACCACGCGAGACGGTCTGTCGTCTCGCCGGAGCGATGTCGGCGTGCGTGAGCCACGGGCCGTCCGAGCCGGTCGACGGCCGTGCCCGTTCGCAGATCCCCGCTCAGGGCCTGGGATAGCGGTCCGAGCGGTATCGGGCGCGCGATCGGTCGCACCGGTACGGGAAGAGCGATCGGACGCCTGAGCGGAGCACCGCGGGCGGCAACGCCTCAGCTGGGCCGAGATCACGCCCGAGCGTCGATCGAGAGGGGAAAGAAACGGACCGCCGGAGCTTCGACGAAGTCGTCTGGTGCCGCCGCTGTCGGGCATCCCGCCCTTCGGTCGGCGCGTCACCGGACTGGTGTCCTGATGTCCGGCGGTCCGTTTCGCTGACCACAAGGTAGGGCGTGGCGCGTCCGCGGAGACCGGCCATCGGTCATCGGATCGCAGTGACGAAGGACCCGAACCGGCTACGTCATCCGGCCGACGCCCGCAGGCTGGCATCGCTCGACGTGACGCCCGGCTCGGGCGCACGGGCAGGGATCCACGCCCAGGCCATGAGCGCGCCCAGGAGCGTGGCCACCACCGCGATCGCCAGGGCCGCCGGCACGTGCTCCACGCCCAGCGCGCCGGCGATCAGCGAGCCGACCGGGTAGCCCGCGAAGTTCAGCGACATCGAGACCGCGAACGCCCGCCCGGTCCAGGCCGGATCGGTGCGCCGCTGGCGGACCGTGAACAGCGCCACGTCCATCGGGCCGTTGAAGAACCCCAGGAACCCCATGCACAACGCGATCGCCGCGATCGACGGGATCGCCAGCAGCCCGAGCACCACGGCCATGGCGAGCATCGACAGCGACAGGATCGTCCGCTCGCGGCCACGCGTATCGACACGTCCGAAGAGCAGCGCCGCGACGATCCCGGCGGCACCCTGCGCCGCGAACACGAGGCCGACCATCGACTCGGTGCCGCCGAGCGGTCCCGAGGACGAGGAGTGGCACGACGAGCACGACGATGCCCCCGCCGATGTTGAGCGTGCACATCGAGATGCCGAGTGTCAGCAACGTGCGATTGCGGACCACGTAGATGAGCCCGTCCCACGCGTCCCGGACCAGGCTCCCGCGAGGTGACCGTCTCGATCGGCGGGTCGGGCGCGCGGCGAAGGATGAAGGCGGCGAGCGCGAACACGAGCCCGATGAGGGCCAGCGCGGTCGGTCCGCCGAGGAACTGGACGAGCGCCGCGGCGGCGGGCGGCCCGATGAGCGTCGCCACGACGTAGCCGTTCGCGTCGATCGCGTTGGCACGCTCCCAGAGGTGCTTCGGCACGATGACCGGGAACAGGCTGCGTAGCCCGGTCCGGCTCAGAGGTCCGGTGATCGAGGACGCGAAGACGATCAGGACCAGCAGCGGTGCCGTCAGCGCGCCTGCCGTGGCGAGGCTCGCGATGAGCCAGAGCGCGGACGCCGCCACCAACAGGTCCAGGACGATGAGGCGCGTCCGTCCATGGCGGTCGAGCAGGGCGCCGGCCAGCGGGCTCACGAGGAGGCCCGGCACGATCGACACGAACGTCACGAGCCCCGCCAGCGCCGGGTTCCCGAATTCCTGGAGCGTGAACAGCACCAGGGCGATCGCCGTCATCCCATCGGCGATCCGCGACACGAGCATGCCCGCCAGCACCCGGCCGATCGCGGGCACGGCGAGCAGCGCGCGATACGAGCGCTCCGGAGCGGTGGGCACCCGGAGACGCTAGCAGAGTCGGCGGTGCATCCCGGGCACACCCGTGCCCGGCGCGACGGACCAGCCTCGATGCGCAGGCCCGGCCGGCGGCGAGTACCGTGCGCGGCACATGGCCGCCCATTCGCCGACGGAGCCGGGTCGAACCCCACGTGCCGGACCCGACGCCCTCTGACGCCCGGTACTTCCCATCGCCCGCGGCGTTCCGGGCGTGGCTGGAGCGGCATCATGCCGATCACGACGAGCTGTGGGTCGGCTTCCACCGCGTGTCGACCGGGCAGCCCAGCCTGACGTGGCGTGAGGCGGTCGATGAGGCCCTGTGCTTCGGCTGGATCGACGGCGTCCGCAAGCGCGTCGACGAGACACGGCACGTCATCCGCTTCACGCCCCGCCGCCCGCGCAGCATCTGGAGCGCGGTCAACATCGCGCGCGTGGAGGCGCTGGAGGCCGAGGGCCGGATGCGCGACCCGGGACGCGCCGCCTTCGCGCGCCGCGACGACGAGCGATCACGGATCTACTCCTACGAACGCGCCGATGCGCACCTGGACGAGGCGATGGAGCGGCGCTTCCGCGAGGTCCCGGAGGCCTGGACCTTCTGGAGCGAGCAGCCGCCCGGCTATCGGCGGACGCTCAGCTGGTGGGTCATCAGCGCCAAGCGACCGGAGACGCGGACGAAGCGTCTCGAGGAGCTCATCGACGCGTCGGCGGCCGGACGGCGGGTCGGTCAGTTCGAGCGCCCGCCGTCGCGGTCACGCGAGGGCTGAGCGCTCTTCGGCCTCATACGCGACGGCGACGCCGCCCACCAGCGCTTCGACGCCGCGCAGGCACTCGAGCTGGCTCTCGTCGAGCGCCTTCGCGTGCAGGTGGAGCTCCGCCGGCAGGTCGAACTCGTCCTCGGCGGGCCGGTAGACGACCACGTAGTCGGCCTCGAGGGTCCGCTCGGTCTCCTCGATCAACGCGACCGCCCGGTCGTCGAGATCGGCCCACGTCCACGTGCGCTCGGTCGTCATCGCGTCACCTCCGCGGCTGTCCGGGCGAAGCGTACCGCCGATGCCGAAGCCGGCACCGCCATCACGTCCAGATGGACGGCGGCTGGACCGTGGCGCCGATGCTCGCCGCGAGCCGCTGGAGGACGAGGAACCAGTCGGTCCGGCTCGTGACCTCCGATGCGCGCAGGGTCACCAGCCGCTCCTCGTGGACGAGTCGGGGCAGGACCTCGTCGAGGATCGCCTCGACCTCGTCGCGGAACGCATCGTTCGTGCTGCGCACGCCGTCGGCCTGGAGCTTGATGTCGGGCAGCAGGCGGACGACGAGGTCGTACGTCTCGGACCAGCGCTTCACCAGCGGCTCGACGTCGAACCGGTCGATGCCGCCATTCGCGCGGAGGTAGTAGGCGTAGTTGTCCATCACGCCGCGGTCCGTCGCGAGCACATCGGCCTTCCGGGCGAGCTCCAGCTCCTGGCGGATCTGCGACACGAGCACCCACAGCTGCGCCTCCCCGGTCGCGCGCTCGTTGATGCCCAGCGGATTGTCGCGCACGACCTCGCGGCCCAGCTCCACGGAGCGGCCGGCGCGCTGCACGACCGCCGCGAACGCGAGCAGCGCCGACGTCTTGCGGATGCCGTGCGAGCCGATGAACGCGATCTTGGCGGGACGCGGCCAGGTCTCCCGGCGACGGGGCATCAGCGCGTCGGCGGGCGACGTGCCCAGCGCTCGGGGGTCATGCCCACGGGCGCCCGCTCGCCGCCCTTCGGGCCGACCGTCCCGGTCAGCAGATCGCGATACCACGGCTGCCAGGTGCCCGTCTGGCGCTCGTAGTCGACGTAGCCACGGCCGAACGGCGCCTCGGTCACCGGCCGGGCTGAGGTGCGGCCGTCGACATCGTGGAGATCCGGCAGCTCGTGCAGTGGCAGGCCGTGGTTGCGGTACGTCCCCTCGACCTGGTGGAGCCACTCGTGGACGAAACCCTCCTCGGGGAAGAGGCGGACGTGGTCGGCCTGCCAGCGGTCCGACACGATCGACGAGAACCCCGCGCCGTTCGCCGCCGCCGACGGACCGATCGAGCAGCCCCATCCGCACTGGGGATATGAGCCGTCCGTGGGGTGCACCAGGAACACGTTGTCCCACTTCCCGCGGCCCACGTGGCGATCGATGACCGATGCGATGTCCCGCGGCCCGACCCAGAACCGGTCAGGCCCCGTGGCGGACAGATGGCGCACCGGCTCGTCGAGCACGCGGATCTCGAAGGCATCGAACCCCGCCGTCCCGTCGCTCCATGCGGCCACGCTCTCGGGGACCGACCGCAGGACCCGCACGATCTCGGCGAGCTCCGCCTCGGACATGGTTCGATGGGCCCGGCGGAGCGTGCGGCCGGGGCGCGCATCGAGCTCGGTGGCGACGAATGCGATCGCACGGAACGTGGCGGGCATCGCCAGATGCTGCCATGGCGACGAGGGTCCGCGCGCTTCGGCATGTCGGTTCCGGAGCTCTGATGGGCGGAAGGGATACGTCGTACTGGTCCCTTCGGGTCATCCGTGCACTTCCTGTCGGTGCCGCACCGTTCCGGGGTCACGCCCACGTCCGCCTGAGACGCGGCGCCACGTCACCATCACGAGGGGAACCCTTGATCGTCTCGGCTGTCCGCCGGCTGCCCCGCCGGCTCACCATCGCGCTCGCTGTGGCCGGTTTGCTCGCCGTCACCGTCGGCGGACCCGTCGGCGCCGCCTACCGGCCGTCAGCCACGCTGGCCACCAACAAGGTCCATGCGTGCGTCAACAAGCGGACGCATCTCACGCGTCTCGTCACCGTCACCACGAACGGACGGGCCTGCTACACGTGGGAGATCTACGTGAGCTGGTTCAAGACCGGTGCGACCGGGCCGCAGGGCGCGACGGGTGCGCAGGGTCCCCAGGGCGCAGTGGGACCTGCCGGTGCGCAGGGTCCCCAGGGTGCGCAGGGTCCGGCTGGTCCGGCAGGCGCCGATGGCGCGCCCGGTGGTCCGGCTGGTGCCGACGGCGCTCCGGGTCCTCAGGGTCCGGCTGGTCCGGCCGGCGCTGACGGCGCGGTCGGTCCTCAGGGTCCGGCCGGTCCGGCCGGCGCTGACGGCGCTGACGGCGCTGCGGGTCCCCAGGGTCCCGCAGGCGCTGACGGCGCGGTCGGTCCTCAGGGTCCGGCCGGTCCGGCCGGCGCTGACGGCGCTGACGGCGCTGCGGGTCCGCAGGGCCCGGCCGGCCCGGCCGGTGCCGATGGCGCCACGGGTCCGGCAGGTGCCGCCGGTCCGCAGGGTCCCGCCGGTCCCATCGGTCCGGCCGGCGAGTCACTCGCACCGCGGACGATCGTGGCCTCCGGCACCGTCACGTCCGCGAACACGGTGCACAACGCGACCGCATCCGCCTCCTGCCCTGCAGGCACGGTCATGCTGTCGGGTGGTGCGCAGATCACCAGCACGGACTCGATCGAGAAGACGCAGCTCGTCTCCTCCTATCCGTCTTCGACCACGACCTGGACGGTCGTCGGCGCGGCGTCGGTGGGCGGCGGCAAGACCTGGTCGCTGACCGCGTACGCGCTCTGCGCCTGATCCGCTCCTGACGCTACTGGCGACGCCGGTCGGGATCCTCCCGACCGGCGTCGCCGTGTCTGCGGGGCGACGTCATCGGCGCAGGTGATCCGGCATGGCCAGCTCCGGGCCGCGCCACGGGACCAGCTCCTCGGTGGCGTAGCGGCCGAAGAAGTTCATGAAATGGCCGCGATGCTGCTCCAGCACGTCGCGGGCCTCGATGCGTCGCTCGCGAGCACCCGGCGCGTGCACGGCGACGATCGCGCGCCCGTCGCGCAGGGCCGCGACGTAGGCCGGGAAGTCCGGCATCTGGTCCATCGTCACGTACTGGACGGCCCGCAGCAGCCGCGTCCAGCGGCCGGTCTGCCCGGTCGTCGGCTCCAGGCGCTCGACCCCCTCGCCGCCACGCAGGATCGTGACCTCCGAGGCCGCGAAGCCCGCCCGTCCCAGGTCGGCGGCACCGGCCGCCGCGTCGCCCGGATCGTCGAACACGGCGAGCAGGTGGTCGGTCGGGTAGGTGAGGGAGCGCTTCGTCGGCATGGCCTCAGTATCCTCGGGACACCCATCGAGCCGCATCGAGGAAGGCTGCCATCACCGTCCCGACCGCTGCCGTCTTCGACCTCGGTGCCGTGCTCATCGACTGGGACGCCCGGTATCTCTACCGCTCGCTGCTGCCGGACGACGAGGCGATCGCGACGTTCCTCCGCGAGGTCGGCTTCGCCGCCTGGAACGACGCGCTCGACGCCGGCCGGGACTGGGACGAGGCGGTCGACTGGCTCAGCGAGCGCCACCCGGAGCGTCGGGAGCTCATCGAGGCGTTCCGCGACCGCTGGGAGGAGACGCTGGGCGGCGAGATCGAGCCCGTGGTCGAGGTCCTGCGGGAGCTCGTCGACGCCGGCGTGCGGACGTTCGCACTGAGCAACTGGTCACGCCGCACGTACGACATCGCGCGGCATCGGTTCCCGTTCCTCCGCTGGTTCGAGGGCGTCGTCATCAGCGGCGATGAGGGCGTGACGAAACCCGACCCGGCGATCTATCGGACGCTGCTCGAGCGCTACGGGGTCGCCGCCGAGGACGCCGTCTTCATCGACGACCGTGCCGAGAACGTGCAGGCCGCGGAGATGCTCGGGTTCCGCGGCGTGCACCTCGCTCCGGGCGTCGACCTGCGGGGGCGCCTCCGTGGGCTGGGCCTGCCGGTGGCGGCTCAGCGGGCGGCGACCGCCTGAGCCGGCTGCGCGTCGCGCGCGGCCGCGAAGCCCCGGATCGCGGTGTCGATCATCCGCTCGCTCGCGGTGAGCGAGATCCGGAACCACCCCGGCAGCTCGACGACCGTGCCGGGCAGGACGAGCACGCCGTGTTCCGCCAGCGTGACCGAGAACGCCTCGTCGTCGGGGATGGGCGCCTTGGCCATGACGTAGAACGTGCCCTCGGGGAGCGTCGTCTCGTAGCCCTGGTCGCGCATCGCGCCGACGAGCCGGTCGCGACGTCGTTCGAGCGCCCCGACATCGATCGACAGCTGCTCGAGGTCCTCGAGCGCGTGCTGCAGCAGGGCGTTCGGGAACGCGTAGCCGGTCGCGATCTGTGCGATGAACAGCGATTCGCGAAGGGCCTCGCGGTCGGGTGACGTCGGCGGCACGGCGATGTACCCGATGCGCATGCCCGGCGCGAGCAGGGTCTTGCCGTACGAGTAGGTCGTGATCGTGCCCGGATAGACCTCGGCCGGGCTGTGGAACGTCCGCCCGTCGAACACGATGCGGTTGTACGGCTCGTCGGCCACCAGATGGATCGTCCGGCCGTGCCGCTGCGACGCGGCCTCCAGGACGGCGCCGACCGCCGCGAGGTCGGCCGCCGGATAGACCCGGCCGCTCGGGTTGTGCGGCGTGTTCACGATGATCGCTCGCGTCCGTGGGGTGATCACGGCCTCGATCGCCGCGGGATCCAGGTCGAAGCCCGGCGCCTCCAGCGTGACCCGGACCGCGGTCCCGCCCGCGGCCACGATCAGCAGCTCGTAGAAGAACCACGGCGGCGACAGGAAGATGACCTCGTCGCCCGGCTCGACGATCGCGCGCAGGGTCACGGCGATCGCGGCGAAGCCGCCGTTGGTCATCTGGATGTCGAGCGGGTCGTAGTCCAGCCGGTCCGTGAGGTCAGCGTGCGCGCGACGGTGGCGCGGCTCCGTGGCTCGCTCATCTTGTAGGCGAACCAGTCCTTGTCCTGCGGGGTCAGGGCGCGCTCCAGGGCGCCGACGTACGCGGGCAGCGGGAACTCCTGGGGATTGCCCACCGCGAGATTGGCGACGTCGGGGTCCGCGTAGCGGGCCCACACCGGGCCGTCGAAGAACCGCACGAACGGGGCGACGGTGCCCGCGAGACGCTGGGTGAGGGTGGACGGCGCGCTGGACGGATCGACGGTCATCGGGTCTCCTCTGCTCGGCGCAGCGTAGCGTCGCCGGTCCTGGTCGCCCATCCGCGAGCGCGGCGTCGCGGCCCGTTCACGGGCTAGGGCGCGACGCGGATCGCGGTGTAGCGGCCCTCCCAGATCATCCGGATCGGGCCGTAGTGCCACGGCGTCCAGAAGCGCTTGAGCTGGGTCGGCGTGAGCTTCGTGTCCGGGCGCATGTCATAGCCGAACGAGCTGTTCTGGCGGCCCCACAGCGGGCCGGTGACGCGGACGCTGGTCACGGTGAACGCGTCGGTCCGCGCGGGATCGGCGGTGGCGCGGAAGCCGTGCAGGATCCAGGCGTGGCCGCCGCGTGCGACCAGGAGACCCACCGGCCGGCCCGTGACCCGGATGCTCTTCACGGCGGCCTTGAGCATCGTGGTGAAGCCCGCGCCGGTCATGATCGAGTAACGCCCGTCGACCCACTGCCGAAGCCCGTCCCGCCAGCCCTGGGGGTCGACGCCGTCGCTCAGCGGGATCGCGTAGCGGTTGTGATAGCGCATCCAGTAGAAGTAGTGCGACTGGTTCGCGGAGCTGTGGTCCTGCTGCCGGTGGACGATGTTGCGCATGATCTGGACGTTCGCCGCGGTGCACCACAGCCACGACTGCTGGGTGCGTGAACACGCCGCTCCGATAGAGGTCGACGCCGCCCGTCCATGTCGACAGCGCCGCGGCGGGCAGGGGCGCGGTCGTCCCGAGCAGCGCCGGCGGCGAACGCCACCGCGGCCAGGAGCGAGTGGAGGTGGCGGGGGCGTCGACGCGCGGCCACGCGTCCATCCTGCCGCAGCCTGACGCGTGCGTCCAGCCCGCGGTCGTCAGCGCCGCCCAGCGCCGCCGACCGTGGCGTGCGCCTGCCGATCAGGCGGGCGAGCTCATCGTCGTCGACCGGGCGTCGAGCCAGACGCCAAGCAAGCAGCCACCACCGACATCGCGCGGACGGAAGAACGTCGGATCGGGCTCGACCAGCGCCTCCTGGACGCTCGTCGACACTGCGACCCACACGGCGCGACGGGTCACCATGGTGGTGCCAGCCATCGTCGCGAAGGGCGGCGCGACGACGTCGTCGCAACCGTCACCATCCGAGCATGACCGCCGCCACGGGCGCGTCACCGATCTCGCGAATCCGGAACTGGATCTCCGCGGGGGTGCTCATACGCTGTAGCGCGATCACCATGATCGTGCTCAGCGCGGAGGCCCGATGGACCGGGAACTCGTCGAGCGAGCGAGGGCGGGCGATCATGACGCCTTCTCCGAGCTTGCCCGTCGATCGGGCCGCCAGCTCTTCATCGCCGCCCGTCTGATCCTCCGTGACGACGGGCGAGCCGAGGACGCCGCCCAGGAGGCGCTCGTCGCCGCCTGGACGCACCTGTCCGCGTTGCGCGATCCCGATCGTTTCGAAGCCTGGCTCCACCGCCTGCTGGTCAACGCGTGCTATCGCGAGGCGCGTCGCGACCGACGGCGGGGAACCATCGAGGTCCAGCTCGATCCGCTGCCGATGCCGGAAGCATCGAGCGGGATCCCGCTGGACGTCGATCTGGCCCATCGCGATCAGCTCGAGCGTGGCTTCCGACGGCTCGATGCGGATCAGCGAGCGGTCCTCGTCCTGCACTACTACCTCGGCTACAGCCTCGATGGCGCGGGCGAGGTGCTCGGCATCCCGCCGGGCACCGTCCGCTCCCGGCTCCATCGGGCCACGGCCGCCATGCGCTCCGCGCTCGAAGCGGATGCGCGTCATCCGCTGATCAACGAAGGACGGCCGGCATGACCACGAGGCGCATGTCCGACCCCGACGTCGACCTCGACCTCCTCCTTGCCGCGTGGTTCGACGCGGATGCCCGGGTCCCCGAGCCCGAGACGCTGGTCGACGGCGCCCTGGCCAGGACTCGCCGTGCGCGACGACGCCCCCCGTGGCTCCTCCCCGAATGGTGGATCCCGATGCAGCGAACGATGCCCCTGCGGGCAGCCCCACGGCTCACCCCCGTCCTCCTCTTGCTCATCGCCCTAGTGCTGGCGGCCGTCGCGGCGATCGCGCTGGTCGGATCCCGCCCGCGCCTCCCCGATCCGTTCGGACTCGCCGTCAACGGGCAGTTCGCCTACCTGTCGAACGGCCAGATCTACGTGGCGAACCCGAACGGCTCGAACCCGACGCCGATCACGCTCGGCAGCCGGTCCGCGTCCACGCCGACGTGGTCCCGGGACGGGACCAGGGTCGCCTACAAGCTCATCGCCTCGGGCGCGGCGGGGGAGTACGCGAACCTGCATGGCGACCTCATCGTCGTCCGCGCCGACGGCTCCGACCCGATCATCATCGACCGCGACGCCGAAGGCTTGAGCCCCGCCACCTGGTCGCCCGACGGCCGCCTGCTCGTGTACTCGCGGTTCGTGGATGGCGCCGACCAGATCTTCATCGCTGCTGCCGACGGGTCGAGCCCGCCGGTGCAGATCGGTGACCCCAGCACCGTCAACTGGGCGCCGATGTTCTCGCCGGACGGGACGACGATCGCCTTCTTCGTCGGCGACGGTGGCGTGGGCATCATGAACCCCGACGGGACCGGTCGACGCATGCTCAACACCACGGAGTTCGGAGGGATCCACTCGGGGCAGTGGCACCCCGACGGGAGGCGATTCGTCGTTGCAGCGTCCACGACCGTGGCGACCGACCTGTGGTTCCTGTCGCTCGACGAGCCTGAACGCCACGTGGTGGTCGCCGATCGAGCCGAGGTCGGGCCCAGCTGGTCCCCTGACGGAACGCACCTGGCCTACCTCACCTCCCTCGACGGCCTGTCCTTCACCCTCTCCGTCGCCGATGCCGATGGCACCAACGAGAAGCCGCTCCCCGGCGTCTTCGGCGACTTCAACCCCAGCTGGTCGCCGGATGGCCGGCTGATCGCCGTCGTGAACGTTGTCGGCTCCCTAGCGGGCGTCACGCTCGTCGATCCGGACGGCGTCGGCGCGCCCGTCCGGGTCGAGATCGTGCTGCCGCCCGCGTCGGTCGTCGCCGACCGCGCCACCCCGGTCAGCTGGCAGCGGCTCGCACCCTAGGCATGTCGCCGGAGCGCATCTCGCGCCCGCCGGCCAGCCGCATCCACCCTCGACGCATCCGACCCCGGCCGCGCCATGTCCGGCGACGGCAACGAAGGAGTGACCCGATGATCCGCTTGCGCATCCGACCAGCGCTCCTGGCCAGTGCGGTCTTCACGACCCTCACGACGCTCGCCCTCGCGCCCGCGGCGAGCGCCACCTTCCCGGACCGGAATGGCCGGATCGCGTTCCAGGCGCAGACCGATCAGGGCGTCCAGATCTTCACGGTCCGACCGAACGGCCACGACCTGCGCCAGATCACCCACGTCGACGGCGACGCCCTGTATCCCGACTGGTCGCCCGATGGTCGCCGGATCGCGTTCGCGCTCGACGACTGTTCGGTGGCGATCATGGACGCCGACGGGAGCGACCTCCAGCTCATCGCCGACGATGTCGGGCTCTGTCAGAGCGATCCGTCGTTCACGCCTGATGGGACGCGCATCGTGTTCGAACACTTCGACTGGATGGGCACCGGCGCGGACGAGGTCTGGAGCATGAAGCCGGATGGGTCCGACAAGCGGCTGGTCACCGGCGATGGCGCGATCGACCCGAACGTGTCGCCCGATGGCCGGCAGCTGAGCTTCAAGGGCGCTGGTGGGGCGCTGTTCGTCCAGCGGATGGACGGCAGCGGGCTCGTGCAGGTCTCACCCTCGGTCTCCGTCGCCTACAAGAGCGACTGGGCGCCGAACGGTCGCCGTCTGGTCTTCGGGGATGCCTCGGAGCCCGGCCCCGGCGACCCGGTCAACATCGTGACCGTCCGACCCGACGGGACGGACCTGCGGTACCTCACCCACTACGCGGGTCCGTCGCGAGCCAACGTCGGCGGCTACTCGCCGGACGGCCGGTGGATCGTCTTCCGCCTGGAAACCGATGGGCTGGTCGGGCTGTACCGGATGCGACCGGACGGGACGGACCTCCACCGCATCCTGTGGGCCTCGCCGACGTTCGTCCCGAGGCACATCGACTGGGGACCCGCGACCCGGGCCTGAGCCCGGTGGCCAACGCATCCCGCCGTCGCTCCGGATCACCCTGAGCGACGGCGACGGTCGGCGGGTCGAGGAAGGCGAAGCAGCGAGATCGGACGGTGGGACGGGATCGCCGTAGGCCGTCGGAGTTCGCCTGAGGAGCGTCAGCGCCGCGACGATGCCCGCGCCCAGGAGCTTGCCCTCGACCTCGCCGAACCGATCCGCTGGTCGTGCGACACGCACAGCGGTCCTGGCACGGACGCCCCGGCGCGGCCGGGATCAGCGGCGCCGAGCCGACACGGCGGTCGCGTGCGCCTGGATCACGAGTCGGGCGAGCTCCGCATCGTCCACCGGCACATCGAGCCAGACACCCAGCCAGCCCCTGACCCCGACGTACGGCGGCCGAAAGAATCGGTCCGGCGCGCTCTCGACGAGCATCTCCTGGACGCCCGCCGGTGCCGCCAGCCAGGCGGCGACCCGATCGTCGTGGTGGTGATCGGCCATCGTGGCGAATCCGCGCCCACCGACGAACCAGGCGGCCTCGCCATGGCTCTCCTTCTCCGTCACGTCCGCCTGCGCCAGGCACAGGGCTCGGATGCGCGCGGTCGGCGCGGCGCCGGTCGGTGTGGGCCGGGGCGGGACGACCTCGCTCATGCGATCAGCGTCGTCTCCTCCACGTCGATCATCCGAGCGTCGAGCGCCTGCAGCCAGTGCCGGCGGTCCGCCTCCTCAGCGCGTGGGCGTCCAGCGTCAACCGACGTCTTCCGAAGGATGATGCCGCGTATGACGCTTGCCGGGGGTCAGCCGCCGTACCGGTCGGGCACGAACGTCTGCATGTCGACGGGCGGCCGCACGTAACCGAGGTCGGACTGTCGAGGCGGCAGCTTGAGCTTCGGCTGGGCGACGGCCTTGTACGGGATCACGCTCAGGAGGTGCTGGATGACGTTCAGGCGCGCCCGCCGCTTGTCATCGGACGGCACGACGATCCAGGGCGTGGTCTTCGTGTCGGTGTGGGCGAACATCTCGTCCTTGGCGCGCGAGTATTCGACCCAGCGCGTCCTTGACTCGAGGTCCATCGGGCTCAGCTTCCAGCGCTTCGTCGGGTCGTCCAGGCGCGCCTGGAATCGCCGCTCCTGCTCGTCATCGCTGACGGAGAACCAGTACTTCAGGATCGTGATCCCCGATCGCTGGAGCATCCGCTCGAACTCCGGCGCACTGCGGAGGAACTCGCGGTACTCCTCCTCGGTGCAGAAGCCCATCACGCGTTCGACGCCGGCGCGGTTGTACCAGCTGCGGTCGAACAGGACCATCTCGCCGGCCGCCGGCAACTGCTCCGCGTAGCGCTGGAAATACCACTGGGTCCTCTGGCGATCGGACGGCGTTCCCAGGGCGACCACGCGGCAGATCCTCGGGTTGAGGCTCGCCGAGATCGTCTTGATCGTGCCGCCCTTGCCTGCCGCGTCGCGACCCTCGAACAGCACGACGATCTTCAACCCGGCGTGCTTGACCCACTCCTGGAGCCGGTTGAGCTCCACGTCGAGTCGCGCGAGCTCCGACTCGTAGAACTTGCGCTCGAGGCGCCCGTTGTTCGTGAGCGGCCACGTCGCGGCGGCACGGCCCTTGGTGCCCTCGCCATGGCCCTGGTGGTGCCCGTTGCGATGGTCGGCCGCGGCGACCGGGTCGACCACCGGCACGGCAGCTGCATCCTTGGCCTTCGCGGACTTCCCTCGCCCCGCCATCGCCCGTCCTCCTCCGCCACCGGCACGCGTCGACCTCGCTCGGACGAGGCACGCTCGCATCCTACGCCGGGCCGTCAGACGGTTCACCCGTACTCGCCGAGCCCGCTCGGGTGGTCGGCTGGGGATACGGTTCGTGCGTGGACGACCCGCTGCTGCCGTTCGGCAGTGCGACGGCGATCGCGACCGCCATCCGTGAGCGACGGATCTCGTCGGTCGAGGCGGTGACGGCCTGCCTGGCCCGGATCGACGAGGTCGACCCGGCGCTCCACGCGCTGGTCCGCCGGGCACCCGACGCGCTCGAGCGAGCGGCCGCGGCCGACGCGGCGCTGGCTCGTGGCGAGCCCGCCGGCCCGCTCCACGGCGTCCCGTGCACGATCAAGGACTCGCTCGACACCGCGGGCCTCGGCACGTCCGTCGGGACCCTCGGCTGGCGCGATCGCGTGCCGGACCGGGACGCGACCGTCGTCGCTCGCCTGAAAGCCGCCGGCGCGATCGTCCTGGGCAAGACCAACACGCCCGAGTTCACCTGGTCCGACGAGACCGAGAACCTCATCGTGGGGCCGTCGAACAACCCGTATGACCTCTCGAGGTCGCCCGGCGGCAGCAGTGGGGGAGCGGCCGCGATCGTGGCCGCCGGCGGCTCGCCGTTCGACATCGGGAGCGACACCGGCGACAGCATCCGCCAGCCGGCCCACGTGTGCGGCATCGTGGGCCTGAAGCCGACCAGTGGCCGCGTCCCGCGGACGGGCCACACGCCGTCGTACCGGGGGCTGCTCCAGGGTCTGACGCAGCTCGGACCGATGACGCGCCGCGTCGAGGACATCGCCCTGCTCCTGCCGCTGATCGCCGGGCCGGATGGCGAGGATCCCCACGTCCCGCCGGCGCCGCTGGGCGAGCCCTCGACCGTCGATGTGGGTGCCCTGCGCATCGCCTGGTTCACGGACAACGGTCTCCATGCGCCCACGCCTGAGACCCAGGCCGCCGTCCGGGACGCCGCGACCGCCCTGCGCGACGTGGGAGCGATCCTCATCGAGGTCGTGCCGCCCGGGCTGGAGCGAGCCCCGGAGCTGTGGCAGCGCCTTGTCGATGCCGATGGCAAGGCATGGCTCCATCGCCTGATGGCGGCCGCCGGCACCGAGGAGCCGGGCTCGTTCGCGCATCGCGGCGACTATCGCCCCGAGCCCATCCCGAGCGCCGACCTCACGGAGCTCGTGGAGGACATCGACGACCTGCGCGGGCGGCTCCGACGCTGGCTGCGGGACGAGCGGATCGACCTCGTGCTCGGGCCGGCGATGCCGCAGCCGGCCGTGCACCACGGCGAGAGCTATGCGCCGTGGTTCGCGGACAGCTACAGCGACGTCCACAACCTGACCGGCTGGCCGGCGCTCGTCGTCCGCGGCGGCACGGCGCCCGGGCGCCTGCCGATCGGCGTCCAGCTCGTCGCGAACCCGTGGCGCGAGGATGTGGCGATCGCGGCCGCGTTCGTCGTGGAAGCGGCCAGCGGCGGCTGGCAGCGGCCTCCGCTTTGAGGCCGTCGGTCGCGTGGGACGCGCGGACGGGTTGCGGCACGGTTGCGAATTCCCAGGCGATGAGAATCGCGGTTGTCAGCCCGCGGCGGCGATGGCAAGATGCCGCCACATGGACCGCGTGACGCAGCTCCTGGGCCGCTGCTCGTGTCGCCTCCCTGTCCAGCAGGGACGGTGGTGTCTGTAGGCGCGAGTCGGAGCTGATCCTCGCGCCAGCCGCACCTCGGACCCCTGCCAGGCAGGGGTCTTGTCGTTCCCGGGACCCGCTCGGTCCCACCGTCACACCACCGAGGACACCCACGCGATGACCATCACCCAGCTGCCGACGGAGGTCGGCGGAACGATCACCACCACGGAGCTGCGCGACCGTCTCGGGGACCCCGCGCTCGTCGTGGTCGACGTGCGCCCGCTCGCGGCCTACAACGGCTGGCGGCTGCGCGACGAAGCCCGCGGCGGGCATATCCCTGGCGCCGTCGCCTTCCCGATCGCCTGGCTCGCCACCGTCGACCCGACGGAGATCGATCGTCTGCTCACCGAGAGGGGCGTCGCCGCCGGTCGGGACATCGTCGTGTATGGCGATGACGCCGACGACGCGGCCGCACTCCGGGACCGGCTCGTCCGGGCCGGCGTGCCCGGCGTGCGGACGCTCGAGGGCGGCTGGACGGCGTGGGCGGCCGATCCCGAGCTGCCGCTCGAGAAGCTGGCGCAGCACACGAAGCTCGTGCACATCGCGTGGCTGCGTGACGTCCTGGCAGGGGCGACTCCCGAGGCCGCACCCGCGGGCAAGCACCTGCTGTTCCACGTGAACTTCGGCGTCCCCGAGGAGTACGCGGAGAACCACCTCCCGACCGCGCTCTACCTCGACACGAACTGGCTCGAGGACCCGGTCGACTGGAACCGCCGCTCTCCGGAGGAGCTCGAGCGCGCGCTCCGCGGCCTCGGCATCACGCACGACACGACGGTCATCCTGTACGGCCGCGACACCGAGGGCGATGCCAACGAGAAGTGGCCGGGTCGGCGGGCCGGGCAGATCGCCGCGACGCGCGCGGCGCTCATCCTCATGTACGCCGGTGTCACCGACGTTCGCATCCTCGACGGCGGCTATGACTGGTGGGTCCGCGCGGGCAACCCGCTCGAGACCGAGCCGCGCCAGCCGGAGCCCGTCGGCGCCTTCGGGGTGCCGATCCCGCAGCGGCCGGAGCTCATCGTCGACATCGAAGAGGCCAAGGAGATCATCGCCGACCCGGCGGGCGCCGCCCTCGTGAGCGTGCGGACCTGGCGGGAGCACATCGGCGCGGTGAGCGGCTACAACTACATCGGCCCCGCGGGTCGCATCAAGGGCGACGTGTGGGGCAACTGCGGCTCCGACGCCTACCACATGCAGCACTACCGGACGATCGACAACTCGATGCGGCCGTACCCCGAGATCGCGGCCAACTGGGCGGAAGCGGGGATCACGGCCGACAAGTGGGTCGCCTTCTACTGCGGCACCGGGTGGCGCGCGAGCGAGACCTGGTTCTACGCCCTCCTCCAGGACTGGCCGCGCATCGCCGTGTACGACGGCGGCTGGTTCGAGTGGAGCAAGGACCCCGTCAGCAACCCGATCGAGATCGGCGTGCCGGAGGACGAAGCGGCCGCCTGAGCGCCGGCGCGAGCGCCCGTCCCATCGCCCAGCCTCCTTCACGGCCGGCGCACCGTCCCTCCCGGCGGGCGCCGGCCGTCTCGTGTCATGGCAGCGACACGGAACGTGACTAGGATGGCGTCATGACCGACACCGAGACCGGGCGCGAGACACCGCGCCCCCAGCCCATCGCCTACACCGACGCCGAGTGGCGCTCCCGCCTCACGCCCGAGCAGTACCGCGTGCTCCGCCAGAAGGGCACCGAGCGCGCGTTCACGGGAGCCCTCTGGGACGAGCACCGTGCCGGCACGTACCGCTGCGCCGGCTGCGGCACGCCGCTGTTCAGCTCGGACACGAAGTTCGAGTCGGGGACCGGCTGGCCCAGCTTCTATGCGCCGGCCACGACCGACGCCGTCGCCACCGAGACGGACCGCTCGTTCTTCATGACCCGCACCGAGGCCAACTGCGCGACGTGTGGCGGGCACCTCGGCCACGTCTTCTCCGATGGGCCGCGCCCGACCGGCCTGCGCTACTGCATCAACTCGGCGTCGCTGACGCTGGATCCCGAAGCCTAGGAGCGCCCACGGGCGTCAGGCGCCCGGGGCCGGCCCCACCGCCGGGTCGACGATCGCCGGCGGTCCTGCCGCGACGCCCGGCGGGGCGAGGGCCTCCCGGAGCGCCTGGACCTCCGCCCGCAACGCCGCCAGCTCGGCGGCGACGGCCGGGTCCGATGGCCCCGGCGCTGCCGTCGCCCCATCCTCGTCACCGTCCGTCGTGGGCGGTGGGACGAGCACGCTGGCCAGGATGCTGGCGAGCGCACCGATGATCCCGACGCCCGCGAGCATCACGACGAATGCGGTGAGCCGGCCGAGCGATGTCACCGGGTAGAAGTCGCCGTAGCCGACGGTCGTGATGGTCACGACGCCCCACCAGAGCGCGTTCCCGCCGGTCGTGATGTTCGCGTCCGGTGAGCGGCTCTCGAACATGAGGATCAGGACGCTGCCCACGCTCAGGACGAGCCCGGCCGAGAGGATCGTGATGAAGGCCGCGTACTGACCGCGGTTCTTGCACGACGTCGTCGATGAGCTCGCGTCGCTTCGCCCCGCCGAAGAGCCGCGTGATGCGGGCCAGCCGGCTGAGTCGCGCCAACCTGAACAGCACCGTGAAGTTGCTGATCCCCAGGCTGGGGATCGAGCCCAGGAGGTCGAGCCATCCGCGCTCGCGGATGAAGTACTGGGTCTTCGGCCGCGAGCCCGTGAGGTTGTACGCGAAGTCGACCAGGAAGATCAGGCAGATGACCTGGTCGTAGATGAACAGCAGCTGCTGCACCTGCGGCTCCAGTGGCAGCAGGAGCAGCACCATCGCCACCAACGAGAACACCGTCAGCACGAGGATGAACATGTTGTAGGCGTTGCTGTGACGTCGGGTCATCGGGCGGACGTTCCGACACCGGTGTTTCCTCGGCATCGCCCACATCGGGTCATGACGCGGCCCGCAGCTGCCACGCGTCGACCGGCGTTCGGCGGCCCTTGACGCGCAACTCGCCCAGTGGCGTCCCGGCGCGCGTCTCCGGCAGGTGCTCCCAGGTCGCTCGCGCGATCGTCACGTCGCCCGGGCCGCCCACGCTCATGAGGCGCGCCGCCGTGTTGGTGGTATCGCCGATGACGGCGAACGATCGGCGGCCCGCAGCACCGACGGTGCCCACGACCGCCGGCCCGGTGTTGATGCCCACGCGGAACACCGGCCAGCCCGGATGGTCGTCGGCGACGCTGCGGGCGGCGGCGACGATCGCCAGGCCGGCGTGGGCCGCTCGAAGCGCGTGATCGGGCTGGTCGACCAGCGCGTTGAAGGTGACCATCACCCCATCGCCCGCGAACTGCTCCACGACGCCACCCGCCCGGTCGATGGCCGGCACGACGACCGCCCAGAACGCGTTGAGCATCGAGATGACCTCGGTCGGTCGACGGGTCTCGCTGAACGTCGTGAACCCGGCCAGATCCGCGAACAGGACGCTGACCTCACGCTCCTCGCCACCCAGGCGCCCGGCCGACGGTTCGCGACGCAGACGGGTCGCGACATGGCCCGGCAGGAACGGCCGGAACAGCTGGTCGAGGCGGCGGAGCTCCAGGCCCGCCTCGGCGAGGAGGGACAGCTCTGCGTCCGTCGCACCATCCCGGCGCAGCTCGGCAAGGATCGGATCGGTCGATTCGCCGCGTGCGTCGGCATCGGCGACCGCGGCGATCGCGTCGGCGTGCCAGCGATCGACCCGCGCGAGGGTCGCCTCGCTGTACAGCCCGCCGAACGTGCCGGCGAGCGATCCGGAGCGCTGGTAGTCGTACCGCGCGCCGAGGGCGATGGCGCCGAAGGCCGCCAGCATCAGCAGGTGCCACTCCCACCAGCTCAGGTGCCAGTTCCGGCTGACGACGACGGCGACCATCGCCTCGGCGAGGAGCACGAACGCGACCGCGATCGCGACCGTGACGACGCCGCCCCGCCGCCGATACAGGTCGATGTAGCGCAGCGCGCTGATCACGAACAGGACGATGCTGCCCACGGCCAGCGCGACGAGGGGCCCGACGGCCTCCTCCTGGGGTGGCGGGCCCTGGAGCGGCGGCAGGTCGGCCAGCGAGACCGCGGCCCACCCGACCATCAGCACGAGCAGGCCGGTACGGAGCCAGGGGCCCGCCCGCAGGGTCGCGCCGGACCACGGCCCGGCCAGCGGGCTGACCGATGCCACGGCGAACACCGACGCGAGGATCAGACCGACCGGTGTCGCGATCGTGAAGCCGGTGTTGGGATGGGACAGGAGGACGCCCGGGGTCGCCAGGGCGTGCAGGCCGAGGAACCCGGCGCTCGAGAGGAACGCGAGCGACACGAGGACGAGACGCGCGTCCCGGCGCCGGTCTGCGGCGACGTTCGTGACGTACGCGAGGCCGACGCTGAACAGCGCGGTCAGCAGGACCAGCCAGAAGTGGCTCGGGTGGTGCTGCCACTCCAGGTCCAGCGGCGGCTGGGCGAGGAGGAGCGCCAGGCCCGCGAGGGGCAGCGGCAAGACGAACGCCATGAGCCACGGCGCGCGCATCGAGCGGGTCTCTGCGGTGACATCGCCGACCACGGCGACAGGGTACGAGGGGGCGACGCCGAACGGAAGGTGACACCTCCTGACCGTCGCCATGGGACGATGCCGCCATGGCCCGCGCCCCCGAGACCATCCCGCCTGAAGTGCTGCTCGACGACGCCGCGCCGCGGATGCGCGAGATCGCCGAGGCCCTGCGTGCGCTCGTCCGGCGCGCGCGCCCGGACGCGCTCGAGCGCGTGCGGCCCCGCTGGGGGCTGCTCGGCTATGACGTCCCCGTCGGGCGGCGCGCTCGCTCCTTCGCCTGGATCTGGCCGCAGCCGGAGCACGTCCACCTGGGCTTCGACTGGGGCATCGCGATGGACGATCCGTACGGGCTGCTCCACGGTCGCACGAAGCGCGTGCGCTGGACGACGTGGGATCGCCTGGGACAGCTCGACCCCGCGACACGCGCGAAGCTGGAGTGGCTGGTCCGGGAGGCCGCCGAGGTCGCGACCCTGGGACCGGACGAGCGATGGCTGCGGCGACTCAGTCGCGCGGACGCGCGGTCGGCCGACCCGCCGTAGCGCAGGGCGTCGGCAGGATCAGACGCGCCGGATGACGTCGCCCACGGCGATCGCGCCGCCCCGGACGATCCGGGCGTTCAGCCCACGCATCCGGTGGGCCTTGCCGACCGGGGTGCTGATCCACGCGAGGGCGTCGATCCCGAACCGCGCGGCGAACTTCTCACAGCCCGTGTGCGGCTTGGCGCTGATCTCGATGACGGCATCGCCGATCGCCAGCCGCGAGCCTGCGGGAAGCGTGTCGGCGCGAAGGTCGAGGTCGACGTAGAGCTGGTCCCCGGCCAGCGACCAGCGCGACTCGTCGGGCTCGATGGCCCGCAGGACCCGGGTGCTGATGACGGTGAGCTGCGCCTCCGGATCGGCCGAGCCGTCGGGGGTCGACCGGCTGCCCCGCGCCTGCCAGCTGTCGCCGACGAGCCCGACGCTCGGATCCAGCCGTGCGCTGTCCAGCAGCTCACGGGCCTCGACCGATGGGCGGCGCACGATCCGCTCCAGCGTGCCCAGATCCGCCGGCGCGGCATCGATGTCGGCCAGGGCGGGGGAGAAGTCGCGGCGTTCCTGGAGCGTCATCACCGCGCAGTGTCGCCGATGGCGCGTCGTTCGTCAGCCACCCGACGCGCGACAGGGCCGCTGACCACGAGCCGCACGAGGTGTCCGTGGGGGGCGAAGCGGCCGTCCGGGAGGCCCGTCGCCAGCTCGAAGACCACGGCGCCCGTTCTCCGGCTGCACACGCTGGGTCACGAACGTGTCGAGCTCGGCGAAGCTGCCGAGGAGCGCGTAGGCATCCGCGCGGAGCTCGCGGAGCCGGCCGTCGCCCCGCCACGTGGCATCGATCACGAGCCAGGTCCCGTCCGTCGAGAGCGCCACGTCCTGCCAGGGGCCGTCGGGAGCGGCGGCGAGCCACGCATCGAGCGCGGGGCGCAGGTGGCGCACCGGTTCCTCGGCCACCCAGCCGTCGTCCCGTGCGGTGTCGACGAACGCCTCCACGACCGGGAGGAGCGGGGCGGCGGAGCCCACGCCGACGAGCGTCGTGTCGTCGTCCCAGCGGGGTCGTCCGGCCATGCATCCATGGTCCCACAGCCGGGCGATGTCCGAATTCGTCCAAGACACCTCGACGGACGCCGCATAGGGTGACGGCATGACCACTCGATTGGACGTTCTCGGATTCGTCGTGACGGACATGGCCCGGTCGCTCGCGTTCTACCGGCGCTTGGGGCTGCGGATCCCGGAGGGCTCGGACCGCGAGCCGCACGTCGAGGCCACGCTGCCGGGCGGGCTTCGCATCGCCTGGGACACGGTCGACACGGTCCGGTCCTTCGACGCGTCGTACGAGCCGCCGAGCGGCGGCCATCGCATGGGTGTCGCCTTCCTGTGCGATGACCCCGCCGAGGTCGACCGCGTCTATGCGGAGCTCACGGCGGATGGCGTGGAGGGCCATCTCCCGCCGTTCGATGCCTTCTGGGGCCAGCGCTACGCCACCGTCCACGACCCCGATGGCAACCCGGTCGACCTGTTCGCGCCGCTCCCCGCGACCGTCGACGCCGGCGGGTGACGCTCAGCGCAACAGCCGCGTGAGCGGCACGCCGGCCAGGTCCCGGACCTCGCGTGCGAGGTGCGCCTGGTCGGCGTAACCCGTCATCGCGGCGACGTCGGCGAGCGGGCGATCGGTCCGGGCTCGCGCCAGCGCGCGCTGGAAGCGCAGGATCCGCGCGAGGGTCTTCGCGCCGTATCCGAACGCAGCGAGGGAACGGCGATGGAGCTGCCGTGCGCTGAGCCCGATGTCATCGGCGGCGTCGGCCACCCGTCGGCCACGCCGCAGCTCCCGGACCACCAGCTGGAGCGCGGGATCGGGCGGCATCGGCGCGGCGCGGAGCCGGTGCTCCGCGAGCGACTCGAGCGCCGCAAGCCGGTCGGGTGCCTCGGCAAGCACCTCGGCGACGTCGCGCGCCAGGGCATCGCCCCAGACCTCGGCCAGCGCCACCCGCCGATCACGCAGCTCGATCGCGGGCAGTCCGAGCAGGGAAGGGCGCAAGCCCGGGGCCGAGCCGGATCGCGTCGAGCGCCTCGCCCTCGCCGTGGTACAGCTGCGCCACCGTGTCCGGTCCGGCCACGAACAGCCGGCCGTCATCGCTCGCGATCAGGTCGATGCACCCGTCGGGCAGCACGCGCACGACGCCGGCGGCGTCGGCGTCGCGGTGCCAGACGACGGATCCGCCGATCCGCGAGGGCCGCTCCCGGTACATCGACCGGAGGATAGTCCTCGCGTCGGCGGATCCAGTGCGTCGGAGCGTCCGACGCGGTCCAGGGATGTGTCAGGGTCGCGCGGCGCGACCCCGGATCAGGGGCGCGTGTTCCAGGAGGCGACCCAGCCGACCCGCCCGGTCCCGGTGCGGATGCGGAACCAGACGCGCTCCTTCGAGTCGGCCCAGCTGCCGATGACGGTCACCCGCGCGCCTCGCGGCACCTTGCCCAGGGAGTGCGCGCTGCGCGAGCCGCCGGTGCGGAGGGTCGTCGTGGTCTTGATGTGGGCCTTCCCACGGAAGCGCACGAGCCAGGCGGCGACATAGCCGACGCGCGTCGAGGGCGTCCGGACCGCGACCCAGATCTTGCCGTGGCGATCCGCCACGAACCCGGACGTCACGATCATGCGCGAGTCGTCGGGCAAGGTCGCCCGGGAACGCGCTCGGGTCGACGCGGCCGCGCGCAGGCGGACGGAGGTGTCCGCGTAGCCCGTGAGCCGAGCCGGTGGCTTCGGCCGCGGCAGCGCCCACGACCGCGTGGAGAAGCCGCGCCTCGTCACGAGCGAGCGGTAGAAGCTGCTCGACCGGCCCTCGGGATCGAGGAACGTGATGTACCCGGGACTCCGGATCGAGGAGAACTTGCGCTCGTGATGGTGGGCATCGGGATCGGCGCGCCAGGCAGCGATGAGGTCGCCGTGGTTCCTGAGCACGACCCGCAACTCGTAGGACAGGTCGGTGTGGCCATCGGCGAGCACGGCGCCCGCGCCGGCGTCGAGGAAGCCTGCCGCGAAGTTGTCGACCCGCTGGCGGGCGACGCTCCAGCCGGGCTCGGCCATGCCGGGTTCCGCGTTCCCGGACGCGTAGCACAGGTGGTTGAGCAGCACGACCGCGCCCCGCGCGAGCTCCAGGTAGCGGACGTAGGCCTCGCCGTAGTACTTCACCGGCGAGTACTTCCCGGCGCCGCTCGACGGATTGAGACCCAGCCCGTTCATGGACGCCTTGTTGAGCGGGCCATACGGGCTCGGTGAGCCGTTGCCGTGGCCGAGATAGACGAGCACCTTGGCGCCTCTGGCGGCGGCCTTCACACGAGCCCAGGTCGCCCACGGCGTATAGAGCTCGACGACGGACGCACCCAGGCCGCGCGCCTGCGAGGCGATCCGCTTCGCACGCTGGATGTACTTGTCGGTCGACCCGTGGGTGGGCCCGACGACGACGACCACCTTCGGTCGGCTGGCCGCGTCGACGGGCGATGGTGCCGCGATCGACGAGGCGGTGAAGGACGCGGTGGCCGCGATGACCGCGGCGACGAGCACGAGCAGCAGGCGACGGGGCGCGAGGTCCGCCACCTGGCGGATGCGACGGGAGCGGACCACGGGCGGCCCTCCTCACTACCAGAGCACCGCGCGCGTAGGCACGGCGACGGACTGACAACCCCCATGGACGGCACGGAGCCGAGCCTCGACGGTGGGGGGCGGCGGGCGGCGACCAGGGGTGCGATGGGGGGATGGGCTGCGGGCGATGGGGCCGCAGGGGTCGCTGCCGACCGGCGCAGTCTGCCACACGGGTGCACCGCCCCGCCTCCCTCCGATGGACGGGTCCCGACCAGACCCGATGGTCCGCACGACTGGGTACCCCGTGACGGGACCATCGGGTCAGCCGCCGTTCCTGCGGCAGCGCGACGTACGCTGTGGGCGAACGAGGAGATGGGATGCGCTTCCGGACGACGATCCTCCAGAGCGACAAGACGGCGACGGGGATCGAGGTGCCGCCCGCCGTGGTCGAGCAGCTCGGCGCCGGCAAGCGGCCGCCGGTCCGCGTGACGATCAACGGCTTCACGTACCGCAGCACGATCGCCGTGATGGGCGGGGCGTTCATGGTCGGCGTCAGCGCCGAGAACCGCGCCGGGGCGGGCGTCAAGGGCGGCGACGAGGTCGACGTCGACATGGAGCTGGACACCGAGCCGCGCACGGTCGACGTGCCGCCGGAGCTCGCGGCGGCGCTGGACGCCGATCCGGCGGCGAAGGCGACGTTCGAGAAGCTGTCGCCGTCGAACAAGGGCTGGCACGTGTCGCAGGTCACCGGGACCAACAACCCGGAGACCCGCCAGCGGCGCATCGAGAAGCAGATCGCCGCGCTGCACGCCGGCAAGCCCCGCTGATACAGCCACCGATGCCCACCATCGCCGACAAGCTGCGCATCAAGCCCGGTTCGACGGTCTGGTCGTCGGACCCCGCCCGGGTCGCGTTGCTCGGCGCGCTGCCGGACGGCGCTCGTCTGGTCGACCGGCTGGCGGACGCGGACACCGGCGTGGTCTTCGCCGATGACGCGGCGTCGGCGCGTACGGCGCTCGACGGCGTGCGCGCTGACCTGGGCCGGCCGTCGGCGTTCTGGATCGCCTACCCCAAGGGCAACCGCGCGGACATCAACCGCGATTCGCTATGGCCGATCCTCTCGGCGTACGGGATGCGGCCGATCAGCCAGGTCGCGATCGACGACACGTGGTCGGCGCTCCGATTCCGGGCCCTCGAGCCCGGCGAGGCGCCGTTCACGGGCGGTCGTTGACCCGGACGCTCCGTCGCGGCCGCCGGTCGGCTCTGGGTGCTCGCGCCATGACGATCTTGCGGCTCACACCCCCCGGGAGCGTCCTGGTCATGTCGCCGGCGGCTGCCCGTGGCTGACGTGACGCGCGAGGTGCCGCGGGACCCGAGCAACGTGGCTGCTGCGGACGACCCACGCGTGCAGAGCGCGCCCGATCGACCGGCTCACGTGTCCGCCGGCGCGCGATCGCGGGCTGTCAGCGGCGACTGACGCGCCGGTCAGTCCTGCTTGCGGGCGATCGCCTGGGCGAGCTCGAGCTTGTTCATGCCGCTGCGGCCCTTCACGCCGAGCGTGCGGGCGCGGTCGTACAGCTCCTGGCGCGTGTGGCCGTACACGTCGACGCCGCCCGCGCTCTGCGAGCCGCGCCGTGCCGCCCGACCGCCCTTCGCCGCCTGCGGATCCGACGGTCCCTTGTGGTCCTTGGGCTCCCAGTGGTCGCCGACCTTCTCGAACGAGTGCTTCACGGCCGAGAACGCCGTCCGGTGGGCGCGCTCGCCGTCGCCGTACGTCTCGGCGGCGCTGTCGTGCGTCTTGATCCAGGTCTCCTGCGCCTTCTTGGGTGAGCGCTTCAGCGTCCCCGGAAGGGCCTCGCGTCCGGGCATGGTGGCACCTCCTGTCCACGCCGCAGCGTGCGAGGAGCCGGGACGCACCCGCGCGCCATGCACGCGGGCAAGGTGTTACGGCGCGCTCAAGCCTCAGCGCACGATCGCGAAGGCATCGACCTCCACGCGCGGCCGGCCCGCCGTCCCGACGACCACCAGCCGGACCGTGTGCGTGCCGCTGGTCGTCCAGCCCCATGACCACGCCACCGCCCGGTAGCGGGTCGTCGACGCCTTCAGGTCGACGCGTCTTCACGTAGTGCCCGTCGACATAGACCTTCGCCTGGCCGCGCGTCGGGCCGAGCGTCGTGACGAGCGCGACACCACGCCCGGTGAACGTGTACGAGACGGCCGCACCGGCGATGCTCCGGGCCTTGGCCGTCCCGCCCGAGTAGCTCGTGTTCGAGAGCGTCGTCCAGCCCGTCGAGAACCGGATCGACGAGCTCGTCTGCTGGACGAGCGAGCCCGAGAGCGTCGCACCGGTCACCCAGGCGCCGACATTCCCCGCGAAGTCGCGAGCGCGAACCCGGAAGCGGTACGTCTTGCCGCTCGCGAAGCTGGTGTCGAGGGTCGGTGAGGCGACGCCGGTCCGGAGGGTCGTGTACGCGCTCCCGGACACGCTGACGGCGAGGTCATAGCTCGCGACGCCCGAGCCGTGAAGGTCAGCGCCGGTCCACAGCACCTTCACCGGCACCGCCGCGGACGTGAGCGAGAACCCGGCACGCGGCACCGCTCGAGGCCCGCTCGCGGTCGGGGCGACGGTGTCCGCGCCGATCGTCGTGCGCACCACGTTGCCCGCGACGCGGTCCTTCCAGCGGGCGATGGACCCGCCGATGACGAGCTTGCCCGGCGAGCCCACGGCGGACGCTGCCAGCGTGCCCTGCGGTGAGCCCGGCAGCGCCAGCGCGTAGATCGCGTTGCCGTAGTCGGGCAACCACCACGTCGGATCGAAGTACGGCGCGGAGGCGGTCGCGTCCCAATCGAGCGTGGTCGCGTCGAACACGCCCAACCCGGGGCTGCCGAACGCGACGACCAGGCCGGCGTCGGTGTGGAGCATGTCGAACGCGACGGCGTTCCAGCCCTGGATCGGGAACCAGGCGACGCGCTCCGGATCCGTGGGCCGCAGCAGGCTGCCGGTCGTCGTCGAGAACACCAGCATCGGCGAGATGGCGCGGATGGAGCCGCCGCCGGACGGGTTCGGCACGACGGTCGAGAAGGTGCCGCCCACGACGAGCCGTTCCCCGAGGACCGCGAGCGAGTACGGCTCCAGCTCCATGAGCCCGGCGTCGTCGGCGAAGGGCAGGACACCCAGCAGGTCGGGATCCCAGTCGTCGACCGACCCGTCGGGCGCGAGTCGCGCAAGCCCCCGTCGCGGGACACCATCGACGGACCCGAAGGCCCCCGCGAGGTACACCCGGCCCGTGTCGTCCACCAGGACCGAGCGGACGCGGGTCCGTCCGGTCCATTCGGGGACGCACGTCGGCGACGACGGGTAGAAGTCCCCGAGCAGCGGAGCGTCGAGGCAGCCCAGCGTCGGCGCGGGCAAGGAAGCGCCACCGTCGCCGAGCGAGGCGTAGTGGCGGATCGCGCCGCCGGGCGCCGGCTGGTCGGCGAAGCCGGCCGCCCAGACGTCGCCCGCCGGTCCGATGGCCAGGCTGTCGACCATCTGGGGAAGCTCGCGTGCCGGGGTCCCACGGGTCGACGCGCGCCCGTCGCCGGATCGACGGCCACGAGCGGAGCGCCGCCGTGGATGAACGCGCCACCCGCGATCAGCCGGCCAGCGTCGAACGCGAGCGCGCGGACACCCTCCATCTGGTTGTTCGTGCGATCGAGCGGTGAGGTGAAGCCATCGAGCGGTGCGAACGACGGATCGAAGGCAGCCAGCGAATGCATCGGGATCCCGCGGGCGAACGAGAACTCCCCGCCCAGCACGATCGACCCGTCGAGCGCGGCGATGGTCGGTCCCATCACGTTCACGCGCATCGCGGGAGCCGGGTCCCAGTCCGCGACGTCGCCGCTCGCGAGGTCGATCGCCGCGTCCGAGCCCACGAGGTACGTGGTCGTGTCGGTCGCGTAGATGACGCTGGGCATCCGGCGGGTCTGGTCGAATCCGACGTCGAGACCGCTGACGACATCGCTCGTGAGCTTGCCCCCGCCGATCCCGTAGCGACACAGCGTGGCGGGCGTCGAGACCCAGGCCAGGGTCTCGTCGCCGAGGCTGGTGAATCCCGTGTTCACGAACGCCTCGCGGGTCTCGCAGGCGCTCGCCGGCCCCAGGAGCTCGCCGGTCGCGGCGTCCTGCTCACCCGACGTGCTCCAGCGCTGCACGATCGAGCCATCGGCCGCATCGAGTGCCAGGAACCGGGTGATCGACGCCTCGTCGGTCACCCCGGCATCGATCGGGAAGATGCCGCGAACGAGGACGCGGCCCGGAAGGAACCCGATCGACTGCACGAACCCGGACCGGACGTCGGGATCCACCTGCGTCAGCCGGAACCAGGACCGGCCCCCCGAGCCCGACGTGAGGTCGTACGAGGCGAGGGCCTGCCATTGCCGCGCGGGGTAGGGACCCACGGCGTACTGGTAGCCGACGACGACCCGGTCCGACGCCGGGTCGTACGCCATCGACCCGACGGCCGCGTAGCAGTACGTCTGGCTCGCGCACCCGCCGAGCCCCGGCAGCTGCGGGATGGACGGCAGCAGCGGATCCGGGCAGCCGTCCCCGGCCACGATGCGCATCGCGCCGGTCGCGCGGTCGACCACCGTGAGTCCCGTGGTGCTATGGGCCATCGAGCCCGGGCCCGGCGTAGGCGCCGTAGACGAGCTGCGTCGGCGTCGCGATCCACGTCCCGTCGATCGGGAAGGTCCCGCTGCCGGTCGTGCAGTCACCTTGGACCGCCCAGCCCGTGTCCCGCACCCAGTCGCCGCCGACACGATGCAACCGCTGCACGGGCGCCTCGCCCACCTTGACGCCGTCGATCGCGGAGATGCGGCCGACGACGAACAGGCCCGGGTCACCCGGCTGGTCGTCGGCGAACACCGCGACGACGCGGCCCAGGATCTCCGGCGAGTCGCTCCGGATGGGGCCGTCGGAGGTGCCGGGCGGATCCACGATCGCCACAGAGCCCGTCCGCACGCCGATCTCGGTGAAGTCGCCGCCGATGTACGTGTTCCCGGTGGCCGCGTCGACGGCCGCCGCCCGCACGGACCCGTTGACGGCGTACCGGCCGAGATCCACGGTGGACGAGAGGGCATCGGGCGCCGGCGAGCCGGTCGCGGCCCGCGGGGCACCGGCGTGGGCCGCAGCGGGGAGGGGCGTCGCGATGGTGCCCGCGAGCAGCAGCCCGCCAAGCACCAGCGCCCCGGAACGGCGTCGTGCCGCGCGCATCGAACCCCCTCGGTCGCCTCGCGGGCCGCCGCGAGCGCAGCGGCAGCCTAACAGGGGGTGCAAGCCGGTCCGAACGGGCCGATGGTCCGGGGTCGAGCGCCGTCAGCCGGCGGGATCGAGACGCAGCAGCACGGAGCGGACGTCGGCCGTGGGTCCGGGCTCCCCGCCGGCCGCGTACCGCGTGAACGCCGTGCATCGCCACGCCGCTCCGGCGACCGCGACGGGCGGCGCGGCGATGACGATGTCGTCGCCCGGATGGACCTGCGGCAGACGGGTCCCCGAACCGAACCCGTCCTCGAACGCCGCCCGGTCGAACGTCTGCGGGCGAAGGTGGAACGAGACCGTCGGGATGTCGCCGCCGCGCACCTCGATGGAGCGCGCGACGAGCGGCGGCGGCTCCAGCGGGACGCCGAGCGCGTCCCGGAGCGCCCCTTCGCTGGCCTCGCCGACGCGGCACAGGCGCATCGCCCACACGTACAGGAGGTCGACCCGCCGCTCGGCGACCAGCGCCTGCCACGCCGGCTCGTCCAGCGGCTGGGCGTCGTCCGGGACCGGCGCGACCGTCGGCGGCTCGCCCGGTGCGGCGAGCGGTGCCGACGGGTCGTGGATCAGCCGGCCGGTCGCCTCCTCGAACAGGAGTCGGTCACGACCGCCGTCGGACCGGTCGATGAGCACGAGCAGCCGGTCGCCCGCCACGACGTAGCGCGGCGTCCACGTGACCCCGGGCGGCAGGACGGACGACACGAGCGCTCGGGCCCGTCGGTCGGTCAGCCGCCGATGAGCCGGAGGAGCTCACCGACGCGGCCGATCTGCTCCGGCGTGCGATACAGGTTGTTGTTGAACGTGAAGCCGGTGAAGCCGGCGTCGAGGTACGGCCGCAGCCCGTCTGCCACCTGCTCCGGCGTGCCCGCCGTGAGATGGGCACGTCGCTCCGGCGGGATGCGCTCCAGGATGGCCTGCCCCTCCGCATCACTGCCCACGACGATCACGGGTCCACCGACGGTCCGCTCGATCTCGCCCGGATCGCGGCCGATCGCCTCGCAATGCCGCGCGAGGACCTCGGTCTTGTGCTGGAGCCCGGGCAGGCCCATCGCGAACCAGTGGGTCATCGACGCGAAGCGGGCCGCGATCTTCAGCGTCCGCTGCTCGCCACCGCCACCGATGAGGATGGGCGGTCCGCCCGGCTGGATCGGCTTGGGCTCGTTCAGCGCGCGGTCGATCGAGGAGTACGTGCCCTGGAACGACGGGCGCTCCTCCGTGAACATCGCCTGGGCGATCGTGAGCGCCTCCTCCAGGCGGTCCATGCGTTCCTTGATCGGTGGGAACGCGTACCCATAGCCCTGGTGCTCCTCCTCGTTCCATGCCGCCCCGATGCCCAGGATCGCGCGGCCACCGGAGAGCACGTCCAGCGTCGTGACCTGCTTCGCGAGGAACGCCGGGTTGCGGTACGTCACGCCGGTCACGAGCGTGCCCAGCCGGACCTTGGACGTCTCACGCGACAGGGCGGCCAGCACCGACCAGGCCTCGAGCATCGGTTCGGTGTTCGAGCCGATGCCGCCGATCTGATAGAGGTGGTCCATCACGCTGACCATGCGGAACCCGGCGGCCTCGGCAGCCTTGGCCTGTTCCACCGTCCGCTCGAACCGGCGTTCCGGCGGCGTGTCGGGGAAGGTGTAGCTGGGCAGGTGCAGGCCGAACCAGGGTCGCATAGGGCCTCCGCGGGACTGGATCTCGTCAGGATGCACCCGTCGTCGCCGGCGCGCTGGCGACGACGGCCTGGCCTACCGCCGCCGTTCGGCAGCCAGCCGCAGGAGGGACGGCCGAGCCGCGTCGACCACCGCGGCATACCAGGCGACGAACCCGTCGTCGGCCAGTCGCCGTGGCATGGTGTCGTCGAGTGGGACGGTCGTGACGGCCTCGACCTCGGACGGTGTGGGGACGGGATCGAGCTCGGTCCGCCCGACGAACAGGTGGTCGTACTCGTGCTCGACGAGCCCCGATCCCGGATCGACGACGCGGTACACGATGATGCCCGCGTCGATCAGCGCGCCGGGCTCGAGGTCGATGCCCAGCTCCTCGCCGACGCGGCGCCGCGCCGCCCGCGCCGGTGGCTCGCCTGGCTGCGGGTGGCCGCAGCAGCTATTCCCCCATCGTCCAGCCGAGTGGTACTTCGCCTGCGCACGCCGCTGCAGGATCAGGTCGCCGTGGCCATCCAACAGGAGCACGGACACGGCGCGATGCAACCGCCCCGGGCTGCGATGGGCCGCGACCTTCGCGAACGTTCCGATCGCGTGCCCGCGCGCGTCGACGAGCACGACGAGCGGATCCGCGGGGCTGCCGTCCTCGCCGGCGGGATCAGTCCGGCTCATCGGGGGCCGCGGCGCCTTGCCGCCGATGACGTCCACCTCGGCGCCCACGATGCGACCCGTGACCTCGTCGGCGGTCAGATCCACCTCTGCGCGGCCGCCCCCGAGCCGGCCGATCTGCGCCCCGGTGACCTTGCCCGCGACATCGCCGAGGATCAGCTCGGCACGGAGGCGGCCATCCTCGATCGCGCCCACCTTGGCGCCGACGACCTCGCCGCCGGCCTTCACGTCGTTCGCGCGGACGCTGACCAGCAGGCCCAGCTCGTCCTCGATGGCCGAGCGGGTCGGGGCATCGGCCGAGGCGAGCGAGACCGTCGCGCCCGGCCGGAGATACAGCACCGGGACCGCCCAGTCGCGCCAGTAGCGCGCACGGGCGGGAGCGACCGCCTCGCCCGTGGTCGCGTTGTACATGGCGAGCCGCCCCGCCGCCATCGCCTCATCGACCGACCGCCCGGCCGCCAGTGCCCGATAGAAGGCTCGGTCGAACCGGATGGCGGTGGCGACCCCGACCTTGTACTGCATCCCGATCACGGCCGGGACCCCGGCACCGACGAGGCCGGTCGCGACCGAGCCCCACACGTCCTGCCCGGGCTGGACGCCCGAATCGCAGGCGATCAGGAGCGCCAGCTGCACGCCGCGCGCCCGCAGGTTGATCGCGAGCTGCGTCGCGGGAAGGAGCGCCACGGCCTCGTTCGGGCCGACGAACGCCAGGGCGCCCGGCATGCCATGTCCGACGTAATGGAACACGTCGGCGCCGTCCGCGAGCCGGTCGGCGAGGCTGTCAGCCGTCGGTTGCGGCAGGACGTCGACCGTCATGCCCGGGACGTCGCCGAAGGCCTCTTCGAGGTTCAGGCGTTCGGCGTCGAGCTGCAGCCGGGCACGTCCCGGGATCACGGGATCCGAGAGGGCGGCCACGACCCGACGGTCGCCGACGGCGGGAGCGCCGTCGGGCAGCGGTCCCTGGGCGGGGAGGTCGCGCACGATCGACACCCGTGGATCGAGGGCCAGGAAGCCGGTGGCATCCGTGAGACCCTGTTGACGCGCCACCCACAGGGCCTCCCACGGGTACTCGGACAGCGCTGGATCGAGCGTCAGCCGGAGCCGGAGGCCCTCGTCCTCGCCGAGCGATGCCAGCGACTCGGCGAGGAGTTGCCGAGCCCCGGACGGCAGCAGGAGGTCGGCGAGCGCGGCGCCCAGGAGGATCACCTCGGCCTCCGGCAGTGCCCAATGCTCCAGCCTGCCGACCAGCGCTGCCAGGGAACGAGCGCCTTCGGCGGAGAGCTCCGTCGTCTCGGGTGGGGTGCTCCCAGCCTTGGGTGCCTGGGCCCGCACCGAGAGCCGGCGGATGCCGTCGCTGTCCACGGTCGCGCCATCCGCGATGATCTGGACGTCACGATAGGTCCGACCGCTCATCGTGCGCCTCCTCACACCAGGAACCAGAGCGCGGCGAGCCCGCTGAACCAGGCCGCCTTCGTGAGCGGCAGGACCCGACGGACGTCGGCCGCCAGGACCATCCGCCGGGTGCGAGCGGCGACCAGACCCTGGGGGATCACCACGCCGACGATCGCGGCGAGCAGGAACGACGGCCGCACCACGCCCGTCAGCGGCGCGGCGAGCACGAGCACGACGAGGGCGACGACAAGGACCCTGTGGACCCGCAGGCATGTCGCGACCGACGTCGTGGTGGCGAGCGTCCGCCGTCCCGCCGCGTGGTCGCCCTCCCGGTCGGCCGTCGCCTTCAAGACCTCCGACGAGAGCACCGACGTCGCGATCGCCAGCGTCGCCACGGCGACCGCCGGCGCCGGGTCCGCGAGGACCAGCGCACCGAAGACGATCGTGCTGCCCGACAGCCCGGCGACGACGAGGTTCCCGATGACGCCCATGCCCTTGAGGGCGGGGACGCCCGGGATGTACCCGGAATACGCCGCCGCGATCGCCGAGAGCAGGGCGACGCACGCCACGGCCGCAGACCCCAGGGGGATGGCCAGCCCGAGTGCCAGGATCGCCAGTGCGGCCGCGAACCGTGCCGCTGCGGCTGTCGAGACGCGACCCGCGGCGATCGGCCGCGTCGGGCGGTTGACCCGGTCCTCGGCGACATCCGCAAGGTCGTTCGCCACATTCGCGGCGGCGACGACGAGCGCGGCCACGATCGCCGCGCGCAGCACGGGCTCCGTCGCGAGCTCGGCACGGCCGCCGACGTGCGCTCCCACGCACGACCGCGATGCCTGCGGCGACATCGTTGTGCGGGCGCGTCAGGCGAACGAACCGGGCGGTCGAGGCCGCGACCGCCGCGATCCATCGACGCGTCGAACGGGTGGCCCAGGCGATCGACCCCGGCAGCCACGCGTGCGTCAGCAACGGGACGCTGAAGGCGGCGATCGTGATCGCCATCCAGGCCGGCGTCGCGACCCCGGCGATGAGCGCGATCGGGACGAGCAGCCCCGCGACCAGGTGGAGCAGCCCCGCGGACAGCAGGTCCTTGTCGCGACCCGGCCGCGAGGCCGCGGCGAGGATCGCGACGGAGCACGCCATCGGGACGGCAGCGACGGCGGCGCCGCCGACGGCCATGGCGGCCGCCGCAAGCGCGACGAGCAGCCCTTCCAGCGCCCAGGCGTACCGGTACACCCTCGCCGGGATGACACGACCGCCACCGACCCCGATGCCGGCACCCAGGAGACGCGCGGTGGTCGGGACATCGAGGGCGGAGTCGACGGCGAGATCGCGGATCGCCCCATGGACGCCGTTCGCCTGCACGATGAAGGCGGCGACGTAGGCGGCGACCGTGAACGTGAGGGCGGTCGGAGGTCCGGCGACGGCTGCGCCAGCGATGACCAACGCCGCCCAGCCGGCCCCCTGGACGACATCGGACAGCCACGGGTGGCGCGTGCGCTTGCCGAACAGGTCGTAGGCACCGAGCCCGAGTCCCGCGGCGACGAAGGCGAGAGCGGCGAGTGGTGCGCCGAGGGTCGCCAGCAGACCCGTGGCGAATGCCGCGCCGGCGACTGCCAGCGCCGTGGTCGTGGTCACGAGCCCACGCACGAGCGGACCGTGCCTGCGGCGGGGATCCGACCGATCGATCGGGAGGTCCACGACGTCGTTGAGGACATAGGCGAAGACGTGGAACCCGAGGCCCATCGTGAGCGCGACGAGCGCCGTCATCGGTCCGGGCTTCGCCGCGCTCGTCGCCGCCCCGACGAGTGGCAAGGGCAGCGTGCCGCCGAGCGCGGAGAGTCGGACGAACGAGGCGAGAAGGCCCGCGAGCTCGCCTGCCAGCGGCAGCCGCTGGGGCCGCGGCGGGGCGGCGACGTCAGCGGGCCGCATCCGCGACCTCTGGACGTGTCCAGCGGAGCAGCTCGAAGTCGGACTGCTCGAGCAGGCGAAGGACGCCCGGCGTGTACGACCTCAGGAACTGGGACGGGTCGTGCGCGCGGCCGAGCGCCTCGAGCGCGTCGATCACCAGCGCCTGGCGCATGACCGGGTAGGTCGTGCAGGCGTGGATCGCGTTGCCGTAGTAGCCGCCCCATTGCACGCACCGATCGACGAGGCGATCGTCGGTCGCCTCGAGCACCTCGCGACGGATCGGGTCGGGGATCCTGACCTCCTCCAGGAAGACATCGACCAGGTCGAAGTACAACGCCCGCACGGAACCCAGCGTGGCGACGATCGCCTGCCGGATGACCGGCTCGTCGAGTGCCGCGCGCGCAGGGCGGAGCAGCGAGAACATCGCCACGGGGTCGTAGACGCCGACCGCCGCCAGCCCACGGATCACCCGCGCCGCCCGGAACGGGTCCGTCTCGAGGCCGTGAGCCAGCAGCGCCTGGATGAGCGGCATCCCGCGGCGCTCACCGGCGTAGGCGAACGCGAGCGGCAGCAGCACCGCGTCGAATGCCCGCAACACCGGTTCGTCGTCACCCGCGAACGTGGCCGGATGGCGTTCGGCCAGCTCCTGCGTCATCGATTCGAGCTGGGGGATCCACCCCTCGCTCGTGTCGGGCGGCGGGATGGCATGCGCCAGCAGCAGCCACAGGAGTCCTCGGCCGTCGACATCGCGCCGGAGGATCGAGACCAGGTCAGCGCCGGCCTGCGGATCTCGCACGTGGCGTGCGCCCACGACGAGCGCCGCGAGGATGCGGTGCAGCACGATGTCGGAGTCGAGCAGCCGAAGCAGGTCGTCGATGCCGCCGTCCGACAGCGTCGCCGACGGGTCGAGCAGTGGCACGACACGAAGGAATCGTTCGCGCTCGTCAGGGGACTGGCCGAAGAATCGTCCCGGATCCTGGATCTCCGGGAGCAGCGCCATCTGCAGGGTGCGCGCCGAGACGACGGCTTGGAGATGGGTCAGCAGGGGCGCTCGGAGCAGGAACGCCAGCCGGTCGAGGCGAAGCCGCTTGCCGGAGCACGGTCCGCCAGAGACGGCTCGTGCGCTGGATCACCTCAGGATCGCTCGGGTTGTTCACGTAGATCGTGATCGACAGCTCGGCGAGGAACCGGAGCACCCGCCCGGAGCGCCACAGCGGGGGCAGGCGGACGGCAGCGCCCAGCTCGTCCATCAGGTCGAACACGAACGCTCGATCCCGCCGCCAACGCAGGTAGAGGCTGAGCGTCCCGGCGCGCCGCGCCGCGGGCAGCCGCTCACCCGCCAGCCACCGGAACAGCTCGCGCCCGTCGTCGCCCATCTGGTAGGCCGCCGAGAACGCGGTCCGGTGTCGCTGGTCGCGCGCGGCCGTCACCGGAGCATCGCCTTCAGCTCATCGAGCACCGTCCGCGGCTCCTTCGCAGCGAGGTCGGCCAGGGCGCGCCCGGCGAGCCCGCGCATCTCGGCATCCCACGACTCGCCGACCCGTCGGGCGCGCGCCCGGATGGCGGCCGCGTCGCCGGTGGCGGCGGCGGCCGCCAGCGCCAGCCCGACCGCTTCGATCGTCGCCCGTGCGTCGCCGAGGGTCGCCCGTTGCGCGTCCTGGAAGGCGTCGTCGAGGGCCAGGTCGCACAGCTGCGTCGCCCACCGCCGGCGCGCTGTCCCGTCGGTGAGCTCGACGAGCCGGTGGAGGTGCAGCGGCAGGCGACGGAGGCCATACGCATCGCACCGCATCCAGTCGCCGTCCCACGAGTCCCGAAGGGTCGCGAAGTACGAGTCGACGATCTCCTGGTGCCGCTCGCGGGGGACGATGTAGTAGACGTTCTCGACGGGCGGGCCGTCCGAGGTGAACTCGGCGGTCGACAGGTACTCGCCCATCGACCGGTGATAGAGCCGCCAGCCACCTCCCTCGTCCGCGAGCCACTCGGTCAGCTCCCCGACCCGTTGCTGGCCGAGCATGAGCGCGTCGCGGTCGCCGAGCCATCGCCGCAGTGGATCGACCGGCGCTGCGGGGATCGAGACGGCGATCGTGCCCAGGAAGGGCCGGAGGACCTTCGTCCACACGGATCCCTCAGCCGCCAGGTCCGCGGCTGGGATCACGCGACCCAGCAGCCGTTCGTACTGCGAGTCGAGATCAGGCGGCAGGAGCTCGTCCTGGTCCTCGCCCGGCGAGTGGTCCAGGAGCAGCCGCGCGTACAGGAAGTTGCCATCGGAGGCGTCGGCGATCCGCGCAGCCAGGGGATCGATCCCGCCCGCATGCTGGACCCACGGGGCCAACGGCGCTTCGCCGTCGCGACTTCGGACATACGCGGCGATGTCCCCGTCGTTGAGCGGGCGACGCCCGGCGGCGCCCAGGTCCTCGCGCCGTGTGCTCTCCGCCGCATCGAGGAACAGGCGGCGGACCGGCTCGCTGCGGCGGGTGGTCACCAGGAACCGGATCCGGTCCGGGAAGTCCGTCGAATGGGCGACCAGATCCGCGATCGACGGCTCGACCTTGAGCGAATCGTCCAGGCCGTCGACGACGATCACCAGCTCGTCGGCCGTGACGGACGGATCGGCCAGCGGTGCCCGGACCGCGTGCTCGTAGACATCGCGCGCGTTCGGGCTCTCGATGTGCAGGTACTTCGTGAGGACGCCGATCAGCTCGCCGTCACCGCTGAGGTGCCCGACGGTCTGCGTGACGTTGACCTGTCCCGGCGCGAGTCGACGGAGGACAGCGTCGGCGTAGGCGGGGTATCGGGCGATGAACTGGGCGGCGATGCACGACGCGAAGGTGATCGGGTTCATCGTGGACCCGCCGCTCGAGGAGCAGAAGAAGGCGGCGCCGACCGCACGGCTGATGCGGTCGAGTGCCGCCGAGCCGGTGGTGCGCGCCGGATCGTCCGATACGTGGACCAGCTGCGCGACGAGGGCCGACTTGCCCCAGCCAGGCTCGGCTTCGAGGATCAGGAAGCGCTCATGGCCGTGCTCGAGCCAATCCACGATGAGCTCGAAGACCCAGTCGCGGCCGACGAACCCGGGCTCAGGCGGCACGCGCGGCGGGCAGGTGGTCGGCCACGGCCGGCCACCGGCGGGCGGCAGGCCCGGCGGACCGGGCCCGGTCGAGGTGTTGCCGGGGCTCGGGTTCGGAGGTGACATCTGGCCGCCAGCGTCCGGTGGCCCGCGACCCGCGCTCACGCGCGGCGGCGAGCTTCCGGCGCATCGTCCGTGCAAGGAGGAGGCGTGTCAACGCTCCGACGACGTGCCGTCGGTCCGTGCGCGACTACAGTCAGGCTCGATGCGGAACTGGGCTGGCAACGTCGTCTACGGCGCCCACACGATCCACGAGCCGGCGAGCCTCGACGAGCTCCGGGAGCTGGTGCGGACGACGCCGCGCATCCGGGCGCTCGGGACGCGCCACAGCTTCAGCGACGTCGCCGACACGCCCGATGCCCTCGTCTCGCTGGCGCGGATGCCGCGCCGGGTCGACCTCGATCCGGCGCGTGGCCGGGTCACGGTCGATGCCGCGACACGCTACGGCGACCTGGCACCGAAGCTCGACGAGGCCGGCTTCGCGCTCGCCAACCTGGCCTCGCTGCCACACATCTCGATCGCCGGGTCGGTCGCGACGGGCACGCACGGGTCCGGCGTCCGCCTGGCGAGCCTCGCGAGCGAGGTCGTCGGCCTCGAGCTCGTCCTCCATGACGGCGCGATGCTCACGCTCACGCGCGAGGACGATGCGGACCGCTTCGCGGGCAGCGTGGTCGCCCTGGGCGCCCTGGGTGTCGTCACGGCGGTGACCCTGGCCGTCCAGCCGGCGTATCGCGTGCGCCAGGACGTGTTCGACGACCTGCCGTTCGAGGCGGCGTTCGGGTCCCTCGACGAGCTCCTGGCCGCCGGCGACAGCGTGAGCCTGTTCACGACCTGGCGCGGGCCGGGGATCGAGCAGGTCTGGGTGAAACGACGGATGACCGACGCCGACCGGCCGCTCCCACCGGTCCTCGGAGAGGCTCGCCGCGCCACCCAGCCGCGCCACCCGATCCCGGGCAAGCCGACGGAGGCGACGACGGAGCAGCTGGGCGTCCCCGGGCCGTGGTACCAGCGCCTGCCGCACTTCCGCCTCGAGCACACACCCAGCAGCGGCGACGAGCTCCAGGCCGAGTGGATCGTGCCGCGCGAGCACGGCACGGCCGCGCTCCGGGCCGTCCACGCGATCCGCCAGCACGTCGGTCCGCTCGATCCAGACCTCCGAGATCCGCACCATCGCCGCGAGCGACCTGTGGCTCGATCCCGCGTTCGGGCGCGACTCGCTGGCCATCCACTTCACGCTCGTGCCCGACGGTCCTGCCGTCGCCGCACTGTTGCCACGGGTCGATGCCGCCCTTGCGCCGTTCGCGCCGCGGCCGCATTGGGGGAAGCTCAGCTCGCTCGCTCCGGCGACGGTCGTCGACCGCTACCCGCGCTTCAGCGACTTCGCCGAGCTGCGGGCGGCCCTCGATCCCGAGGGGACCTTCCGGAACCCCTTCGTCGACCGCCTCCTCGGCGCGCACGGGTGATGGCCCGGCCCGCGCGCACCGATCCGGTCCTGACGCCGCGGGCCCTCGACCGCGCGCTGCTCGCGCGCCAGCTCCTCCTGGAACGCGTCGCGCTGCCCATCCCTGACGCGATCGAGCAGGTGGCGCCACTCCAGACGCAGTACGCGCCATCGGGCTACGTGGGCCTGTGGACCCGGCTGGTGGACTTCCGGCGCGCGGCCCTCACGGAGGCGCTGGAGGACCGGAGCGTCATCCAGGCGAGCCTGATGCGGACGACGATCCACATGGTGTCGCGGCGCGAGTACTGGCGCTACGAGGTGGCCGTCCGCGAAGCCCGACGGGCGTGGAACGTGCGCGTCCTGGGCGAGCGCGGCATCACCGAACGCCAGCTCCGGGTCTCCGCCCGGCGGCTGGCCGAGGCGCTGGACGACGGCCCGAAGACGGTCAAGGAGCTGGACGGGCTCGTGAAGGGGTTCGTCGGGAACGCCAGCATCTGGCTCGACCTCGTGCGTGTGCCGCCGTCGGGGACGTGGGACAGGCGGCGGGCCGATCGCATCGCGCTGGCCGCCTCGTGGGTCGGTCCGGAGGACGCGACCGAGGCGGACGGCCTCGCGCAGGTGGTCCGTGGCTACCTGCGGGCATTCGGCCCAGCGGCGTGGAAGGACATCGCCTCGTGGGCGGGCATCCCGGTCGCCGATGTGCAGCGCGGCCGCGAGGGGCTGACGCTGACCCGGTTCCAGGACGAGGCCGGCAGGGAGCTCGTCGACCTGCCCGGCGAGCCGCTCCCCGATCCACGCACGCCTGCGCCGGTCCGCTTCCTGCCGCACTGGGACGCCGTGCTGCTGGTGCACGCCCGCCGGACGGGCATCCTGCCCGAGCCGTACCGGCCGCGGATCTTCACCTCGAAGAACCCGTTCTCGGTCGGCACGGTGCTGGTCGATGGGCGCGTCGTCGGCGCGTGGAGCGTCCGGGACCGGCGCATCGTGCTCGATCCATACGAAGCGCTCAGCGCCGCGGACGCGCGCGCGGTCGAGCGGGAGCGCGAGGCACTGGAGGCCTTCCACGCATGAGCCCACGCACGAGCCGACGCGCACGGGATCCGCTGCCCGACTTCGTCGACCCCATGCTGGCCACGCTGTGGCCGGCCGGCTTCGACGACCCGGACTGGCTCTACGAGGTCAAGTGGGACGGCTTCCGCGTCGAGACCGTGGTCGACGGCGACCGCGTGACGATGTGGACGCGTGGCCGGCAGGACGCCGCGCGCTACTTCGGTCCGTTCCTCGCCCCACCGACGTGGCTCGGCGCGAAGACGGCGATCCTCGACGGCGAGGTCGTCGGCCTCGACCGTGACGGCGAGCCGGACTTCGCGCTGCTCCAGGCGGGCCTGCGCGAGGCCGCCGGCGGCCAGCTCGTGTACCAGGTGTTCGACCTCCTGTACGTCGATGGCACCTCGCTCCTCGACCAGCCACTCGACGACCGGAAGGCGCGCCTCGCCGAGGTCCTGCGTCCCGACCAGCGGGTCCGCTTCAGCGAGCACGTGGTGGGGGAGGGGCTCGCGTTCCTGGAGGTGGCCCGGCGTCGGCGGCTCGAAGGCGTCATGGCCAAGCACCGCCGCTCCCCGTATCTGCCGGGCAAGCGCACGGACCGCTGGCGCAAGCTCAAGATCCGACCCGAGCAGGAGCTCGTGGTCGGCGGCTTCGCGCGTGGACTCGGCAGTGCCGCCGATCTCGGCGCGTTGTCGGTCGGGGTGTACGAGGACGGCCGGTTGCGGTACGCGGGCAAGGTCGGCGCGGGGTTCAACAACACCGCGCGTCGCGCGGAGCTGCTGGAGCTGCTCGAGCCCCTGGTCCGCGAGACGACGCCGTTCGATCCGCCGCCGCCGCGGCGCCTCCAGTCGGGGGTCCTGTGGGTCGAGCCGAAGGTCGTCATCCGCGCCGAGCTCGCCGGCTGGACGAGCAACGGCATCGTCCGTCAGGCGAGCTACAAGGGGCTCGACATCGGCAAGGACGCGGCCAAGGTCGTCCGCGAGGTGCCCGGCAAGCGCTGACGCTCACGCGATGATCTCCACCGCATCGCCATCGGCGACGACGGTGATCGCGTCCGACGCGCTGGCCGTCGAACCGCGCCGAGGGGCCCCAGATGCGCGCCCCGGTCATCGTCTCGCCCAGCTCGTGATGGATCGTGTCGGCGACGTCCGCGATCGTGGCCGGCGGGTGCAGCGCGAGCGGCTCGTCGTCGGTGGCGCCGTCGCGACGCAGCCACACGCGGATGAGGCCGGTCAGCTGCCAGATCGCCGCCCGCAGGGCGTCCAGCGATGCGTCGTCGAGCACCGAGACGGGCACCACGCGGATCGACGGCCAGGCCGCCTGCAGGGCGTCGATCGCCCCGGCCGGCGCTTCGTCCGCGCGGGTCGCGGCCACGATCGAGGGCCGCTCGATGCCCGCCGCCTCGACCTCTCGCCGCACCTCGGCGAGCTCGTCGGGCGGCGCGGACGCTCGCGCACACCACACGATCGCGTCGGCCGCCCGGAGCACGCCAAGGAGCGCCCGGCCGCCGCCGCGATCGTCCGACGCCCCCTCGAGCAGCCCCGGGATCTCGACCAGCTGGATGGGCACGCCCTCGATCCGGGTCAACGCCGGGATCGGCCGCAGGGTCGTGAACGCATAGTCGCCGGTCCGGATGGCGATCGCCGAGAGCGCCTGGAGGATCGACGACTTGCCGACGTTGGGCGCGCCGACGAGCGCGACCTGGGCCGCGCCCTCCCGGCGCACGGCGATCGAGTCACGGTGCACGGCTCGCGCGCGGACCTTCGTCGCGTCGATCTCGGCGAGCAGCGCCTTGCGCAGGTCCGCGTACGGCCCGTTGCGATAGTCCGGCAGCTCCGCCAGGAGCGCCCGTACCTCGCGGATCCGCTCCCGACCTTCCTTGCCCACGAGGCGGCGCCCAGCCACCTGGGCGAACGTGCGATGCGGCATCGGCATCGCCACACTCCTTCGCGCTGTGGCGGGACGGCGCGGCGCAGACCACCCGCGAGGTGGCCGCAGCGGCACGCGTCTCGTTCCGCCCCTTCCCATCGACGCTGAGGGGGAAGGGGCGATCAGCCCGTTTGGTGGAGTCTCGTGGCGAACCAGGCGCTCATGTCCACGCCACCGTAGCGGACCCGCGCAAGCGACGGATGTCGTAGCGGCTTGACAGGCGCCCGGCCGCATGGTTCCATACCGCAGTCGATAACCGTTTGGTTATGGAGCACTTCGACCGAAGCGATGTCCGACCAGCTGAGCGCCGTCTTCGGCGCCCTCGCCGATCCCACCCGCCGCGCGATCCTCGCCCGCCTCACCGAGGGCGACCTGTCGGTGGCGCGACCTGCGCACGCCGTTCGCGATGTCGCAGCCGGCGATCTCGAAGCACCTCAAGGTGCTGGAGCGGGCCGGGCCTCGTCTCGCGGACCCGGCGGTCGACGATGCGCCTGAGCCACCTGGAGCCCGAGCCGCTTCGCGAGGCCACCGAGTGGCTCACCGGCTACCGCGAGTACTGGGAGGAGAGCTTCGACCGGCTCGAGGTCGCTCCTGCGCGCGCATCCAGCGTGACACCGACACCGGGCAGGACCCGGACGACGACCAGGGGAGGACCGACCGATGACCGCAAGCCTCGACGAGATGACCGTGACCACGCCGGCGGGCCTCCCGTTCATCGACATCGAACGGACGCTCGACGCCCCGCGGGCGCTCGTCTTCCGCGCCTACACCGAGCCCGAGCTCCTGAAGCAGTGGCTGGGCCCGGCGAAGTACGAGATGATCGTGGAGCGCTACGAGGTCCGCGACGGCGGACGCTGGCGGTACATCCACCGCGCCGACGACGGCACCGAGTTCGCGCTTCCACGGCGTGTTCCACGGCGAGCCCACGCCGGAGTCGCATGACCCAGACGTTCGAGTTCGAGCTGTGGCCGGGCAACGTCGCCCTCGACAGCGTCCGCTTCGAGGAGGTCGACGGCCGCACGATCGTGCGGATCCACTCGACGTACCAGTCGCTCGAGGCCCGCGACGGGATGGTCGAAGGCGGCATGGCATCGGGCGTCGCCGAGGGCTTCCGCCGCCTCGACGAGCTCCTCGCACGCCTCCGCTGACACCAGGAACAACCCCACACAGGAAGGGAACGAGATCGATGGACTGGAAACTCGAAGTCGTCGTCGTGCCGGTCACGGACGTCGACCGCGCCAAGCACTTCTACGCCGAGCAGCTGGGATTCCACGTCGATGTGGACTCCACGCCCATGCCCGGCTTCCGGGTGGTCCAGCTGACGCCGCCGGGCTCGGGCTGCTCGATCACCCTCGGGACGGCGCTGTCCGAGGCGGCACCCGGCAGCCTCCAGGGCATGCAGCTCTGCGTCGGCGACATCGAGCGCGCCCACGCACAGCTCGTCGCGGCGGGGGTGGACGTCAGCCCCGTCCGCAACCTCGGCCCGGACGGCTGGACCGATGGCAAGGGCGGCGACTGGAACTCGTTCGTGTTCTTCAAGGACCCCGACGGGAACGCCTGGACGGTCCAGGAGAGCCCCACGCTGCGCGCCGAGCTGGCGCCGGAGGGAGCGGCCGCGGGATGACCGATCGGAGCCCGACCACGACGACCAACCTCGATCGGTACGGCTACGACGCCCTGCCGTGGAGCCGGCCGCTGGAGCACCTGACGCAGGACACCGCGACGCCCGAGATCACGTGGTTCCTGGGTACGGTGCGACCGGATGGCCGGCCACATGCCGCGGGCATCGGCGGGCTGTGGCACGAGGACGAGCTGTACTTCACCTCGAGCCCGGCGGCGCGCAAGGCCAAGGACATCGCCGCGAACCCTGCCGCGACGCTGTCCGTGCGCCTGCCGACGATCGACCTGGTGTTCGAGGGCGTCGTCGAGCGCGTCACGGATCCGGCGACGCTGGAGACCGTCGCGGCCCGGTATCGCGACGGCGGCTGGCCGGCCCAGGTCGACGGTGACGCGCTGACCGCGCCGTTCAGCGCGCCCAGCGCTGGGCCGCCGCCATGGAACGTCTACCGCCTCATCTATGCGCGGGTCTTCGGCGTCGCGACCGCCGAGCCGTACGGCGCGACGAAATGGACCTTCAGCGGCCAGGGTCGGTGACGGCGCCGGGCCGTTCAGGCCCGGAGGAGCGTGAGCACCGCGAGCACGCGCCGGTGGTGATCGGGCGACTCCGGCAGGTCCAGCTTCCCGAAGATCGAGGAGATGTGCGCCTCGACCGTGCGCTCGGCGAGGACGAGCCGCTCGGCGATCGCGTGGTTCGACAGGCCCTCCGCGATCAGGCCGAGGACCTCGCGCTCGCGAGCCGTGAGGGCAGCCAGGGGGTCATGCCGCCGACGACGGCCCAGGAGCCTCGCCACGATCGTGGGATCGACGACCGTCTCGCCATCGACGACGCGGCGGAGCGCATCGACGACGATCGCGGCGTCGATCACCCGTTCCTTGAGCAGGTAGCCGACGCCCTCGGGGTGCTCCGAGATGAGTCGGAGAGCCCACGCCGATTCGACGTACTGGGACAGGACGAGGACACCAACGTCCGGGAAGGCCTCGCGGATCCGGCCGGCGGCGACGATCCCCTCATCGACGTGCGTGGGCGGCATCCGGATGTCGACGATCACGGCGTCCGGACGGTCCCTCCCGACGAGCTCGACCAGCCGCTCGGCGTCGTCGACCTGCGCGATGACCTCGACGCCCGCCTCTTCGAGCAGGTGGACGATGCCCTCGCGAGTGAGCATCAGGTCCTCCGCGACGATCACGCGCATGGCAACCGGATCCGGAGGCTGGTCCCCGCAAGACCGGCCGGCGCGGCGATGGTCACGCCGCCGAGCCGCCCAGGGTCGACTAGCCGGGGCGCCGCGCCTCCAGGAGCTGCTCGAACGGGACGGGCTCCTCGAACGGATCGGCGGAACCGCTGCTGCCGCGGTTCACGCTGCGCCGCGGCGCGGGCCAGCTCGCCGGCCGCCCGGTCGATGCGCTCCGCGAGAGCGGTGTCGGCGGGCGTCGCGCCCTGACCCCAGTCCTCGGCCGCGGCGAACACCGCCGGTCGGCACGGTGGCCGCGCCGAGGTACGCGAACAGCGGCCGCATCGCGTGGTCCAGGACGAGCGAGTGACGCGCGCGTCCCGCCGGTCGCCGCGACGAGGACCGGCATGCCGGCCAGCGAATCGTGCTCGACCACGTCGAAGAACAGCTTGAACAGCCCGCTGTACGACGCGTTGAACACGGGCGTGACGGCGATCAGCGCGTCGGCCGCGAGGACGGTGTCGAGCACGGCCCGCAGTCGCGGGCTGGGGAAGCCCGTCAGCAGGTGGTTCGTCAGGTCGGTCGCGTGCTCGCGGAGCTCGATGACCTCGCTGCGGACCTCGAAGCCGCCTTCGCCGAGCGCGCGGAGCGTGGCGGCCGGCCAGGCGATCGGCCAGCAGGCGGGTCGATGACGGCTGGCTGAGGCCCGCGGTCACGACGACGATCGTGCGCGTGGTCATCGTCACGCCGCCGGATGGCTGGTCGCCGCGGGTTCGGGCGATCGATCGGCCGGCGCGTCGACCGACGCGCGTTCGGTCGGCGCGCCCGTCGCCGCGGCGACGGTGAGCGCCGCGTCACGCGCCGCGACGAGGCTCGCCATGCGTCGGTGCGTCCGGGACGTCGGCAGGCCGGCCCTTCGCGAATTCGTGCCGCAGCACGGGCAGCACCTCCGCGCCCAGCAGGTCCAGCTGCTCGAGGACCGTCTTCAACGGCAGTCCTGCGTGATCGAGGAGGAACAGCTGACGCTGGTAGTCGCCGACGATGTCACGGAACGCCAGCGTCCGGTCGATGACCTGCTGCGGGCTGCCGACCGTGAGCGGCGTCTGATCCATGTAGTCCTCCAGCGACGGCCCGCCGCCGTACACCGGCGCATGGTCGAAGTACGGCCGGAACTCGCGGATGGCCGCCTGGGAGTCGTGGCGCATGAAGACCTGGCCGCCCAGGCCGACGATCGCATCCTGGGCGCGCCCGTGGCCGTAGTGCTCGAACCGCCGGCGGTAGAGCTCGACCATCCGCTGGACGTGCTCCTTGGGCCAGAAGATGTTGTTGTGGAAGAACCCATCGCCGTAGTAGGCGGCCTGCTCGGCGATCTGCGGTGAGCGGATCGAGCCATGCCACACGAACGGTGGCACGCCGTCGAGCGGCCGCGGGGTGCTCGTGAACCCGGTGAGCGGGGTGCGGAACGAACCCTGCCAGTCGACGACGTCCTCGCGCCACAGCCGGTGGAGGAGCGCGTAGTTCTCGATCGCGAGCGCGATGCCGTTGCGGATGTCCTGGCCGAACCAGGGGTACACCGGCCCGGTGTTGCCGCGCCCCAGCATCAGATCCACCCGCCCGCCGGCGAGATGCTGGAGCATCGCGAAGTCCTCGGCGATCTTCACCGGGTCGCTGGTGGTGATGAGCGTCGTCGCCGTGGACAGGATCAGGCGCTCGGTCTTCGCCGCGATGTAGCCCAGGAGCGTCGTGGGCGACGAGGGCACGAACGGTGGGTTGTGGTGCTCGCCCGAGGCGAACACGTCGAGACCGATCTCCTCGGCCTTGAGCGCGATGGTGACCATCGCCGCGATCCGCTCCGCCTCGCTCGGCGTGCGCCCCGTGGTGGGGTCGGTCGTCACGTCGCCGACGCTGAAGACCCCGAACTGCATGATCCGATCCCTGCCTGTGCTGTGAGATGAGAGCGGCCGGACGTCCCGGCCCGCTCCTGGACGCATGCTATCGCACATATCGTTGCGTATGCAACTATCTTCGCTGGCACGAGATGCCGAGCTGTGGCATCGTTGCGGATGCAACGAACTTGGAGGACCTTTCCCATGACCGACACCGACACGAGCGCGACCGCGGACGGCGAGGCTGCCTGGGATCCCGCGGCGTGGGAAGAGGCGCTCATCGCCGACCTGCGCGCGAACGGAGGCACCCCGTCGGATGGACCGCTCAAGGGCCACCCGATCATGGTCGCGTACACGACCGGGGCGAAGTCCGGCGAGCGGCGGCGTTCGATCCTGACGTATTCGCGTGATGGAGACGCCTACGTCGTCGCGGGCACGGCCGGCGGATCGCCCACGACCCCGTCGTGGGTCGCGAACATGGCCGCGAACCCGGATCTCGAGATCGAGCTGGGCGACCCGCACGGTCCCGGTCCGGGCGGAGGTGATCCGCGAGGGCCCCGAGCGCGACCGCCTGTGGGACGCGCATGTCGCGCTGCTGCCCAACTTCGCGGCGTATCCCGCGCAGTCGGGCCGACTCATCCCCGTCATTCGCCTCGTCGAACGCGCGGCTGACGTAGCGCGGCCTCAGCGTTCGGGCGGCGTCGTCGATCCGCATCCGCAGGAACTCGCTCACCCGCATCACGCCGAGGAGCTGCCGGATCACCGGCGGCATGTCCCCGCGGGCGGCATCCCGATACCGCTCCGGCTCCACGAGGTGGACGTCCCGACCGCGCGTACGGAGCTCGGCTTCGCCCGCGCTGAGGACGTTCTTGACCCACTGGACCTCGCCGCCGTACGTCAGCGCGAAGACGTAGTGGTCGCCCCGGCGGAAGACGTTGAGCGGCGTGTGATACGTGCGGCCCGAGGTCCGGCCGCGATACGTCAGCACGCCGAGCAGCGGCAGCCGAGGCGCGAGCGGCCGGATGAGCCGGTTGAAGACATGCGTCGTGAACGGACGGATCCACGCCAGGCGAGTGGGCGGGTGCGAGGTCGCGTCGGGGCGGCTCATCGGCGCATCATCCACGCGTGAGCCTGCGGCAGCACGAGATCTCCGAGGCCGACCATCGCATCCTCGACCCGTTCAGCGAGTCGAAGCTGCGGCTGATCGGTGAGCTCGCCGACGTCGAGGCGACGGGACGCGCGTCCTCGACCTCGCGTGCGGCAAGGGCGAGCTGCTGTGCCGGTGGGCCGAGTGGTTCGGCGCGTCGGGCACGGGCGTGGACCTCAGCGAGGTGTTCCTCGCCGCCGCGCGGGCGCGCGCGGCGGAGCTGGGCGTCGCGTCGCGGGTCACGTTCATCCAGGGCGATGCCGGTGCGTACGCCGCAGAGCCCGGCGCCTTCGACGTGGCGTCCTGTCTCGGCGCCACCTGGATCGGCGGCGGGCTCGAGGGGACCGCGGCGCTCCTGCGGCGCGCGATCCACGACGACGGCCGGATCCTCATCGGGGAGCCCTATTGGATCGAGCCACCGCCCGCCGAGGCCCTCGCCGCGTGGCGGATGCAGCCGGGCGACTTCGTGTCGCTCGCTGGGACGCAGGGCCGGCTGGCGAGTGCCGGTCTCGAGCTCATCGAGCTCGTCGTCGCCAGCGGGGACGACTGGGATCGCTATGAGGCGGGACAGTGGCGGGCGATGGACCGCTGGCTGCGCGCGAATCCGGACGACGCGATGCACACCGAGATCCGCGATGCGCTCGACCACTGGCGCGAGGCGTATCTGCGCTGGGGCCGCCGCTACCTTGGCTGGGCGGTGTTCGTGACGCGACCGGCCTGGCGTCGCCCATGAGCGACGTCGACGCGCTCCTCGCGGAGCAGGTCCGGTACTACCGGGAACGGGCACCGGAATACGACGCCACGAGCCAGTCCCGAGGGCGACCCGTACGCCGCAGATCGCCGCGCTCGCCCACGCTGAGCTCCGGTCCCTCGGGCCGGTACGCCGGGCGATCGAGCTCGGCGCGGGGACCGGCCAGTTCACGGAGCTCGTGGCCGGCGATCGCCGACGAAGTCGAGGCGGTCGACACGTCGCCCGAGGTGCCTCGAGCTCAACCGCGGAAGCTCGCGGGCGGCGAACGTCCGCTACACCGTCGCGGATGTCTTCACGTGGCGTCCGGCGGAGCCCGCCGACCTCGTGGTCGCGGCCGCGCTGCTGTCGCACATCCCACGCGAGCGCTTCGGTGCCTTCTGGGCGTCGGTCGGCGCGATGCTGCGGCCGGACGGCCGGTTCTTCCTGTTCGACGAGGCGCCCCACGGCGTGTGGTCCGAGGAGGCGACCGCGGCGCCGGAGGTCGTGATGCGCACGCTCAACGACGGTCGGCGCTTCCGGATCGTGAAGATCCTGTGGGACGTCGACGAGCTGACGGCGGTGCTCCGCGACCTCGGCTGGACCGCTCGGCTGACCCGGCGTGACCCGTTCATCTGGGGCACGATCGCCCGGGCGTAGCGCTCGGGCTGCGATCGCGTCGGTCAGGCGGTGGCGGGTGCCTGGCGGGCGAGCCACGCATCACGCGCGAGGACGATCGACAGGAACAGGATCAGGAAGCCGTTCAGCGGATGGAGCGCGGCGACCATCGGCATGTCCTCGCGCATCGCGACGAGCAGCGACTGGACGACGAACAGCAGGAAGATCAGCGCCGCGAGACCCACCTGTCGACGACCGACCCGCCCGATCAGGCCCACGACGACGAGCGCGAACGGCAGGATCGAGAGCGTGTAGCCGAAGTCGCGGTGCGTCGCGAACCGCGCCGGGGAATCGAAGACGCCCAGGCCCGCGAGGAACACCTGTCCGATGAGCCCCGCGATCAGCAGGAGCGAGATCGCGAGGAACACCGTCCGCATCGCCGAACGGATCGTCACCCGAGCACCTCCGGCGTCACGGTACGCCGGGGGCGTATGTCGGCGTCAGGCGTGCTCGGGCCCGAGCCGCTCGCCGGCCTCCACGCGCACCGGCAGGCGGTTCTCGGCCGGCGTCAGCGGGCACGAGTAGCGCGGGTCGTAGACGCACGACGGGTGGTAGGCGAGGTTGAAGTCGAGCGAGTACGACCCGTCCTCGTCCGGCTCGACATCGAGGTACCGTCCGGCGCCGTAGGTCTCGGTGCCGGACGTCGCGTCGAGGAACGGCACGAACACCGAACCGTCGTCCGGCGGCTGCCCCTCGAAGCGGTAGGCGGTCAGCGCTCCCTTCTGGTCGCCCAGCGGGAACCGGAACACGCCCGCGCGCTCCGCCGGCCGGAGCTTCCCGTCGCTCGTCGGGATCTGGAAGAACACGGGCTCGTTCCCGTCATACCGCTCCAGCCGGAGGTCGTCGAACCGCAGGTCCTCGTCCACCGGGTAGTACGGGATGCCGGTGAACGACGCACGCTCCGCCTCGGGCACCGGGCTCCGCGGATGCGTCCGGAAGAACGCGTCCTTGTCGTCACGGAACAGCTGGACCGCGTCCGGGTACGAGACGTGCTCGTGGTGGTGATGCTCGTGCTCGTGCTCGTCGTGGTGCTCGTGCTCCCCGGGTTCGGTCATCGTCGCCTCAGCCCTGCCGGTCGGCGAGACGGAGCAGCCCGAACGCCGCGCCCTGGGGATCGCCCAGGATGGCGAACCGCCCGCCGTTGAAGTCCGCCGGTGCGAGCATCTCCGTCGCACCCGCGTCCAGCGCCGCGCGATGCGTCGCGTCGACGTCGTCGACCCCGAAGTACACCAGCCAGTGATTGGGCACGCCGTCGGGGACCATCGGGTTCATCCCGACCGCGCCCGCGATGCTGTGGCCGCCCAGCTGGAACTCCGTATAGCGCTGCGCGCCCTCGCCGGAGTGGCGCGGCGCCCAGCCGAAGACCTGCTGGTAGAACGTGAGGGCCGCCTCGACGTCGCGATCGTTGAGCTCCGCCCAGCCGAACGTCCCGCTGCCAGAGGCCTGGGCGCCCGGCATCTGGTCGGCCTCCCACGCGGAGATGAACGCGCCCGTCGGGTCCTGGAACACGGCCATGCGTCCCTGGTCGCCGACCGGGAATGGCGGGGCGACCACCGTGCCGCCGGCGCCCGCGACACGCTGCGCCAGCGCATCGACATCGTCGCTGCCGATGTACACCGACCACGCGGCCGGCTGGTCGGGCGACTGCGTGCCACCGATCCCCGCGGCATCGTGGCCGCCGACCTTCGCCAGGCCGTAGCCGCCGTACTGCGGGTCGGGGTTCACCTCGATCTGCCAGGGGAAGACGTTCGCGTAGAACTCCCGCGCCGCGGCGGGATCGGGGGTCGACAGATCGGCCCAGACCGGCTTGTCGGTGGTGGCGATGGCAGCGTCCGTCATGACGGCTCCTCGCTGACGTGGGCCCGAGGCCCGGCGGATGGGGCCAAGCCTCGCGATGGACGGTCATTCTCGCACCGCGAGGGTCGATGCGATGACTTTCGCTTGCCGCGGGTGTCTCATGGGCAGCACGCATGCGAGGTGACCTTGACATGACCCAGGCACAGGCGACCACGCGGATCACGGGCGTCGGGACCGTCGGCATCCCGGTCACCGACCAGGGACGGGCGCTGGCGTTCTACGGCGGCACGCTCGGCTTCCAGACGCGCATGGATGCCGAATTCGCGCCGGGACTGCGCTGGATCGAGGTCGCGCCGGTCGGCGCGTCGACGTCGGTCGCGTTGCTCCCGGTGACGCCCGACCTTCCCGTCGGTGTCGACACGCACATCCGGCTCTCGACCGACGATGCGGCGGCCGACCACGCGGCGCTCGCCGCCGCCGGCGTGGAGGTCGGCGAGTTCCTCGCGGAGCCGGTGCCGATGTTCACGTTCCGGGACCCTGACGGCAACACGCTCTACCTCGTCCAGCGACCCGGGGTGTGACGCCGGGCGGTGGTGTCCGCCAGCTCCGGCTCGTCGTCACCGCGGACGACTGCCGAGCTGGAGCCGGAGCGTTGACCGGCGCCCTCCCGGCCGCGCTCAGCGACCTCGACCGGCGCCAGATCGGCGCGGCGGTGGCGCTCCTCGAAGACGTGCTCGGCGATGCGGTCGTGGGCGTGTCGCTGTACGGGTCGGCGGTCGCGGGCGGTCTGAAGCCGCGCAGCGATCTCGACCTGTTCGGCGTGCTCGCGAGGCGCACCACCCGCGATGAACGCGCCACGATCCTGCGGCGCCTGCTGACCCTTTCGCGACGCGGCCATCCCGAGCCGGGGGCGCGCTCGCTGGAGGTCACGCTGGTCGTCCGCAGCGACGTCGTCCCGTGGCGCTATCCGCCGCGCCAGGACCTCGTCTACGGCGACTGGTGGCGACGGGAATACGAAGCCGGCGACCTCGAGCCGTGGACGAACCCGAACCCGGACCTCGCCACGCTCATCGCGCAGGTCCGCCTCGAGGGTCGCGCGCTCGTCGGGCCGACCGCGGCGGAGCTCCTGCCGGACGTGCCGGTCGCGGACCTGCGACAGGCGATGGTGGACAGCGTGCCCTCCCTCCTCGACGACCTGCCGACGGACACGCGCAACGTGCTGCTCACGCTCGCGAGGATCTGGAGCACCGCTCGCGACGGGTGGCTTCCTGCCCAAGGACGAAGCGGCGGAGTGGGCCGCCGAGCGCCTGGGCGGGACCGATCGCGAGCTTCTCGCACTCGCCCGGGACGGGTATCGCGGCGCGGTCGACGAGACGTGGTCACCCGATGACACCCGGGTCGACGCGCTCGCCCGGACGCTCGTCGCGCGCATCGGGGTCGCGAGCGAGGCGGCGTCAGCCCGCTAGCGGCGTCGCGCTCGTCACCACGAACTGCAGCCGGCAGCCGAGCTGGATCTCGGCCTTGGTCGTGGCGTCCACGCCCTTCGGGTCCGTCGGGGCACAGGTCCGCGCCGCCGGGTGGTCATAGCGGCCGCTCACATCCAGGAGCGGCGCCGTGGCGAGCGACGTCGTCGGGGCGAGCAGCGCCTCCGGGATGGAGAACGTCGGGTCCACGGCGATGGACAGGCCGGCCTCCTCCTCGGACGGGTGCTCGGCCGCGACCAGCTGGAGATCGCCGTTGGAGCACGGATCGAGCCAATCGGGCGTGCGCTCGAGCGGCGGATCGGAACCGCACATCCCTTCCGGGACCACGAGCCGGGCAGGGAAGGTGAGCGTCTGCGAGCCGAAGCATGCGAGCGCCGCGTGTGGCCCCAGTGCCTGGAGACCCGGCGCGTCGACCGGCAGGCTGGGGCAGGGGATGGTCGCGGCCTGGAGCCACGGCGTGCCGTCGCGATCGGCGGCCGCGACCCAGCCGGATGGCAGTGCGGCGGCCGCGTCGCCCGGCCCGAACGGCTCGACGTGATACCAGTGGTATCCGTCGGCCTCGACGGGGCCGTCGATGACGTAGACGAGGACCCCGGTGTCGAGCCGCCCCTTCTGGACCTTGCCCTTCGTGCCCGCCTTCGTCCGCACGCGCAGGTCGTTCGTGGCGACGAGCGCGATGGTGTCGGGGGCGAGGACATCGCCGCTGCTCGCGGTCGGGCCGGACGCGGGCGCCGACGTCGAGGCGGGCGGCGTCGCCGGTGGCGGGGTCCCGCTCGGAGCGCTTGCCGACGGGGTCGCGGTCGGGCTGCTGCCGCCGCAGGCCGCGAGGACGAAGGCGAGCCCGAGCGCGAGCACGCGCGCGGCGGTTCGGCGAGGCCAGGTCATCGTCCCTCCCCGGGCCACGTGACGCGAGACGGCGTCGGGACGAAGTGTGGCGCGACCGTCAAAGTCGCGCAGGCCCGGAAGGACATCGGCCGCCGATGGGCAGACCGGCGGCCGTGGTCAGCCGGACGGTCAGCGGCGACGCAGCGCACCATCACATCATGACGGAATGCCGCAGCGACGGACGCGACGGCCGGACCACGGCTGCGAGTAGGCTGCGCATCGACCGATCTCACCGAATCGAGGCGACCCGGTGACGCTGCTGCATCCGCTCGACGCGCTGCGCGCGACGGGCGCCGATCTCCTCCAGCCCGGCGACCAGGGCTACGACGACGCTCGTCGGTCCTTCAACGGGACCATCGATCACCGGCCGGCCGCGCTCGTGCGGTGTCGGTCGGTCGAGGATGTCGTCGCGGCGGTCCGTGCCGCCCGTGACGCGGGGCTGTCCATCGCCGTTCGCGGAGGCGGTCACGGCGTCGCCGGCCACTGTGTCGCCGAAGGGTCGCTGGTCGTCGATCTGCGCGAGATGCGCTCCGTCTCGGTGGACCCGGTCGCGCGCCTGGCGCGAGCGGGCGGTGGCTGCCAGTGGGAGGACGTGGACCGCGCGGCGTTCGCCCACGGACTCGCGGTGACGGGCGGGACGTTCTGGGACACCGGCATCGGCGGGCTGACCCTCGGCGGCGGGCTGGGCTTCCTGATGGGCACCGCCGGACTGACCTGCGACAACCTCGTCGGCGCGACGGTCGTGACCGCGACCGGGCGACATCGTGCGGGCGGGCGAGGACGGCGATCCCGAGCTGCTGTGGGCCCTGCGCGGCGGCGGTGGCAACTTCGGCGTCGTGACGGAGTTCACGTACCGGCTCCATCCGGTCGGGCCGTTCACGATCGGCAGGGTCATGGTGCCGCTCCAGCCGGACGGCGCGCGGGGCCTCGAGCTCGCGGACGAGCTTGCGTCGTCGGCGCCGGACGAGCTGGTGATCTTCGTCTACGGGCCGAGCTCCATCGACGCCGACGGCAACGAGGTCGAGGCCGGGACGGTCCCGCCGTTCATGCGCGTCGACCTCCTGTTCCAGGGCGACGCCGACACCCTCGCTCGGCTGGTGGAGCCGCTCCTGGCGCTGGCCGGCGTGAGATACGTCGCCACGCCAGGGACCTACCTGGACGTGCAGGAGGGCGAGCTGCTGCCGTTCGGCCTGCGCAACTACTGGAAGGGCCACTTCGTGCGCGCCCTCGACGGGCCCACGATCGAGGCCACGGTCGACGCGATGACGACGGTGCCCGGCGCATTCTCGATCCTGCTCCTGGAGGCGATCACCGGGCAGGCCCGCCGGGAGCCCGAGGGCGGGGCGGCATTCGGCCAGCGGGCCGCGAACTGGAACGTCTCGGCGCTGGGGATCTGGGAGGATCCCGCGGACGACGACGCGCACATCGGGTGGGTCCGCGGGTTCGTGGACCGGATCCGGCCGGCCTCGCTCACGGGGGCGGGCTACGGGAACTACAGCAGCGCCGACGAGTCGGCCGAGCGGTCCGGGCGGCCTACGGCGACGAGCGTTTCGCCCGGCTCCAGCGCGTGAAGGCGCGGTATGACCCCGAGAACGTGTTCCGCTTCAACCACAACATCCCGCCCGCGCTCGACTGACGACCGAGGAGACTGCCCGGATGACGATGACCGCCGACGCCACCGATCGTGCCGCCTGGGAGGCACGCTTCCGGATCCCGCGCACCCTGTGGGTCGCCCGCAGCGCGGTCCGTCCGGAGCGCGGTCTCGCGTCGACGAACCGGACCGGCGCGTACCAGCTCGAGCAGTGGTCGGTCGAGACCGGGGCGCTGGTCCCGTACACCCACGAGCCGAGCGGCCGCTACGCCGGCTGGCTGAGCCCCGACGGCGAGTGGGTCGTGTGGCATCAGGACCGCGCGGGCGACGAACGCGGCCACTTCGTCGCCGTGCCGTGGGCGGGTGGCGACCCCATCGACCTCACGCCGGAGCTCCCGCCGTATGCGAGCTTCTCGGCGGCGTTCGGGACCGACGGCTCGTTCGTGGCATCGATCGTCGGCACCGACGCCGTCCAGCTGCTGGTCGTCGGGTTCACGGCCGAGGGCCCCGCGCCCGACGTGCTCCGGCTGGACCCGGGACCCGGGTTCGTGACGCACGTCGCGCTCGGCGGCGCCGCCCGGGCGGACGGACCGATCCGGGCGACCCGCCTCGCCTACGCCACGACCGGCGGGACCGGCCTCGCGACGAAGCTCCGCGTGCTCGACCTCGCGAGCGGGGACCTGATCACCGAGATCGACCACGCGCCGGGCGCGATCGTGCCCGTCGCGTTCGCCACGGACCGGCCGGACCGGCTGGTCGCGCGCACGTCGCGCTCCGGCCAGGAGCGGCCGGCGGTGCTCGAGGACGGCGAGCTGGTGGAGTTCCCGCTCGACGAGGTCGCCGGCGACCTGGACCCCATCGACGTCTCCGCCGACGGCGAGACCGTGCTCCTGAAGGGCGCGCACCGGGCGGTGGAGCGGCTGTACCTGCTCGACGTGCCCAGCGGCCGCTCGACCGCCCTCGATGCCCTCAGCGGGCGCTTCACGGCGTTCGACCGCGGCGTGGGGACGTTCCTCGATGCGAGACGGCTCGATCGTCGTGACGCGCGAGGATGCCACGACCCCGCCCGAGGTCCTGGCGTTCCAGCCGGAGGACGGTTCCCGCCGCGTCCTCATCCCGGCAGCCGATGTCCCGCCCTCACGGCCGTTCCGGTCGGTGGACATCCCGACGACCGAGGGCGCGATCGCCCAGGCCTGGCTGGCGGTCCCCGATGGCCCGGGCCCGTTCCCGACGATCCTCGAGACGCACGGCGGCCCGCAGGCCAACGAGACGGATCGGTTCAACGCCGAGGCTCAGGCGTGGGTCGACCAGGGCTTCGCGTTCCTGACCCTGAACTATCGCGGCTCGACGGGCTTCGGCCGCGACTACGAGCAGGCGATCTGGGGCCGGGTCGGAGAGCTGGAGACCGATGACCTCGCGGCGGCGCACGCGTTCCTCGTCGAGCAGGGGATCGCACGCCCGGACGCGATCGTGCTGACCGGCGGCTCCTACGGCGGCTACCTCACGCTCCTCGGGCTGGGCCGGCTCCCGGAGCTGTGGGCAGGCGGCGTGGCCTACGTCGCGATCGCCGACTGGCGCCTGATGTGGGAGGACGGCGAGAGCCTGCGCGAGTACCAGGAGGCGATGTTCGAGGGCACGCCGGCGGAGAAGCCGGAGCTGCACGCGACGGCGTCACCGATCACGTACGTCGACCGGGTCGCCGCCCCGCTGCGGATGGTCCAGGGACGGAACGATGCGCGCTGCCCGGCGCGCCAGGCCGAGGTCTACATCTCGGCGGCGGAGCGGGCGGGCAAGACGATCGAGGTCGAGTGGTTCGACGCCGGCCACGGCCACGGTGCGGTCGAGATGCGGATCCACTGGCTCCGCGAGGCCATGCGCTTCGTGAACGACGTGCTGGGGCCTGCGCGGCCGAGCTGACCGCATGCCGATCCCGCGGTTCAAGGACGAGCCTGATCGGACATGGGGAGGCCCGCGACCGGGCGGTGCCGATCGCGGGCCGGAGTGGCGCGGGGCTGATCAGCCGTCGGCGAGGAGCGCGTCGAGCTTCGCGTAGCCCTCGACGACGCCGGACTCCATGCCGGACTGGATGAATGCGTCGCGGTCCTCGAACGAGTCGACGATCGAGGTCGAGACGAGCCGCGTCCGGCGGCCGCCATCGAGCGGCTCCAGGCGCATCTTCTCGAGCGCGACGCCGTCGGGCATGCCCTCCCACGCGAACGTCTGGACGATGAGCTCGTCCTGGCGCAGCTCATGGAACGTGCCGTTGAAGCCCTGCTCGACACCATGGCTCAGGACGATGTACCGATACGAGCCGCCGCTGCGGGCGTCCCACCGGTCGACGGTCGTCTCGACGCCGTTCGGGCCGGCCCACTTGGCGTAGAGCTCCGGGTCGACGTGGGCTCGATAGACCTTCGCTGGCGGCGCATCGAACTCGCGGGTGATCCGAACGAGCGGGACCTTCGGATCGGCTTCGATGCGGGTCTCGGGGGTGGTCGTCGTCGTCATCGGGTGGCTCCCTTCGAGCGCCTGCGGCGTCGGCCATCCGCGGCCGGCACCGAACGGGTGGGGGTGGGGACGTCGTCGGGCATCTCGGCCAGGACGGCGTCGAGGCGGCGGTAGCGCTCCTCCGCGAGGCGGCGGTAGCGCTCGATCCAGGTGGACATCCGGTCGAAGACCTCGGCTTCCAGGTGGACCGGCCGGCGCTGCGCATCACGCGACCGGGTGACGAGCCCGGCGTCCTCGAGGACCCTGAGGTGCTTCGAGATCGCCTGGACCGTCACGTGGTAGGGCTTCGCAAGCTCGAGGACCGTGGCGTCCGCCACGGCGAGCCGCGCGACCATGTCCCGACGGGTGGGATCGGCCAGTGCCGAGAACACCTGCGAGAGCGAGTCGACCGCCACTGCCTGTCCTCCGTGTCTTCAACCGATCGGTTGAATGCCAGCCGTAGCGCCTGCGGCGCGCGTTGTCAACCGTTTGGTTGAATACAGCCGCGACGCGCCGCGGGTAGCGTTCGGTAGGCTGTGGCGACGATGCTCCCGGAGACGCGGTACGCGAAGGCTCGGCGACCTTCACCTTGCGTACCAGGTCCTTGGCGAGATGGGCCGCCCGACCTCCTCCTCCTCGACCAGTGGTTCGGACACGTCGAGGCGCAGTGGGACGTCGCGCCGCTCGCACAGCTCCGCCAGCGGTTCGCGCGCTTCGGCCGCCTGATCATGTTCGACAAGCGCGGCACCGGACTGTCCGACCCGATCCCCACCGCCGAGTTGCCGACCCTCGAGGCGTTCATGGCCGACATCCCGGCCGTCCTCGATACGGTCGGGTGCCGAGCGAGTGGCGCTCATCACGAACATCGGCGGCGGGATCCTGGCGATGCCCTTCGCGGCGGCCCATCCAGAGCGCCTTTCGAGCCTCATCCTGGTCGACTGTTTCGCCCGCTTCCTCGAGGCGGCCGACTTCCCGGCCGGCGCGCCGATGAGCGAGCTCGAGCCGGCGCTCGCCATGGCCGAGGATGCCATCGGCCGCGGCGTGATGGTCGACCTGTTCGCGCCGAGCGTGGCCGACGATCAGCCGCTCCGGCGCGCATGGGCGCGCTACGAGCGCCACGCGGCCACCCCGGGCGCCACCGTCGCCATCGTCCGCCTGATCTATGAAAGCGACGTCCGCGACGTCCTGCCAGCGATCCGCGTGCCGACGCTGGTCATCCACCGTCGCGATGCCCGTGGGTTCCGAGTGGAGCATGGGCGCTACCTGGCGGAGCACATCACGGACGCTCGCTACGTCGAGCTGCCCGGCATCGACAACCTTATCTGGGCGGGTGATCAGGATGCGATCGTGGCGGAGATCCAGGACTTCGTGACCGGCGTCCGGCCCGTCCCTGAGCCACAGCGCGTGCTGGCGACGGTCCTGTTCACCGACATCGTGGGCTCGACCGAGCTCGCCGCGCGCATCGGGGACGAGCGCTTCCACGCGCTCCTCGGCGAGCATCACCGACTCGTCCGGCGCGAGCTGGAGCGCGCCGGCGGGCGGCTGATCCGGATCGTCGGTGACGGGATCCTCGCGACCTTCGACGGACCGGCGCGGGCCGTCCGCTGTGCCGAGGCGATCCGCGATGGCGTCCACGACCTCGGGCTCACCATCCGGGCCGGGCTGCACACCGGCGAGATCGAGGTGCAGGACGACGACATCGCCGGGATCGGCGTCCATATCGGGGCGCGCATCGGCGGGATGGCGATGGGGGACGAGATCCTCGTGTCAGGGACGGTCCGGGACCTCGTCGTGGGCTCCGGGCTCATGTTCGAGGACCGTGGCTCGCACGTCCTCAAGGGCGTGCCCGGCGAGTGGCGGATCGCCGCGGTCGTCGGCTGAGCCCATGCGCGTCGACGTTCGGGGCACGACGCTCTGGTTCGATACCGACGGTCCGGCGCTCGTGCCGGACGGCACGACGATGCGGGCGCGCCCGACGCTGCTGTTGCTCCATGGCGGACCGGGCGGCTACGACCACAGCTACTTCAAGCCGTGGTTCGGCGCGCTCACGGACGTCGCGCAGGTCGTCTATCTCGACCTGCGCGACCATGGGCGGTCGGCTCGCGGCGACCCGGCCGCATGGTCCTTCGAGGTGTGCGCGGACGATGTCGCCGCGTTCTGCACGGCGCTCCGGATCGAGCGGCCTGTCGTGTTCGGCCATTCGATGGGCGGGTTCGTGGCGATCCTCCTCGGCGCCCGGCATCCGGAGCTGCCAGCGGCGCTCATCCTGCAGTCCACGATGGCGCGCTTCGACCTCGACCGCCTCACCGAGGGCTTCCGCCGCGAGGGCGGTGACGAGGTGGCGGCGCTCGCGCGAAGCGACTACAGCGGCGAGCGTGAGGTGACCGACGCGGAGTGGGCGCGGGTCTTCGCAGCGTTCGGTCCCAACGTCCCGGACGCGGCGACGCTCGCGCGCCGCCTTCGTAACCCGGCACTGGGCGAGCACGGGATGGACCTCATGCGCCGGCTGGACCTCCTCCGGGAGCTTCCGCGCATCACGTGCCCGACGCTCGTGTGCACCGGTGAGCGTGATGGCGTCACGCCGCTCGCCGCCGCTGAGGAGATGGTCGGCGGCATGACGCCGGGCGTCGGGCGGTTGGGGGTCCTGCCGGGCGCGGGCCACTTCCCGTGGCTGGACGATGGCGCCGCCTACTTCGACGTGATCCGAGGGTTCCTCTCTGAGGTCAGCCCGCGCGGGTGAGCGGCCACACGATCTCGGTCCGGAGCTGCGTGACATCGGTCACCTTGTCCGGCCGGTCGAGATACGACTCCCAGGGCCCATCACCGTCGTCGACGCCGGGCTGCTCGTGGATCCACGCGTGGAGCGCGTCGTAAGAGCCCGACAGTCCGTCGTACGGTCCGCGGTGGATCGTCCGGGCCACGACGCCACCGGGCAGCTCGGAGACGCCGATCTCGCCTGGCGCGACGTCCGCGAGGGCCGGCATGCCGGCCGGCGCCACCTCGACGGGGTGACCGATCTCCACGTCGACGATGTCCGGTCCGAACCGGTGATAGCGCCCGAACGGCGGTCCCGCGATCGTGCCGCCGGCCGCGGCCAGCGCGTCACGGATCGCGGCCGGATACCGGTCGAAGGCCGCGGACAGGTCGAGCTCGGCCATCGGCTGCTGGATGCGGACGGCGACCGTGGGCTGGGGCGCACGCTCCTCGACGCGGGTCTCGTGGAGCGGGGATGGGTCCGCCATGGCGACCTCCTCGGGTTGCGGTCGGTCTCACGCAGCCTACCCGCCTACCCGCCCGCGGGCGATGCACGGGACCACGGCCCTGCGCTAGGGTCGCGGCGTGGGCCGCCTGATCGCCGTCGAGTTCATGACGCTGGACGGTGTCATGGAGGCGCCGGGCTTCGACGAGCATCGCAGCGGCCGCAACGCGTGGGCGATCCGCCATGCCGACGACGAGCTCCAGGCCTACAACCTCGCCCACCTCGAGGCGGCCGACGCGATCCTCCTGGGCCGGACGACCTACCAGATCTGGGCTGCGTTCTGGCCCCAGATGCCGGCCGACGACCCGTTCGGCCGGCGGATCAACGCCGTCCCCAAGTACGTGGTCTCGAAGACGCTCGACCGCGCCGACTGGTCCGGCACCACGATCCTGCGCGGAGACGCCGCGACCGAGGTCGCGGCCCTCAAGGCGCGCTCCCGCGAGATCATCCTGTTCGGCAGCGCGGACCTCCTCGCCGGCGTCCTCGCGGCCGGGCTCGTCGACGAGTACCGGATCCTCGTCTACCCGGTGATCCTGGGGAGCGGCAAGCGGCTGTTCCGCGACGAGGCGGCGCTGGAACACCTGCGGCTGGTGAGCACGCGGGCGTTCGCCAGCGGCGTCGTGCTGCTCGTCTATGAGCCGCAGGCCGACGCGCCGGTCGGGAAGTTCACCGACGCGTACGCCTGGAGCGACGCCCAGCGCGCGTCGCTCCACGCCGCGCAGGACACGGAGCGCGTGCTGGCCACGGTGCTGTTCACCGACATCGTCGACTCGACCGGTCGCGCCGCCGCGCTCGGCGACCGTCCGTGGCGGCAGCTGCTCGACCGGCACGACCAGGTCACCCGGGCCGAGGTCGAGCGCTGGCACGGCCAGCTCGTGAAATCGACCGGTGACGGCGTCCTCGCGACCTTCGACGCGCCGACGCGGGCGCTCCGCTGCGCGTTCGGCCTGCGGGCCGGCCTCGCGACCCTCGGGCTCGACGTCCGGGTCGCCGTCCACACCGGCGAGGTGGAGCTGCGGGCCGGCGACGTCGGCGGCATCGGCATCCACATCGCGGCTCGCGCGCTCGCCGAGGCCGCCGGCGGCGACATCGTCGCGACGCGCACGGTGCGCGACCTCGCGACCGGTACCGACCTCGTGTTCCGGCCCTTGGGGAGCGTCAGCCTGCGCGGGGTCCCCGGGATGTGGGAGCTGTTCTCCGCGTCGCTGGGCGAACGGGATGCCGCTCGCTGAGGCGACGTTCCGGTGCAGCCACTGCGGCCGGCTCGCGGCCCGGGTCTTCCTCGTCGACGCCGGGGAATCCACGCCGACGCCGACCCTGATGACACCGACCCCGGAGAGCGAGCCCGTCATGGCGACCTGGATGCGCCTGGTCATCGACGCCGTCGGGTTCGGTGGCGCGACCGGCGGCGAGGTGATCACGCTGCGCCGCGATGCCCTCACGGACGCCCTGCGCTCCGGCGACCCGGCGCGGCTGTACGCGGTCGACCTCGAGGCCGCGCCGTTCTGGTGCCCGACCTGCGAGGCGGTCTACGGCGGCGAGTGCTGGGCCCAGTGGGACGTCTACGACGACGAGTGGACGACATGGTTCGACGAGCGTCGGGGCCGCTGCCCCCAGGGTCACGAACGCATGCTCTACGACTGATGGGCCGGCCGCACCGGACGCTCGTTCGGCGGACATCCGGTACCTTCCGCGCTGGCGATGGCAAGAACGGGCGCATTGCGCGCCCGCACCACTCCGGAGATGATCGGGCGATCGTCCCTACAGCGGTGAGGTTAGAGGGGTCGTGATCCGCCGCTCGAGCGCTGCCCTGGTGGCGCTCGTCCTGATGCTCGTCGGTGCAGTCGGTCTGGCCGGCGTTCCGAGCGCGCGCGCCCAGCAGGCGCCCGACAAGTCGGACGTGGTCATCCTGCTCGACTTCTCCGCGTCGATCCTGCAGGACAAGGCCAATCGCCAGCGATTCGCGACGGCGCTCGACCGGATCGCCGACCGGGTCGACGCGATCTCGCCGGACCTCGAGGCGGGCGACGGGACGCTGTCGCTGGTCCAGTTCGCGGCCCGGGCACGCGACTATCCCGGCTGCACCGACCTCAAGACCCTGGGCTCGCCGCGGAACGTGGCGAAGTTCGCGGACTGCCTGCGCGGCGTGGCCGGGGCCTACCGCAAGGGCCTCGACCCGAACCTCCGCCAGCGGATCGGCGTCGACACGAACTACGTGGCCGCGATGGAGTCGGCGGCTCGCCATCTGCCGAAGGACTCGGCGCGCCCCGCGGCGGTCCTCCTGACCGACGGCAAGCACGACGTCGCGGGCGTGCCGCGTGAGCCGGGTCCGTCCCGCGCGCGACCGCCTGTTCGGCGACCAGTCGCCGTTCGCGCTGCTGCCGGTGGGCATGGGCCTGAAGGCGGGCGAACGTGGCGAGCTCAAGCGCGGCCTCGATGCGCTCAAGGTCATCCGGGACATGCCGGCGTGCGTCAGCGGCTCGACGTTCGACTGGCCGCAGACGACGTTCAACTCCGCGGCCTCGGCGGGCAACGCGGTGGCGCTCGCCCTCCAGAACGTCACCTGCACGTTCACGGTCGCGCCCACGCCCACGCCGCCCCCGACGCCGACGCCGACGCCCGTGCCGCTGCCGGGCCAGGTCCGGAACATCGCGGTGGTCGCGGGAAACGGCGAGATCCGGCTCACCTGGCAGGCGCCCGTCGCCGGACCGGTCGACGTCGTCGACTACGTCGCCCGCTGCCGCACGGGTCAGGGCGACTGGATCGAATTCGACGGAAGGGACATCGACCACGACGAACGCGGCCATCACCGGTGTCGACAACGGCGCGCCGTACGAGTGCCAGGTCGCCGCGATCGGGAGCGCGTCCCCGGAAGGCCGGTTCACGGAGGCCTCGGTCACCGTCACGCCCATCGGCCGGCCGTCGGCGCCGGACAAGCCGACCGGGTCGGTCTTCGGCGGCGGTGTCCGGGTGGCCGTGGGCGCGTCACCCGCCCCGGGCGTCGCGGAATACCGCTACGAGTGCTCCAGCGACGGCGGCGCCACGTGGCCGGTCACGGTCACGAGTCACGCGACGGATACGTCCGCCGAGGTGACCGGGCTCGCGAACGGCGCCGAGTACGTCTGCCGCGCCTTCGCCACGAACGCGTCCGGCGTGAGCGACGCGTCGGCGGTCTCGGATGCCCTGCGCCCGTGCGGGTCGGCGATCGAATGCACCCCGATCATCATGCCCGTCCTCATCGCCGCGGGCGCCGTGCTGGGCCTCGTGCTGCTGATCCTGCTGTTCGCGCTGTATCGCGGCCGGCCCCGCGACTACGTGGTCGCGGTCGTCGACGTCGTGCACACGCGGAACCTGGGCCATGGCTCCGCCTTCGCGATCGCGGTGAAGCCCGACGGCATCGACAAGGTGCGCGGCGGCCGCTCCGACGTTCGCATCCAGTACCTGGGCAAGGAGCGCTTCCGGGTGTTCGACCGGGGCGATCGCAAGCAGGAGGCCACGGCGGGGATCCCGATGCGGGTCGTCGACGGCCGTGGCACCAGTCACGAGCTCGTGCTGTGGGCGTTCGCGACGCCCTCGGCCGCGGCGGCGGAGGCCAGTCGCCGCTGATCGGTCGCGGCTAGGCCGGGTCGAGGCGCGCGTCGGCGGTCTCGGCCGACCGTGGATCCGTCGCCGCTCGCACGGGGGTCGCGGGACGGCGCGTCGAGATCGCCGAGCCCGCGATGACGAGCGCGAACCCGAATGCCATGGCGAGGGTGAACGTCTCGCCCAGGACGACCACGCCGAGGACCGCGGCGACGGCCGGGTTGACGTAGGTGATGACCGTCGCCCGGATCGGCCCGATGTCCTCGATCAGCGCCGCGAACACGAGGAACGCGGCGGCCGTGCAGACCGTGGCCAGCACGAGCACCGCGATGAGGACGTCGCGCGAGGGCGTCGTCGCGGGCCACTGGAGCGCGGCGACGGGCGCGTACAGGAGCGCGGTCCCGGTGAGCGACAGCGCCATGATGCCGAGCGACGGAAGGCCCCCGAGTCGACGGGCGAGGATCGCCGGCCCGAGCGCGTAGCAGATCACCACGCCGCCGATGGCGAGCAGCGACGCGGTGTCGTCGACCCGGAAGTCCGCGCCGACGATCGCGATGACGCCCACCAGCCCGAGCAGGAGCCCCAGCAGCGCCGTCCGGCCCAGCCGATCGCCGCCGGTGACGAAGGCGATGACGACGCCGGCGAGCGGCGTCCCGGCGATGAGCAACCCGGTCAGCGAGCTGGACAGCCGCTGCTCCGCGGTGGCCAGCAGGACCCACGGGATCGCGATCTCGATGGCCGCGAACGCGACGACCCACCGCCACCGCGCCAGCACCGGGCGAAGGTCCACGCGGAGCAATGCGACCGGCAGCAGGAGCCCGGCGGCGATCGCCGTACGGCCGAACACCAGCACGGCCGGTGTGATCTCCTCGACCGCGATCCGGATGAACAGGTACGGGATGCCCCAGATCACCGACATCGCGGCGAACAGGACCAGCCCGCGACGGCTCATCGGTGGACCCGGGATCGCATCGCCGAACCGTACCCCGGCCGACGGCCCTGGGTCCGGTGTCAGACCCGTCCGCGGGCCGCCCAGGCGGTCGAGGTCACGGCGAACGCGCCCGCCGGCAGGCGTGCCCGGAGCCGGTCGCGGAGGGCGTCCCGGTGCTCGTCGCTGAGCCCGGCGACGTAGGTACCTGCCAGACTCACACCGCCGAGGTACGGCGCCCACCACTCCTCGAAGCCGGCGTGCTCGAACGTGACCGACAGCTCCGCCTGCTCGACGTCGTGCAGGCCGGCCAGCCCGAACAGGTCGACCAGGTGCCCCTCGCGGGCGCCGTTCAGGTGCGATTCGTCGACCACTCCCGGATCCAGCTCATGCGCGACCGACCAGAACCGGCTCAATGGCGCCCGCTCGCCGGCGAAGTCCCAGACGCATGCGGCGACCACCCCGCCCGCGCGCGTGACGCGCGCCATCTCGCGCACGCCGGCGATGGGATCGCGCATGAAGTGCACGACCAGCTGGGCCAGCCCGGCATCGAAGGCGTCGTCGGGGAAGGGGAGCGACTCGGCCGACGCGAGGCGGACGTCGACGCCCGGCTGCCGGACCCGGGCGGCCGCGACGAACGGCTCGGACGGATCGACCGCGGCGACGTTCGCGGCCCCCACGCGCCGGACCAGCTCGCCGGTCAGGACACCCGGTCCGCAGCCCACGTCGACGACGCGCTGCCCGTCGGTGACCCCTGCGAGGTCGGCCATCTGCGGCGAGAGGAGCCGGGAATACCGACCCATGAACCGGTCGTACGCCTCGGCGGCGACGTCGAACGCCATCAGGCGCGGACCTCCGTCCGGGCCGCGGCTGCTCGCGCGGCAGGGTGGCGATCCATGGCCGGGCGGACCAGGATCATCCCCGCGAGGAAGATCCAGCCGCCCAGGACCGCCGGTCCGACGTGGGTCAGGTCGAGGTAGCCCACGAGCCCGTGGACGCCGATCGCGGCGCCGAACCCTGCCGTGCCCGCCAGCGCGAGTGCCTGCCACAGGGCGCGTGACGGCCGGCCGAACCCGACACACGCGAGGACGACGAGGCCGGTCGTGGCGAGTCCACCGCCGAATCCCGAGCGGTCGTGGGCGATGAGCGGCACGAGCCGTGGGTCGAGCGCGTCGAGGGCCGCCCGGTCCAGCCCGATGTACGCGATGTCCTGCGGCACGAACACCACGAGCGTGCCGATGGTCACGATCGTGAGCCCCGCGATCAGCATCCCGAACGCCGTGAGGAGCAGCAGGCGCCGCCCGAGGGACGCACGGCCACGCAGCGGGCGTCTCGGCGCGTCGTCGGCATCGGCTGGGCGCCGCGCGCTGCCACGTCATCGCGAGCCCGATCCCGAACACCGGCAGCAGCGCCAGCGTGGCCACGCCGTGCCAGGAGTCGAGATAGCCCGTCCCGAGGTAGCTCAGGAAGCTCAGGAACCCGACCAGCGTGCTGCCGGCCACCGTCCACCACGCCCAGCGCCGACCCTCGGTGAGCGGGAAACGGATGAGCCACAGGTACAGGATGCCGATGGCGATGAGCGTCCCGCCGAAGGCCGCTCGATCGTGGGCCATGAAGTGGACGAGGCGCCCGTCGGCGATCGAGCGGAGGGCGGCCGGCGTGATCGTCAGCCACGCGAGGTCGTGGGGCAGCAGCTGGTCGGTGACCGCGAGGAACCAGGCGAACAGCCCTGAGGCGACGAGCGCGAGCGCGCCCAGCACCAGGAGCGGCCGCCCGTCGCCGACCAACGCGGGCACGAAGCCGGGCTCCTCGCGAAGCGGGGCCCGCAACGTGCTATCCACGAGTAGCACGATACGCTCACCGACCGGAGGCGGTCAAGCCGTTCAGTGGTCGGCTGGGCTCCAGAAACCGATGACGCCGTCGAGCTCGACGGGCGCCGAACCGTCGCGCGGGATCGAGGCCACCTTCGGCAGGCCGGCCGGATCCACGATCGGCAGCAGCATCGACGAGCTGTCGGGCGCCCACAGGTCGTGGCTCACGGCGTACTGGTCGAAGTAGGGCAGCAGCTGGTCGATGAAGACCTGACCCGGCTGGACGATGGGCTGCGCCGTGATGTCGCCCGTGGCGACGTCGACGAACAGGAGCCGGATCTCGTTCGTCGGCGCGGTCGCCGACGGAGCGGCGGCGGCATCCGACGGGCTGGGTGACGCACCGCCCCCGACCCGCTGCACGCGCAGGGCCGCGATGGTCTGGCCGTCGGGGGACCACCAGAAGCTCACGACCGCCCCGTCGAGGAGCGTCCGCACCGCGCCCGTCCCCGGATCCAGGATCCGGAGCGGACCGAGGGGGATGGCGGCCGACGGGTCCACCGGTTCGAGCGACCCGATGGCCGCCAGCAGCTCGCCCGCGGGATCGAACGCCATGGCGGCCGGTCCGGCCACGGGCATCGTGTGCTCGGAGGATCCGTCGTGCGATGCGACGACGATCTCACCCTGGGCGTTCTCACCCCGGACGTAGGCGAGGGCGCCACCCGGGCTCACCACCGCCGACCGGAAGACGCCGGCCGGCCCGAGCGGCGCACCGACCGGGTCGCCGTCGAGCCCGAGCTCACCGATCAATGCCTCCGTCCCCGTCCCGATGTGGACCAGGAGTCGATCCGGCGCGAGCCAGTCGTAGTAGAGCGGCGACCCCGCGCGGATCGTCGCGCCGGCGCCGGAGCCGTCGGTGGGGGCACTGCCATCGGACGGCGCCTGGCGCAGCGACAGGTCCGACCCGATGGTGGCGAGATACGACACGCGCCCGCCATCGGGTGACCAGGAGAGGTAGAACGGCGCGATCGACGAGCTGTCGAGCAGCGTGGTCGGCGTCCCGCCCGTCGGATGCTGCGCATCGTCGAACACGATCAGCTCGTTCGAGGTGGGGCCATAGTGGATCGCCGCGAGACGGCGGCCGTCCGGCGACCATGCCGGGAAGGTGAACGTGCCGTCACCGGCCGACGCCAGCGGGACCGACCGCCCGTCCGCACCCACGATGACCAGCCCGCCGTCCACGCCGAGCAGCGCGATGGCCCCCGATCCGGCGATCGGGCTCGTCGCGACGATGGTGGCGGTCGCGGTCGGCGCGACCGTGGGCGATGCGGATGGCCCTCCCGACACGACCGGCCCGGCTGATGTCGAGGCCGCCGGTGTCGGGCCGGGGCTGCCGGACGCCACGGGCGTCGGAGCGGGCGTCGAGCCACAGGCGGCCACGAGCAGCGGGATCGCGACGAGGAGCCGCGCGAGGCCGGCCGACCGTGCTCCAGACGCCATCGACGAACGATACGCGCGACCGGGTCCGGTCGGTTCACCTTGGGTGCCGAGCCTGACGATCCCGTCACCGGGCGGGTCGGCGACCGGAGGTACGATCGGCCGGTGAGTGAGGCCATGGCCGCCCCGACCGTCCCCGACGACCCCGCCTGGTCCTGAGGGTGTCCCTGCTCGCAGAACGGGCAGGGGTCGAGCCAGGATTCGTCGACGACCTGGTTCGGCTGCAGGTCCTGGAAGCGGCGGCCCCCGAGCGCGCTTCCGAGGGCGATGTTCGCCGCACGCGCGTCATCCACGACCTGGAGCGGGGCGGCATCCCGCGCGCGATCCTCGCCGAGGCCATCGCGACGGGCGCGCTCTCGCTCGACTTCGTCGACCATCCCAGCTATTCCCGGTTCACGGCGTTCGAGCCCGAGACCTTCGCGCAGGTCGCGGCCCGAACGGGGATCGCCCTCGAGCTCTTGGCCACGGTCCGCGAGGCGACGGGCTCACCGACACCCGGTCCGGACGATCGCATCCGGCCGAACGAGCTGCGCGCGCTGCCGATGCTCCGCGCGATCCTCGATGCGGGCGTGGGTGCCGAGCACATCGAGCGCGTCCGTCCGCGTCGCTGGCGACGGGATGCGCCGCATCGCAGAGACGGAGTCCGACTGGTGGTGGACGGAGATCCTCCAGCCCCTCTTCGCGGCCGGCCTGCCACCCGAGGAGATCGGCCGGCGCACGACCGCCCTCGCCGGCGCGATGGACGACTCCGAGGAGGCGTTCCTCATCGCGCTGTACCACGGTCAGCAGGTCCATGCCTGGATGCGCAACATCTTCGAAGGCTTCGAGGCCACGCTGGTGGCCCGCGGCCTGTACACCAGGCTCGAGCGCCAGCCGGCCATCGCGTTCGTCGACATCACCGGCTACAGCAGCCTGACCGAGCAGCGGGGCGATGCCACCGCGGCCGAGCTGGCCGGGCGCGTCGCGCGGGTCGTCCAGCGCGAGGCCGCGGCGCACGGCGGGCGGGCGATCAAGTGGCTCGGCGACGGCGTGATGCTGTTCTTCCGCGAGGCGGACCGGGCGGTCGACGCGGCGCTCGACATCATGGCCGCCCTCGAGGCGGACGGACTGCCGCAGGCACACGCGGGGATCCATACGGGTCCGGTGCTGTTCCAGGAGGGCGACTACTTCGGCCGGACCGTCAACGCGGCGGCCCGCATCGCGGACCGTGCGACCCGCGGGCAGGTCGTGGTCAGCGATGCGGTCATGCGAGCGATGGCGGAGAGCGACGTCCGCTTCGAGCCGCTCGGCGAGGTCCCGCTCAAGAACCTCGCCGAGCCGATGGTGCTGTTCAGCGCGTCGCGCTGAGCCGGCTCAGTCGAACGTCGGCAGCTCGCCGCGCTTGAGGCGCGAACTGGCGGACGACGCGGGCATGGGCCTCGTCGAGGAGCGGCCGGACCAGGCCGTCGAAGGTCGCCTGGCTGGGGTTGAGGATCGAGATCCAGCGCTGGGCGGCGTAGTCGGGATGCGGGAACACCTGGTCGAGGCTGACGTAGTCGGGCTCGGCCTGGTCGCCGACGAGGCGCAGGAAGGTGTCCTTGCCGACGCCGATGTTGAGGCGGAAGACGCCGGGTCGAGTGAGCTGGGACTTGGTGTCGTAGTCGTCGGCCGTCACGAGCGTGGCGAAGTTCGGCCAGTGCTTCTCGGGATCGACGGAGAAGAACCACGCGCCCTCGATGGCCACGACGTCGGTGTCGGGGTACGTCTGCTCGATGTGGTGGACGATCGTCTCCGGATCGGGTCCGGCACCCTTCGATTCGGTCATGTCCCGAGATTGCCTGATGCATGTCAAGACCCCTCCGGCCGCACGGATCGTGGATCCACGCCACCTCCATCGCAGCTCCACATCGGGCCGCGAGGCTGACGCCGGCGCGTCATGCTGGACACGTCACCGCAGGGGAGGGAGCCATGCTCGCCGCCGTCCGCGACCGCTACGGCCCACCCGATGTCGTGCGCCTCGAGGAGGTCGACACGCCCATCCCGACGGAAGACCGGATCCTCGTTCGCGTCCGCGCCGCGAGCGTCAACCGCGGCGATCTCGATGGGATCCTCCCCAGGCCCCAGTTCGTGCGGCTGTTCATGGGCCTGCGCCGGCCGCGCAACCACCGCGTGGGCATCGACGTGGCCGGCGTGGTGGAGTCGGTCGGCCCGGACGCCACCCGCTTCAAGCCCGGTGACGCGGTGTTCGCCGACCTGTTCCCGGCCGGCTTCGGGTCGTTCGCCGAGTACGTCTGTGCCCGCGAGCGGGTGTTCCAGCCGAAGCCGCCGAGCCTGTCGTTCGAGGATGCGGCCTGCCTGCCGCACGGCGGGATCCTCGCGCTCCAGGGCCTGCGGCTCCGTGACGGCCGCACGCTCGCGCCCGGCGACCGCGTGCTCATCGGCGGGGCTTCGGGCAGCGTCGGGCCGTTCGCGGTGCAGATCGCGAAGTCGATGGGCGCGCACGTCACCGGGGTCGCCCGGGGCGAGAAGCTGGACATGGTCCGCGCGCTCGGCGCCGACCGGGTGATCGACTACACCCAGGTCGACTACACCTCGACCGGCGACCGCTACGACTGGATCCTGGACACGGATGCGCACCACTCGATGCTGCGCGTCCGTCGAGCGCTCCGACCCGGCGGCGTGTACCTCACGCTGGGCGGCAGCGACCGGGCGCTGTTCGACGCGCTGCTCGTGGGGCCGGTGGTGAGCCTGGCCAGCCGCAAGCACGTCGGGCTGATGCTGTGGTGGAAGCCGTTCCTTGCGGACGACGTCGCCCGCCTCACCGAGCTCGTCGAGGCCGGCACCGTGCGACCCGTCATCGACCGCACCTACCCGCTGACGAAGGTGGTCGACGCGCTGCGGTGGGTCGAGGACGGCCATGCCCGAGGCAAGGTCGTCGTCATCCCGTAGCTCCGGATCGGCCGCCTCCAGGGACAGGCAGCCGGCCCGGCTCGCCAGGACCGTGGGCGGGTCCCGACGAACCGGAGGGCCGGCAGAGGCTGGCTAGCGGGCGCGGACCATCGCGCCCTTCGACCTGTGCGCGTCAGCGGAGCGCGTGGCCGCGTTGCCATGCTTGGCCGGAGCGGCGTTCGCGCCGATCGTCGGCAGGTACTGCGGCTTCACGCGGACGTGCGTCGCCTGCTCGTACGCGTAGGCGAGGCCGATCAGCGTCGGCTCATCCCAGCGCCCGGCCAGGAACGACAGGTTGACCGGCAGCGGCCCCACATAGCCCATCGGGACCGTGATGGCCGCGTAGCCGCTGATGGCGGGCGGGCTCGACGAGGAGATGAAGCCCTCGAAGCTGTCGCCGTTCACCGGGTCGGTGACCCACGCCGGGTTGTTCGTCGGGGCCACGATGGCATCCAGGTCGTTGTCGGCCATCACCTGGTCGATGAGGGCCTGAGTGGGCGGCGTCGCGGCCGCGCGCGAGGCCGAGCAGTCGGGCGCAGCCCGGCCGCCGGTCGCCTGGGCGAGCTCGAAGATGTCGCTGTTCCACGGGCCTTCCAGGTCCGGATGGGCTTCGTTGAAGTCGATCAGATCCTGGAGCGTCTTCGGATAGCCGGCGGCGGTGTAGGTCTGGAGGTACGCGCCGACGTCGGTCTTGAATTCGCACAGCAGCGCGGCGAACTCCTCGTTGAACACGTCGTTGCTGAGATCCAGGCTCACGGGATCGACCAGGGTGGCGCCGAGCGCGCTGAGCCGGCCCACCGCGGCTTCGAACTGCGCGATGGTCGCGGCGTCGCCGACCGCCGGGTCGTACGCGCGCCAGACACCGATGCGGGCGCCGACGAGCGCGTCGGCATCGAGGAACTGCGTGTAGTCGGTGAACGCGTGACCCGTCTGGGCCGCGGTCGCGCCATCGACCGGGTCGACGCCCGTCAGGGCTCCCAGAAGGACGGCCGCGTCGGTGACGTTGCGCGTGATCGGCCCGGCCGTGTCCTGGTCGGCGCTGATGGGCACGATCCCTGCGCGGCTCCACAGCCCGAGCGTGGGCTTGATGCCGACGACGCCGTTGGCGCCCGACGGGCAGACGATGGAGCCGTCGGTCTCGGTGCCGATGGTGATGGTGGCCAGGTCGGCCGCGGCAGCGACGCCGGACCCGGAGCTGGAGCCGCATGGATTGCGATCCAGGACGTACGGCATGTTCGTCTGGCCGCCGATGCCGCTCCACCCGCTGGACGACGGGATCGACCGGAAGTTCGCCCACTCCGACAGATTGAGCTTGCCCAGGACGATCGCGCCGGCGGCGCGGAGGCGCCCGACGATGAACGCGTCGCCGGGTGTGCTGCCTGCGAGGGCCCACGACCCGGCCGTCGTCGGGATGCCGCGGGTGTCGATGTTGTCCTTGAGGAGGATCGGGATGCCCAGCAACGGCAGATGCGATCCCTTCCGGCGGGCCTTGTCGGCAGCCCGCGCATCGGCGAGGGCCTTCGGACTGATCGCGATCACGGCGTTCAGCCGCGGTTCGAGCTTCTGGATCCGGTGGAGATAGAACTGCGTGAGCTGGACGGCCGTGAGCTTGTGGCGGTCCATCAACCGCTGGAGCTGGGGGATCGTGGTCGCGTCGATGTCGACGCCGCGCAGGACCGTCGAGGGCGCCTTCGGCTGCGGCTTCGCGGCGAACGCGGCGGGGGCAGCGCCGCCGGCCACCCCGAGCAACAGGGCCAGGCTGGTCAGCAGGACGACGGAACGCCGGACCGGACGGGGCATCACGGGGACCTCCACGGCACGTGTGGGGCTGCACGCTGACTGGGGTCCCTACGATGCGCCTCGCGCGTCGCTCCCGGTCTGGCCGCCCGACACGGTGAGGGCTCCCGCGCTGCGTGGCGGTGCGCACGGGCACCGCTAGTTCGCGTCAGAGACGGCCGTCGAGGGGTTCGGTGCCCGCCAGCCCGATGGCCACGCCGGTCCGCCGCCACGCGGCGTAGTCGGTGACCAGGCCTTCGTCGTCGACCGTGAGCTCCGCCGAGAACGTGCCGCTCGCATAGCGCCAGGTGAAGTCGTCGAGGCGCGTGTACGTCTGCTCCGCCTTCACGATCTGGAGCTCCGGGAATCGCAGCCAGGCGGCCTTGATGGTGTGCGAGGCGCCGATGGCCAGCCGGAGCCTCCGGATCGGGAGCGTGTTCGTCGATGGGCTGCAACCCAGGTCGACGTCGGTGCACCCCTTGAGCGCGCGCACCGTCTTGCCGTCGACGGTCCAGTTGCCCTTCGCGTCGCGGGTGAGCGCGATCGCCCGCTGCTCGAAGCCCCGGAGGTCCCGGACATGCGCCGCCGTCGTGAGGCCCTGCTGGTCCGCGAGGACGCGGTACTCGATCCGCACGGGGACGTCGCCCTCGCCGCCGAGCACCGTGCCCACGAGCGCGAGGCCGGTGTCGCGGACCGTCATCGTGCAGTGCTCGTCGGTGGGGATCTCGTCGGAGCGACGCCAGGAGACGCGGCGGGTCGTCATGGGCTGACGGTACCCCGGTGGGCGCCCGCGATGGTGGCTGACAGCCCTAGCCCGTGACCGCGGTGTCGAGCCGGCGCTGGGACTCGGCATCGGCGAGAGCGTGGCTCCGCGGCTGGCCGGTCAGGGCCTCGAGGAACGCGCCGCGATCGAGGACGAGGAGCTCCGTGGCGCTCGGTGGCGCGCACGGTCGCGGTGCGCGGGCACGCCGCGGATGAGCGCGATCTCGCCGAACGACGTCGCCCGCGACCTGGTGGCGATGGATGCCGCGCTCGGTTCGTCACCTCGACCGTCCCCTCGAGGATCACGTAGAAGCGGTCGCCGATCTCGCCTTCGGTCACGATCGCCTCCCCCGGTGCCGCCCACTCCACGTGCGCGCCAGTGACCAGGCGCTCGAGGACCGGCGCCGACAGCGGTCCGAACATCGGGATCGCCCGCATCGCGCGCAGCTTCCGCGCATGGTCGGGGATGACGCGATCCGCCCGGATGAGCGTCGGGCCCGCGACCACGACGACGACCGCCAGCCCGATCCCGCAGGCGACGATCGCGGCCAGCGTCCCGAAGGCCGCGGTGAGGATCGGCACGGCGAGGGCGCCCAGGGCCTGGGACGCCATCATCGTGGACTCCATCACCCCGAACACCCGGCTCATCACGTCGTCGCCGGCCAGACGCTGGGCCAGCGTCAGCGCCTCCACGTACACGAACGCCCAGCCGAATCCCGCCGCGGCGACGCACACGAGGATCGCGGCCCGTGGCGGATCGAGCCCGATGAGCGCGACAGCCACGGCGAACACGATCGCCGCCCCGACGTACGCCGTCGCGAGGCGGTCGCGCCCGGCGAGCAGCCCGGTGGCGCCCGCGCCGACGACCGCGCCCAGTCCGGAGATCGCGGCCACGAACCCGATGGTGCTGTCGTCGCCGCCCAGCAGCTGCGTGGCGATGATCGCGATGAGGACGTTGAACGCGCCGAGCAGCGCGATGACCCCGGCGAGGATCGCGAACACCGCCGTCAGCCGGCGGTCGGCGAGCACCGCGTGGAACCCGGCGGCGAGCAGTCCGAACAGCTTCCGCGCGTGCTCCTCGGGAGCCAGGGGGCGGGGAGGCGCGTGGCGCGCGATGGGCAGGACGGCGAGGGTGCTGCCGGTCGCGAGGAACGTCGCCGCGAGGTAGACGGCCGCCGGACCGCCGAGCGCGACGAGCACGCCGGTGACCAGCGGACCGAGGAGTGCGCCGAGGCCCTCCACGGTGCCGGACGCGGCGTTGGCGATGGCGAGCTCGTCGGGCGTCTCGACGATCTCGGGCAGGAGCGCCGCGTGTGCCGGTCGGGCGAGCGTGATGCTGGTCGCGGCGAGCGTCGCGGCGGTGTACGCGAGCACCGCGGGTCCGTAGGCCATCGCGACCGCCGTCGCGGCCATGGCCAACGCCTCGCACAGGTACGCCACGAGGAGCATCCAGGCCCGCGGGCGCCGGTCGCCGACGATGGACGCGGCGGGCGCGACCAGGATCGAGGGGACGAACACGACGCACGCGATCAGCCCGGCTTCGGTGGGGCCGCCACGCGCGTAGGCGTACGTGACGATCGCGATCCACGACGCCCACTCGGTGATGCTGAACGCCAGGAACGCGCCGACGAGGCGGCGCAGGACGGGACGTCCGAGGACGGCACGCGTGGTGCTGAACGCCGCTGGCATGGGCGGCAGTGTGCAGCCACGTCGTCGTCATCCGGAAGGGGGTGGTCACGCGCCACCCGGCATCGTCGGATGACGTAGGCGGACTCCCGACGCCCATCCACGGCGCTCGATGGCGGGGCGGGCGACGATCGGCGGATGGCAGCCCCGACCCCGACCGCGTCTCGACCTCTCTCCTCGCTCGACCTTGGCGCGCTCGTCTTCCTGGGCGCGATCTGGGGCGCTGCATTCCTGTTCCTGCGGATCGCTGCGCGCGAGGTGGGACCGGTGTGGACCGCCGAGGCGCGGCTGGTCGTGGGTGCGTCGGTCCTCGCGGTGCTGTTCGGTCGTCGCACGTTCGCGGCGGCGCGCGGCCGATGGACGGCGTTCCTCGTGACCGGGGCGCTCTTCTCGGCGGTGCCGTTCACGCTCATCGCGATCGCGACCGTCACCCTTCCCGCCGGCTTCACCTCGCTGCTCAACGCGGCGACGCCGCTGTTCACCGCGCTCATCGGCGTCGCGTTCCTGGGCCATCGGCTGGCGCCGCGAGTCGTCGTCGGGCTGGTCGTCGGGATCGCCGCGGTCGTGGTCCTCGTCGGCTGGTCGCCGCTGGGCCTCGACGTCACGACCCTGCTCGCGGTGCTGGCGGGCCTCGGCGCGCCGGCGAGCTACGCGGTCGCCGGCAACTATGCGCGGGCGAAGCTCGCGGACGTCGGGGCGACCGAGATCGCGACCGGCATGCTCGTGGCCGGCTCCCTCGTGCTCCTCCCGGTGGCCCTCCTGAGCGGGCCGCCCGCGTCTCCCGCGCTCGACGGCATCGTCTCGCTCCTCGCGGTCGGCATCATCTCGACCGCCATCGCGTGGCCCATCTTCTTCCGCGTGCTTCGCCACACGACGGCGACCGCGGCGAGCACCGTGACGTTCATCGTCCCGGCGTTCGCCATCGCCTGGGGCGCGCTGGTCCTGGGCGAGCCGATCGGCCCGAACCTCATCGCGGGCTCGGCGCTGATCCTGGTCAGCCTGCTGCTGGTGCTGGGGATCCGCGTGCGGGTCCCGGTGCTGCTCGCGCGTCGCGCAGTCGGCGGCGCGCGCGCCTGACGCACGGGCCTGACGCGCGGGCCGCCGGTCGTGGCGGCGGGATCAGGCCTTCATCGCGTCCTTGAGGGCGGTCTCGGCGTCGCCTTCGAGCGTCGTCTGGATCACCTCGCCGCTGTACGGCTGCAGGGCGGTGATGACCCCGGACGTGCCGCTCTTGACGGCCAGGAACAGTGCGGACTTGCCGACGCCAAGCTGCTCCTTGACCTCGTCGACGAACGAGCCTTCGACGCCGCTGTGCATCATCGCGCCGATCGCGCCACCGATGGCGCCGCCGACGGCGATCCCGACGACCGGGAAGAAGAACGTCACCACGCCGCCGATCAGCGCGCCCACCGCGGCGCCCGTCTCGGTCGCGCCGGTGAGCTCGTTCTTGACGTGGACCTGGCCATCCTGACCGCGCTCCACGATCGCGGTGTCCTCGAACTTCACCAGGCCTTCACGCTCGATGCGCCGCAGATCGGCCATCGCGGCGCGCGCATCCTCCAGCTTGTCGAACGAAACGACGATGAGATCTGTCATCGGATGCCTCCGGCTACGGTCGCGTGGGGCGAGGGCGGCATCGTGCGGCCACCACCATCATCGCGCATCGTCAGGAGTGGGCGAACCCGAACGTCGCGCGAGCGCCGCCCCGAAGATGCTGCTCATGACCCGGCCGGCTACGACTGGTCGTCGGAGCCGAGCAGGACGCGGAAGAGGACGAAGAAGCTCACGAGCAGCGTCGCGGCGAACGCGATCATCGCCACGTACGCGAAGCCGGCGTAGGCCGCCAACGCGGGCTGCAGCAGGATGACCATCGCGATGGCGGTCCCGATGAGCTGGCCCATGACGATGATGCCGACCGTCGCCTGCTTGCCGATGCCCCCGACCTTGCCGATCGCCTTCTCGAGCTCGCCGGTGTCGACCTCGACGGTGATCTTGCCGCGGTTGACGATGTCGAGCCACTTGAACGCGGCCGCTTCGAGGGTCGGGGCGCGGCGGGCGAGCTCACGCGAGAGACGGACCGCGGTCGAACGGACCTGCTTCTCGATCCGGTCCGGCTCGAGCGACGCCAGCAGCGCGGCCTTGGCCTCCTCGATCGCGGCCGCAGTGAGGTCGACGCGGGGCGACAGGGCCCGCGCCGTCTCCTCTGCCTGGATCGTCGCCTTGATGGCGAGCGTGAGGCTGCTGTCGAGCCGGAGGCCGTTGTCGAACACGGCACCCATGAACGCGGTCAGCGAGTCACCGATCGACGTCGCATTGCCGTAGATGAGGTACTGCCGGGCCAGCCGATCGACGTCGCTCCGGAACTTCGGCTCGTCGAACGCGGGCGTCGGGGTGCCGAGCGCGATCAGGCCGTCCGCGATGGCCGGGATGTCGACCTCGCGGACCGCGTAGATGAGGCCCAGGAGGTCGACGCGCTGGGTCGCGTCCAGCTGACCGACGAGGCCGAGATCGAGGAACACGAGCCGCTTCGTCGCGGGCTCCGCCATGAGGTTGCCGGGATGCGGATCGCCGTGGAAGAAGCCGTCGATCAGGACCTGCTTGATCACCGCCCGGATGAACGTCGCGCCCAGGGCGTCGGTGTCGAAGCCGGCGGCGCGCAGCTCGTCCGCGTGCGAGATCTTGATGCCCGAGATGAAGTCCGTCGTCAGGACCCGTGTCCCCGACAGGGCGTCGTACACGTGCGGGACGGTGATCTCGGGGAACTTGGCCATGCCATCGATGAGGCGCTTCGCGTGATACGCCTCGTTGGTGTAGTCGAGCTCGCGGATGACCCCGCCGGCGAACTCGACGACGAGAGCGCGAATCCCGATCCGTCGGGCGATCGCCAGGCGCCGCTCGGCGATCCCGGCGAGCTCCGTCATCACGCCCAGGTCGGCCTTGGTCTTGGCGACGATCTGCGGCCGCTGCACCTTGACCGCGACCAGGGTGCCGTCGTGCAGGGTGGCGCGATGGACCTGGGCGGTCGACGCGGCGGCGAACGGCGTCTCCTCGATGGTCGCGAACAGCGCTTCCGGCTCCGCTCCGAGCTCCGAGCGGATGACCTCCCGCGCCTCGTGTCCAGGGAAACGGTTCGGCGTCGCTCTGGAGCCGCGAGAGCTCCTCGATGATGTCCGCGGGCAGCACGTCGCTGCGGCTGGCGATCATCTGCCCGATCTTCACGTAGGTCGGACCCAGACCCTGGAGGAGCAGCCGGAACCGCTCCCCGGTCGATGATCCCGTGGAGAAGTCCTCCTCGCGCAGGACGCGGTGCGCGAACCAGTCCCGGAAGCGCCCGACGGGCGTCGACGACAGCGCGGAATCGAGCGCCGCCGCGTAGATCGCGTCGTAGATCTGCAGGAGTCGCAGGTTCTCGATCACGACGTTGCGGCGCGGCGTGGGCAGCGACTCCAGGAATCGCCACACCCGTGCCGTGGTCGGATCGGGCGACAGCCGCGGTCGGTTCATGCCCAGCAACGCGTCGGCGACGGACGTGAGCAGCGTGAACAGCGCCGCGATGACGATGAGCCAGAGCCCGGGCGGCTGGGCGACGGTCGCGATATCGGGCGCGAACAGCGACGCGATCCACAGGACCAACGCGTTCACCGCGACGAGGAACAGACCCATCGTCGAGAGCAGGAGCCGACCGGTGAACGCGACGATGACGGGCCGGATGAATCGCTGGGTCAGCACGAGGATCGCGGAAGCGATCAGGAACGCGACGAGCCCGGCGTCGCGGAGGTCGAGGATGTGCGCCGACTCGGTCCCGAACGGGAACGGCTGGGGCACCGTCGGGATGTGCAGGATCGCGATGATCGCCAGCAGGACGACGGCATCGACGATCGTCTCGACGATGAACCGCCGGAGGGCTACGCGACGCTTGCGGTGCGCGGTCTTCGGGACGGCCGCGGTGGGCAGGGGCAGGGCGCGGCTCATCGATCTGCTCGGGCGCCTACTGGGATCGGCGGTCAGGCGTCGACCGCCCGCTCATCCGATGATCGAGCGGGCGGCGACGCCGTGGCGGTCGGAGTGCGCGGACCCCGAGGCCGCCAGGGGGCATCGGCCGGTCAGACGCCGGCCTCGGCCTTCGCGCGAGCGGCTTCGGCCTCGATGTCCATGGCGACGGCGCGGTCGATCGACTTCGAGACGATCGCGTCGGCCGTGGCGAGCGCCTTCTCGACCTCGACGGCCGCCTTGTCCTCGACGAGCGCGACCACGCCCGACGAACCCGGCGTCAGGACGTCCTCCAGCTCCTTCTCGAGGTCGCTGCGGCGCCGGAGGTTGCGGATCTTGCCGGCCGCGCCACCGATCGCGCCGCCGGCGACCGCCCCGGCGAGGAGCGACGGCGGGAAGAAGACCGCGAGCGCGATGCCGCCCGCGATGCCCCACTTCGTGCCGGACTTGGTGCTGTGCTCGGTGAGCTCGTCGAGGCGGACCTTGCCGTCGGTGTCCCGGCGGGCGACCACCACACCATCGATGGCCAGCGTGGTCGTCTGCTCGAGACGCTTCAGCTCCTCGTAGGCCTTTGTCGCGGCCTCGGTGTTCGGGAACCGGCCGACGATGAGGTAGTAGGCGCCATCGGTGGCGACCGCGAGCTCCCCGTCGGTCTCCTTGGGGGCGGTGGAGCCCTGATCCTGCTCAGTCATGGTCGAAACACCTCGTCCTGGGTCGATGGGCGTGCGTGCACCCGCACGGCGCTGCCGGTGGACCGTACGTCCGGGGCGTCGGCCGGGCATCCTCCATGACGGGCGAGAGGTGGCTGGGTGCTCGCGCGCGCCCCCGCGCCCCCCGCGCCCCTTCCGGCCGCCCGTGCTCGCCTCATGTGCATCCTGGGCGCTGGACCGCGTCAACAGGCACCCTGGCCAGCCCTTCGGGCCCTGCTTGACCACCCGATGTGCAGCCAGACCGACATGTCCCCCGTCAGCGGCGCGAGCCGCGCGCCTGTTCACCGTCAGCCGGCGAGATGCACACCACGTGATCATCGACGCGATGAACGACGCCACGCGAACGTCACGCGCGCTGGCCGCCCTCCTTCCGTCCGCCTGTGCTCGTCTCATGTGCATCCTGGGCGCTGGATCGCGTCAAGGCCCGTGCACGACGTGATCCGACGCCCCGGCAGGCGCGCAGGAGAGGCCTTCGGGCCCTGCTTGACCACCCGATGTGCAGCCAGACCGACATGGCCTCCGGTGAGCGGCGCGAGCCGCGCGCTTGTTCACCGTCAGCCGGCGAAATGCACACCACGTGATCATCGACGCGCTGAACGACGCCACGCGAACAGCCGGGTCGTCGCCACGTCGCACCAGATCAGCCCCGGCTGCGTCGGCGGGGGAGCGCCGGTGGTGAGCGCGTCCACCCACCCGATCGAGGAGCCCGGGAATCGTGCGGCGAACACCTCCGGGTAACGCGCGACGAGCGCCCGGTTGGCGGCAGTCGCGCGAACGGTCCACACCAGCCCGACGTGGTGCTCGACGTCTCCCCAGCGTGCGAACGCGAGTGCCTCCGCCTCGGCGACCTTCCGGTCGGATGAGCGTGCAGCAGCGCCGATGTCGCCGAACGTGTTCCAGCACTCGTCGACGACCACGCGCCGGTGTCGGTCATCGATGAGCCCGACGTCGATCGACCGCGCTGGCTCGAGGGGCTTCGTCGGCAGCTCGAACGTGCCCGTGTACCCGGCCCCGCGGCCGGTGCGAAGGACCAGTTCCTGCATCGCAAGGTGTGGCGCATCCCGCGTTTCCGCGAGGTGGTCGCGTCGGAGGCTGACGAACACGGGCACGCCGAGCGCGATGCCGATGCGCTGCCAGGCATCGAGCGTCAGGCCGCCGCCGAGGCCCCGTTCGGCGCGGCTGATCGCCATCCGGCTCAACCCCGTCCGGGCACCGAGCTGGGCCTGCGTCAGCCGTCGACGCAGGCGGGCGCGCCGCACTTCGGCGCCCAGGGCAGCCAACTGCGCGGCGTTGGCTCGCTCCGCCTCGACCGCGAGCGCCGTTCGTCGCCTCGCCGTCATGGCCCGCGATACTGGACCGCCGCACTTCACCGCGACTTATGCGCCGTCGTCGCGCGCGTCCCCGCTCGAGCCTGGTCGCTCGCGTGACCGGACGGTGTGCATTTCGGGCGCTGCAACAAGCCAAGGACCTGCGGTCGCCGTCAGGACCCGCGCTGGAGGAGCCCTTCCGCGACAAGCTGATCGTTCGATGTGCACGGCCGGCTCCAAGGCGGCCTGAGGATCGGCGCAGGCGACGCTTGTCGCGCGTCAGCTCGCGATCTGCACATCGAGTGATCACGGACGATGCCAACGCGCCGGACCGCACCTGTCGTGGAGACGGAAGTCCGCCATCATCCCGTCACCAACGACCGGACGAGGGGAGACGATCGATGCCCGGATCGCGCCTGACCACAGCACGCTTGCGGCTCCTGGGGACCGGCGCCGCCCTCTGCTTCGCGCTGGCGATCGCGACGCCGGCGTCAGCGGCGAACATCGTCAAGGAACGCTTCCAATACCCGCTCGAGTTCTTCGGCACCGTCGAGTGCGGCACGTTCCAGGACCAGTATCGTCGACCGCTACCAGGTCACCGAAGTCGACGTCTTCGACGGGGCCGGCAACCTCCTTCGGATCGAGTACCAGGCGCATCACACCTCGGTCGACACCAACTCGGTCACCGGCTTCTTCCTCGAGGAGCACGGCCATTTCCACGAAGTCGACGACTTCGTAGCCCGAACGATCACGATCACCGGCAACCAGGAGGTCGCGAACCGGAAGGGGACGGGCGTGGTCATCCAGGACACAGGCCGCGTCGTGCTGGACATGGACACGTTCGACCTGATGTTCTTCGCCGGCGGGCGCAAGCACAGTCAGCTCCTCCTGGGGGAGCAGATCTGGTGCGACGCCCTCGGCTGAGCGCCGATCGTTCGGGGCGCCGGCCTCAGCCGACCGCGGCCGCCGCGTGCGCTCGGGCGACCTCGCCGATGATCCGTGCGATCTCGGCGGGTTCCGACCACATCGGCCAATGGCTGGTCGGCAGATCGATCCACGTCGCGTTGCGCAGCTCCTTGATGCCTCCCAGCCACGACGGGTCCTGCTCCGCCGCGTACTGCTTGTAGGCCGCCGCGGGGAAGCCCGTGCAGATGAGCGTGCTCGGGATGTCGCGGCGCGCTTCGTTCGTGAGCTCGACGCGATCCCGGAGCACCGCCGCCCGGCACGGGCACGGCGCGCTCCCGGAACGTCGCGAGCTGCTCGTCGCTCAGTCCCGGTGAGGTTCTCCTCCTCGGCCAGCTCCTCGGGCGAGGGGAGCGGCTTCTCGGGATCGGTGAACTCCGGGTCGAGCGGGCTGATCCCGGGCGCCGTGTCGACGTAGACCATCGCGGCGATCCGGTCCGGGACGCGGTCCGACGCCGCATAGCCCGAGAAGCCGGTCGCGCTGTGCACGGCAAGGACCACGGGCCGATCCGCCGCTTCGACGGCACGGACGATCGCGTCGACATGGTCCTTGAGGCCGATCCCCGTGCGGTCGGTGTCGACCGATTCGAGGCCCGGCAGCGTGAGCGCCGTGACATCGTGGCCGTCGTCGCGGAGCAGCGAGGCGACCTCGTCCCAGGCCCAGGCACCGAGCCAGAACCCAGGAACGAGGATGATCGGAGCGCCGGTCGGGGTGGGCATTCGAGGTCTCCTTGGCGAACGCCTCCCACCCTACCGCGCCCGCAGGACACGTCCTGTCAGGTATGGCCGATCCGGCGCGACGGGCGCCTGTCGGCGCTCGAGATGTCCGCCGGCGAAACCGAGGACCGATGACGCCGATGCCCGTGACGGCATGCCTGCAAGATGACGCTCGACACCTACCGAAGGGGGGAACACCCACGTGATCGCACTACCCGAGACCGCGGTCCCGGACCATGTCGAGCATCGCTTCACGATGCGGGACCGTCGCACCATCGCGGTCGCGGAGTGGGGCGATCCCAGCGGGATCCCCGTGTTCATGCTCCATGGCACGCCCAGGCGGTCGGATCTCGTGGTGGATCGACCCGTCCATCTATCGCCGTCACGGGATGCGCCGCTTCACGATGGATCGGGCCGGCTATGGCGAGTCGACGCGCCTGCCGGGCCGGACCGTCGGCGACTTCGTCCCGGACCTCGTCGAGGTCGCGGACGGCCTGGGCATCGACCGCTTCGTGGTCGGCGGTGGCTCCGGTGGTGGACCGCATGCCCTGGCCGCCGCGGCGATGCTTCCCGACCGCGTCGATCCGGTGCTTGGCGGATGTGTCGGCCGCGCCGTTCGATGCCGAGGGTCTCGACTGGCTCGACGGCCAGACCGAGGGCAACGTCCTCGAGTTCCAGGCGGCGATCGCCGGCGAGGACGCGTCCCGGCGGCTGCTCATGGACCTCCGCGATGAGATGTTCAAGCGGCTGACCGATGGGCGCGCCGACTGGCTGGGCGATGACTACGACCTGTCGGAGACCGACCGCGCGCAGCTCCTCAAGCACCTCGAACGGGACCGCGCGAACATGTTCCACGGTCTCGCCGATGGCGTCGACGGCTGGATCGACGACAACATCGCGTTCACGCGTCCATGGGGCTTCGACGTCGCGGACATCCGCATCCCGGTCGTCGTGAAATACGGGCGCACCGACGTGCTGGTCCCGCCGGCGCACGGTGACTGGCTCGCCGCGCACATCCCGAACGTCGAGGTCTGGGTCGACGACGACGCGGGCCACATGGGCGACGACAGCACGGTCGAGCGCGACATGGCGTGGATGGCCAGGCCCGATCCGGGCGCCTGAGGCCGCCGACCGCGCGCCGCGCGCCTGCTACCGTCGGCGGCCATGACCCGATCAATCCTCGCCGATGCCTTCGACCACCATGTCTGGGCGACCAAGCAGCTCATGGACGCCGTGCGCCGGACTCACGGCGGATCAGCTCGCGTCCACGGTGCCGGGGACGTACGGGACGATCCTCGACACCGTGCGCCACATCGTCGGCGCGGACTGCAACTACCTCGCCGTGCTCACCGACGGGGCCATCGAGCGGATCGACGAGGCGTCCATGGACCTGAGCGAGCTCCGGTCGACGTTCGACCGCGTCTCGCAGGCGTGGCCGGGATTCCTGGCGGGCGAGCTCGACCCCGACCAGGACTACGTCCGCTATCGCGACGATGGCTCCGAGGCGCACGCGCCACTGGGCATCCGGCTCGCCCAGGTGCTCGTCCACGGCACCGACCACCGCAGCCAGATCGCGACGGCGTTGACGCAGCTGGGCGTGACGCCACCCGAGATGGACGTCTGGGACTTCGCGGTCAGCCAGGGCCGCTTCCGCGAGGTGCCGCCGCACGTTTGACGCTCCTGGTCGCCCGGCGCAGGATGCGACGTCGATGCGTCGCCCATCGCTGATCGTCGCCGTCCTGCTCGCTCTGGTCGGTCTCGTGTGGCTGGGCCAGGGGACCGGCCTCATCGGCGGCAGCGTCGATGAGCGGCAGCTCGTTCTGGGCGGTGGTGGGCGTGGTCCTGCTCGTCGCCGCCGCCATCCTGGTCGCCCGCGAGGTGCGTCGCCGCGCGGACTGACGTCCACCAGCGCGGCCGCCGCGACTCGCGACTGAACACCTGTTCCATTCGCGACGTCGGTGCAACGATGGACTCGCGTGGTCCATCCCGCCTGCGACCCGCGGCCTGCCGACGATGTCGTCCCGACCCGCAAGGAGGCCCACGACATGACCGACGACCGCCGGCCGGACGAGCGACCCGGCCTGGAGAAGGATCCGAAGGACTGGGTCACCGGTGACGAGCCGATGACCGGCGCCCAGGCCTCATACCTCGAAACGCTCGCGCGTCGCGCAGGGGAAGAGGTCGATGACGCCGACCTCACCAAGGCTGAGGCATCCGAGCGGATCGACGACCTGCGCGCCAAGGCGGGGCTCGACGATCGCTGACGAGGGGTCGCCCGACCCGGTCGTCAAGGCGATGATCCGCGCCGGCTCTGAGGGGCGCGGCGGATAGACCCGCCGCACCCGTCATCCCGTCATTCAGCCAGACAGGCGGTAGAAGACGCCGATGTTCGTCGTCGTACTTCGAGGTCCGAGGTCGCACTCGTTCGTCGCGTTCTGACAGTCCCCGCTCCACTGCGGGCTCCCGGGCTCGCCCTGCGACGCGGCGGAGATGAACGTCCCGTCGAGCACCTTGTACGTGCAGGTCGTGAAGTTGAACTGGGTCTGGATCGCCGGGCCGCCCGGACCGAGGTGACACTGGCCGACGAAGTCGATGACCACGTCGCCGGAGGCATGCGTCGCGTCGAACGTCGCCTGGCAGAGGCCGCTCGACCCGCCGCAGCCCGGCCCGAGCGGGTTCTGGCGAGCCTCGGCGTTGAGGTTGACCGTGAGCGTGAACGCGGGCGCGAAGGTCGCTCCCACCTGTGCGTCGCCGTCCAGTGACACGACGCACGTAGCCTTGCCGCTGCACACGCCCGTCCAGCCGGTGAACAGCGAATCGGCGGTGTCGGTCGCGGTGAGCGTGATCCTGGGTGCCGCGAACCTTCGTGAGGCTGCAATCGCCCGGGACAGTCGATCCCGACCGGGTCGTACTCACGACCCGTCCCGGGCCGCCACCGGTCTGCGAGACGCGTGAGCGTGTAGACGAACGACGGCTTGCAGGTCAGCGACATCGCACCCGTCGCGCGGTCGAAGTCGATCTCGGTGACGCCCTCCTCCGGCTCGCCGACCCGACACGGCAGACCGCCGAGCTCGTCGAAGGTCTCGACGCCGGTCCCGGCGGGCCCTCGTGGTCCCTCCGGTCCGGCCGGTCCGACCGGCCCGGCAGGCCCGGCAGCGCCCGGCAGCGCCGGCCGGGCCGGCTGGTCCCGCCGGTCCTCGGTCACCCTGCGGCCCCCTCGGGCCGGCCGGACCCACCGCGTTCCAGGAGATCAGGACCTCGTTCGACCGGCACTGCTCCTTTGCCGGATCGATCACGCGGAGCGCACCGCCGATCTTGGCGTAACACCCGCGGTACGCGCCGGTCCCGTCCGGGATGGCGGCGTACGCGAGGCTCGCGACGACGCAGGGCGGTCGCGACCGACGAGATCAGCGGCGCCGTCCAGCGGCCGGCTCGACTGGATCGGGCGAGCCGTCGCACGCAGGCGCGTGAACCTGGTCGACGGGAACGACACCGGGAACATGGCTCAGCCCTCTCTGCGCGTGGTGGGAGCCGAGCATCGAGACGGCCGGTATAGGCGCGGTATAGCGCCGCGGATACGCGCTTGACCCGGTGTGCGACCCTTCCCGAGCGCAGCCGCCGCACGAACGCGAGGAAGGAGCCCCATGGAAGCACCCATGTCCAGCCAGAAGGTGATCACCTCCTTGGAAGGCATGAGGCTCCATGCGCACGCTCGATCTCGGCATCCTCGCCCACGTCGACGCCGGTAAGACCACCCTCACCGAGCGTCTCCTCTTCACCACCGGCGCCATCGATCGCGTCGGCAGCGTCGACGCCGGCACCACCCAGACCGACTCGCTCGATCTCGAGCGCGAACGCGGCATCACGATCCGGTCCGCGGTCGCCTCGTTCCAGATCGGCGATCTGGCGGTCAACCTCGTCGACACACCCGGCCACCCGGACTTCATCGCCGAGGTGGAACGTGTCCTCGGCGTCCTCGATGGTGCGGTGCTGGTCATCTCGGCGGTCGAGGGCGTCCAGCCCCAGACCCCGCTGCTGTTCCGCGCGCTTCGGCGCATCGGCGTGCCGACGCTGGTCTTCGTCAACAAGATCGACCGGGGCGGGGCCGACCCCGAGCGCGTCGTCGCGGCGATCCGGCGCCGTCTCACGCCGACGGCGATCCCCATGGGCCGGGTGGAGGGACCCGGCGGCCACGAGGCGAGGTTCGTCCCGTTCAGCGCGAACGACGCCGAGCACAAAGCCGCCCTGGCCGAGGCCCTCGCCGACAACGACGACGCGATCCTTCGCGCGTTCGTGCGGGATGAGGTCGCACTGTCGTACTCGCGCCTCCGCGAGCAGCTGGCCGTCCAGACGCGCGCCGGCCTCGTGAACCCGGTGTTCTTCGGGTCAGCGGCACGCGGCATCGGGATCGACGCGCTGCTCGAAGGCATCGACGAGCTGTTGACGGCCGCCCCGGGCGATCCGGACGCCGAGGTCTCCGGCCGCGTGTTCAAGATCGAGCGATCCACCTCCGGCGAGCGGGTCGCCTACGTGCGCCTGTTCGCGGGGACGCTCCGCCCGCGGCAGCGTGTGCGCGTCGGCGGCGGCGAGGACGCGAAGCCGACCGCTGTCCAGGTGTTCGCCCCGGCCGGCGCACCCCGGCGCGACCTGCTCCTGCCGGGCGAGATGGCGACCGTTCGTGGGCTCGGTGCGGTCCGCGTCGGCGATGCCATCGGCGTCCCACCGCCGGGCGAGCAGGTCACCACCCGCTTCCCGCGTCCGACGCTGGAGGCCGTGGTCCTGCCGCTGCGCCAGGACCAGGCTGGGTCGCTCCGCGCGGCGTTGGGCCAGCTCGCCGAGCAGGATCCGCTCATCGATGTCCGCCAGGACGACCACCGCCACGAGATCGCGGTCTCGCTGTACGGGGAGGTCCAGAAGGAGGTGATCGGGGCCACGCTCGAGCGCGAGTACGGCATCGCCGCCGACTTCCGCGAGACGACCGTCGTGTGCATCGAGCGTCCCGCGCGGGTCGGCGAGGCCGAGGAGGTCATCTCCGCCCCGACGAAGACGAACATCACCGGCCGGAGCTCGCCGCTCAGCACCAACCCGTTCAAGGCGACCCTCGCCCTCCGGATCGAGCCGATGCCGTTCGGCACGTGGGGTCGAGTTCGGTGCCGACGTCGAACCGCGCCTGATCCCGCTTTACTTGTTCAAGACGCCGGATGTGTTTCTCAAGCAGATGGAGGACTTCGTCAACGAAGCCCTCAGGGAGGGCCTCGCCGGCTGGCAGGTCACCGACTGCCGCGTGACGATGACCGACTGCGGCTACGCATCGCCGTACACGAGCGCGGCCGACTTCCGGCGCCTGACCCAGCTCGTCCTGATGACCGCGCTGGATCGGGCGGGAACCTGGGTGTGCGAGCCGATGGCCGAGCTCGCGCTGGAGATGCCGAGTGAGACCGCACCGGGTGTGCTCGCGATCCTCGGTCAGCTCGGCGGCAGGGTCACGAGCCAGTTCTCCACGAACGGGATCTCGAAGGTCGGCGCGGTGCTGCAGGTGGCGCGTGTCCGGTCATTGCAGAACCGCCTGCCGGGCCTGTCGATGGGGGAAGGCATCCTCGAGCAGCGGTTCGGCGGCTACCAGCCGATCGGCGAGAACCCGCCACGACGCCCACGCTCGGGGCCGAGCCCGCTGGAGCGTGACGCCTGGCTCGCCTCGCTGGCCACACGCGGCGCCTAGGAGAACGTCGCCGCCACGGGCGCGACTCTACAGGTCGGATGTGGTCCACGGATTCGCTGTACGCACGAACATGACGATGGATGTCACCATCCATCCCGAAGGTGCATGTCATGGATGTCATCGACTGGCTGATGGACGCCGACCCCGCCATCCGCTGGCAGACGCTGCGCGACCTGCGCGATGCGCCGCCGGAGACCGTCGCCGCGGAGCGGGCGCGGGTGACGACCGAAGGCTGGGGCGCGCGCCTGCTGGCGCTCGCGGACGACGACGGGCTGTGGGAGGGCGGCGCCCTGTTCCCGGCGCGGGACGGACAGCCGTTGCCGTGGACCCGCGAGGAGGGACAGCCCTGGTCGGCGACGGCGTACAGCCTCGTCCAGCTGATGGACTTCGGCGTCGACCCTGCCGACGAGCGCATCCGCCGCGTGATCGCGCTGGTGAAGGCCAACGCCCGCTGGGAGCACGAGGGGCAGCCGTTCTTCGAGGGCGAGGTCGAGCCGTGCATCAACGGCATGGTCGTCGCGCTCGGCGCCTACTTCGGCGTGGACGTCGACGGCGTGGTCGCCCGCCTGGTCGATGAGCAGCTCGAGGACGGCGGCTGGAACTGCGAGGTCGAGATCGGGTCCGTCCGGTCATCGTTCCACACGACCATCCGCGTCCTGGAGGGGCTGCTCGCGCATGAGCAGGCGACCGGCGGCATCCCCGGGGCCACCGAAGCCCGACGCCGCGCGGAGGGCTACCTCCTCGAGCGGCGCCTGCTGCGGCGACTGAGCACGGGCGAGGTCGTCGACCCCGACTACCTGCGACTGGCGTATCCGACGCGCTGGCACTACGACATCCTTCGTGGGCTCGAGTACTTCCGCGCCACGGGCGAGCGGCCGGACCCGCGGATGGACGAGGCGCTCGACGTCGTCCGGTCGAAGGAGCAGCGTGATGGCACGTGGCTGCTCGACCACACCTGGAAGGGCGCCGTGCCCTTCACGCTCGATGACGGCGTCGGGAAGCCCAGCCGCTGGAACACGTTGCGCGCACTCCGGGTGCTCCGCTGGGCCGACGCCTCAGCCGGATGAGCGAGCCGGCGCCGCGGTTCACCCGCGACGAGGTGGTCGAGATGCTCGCTCGCGGTCCGGAGCGGATCGCCGCCGCGACGGCGGGCATCACCGATGCGGCCCTCCTGGCGCCGCTCGAGGACGGCGGGTGGTCGGCCCGAGATGTGCTCGGGCACATGCGGGCGTGCCAGCAGACGTGGGGCGGCTACATCGAGCGGATCCTCGATGAGGACCACCCGACGTTCCGGGCAGAGAGCCCGCGATCGACGATCCGCCGCACCGACTTCCTGACGCTGCCGTTCGGGGCGTCGCTCGACGGCTTCATCGCCGAGCGCGCCGCCCTCGTCACCCGCCTTCGAGCGGCCGGCGCGCAGCTCGAGTCCCGTCGAGCCACGGTCAAGCTGGTCGGTCGCGGCGCCGAGGACCGATCCGCCTTCCACTACGCGCACCGACTCGCCGAGCACGAGCGCGAGCACGTCGCCCAGATCGAGCGGGCGATGGCCGCACGCCGTGGGCCTTGACCGCATCGTCCGCGTGCCCTGCGAGGTCACGTAAGGTTGGCCGATGCCCACCACGACTCCGATCCGCGGCCTCGACCAGTTCCGCCGGACGATCGCCGGTGACGTGATCACACCCGGCGACGCCGAGTACGACGAGGCGCGCCGGCTCTGGAACGCGGTGCACGACCGGCGGCCGGCGGTCATCGCACGGCCGAGGACCGCGGACAGGGGTCGCCACCGCGATCGCGTTCGGGCGCGACCAGGGCCTGGAGATCGCGGTCCGGTCGGGCGGTCACGCCGCCCCCGGGCTGGTCGGCGACGACGGCGGCCTGGTCGTCGACCTGTCCGCGATGCGCGGCGTCGAGGTCGATCCGTCGGCGCGGACCGCCCGCGTGAACGGTGGTGCGCTGCTCGGGGAGCTCGAGATCGCGGCGCAGGCACACGGCCTCGTGTGCCCGGTCGGCGTCGTCGGTCACACCGGGGTCGCCGGGCTCACGCTGGGCGGCGGCGTCGGGTCGGCTGCAGCGGCACTTCGGGCTCACGATCGACAACCTCACCGCGGTCGAGCTCGTGACGGCCGACGGGCGGCTGCTCCGCGCGACCGCGGACGAGGAGCCTGAGCTCTTCTGGGGCCTGCGCGGCGCGGGCTGGAACTTCGGCATCGCGACGGCGTTCGAGTTCCGGCTCCAGCCGTTCGGGCCGCACCTCCACCGCGGTTTCCTCGCGTTCCCGGCGACCGCCATCCACGACGTCTGGGCGACGTTCGCCGAGTACGCCCGGCAGGCTCCCGACGCCCTGTCGTTCATGCTCGTCCTCGAGCGCGCCGGTCCGGACGCCGGCTATCCCGAGGAGCTCGTCGGACGGCCCGTCGCCTCCATCTCCTACAACCACAGCGGCGCCGGTCGAGACGGTCGCTCGCGACACGGCGGGTCTGCACGCCGGGCCGAAGCCGGTCCAGGTGACGGCCGGCAGCGAGCCCTACCTCGACGTCCAGACGGCCCACGACCTCACGCTCGGCTGGGGTCGGCGATCGATCATCCGGAGCATGAACGCCGACGACGTGGCAGCGGAGGCGCTCGACGAGCTCGTCGAGCTGGTCGCCGCGGCGCCCGACGGGGCGTCGTTCTCGATCACCGCCCTCGGTGGGGCCATCGGCCGCGTCGACGAGGATGCGACCGCCTACCCGGGTCGCGCGGCGCGATTCGACGTCAGCGCCGACTCGGCGTGGGACGATCCGGCGCTCGACGACGTGAACCGCGACTGGATCCGGCGGGCGATGGCGATCGTCGAACCCGGGACGAGCCTCGGCGGCTACGCGAACGGGAACGAGGGGCTGGGACCCGACGGCGCCCTCCGGTTCTACGGTGCCACGAAGCTCGCCCGTCTTGCCGCGTTGAAGCGGACCTGGGACCCCGACAACGTGTTCCACGTGAACCACAACGTGGCGCCAGCGCCGGCGGGCTGACCGGCCGATCTTCGGACGTTCCGCCGCGCGGATATCGACGTTCGTCAGGCCCCATCTGCGCCTCGATGCGCGTCAATGGGCTCGAGGCGGGCCTGTACATCGGCCTGCTCGGCCGGTCGGCCGACATGCGCGCGCTGGAGGACTTCGCATGGATCGGGAGCGTGGACATGCCGGGCTACCCGACGCTCTGGGCCGAGGCCGGCAGCTGACCCGCTCGCGCCCCTGACCGCTGACGCCGGGTGGGGCACCGACTCCGCCCGGCGTCATCGTTTCAGGTGGATCCCAACCAGCGGCGGACGTCGGGCTCGTGCTCGCCGAGATGGCCGCCGAAGTCGGCGTCCACGAGCGCCTGACCGACAAGCCAGGGGAAGCGCTTCGGGTCGGTCGCGATGTCGATCGGCAGCGCGCGGACCGCGGCGATGAAGTCCTCGTAGACGGCATCGGCATCCGCCAGCAGCTCGCTCGCCGGGCGGTCCTTCGTCCGCTCGTGGATCCAGGCATTGATGGGATCGTCCGGGCCGTCCACCAGGTCGGCCGGCCACGGGGGAGGCGGCTCCGCCTCGCCGCGCGCTGCGGCCTCGAGACGGACGACGGTCCGTCGGCGCCACGCCGTGAGATGCGCCGCGACGTCCTTGAAGGTCCACTCGCCCATCGCGCCAGGCTCCTCCAGCCTGGTCGGACCGACGTCCGCCACGAGTCGCCGCCAGCGCTCGCGGACACCACCGATCGCTTCGACCAATGCCTCGCGCCGTTCCTCGTCGCTCATCCCCACCTCCGCGGCCGACTGGCTCCATCCTGACGGTCGCAGCGTACCGTCGCGAATCAGTGGCGAAGCGTGTCGCCTTGCCGATCCGGGCCTCCCGATCGACGATGCGTCCGTGCGCCCATGTCCGGCGGCCCCGAGCTCGCCTTCGCATTGCTGGGCCAGGGGAGGGGCCTCGTCGCAGCCGGTCGGACCCCCGAAGCGGTCCCGGTCCTCCAGCACGCCCGGACGATCTTCGAGCGGCTGCGCGCCGCGCCATCGCTCGCCGAGATCAGCCGGCTGCTCGAGGATGCGGCGCTGACTGCATGAGTCGCGCGATGGGACACACCCCGCCTGCGAATCTAGAGCGCTCATCCGCAGGGCACTGATCCGAGCTGGATCCACCGAGAAGCGAGGCATGCCGTGGACGATCCATACGACCCCGAGGCGTTCCGGGCATCCGGTCACGCGGTCGTCGACCAGCTGGCCGACTATCTCGCGCGGACGGGCGCCGGCGAGGGCCCGGTGCTCGACTACGCGCCCTCCCGCCGTCTCGCTCGAGCGGTGGCCGGTGCCCGGCGACAGCGGGCGCCGAGCGTCGCTCGTGGACCTGCTGCCGGCCGTGCTCGCCGACTCGCACCACATCCATCACCCCCGGTACATCGGTCATCAGGTCAGCGCGCCGATCGGTTCGGCGGCGCTGGCGGAGCTCGTGTCGGCCGTCCTCAACAACGGGACCGCGGAGTACGAGATGGGCCCGGTCTCGAACGCGATGGAGAAGCGGCTGCTCGAGTGGCTCGGGACCGTGCTCGGGTTCGGTCCCGACGTCGAGGGCCTGTTCACCTCGGGGGGCTCGGCCGGGAACCTCACGGCGCTCGCCGCAGCCCGGCAGTCGATCACGGATGTCGACCCGTGGACCGATGGGTTGGCCGGCGCCCAGCCCCTGGCCATCCTCGTCTCGGAACAGGCGCACTACTCGAACGACCGAGCCGCACGGGTCCTGGGTCTCGGCGCCGGTGGCGTCGTCCCGGTCCGGGTCGACGACGATTTCCGGCTCGATCCGTCCAGCCTCGCCGACGCCCACCGCCGGGCGCACGATGCCGGACGGCGGGTCTTCGCGGTCGTGGGGAGTGCGTGCTCGACCGCGACCGGCGCGTTCGATCCGCTCGAGGCGATCGCCGACTATGCGGCGGAGCACGACCTCTGGTTCCACGTCGACGGGGCGCACGGCGCGCCGGCCGCGCTGACACCGAGGTACCGCCATCTCGTGGCTGGGATCGACCGCGCCGATTCGGTCGTGATCGACGCGCACAAGATGCTGCTGATGCCCGCCCTGATGACCGCGGTGGTGTACCGCCGTCGCGGCGCCGCCGATCGGGCGTTCCACCAGGACCAGTCGTACGTCGGGTTCCAGGCGCGCGAGGGCGAGTTCGCCTGGTGGGATTCCGGACTGCGGACCCTCGAGTGCACCAAGCGGATGATGGCGTTGGAGCTCTACGGCTCACTCGCCGCGCACGGCACCGACTTCTTCGCCGACTACGTGACGCGGACCTTCGACCTCGCACGCTGGTTCGCGGGCGAGCTCGCGTCGGCTCCCGACTTCGAGCTGGCGGTGGAACCGCAGGCGAACATCGTCTGCTTCCGGTTCGTGCCCGAAGGTGTCTCCGACCTGGACGCGCTGCAGCTGGCGGTCCGCGAGGAGCTCGTGCAGTCGGGGGCGTTCTACCTCGTGAAGACGCGGCTCCGGGACCGCACCTGGCTCCGGACGACGATCATCAACCCGCGAACGACCGAAGCAGACCTGACCGCGCTGATCGACGCCATCCGAGCGAGCGCCGCCGGCTGGGCTGACCACCGCCGGTGACCGACCCGATGGCGGTCGCTCACGGGAGCTCGAGCAGCGGGCGGTAGTGCGCCCGGAAGGTCCGCCGACCTGCCGCGCGCATGACCACGCCCCGCAGTGCCGGTGGCAGGTAGCGGAGCCGGTCGCGAGCGTGCGTCTTGTCCTGCACCCACCGGACCCGCGGCGCCCGCCGCGCCGTGAAGGCGCCCAGCGCCGCTGCCGACGTCCGCGTCCGCCGCCAGGAGCTCGGCGAGGACGAGCGCGTCCTCCATCGCCAGTGAGGCACCCTCGGCCATGTTCGGGGAGCTCGCGTGGGCCGCATCCCCGATCAGCACCGCCCGTCCCTTCGTCCAGGTCGGCGGCCAGACCTCCTCGATCGGCGCCACGTGCAGCTCCCCCGAACGGGCGATCCCCTGCAGCAGCGACGGGACCGGCTCGGCGAATCCGGAGAACAGCTGACCGAACGCGGCGCGATCGCCGTGCGTCGGATCATCCGCGGTCGATGACCGAACGTCGCCGTAGCAGTAGACGCGACCGCCGCCCAGCGCCAGCGCGAGGAACGACCGGTCACCACCCAGCCAGCCATTCCAGCCCGCGATGTCGGTGCGGCCCTCGACCAGGTAGCGCCAGCTCACCTGGCCCAGGAGTCGTGCTTGCGGGCCGCCGAACACGAGCCGCCGGACCGCCGAGTGGACCCCGTCCGCGCCGATGACGAGGTCGTACGCGCCGCTCGCGCCGTCGGTGAAGCCGACCTCGACCGCGTCGCCCAGGTCGACGACGGACCCGACGGTGACGCCGAATCGGATCGGCGTGTCCGCCGCGCCATCCACGAGGATCCGGTGCAGCTCGCGTCGCGGCAGGGCGATCGGCAGCGCCACGGGCCGCCAGAAGTCGGCTTCGTCGAACTCGATCAGGAGTCGTCCGCGGTCATCGCGAAGTCGGCGCACGTCGACGACCGCTCCGGCGGCCGCCACATCGTCGGCCAGTCCCAGCCGCTGGAGCGCGCGCATCCCATTGCCCGGCACGTAGACGCCGGCCGACTCGATGCGCCACGCGTCGGCGCGTTCGACGATCTCGCTCGCGAGCCCGACGCGCCGGAGCGCACGCGCCATCGCCAACCCGGCCACGCCGCCACCGACGATCAGGATCCGCATCGTGTCGCGCCTTCCGCCTGGGGTGGTCATCGCGCCGCCGCCGAAGTATCTCGCCGGAGGGAAGTCGTGGAACGGCCGGCGGGCAGGGCCGACGGGGCAAGCAGCGAGACGGGTGCGGCGTAGCGTTGCGACGAGGAGCCGCCCCGCGCGCAAGGAGGTCGCCATGCCGGGTTCGCGGTACGTCATCCGGCGATCCGCGATGGCGGAGCACCGGTCGCCGGCGTTGGCGCACCCGGTCCGGGGCGCTCGACCCCGATAGATTGTCGGTAGTCCCGGATGGTTCAGAGAGCGGCGCGCCGACGGCTCAGCGGTGCGTCACGCTCGATCTCCGGGGCGTGAGGAGACCATCCAGTGGTGACGCGCATCGAGTCCTCGGTCACGGCCGTTTCGTGGATCCCGTCGGAGGCGATCACGGGGCCATCGAAGGTCCCGTTCGAGCTGGGCGTGACCCACTACGACGAGCCGCCGCCCGACCACCTCGACGACCTCGAGGACCTGCGCGTGACCGACCGGTTCCGGGAGGCCAATGAGCTGCGAGCGTTCATCGAGGTCGACGACGGCCGGATCGTGAACGCCGGACACCTCGGCCAGGGCCATATCGGCGCGACGACCGTGCGCGTCGGACCGGCGGCCCTTCGTTTCCCGGCCGTCCACCTCCCGGACATCCGGCACGAGCCGGAGGTCGGGGAGTCCGGGGCGCGATTCGTGCAGACGGTCGGCGGTCGCATGGGCCTGCCGACGCCCCGACCGGTCCCGCACAAGCCGTTCGTCCAGTTCTGGCCGTCCATCGCCTGGACGACGCTGGCCCTCACGATCAACGCCGACGGCAGCTCCAGCCACGAGCTTGTGGGCGCGAGTCCGTTCCCCCGCCACTGGGTCTACGACGACGAGGGGCGCCTGGTCGAGAAGTCCGGCGTCATCGACTTCGGCAAGTGGTTCAACCACTCCTACGGCGACCGGACGCCGTGGGGCGAGCAGGACTCGCCGGCTGTGGTCGCGGCCGTGGAGTCAGCGCTGGAGCGCTCGCTGTCGACGTCGATCATGCGTGGCGGTGCGAAGCCCCGGATCCGCACCATCGCCGAGGGCGAGGCGCTGGTGCGACAGGGCGAGCCCGGCACCGAGGTCTATCCTGATCCTCGACGGGATGTTCGTCGTGGAGGTCGACGACCGCGAGGTCGCCGAGATCGGTCCGGGCGCCGTCGTCGGCGAACGCGCGTCGCTCCTCGACGGCACTCGGACGGCGACCCTTCGGGCTCGGACGCCCGGGCGGGTCGCGGGCGTGCCATCGGATGCGCTCGATCCCGAGGCCCTCAGCTCGCTCGAAGCGACTCACCATCGCGAGACCTAGCTCGTGGCGGGCCGGTGCCCGTCGGACCACGCGTGACCGGCCTGGAGCGTCCGTCGATCGTGCGGGCGGGCGTCGATCGCGACGTCGTCCTGGCGCGCCCCGAACACGGGCCACTCGACGCGAGGCGCTCGCGTCGCTCGACGCGACCCGCCGGTCGACTAGGTCCGGCCCGCGCACGCGAGGACAGCGGTGCATGGCAGCACCGTTTCGTCCGTGGTGCGCTCGCCCGGCGGCGATGCGTCACCGATGATGCCGGGACGGACAGAGGAGGCAGGACCGCGGGGGGTCCACGACGCGACGCCCCGTGAGAACGGTCGCCCCGGCGCGTGTCGCACGCCAGTGGCGAGACCGACCTCGGACCGAAGGAGGGGAGTCGGATGATCCGACGACTCATCAGCGCGCTTGCCGCGACCGCGCTCCTCGCGACCCTGGCCGCCAGCGCCGCCTTCGCCGGCGAGGTGACGCGGGAACGGCAAGAGCCTCCACGTGGAAGGTGGAGGCAAGTGGGGGACCGGGCTGCACGCGCGGTCGTTCTGTGCGTTCTCCGGCCAGGAGGACCTGCAGTTCGAAGCGGGCGGCAGCAAGGGCGTCCCGGGCCACGCCCAGTCCTGGGGCCAGATCCCCAAGGCCGCTCGCGACGCGATCGCACCGCTCGGGTTGCATCCGGGGCGCGCGTGCAACCCGAATTACGGCCCGCCGGCGGAAGGCTGACGCGACCGTTCGGTCCTGGCGCGATCGAGGCCCGTCCCTTCGAGGGCGGGCCTCGTCGTTCGCTCGTCGGTCCGCCGTGACGGCTCGACGGCGGAAGCTCGTCGCGGGTCGGATCGGCGACATCGGCTCATACTGGGGCGGCGGGACCGCGCCAAGGAGAGCGACATGGCCAACCTCGTCGTCCATTTCGAGATCCACGCATCGGAGCCGCAGAAGCTCATCGACTTCTACTCCGGCCTGCTGGGGTGGCAGTTCCAGGACTACGGCAGCGGCGATCAGCCGTACTGGGTCATCGACACCGGCGAGGGCGCCATCGGCAATGTCGCCGGGCGACCCGGCATGGGCATCAACGGCGGCCTGACCCAGCGGATGGGTCCTCGTCCCGAGGTCGGCGCACCGGTCAACGGCTGCAACATCGTGGTCGGTGTCGAGGATGTCGACGGCCTGATGCGCCGCGGTCTGGAGCTCGGCGGCACCGAGGCCCTCCCGGCGACCGACTGGCCGGGGATCGGTCGCGGCGGCTACCTGCTCGATCCGGACGGCAACGTCTTCGGGCTCATCTCGCCCGTGCTCTCGGATGGGACCAACGCGATGGCGGCCGCGGCACCGGCCTGATCGCCGGTCCCATCTGCGACCGGCGATCGTGTCGCCGGCCGCAGTCTCGAGGTACGTCCTAGCCGGTGACGACCTTGCGCATCGAGTAGTCGAACGCGAAGCCGTTGGGGTCCGTGTCGCCGGTGTTCGTGCTGTCGAAGATGCAGACCTGGATGAAGGCCTCGCCCTTCGAGAGCAGCGGGGCGTTCGCGGCGTTCCAGAAGAACGGATCGGGCTTGACGGTGAACTGCTGGTTCTGCTTGTGGCCGTCGCAGGTCAGCGCGTTCCCGCCCGAGTCGGAGTTCCAGTTCGTGCTGTAGAAGGTCTGGGCGAACTGGCTGCTGGTGTGGTCCGTGGCGTTGACCTCGGGACCCTGCTTGACGCCGATGTACACGTGCGTGCCGGCGTCGCCGCCCCAGCAGGTGTACTGGACGTGCACGGTCGCCGAGCCATCGGCGTGGGCGGCGACCGTCGGCTGGACCCAGTCCACGACCGGCGCGCTGTACCCGGTCGAGGGACGCGCGGCGGCGACCGGAGCGGCGGCGATGGCCACGAGGCCGGCGGCGGCGAGAAGCGCGGCGGGTGCTTTGAAGCGCATGGAAGCGCGACCTCCAAAGAGTGATGGGTGACAGGCCCCAAGCATCGCTCCTGAACGAGGATCGTGCCGCCCCACGACGACTGCCGGCTCGAAACAGCATCGGCGTACGCTCCGGGCATGGACGGACCGCCGCTGGGCCAGCTGGACTACGTGTACGCGCCCAGCTCGGACGTCGCCGTCGATGCGCACTGGTTCGTCGACGTGCTCGGGGCGGAGCTGATCTTCGCGATCGACGACGGCGGCACCCGCGTGGCGATGCTCCGGGTCGCACCCGACGGGCCGGCCCTCCTGTTGACCGACCACCTGCCTGATGACCGCCCGGTCCTCGTCCACCGGGTGGATGACCTGGCCGCGTCGTCGGCGATGCTGAAGTCGCGCGGATGGGTGCCGGACCGGACGATCGAGCTGCCGCCCGGACCATGCACGACGTTCCGCGCGCCCGGCGGCCTCCGCCTCGCGATCTACGCCGCGACGCGACCGTTCGTCGTGGATTCCTTCTCGGGCCGGCGCGACTTCTGAGCTCGCCACCGCCGGTTCAGGGGACCAGGACCGACCCCGGGATCGCGCTGCCGTTGAAGCGATCGAGGTCGACCGCTCCGGTGATCCCGGGCACCGATCCGGTGCTCGAGTACTGCCAGAAACGCCAGCCGTTGCCGCCCCAATCGCCCGCCGGGACGTTCGGCTGCGACGCGCTCGTCCAGTGGGCGACCCAGAGCACTGGATAACCGTTGCGCGCGAACCAGTCGGTGTTCGCCATCGAGCTCGTCCAGAAGCCGGCGTTCGTGTAGATGACCGGCCGGACCCCGGTCGCGCCGTACACCCGCTCCAGCCACGTCTGGGTCCACGCGATGAGCGCGGCCGAGCCGAGGCCGTTCGCGACCTCCAGGTCGAGGACCGGCAACAGGTCGCCGGAGGTGATCGTCGCGTGCTGGAGGAACCAGCTCGCTTCGTTGGCCGCATCGTTCGCGGCGGGATCGGGATTCGCGAAGTGGTACGAGCCGATGGTCAGCCCTGCAGCGCGCGCTCCGGAACGGTTCGCGGTGTACATCGTGTCGGCGGTCAGGGTGCCGGCAGATGCCCGGATGAACGCGAAGCGCTTCCCGGCCGCGGCCACGCGCGACCAGTCGATCGTGCCCTGGTGATAGCTGACGTCGATCCCGGCGACGAACGTGGGCGAGGCCGTCGGAGACGGCGTGGGACTGACGGTCGGCGTCGGCCGCGGGGTGGGCGTCGGCTTGGGCTTCGGCCTCGCGTCGACCGACGCAGGGGTCGCGAGGATCGCGAGCGCGAGTCCGAAAGCTGCGAGGACGGCAAGGACGCGCGGCAAGGTCCCGGAAGGGTATGTGCGGATGACACTGCGTCAAGGCGTCGGTCAGTCGTTCGCGTGCTCCGTCAGTCCCACGTCGCGGCGCCTCAGAGCCGGAACAGCCGCACGGCGTTCTCGCCGCGGACCGCGTCACGCTCCGCAGGTGGGAGCGCGGCGGTATGCGCGAGCGAGCCCGCGATGTCGTGGACCTGGTGCGGCCAGTCGGTCCCGAAGAGCACTCGCTCCGCGCCGACGACCGAGATGAGGTACTGGAGCGCGCCGAGGTCGTAGGTGATGCAGTCGTACCAGATACGGCGCAGGTACTCGCGCGGTGGCGCCGTCATCCGACGCCGCTGCGGCAGCTCGACCTCGTCGCCCTTCGTCATCCGCCCCACGAGGTAGGGGAGGGTGCCCCCGCCGTGCGCGGCGATGAGCTTGAGGTCCGGATACCGATCGAGGAAGCCATCGAAGATCAGCCGCGTGATCGCCAGCGTCGTGTCGAACATGAAGCCGACGAGCCAGGAAAGGTCGTATGAGCCCATGTCCATCAGGTCCGCGCCGGGCGGCTCGCCGGGGTGGACGAGGACCGGCAGGGCGCGTCGATCGATCTCGGCCCAGATGGGCGCGAACGCGGGCTCTGTCAGTGAGCGGCCGGCGACGTTGGCGATGACCATGACGCCGACGGCGCCCTCGTCACACGAACGTCTGAGCTCCTCGAGTGCCCGCTCCGGGTACTCCCAGGGCAGCGAGGCGAGCCACCGGATCCGGTCGCCGTAGCGCCGCTGGGCGACCGCCATCGAGGCGTTCGACTCGCGCGCCGCCTCGCTGCTGACCTCCTCGCCGCCCCAGTACACGTTGGGGCAGGTGAGCGACACGATCGAGACATCGATGCCGGCCGCGTCCATGGCCTCGATCCGCAGGTCGTAGTCGAAGTGGCCCGGCTGCGGGAACACGACCGGCGTCGCGCCCCGGAAGATCTCGTCGCGGCCGTCGGGGCGGACCTGGACGGAATATGGCGAGCCGTGTGCGCGCAGCAGCTCGAGCCAGCGCCGCGTGAACATGTGCGTATGGACGTCGATGATCGGCATCGCCCGATGATGCCCCCGGCGCCGGCGGCTCGAGCGCGGCTCGTCGCGCGTGCCTCAGCCTCGGGTCACTGACTCAGGCGACTCCGTCGACCGGCAGCATGCCGGCGACACGCCCGCCTTCCTCGTCGATCCGCAGCGTGACGATGCTCCGCCGGATGACCATGGCGACGCCGGCGGCGACCAGGATCAGCGCCCCGAACAGCGCCATCGTCCAGCGCGCGCTGGTGAGCTCCGAGACGGCTCCGCCGATCAGGCCCCCGACCGGCATCAGGCCCCAGTAGAGGAGCGTGAACAGGCTGGTCAAGCGCCCTCGGAGGCGCTTCGGCGCGAGGGCCTGGACCAGCGACAGGCTGGACGCGCCGAAGGCCAGCAGACCGCCGCCGACGAGCGCCATGGAGGCCACCGCCACGCCCGTCGCGGGCGCCAGGCCGAAGATGAGCATGCCGCTGCCGGCGGCCACGAGGCCGGCGAAGACCATCGCCCCGTGGCCGAACGCGCGCATCAGCCCTCCGGAAGCCAGCCCCGTGGCCAGCCCGCCGGCCCCGGTCACGGCGAGCAGCACGCCAAGGCCCTGCGCGCCGATGCCGAGCTCGACGGCGGCGACCGGGAGCAGGTAGCTGTACGAGAGACCCAGGGCGCCCGGGGCCATGGCGAGCGGCAGGAGGATCCGGAGCCACGGCGATGTCCCTGCGTACCGCGCCGCCTCGACCAGCGGCCGCACCAGGGACGTCCGGCCGGGCGGTCGCTCGGGCGGCGGGGGCGTGCGGATCCGCCAGATCGCCAGCGCCGGGAACGCCTGGAGCGCGGCGGCGGCGATGAGCGCCCAGCCCGTGGGCCAGACCGCGATCAGCAACCCGCCGAGGAAGCCACCGGTGATGCGGCCGACGTTGAAGCCGAGGAAGGTCAGCGACACGCCGCTCGGCACGACGCCCGGCGGCACCAGGTCGTTGACGACCGCGATGTAGGCCGGGCCGCCGAGCGTCTGTGTGGTCCCCGCGGCGAAGGCGAGGACGAGCACGAGCCACAACGGGACATCGGGCACGAGCGCGATCGCGCCGAGCGCGAACATGAGCGAGCCCGTGAGCGCGAACGACCATGCGATGAGCGGGCGCGCCCCGAATCGGTCGGTGAGCAGCCCGGCGTGCAGGGTGAACAGCAGGAACGGGAGGCCGCTCAGGAAGTACGCGAAGCCCACCGTCGCCGGCGAACCGGTGAGCTCCAGGACCAGCCACCCGAACGCGGCGTTGTAGACGAACCACGAGGCGTTCGTGAAGAAGTTGGCGACGAAGAACGCGCGGAACGGCCCATAGCTGAGCGCATGCAGGCCGATCCGTTGGAGCACGCCGCCTCCACGTTTGCGGAAGCAACGATCGTGCCATATCGATGCGAGCCCATGTCGGCCCGCGAAGGGACGGGCGCTCAGCGGTAGTAGCTGCGGCCCGTCTCGCGCAACTCGTCGGCGACCGTCTGGACCGCGCTGCCCGCCGACGCTGGATCCGATGTCGCCCTTGACCAGGCCCTGCACCTGACTGTCGATCGCCGCGACGATCTCGGGTTCCCAGAGCCAGTCCAGGGGCGGGATCGCGTCGTCGAACAGCGGCAGGAACTCGCGCGCGAGCGGATCCTCGATCGCTTCGTTCGACTCGGCCATGGGCGAGTAATTCTGCGATCCCGCGGTCACCTCCCGGTCGACCTCCGGACGGCTCGCATAGTCCAGGAAGGCGTACGCGGCCTCCCGACCGCGGGAGGCCGCCGCCGGAAGGCCGTAGCCCGCCCAGGCGAGGATCGGGCGAGGTCGGGTGGCGCCGTCGACCAGCGGGGGCGGCGCGACATGCAGGTCGAACGGGCGCGAAGGCGTCCCGGCCTCGATCGCGGCCAGCATCCACGTTCCCTGGAAGGTCGCAGCCGCTTTGCCCTGCAGGAGGACCTGCTGCATCGCGACGTAGTCGGTGGCGCCGGACCCGTCGAGCATCACGCCGCTCGCTTGCAGGTTCGCGATCGTCGCGAACGCCTCGATCCACTCGGGACCGTCGTAGCGAAGCTCGCCCTTGACCGTGCGCTCGGCGAACGCCTCCGGGTCGCCGCCGGAGCGCTCGACGATCATCGGCAGCAGCCAGGTGATCAGGATCTGGTTGAAGAACACGTCGCCCGAGGAGTGGACGAGCGGCGCGGCCCCGAGCCTGGCCAGCGGCGCGACCATCGCCTCCAGGTCCGCGATCGTCGTCGGGGGCTTGACGCCCGCCTCGTCGAGGAGCGCCTTGTTGTAGTAGAGCCCGGTGGTATGGACCCCGCGCGTCATCGCGAGCGGGACGGCGCGCGTCGCCGTCTCGCCCGGCGCGCCGATGTGGAACTTGGCCGGGACCCGGGCCAACACGGGCTCGAGTCGGGGGTCGTCCGTGAGGTCGGCCAGCAGTCCGTCGCGCGCCCACGCACGGACCTGCTGCCCGTTGATCATCGTCAGGTCGACCGGCTCACCGGACGCGAGCAGGGCGCGCGCCAGTCGGTCCCATTCCGGCCCGCCACCGGGGATCGACCGGACATCCCAGTCGAGCCCCGGGTGGAGCGCAGCGAAGTCGTCGAAGACCTTGCGGAGCGGCGGCTCGGCCATCGGGTCGCCCCCGCCCGCGATCATGGTGATCGTGCCGGTCGGCTCGCCCGAGGCGTTTCCCGTCTGCGTCGGACCGGGCTCGCGTCGCGGGGCGCACGCCGCCATCACGCCGGCCAGGCCCGCACCGCCCAGTAGGACACCGCTGAGCTTGAGCACGTCGCGACGCGGGAGCGGGCGATGCCAGTCGGTCAAATCCGCGAGATAGCCGGGGCTCACGAAGGTCGGGCGGCGATGACTCCGAGTATCGTTCCGTCGGATGGACGGCGCTGCGCATCGCTGATGTTCGCCGCCCGACGCAGAGAGCGCGTGCTCGACCTCGCGCTCGTCCTGCCCGTCGTCATCGTGCTGGCGGTCTTCCTGGTCTACCCGCTGGTCTACGGGCTGGACCTCAGCGTGAACCGCACCCAGGGCTTCGAGATCACCGGCCCCGGCCGGCCTCGAGCACTACGCGCGGGCGCTCCTGGGCGACGCGGTGTTCCGCCGGGGCCTCGCGAACACCCTGGTGTTCACGGCCGCGGCGGTCGTGCTCCAGACGGGGATCGGCCTCCTGCTCGCGGTGCTCGTCTCGGAGACCCGGCGCGGCGGGAGCCTGTTCCGGATCGCCTTCGTCACCCCGTTCATCCTCGCTCCGGTCGCCGTCGGGACCGTCTGGCGGTTCCTTTACGCGCCGTTCTTCGGCATCGTGCCCGCGATCGGCGGCGCCGTGGGCGTGGACCTCTCGAGCGTCGCTCCGCTGGGTGACCCGAACACGGCCCTGTGGGCGATCGTCCTCGCCTTCGTGTGGCGGTTCGCGGGTTTCTCGATGGTCGTGTACCTGGCCGCGATGCGATCCGATCCCGCGCGAGTACTACGAGTACGGCGAGCTCGAGGGGATCGGCCGGCTGACGCGGCTCCGACACATCACGTGGCCGCTCCTGTGGCCGCAGACGTTCGCGCTCACGCTGCTCACGACGATCGCCACCCTGAGGATCTTCGACCTGGTGTGGATCATGACCGAGGGTGGCCCTGACCATGCGACCGAGACGGTCGCCACGTACGTCTACACGACGGCCTTCCGGTCCCTGGACCCCGGCTATGCCCAGGCGATGGCGACGATCCTCATGGTCGTGATCGTCGCCCTCGCGGTCGTCGAGTACCGCCTGCTGGACCGCCGTGCGGAGGCCGTGGCGGCGTGAACCGTCGTCCGGCCTTCAGGTGGTCGACCGTCCTCCTGAGCGCCCTTGCGGTGGTCTGGATCTACCCCGTGTTCTGGACCCTCGCAAATGCCTTCAAGCGGACGGCGGATCTGTACGCCGGACCGCTCTCCGTGCCCATCCCGCCGGTCGTCGGCAATCTCGGCGAAGCGTGGGACCGAGCGCATCTGGGCGCCGCGCTGCTCAACTCGACGTACGTCGCGGCGCTCACGGTCGCGGGCGCGCTCCTGCTCGCGGTGCCCGCCGCGTTCGCGTTGACGCGCCTCCGGCCACCCGCCCGCGGCCCCCTGCTGCTCCTGATCCTCGCACCGCTCATCATCCCGACCGAGGTCCTCATCGTCCCGCTCTTCTCGATCTACCGAACGCTGGGGTCTGATCAGCAGCCTGACCGGGCTGGCACTCGTGAACATCGTGTCCAGCGTGTCGTTCGCGACCGTGATCCTGGCCGGCTACTTCCGCCGGATCCCGCAGGACGTCATCGACGCGGCGGAGGCTCGATGGGGCGGGGCGGATGCGGCTGCTGACGTCGTTCGCCATCCCGCTCGCCCGCCCGGGCATCGTCGCCGTCGGCGCTGCTGGTCGCCGTGTTCGCCTGGAACGACTTCGCCGGCGCCCTGGTCCTCATCCAGCGGCCGGGCTCGTTCACGGCACCCCTGGCCCTGACGACGTTCTCGACGTTCTATGCGACCGACGAGGGGCTGCGGTTCGCGGGGTTGGCGATCACGTTCGTGCCGCCGCTCGTCGTCTTCCTCATCCTGCAGCGGAGCTTCCTCCAGGGCCTGTCCGTCGGGACGGCGCGCTGATGGCCGGACCGCTGCTCGAGACCAAGCTCCACGTCCCGGTCCCGCATGGGCGGCTGGTGCCGCGTTCGCGCCTCAGCGACGAGGTCGCCCGGGCCGCCACGGCGACGTTGACGCTGGTGTCGGCGCCGGCCGGCTTCGGCAAGACCACGATCATGGCCGAGCTGGCGAGCCGCGCCACCGGCGCCCGGATCGCCTGGCTCTCCCTGGATCCGGCCGACGACGATCCCGTCACGTTCTGGACCTACGTCGTGGAGGCCCTCGATCGTGCCGCCCCGGGCGTCGGCAGCGGCGCCAGGTCGATCCTCGCCGGCGGCGAGGGCACGGTCGACGTCGCGGTGACCACCCTGCTGAACGCCATCGCGGGCCTCGACGCGGACATCGTCCTGGTCCTCGACGACGTCCACGTGATCGAGTCGCTCGACCGTCACTGACCAGCTCGGCTACTTCCTCGATCACCTGCCGCCGCACGGTCACGTGGTCATCGGGACGCGCGCCGATCCCGGCATCCCGTTGTCGCGCCTCCGGGCGCGAGGCGCCCTGGTCGAGATCCGCGCGAGCGACCTGCGGTTCTCGCGCGGACGAGGCGACCAGCTACCTGGGTGCGATGGGCCTCACGCTGACCGGTGACGAGGTCGCGACGCTCGAGGCGCGAACCGAGGGCTGGATCGCCGCCCTCCAGCTCGCCGCGCTGTCGCTGCAGGGTCGAGCGGACGCGACACGGTTCATCGAGGCATTCGCCGGCGATGACCGCTTCATCGTCGACTACCTCGTGGAGGAGGTCCTGCGGCGGCAGCGCCCGGAGACGCGCGACTTCCTGCTCAGGACGTCGATCCTGTCCCGGTTCACCGGCCCGCTCGCGGACGCCGTCACCGGGCAGGCAGGCGGGAGCGCGACGATCGAGGCGCTCGATCGCGGCAACCTGTTCGTCGTCGCCCTCGACGATCAGCGTCGCTGGTACCGCTATCACCACCTGTTCGGCGGCGTCCTGCAGGCGTACCTCGCTGCCGAAGAGGCCGACCAGGTCGCCGTCCTGCATCGCCGTGCGAGCGCCTGGTACGAAGCGAATGGCGAACGCGACGAGGCGATCGAGCACGCGTTCCGCGCCGACGACCCCGAGCGCGCGGCCGACCTCGTCGAGCTCGCGATCCCCGAGATGCGCCGGTTCCGGCGCGAGCGGACGTTGCTTCGCTGGGGCAAGACCATCCCACGTGACATCGTCGCCCGCCGACCGGTCCTCGCGGTCGGCTATGTGGGCGCCATCCTGTCGGCCAACGAGGTCACTGGGGTCGACGAGCTGCTGAGCGGCGCCGAGGCGCAGCTGGCAGCGGCGGCGGATGACGCGACCGGAGCCGGGTTCATCGTCGTCGACCGGGCGGAGCTTCAGCGGCTCCCGGGGGCCATCGAGCTGTTCCGGGCCGCCCTCGCCAAGATGCTCGGCGATCTCGACGGGAACATCGCGCACGCGCGGCGCGTGCTCGACCTCGTGGACGAGTCGGACCACCTGGGTCGCGGCGGCGCCACGACGTTCCTCGGCCTCGCGTACTGGGGGATGGGCGAGCTGGAGGACGGCTATCGCTGGTACGCGGAGGGCATGGCCAGCCTGGAGAAGGCCGGCTATGTCACGGACGTCGTCGGGGCCGGGATCATCGGCGCGGACATCCGCCTCGCCCAGGGACGCCTCGGCGATGCGATGCACATCTACGAGGACGGACTGGCGCGCGCGATGCGTGTCCAGCCGCCGCTCCGCGGCGCCACCGACATGCACACCGGGCTCGCGTCCATCGCGTATCAGCGCGGGCGGCTCGAGGAAGCGAAGGCGCAGCTGGAAGCGGGGCGGAGCCTGGGTGACGAGCTCGCGTTCCCGCGGGACCCGTACCGCTCGCGACTCGTCCGGGCACGCATCCTGCAGGCCGAGGGCGATCTCGACGGCGCGATCCCCCTCTTGGACGAGGCAGAGCGCCTCTACCTGAGCGAGTACTCGCCCGACATCCAGCCTGTTCCGGCGGTCCGGGCACGGATCCTCGTCGCGCACGGGCGCCTCGACAGACGCCCGCACGTGGGCGCGAGCGGCCGGCATCGCCACGACGGACCTGCTGTCGTACGTTCGCGAGTACGAGCACGTGACCCTGGCCCGCCTCCTGACCGCCGAGGCGACTACCGGTGTCGCGGACAGCGCGGCGCCGGCCATCGAGCTGCTGGAGCGCCTGCTGGCGGCCGCCGAGGACGGCCGTCGAGCCGGCGGCCGCCTCGAGATCCTCATCGCGCTCGCGCTCGCCCGGGATGCGGCGGGCGACCCTGTGGGCGCGGTCGACGCACTCGACGCCGCGATCGCGCTCGCGGAGCCGGATGGCTACGTCCGCGTCTTCCTCGACGAAGGACCCGCGATGACACGGCTCCTGCGGGTCGCAGTCAAACGGCCCGACGGCCCGGCGTACATCCACGACCTCGTGCGCGCCGCGGGCGGCCCGCGCGTCGACCGGGCGCCGATCCAGGGTCACCTTGTCGAGCCGCTGAGCGAGCGCGAGCTCGAGGTCCTCCGCCTCCTGCGCAGCGAGCTCGATGGTCCCGGCCATCGCCCGCGAGCTCTTCGTGTCGCTGAACACGCTGCGGACGCATACGAAGAACATCTACGCCAAGCTCGGCGTGAGCAGCCGGCGGGCGGCGATCCGCCGCGCGGAGGAGCTCGGCCTCCTCTGACGCCGGCGTCCCGGCGCCGGCCCGCTGGACTCACCACGCGAATCACCACGTCTGGTGATGCCCGCTCACCACCCTGCCTTCGAGGCTCCGTTCGATGAACACGCCCCTCCACCCGGACGGGCACCTCGAAAGGAGCGCCATGAGCGATCCAACGCCTCGACTCGCCGGCACGAGCGGGTACCAGATCCGAACGAAGGGCCACATCCCCGATCGGTGGTTCGTGTGGTTCGAGGGCACGACCCTCGTCCGTGAGCCGGACGGCACGACCGTCATCTGGTGCACCGCACTCGACCAGGCCGCGCTCCACGGGCTGCTGACAAAGGTTCGCGACCTGGGGCTACCCCTGATCTCCGTCACCTCGCTCGAAACGTCGAATCCCACCCCACGAAGGAGCCTCGAGCCATGATCCGTCCCACGTTCCAGACCCTCGTCCGCGGCACGGTCGCCGCAGCCGCCCTGAGCGTCATGGCAGTCGGCGTGGCCATGCAACCCGCTGAGGCAGGCGGGATCCGCGACTGCAGCGACGTCACCGGCAAGGGGATCAACCAGGTCGGTTGCTTCGAGACGGTGTGGTCGGGCGGTCTCGAGTACCGGATGACGTTCTCGAACCTGAGTTTCTCCGGCAACACACCGAAGGCGCTCGACCCGTTCTACGTCACCGCACCGCAGACCGCGACGCCGCAAGGCCACGACCCGAGGTTCCTGCACGACCACGTCGTCCGCGCGATCCCGCAGGGCAACGCGGGCACCTACAGCACGAAGCTCCAGGGCTTCTTCGTCCTGTGCAGCGGACAGGGCCTGACCAGCGGTGCATGCGTCCCGTTCTGGGCGTCGCCAGCCGGTGACCCGCTCCCGTTCGCCCGGACGGCCAGCGGCCATGCCCTCACCTCGGCGGACGCGATCGAGTCGGCAGCCGCGGCCGGTGACCTGGCGCTCGTCGACCTCGGCCAGGACGCGGTGATCGTCGGTTCCATCAGCGGAAACCACTGACCCCACGACTGGGATCCAAGGAGGCTTCGATGACTTCGTTCCGCAAGACCGCCCTTGTGGCCGGCATCCTCTACCTGATCACCTTCCTGGGATCGATCCCGGCGGCGTTCCTCGTCGCGCCGGGGATCTCGGAGGCGAGCTACCTCACGAGCGCCGGCGCTGACCGGCAGGTCACGATCGGCGCCGTGCTCGAGCTCGTCAACGTCTTCGGCTGCATCGCCTGTGGCGTGGCCCTGTTCTCGGTCATCCGGCGCGTACACGAAGGTCTCGCGATCGGGTATGTCGCGACCCGGCTCTTCGAAGCCGCGATCATCACCGTCGGCGTCCTCAGCCTCCTCGCCGTCGTCACGCTGCGCCAGCAGGGCGCGGCCACGGGCGATCCGGAGGCCCTCGTCCCCGTCGGCCAAGGACTCGATCGCGGTCCGCTACTGGGCGATGATCATCGGCGGGAACATGGCGGCCTTCAACGCGCTGATGCTCGGCACGGCCCTGTATCGGGCACGGCTCGTCCCTCGCGCCATCCCGGCTCTCGGGATCGTCGGAGCGCCGATCCTCATCACCTTCGTCATCGGCACGATCATCGGGGTCACCGCACCCGGAACGGCGTTCCACGCCATCGCGGTGATGCCGTTCTTCATCTGGGAGCTCGTCCTCGGACTCTGGCTGACGTTCAAGGGCTTCAACGAGTCGTCGCCGATCGCGATCGACGAGCGCGCTCGCCGAGCCGCTGATGCGCCGGCCCCGGGTCGCGCGCCGAGCGGCATCGCAGCCAACGCGGGTGCGGCATGACCGCCGTCGATCGGTCAGCGGCACCGGTCCGGCCGGTCGCCCGTCCGCTCCTGCGGACCTTCTGGACCCTCCATCGGACGCTCTTTCGGGTCACCGGTGGGCGCATCGGCCTCCAGCGGCCGGAACGTGGCGCGAAGTTCGGGATGCTCCGGCTCCACACGGTGGGCCGGCGGTCGGGCCACGAGCGCGTCGCGATGGTCGGCTACTACGAGGACGGGCCGAACCTCGTGACCCTCGCCATGAACGGCTGGGGCAAGGACGAGCCAGCCTGGTGGCTGAACCTCCAGGCGTTGCCGGTCGCGACGGTCGACCTCCCCGACGGCAGCCGGTCGGTCCGCGCTCGTGCGGCCACCGGCGACGAGCGGGAGCGCCTCTGGGCGACCTTCCGGGACTACCCGGGCTGGGGCTCCGACGTCGGCGCCCTCGCGGCCCATCGACCCGGCGAGACCGCGGTCGTCATCCTCGAACCGAAGGCTGGGCAGGACCGATGACTGACACGACGACGATCCGCGTCGGCGGCACGGATGCCGCGGTCCGCCCGACGGCGGGCGAGGGGTGGCGGCTTCGGCCGCGGCACCTGTTGGTCGTTCCAGGTCTCG
>CAVZTA010000015.1:0-99169 GCA_963778025.1 uncultured Chloroflexia bacterium | reverse complement strand
CGACGAATGCGACGAGGCCGAAGCGGCCGGCTCGATCGGCCTGGAGCGCATACAGGCCGACGAGGGTGAGGAGCAGCAGACAGAAGGCGCCGAAGTAGGCGACCTGCGCGCCCGCGAACCAGGGGTTGGCGATCGTGGCGGCGCGGTCGCTGGGAACGAGTGTGCAGCTTCAGGACGATCTGCGCCAAGAACGAATCCGGCACCGGTCAGCATCGCCAACGGGCCGACGAGACGAAGGGGGTGGAACGACATCGCGGATCCTCCATGCCGCCCCGGTCGAACCCCGGGAGGCACTTGACCCGGTCGAACGCGACGGTCAGGTTGCCGCCAGGCGGCCCGGCGCCACTGGTGGACGCTTCATCGGGGACGGTCCTCACGGTCGTGCGGCTCGCACTCCCGCGTGATGCGGGAAGGCCCTCGGATCGCGAGGGGGAGTCCCTGGGCCGCCATCCGGGCAGACCCTCAGACGCAGCGACGCGCGCACCCGGCGGCTGACTGATCCGTGCGGCGTCGTGGCGCGATCGCGCGGCGCGTCTCGGGCTCAGCCGGCCATGGAGCGGCCCGGCCACCCGAAGGGCGGCCGGGCCGCGAGTGGTACCGCGGGACGTCTCGTCACTCGAGGCTGGGGGCAGGCCTCCCGGCCGGGGCCGCGGCCGACACCGGAGACGAGTTGCTGGCGCGGAGCGGGAGCTCCTTGATCGCGAGGGCCGCGATCAGCGCGACGAGGGCACCGAAGACGCCGAGGTAGAACGTCTGGGCGACGGCGAGGCTGAAGCCCCCGTAGATGCCCTGGACGATCGCCTCGACGTCCGCCGGTGGTGCGAACTTCGCGATGGCGTCGTGGAGGTTGCCGACACCGACGACGTTGCTGAAGATGAACAGGCCGGACTTCAGCGCGCCCTCGTACCGGGCCATCGTTCCTTGCGACACGCCGGCCTGGGGTCGCTGCGGGACGAAGTCGTTCTGGAAGGTCGTCGCGAAGATCGTGCCGACGAACGCCAGGGCGACCGAGCCGCCGATCTGGCGGAAGAACGTCAGGTTGGACGTGGCGACACCCATCTGGCGGAACGGCACCGAGTTCTGGATCACGATCGTGAACACGGAGAAGGTGGGGCCGACGCCGAGGCCGGCGAGGAACATCCAGAACCAGACGATCGGCAGCGGGGTGTCCTTGGTGAGCTGGGTCATCAGCGCGGTGGCGAGGCCCAGGGTCGCGATCGCCACGACGAGGATCAGCTTGTAGCGCCCGGTCCGGGCGACCATGATCCCGGGCACGAATAGAGCTGTTGCTGATGAGGCCGAAGTCACGAGGGGCAGGGCGGCGAGGCCCGAGTTCGTCGGCGAGAAGCCCTGGACCACCTGGAACCAGCGCGGCAGGAACACGATCGCGCCGAAGAAAGCGAATGCCGCGAAGAAGATCGAGACCATCGACGCCGAGTAGGCCCGGCTGCGCCACAGGTCGAGCGGGACGATGAGCTTGTTCGCGCCTCGGCGAGGACGAACAGCACGTAACCGATGAGGCCCGCGAGGATCAGGCCGCCCACCTGCGGTTGGTCCACTCGTACGGGCGTGGGTCGCGTCGTTCGTCAGGCCCTTGAAGGTCAGGCCGATGAGGAGCATCGTCGTCGCGATCATGAAGGTCTCGTGCCGCCGAGGATGTCGAAGTTGCGTGTCGCGTTGCTCGCCTTGACGGTCGGGAGCAGCCGCTGGATCACCGCGAGGGCGACGATGCCGATCGGGATGTTGACGTAGAAATCAGTGCCAGCCGGCGTGCTCGGTCAGGTATCCCCCGATGAGCGGCCCGGCCACGAACGCGACGCCGAACACGGCGCCGAACAGGCCCTGGTAGCGGCCACGCTCGGCAGGCGTGAACAGGTCGCCGATCAACGACAGCGCAACCGGGAACAGTGAGCCGGCGCCGATGCCCTGGATGCCGCGGAAGAAGATGAGCTGCTCCATGGTCTGGCTGAGGCCGGACAAGGCGGAGCCGATCAGGAACACCACGATGCCGATCATGAAGATCGGCTTGCGGCCGTAGATATCGGACAGCTTGCCCCAGAACGGGACGCTGATCGTGCTCGTGAGCAGGTAGCTCGTGACGGCCCAGGTATAGAGGTCGTTGCCGTTGAGCTGGGTCACGATGGTGGGCAGCGCCGGACCGACGATCGTCTGGTCCAGGGCGCCCAGGAAGAGCCCGAGCATGACCGCGAAGAGGACCCCTCCAACTTCGCGCGATGGCTCAGGCCCAGGGCGGGATCATCCGCGAGCGAGGGCGCGCCGCCCTCGGAGGCGCTGGGCATGGCTTCCATGGATTTCGGTCGTCCCTCCTTGGGCTCGTCGCGCGGTGCCGCTCGGACGGGGCGGCACGCCCTCGATGGCGATGGGGTGGCTAGGTCGGGTTCGGCGACCCCGGCGGGTCCGAGCCACGCACGTCGGTCCTCGCCTCGAGCGCCGCGCGGACGCCGGCGGTCGCGCGGGCGATCGCGGGCAGCTCGTCGTGGCTGAAGCGGGCGAGGACGTCGCGCATGAGCTCGTCGCTCAGGGCATCGTTCTCCTCGATGAGCCGCGTGCCGGCGTTGGTGACGCGAACCATCACATCCGGCGGATAGCTCGGGGACGCGAGTCCGCTCGACGTACCCGCGCTCCTCCAGCCGGTCGATCAGGCCGGAGGCATTGGACAGGGAGACCCCCAGCAGGTCGGCGAGGCGGCCCATCGTCATGACGCCGTTGCGCTGGAGCGTGACCGCGATGTGGAACTGGGCCATGCTCACGCCGAGGCGGACGAGCCGCTCGCTCATGGCGCACTTCATCGCCCAGGTGGTGCGCTTGTAGTCGGCGATCAACTGGTCCATCAGCTCGCCGGCGTCGCTGGCCGGAGCGGGAATAGTTTGGGTCACGTGAACGATGGTACTCGCGTGAACCATCGCGTCAACGTGAAGGGATACCGCCGCGCTCAGCGGCCATTCGATGGGCCGGACCGGTGGATAGGGGACGTCGATCAGCCGCGGTCCACCGACCCGCCGGCCGATGTGTCGACCTCCACCTGGGGGCCGAGGACGGTCACATGCGCGCCGCCCGAGATGTCACCGAGGACCGTGTCGGTCGCGTTCACGCTCGCTTGGGCGCCACCACTCAGCTCGAGCGTGACGAGATCGGCCGCGAGCTGGTCGAGGTGGGCCATCACGCCGCCCGTCACCTCGAGGGCGAGCATCGCCGCGGAGCCGGTCGCGGTGAACTGCGCGCCGCCGCTCAGCTCGATGCCGAGGCTGTCGAGCGCGACTTCGTCGGCCACGACGATCGAACCGCCGAAGAGCTTGACCGCCTCGAGGTCCGGGGTCGCCACGTGGACCTTGACCGGCGTGGCGACGAAGAAGTCGCTCGTGCCCGTGATGCGCAGCGTGTCGCCGCGCACTTCGGTGGAGATGATCGGCAGCAGGTTCTCGGGTGCCTCGACCGTGATCGCGGGTGCCTCGCCCACCGTCAGGTCGATGACGATGCCGAAGCTGAATTCAGGCTCGTGAACGCCGTGGCGTCGCGGATCTCGGTCTTGACGGGCGGTCCCCTGCACCGCGCGGTTGGCGCAGGCGCCGGTGAGCCCGGCGATCGCGACGACGGCGGTGATGCCTGCGACAGGCAGCAAGCGGTGTGTCATGGGGATGTCTCCAAGGGCCCCGGCGCCTCGGGCGGGCGCCTCATCGGGACGAGCCTCACGGTGGCGGCGAGCGGTCGATCGGTGATGCGGGCCGGCCCTCGAAGCGCGTCGGGTTGTCCCTCGACCGCGCTCCGGGCAGACCCCGAGGGTCCGCGACCGGGAGACAGCACGATGGATCGGTGCGCGATCAGCTGGCCTTGGGCAACAGCGCGCGGATCGCCGCCCCGGACAGCTCGTCCTTGGGGATGAACCCCAGGGCGGAGGCGTCACGCAGCCGCGGTCCGTACTCGGTCGCCTCGCGACTGCTGATCAGGACCACGAACGGCGTGTTCCGTCGACCGGCCGAGTGCCCGTGCCACGTCGAACCCTTCGATGTCGGGCAGGCCGATGTCGAGGAGGATCAGATCCGGGCGGAGGAGGCGGGCGACATGGAGGCCGCTGGCGCCGTCGGACGCTTCTCCGAGGACGGTGAACCCCTCGGCCTCGAGCAACGCTCGGGCCTGGACGCGGAAGCCGCGATGGTCGTCGATGATGAGGATCGTGTGCATCCGGCCCATCGTGCCGGGATGCGGGCGCCGTGCCATCAGGGCAGACCCGGGACCTGCGACGCGTCCGCCCTGATGCTCGCACGTCGACGGCGCCACGCCATAGGGCTAGCCCTGATGACCGGCGGCCACCGTTCGGCGACCATCAGGCGCGCGACCGACGGCGTCACACAGGCGATTTCGGAAGGCCAGGACGGCCTTGGCGGGAGGGGTGGCGATGGATCGAGCGGAGACGCTGCGGATCCTGCGATGGGTGGTGATCGCGGGCGTCGCGGTCCTGTCGATCGTGATGTCGACGCTGTTCGTGGCGCTGTCGACCTCGCCCGAGCGCTCGCTCGTCCACGTCTCGGCGTATTCGCTCAGCTACCTCATCGCCGGGTCGATCGCCTGGATCCGCCGCCCGGACAACCGCGTCGGCCCGGTGCTGCTGGCGATCAAGCTTCATGGCGCGATCACGTTCCTGGGCCGCATCCCCGGCCTCGGTCAGGTAGCCGGCGTCGCAGGCACCATCGGCAACATCCTCCTGACCTGGGTCGTCCTCGCCGCCCCATCCGGGCACCTGCCGCGGGAGATCGCCCGATGGCTGCTCATCGCATTCGCGGCCACCATCCTCGCGGCGAACCTCGTCGCGACCTTCTTCTTCGACCTCACGGTCCTCCGGGTCCTGTTCGCGATCGGCGTGGTCGTCGCACTGGCCATCGCGGCCGTCGTCCTTCGACGCTGGTTCGATGCCAGCGCCGCATCCCGGCCGATAGCCTCACGCCGGTCGTCGTGGCAGGCGTCACGATCTCGCTCACACACGCCGTGGACCTGATGCTCGGCGTGCTGCTCCTGCCGGTGGTGGCGGGCAGCCCGGTCTACTGGGCCGACACCCTGTCCCGGCTGCTGGTGCCGTTCGGCTTCCTCATCGGGCTGCTGCGGATGCGGATGGCACGCGGGGCCGTCGCGGATCTCGTCGTGGACCTGGGCGAGACGCCCGCGCCGGGCCGTCTTCGCGAGGCCCTGGCCGGGGCCCTGGGTGACCCATCGCTCGCGGTCCTCTACTGGTCGCCCCGGGTCGACGCCTATGTCGACGACGCGGGTACGCCGGTCGAGCCCGTCGCGCAGGCCGGCAGCCGCAGCGTGTCGTACCTCGAGCACCGTGGTGAGCCGCTGGCGGCCATCCTGCATGATCCCGCGCTCGCCGAGGATCCCGGGCTCGTCGCTGCCGTCTCCGCGGCGGTGCGCCTGGCGGTCGAGAACGAACGGCTGACCGCCGAGGTCGAGGCTCAGCTCCATGAGGTGCGCGCCTCCCGTGCCCGAATCGTCGCCGCGGGCGACGCCGAGCGCCGGCGCGTGGAACGGGATCTCCACGACGGGGCGCAGCAGCGCATCGTCGCGATGACCCTCGCCCTGCGCCTCGCCCAGGCGAAGCTCGGGAGCCAGACCGACCCGGTCGTCCGCGAGTCGCTCGATCAGGCGTCGGCGGAAGCAAGGGCGGCGCTGGCCGAGCTCCGGGAGCTCGCGCGCGGCATCCACCCACAGATCCTCACCGAGGCGGGACTCGCCGCGGCGGTCGAGACGCTCGCCGCGAAGGCCCCGGTCCCGGTCACGGTGGACATCGATCCGGCCCGGCGCTGGACGCCCGAGGTCGAGAGCACTGCCTATTTCGTGGTGTCCGAGGCGCTCGCGAACGTCGCGAAGTACGCGCACGCGACCTCTGCGAGGGTCTCCGCGCCCATCGTCGGATCGACGCTCCGGGTCGAGGTCGCCGACGACGGGGTCGGCGGCGCCGACGGTGGCCGGGGCAGCGGCATCCGCGGGTTGCAGGATCGCGTCGCGGCCCTGGGCGGCCGGCTGTCGATCGAGAGCCCTCGCGGACAGGGCACGCGGGTGATCGCGGAGATCCCGGTCGCATGACAGGGATCCGTTCGAGGCGCGGACCTCGCCCTAGGCCGACGCGTCCCGCCAGCGCTCGACGACCCGGTCGAGCCGCTCGAACGTGACGCCGGGCAGCGCCTTCGCCTCCGTGATGAACGTCTCGAGCATCGCCATCCGGTGACCCCGGCCGATGCACTCGGGATGCACGGTGACCGTGAGCAGCCCACCCGGCGCGTGCTCGTACGCGTAGCGCAGCTCGGCGGTCCAGATCTTCGAGGACCCTTGACGGTGCGCTGAGCCCGTCGCGCCCGTCGCCCGGCTCGAACAGCGGCCAGTCGTCGAGCGCCCAGTACACCGGGACCTCGACCAGGTCGCTGTCGGCGCCCCAGCGCGTCCCGTCGACCAGCGAATGCCGATCGCCGAAGCGCACCCGATGCAGCCGGTAGTCGTCGGCCATCAGCGAGCTGTCGTAGCGGAACCCCGCCGCGAGGACGAGCTCCAGCGTCCGCGGACCCGAGCGACCAGTACGGCGCGCGGAAGCCGGCCGGCGGCGCGCCCGTGAGCGTCACGATCGCGTCCACCGACCGCTGCAGGACCGCCCGCTGCTCGTCGACCGAGAGCTCCGCGAAGTCCTCGTGGAACCAGCCGTGGACGCCGATCTCGTGTCCGGCGCCGACGAACTCCCCGGCGAGCTCCGGCCACGTCTCGAGCGAGTGCCCGGGCGCGAAGATCGTCGAGGGGATGCCGTACGCCGCGAACAGCTACAGGAGCCGCGGCATCCCGACGCGCGCCCGAACTCGCCATGGGACACCTTCACCGGTGGGTCGCCGCGCCGGATGGCGTCCGAGATGAAGTCCGCATCGACCGTCAGCGCGACGGTCAGTCGAGGCTCATCCATCCGGCCAAGCGTAGAGCCCCGGATGAGCGGCCGCGGGTATCGTTCGACCGATGCGGATCGCCACCTGGAACGTGAACTCCCTGAAGGCGCGCCTCGACGCGGTCGAGAAGTGGCTCAAGCGCGCCGAGCCCGACGTGCTCCTCATGCAGGAGACCAAGGTCGCCGACGACGACGTGCCCGAGCATGCCGTTCCGGATGGCCGGCTACACGATCGCCCACCACGGCGAGGGCCGCTGGAACGGCGTGGCGATCGCCAGCAAGGAACCCGTCACGGACGTCGATCGACGAACTTCGGCGACGGTCCTGTCCGGGACTCGAGCGCCGGCGCGAGCAACGCCGCCGAGGACGACTTCGACCCGTTCGACGAAGCCCGGATGGTGAGCGGCGTGACGTTCGGCATCCGGTTCACGAGCGTCTACGCGCCGAACGGGCGGGTCGTCGGCAGCCCGTTCTACGACGGCAAGCTGCGCTGGTTCGACCGGGTCGAGCGGTGGGTCCAGGAGACGCGGGACCTGGGACCGAGCCGTTCGTCATCGGTGGGGACGTCAACGTCACGCCCACGCCCGACGACGTGTGGGACGAGGTCAAGGCCCACGGCGGCACGCACGTCAGCCCGCCGGAGCGCGAGAAGCTCGCCAACCTCCGGGCGCTGGGCCTGAGCGACCTGTATCGCATCCACCAGTCGGGCGGTGGCCGCTTCTCGTGGTGGGACTACCGCGCCGGGCATGTTCCACCGCAACGAGGGCATGCGCATCGACGTGCTGTATGCCACCGAGCCAGTGGCGAAGCGCGTCGTGTGGGCGGAGATCGACCGCGAGGCACGCAAGGGGCCACCGACGCCATCCGACCACGCGCCGGTCGTCGTGGACCTCGACGAACGTGGCAAGCCGTTCGAAGCCGGCTGGGACGGCGCGCTGCGCCGGATCGCCGCGCGGACGAAGCCCCAGCCGCACCGCAGCCCCGCGCAGGTCCGCTACGAGGAGGAGCTCGACGCGAAGCGCCGAACGAGCAGCTGACGCGCTCGTCACCGGGCCGTCTGTCCCACCTGACGAAGTGGCCGTCTCATCCCCCGGGACCCCGCACCCGCGCGCCGTCGGGGCGGCCCAAGGTCGGCGACTCATGAGCGGATCGCCCGTCCCCGAGATCCGCCTCGTCGGGCTGACCAGCGATTCGGCGAGGTCCGGGCCGTCGACGGGGTCGACCTCGAGATCCGGGCCGGTGAGTTCTTCTCGCTGCTGGGGCCGTCCGGGTGCGGCAAGACGACGACCCTGCGCATGATCGGCGGGTTCGAGCTGCCCACCGCGGGCGGGTCGAGCTTCGCGGTCGTGGACGTGACCAACGAGCCGCCCGACAAGCGTCCGGTGAACATGGTGTTCCAGAACTACGCGCTGTTCCCGCATCTCGACGTCGGCGAGAACATCGCGTTCGGCCTTCGACGGACGAAGGTCGCCCGAGGCCGACATCCGGAGGCGCGTCGACGACGCGCTGGCGCTCGTCGGCCTTGCCGGCTTCCAGAAGCGAAAGCCGAACCAGCTCTCGGGCGGCCAGCAGCAGCGCGTCGCGCTCGCGCGGGCGCTCGTCAACCGCCCGACAGGTGCTGCTGCTCGACGAGCCGCTCGGCGCGCTTGACCTCAAGCTCCGCAAGCGCCTGCAGCTCGAGCTCAAGCGTATCCAGGGCGAGGTCGGCATCACCTTCGTGTACGTGACCCACGACCAGGAGGAAGCGCTCACCATGAGCGACCGGATCGCCGTCATGCACGGCGGTCGCGTGGAGCAGCTGGGCACGCCCGAGGACCTGTATGACCGGCCGACGACCAGGTTCGTCGCGGACTTCATCGGCACGACGAACCTGTTGACCGGCGCGGTCGAGTCCGCCGGTACAGGAGCGGGAGCCTCGTGCGGTTGACGGGCGGCGACGCATGCCTTGTCGCCGGCGGAGGCCTGGAGCCAGGGCGGACGGTCGAGCTGTCGGTCCGTCCGGAGTCGGTCACGCTCCGACGCTCGAATGGCGCCGCACCTGGCCGGGGAAGTCGATCGGAGCTGATGTCGGGCACCGTCGAGCAGGTCGCCTACCTGGCAGCAGCGTCCAATACCAGGTCCGCACCCATGGCGGACTCGCCATCACCGCGATGCTTCCCAAGACTCGCGAACGGCTGCCGATCGGCAGCGATGTGGACGTGGTCTGGCCGCCGACGGAGGCGCTCGATTACCTTCGCCGGCCGGTCGGATCGGCGAGGAGGAGACCGAACGTGACCCATCGACATGACGGCTCGTCGATCGACCTCGAACGCGAGCTCGTCCGCTACATGGCTGAGCGTAGGGTCAGTCGCCGCCAGCTTCTCGACGCGGATGGCGGCGGTCGGCGTAACGGCGGCGCTGGCACCGGTCATCGCGGCCTGCACCGGTAGCGCGGCCACCGCCACGCCGTCGGCAGCGCCCAGCGCCGCCAGCCCGTCGGCTGCGGGTGACACCCCCAGCGCAGCGCCGAGCAGCGCCGGCCCCGACGCCGGTGCCGACCCCGGAGGACGAGCTGCTCATCTACAACTACGCCAACTACATGGACCCCGAGATCATCAAGGAGTTCGAGGACAAGTTCGGCGTCACTGTCACCGAGACGTACTTCGACTCGTACGACGTCATGTACCCGCGGATCCTGGCGGGCAACTCGGGCTTCGACCTGACCTTTCCGACCGACACGGACATCCCGGGCCTTGTCGAGCAGGGCCTGATCGCTGCCAGCTGGACCTGTCGCTGATCCCCAACGTGAAGAACCTCGCCGCGGAGTGGGCGAACCCACGCTACGACCCGACCACCGAGCACTCCATGCCGTACATGTGGTGGACGACGGGCATCGCCTACGACACCAAGAAGGTCACCGAAGAGCCGACCAGCCTCGAAGGCGCTGTGGGACGCCGAGTACGACCAGCACATCATGATGCTCGACGACCAGCAGGAGGTCTTCGCGGCTCGCCCTCATCCGGCTCGGCTACTCGCGTCAACTCGACAGACGACGCCGAGCTCGACGCAGGCCCTCGCGCTGCTCAAGGAGCAGAAGCCGCTGCTCCGGACGTACTCCACCGATACCGTCACCACTACGAGTTCGGGCGACGTGCTGAATCGGTCAGGACTGGGGCGGCGACGTCTACCAGATCCAGGAGACTCGCCAACGTCGTCTAGTACATCCCCGAGGAGGGCGGCATCCGCGGCTCGGACACGATGGTCATCCTCGCGGGCGCCCAGCATCCCATCGCCGCGCACCTCTTCATCGACCATCTGCTCGACGCGCAGGTCAGCGCCAACAACACGAACTTCATCGGCTACATGGGGCCGAACGCGGCCGCCAAGGAGTTCATCGACACGACGTACCTCGACGACCCGGCGGTGAACCCGGACCAGGCGCTGGTCGCGAAGCTCGAGGAGCTGCTCGACCCGGGCGCGGTCCGCGAGAAGTACCTGAAGCGCTGGCAGCGAGCTGCGCGGCGGGCGATGACCGCCGGCGCGGCGGAGGTCCCGCGGCGACCGCGGAGCAGGCATGGCGACGGCGTACCCGCCCGGAGGCGCTCGCCTGCTCGGCCCGGGCATCGCCTGGCTGGTCCTGTTCTACGTCGTCCCGCTGGCGCTTCATCTTCCTCGTCAGCCTCGGGCGAGCGCGACCCGCTCGGCCGGGTCGTCTCGATCGCTCGACCTCGACAACTACGCGCGGGCGTTCGACACCGGTCTTCCTGCCCACGACCCTGAACTCGCTGCGATACGCGTCGATCACGACGATCCTGTGCCTCGTCATCGGCTATCCCGTCGCCTACTGGATCTCGCGCTACGGCGGCCGGCGCAAGATCCTGCTGCTCGTCCTGGTGATGCTGCCGTTCTGGACGAGCTACCTCATCCGCACCTACGCCTGGATGATCGTCCTCCGGCGACAACGGGGTCATCAACCAGATCCTGCGGCGCTCGGCCTGACCACCGAGCCGATCATCCTGCTCAACACCGACCTGTCGGTGATCCTGGGCATGACGTACGGGTTCCTGCCGTTCGCGATCCTGCCGCTGTACGTGTCGATCGACCGGCTGGACGTGAACCTCGTGGCCGCCGCACGGGACCTGTACGCGAGCGGCCGCTCCGCCTTCCGTCCACGTGACGCTGCCGCTGACGATGCCGGGCGTGATCGCGGCCGCGCTGCTCACGTTCATCCCGGCCATCGGCGACTTCGTGACGCCGGACATCCTGGGCGGCCCCGAGACGACGACGATCGCCAAGGTCGTGCAGGAGCTGTTCCTGGAGGGCCGCGACTGGCCGTACGGCGCCGCGCTCGGCTTCGTGCTGATGCTCGTGACGCTCATCGGGACGCTGGCCGCGCTGCGCACGCTGCGGCGCGAGGTGATCGCGGGATGAGGCCGGTGGCCCGATGACGCGCGAACGGAACCCGCTCCTGCGCGCGTTCGCCGTGCTGGTCTACGCGTTCCTGTTCGCGCCGATCGTCATCCTGATCATCTTCAGCTTCAACGATTCGAAGCGATCGATCGTGTGGAAGGGCTTCACGCTCGACTGGTACCCGTCGCTGTTCGGCAACGACCAGGTCCTCGAGGCGCTGTTCGTGACGCTCCGGATCGCCCTCGTCGCGGTCGTCGATCTCGACGATCATCGGCACGCTGCTCGGGTCTCGGGCTGGCCCGGATGCGGTTCCGCTGGTCGCGCCCCGACCGAGACGCTCCTCCTGCTGCCGATGATGACGCCCGAGATCGTCATGGGCCTCTCGCTGCTGCTGTTCTTCCTGCAGCTGTTCGACTCGCGCGGGGGGTTCGTCCAGCTGTCGATCGCGCACATCACGTTCTGCGTGTCGTACGTGGCGATCACGGTCCGTGCCCGGGCGGCGGGCATGAACGTGCACCTGGAGGAGGCCGCGCGCGACCTGGGCGCGTCGGCGTGGGGCGCGTTCCGGTTCGTGACCTTGCCGCTGATCGCGCCCGCGGTCGCAGCCGGCGCGATGCTGTCGTTCGCGCTGTCGTTCGACGACTACGTGGTCACGACGTTCAACGCGGGCGTCGGGACGTCGACGCTGCCGCTGTACATCTACGGCCGCATCAAGTTCGGCGTCACCCCCGAGATCAACGCGATCTCGACGATCATCGTCGCGATCACGGCCGATCGCGATCCTCATCGCGTGGCGCCTGGGCGGCGTTCCGCGCGGGACGCGACCTGGCGGTCGCGGAGCCGGAGGGTGCGGCCGGCCGGCTGACCGGGCTACCGACGCCGCGCCGTCGCCGGACGGCCACCGCGCATGTCGGCTCCGACGGGCGGTGCTGACCGTCAGGTGAGCCAGCGCGACGAGCGACGCCGGCCAGGCCGCGCCGGCGAACGCGAGCAGCGCGCCGTTGCGGATCATCGTCGTGACCCGCGCGGCCGGCGCGATGGCGCCGAGCTCGGGACGCGCCCGCGCGAACACGGCCCACGCATCGGCGCCCGCCTCGCCCTCGACGAGCGACTCGATCGCCGCCACGCATTCGCGCTTGTCGCGCCGCGTCCGCGGGTCCTGCAGCAACGCCCACGCGGCGCGGAGCCGGTCCATCGTCGACCGGGTGACCGGCCGCCCACTGCCGCGTCGCCCACAGGTTCGCGACGTCGAACCAGTCGCCCTCGTCGTGGATCTCGATCCGTGCCGCGGCGGCGTCCGCGTCGTGGAGGAGGCCCATCATCAGCAGGACCCCGGCGCTGCCCGGCGCGAACGGATGCTCCTCGAGCCAGCGCCGCTGACGGGTCAGGCCGTACGGCGGCGGTGCCCCGTACGCGCGCTTCCAGTCATCGTACTCACGGCGTGCGTGGTCGGCGGCGACCTCCCAACCCGCCCGGCGGACCGGGTCGCGAAGCCAGAGCCATGACCGACCGAACACCGACGCTGCGATGACGAGCGCGAGGATGGATGCGATGGTCGGGGCACGGGTCAGCAGCCCGGCGGCGGTCCCGATCGCGAAGCCCGCGGCCGGCCCGACGATGACCGCGATCCCCGTCCACGTCCCACGTCGGTAGAGGCGCTTCCGCTGCATGCGGATCCGCAGTCGGACCTCGTGCGGCGGCGGGTCGATGCGTGCGGTCTCGATCACCGCGCGGATGCTACGGCCGCGGTCGGTGGCGTCGTATCGTCCGAAGGTGCCAGTCGCCGAGCCGTCGTCCGACCGGTGGCGCGGTCGACACGCTCTGCGATAGTGAGCGAGGCTCATGGCGCAGATCGACCGTTCGGCCGACGCCGAGACGGGGAGGTGTCGATGACCTGGCCGCCTCGTTCCCAAGTCGCGTGGGGTCTCGTGGGAGCCGCCGCGGCGGGGTGGTTCGCGGTGTGGATGCTCGCGTTCCCGCAGTACGTCCCGGACTATTTCGCGTGGGACGTCCAGCCGCGCTACGCGCAGGCGTTCATCGCCGCCGGCTACATCTTCCGGACGCTGTTCTTCCTGAACGCCGCGACCGAGTCGAACTGGATCCGGCTGCGCTGGATCGTCTGGGGCAACCTCGCGTTCACCGGCACCCTGCTGCTGGCGACCTTCTGGCACGCCGACGAGTTCACCTGGTCGCAGTTCATGCCACCGACCGCGCACATCTGGGTGATCTTCTACATCTTCGAGCCCGTCGTGATGGTCTACCTCATCCCGCGGGGCATCCTGCGTGCGGAGGCCCCGCCGATCGGCGGTCCCATCCACCCGTGGTTCAAGGCGTTCCTGGTGTCCATCACCGGACTGTTCCTGATGGTCGGTCTGCTGCTCGTCATCAATCCCGAGTTCGCCTCGGAACGGTGGCCATGGGGGCTCAACCCACTCGACGCTCGGATCGCGGCGGCGTGGGCGCTCGGCTGGTCGTTCTGGTGCGGGACCATGGCCTTCGCGACCGACTGGGACGAGATCCGCACGCCCACCCGCCTGTTCCTGGTCAACGGCGTCGCGTTGCTCGCGACCATCGTCCTGTTCCGGGACGGGCTGACCGGCGTCGCCACGCCGGCCTATGTCGGCGTGATCCTCGTCCTGACCGTCCTCATGGCGGGTTTCCATGTCTTCCAGGAACGTCGGCGGCCGCGTCGAGCTGAGGCTGCGTCCGCGACCTAGGCGCCTTCGAGGCCCGGCGTCCCGTCCCACCATGCGGCGATCGCCCCGACGACATCGTCCGGCGCATCCTCGTCGATGAACTGGCCCACGCGGCGAAGTCTCACGGTCCAGGCGGCCGGGAAGAGCGTCTGCCAGCGGGCGAGCTCGTCGTCGCCGAAGCCCGGGTCGGAGTCCGGCCAGACGATGAGCGCCGGCTTCGATGTCAGCGGCGGCAGCGATGCCTCGACCTCGCGCAGGTAGGCGCGACCGGTCACGATCTCGCGCGGCAGGATGGTCATGGGACGTCGCCGTCCGCGCGGCCAGGGCCCCTCGTAGGCTTGCCGCTCGGCGGCGGTGAGCGGTCCGCGCTTGAGCATGCGCGGCAGGTAGAGCCGGACCATGAGGTTGGCTCGCTCGACGAGGAGCGGGCTGAGTGGCCCGCCCATCAACGCCGAGAACAGCCGCGCGCGGAGGCGATCGTCGGGCCACGCCCAGGTGTTCCCGATGACCAGGGCACGGATGAGCTCGGGGCGGCGCCCGGCGAGGCCAAGGCCGATGGGGCCGCCCCAGGCGTAGCCGAACACGGTCAGCTCGGTGACCCCGAGCCGATCGACCAGCGCCTCGACGACGGCCGAATGCGACCGAGGCCGGAAGTCGTACGCATCGGACGCCCGCGACAGACCGAATCCCGGGTAGTCGGGCGCGATGCAGCGGAATCGGTGGCGCAGGCCGAGCACGACGTCGCGCCAGCCGAACGACCAGCTGGGATTGCCGTTGAGCAGCAGCAGTGGCGGGCCGCTGCCTTCGTCGATGTAGTGGACGAGGTTCCCGTCGATATCCGCCCAACGATCCTGGAAGGGGTAGAGATCGCCGGGCACCCAGCCAGGGCGCGCGGGCTCGATGGTCACGCCCCCGCGTCGGGATGCCAACGAGCGTCGTGCTGGACGTGGTTCTCGGTGTACGCCCCCTCGCGATAGAAGTGGTCGTAGAACGACAGGTCCAGGTGGTGTGCCTGCACGGCCATGAGCGTCCGCAGTGGCCCGTAGTTCGCAGGGAACTGGCCGTAGTGCTTCATGACGTACTCGCAGTACGCGATGACGGCCTGGATGTTCGCCTCGGAGTACTCGGGGATCGCGGACTGGATGAGGGCAGGATCGCGCCACGCGCTGGGACCGGCGTCCCGGAAGATGCCCGTCCCGGGCGTGAACTTGTCGGCGACGAACGCGCGGACCGCCTCCTCCATGTTCCGGTAGTACGGCGGCGCATAGGGCTTGAACACCGGCAGGCCATCGTGGCTCAGCCCGACGGCCTGCGGGATGACGATGTTCTTGCGCAGCAGCCGCATCAACAGCGTGCCCAGGAACCCCTTGTGGAGCACCTGCGCGAATGTCCGTTTGCGCATCTGGAACCCGAAGGCGCGCGTCCACGCGAACCGGTGCGCGGCGTAATGCGTGAAGCTCCCCAGGCCGAGCGCTTCCGACGCGAGCAGCAGGTTCTGGATCATCAGCCCCTGCTCGACGCCGCACAGCTCGAGGATGTAGGTCTCGAGCTCGTCGATGGTGCCCACGCGCCCCTCGCGCACGTCATCGAGGAGGTGGCCGCCCTTCGACTTCGCGAACCGCTCCAGCCCGGCGGGCCGAAGCAGTGGGTCCTTGTCGTCGTGGAAGTAGTACGCGAACTCCTCACCGACGGCCGCGAAGAGGACCGTCAGGTAGAGGCCGGTGACCTCACTGACCGGCACGAAGTACGTCGAGCCGGGCCGATTCGTCGACCACTTGTTGAACGGTGGGGTGAACGGGAGCTGCCGCGGGATCTCCGTCCGGTGGTCGCTGAGTCGGACCCGCATCCGCTCGTACAGCTCGGTGAACCGGCGCTGCCGCCCGAGCTCGACCAGCGCGTCGTATTCGTCCTTCGGCACGTCCTGCGGCCGGCGGACGTAGAACGTGCCGTCGTCGCGCGTCAGGAAGAGCGTTGCGGTGGCGACCCCGTCGGCGCTCGGGAACGTCCGGCCGACCAGGCTCATCATCACCTGCCCGCCGCCGGTCTCGGGACCAGCCGACGGCTGGTACGGCAATTCCCCCGTCAGCCGGCCGGTCACGCCCGCGCCCGCGAAGGCGAGGACCGCCTCCTCATCCAGGCTCAACGGGAACGGCGGTCTGTCGCTCTGGTACGAGAACGCCCCGCCCTGCAAGTGGTCGCCGTACGCGAACCGCCTGGCCCGGCGATAGGTCATCGCATCGAGCATCGGGTACGTCGCCAGGTGCTCCGGTCCGGTCATGCCCCGGTCAGCGGCGCGCACGTCGGTCGCATCCATGGTCGCCCTCCGTCGCCCATCGAGCTCGGGCCTGCGGCGTACAGGCCTCGACCGACCCTACACCGCCCGGGAAGGGGGTCAGTCCTCGGGCGGGACGTCGTAGCGGTCGCGGACCGTGCGGCTGTTCGAGAAGGGCTCCCCGGCGTACCGCTCGGCGCACATCAGGTCGAAGGCGTGGACGGACGGCTCGTTCTCCGCGAACCGGCCCGCCCGGAACGCGGGCGACGCGGTGCCCAGCTGCTGCAGCTCGCAGACGTGCCAGTCCTGGCGGTTCGTGAGGTCCCAGAAGTCGACGGCGGGTTTCGGGTCGAAGTCGTCCGCGGCCATCGTCCCGGGCTCGAACAGCCAGTCACAGACGATCCGCGTCCGCTCCGGACCCAGCGGCTCCAGGCGATGGACGAGGAGGTAGTCCGGATGCACCGAGAGCAGCAGCTGCGGCCAGATCACGAGGTAATCGATGCGCCGTTCATCGACCGGCGTGATGCCGCACATCGGCGGGCCGACCCGGTGCGCGTCCTCGAGGGCCATCGTCTCGAAGCCCTCGCGCAGCTCCATCCAGCCGCCCTGCCACGCTCCCAGCGTCTCGTAGTCGGCGCCGACGTCGTACGGCGTGAGCCGGTTGAGCTGCGGGTGGATGCCCGGGCAGTGGTAGCACTCGGAGTAGTTCTCGACGATCAGCTTCCAGTTCGCCTGGACGTCGTAGACCACCCGGTGACCGCGCCGGAGCGAGCCGAAGTCGAACCGCTCGACATGCTCCACGAGGTCGCCGAGCCAGCCATCGAGAGCGGGCGGGTCCGCGGCGAAGGACACGAACACGAAGCCCTGCCAGCTGGCGATGCGCACCGGCGCGCCCGGTGAGGCGGCGCGCTGCGCGCTGAGCGTGCCGTCGGCATCGCGCGAGAGCACGATCCGCTCGCCGTCGAGCTGGGTCTCGAAGGGCGCCACGCCAGGTCCCGCGTCCTCGACCCGACCCACGCACACCCAGTCGCGCCGGAACCACTGCTCGCGCTCGAAGTCGTGCACCGCCTGGTCGTGATACGCCCGGCCCGGCAGGAGCGAGGCCGCGCGATACGGCTTGCGCACCCCGGCCAGCTCGGCGTCGGTCAGCAGGCCCTGCGGGACGGCGGTCGGCGTCGCGGGCGTCGGCCGGACGTGGACGACGCCGTCGACCACCGCGACGTCCATCGGCGTCAGGCCGGTCGTCTCGAACGCGAAGTCCTCGAGCGTCTCGGTGTGCTTGGCACGGATGAGCTGCCCCGCCTGGTCGTAGACCCAGGCGTGGTACGGACACTGGAGCCGCACGGCCGTCCCGCACGGCTCCTCGAGGATGCGCGAGCCGCGGTGACGGCAGACGTTGTGGAACGCGCGGAGCTCCCCGTCCCGACCTCGGATGACGATCGCCTGGTCGTCGCCGACGTCCGCGAGCACGTAGCTGCAGGCATCGGCGAGCTGGTCCTCGGCGGCGGCGACGGTCCAGGTGGGATCGAGACGGGTGCTCAGCATGGGTCAGCCCTTCGGGATGTCCTTCTTGGCGTCCAGGAACGGGATCGCCGCGCTGGTCGCCGGCCACAGCGAGCCATCGGGAGCGACGATCTCGAGCTCCGTGCCGGGGGTCGCGAGCTCGATCGGCAGCCAGACGTAGCCGATGTTGGCCTCGAGCCGCGGGCTCCAGATGAGGTCCGTCACGGTGCCGACCGCCTCGCCGCGATGGAGCGCGGGACGCGTCTCGGCGAGCTCGAAGGGGAGCGCGTCGCCCGGGCTCTTGATGCCGACCAGCTTCTGCGAGACGCCTTGCTGGCGGATGCGCTCGAGCGCCGCCTTGCCGATGTAGTCGGCATCCTGCGGCTCGACCAGGCGCTCCAGGCCCATGACCTCGAACGGGTTGTTCCGGATGGTGATGTCGGAGCCGTAGTTGAAGATGCCGGCCTCGATCCGGCGTGCCTCGCACGGGGCGATCGGCCGGATGTCATGTGGCTTGCCGGCCTCCATGACGCGATCCCAGAGGTCGCCGCCGCGGGACGGGTCGCGCAGGTAGATCTCGTAGCCCACCTCGCCGGTCCAGCCGGTGCGACTGATGACGACCGGGATCCCATCGAGCTCCGTCGTCAGCGTCCAGTAGTAGCGGATGCCGTCGATCGCATCGCCGAACAGCGTGCGCAGCACGTCCTTCGACTTCGGGCCCTGCACCTGGATGGGGTAGACCTCGGGCTCGCGCACGGTGACATCGAGGCCGGAGTGGACGGCGACGCCGCGCGCCCAGAGGCCCGCGTCGCTATCGGCGAGGGCGAGCCACCAGCGGTCCGCCTCGACCCGCAGCAGCACCGGGTCGTTGACGATGCCGCCGTCCTCGGCGGTGATGAGGACGTACTTCCCCTGCCCGACGGCGCATTTCGTGAGGTCGCGGCAGGTCAGGCTGTTGGTGAACGCGCGCGCGTCCCTGCCGGTGATCTCGACGATCCGCTCGACGCTCACGTCCCACACGGTGACGCCGTTCAGGAGCGCCCAGTACTCCTCCACCGGGTCCGCGTAGTAGCCCGGCAGGTACATGTGGTTGTAGATGTCGTAGGCGCTGCAGCCCGCGTCGAGCGTCTTCTCGAAGAACGGCGACTTCCGGTACCAGGGCCCGAAGTAGAGCGTCGCGGAGGTCGGGCGGGTCCGGGTGGGGGCTGCGGGCATCGGCCACTCCTGGGAAGCGGCCGACCGATCCGACGCCCGCTGGGAGCGCCTCGTCGACCCGCCGGCGATGCTGGCAGAGCCCCGGTCTATTGCCTCTCGTGTCGCGCGTGGTGCGACCCATGTTCCATAGTGCGCAACACGCGGCCCGGTCGGCGAAGGTCAGTCGAGCGTGACCGTCTCGTGCCAGGTCGGGATCTGGACCGAGAAGCCCATCGCCTCGATCTTGGGCTTGATGGCGTCCTGCGCCGGCGGGTCCCCGTGGACGAGGAAGACCCGCTTCGGCACGCCCTGATCGCCCGGACGCCGACCCTTGATGAAGTTGCCCAGCCACGCCCGCAGCTCCGGATCGTCGGAGTGGGCGCTGAACCCGTGGAGCGCCTTGACCTGGCAGCGCACCTGCAGGTCGCGGCCGTCGACCCGCGCGTGGCGCTCGCCCTGCAACAGGTGCGCGCCCAGCGTGCCCTCCCCCTGGTAGCCCACGAACAGCAGCAGCGACCGTGGGTCCTCGGCGATGCGCGCGAAGTGATGCAGCACCCGGCCGCCGGTGAGCATCCCGTTCGACGAGACGACCATGAACGGCGGCTCGGTGACGTTGATCTTCTTGGAATCCTCGGCGTCGTTGGTGACGATCTGGCCCGGGTAGTCGAGCGGCGTCTCGTGCGCACGGAGCAGGTCCGCCGTCTCCTGGTCGTACGCCTCGGGATGCCGGCGGTAGACGTCGGACGCCTTGCCGGCCATCGGCGAATCGAGGTAGAGCGGCAGCTCCGGGATCTCCGCGCGATCGAGCAGCCGGTCGAGCTCCCACACGATCTCCTGGGTCCGCCCGATGGCGAACGACGGGATGAGCAGCACGCCGCGCGACTGCTGGACGCTGCGCACGGCATCGGCGAGCCCCGCGATCGACACGTCCTGCGGGTCGTGCTCGCGGCCGCCGTACGTCGACTCGACGATCACGTAATCGGCGGCGTCGAGCGCGGTGGGATCGCGGATGATCGGGGTATCGGGCCGGCCGATGTCGCCCGAGAAGACGACGACCGTGTCGCGCCCGCCCGGGCCGTCACCCGCCACGCGGACGCGGACCATCCCTGAGCCCAGGATGTGGCCGGCGTCATAGATCGTGATGTGGACGCCCGGCGCGATCTCCTGCTCTGCCTCGTAGTCGACGGTCCGGAACTTCGGCATCGTCTGCTCGACATCGGGCAGCAGATAGAGCGGGTCGTCGAGCGTGATGACGACCTCGGGCGGCTGATGCAGGACCGCCTGCTCGGGGTCGACTCGCCCGCCCGATTCACGCGTCATCCGGAGCTTCGCGTCCGCGCCCGCTTCGGCGGCGCCGGTCTCGGCGGCCACGCCCGGGTCAGCGCCCTCGGCGGTGTCGGCGGCCGCGGTCTCCCCGGCGAGGGCGAGCGCCTCGTCGTACGCGTCGCGGTCCTGTGACGCGTACTTGGCGGCTCGGGCGGGATCCTTCTTCCGACGGCGCTCGGCGCGTTCGGCGAACTCCTCCTGGAGCTTCGCGGAGTCGCGGAGCACGATGTCGGTGAGATCGGCGGTCGCCGATGTCGAGAAGATCGGCCCGTCGAAGCCCTGCTTCACCAGCACCGGCAGCATCCCGCAGTGATCGAGATGCGCGTGGGTCAGCACGAGCGCGTCGACCGTCGCCGGGTCGAACCCGAGCGGCACCCGGTTCCGGATGACCTCGTGCGGGCTGCCCTGGAACATGCCCGAGTCGATGAGGATCCGGGCCTTGCCGGTGTCGAGCAGGAAGCGCGAGCCCGTGACGGTGCGCGCCGCGCCGAGGAAGGTGAGCTGCATGCCCGCGAGTGTGCCGCAGCGCGTGCTGCCTCCGCGTGCGTCGCGGGCGTCCGGCGTCGCGCGCGTCTGGCACGATCGATGGCCATGGGATCCCTGGCACAGGCCGAAGCCGCCTTCCTCGCCGCGCGCGAGGCGTGGGACCGGCACGGGATCGCCGTGGCGCGTGGGATCGACGGGGTCGATGCGCTGGCGGCATCGGCGATCGAGTTGATCGAGCGGGCGCACGAGGCGCTGGCCGCCGCGCCTGATCAGGGGGATGCCGAGGACCGGCGGGCGCTCGCGACGATGCGGGAGCGGATCGAGACGATGGGCGCCGCCGACGGCGAGGACGACGACGGCGGCGGGCTCGATGCCGCGTTCACGGCCGCGAGCCAGGCGCTCGTCGTGGATGGCGAGCCGATCCAGCGGCTGGCGATCCTCGGTCGGCTGGCGCGCGAGCCGTCGTCGGATCGCCGCCAGGCACTGTTCCGCGCGCTCGAGCCGTTGTGGCACGCGGTCGACGGCGATGGCGGTGCGGGATCGCCGTATCGGGCGCTGCTCCGAGCCTCGGTGTCGTCCGCCGGCGACCGGGGGGAGGTCGAGGGGTGGTGTGCTCGCGATCCTCGACGCCTGGCGCGATGCGGGCGGAGATGGCCCGCCCATCGAGCCGTGGGACTGGTGGTGGGTCGCCGGCGAGGCGGAGCGTGCGCTCGCCGCGTCGATCCCGCGCGACCGGCTGCTGCCGATCGCCATCGCCCATGCGCGCTCATTGGGTGCCGATGTCGAGGCGTTGGGCGTCGGGTTCGACGTCGTACCGCGCGCTGGGCGTCCCGCCGGTACCCGTCGCGTACACCGAGTTCGGCGGCCGGCCGGCGGATCGGCCCGACGGTTGGTCGACGGGCGAACCGTGGGTGTTCGGGTCCTACACGCTCGGCGGTCTGGGCGAGCTGACGGAGCTCGTCCACGAGGTCGGCCACGCGATCCACATCGCGGCGATCCGGACCCGGCCGGCGTTCGCCGACTGGCCCGACTCGGACGCCTTCACCGAGGCCCTCGCCGAGGTGCTCGCGCTCGATACCGCGGAGCCGGCGTGGCAGGAGCGGTGGATCGGTGCGTCGGTCGCCGAGGCCCAGGCGATCCGCGGCCGGTACGCCGACGTGGCGCTCGACACGGCGTGGGCCCTGTTCGAGATCCGGATGCTCCGCGACCCCGATCGGCGTCCCAACGACGTCTGGACCGCGATCACCGGGGAGTGGCTGCGCATCGCACCGCATCCCGAGTGGTCGTGGTGGGCGATCCGCGGCCAGCTCGCCTCGGATCCGGGCTACATGGCGAACTACGCCGTGGGCGCCGTGCTGGCGGCCGACATCCGCGCGGCGATGCGGCTGATCGTCGCGCCCGACGATCCGGCGCTGGTACGCGGTCGCGAGCGAGCGACTCTTCCGGTTCGGCCTCGAGCGGTCGTCGGGCGAGGTGATCCGCGACCTCCTCGGGCGCGCCCCGGACCCGCGGGCGCTCGTCGCGGAGATCGCGCGCATGCGCTGAACCGGCCGGGCACGATGTGCGCATCACGGTCGAGGAGGCGCGATGGGCTACTACGAGTTCGTGACCACGTGGCGCGTCGAGGCGCCCATCGACCGGGTCTACGACGCGATCGAGGACACGCTGAGCTGGCCGTCATGGTGGGACGCGGTGCTCGCCGTGGAGCAGCTCGCGCCCGGCGACGAGCACGGCGCCGGCGATACGCGCCGCTACACGTTCAAGGGGCGGCTGCCGTACCTCCTCCGGTTCGACCTGACGACCGACCGGATCGAGCGGCCCACGTGCCTCTCCGGGGATGCGGTCGGCGAGCTCGAGGGGAAGGGCATCTGGACGCTGCGGTCGGAGGGCGCGGCGACCCTCGTCCGCTACGACTGGCGGATCCGCACGAACCGCTGGTGGATGAACCTGCTGACGCCGCTGCCGTTCGTGCGCGAGATCTTCGTCATCAACCACGACTTCGTGATGCGCCGCGGCCTCATCGGCCTGCGCCGCCACCTGGGCGTCGCCGGCTCCGAGATCCCCGACGACGCGCTGCCAGCGCCGGCCTGACCCAGGTCCGAAGGGTCGCGCCAGTCAGCGGCGATGTGGCGCAAGAAACCTGCAACCGAATCGGAGGTCGAGGACGCCGTATGGGCTGAGAGCCGCAGATCGCGGCCACGTGACGGAGGGTGCCAGTGGACCGCGAGATCGTCCTCCGCGCCCGACACGGCGAGCGCGTTCCCCTCCTCCGCTGGGCCACCTTCCTCCTCGCGGCCGGGGCGCTGCTGCTCGCCATCGTCGGGCAGTCGCTCCTCACGGGTTCGACGAGGCAGCCTGCGCCCATCACCCGCCCGACGCGTCCAACGCTTGGCTTGCTCGTCACGTCCCGGGAAGGTGTGGTGTCGGTCGCCCGGCCCGACGGCACCGGGCCTCGCCGGATCAGTCCCAAGGGGATGCTCCTCCGCGGGCCGCAGTGGTCGACGGACGGCACGCGGATCGCCGCGTGGGGCGGACCGATCCCGAGCACGTCCTCCATCCACCCGGGGGAGATCTACGTGATGGACGCAGACGGTGGCGGGATCCGATCGATCACCCCGACCCTCGCGCCGATGTTCGTGGATGGGCTCGCCTGGTCCCCCGATGACCGTCGGATCGCCATCGCCTCGGAGGGCCGACTGTTCGTGGCCGACACGGATGGCGGCCGGGCGATCGCGATGCAGGTGGCGCTGATCCCTGCGGACATGCTGCGAACGACCGGCATGTCATGGTCGCCGGATGGCAACGAGCTCGCGGTCGCGGTGCCGCGGGCGGGGTCCGACAAGGACGGGGTCCTCGAGGTGGTGGACGTCCGGACGGGTGACGTCACGGTCGTTCCGACGGCGGGGCCCCTCGGGTATGCGTCGATCGGCCAGGCCTCCTGGTCGCCGACGGGCGATGCGATCGCCTACGTTGCGACCGTGCGTCTCGCCGGGGACCGCTCGACAGGCCAGCACCTGATGGTGGCGGTGCGGAACGAAGGGTCGTGGACCGAGTCCGTGCTCGTCCGCGGCCCGGGGTCGTTCCCCCAGCTCTTCGGCTGGCCCGCATGGTCCAACGACGGGACCCGGATCGCGTGGATCCAGGGGGCCGTTGGTGAGCCTTCCGCGCTGTGGGTGGCAACAGGGGATGGGTCGGCACCGCGCAAGCTCGCCACCCTGCCGGTCTCCGACCTCGACCAGCTGGGCCCGCCCGCGTGGCTCCCGGACGACTCGCGGATCGCCGTCCCGAACGTGCCGGAGTCACGGCTCTCGTTCCTGCTCGTCGACCCTGACGGGGTCGCCCCGGCGGTGTCACTCGAGGGCCAGGGCGGCACCGTGGACTGGCAGGGGGTGGCCCCGTAGGGGCGCAGCTTGGAAGCCGGCTGCGGTTGCTGCGCGGAAGTCAGCGAGTGCGGAACGGAGCGGGGGCTCGCGCCGGGGTCAGGCCAGCGCGACCAGCGTGTCGACCGCCACCGCCACGAACAGCAGCGTCAGGTACGTGATCGAGTAGCGGTACAGGCGGATCGCCTGGGCCAGCGAGCCTTCCGGCGACGACGCCTGCTGCCACAGCGTGAACGCGCGCCACAGGAACAGCGCGCCGAGCACGACCGCCGCGACGAGGTACACCCAGCCCATCTGCGCGACCGCGAAGAACACCAGCGAGATCGTCGACCAGGAGGACGGAGTACAGGGCGATCTGGCGTGCCGTCTCGGGCACGCCGCGGACCACGGGCAGCATCGGCACGCCGGCCGCGGCGTAGTCCTTGCGGATGCGCAGCGCCAGCGCCCAGAAATGCGGCGGGGTCCAGTAGAAGACGAGCGCGAACAGCAGCAGCGCCGGGATCCCCACGGAGCCCGTGACGGCCGCCCACCCGATGACCGGCGGCAGCGCCCCGGCGGCGCCGCCGATGACGATGTTCTGGGTCGTCGTCCGCTTCAGCAGCAGCGTGTACACGATCACGTAGAACGCGATCGCGAGCAGCGTCAGGAACGCCGCGACCAGGTTCACGGTCCAGCTCATCAGCGCGATCGAGATCACGCCGAGCACGATGCCGAACACGACCGCCCGCTCCGGGTCGACCTGGTGCGCCGGCAGCGGCCGCCGCCGGGTGCGTGTCATCAGCTCGTCGATGTCGCGGTCGAGGTAGCAGTTGATGGCGTTCGCACTACCTGCCGCGAGCGTCCCGCCGATGAGCGTCCAGAACGTCAGCCAGCCCCAGTGACCGAGCTCGATGCCCGGCACCTCACGCGTGGCGAGGACCATCGCCGGGACCGTCGTCACGAGCAGGAGCTCGATGATCCGCGGCTTCGTCAGCGCGATGTAGGCACGGACCGAATCGCGCGTCGTCCGGGGCGGCGCCGCGACACCGTCGTCCGAGACGCCACGTCCCGAGCCCGGCCCGACGGGCGAGGGCACGGTCGCGACTCGCGCCTCGTAGTACGCCGAGACAGCGAGCGCGGCGAGCAACCCCCAGATGATCGCGCCGAGGGCGAGATGCGCGGTCTGCGTCCATTCGTCCAGGCGGGTCAGGACCTGCGCCCCACCGATGAGCGCCTGGATCGGGTAGAGGATCCCGGCGAGGACGGCCAGCCGGACGAGCGTCGGATGGTCACGCTGCGTGCGCCACGCCACGATCGCGACCGCCACCACGATGAGCCCGACGACGATCGCCACCCATCGATGGAGGACGTGCGCCGTCGTGATGTCCGACGTCAGCGCCGGGAAGAACGACCCGTTCATCAGCGGCCAGTCGACGAACACGAGCGCCGCGTTCGCCGCGGTCACATGCGACCCGAACATCAGCAGCGCGAACGTCGCGACCGCGGCGAACGACGCGAGCAAGGTGAAGCGCTGGCTCCCGCCGCGGCCCGGGATGTGGGCCGGATAGCCGCTTCGCACCAGCAGATACACGAGCAGCCCGACCAGCAGCATCGCGGCGGCCAGATGCGCCGTGACCGACTCGCCGCTGTTCCCGAGCCGGACGGTCTCGCGCCCCAGCCAGGCCTGGAACCCGACGAGGCCGACCGCGGCGACCGATGGGATCCAGATCGACCGCTGATCTCGATGGTCGAGGAAGGCGAGGCCCGCCAACGCCAGGATCTCGAACCCGACCACGACGGCGATCGTGCGATGCATCCATTCGAACCAGACCTGCGCGCCATCGTCGAGGCTCGGCAGGAACTGGCCCTCGAAGCACCCCGGCCACACGGGGCACGCGGTCCCCGAGTCGGTGGCGCGAACGACGACGCCGATCGTGACGAGCAGGAGCGTCGTCACGACGGTCGCCGCGGCGAGCATCCGGAAGCGGGTCATGCGGGGATCGGTCGTCCTCGGGATGGGCTGACGAGCACGCGGGGAACGCTCGGCATTCTACGTCGACGGCGTGCGAGCGGCTTCGGGGCTACCCTCCCGTCGTGCGCCCCCTTCGCCCCTTGTCCCTCGCCGGCGTGGTCATCGTCGCGCTGCTCGTCGGCGCCTGCGGTGGTGGGTCCGGCACGAGCCCCAGCGCGAGCGTCGCGCCATCGGCGTCGACCGCCGGGGACCTGTTCCCGGTGCCCATCTCGACGCAGCTCGTGGCCGGCGACAACCGCTTCGTGTTCTCGTTCCTCGACAAGCAGAACCAGCCGGTCGCCTCGCCCGACCAGACCGCGTCCGTCGAGTTCATCCCCCAGGGTCAGACGGCGCCCGTGGCGTCGGGCGAAGGGCGCTTCGTGTGGGGCATCCAGGACGTTCGTGGCGTCTACGTCACCAACGTCAAGCTGCCGAACGCGGGCCCGTATACCGCCCGCTTCACGACGCAGCTCCCGGGCAAGGCGGCCGAGACGGTCGACATGCAGCTCGACGTCCTCGACAAGGCGGCTGGCGTCGCGGTCGGCGACAAGGCGCCGGCGTCCAAGACGCCGACCCTCGCGGACGTCGGCGGTGACGTCGCGAAGATCTCGTCCGACAAGACGCCCGTGCAGCGCTTCTACGAGACCTCGGTCGCCGATGCGGTCGCGGCGAAGCACCCATTCGTGCTGGTCTTCGCCACGCCCGCGTTCTGCCAGAGCGCGCAGTGCGGCCCGACGCTCGATCATGTCAAGAACGTCGTCGCCAAGTACCCGGACCTGACGGTCATCAACGTCGAGCCCTATCAGCTCGAGACGAAGGACGGCAGCCTCCAGCCGGTGACGCAGGGGAACCCGCCGCAGCTCGTGCCGGTGCAGTCGGTGCTCGACTGGGGGATCACGAGCGAGCCCTGGATCTTCGTCGTCGGCGGCGACGGTGTCGTCCACGGCTCGTTCGAGGGGATCATCGCCGAGGATGAGCTCAAGGCGTCCATCGACCAGGTCGTCAAGGGGTAGTCGGCGCGTCCTCGAGGTGGGTCGCGAGGAGCGTCGACCCATCGACCCGGAAGGCCACCCGGATCGGCGTCGCCGTCGCCGCGTGCTCGCTCAGATGACCCGGCGGGAACTCCGTGCCGTTCTGCAGCTGGCTCAGGTCGAACTTGAGCTGCGCGCCGTCGTTCGTCCGCAGGGTGAAGCTCCTGACCGCGTTCAGGCCGCCTGAATCGACGCGGACGACGACGCCGTCGACCGGCGACGACGGGAGGGTCGGGTTCACGGCGGTCGGTCGCGTGACGATCACGAGCGCAGCGATGCCGAGCGCGACGGCCACCGCAAGGGCCGCCAGGAGCCGCCTCACGAGCCCGCGCCGACTCCCGTCCCCGAGCTCCCGGGCTTGACCACCGGCTCGCCCTCGGCGCAACGAGGGCAGGTCGCGGGGCCCGGCTCGTACGTCGGCAGGTCGAGCGACCAGAGGCTCCGCAGCGGGTAGACGCGGCCCGTCGTCGGCGAGGTCAGCGTCTGGAGCCCGCCGGAACGGTCGACCATCACCGCGCACTCGACGATCTCGCCGCCCTGCGCCTCGACCGCGGGGATCATCGCGAGCAGCGAGCCGCCCGTCGTGAGGATGTCGTCGACGAGCAGCACGCGTTCGCCCTCGCCGATCGTGAACCCGCGGCGGAACTCGCGGTGGGTCGTGCCGTCGTCGCCCCGGACCTCCTCCGCGAAGATCGCCCGCGTGCCGAGCTGCCGGCCGGTCTCGAACGCGAGGATCACGCCGCCCGTGGTGGGACCGGCGACGAGGTCGACCTCCGGCGTCCCGTCCGCGTCCCGGTGACGCGCCGCCCAGAACCCGCACAGCTCGCTGGTCGCGGCGGGGTCGCTGAGCACGGCGAACTTCTCGAGATAGGCGTCGGAGTGGCGGCCGCTCTTGAGCGAGAAGTGGCCGTCACGGAGCGCGCCCGAGCGCCGGAAGAGCGCCTCGGTCCGCTCGGCGATGGCCTGCCGAGCTGCCACATCGACCGTGGATCGAAGGGTCGTCATCGAGCCCGAGTGTACGTGGAAGGGCGTCAGGACCTCGGGCTCGCGTCCGGCGCGACCTGCTGCGCACAGACCCCGTTGGTCACCGTGATGCGGAGTTCCAGGCGGTCGCCCGGGTGGACGTCGAGCGTGGACGAACAGAGGTCGTTCGGCGGCCCGGGCGGCGGTACGTCGGTCGAGAACATCTGCCACTCGCCGCGCGTCAGGGAGATGGTCGCCGTCCGATCGACGGTCAGGTCGAACGACATCCCCTGCGCGTTCGTGAAGACCACGTACCGGCTGGCGACGCCGTCGACGACGACCCGAACGATCGCGAGTGCCGTTGGGCTCCGTACCAAGCCGTGATCGGCAGCCGAGCTCGCTCCCTTCGGTGTTGCAGATCCAGGCTCTGCCCGATCCGTCGGTGAGCGTCGCGACGACCTCGTGTGTAAGCGTTGCCACCCGAACGGCCCGACGTCGATCGAGACGACGTCCGGCGTGTCGCCCACCGCGAGATCCGCGAGCGCGGCGCACAGATCGCCATCGACGCCATCGCATGTCGGCACCGGCTGGGTCCGGATCGCGTCGCCGGCGACCCATCCGACGAACGTCCACGGCAGCCCGATCGGCGATGCGCAGCTCGGCGCGCCCGGCCCGGTGGTCGACGGGCACGAGTGCGCCACGTCGCCCCAGCGGAGGACGAAGCGGCCGACCCCGCCGTGTGCCGGCGGCCGCCCCGGTTCCGCGAGCACCGGCTGCAGGACCTCCCCGGCCGAGATGCCGTCGTCGATGCCGATCGAGCATCCGCCTGCGCTGGCCCCGCAATCGGCGTTGACGCGACCCTCGACCAGGACCAAGCCGTCGCGTCGTCGAGCGGCTTGACGAGCGTGGACGGACGAGCGACGCGCATCACCCCGCTCGTGCCGAGCTGCCCGACGTACCGCGCCTCTCCGTGGTCGATCGCGAGGACCGGCCGGCCGACCGCCGAGCCATCCCAGTCGGCTGGCCCATCAGGCGCGGCGAGGATCGGCGGCCCCGCGTAGCCGGCCAACCTGCCCGCCCAGCAGCCCGCCGGACCCGTGGGGCAGGGCACTCGTTCGGGATCCATGCGGCCCTGGACGATCACCAGCCGTCCGTCGAGCCGCGGGATCGCGGCGGCGAGCTGCTCCGGCAGCATCGGGATCTTCAAGCCGCGCTCGCCTGTGGATGCCTCGAGCGTCGTCGCGGTCGGGGACGTCGTCTCGCCCGTGGCGGATGGCACCGCGGTGGCTCCGATGCCCTGGAGCCAGCGCGGCCCGACGAGCCCGCGGTGAGCCCGATCATCAGCGCGACCGCGATCGAACCCAGCCAGGCGACTCGCTCCCAGGCGACCGGGACGAGCGGGACGAGCCGTACCTGGCCCGTCGCGGCGATGCGCTGACCCACGGCGGCCAGGAGCTCCCGGTCGTCGGCTCGAGCCGCGCGCGTGGCCCGGCCGGCCAGGACCGCCTCGAGCTCGCGATCGTCCACGCCGGTCGGCCCGGTCATCGGCCGCCCTCGCGGGTGAGCGCCCGGTCGAGGGCGATCCGCGCGTGGTGGAGCCGTGACTTCGCCGTGCCGACGGGGACGCGGAGGACCTCCGCGATGTCGGTGAGGGGCCGGCCGTCGAGGTGGTGCAAGACGAGGAGCGTCCGCTGATCGATGGTCAGGCGGTCGAACGCTCGACCGATGGCGGCGCGCCGTTCCGCGGCGGCGAGGTCGTCGGGCGCGGCCGGGCTGTCGTCGATCTCGAGCGCCTGGGCGGGGATCTCGCGGACGCGCGCCGCTCCCCGGCGACGGAGGCCTCGTCGACACCGATGGACGAGGATGCGGGTCAGCCACGCGTCGAACGCCTGCGGATCACGCAGCCTCGGCAGCTGGCGCCAGGCCGCGACGAGCGCGTCCTGCACCGCGTCGCGTGCGTCCGCCTCGTGCCCCAGGATCGCCGTCGCCGTCCGGGTCATCGCCCCGATCCGTCCCTCGATCAGCTCCGTGAACGCGTCGGCGTCGCCGTGCTGGGCCCGTCGGATGCGGTCCGGGTCCAACCCACCCTCCCTCGCGATGCCGTCACCCGTCCAGAGTCATCGCGTGCCGCCCAGGTTCACGCGAACTTCGCGACGCTCGTGATCGCCTGATGTGCATTCCCGGGGCTGCGTCGCGACAAGCCACGACCAACGGGACCCCAAGTGGCTCTTCGCCGGCCTGATGCACATCGGACGGTCGTCGCCGCCGACAAGCGACGCGCCACCGAGCTGTCGCGGGTGGCGTCCGGGGCCTTGCGCTCCGCCAGCCGCCGAAATGCACATCAGCTGAGCACGGCCGACGCGAAGACGCGGGTCAGACCGGGGACGAGTCGTAGGCCTCGGCGAGCCAGCCGAGGAGCGTCGCGTCGACCTCCTCCGGCGCGCGCAGGTCCACGAAGTACGCGATGCGGTTCGCGCTGAGCGGCAGCGTCTTCGAGATGCGCGGGTCGTCGAGCGACCGCGACAGCAGGAACTCCACCCGCAGCACCGACTTCATCGGCCGGATCTCCGCGAACGATCGCGAGCGCTTGAAGAACACGCCGACCTGCACGGGCTCGACGACGACCTCGGCCGACCCGCGAAGGTGTGCCTCGATGCGGTCGAAGGCCTCGCGGTACCACGCCGGCCGCCCCGCGAACGACGCCTCCAACGAGCCCGCCGGAACGCAGGTATGCGACTGCCCCGCCCGCCCGAACGACCGCCCGCACTCGGGGCAGGTCCACGCGCCGCTCACGCGTCGCGGCTCATGGCCGGTACTCGACACCCTTCGCGGAGTTCGGTGCCGGCTTCTTCGGCAGGGCCGTCCCGATCAGCGGCCGGTACGAGGACAACCCGCGAGCACGACACACGGCCGCCAGCTCATCGATCAGGCGGACCGGCAGCGTCGGGTCCGCGAAGAGCGCCGTGCCCACCTGGACCGCCTCCGCACCCACCGCCAGGAAGTCCAGCACGTCGTCCAGCGTCGACACACCGCCGATCGCGACGACCGGGATGTCGACCAGCTGCGCCACCTCGTACACGATCCGCAGCGCGATCGGCTTGATCGCCGGCCCCGAGACCCCGCCGTACGTGTTGCCCAGCAGCGGACCCCGACGCGACGGCGCGACGGCGATCCCGCTGAGCGTGTTCACCGCCGTCAGCGCATCCGCGCCCGCATCCGCGATCGCCCGCGCGATCGGCCGCACGTCCGCCACGTTCGGCGACAACTTCACGAGCAGCGGCAGATCGGTCGCCCGCCGAACCGCCGCCGTGACCGCGCCCGCCGCCTCGGCATCGATCGCGAACTGCAACCCGCCCTTGCCGACGTTCGGACACGAGATGTTCAGCTCGATCCCCGCGACGCCGGGCTGACCGTCGAGCCGCCGCGCGCACTCCACGTAGTCCGCGATCGACTCGCCCGCGACGTTGACGATCACGGGCACCGACCAGCCCGACCACGTCTTGCCGTACTTCTCGATGACCGCGTCGACCCCCGGGTTCTGCAGCCCGATCGAGTTCAGCATCCCGCCCGGCGTCTCGGTCACGCGCGGCGTGGGGTTGCCGATGCGCGCCTTGAGCGTCGTCCCCTTGCAGCAGATCGCACCCAGCCGCTGGACGTCGACGACGTCGCCGTACTCCACCCCGTAGCCGAACGTCCCCGAAGCCACCAGGATCGGGTTCGGCAGCACCAACCCGCGCCCCAGATCGACCGACAGATCGACCTCTCCGCCACCGAGCGCATCGACGGCCGGCGCGACCGACACCGCGGCTGCGCGGGCGGCCCGCGACAGGCTTCTCGAGCGCCGGCCGGGTCGAACCCGGCACCCGAGGGGCCGGCACGATGGCCGGCTTGATCCGGCGAACGGTCGGCGTCCGCGCCGTGGGCCGCGCGGTGACCACCCGCTTCTTCGCCTTCACGACGCCATCCCCGGCGGCCAGCCCTTCTCCCAATCGATCTCGTCGTACGCGAAGACGGGCCCCTCGCGACACACCCGCTGCGGCGTCCCCGACACGCCCATGACGACGCAACCGAGGCACGCGCCCACCGCGCAGCCCATGTTCTGCTCCATCGACACCTGGAGATACGCCTTCCGGCGCGCTTCCGGCGAGCCGATCGCCAGCGGCTTCCCGCCGCCGCGCTTCCGGCCCAGCTTCGCGACGCCCAGCCGCTGCCGCCGCCCCGCCGCCTGCCGAGCCAGCGCCTCGAGCATCCGATACGGGCCCGCACGCGAACGCCTGGTCGGCCCACGCCTCGTACTCGGGGATGAGCGCGGTCACCAGCCCGTGGTGGCCCAGCGACCCGTCATCCGTCGCGACGACGTACTCGACCTCGTCCGGCAGCAGGTTCGACGGGTAGACATCCCGCGCCGACGCCGCCCCGAACAGCAGCACCACCTGGCGCCCGTCGCGCAGCGCCTCGTCGGCCAGCATCCGGACGCCGGCCATGCCCAGGCCGCCGGCGATCAGCAGCAGGTGCCGCGACTGGCGATCCACCTCGAACGGCCGCCCCAGCGGCCCGAGCATGTCGATGACGTCGCCCGGACGCAGGCGCGTGAACCACTCGGTCCCCCGCCCCACCGTCCGGAAGTGGATCGTGATGATGCCCGTGGCGGCATCGGCGGTATTGATCGAGAACGGCCGCCGAAGGACCAGCCCGGACCAGTCACCGGGTCGGACGTGCACGAACTGCCCGGCCCGCGACCCGTTGGCGATCTCCGGCGCGTGGTACGCCTGCAGCCACTGACCGGGCAGGATCTCCCGGCTCTCGACGAGCTCGGCGCCGACGAGGCGCATCCGCGCGGATCCCCGACGGCGCGACCGGCCTAGGGCCGGCTGCCGTTCTGGCCCGACTCGTCCTCGGCCGCGATGTCGTCCTCGTCGCCGAAGGCCTCGTCGCCCGCGTCCGCTTCGGCCGCGCCTGCAGCCTCCGGCGCGATCGCCGGATAGGCCTCCGCGAGGGCGTCCGCGAGGTCACCGAACACGTCGGTCGGGTCGTAGTACTCGACGATGGCCCCGGGCTCGGACAGCGTCCGCCACTCGCCCTCGCTGTCCTCGGGCAGGACCTCGGCCTTGAAGCGACCGTCGGCGCTCAGGGTGAGCCGCTCGTCCTCGTCGTCCACCACGATCAGGTCGCCGAGCCGTCCGGCGAGCCGTTGCACGGCCTCCTCGAACTGCTCGATGAGGCGCGCCTCGCTGCGCTGGCTGCGCTCCTGGAACTCGAGCGCCAGGTCGTAGATGCGCTGCGCCGCGCCCTCTTCGGAATCGGCGTCGAGGACGACGCCCTGCGCGGCCGCCCAGTCGTCGGCGGCGCGTGCGTACGCCTCGTCATCGTTGAGACCGAAGGTCTCCTCGGGCGCGATCCCTGCCGTGTCGAGGAGCTCATCCGTCGCGGTGGGTTCGGCCGCGAGCCCGGCCGCCTCCTTGGCCGCCTCGCCGAACGCGGCGTACAGGTCGGCCGGGTTGTACAGCTCGACGATCTCGGCGGGCGTCTCGATGACCTCGGTCTCGCTCACCCACTCGCCGGTGTCGGGGTCCTCGAACCGGGTCCGACTGCGGAACGTCAGGTCCGGCGCGATCGACAGGTAGTCGGGTTCCTCATCGATGAGCGTCAGGCCGCCCAGCTCCTCGATCCGCTCACGGTTGGCGTCGAGGAACTTGCGGAACTGGTCGGTCGCCTGGACGAGGAAGTCGGCTCGCTCCATGGCGGCGTCGCCGGCGAGCTCTCCCAGCATGCTGTTGTGGCTCGTGTCCATGTCGCCTCCTTGGTCAGCCGTGGTACTCGAGGTCGGGCCCGAGCCGTTCCCGGAGGAACATCGAGTGATGGCGCTCGAAGAGCCACTCGCCCGCCCGATGGCCGAGCGCGCGCGTGGCCTCGTCGGCCTCCAGCTTGTCGAGCGTGCCGTAGTCCGGCAGCTCGAGCAGGATGACGTTGTCGAAGTCCCAGCCGTGCGCGACGTTGTACCAGCCGAGGAAGCGGATGCCGAACTTCTTCTCGTAGTCGCCGACCTGACGCGGGAACAACGTCTTCATGAAGAACTTGAAGAACGGATCGCGACCGCGGCGGACCGAGAAGAACGTCGCGAGGACGGGCACGAGCGGGTCAGCCTCCTGAGCGGGCAGACGCAGGATGGTTCCTGAAGGTGGGGCGACTATTCTCGCACGCTCGCGTCGGGCGGCGGCTCGTTCGCGTCGACGCCGCCGGCATCCTCGAGCTCGCCGACGGTGGGCGTCTCGCTGGCCAGCGGGCGACGGCGGCCCTCTCGCCGATCGGACGCGACGAGTCGCAGCAGGAAGATGATCGTCTGCCCGGCCACGAGCAGCAGCGCGATCACCGCGAACAGCAGGATCGCGCTGACCATCGGCGGCCAGTCCCAGTAGACGCTGAGCGGCGTCAGCACGATGAGCACGACCAGCAGCCCGACCTGGAACCGGAAGCAACCGAGCCCCGGACCGCGCTGCGCATCGAGCGGCTCGCCCTTGTATTCGACAGGCCGAACCGAGGGCGGCTGTTCCGGGGACGTCACGGCCGGGGATGGTAGCCCGGAGCGTCCTTCGGCGCCCCGGTGGGTCCCGGCTCTGGGCGCGTCCCGTGCTGGCGGCGCTGCCTGGCAGTGCGTAGAGGCGTCGCTGCGGACCAAGGTGGTCCGGCAACCCCGCTCCTCGGAGGCCATGCTCAGCGGTACGCTGCCCGACGTGGATGACACGCCGCTCTACGAGCTCGCGCAGACGAACATCGGGCGGGCGCGCTGGCCCATCGAGGATCTGCGGATGGGCGGATTCGTCGGCCGCCTCGCCGAGATCAACGAGCTGGCCGAGCAAGCGCCGGGCTTCATCTGGCGCCTCAAGGACGACTCCGGCAACGCGACGCACCTCAAGGTCACCAACGACCCGCGGGTGATCATCAACCTCTCGGTGTGGCGCTCGGTCGACGACCTCAAGGCGTTCACCTACCGCAGCGCCCACGTCGAGTCCTTCCAGCTCCGGCGGCACTGGTTCGACCTCTGGGACGGGCCGCATCTCGCCGCGTGGTGGGTCCCGGCCGGCCGACGCCCGACGATCGAGCACGCGCTCGCCCACCTCGAGCTGCTCGCCCGCCACGGCCCAACGCCCGAGGCGTTCACGCTGAAGCAGCCGTTCCCGCCGCCCGCGCGCCGCGTGTCATCCGAGCCCGACGTCGAACCGGTTCCGGCCACGCGGTAGCATCGGCCGGACCGCACGAGGGACGCGCCGATGCGCATCGCCGCAGCCCAGACCCACACCGCCTGGGGCGACCGCACGAAGACCGCCGACACCGTCACCCGCTGGATCGGCGCGGCCGCCGAGAATGGTGTCGAGCTGCTCGCCTTCGGCGAGACGTTCCTCGGCGGTTATCCCGTCTGGGTCGACATGCCGCGCGCCAGCGCCTGGAACGATCCCGACCAGAAGCGCACCCACGCCTGGTACCTCGACCACGCGGTCGAGCTCGACGGTCCCGAGATCCGGCACATCGCCGAGGCCGCCGCCGACCACCGGGTCTTCACGTATGTGGGTGTCGCGGAACGTCGCACCGGACCGGCGAGCGGCACCGTCCATTGCACGCTCGTCGCCATCGATCCCGCGAAGGGCGTCGTCTCTGCCCACCGCAAGCTCATGCCCACGTTCGGCGAGCGCCTCGCGTGGGGCATCGGCGACGGCCACGGCCTGCGCGTCCACGACACCCGCGCCGGCGCGATGGTCGGCGGCCTCAACTGCTGGGAGAACTGGATGCCGCTCGCGCGGGCCGCGATGTACGCCGGCGGCGAGGACATCCACGTCGCGGTGTGGCCGGGTGGTGTCCACAACACCGAAGCCATCACCCGATTCATCGCGGCGGAGGGCCGCGTCTACGCCCTCAGCGCGTCGACGCTCGTGAGCGCCGCCGACCTGCCCGATGACTTCCCGCTCAAGCAGGCCGTCATCGAGGACTACGGCGGCGACCCGGAGCACCTGATCTACGACGGGGGCTCGTGCATCGCAGGGCCGGATGGCGAGTGGGTCGTCGCGCCCGTGGCCGGCGAGGAGCGCCTCGTGTGCGCCGACATCGACCTCGCGCGCGTCCGCGAGGAGCGCCAGAACTTCGACCCGACCGGCCACTACAGCCGACCCGACGTCCTCCAGCTCACGGTCGACCGCCGCCGCCTCAACGCCGCCGACTTCCGCGACTAGGCAGTCACGCCCGATAGCATCCGGCCATGCCCGACGCCGAGACCACGGCCACCGATCCGCTCGCCGACTTCGCGTGGCATCCCGAGCCCGAGCTCATCGGTGTCACCGATCCCGCCCGGTCGCGCGCGGCGCTCGAGGCCCTGGGCGAGGCGACCTGGCGCGAGGCGCTCGACTACCTGTACGACCACGCGATGGCGCGCTCGATGGGCGAGCCCGTGGCCTACGACGATCTGCGGCGGATCTTCTTCGGCGACTCGCTGGCGCCGGCGCCGGCCCCACGAGACCCCTTGCCTTCTGCAAGCGTCTTGCTTGAGTTCCGCAAGCGACTGGCACCACACCAGCTCAATGCCTATCACCCGCGCGCGCTGTCGTACTTCACGCCGCCGCCCCTCGTGGCCTCGATCGCCGGCGAGGTCCTCGCGCAGTGGACGAACCAGGGCGTCGACGTCTGGCACGCGGGGCCGACCGCGGCGTTCGTCGAGGAGGAGGTCATCCGCTGGCTGTGCGACCTCGTCGGGTTCGGCGACGGGTCGTTCGGGCTGCTCACGTCGGGCGGCGTCATGGCGAACTTCATCGGCATGGCGCTCGCGCGCGATGTGCACGTCCCGCGCATCACCGGGGCGAGCGAGCCGCCGCGCGGCCGGGCGCTCGAAGGCCTGCGTGTCTATACCAGCGACCAGACGCACTTCTCGGTCGGTCGGGCGCTCGATGAGCTGGGCTTCCCGCCCGAGACGCTCGCGGTGCTGCCGTCCGACGAACGCTTCCGCCTCCACGCGGAGCCCGTCGCCAGGGCCATCGCCGCCGACCGCGCGGCCGGGCTCACCCCGGTCGCGATCGCCGCCGTCGCCGGGTCGACCAACACCGGCTCGATCGACCTCGTCCCGGAGCTCGCCGAGCTCGCCCACCGAGAGCGCCTGTGGCTCCATGTCGATGCCGCCTACGGCGGCGCGGCGCGGCTGTCGGCAGCGGGACGCGGCGCGCGTGCCCGGGCTCGAGCTCGCGGACTCCGTCACCGTCGACCCCCACAAGTGGTTCTTCCAGGCGTACGACATCGGCGGGCTCCTCGTCCGCGATGGGTCGTTGCTGGGGGCGACGTTCGGCCGGCGACGTCCCGAGTACTACCGCGGCGCGGACGGCCAGGGGACGGGCCCGCGCGACGCCGATGACGCCGATGCCGGCCACGACGACAGCCACGCCGGCCAGCTCAACTTCTACAAGCTCGGCTTCGAGGGCACGCGCCGGTGGCGCGCGCTGAAGCTGTGGCTGAGCTGGAAGCATCTCGGCACGACCGGCCTCGGCAAGCTCATCGAGCGCACCGACGATCTCGCGGCGACCCTTGCGCGGCGCATCGCCGAGAGCGACGACTTCGAGGCCCTGCCCGCCGAGCCCGAGCTGTCCGTCGTGTGCTTCCGCCACCTGCCCGGCGGGCGCGCCGCGGCGCTCAGCGCTCGATCCGGCGGTCCTCGATCGACACCAGGACACGCTCGCCGCCAAGCTCGAGGCCAGCGGCGACGGATGGCTGTCGACGACGGTCCTGCGCGGCCGGACGTACCTGCGCGCGGGGATCGTGAACTACCTCACGACCGAAGCCGACCTCGACCGCATCCTCGATCGCCTGCGCGAGCTGGCACGCGCGTAGCCCTCCGCGCGGGGATCGTGAACTACCTCACGACCGAGGCCGACCTCGAGCTGATCCTCGATCGGCTTCGCGAGCTCGCGGGCACCGAGGGCTCGGACCGGGGCGCGTCCGGCCCCGGATCGACCCGCGGTCCGGAGATCGCGTAGGTCTCGATCGGGCCATAGCCCCGTAAGGTCGACCCTGCCCGAGCGACTCGGCATCGAACCGATCCTGCACGAGGCGCAGCGTCGCGTCCGTGACGTGGACGCGATTCGGCACGCCATGCGATCTCGAGGCGGCTGGCGATGTTCACCGTCTCACCCCAGATGTCGAAGGCGAACCTGCGGTGGCCGAGCACGCCGCCGACGACGGGGCCGGTGTGGACACCGATCCGGACGCGGAGGCCACCCATGCTCGCGCCCTCCCGCTCCACGACATCGACCATCCTGAGCGCCAGGTCGATCGTGCGCCCGGCGTGGTCGTCGACCGGCTCGGCCAGCCCGCCGGCGACCATGTACGCATCGCCGATCGTCTTGATCTTCTCGAGGCCCCGCTCCGCGACGAGCGCGTCGAAGCTCGTGAACAGGCGGTCCAGGAGGTCGACGAGCGCATCGGGCCGGAGTCGGGAGGTCAGGGCGGTGAACCCGACGATGTCGGCGAACAGGACGGTGACCGATGGATAGGCATCGGCGATCCCGCGTTCGCCATCCATCAGCCGCGCCGCGATCGGGGCGGGGATGACGTTCTGGAGCAGCGTGTCGGAGCGCGCCTTCTCGGCACGGAGCGCTTCGGCCTGCTCGCCGATCACGACGTCCTGGTAGAACACGCGCCGCCGGGACTGCTCGAGCAGCCGCAGCGCCATGAGCGTGCCGGTGATGCCTGCGCCGAACACGAACGCGTCGATCAGCAGGCTGCCTCCGTGGTACAGCGCCGCCGCGACCAGGAAGCCCAGGCCGATGATCGCCGAGCGCACGGCGGCGAACACGAAGCCTGTGCGGGACACGAACCCGAAGGCGAACAGCATGAGGATGGCGCTGACCCCGTAGCCCGGCAGGATCCGTCCGGCGGAGGCGAGCCACAGGATGACCAGCGCGTTCATGGTCGTCAGGATCGAGGCGATCACGTGCTGCCGATCGAGCGTCGTGACACGTCGCGCGAAGAGGAACGGGATCAGGCTGAGTGCGCCCATCACCAGACAGATGGGCGTCACGATCTCGCGCGGGATCGAGGTGCCGAGCGGGATCACCAGGGCCGCAAGAGGCCACGCGATCGCGGCGGTCCCGGTGATGATCCGGAACCCGGCGACACCTTCGGCGCCGGCCTGTCGCTGGTAGCGGCGCTCCAGCTCGGGCGCGAGGTAGCGCAACGAGACCGGATGCTGCCGACCCCGTGCTGGCTCACCGTGCCCGCCGTCGCGGTTCGTGACGCCCCCGGCCTGACGCGCGCCCGTCGCCGCGAAGCCCTCGCCCCGCATCGGGAGTCGAGGGCCTGGGGACCAGCGGCGCGACAGGACGTTCACGGTGACGGCTCGTAGCGGATCGAAGCGCGGCATCGGACCGCGACGGGTCGGACGCTCGGCTAACCGTGCTCCTCGTGGCGACGCGCAGCCATCGACCCGCGCACGGTGCGCCGTCGGTCGAATGACGTACCGATCCGGCCCTAGCGGCCCGCGATCGCCTCCGGTTCCGAGGCCGCGGTCGCGTCCCGGGCGGCGCGCGCGGCGAGGCGATCACGCATCCGCCACCACTCCCCGGCGAGCGGCAGGAACCATGCGCGACCCTCGTACGGCGCCGGGACGAGCGGGAACCTGAGCCTGGCGAGTGCCGGCGCCTCGCCGCCACCGACCCACTCGGCGACCCGCGTGCCGAGCCACGGCAGGATCGCCACGCCCGATCCGCAACAGCCGACGGCGTACGTCACGCCCTCCGAGCGCCCGACATGCGGCATCCGGTCGAACGTGAAGCCGACCCGCCCGCCCCAGGCGTACGCCACGCGCGTGCCCGCGAGCTGCGGATGGACCTCGACCATCCCGCGCTGGAGGATCGCCGCGGTCCGCGCGATGGTCGTCGGCCACATCGAGGCGCGCCCGCCGAACAGCATCCGGCGGTCCGGCGTGAGCCGCCAGTAGTAGAGGAAGTTCTTCGTGTCGAAGAACATCCGGCCGCGCGGGCTGATCTCGGCCGCGAGGTCCGCGGGCAGCGGGTCGGTGGCGATGATGTAGCTGCCGATCGACAGGATCCGGCGCCGGAGCGCGGGGGCCACGCCGTCCGTGTAGCCGTTCGTGGCGACGATGACGTCGCGCGCGATGAGGGCTTGTCTGGATGTCTCGACGACCTGGCGACCGTCCGCCTGCCGGCGGATCGACCGGGCACGGACGCCCTCGTGGAGGTCGGCCCCGGCAGCGGCGGCGAGCGACGCGAGACCCGCCAGGAGCTTCCCGGGGTGGAGCCCGCCACTTCGCTCCACGACGAGCCCGCCGAAGTACGCGTCGGACCCGATCTCCTGGCGAAGCTCCTCGCGCGCGACCACGTGAGCCGGCATGTCGACCTGTGCGAGCGCGTCCGCGGTCGCCTGTTGATGTGCGGCGTGGGCAGGCGTGAAGGCGAGCTCGAGGTGACCGGATCGGCTGAAGTCGGCGTCGATCGGCCCACCCGGGCCGCACATCGTCGCCACGGCTTCGAACGCCTCGATCGACTCGCGGTAGAGGCGTTCGCCCAGCTCCGGTCCGTGGCGTTTCCGGAGGCTCGTGATGCCCCACTTGAAGCCGGGATGGCACATCCCACCGTTCCGCGTCGACGCGCCCCAACCCAGTGACTCGGCTTCGAGGAGGACCACCGACGCGCCGAGCTCGGCCGCGCGACGTGCCGCCGACAGCCCCGTGTAGCCACCGCCGATGACGACGACGTCGGCCGTGTCGGGCAGGTCTCGACCCCGCCGATCAGGCAGGTCGGGCATCGTCGCCTGCCAGAAGGAGCGCTCCTCGAGGTCGGCCAGCTCGGCAGGTCTGGACATCCAGCGGACCTTAGCCGAACGTCGTTCGTGAGTGACGCCAGGGCCGCTGGGTGATCCTGATGATCGTCGGGACGCCGATCGCGCCGACCGGCTGATGTCCCTCAGGCCTCGAAGGCCACCCGTCCGTCGGCGATGGTCATCAGGACGCGGCCACGGAGCTCCCGACCGAGCAGCGGCGTGTTCTTGCCCTTCGACGCCAGCGCGTCCGGGCTGACCTGCCAGGTCGCCGAGCGGTCGATGACGACCAGGTCGGCTGGTCCGCCTTCGCGGATCGCGGGCGGCGTCGAGACGAAGCGCGGGCCGAGCACCCGTGCCGGGCCGATGGTCAGCGCCTCGATCGCACGTGTCAGCGTGAGGTGACCCGCGTCGACGGCCGCAAGGACCACCGAGATCGCCGTCTCGAGCCCGGAGATGCCGTTCGCGGCCATGCCGAACTCCACGTCCTTGTCGACGACGGTGTGGGGCGCATGGTCCGTCGCGATGGCGTCGATGGTGCCGTCGGCGAGGGCGGCGAGGCAGGCCATCGCATCCGTCGGCGACCGCAGCGGCGGGTTCACCCGCAGCGACGGATCGAACGGCGCGCCGGTCAACGACCCATCCGACCACGGATCCCGGCGCGCCCCGGACGGATCCACCCCATCCCAGGCCCAGCGACGAGCCCCAGCGACCCACTCGTCCGAGAGCGCGAGGTGATGCGGCGTGACGTCGCACGTGACCGGCAGCCCGCGCTCCTTGGCCGCGCGCACCAGCGCCAGCGCCGCGGCCGTCGAGACGTGCGTCAGGTGCAGTCGCGCGCGTGGCTCGTCCGCGACCGCCTCGGCGAGCACCGCGAGCGCGGTGGCCACGGCCCCGGCCTCGGCGGCGACCGGCCAGCCCCGGAGCCCGAGCACGGTCGCGACATACCCCTCGCCCATCTCCGCGCCGGCGGTCAGCGTCACGTCCTCGGCGTGCTCGACGATCGGCAGGCCCAGCGACCCGGCATAGACCAGCGCATTCCGGAGCAGCGACAGAGACCGGACGGGCGACCCGTCGTCGGAGAAGCCGGCGACCCCGGCATCGGCGAGCTCGCCCAGCGCGGCGAGCGTCTCCGAGCGGCGACCGGCCGTCGTCGCACCCCACGTCAGCACGCGGACCGGTGACCCGGAGGCGGCCGCCGCCGCGACGACCCGACCGATGACGCCCGGCTCGTCCGCGGCGGGCTCCGTGTTGGGCATGGCGCACACGGTGGTGAACCCGCCATGGGCCGCCGCCGCGAGCCCCGTGGCGATCGTCTCGGCGTCCTCGCGACCCGGTTCGCGCAGGTGCGTGTGCAGGTCGATGAACCCGGGAGCGATCAGGACCCCGCCGTCGTCGACCCCGTCCAGCCAGGACACGGACCGGACGACACCGTCGTCGACGACGATCTCGGCCACGCCGCTCCGCCCGCCGCCCGGGTCGACGACCGCTCCGCGCACGGTGACCGATGCCCGCGCCCCGACCGCCGACGACGCCAGCGTCAAGGCCGCCGCTCCCGCGCCCCGGCCAGCAGGTACAGCAGCGCCATCCGCACCGCCACGCCGTTCGTGACCTGGTCCGTGATCACCGACCGCGGGTCGAGCGCGACGTCGGCGGCGATCTCCACACCCTCGTTCATCGGCCCCGGGTGCATGATCACGACGTCCGGCGAGGCCGCGGCCAGCCGCTCACGGGTGATCCCGTAGCGCGCCGCGTACTCGCGCAGCGACGGCAGCAGTCCGCCCGCCATCCGCTCCTTCTGGATGCGCAGCGCCATCACCACGTCGGCGCCGTCGAGGGCGGCGGCGAGGTCCGACGTCACCGTGAACGACCGCCCGCCCGCGCCCCGCGACGCCCACGCCTCGAACCCGCGCAGGAGCGTCGACGGGCCACACAGCCACAGGTCGGCGCCGGCCGCGGTGAGCGTCCAGATGTTCGAGCGCGCGACCCGCGAATGGAGGATGTCGCCGACGATCACGACCTTGCGACCGGCCAGCGACCCACCGAACCGCGACCGCAGCGTGTACAGGTCCAGCAGCGCCTGGGTCGGATGGGCGTGCCAGCCGTCCCCGCCGTTGAGGACGGAGCCACCGAACACCGATGCCGCGAGGTACGGCGCGCCGGATCGCTCGTGGCGCATGACCAGCATGTCGGCGCCCAGCGCCTCGATCGTCCGAACCGTGTCGACCAGCGACTCGCCCTTCGTCACCGACGATGCCGAGGCCGTGATGTTGACGACGTCCGCCGACAGGTTCTTCGCGGCCACCTCGAACGAGACCCGGGTCCGCGTCGACGCCTCGTAGAACAGGATCGTCACGGAGGTCCCGCGCAGGGCCGGCACCTTGGGGATGGGCCGGGCGAGGACCTCGGTCATGGCGTCGGTCGTGCGCATCACGAGGTCGATCTCGGCGGTCGTGAGGACGTCCACGTCCAGCAGGTGCCGATGCCGCCACGCGACCGGCTGCGTCGCGGGCGGTTCCTCGACGGACGGGACGGGTGCGGAGCCGGGAGCGAGCGCCGGGTCGTCGGGCGTCGTCACGGCCATCGGTCGATCAGGCCACCGAGCCTGCGGTGGCGACACGCTCGCCGCCCGCGACGCGCTCGAGCTCCACGGAATCCTCGCCGTCGATCTCTTCGAGGTGCACCCGGACGACCTCCTCGCGCGAGGTCGGGACGTTCTTGCCGACGTGGTCGGCGCGGATCGGCAGCTCGCGATGCCCGCGGTCCACGAGGACCGCCAGCCGGATCGCCTGTGGCCGGCCGAAGTCGACCAGCGCGTCCATGGCCGCCCGGATGGTCCGGCCCGTGTACAGCACGTCGTCCACGAGGACCACGGTGGCGCCGTTGAGGTCGAACGGGATCTCGGTGCCCTTCACGACCGGCGAGGACGCGACCATCGAGAGGTCGTCGCGGTAGAAGGTGATGTCGAGCGCGCCGACCGGGAGGTCCGCGCCTTCGTGCTCCAGCACGGCTGCCGCCACGCGCCGCGCGAGCGGCACGCCCCGCCGCTGGATGCCCACGAGGACGAGTCCGCTGGTCCCGGCCTGCTTCTCGACCAGCTCGTGGGAGATGCGGGTGGTGGCCCGGCGGATCTCCTCCGCGGTCATGATCCGGCGGCCGGTCAACGAGGCCTCCGGGGGCGCGGTCGCACGGGGTGCGTCCTCCTTCCCGACGTCACGGCGTCGGTCCTTAAAGGGTCGCCCCAAGTCTAGCCCGCCCGGCGAGCCCTCGGCTCAGAAGACGGAGACCGTCACCCAGGTCGTCCCCGACCACGAGCCACAGCCGCAGATCTTGAAGAAGTCCGGCCGGTACATGTCGACGATGCGCTCGGGATGGACCGAGGCCGCCGGGCCGTAGTCGTTGACCGTGCGCTGGATGCAGCCACCGGCCCCGCAGATGAGGACGACCGTGCCACGCGGCAGGCGCATCGCCGTGGTCCCGTTGTCGTAGAACGACGCGTAGCCGGAGAGCTTGCGCCTGGGCAGCCTCACGGCGGTGCCACCGCTCGTCGTCGGCTGGTCGACGGTCGCTCGCTGCAGCATCGGCACCGTGGGCGGCTGGCCGGGCTCGCTGAACGAGGCATCCGCCTCGATCGCACCCGCCGAGTCCAGCGCGGGGTCGAGTCGGACAGCCGTGATCGAGGTGCCGTTCAGGGTCGCCGGGAAGTCGAGGGCCCGGAACGCTACCGGTTCGATCGCGCTGGAGGCGCTGGGGCTCCGCGAGCCCACCGGGACCGGCAGCGCGGCCAGTGCGAGCACGGCGATGAGCGCCGCGATCGCGACGACCGATCTGCGTCGCATGTGAGGCGCGGACCATAGCGCAGCTGCGCCGAACGCGCCAACCTTGATCTGCCGCTCGGGCCTGCACGAGCGTGTCCGGATGCACCGGGTCTCTGATCCCGGAGCGGCTCCTAGCGGACGACCACCAGCGGCACGTCGCCCGAATCCAGCTCCGCACGGCCGACGCCCTCGCTCGACCAGGCGAGCACCTCGACGCGCGTCTTCCCGTCCTTCTGCTTGACCGCCCAGACGAGGCGACCCGACCCGATGGCGAAGCCCGGAGCCGCCGCCGCGTCGTCGAGGAGGACGTTGTCCTTGTCGATCCGACCGGTCGACGGGTCGATGCCGTACAGGCTGAGCTTGCCGACCGACGGATCGTCACGATCGGCGATCCACACCGCGAGCCGCGTCCCGGTCTCGTCCCAGCGCGCATCCCAGTCCGGCACGGAGCCGGAAGCGAGGACGTCGGGGCCGGCATCCGGACCTGGATCGTCGCTGGGCTTCGCGCCCGGCTGCTGCCACCGCCCGAGCAGGAGCCGCCCGGAGCGCGGCTCCCAGCCAAGGCCGTCCGGGCCGGGCTGGATGGCACCCTGCCACCACACCGCGTTGCGGCCGGTGGGCGAGACCGTGGGCCGGAACATCGGGATGTCGCTGATGCGGCGCTCACGCCGGCTGACCGGATCGAGCAGGATGGACTCCGGGACGACGCCCTGGGCCTTCGTGATCGGGTCGCCGTCGGGATCAGCGCGGCTGATGACCAGCTGGTCCTCGATCCAGTCCGAGAAGACCGACGCGTGATCGGTCGTGACGGGCACCGCGGTGTCGGTACCGGTCCGCCAGACGTACACGTCCGGGCCGTGGCTGCCGTCGGCGGGCCGGGCGGTGAACGCGAACGACGATCCGTCACGGGAGTAGGCGGCGGAGCGCCCGACGAGGATGACGTCCGCGGCGATGGTGATCGCGCCGCGTGGCGCCTGAGTGACCTCGAGCGATGGCGGCGCCTGGGTCGCGGCGTCGGACGGCGCGGGCGACACCGGCGTCGCTTCGGGCGATCCCGTGGGGGTCGCGTCGGACGATGCGCTGGGGGTCGCCTCGGGGCTGGCACTCGGTGAGGCCGGCGGCGGCTCGGACGTGGTCGCGGCCGGTGTCTTCCCGGGGTCCTCGGTCGGGCTCTCCGCGGACGGACTGGCCGACGGCCCCTCGGTCGTCTGGTCGGACGGCGATGGCGCGGGCGACAGCGAGGCCGGGATCGACGGCGGGGGCGTGATCCCCGGCGAGCCCGCCGCGGAGAACGTCTGGGCAGGCGTCGGCGTGGGCACGACCGGGGACGGCGTGATCATCGGCACGACCACGACAGCGTTGCCCGTGCCGAGCACGACGTGCGACTTGCTGGGGTTGATGACGGCTTCGTGGACGCCCTGCGCGGTCGAGACACCGGCATCCTGGCCGGTGCTGATGCGCGCGGTCTCGCAGGTCGGCCCGGCGTCCATCGGACAGACCTCGGAGATGTTCGAGGTGGTGATCTCGAGCTCATCACCGCTGCCGATGACGAACTTCGCCTCGCGCGGAGCGACCGGGAACGGCGTGACCGCCGCGGTCGCGCCCGTCGGCACCGCGACGGTCCCGTCGGGGACGGTCGGCGGGAGGCGCTGACCCGAGAGGAGCGTCGCACCGACCACGAACACCAGGGCGATCGCGCCGGTCAGGGCGCCGAGCGGGAACGAGCTGCGGCTCCGGACGCTCGACGTCGTCCGCCCCGCGGTGCGCTGCGTCCGGACCGACGTCCGACCCCGCTCGAGGTCGATGGCCGACGACGTCCGCGCCCACAGGTCGCGTGGCGGCACCGGGTGGTCCAGCCGAAGCGCTCGGAGCTCGAGGCGCTGGTTGGCGTACTCGCCCGCGACCGCCCGGCACGGGGCGCACCACGCGAGGTGGGTATCGAGCCAGCCGGCGTCGTCGGGATCGAGCGGTTCGCCGACCCGCATCGCGGCAAGGTCGCGAGCGCGCTCGTGCTCGCGGTCGAACCGGTCGCGGACGATGCGCGTCACGGTCGTCGTCCCCAGCCCCGCCGGGGATCGCTGTCCTGATCGCGCCGCGCCTCCGCCTCGGCCTGCGCCTTGCGCTCCACGGCGAGGGCCTGACGGAGGCTCTCGCGTGCGCGCGTCAGGAGTGCGCGAGCGGCGACGTGCGAGACCCCCAGCGCCTCGGCCAGCTCGAGTCCCGTGAGGTCGTGGAGCTCGGCGAGGAGGAGCGCGGAGCGCTGGCGCTCCGGGATGCGCTCGAGCGCCCGCTGGAGATCACCCGACAGCCGGAGATCCATCGCCAGGTGCTCGGGCGACGGCGCGGAACCTTTGTGCTCGCCGGTGAACGGCAGGAACCGGATGATCCGCCGGCGGCGCAGCTCGTCGAGGGCGACCCGATGCGCGATGCGGTAGAGCCACGCCCGTGCGTTCTCCGACGCCTCGAGCGTGTCGTAGGCGCGATACGCCTTGACGAACGCGTCCTGCGTGAGGTCCGCGGCCAGCTCCGGGTCGCGGAGCATGCGCAGCAGATACGCGTGGATCTCGGCGTGATGCTTGGCGAACAGATCCTCGACGAACGCGTGGGCGGCGTCGCGATCCCAGTCCGCGCTCACGGCCAGCCCGCCGCCGACGAGTCGGCGCTCGAGACCGGGGAGGCCAGCGGCCATCGAACCTCCGCATGGGGAAGCCGCACCGGATGGGCGTTCGGTGCGTCGTTGGGCCCTGAGACGGACGGACTCCGCCCCGTGTGACGCTGGTCGCCGGTCGATCGGTGGGCCGGCGTCGGCCGGCACGTCATCGCCGGACGGGCTCCGGGTCCGGGTCGCTGGCGCGCAGCTCCTCGACCGCGTCCTCGGGCGAGACGGGGTTCACGGGCAGGCCGGTGCCCAGCTCCAGGCCGGCGATCTCGCGCAGCCGCGGGTGGATCTCCCAGTGCCAGTGGAACGTCGCGTCGACCTGCTCCTTGAGCGGCGCGGTGTGGAGCACGAGGTTGTACGGCGGGCCGTCGAGACGGTCGGCGAGGCGGCCCAGGACCTGGCGGAGCGCCTCGGCCGTGGCGGCGAGGTCGGGATCGGTTCCGCGGGCGAAGTCGGCGTCGTGGCGGCGCGGGACGACCCACACCTCGAACGGCGAGCGCGAGGCGTACGGCGCGAAGGCGACCGCGTGGTCGTCCTCGTAGAGCAGGCGCTCGGGACGGCGGACCTCATCGCGGACGTGCCGGCACCACGGGCACTCCCCTTCCCGGATGACGAAGCGCGCGGCGCCGCCGAGCTCCTCGGCCACGCGATGGGGGATCTGCGGCAGGTCGTAGAGGTCGAGGCAGAGGTGGTTCGTCCGGGCGCCCGCCTGGGCACCCCAGTTCTGGACGACCTGCACGTACTCGGTGCGAGCGGCCTTCTGGGCGTCGCGGATCGTCTCGCGAGCGCAGGCGAGCAGCGCTTCGATCGTCTCGCTGCCGGCGGCGTGGAGCGCCCGGTGTTCCCGGGGCGGTGCGATGACCGTGCGCCAGCTGCCGGCGGCCCGCGCATCGCCGAGGCTGACCTGTGCGATCGACTGCTCGAGCTCGCGCGCCTCGTCCTCCGTGCCGACGACGTGGAATGCGTAGTCCTTGAGCATGCGGACGCGCACGCCTGCTCCCCGGGGCTCCGCGCCAGCGGCTTCGAAACGGCAGTTCTGGCACTCGCCCCAGTCAGGGACGGGCTCGGCGGCCCGCGCGAACCGCTCACGCGCGAACGTGCGATCGACGACCGTGGCGACCCACCAGGACGTGATGGCGTCCTTCCGCAGCTCGAACAGCCCGGCGCCCATCGCTCGGCCTAGGCGGCGGTCGCCGCGCCCGCGGCGAGGCGGCGCTCGAGCGTCGCGCGCTCGCGAGCCGGATCGGCGCGTGTGGCGTGGACGCCAGCGAGGCGCGCGCCGATCGCGTCGGCGAAGGCGGCCGCGAACGTCTCGGCCGCGACGGCGACCGCATGTGTGGACGGTCGCTCCTCGCGACGGCCGGCCTCCCAGGCGATGGACGTCGAGATGACGCCGGGCATGCCGCACGCGTCGATCAGCTGGAAATCGGCCAGGTCGACATCGATGTTGAGCGCGATGCCGTGATACGTCGTGCCCCGCTCGACGCGGATGCCGAGCGCGCCGATCTTGCGCGGCTCAGGTCCGTCCGGGTCGATCCAGCAGCCGGGGTGGCCGTCGCGGCGGGCGGCTTCGACACCGTCAGCGGCGCAGGTGGCGACGAGCGCCGCCTCCAGCGCACGGACGAACGGGCGGAGCAGCAGCTCGCGATCGGCGAGGCGGATGATGGGATACGCGACCAGCTGGCCGGGGCCGTGGTACGTGACCTCGCCGCCGCGCTCGACGCGGAGGACCTCGATACCGCGCGCGGCGAGCTCCGCCGGTGTCGCGAGGACGTGCGTCTCGTCCGCCTGGCGTCCGAGCGTGAGGACCGCGGGGTGCTCGAGGAGGAGGAGCTGGTCGGGGATCGAGCCGCTCGCGCGGGCGGCCGCCAGCCGTTTCTGCAGATCCCAGGCATCTCGGTACGCGATGCGCCCCAGCCAGTGCGCCTCGAGCGGGGCGCCCTGCTCTGCGGCGCGCGATCCCGTGGCTGCCTCCCCACCCACCATGCACGGGACGATAGCAGGCACCCCTTCCCGACCCCGTCGGGCGCGTGTCACGGTCGTGCAACAGACGTTCGCGCCTAACCCAGGAAGGGCGTCAACGCCTCCACGGCTCGATCGAGGTCCTCGTCGGTCGTCCAGACATGCGGTGCGCACCGGATGGCCGTCCCGCGGACGGACGCGCGGACCCCGGCCTCCGCGAGGGCGTCGCTCGCACCCGCGGCGTCCCGGATCGGCGCGCACACGAGCGACGCGCCCTCCCAGCGCGTGCCCAGACGCCCGGCCAGTGCCCGCGACTGCTCGAGGACGCTGTCGAACGCGCCGGTGGGCTTCCAGGCGACGAGCGCCTCGAGCGACTCGACCGCACCGACCCAGGGCAGCCAGGCGAGGCTGACGTCGAACCGGCGCGCGTCCGGGGCGAGGGTCAGCGGGCCGCCGAAGTACCGGCCGTAGGGATCGTCGGCGGCACGCCAGTTCGCGGCGATCGGGCTGAGGTGGGAGCCATCACCCCGCCCGTGCACCAGGAACGCGGTGCCCCGCGGGCACAGGACGTGCTTGTAGCCACTCAGCAGCAGGTGGTCGATCCGCGCGAGGTGCGGGGCGACGTCGACGAACGGGATGCCCTGCGTCGCGTCCACGGTCACCCGCGCGCCGACGGCCTCGGCCCGGTCGAGGATGTCGGGCAGTGCCGCCACGCGACCGGTCTGCATCTGGACGAGGCTGAACGCGACGTGCGTGGTCGTCGGCCGGATGCTGTCGGCGACGTCGGGCTGGGGGACCTCGCGGACCGTCGCACCGCGCTCCTTGGCGACCAGGAGCGGGAACAGGACCGAGGTGAACTCGTCGTCCGGGACGACGATCTCGTCCCCGGGTCCCAGGCTCGCGGCGACGATGCCCATCCCGACGGACAGCTGCGGCAGCAGGGTCACGCGTTCCGGCACGGTCCCGACGAGGCTCGCGAAGGCGACCCTCGCGCGCTCCGCCGGACGATCCCAGTCACCGATCCACTGGGCGGTCCCCGACTGCCACATGTCGAGCGCGCGATGCATGGCGGCGACCGTGGTGTCCGGTGGCAGGCCGTACGTCGCCGCATCGAGGTAGGCGATCCCAGCGCCCGGCGAGAAGCGGGACCTGAGGGCCGATCTGGCGTCCGCGATCATCGGCGCATCGTACGGCAGGTGCTACCGTCAGGCGCACCTCGCGGACTCTAGCCAGAGGCCGCGTTGGGAGGACCGGAGTGGCGACGGAACCGCCGCTCCGGCCCGCTCCCCCGTTCGATCGAGCGTCGTATGCGGCGTTCGGTGGATAACGGTTGCATGAACCCGACGCATCGTGCAGACTGCGCCGCGACATGCGCTGGCTTCACCTCTTCGACGCGAAGAAGAAGCTCCGGCGGCCCGAGTCACGGGCCCTGGGGCTCTAGCCGGCGCGCACGACGCAGACCGGAGCCTCCAGGGAACGGAGGCTCCAGGGGCCGCGGCACCGAAGGTGGTGACCGCGGCTTTTTGTTTGCCTCCGATCCCCGGGCTGCCGACCACCCGGAGGACGAGACGACATGACGACGACGATCGTGCTGGGCGATGGTGGGCTGGGCCACGCCGTCGCCGAGGGCGTCACCGAGCGCGGCGGGGAGGTCCGCGTGCTGGGCCGGCCCGCAGGCGGCGTCCACGAGCGCGGCGGCCTTCGCCGGCGCGACGCTGGTCGTCGAGGCGTCGCGCGGGCCATCGGTGCTTCCGAACATCCGGGCGGCGATCGACGGTGGGGCGCGTCGCTTCGTCATCGCCACGACCGCCTGGGACGCCGACCGCGACGAGGTCCAGGCGATCCTCCGGCGCTCCGGCGCCGTCGCGGTGGCCGCGCCGAACTTCAGCCTCGGCGTCGCCCTGTTCACCCGGTTGGTCGATGCGGCGGTCGGGCTGTTCGGGCGCGTCGAGGCATTCGACCCGTACCTGCTCGAGTGGCACCGCCGCACGAAGGCCGATCGGCCCAGTGGCACCGCCGCGATGCTCGCGGGCCGGATCGTCGATGCGCACCCGCGGGCGACGAGCGAGACGCTCGAGGTCGTGTCCGTGCGTGCGGGCTCGGCACCCGGGATGCACCTCGTCGGGTTCGATGCTCCGGGCGAGACCGTCGAGCTGCGGCTCACGGCGCGCGATCGCTCGGCGTACGTGGCCGGGATCCTCGCCGCCGCCGACTGGCTGACGCGTGAGCCGCGGACACCCGGCCTTCACCCGTTCGACCCCGTCGTCGACGAGCTGCTGGCGGGCGTTCCCGCCGCGCCCATCGCCGCCTGAAGCCGAACCGACCTCCCGTCCAGTCACGAAGGAGAGCTCCCGATGACCGCGTTCCCGACCCCCGAGCGTCCCTGGCTTCGCGGCGCGTTCACCGCGCTGGTCACCCCGTTCACCCCTGACGGCGAGCTCGACGAGGCCGAGTTCCGCCGCCTCGTCACGTGGCAGGTCCTGGCCGGCATCGATGGGCTGGTCCCCGTCGGGACCACCGGCGAGGCGCCGACCCTGTCGACCGACGAGCGCGAGCGGCTCATCGCGCTGACCGTGGAGATCGTGGGGGCCGCACGTGCGCGCCGGCCGGGCATCCCGGTCGTTGCGGGCACCGGCACCAACGACACCCGCGCGACGATCGCCGCGACCCGTCGAGCCGCGGAGCTGGGCGCCGATGCCGCGCTCGTCGTCGCGCCGTACTACAACCGTCCCGATGCGCGGATGCTCCGCGCACACTTCGAGGCGGTGGCGGACGAGGGCGACCTGCCCATCGTCGTCTACAACGTCCCGGGGCGGACCGGCACGAACGTCGACGCCGATACGTTCCTCCGGCTCGCCGACCATCCGCGGGTCGTCGCGGTCAAGGAAGCGTCCGGGAATCTCGAGCAGCTGGCGGTGATCTGCCGGGACCGGCCACGCGATGTCGCGGTCCTCTCGGGCGACGACGCCGCCACCCTGGCGATCCTCGCGATGGGCGGCGACGGCGTGGTCTCGGTCGCCTCGAACGAGATCCCCGCGGAGATGGCGGCGTTGTGCCAGGCGGCCCTGGGTGGCCGTTGGGACGAGGCACGCCGGATCCACGAGCGGTGGCTGCCGCTGATGCGCGCGAACTTCCAGGGCGCGCCGTCGCCGGTGCCGGTGAAGGCGGCCATGGCCTCGATGGGCATCCTCTCGACCGACACGCTCCGGGCACCGATGCTGCCGCTGGACGAGGCGCCCCGGGCTCGGCTCCAGACCGTCCTTCGCGACCTCGCGCTCGTCGATGGCGGCGGGCGGTTCACCGGCGTGGCGGCCTCCGCGGTCGCCGGCGCGTCGGCGTCGTCGGCCGGTCGTGGCACGCGCACCGGCGCCGAGGCGGTCGCATGACCGCGATCCTCGAAACCACCCGACGGCCGGCGGCGATCTCCTCCTCGCCGTCGGCCGATCCCTCCACGATCCTCGCCGACCTCGAGGCGGGCCGGCTCCGCGCCGCGGAGCCCGATCCGGCCGCACCCGACGGTTGGCGCGTGCGTCCCGAGGTGAAGGCGGCGATCCTCGCCACGTTCGCCGACCGGACCACCGTCGACTGGTCCGCGGGTCCGCTGACGTTCCGCGACCGTGCGGCGCTGGGGCCGCGCGACGACCTCGCCGGCGGGCCGTGGCGGATCGTCCCGGGCGGGACCGCGGTCCGGCGCGGGGCGCACCTCGGCGAGGGGGTCGTCGTGATGCCGCCGTCCTACCTCAACGTCGGGGCGTGGGTCGGCGACGGGACGATGGTCGACTCGCACGTGCTGGTCGGATCGTGCGCGCAGATCGGCGCACGGGTGCACCTCGCCGCGGGCGTGCTCATCGGCGGTGTCCTGGAGCCGCCCGGCGCGCGGCCGGTCATCGTCGAGGACGAGGCGTTCGTCGGCGCCGGGGTCACGCTCCTCGAAGGGGTGCTCGTCGGACGCCGCGCGGTCATCGCGGCGGGCGTGACGTTAACCGGTTCACACCGTGTCTATGATGTGGTCAACGGGCAGGTGCTCGAGGGTTCCACGGAGCGGCCGCTGGTCGTCCCCCCGGGGGCCGTCGTCATCCCCGGGACTCGGCGACTCGGCGGCGCCTTCGCCGCCCAGCATGGTCTGGCCGCTGCGGCGGCCCTCATCGTCAAGGTCCGCGACGAGCGGACCGATGCGCGCGTGGCTCTGGAGGACGCCCTGCGATGAGGCGATCCCGCCGATGAGTGCCCTGCGCCGGCCGCCGGACCGACCGGCGCCGGCCGTCGTCGAGGCGGTCCCGCGGCGCGGGCGCCCGCCGCAGCGCGAGGGCATCGCGCGTTCGGGCCGTCTGGCCGGTCTCGAGGCGCACGATCTGGCGGCCCGCTTCGGGACGCCCGCGTACCTCTACGACGTCGACCTGATCGAGCGTCGCTACGCCGCGCTGCGAGCGGCGCTGCCGTCCCGGGTCGACATCGCCTATGCGGTGAAGGCGAACCCGGCGCTGGCGATCGTCGACTTCCTGGGTCGCCAGGGCGCCGGCGCGGACGTGGCGTCGAGCGGCGAGCTGGCGACCGCCCTGCGAGCCGGCATCGACCCGTCCCGGATCGTGATGACCGGTCCGGGCAAGCGCGATGCCGAGCTGCAGGCCGCGGTGGCGGCCGGCGTCCGCGCGGTGACCGTCGAGTCACCCAACGAGCTGGCGCGGCTGGAGGCGCTGGCCGCCGCCCGCGGCGAGGGTGCGCCACCGGTTCCCGTGCTCCTGCGGATGGCCGTCGGCGAGCGAGCGCGCCTCGAGCGGGTGCGCCTGGTCGGCGACGACGGGGCCGGCAAGTTCGGGATGGACGCGCCGGATCTCGTGGCGTCGAGCCACCGCGCGGCCACGTCGCCACATCTCCGGCTCCTGGGGCTCCATGCGTTCGGTGCCTCGAACGTGCTCGACGCGGATGCGCTCGTGGCCCACGCGCACGAGACCGTCCGGGCGGCGCGAGCGCTCGCGTCCGCGGTGGGCGTGCCACTCCGGCTGGTCGACCTGGGCGGCGGGCTGGGCATCCCCTACGAGGTGCACGAGGACCCGCTCGACCTGCAACGCCTGGGCCATGGCCTCGCCGCGCTGATCGACGGCTGGGCGGGCGATCCCACGATGGCCGAAGCACGCTTGCTGGTCGAGCCCGGGCGTTGGCTGGTCGGCCCCGCGGGCGCCTATCTGAGCCGGGTCGTGGACCGCAAGACGGTCGGTGGGGAGCACGTCGTGATCCTCGACGGCGGCGTGCACCACCTGCTGCGGCCGGCGCTGGTCGGCACCGACCACGTCCTGCGCGCGTTCCCGGGGCGCCCCGACGGGCCGGCGATCCGAGCGGCGGACCGGACGTTCCCGGTCACGGTCGCCGGACCGCTGTGTTCCGGGCTCGACGTCTTCGCGCAGCACGCCGTGCTCGCCGCGCCGGATGTCGGCGACCTGGTCGCGGTCCTGGACGTCGGCGCGTACGGCTTCACCGAATCGATGCCGCTGTTCCTGTCCCACGCGATCCCGCCGGAGGTCGCGATCCGCCGTGGCCGGGCGGAGCTCATCCGGCCACGCCAGGAGCCCGCGGACTGGCTGGAGCGCCAGCGCGTCCCGGCGTGGTGAGCAGCCCGACGTTGGCTGCGCGACACTGATCGCCCGCCCTTCGGAGGTCGCCCGTGCAGGTCGCCCAGCTCGCGCTCCAGCTGTACACCGTCCGCGATGCGCTCGAGTCGGCGCCCGAGCGGACCCTCACCGGCCTGTCGTCGATGGGCTACCGCAACGTGGAGCTGGCCGGGACGGCCGGGCTCAGCGCCTCGTGCGTTCCGGGAGCTGCTGGACGCTCACGATCTGGCGGTCGTCGGCGCGCATGTGGGCCTCGACCGGCTCGGCGATGGGGTCGACGCGACGCTGGACGACCTGGAGACGCTCGGCTGTCGATACGCGATCGTGCCGTGGCTGCCGCCGGAGCGACGCGGTGGCCGCGATGTGGGGCGCTGGCTGGGCGAGACGTTGAACGGGCTGGCGGAGCGGGCGTCGACACGCGGCATCCGGATCGGCTACCACAACCACGACTTCGAGTTCGCGGGATCGCCGGGTGACCGGCTCTGGGACGGGCTGCTGGAGACGGTGGGCTCGTCGGTGCGCCTCGAGCTCGACGTGTGCTGGGCGCGGGTCGCGGGCGAGGATCCGGCCGCGCTGATCTCGGCGCTGCCGGGGCGCATCGGGTCGCTGCATCTCAAGGATGTCGACGCCGACCTGCGGACGCCGCGGATCCCGGGTGCAGGCGTGCTGCCGTGGCGCGAGATCATCGATGCGGGCGATGCCGCCGGGGTCGAGTGGTTCGTCATCGAGGAGGACGAACCGGCCGACTCGATGGAAGCGGCCAAGCTCGGGTTGGACGTCATCCGGCGGCTTGGCGACGCCGTAGCCCGGGGCGCGCAACGCACGCCGCCGGCGCGCCGATGTCCGGGTGCATCCGGTGCGCCCTGTGACGAAGGAGCGGCCCGACGCGGCCGCTCGGAAGAGCCGGATCGGCCGTTCCGTTGCTGTTCCGTGCACCGGGCGGGTCATCTGACGGCTGGCCGCTTCGGAACACGGCCCTCGACCAGGGCCGCTTCGTCGTAGCGCGCACCCGGTGCATGCCGGGGCTACCGGCGTCCTCCCGCGGCCGCACCGCAGCGCGGCGAGCGTGCCGAGGCACGAGGGTGCATCCGGTGCGCCTTGCGACGAAGCAGATGCCGACGCGGCCGCTCGGAAGAGCCGGATCGGACCTTCCGGCGTTGTTCCGTGCATCGCATGGGTCATCTGACGGCCGGCCGCGTGATCAGGGGCCCTCGACGGCGGCCGCTTCGTCGTAGCGCGCACCCGGTGCATCCTGGGTCCAGCCTCAGGGGCGAGTGGCGTCCTCCGGGTCGATGTCCGGGGGCGGCGTTTCAGCGGCGGGCGGCGGCTCAGCGGCGACGGGCGGCTCGGGCGCTGGGGCCTCCGGCGTGACAGCGGGCTCCGGCGTCGCGGGCGGCGGTGGCGTGGGCGAGCCGCTGATCGGCGTCGCGCGGCGGCGGTTCAGCCAGGCGTAGGCGAGCAGCCCGCCCGCGACCGCGGCCACGAGGACGATCAGCAGGATGGTGCCCGCCGAGGGCGACGACGCGGCCTCGCTGGGCTGGCCATTTCCGGGCGAGGCCGTCGGTGCCGAAGGAGCGGCGGAGCTCGGCGAGGGCGACGCGGAGGGAGAGGGCGACGCGGACGGCGAGGCGCTCGGGCTCTCGGTCGGGGTCGGTGACGGTGACGGCGTCGGCGACGGAGACGGTGTCGGTGCGGCCGTCGGACTGGGTGTGGGACTCGGTGTCGGTGATGGTGACGGCGTGGGCGCCGGGGTCGGGCGTCGGTGTCGGTGTCGGCGTGGGCGTCGGTGTCGGGGTCGGCGTCGGGGTCGGGGTGGGCGTCGGTGTCGGGGTCGGGGTGGGTGTCGGCGCCGGGGTCGGGGTGGGCGTCGGTGTCGGGCGGGGGCGTCGTCGACGGCGTGGGCGCGGGCGTCGGGGTGGGTCGGTCGGCGCCGGCGTCACGACCGGAGACGGGCTCGGCAGCTCGGACGGCAGGCTCGGCAGCTCCGACGGCAGGCTGGGCAAGCCCGACGGCAGCGCGATGGAGCCGCTCGGCAGCTCGATCGATGGCAAGCCCGATGGGACGAGCGAACCCGAGATGCCACCGCACGCGCCGACCAGGAGCGCGACCAGCACCAACGCCGGGACGACGATGGCGCGCCGCACGTCGAACCGGATCACGCGCGTCCGCAGTCAGGCACGAGGAAGACCCCCCGAAACGTCAGACGCCAGCCGACCGTGACACCGAGCGTCCTGGCGCTCGGTCTCGCGGAGGGCTGGCGTCGATGACGACCAGTGGAACGCTCAGGCGACGGCAGGCAAGCCCTCGCCGAACGCTTCCTTGACCTCAGGCGTGCTCAGGTACCAGAGGATCAGGACCGGCATGATCGCCATGCCGAACGCGATCCCGTTCCCGATGCCGAACTGGAACATCGCGATCATGGCTTCGAACAGCGCGAAGCCCGCGATGATGAGGGCGATCGTCCGCGCCCACGGCTGCAGCGCCCACAGGCCCAACGCGGTAAGCAGGAAGCCGAGGCCGCTGATGATCGCGAGCCAGCCCCAGAGGCCGACGTGCTCGAATGCCTGCAGATCGCCGAGGACTCCGAACCAGTCGAATCCAAGGACTCGCAGTCCGAAGAACAGCCAGCCGAAGCCAGCGAGCGCGGCGAAGAAGCCGAGCACTGAGATCAGAATGGGCGGGTTTCTCATTCGGTCCTTGACCCTCCAAAATCCACGAACGGCGAACTGCCGGTCACTGAATCCATCCGGAAGTCTGCGCGTTCCGTCAAGTGGTAGCTACACGTATCGATAAATTCGCTCGTTGCAGGAAGCGTCGACTTACCATGCTAGCAGCGAATAGGCGTTCGATTCGGAGGAAATCTTGATGGCCACCAAGCAGGACTTCACCGAGCAGGAATGGGCGTCACTGGAGCGAGGCATCAGTGGTACCGGGACTGCTGGTCTCCCTGGCCGACCGCGACTTCACGGACACGTTCGGTGAAGTCAATGCGATGGCCAAGTACCTCGCCGGTCAGCAGGTCGCCGCGTCGAGCGAGCTGCTCCGTGAGCTCGCCAAGTCGCATAACCCGGGCTTCGGTCTCACATCGTCGGCCGAGAAGGTCCGCTCCGAGACGCTCGAAGCGGTGAAGTCGTCGGTGGCGCTGCTGAGCGCCAAGTCCCCCGACGACGTCGAGGGCTACAAGGCGCTCGTGCTGGGCGTGGCGCAGGCCGTGGCCGACGCCAAGGGTGGCGGGTCGTCCGCGGTCGAGACCCAGACGATCGATGCGGTCCGAGAGGCCCTGGGGGCCACGCCCGCCTGACCGATCCGAACGTGGATGAGCCCGCCATCTCGGCGGGCCCACCCTGCAGGATCCGGACGACCGTCCCAGCTACGGGATGCTGGGGCTCATCGCGGGCTGGGGCAGGCTGGACGGTCGAGCATCCGGCCCCTCGGTCCGGGACGCTCCCAGGCGCCCTCGAGTCGCGACGATGACGATGAGCGCGAAGACCGCGAGCGCCGCGTAGAGCAGGACGCCGTCGATGCCCGCGAAGTACGCGGCGAGGATGGCCACGCCACCCGTCGCGTTGATCGATGCGTGGAACAGGGCGACGAGCGGGATGCTGTGACCCGTGGAGTTGTAGATCCACGTGAGCAGGATGCGCATCGGTCCCGAGAAGACGATCAGCAGGAACGTCGCGTACAGCGGAAGCTGGGCGATCGGCAGCCGGTCGGGGCTGTCGCTCAGGCCGCCGATGATGAAGAACAGCGGCAGGTGGTACAGCCCGAACAGCGGCGCGACGATGAGGCTGGCTCGAAGCGGGCCATAGCGAGCCTGCAGGCGCGAGGTCACGAACCCGGACCAGGAGGTCTCCTCCCAGAGGTTGCCCAGGAGCGCCAGGACGAGGACACCGAGCAGGAACGTGGTCGGGATGCTGGCGAGGTTGGCGACGAGGCCCTCGATCGGCGCGACGCCCTTCAGGAGCACGGCGACGACGAAGAGCGCGGCGGGCGGACCGAAGAAGGCGACGAGGTACCACTGCGGGCCGACCCGAACGTGACGGACCTCCTTCACGAGACGCCCGACCGACCCGGGACCACCGACGATCCGCGTGACGACGAACGGCACGAAGGCGAAGAACACGATGCTCAGCAGCCGGAAGGGATCGAGCGGGATGTCCGTCTTCAGGATCCCGAAGCCCTGGTTGCCGAGCAGCGACGGGATGAAGCAGGCCCATCCGAGCCCATAGAACAGCGCCAGGAAGGACGCGATCGGATGGCGGGTCATGAGTGAGCGCACGGTGGTCTCCTTCTGGTCCGTCGGACCCTGACTGGTCTTCGGCCACCATCGGTCCTCACCCGCCGGACGCCATCCGGAGGAACACTGACCCCGACACTGATTCCTCGACCCCGGCCCGGAACACGGTCACTTCGGGCCCCGTCGACCTGCGTGCCCCCCGCCTTGTTGGCGCGACGGCCCGGGACTAGGCTCGGCTGACCGTGGCGTCCACCCGTGCGACCGTCCACACCGGCAACCTGCCAGTCGAGCTGACGAGCTTCGTGGGCCGCCGCCAGGGGCTGGCCGACCTGCGGCGCACGCTCGGCTCGACCCGGCTGCTGACGCTCACCGGGACCGGCGGCGTGGGCAAGACCAAGCTCGCCCTGCGGGCCGCTCGGGAGAGCGCTCGCCAGTACCCCGACGGCGTGTGGTTCGTGGAGCTCGCGCCGATCCACGACCCCGAGCTCGTGCCCCAGGCCGTGTTCACCGCACTCGGGCTGCAGGACCATTCGTCGAGCTGGGCGCTCTCGACGCTGGGCGGCTATCTCGCCGACAAGCGACCGCTCCTCATCCTCGACAACTGCGAGCACGTGCACGAGGCCGCGGCGGCCCTGGCGGGCACGCTCCTGCGGGCGTGTCCCGACCTCCGCATCCTGGCCACCAGCCGCCAGGCGCTGGGGGTCACCGGCGAGGTCGTGGTCGATGTGCCCACGCTGTCGCTGCCCGAGGACGGCGATGCCTCACCCGAGGCCGTGCTGCGCTCGGACGCGGTGGCCCTGTTCGTGGACCGCGCGGCGGCGGTGCAGCCGGGCTTCGCCGTGGACGCCACGAACGCCGCCACGGTCCTGAGCATCTGCCGCCATGTCGAGGGCATCCCGCTCGCCCTCGAGCTCGCGGCCGTCCGGCTCAACGCCCTCGGGCTCGAGGCGCTCGATCGGGGCCTCGCCGCGCGTCTGGGCGCCCTGGGCACGGGCGACCGCAGCGTGGCGCCCCGACAGCAGACGCTGGAGGGCGCGATCGACTGGAGCTACCAGCTGCTGAGCGAGCCCGAGCGCCTCCTGTGGGCACGCCTGGCGGTGTTCGCGGGCGGCTTCGAGCTCGATGCGGCACAGGCGGTGTGTGCCGCTGACGGCCTCGACGCCGAGGCCATCCCGGAGCTCGTCGGGTCGCTCGTCGAGCGATCCGTGCTCAAGCGCCGCCAGGGTCCGGGCGGCGATCGCTTCCGGCTCCTCGAGCCGCTCCGCCAGTTCGGCCGCGAACGGCTCCGGGACGCGGGCGAGGAGACGCGCTTCCAGCGGCGCCACCGCGACTGGATCCTGGGACTCGCATCGATGCGCCGCAGCCGATGATGCCCGCCAGGTCGAGGCGCTCGATCGCATCCGGGTCGAACGGGCGAACCTGTGGGCCGCGCTCGACGTCTGCCTGCGTGACCCGGCCGAAGCCTCGCGTGGGAGTCGGAGATCTGCCGCGACCTCTGGATCTGCTGGGTCGTCACAGGGGCCGGCCACCGATGCTCGCCGGGTCCTGTCGGCGCTGCTGTCGATCGACTCCCGCGCCCGGTCGGGCGCGCGGCACCCTGCTGTGGGTCTCTGCGTTGCTCGACGGCGCAGCGGGGCGAGCCTTGCTTCCGCTGGCCGGATGGCAGCGGAGGCGCTTGAGATCGGTCGAGCCATCGGAGACGCGGACATCGTCGTGTGGGCACTCCAGGCGCCTCGGCGTCGCGGCCTACATGGACCGTCGCTGGGACGATGCCGTCAGCGTACGGCGAACGAGTCGCTCAACCTCGCGCGACTCGATGGCGTTTCGGTTCGCGGCGCTGTCAGCGAAGGTCATGCTCGTGTCCACTCACGCCTACTCCGATCGGGCTTCGATGAGACGATCGCAGCGGCCCACGATGCGATCGCCCTGAGCGAGGAGCTTGGTGAGATCTGGGAACGCGCCTCGCTGTTGCGGACCGTGGCATTCCTCAGCCTGGGCCGCGGACAGCTGGTCGAGGCGGAGGAGTTCGCGCGGCGAAGTCTCGAAGCTCAAGCGAGAACTTGGTGACCTCGTCGGACTCGCATCCGGTCTCGAGGCGCTCGCGTCGATCGCGATGACGCCCGCGGTTCCGGCGCCCGCGCCGCGACGATCCTGGGCGGGGCCGAGGCGATCGTGGAGATCGATCCCGGCTCCGATCCTCGAGCCGTTCCGCGCCGACCACGATCGCGCCGATGCGGACGCCCGCGCGGCCCTCGGGCCGACCGCCTTCGACACGGCGTATGGCGCTGGCCTGGCCATGACGCGCGACGAGATCGTGGACTACGCACTCGAGGTCGGGCCACCAGCTCGGGCAGGTGGCGGTCCGTGCTCCCGAGCCGTCGGAGGGTCCGCTGTCGCGCCGCGAGCTGGACGTGGCCGAGCTCGTCGCCGACGGGGCCACCAATGCCCAGGTGGCGGCGACGACTGTTCATCTCCGAGCGCACGGTCGAGAGCCACATGGCGAGCATCTTCAACAAGCTGGGCGTCGACTCGCGTCTCCAGGTCGCGCGATGGTTCGCGAGCACGCTCGGCTGACCGTGGCAGCCACCCGTGCGACCCTCCCTGCCGGCAACCTGCCCGTCGAGCTGACGAGCTTCGTGGGCCGCCGCCAGGGACTGGCCGACCTGCGCCGGGCCCTCAGCTCGGCCCGGCTCGTGACGCTCACCGGCGTCGGCGGCGTGGGCAAGACCAGGCTCGCGCTCCGGGCGGGACGGGAGAACGCCCGCCAGTACCCCGACGGGGTGTGGTTCGTGGAGCTCGCGCCCGTGCAGGATCCGGAGCTGGTCCCACAGGCCGTGTTCACCGCATTCGGGCTGCAGGACCATTCGTCCAAGCGCGCGGTGGCCACGGTCGCCGAGTACCTCACCGACAAGCGCCCACTCCTGATCCTGGACAACTGCGAGCACGTGCACGACGCCGCCGCCGTGCTCGCCGGCACGCTGCTGCGCGCCTGTCCCGACGTCCGGATCCTCGCCACCAGCCGCCAGGCGCTCGGGGTGATGGGCGAGGTCGTGATCGATGTGCCGACGCTGACGTTGCCCGAGGATGGCGATGCCTCGCCGGAGGCCCTGCTCCGGTCCGATGCGATCGCGCTGTTCGTGGAACGTGCGGCGGCCGTCCAGCACGGGTTCGCGGTCGATGCCGCGAATGCCCCGGCGATCCTCAGCATCTGCAGCCATGTCGACGGCATCCCGCTCGCCCTCGAGCTCGCGGCCGTGCGTCTCAACGCCCTCGGGCTCGACGGGCTGGAACGCGGTCTCGCGGCCCGGCTTGGCGCGCTCGGTACGGGCGACCGCAGCGCGTCGCTCCGGCAGCAGACGCTCGAAGGGGCCATCGACTGGAGCTACCGGCTGCTGCGCGAGCCCGAACGCCGGCTCTGGCAGCGGCTGTCGGTGTTCGCGGGCGGCTTCGAGCTCGACGCCGCCCGGTCGGTATGCGCCGGCGACGGCCTCGACCAGGCGGACATCCCGGACCTCGTCGCATCCCTGGTCGACAAATCGGTCCTCCGGCGACGACAGGACGACGGCGGCCGTCTGCGGCTGCTTGAGCCGCTGCGGCAGTTCGGCCGCGACCGGCTCCGCGAGGCGGACGAAGAACACCAGCTGCGATCGCGTCATGCCGACTGGGTCGCTGACCTTGCGCGCGCCGTCGCGGCCGAGGATGCCCGTCAGGTCGACCTGTTCCCACGGATCCGCAACGAGCGCGGCAACATCTGGGCGGCCATCGAGTTCTGTCTCGAGGATCCGGCGGAGGCCGAGCGCGGCGCCACGATCTGCAGCGACCTGTGGGTCTTCTGGGTCACCCAGGGACCCGTCACGGACATGCGCCGCATCCTCGCCGTGCTGATCGATTCCCTCCCGCGGGCGGGTCGCGCTCGTGGCACGGCGCTGTGGACGGCCGGCAGCCTCGCGATGGTCCAGAACGACTACGCCGCCTCGAGGCGGATGTTCGAAGACGCCGTGGCCATCGGCCGCGCGACGCGCGATGCGGACCTGGTCGCGCACTCGCTCGCGTTCCTCTCGTCGGTCTCGTGGGTCGAGAGCAGGCGTGTCGAGGCGGCGGCCTTCGGCGACGAGTCGCTCACCCTCGCGCGCTCGATGCACCTGCGCGGGGCGACGCTTCGGGCGCTCACGTCGCGTGGCTATGCCTTTCTCGGCGACGGGGACTTCGACCGGGCCATCGAGACCGCCCAGGAGGGCGTCCGGCTCAGCGAGGAGTTGGGCGAGACCTGGGAGCGCGGCATCCTCTTCCAGCTCCTGGCAGGCGCGAGCCTTCGCGCGCGGCGACCTCTCGGACGCAGCATCGAACGCGCAGCGCGCCGCGTCATTCGAGCACGGCCTCGACGACCGCGTCGGGCTCGCTCACACCATCGCGCTGCTGGCCTCGATCGAGATGGCACGCGGGTCCGCCGCGCGCGCCGCCACGCTGCTCGGCGGCTCCGAGGGCATCTTCCGGTCCATCCCATCCGCGCTCATGGAGCCGTTCCGGGAAGCCGCAGGAGCGGTCGATCTTGGCCGCGCGCACGTCGCTCGGCGATGACGGCTATCGAACCGCGTTCGCGACGGGTCTCGACATGACTCCCGACGAGATCGTCGACTACGTCACGGGTGCCCCTCGACCCGCTCCCGCAGCACGCGCGACCGCACCGGTAACGGACGGGCCGCTCTCGCGACGCGAGCTGGAAGTGGCCGGGCTCGTCGCCGACGGCGCGACCAATGCGCAGGTCGCGTCGCGGCTGTTCATCTCCGAGCGCACCGTCGAAAGCCACATGGCGAGCATCTTCAACAAGCTCGGCGTCGACACGCGTCTCCAGGTCGCGCGATGGTTCGCGAGCACGCAGGTGGTCGCCGACGACCTGACGCGAATCGGTGGCGCTCTCAGTGGTCGCCCGGATGGCGGACGTGCCTGAGACCCGACGGTGGAGCCCGGACCACAAGGTCCTTCCGCCGAAAGGAGCTCACGTGGCCGCAGCCATCTCCGCGACCGATCTCACCAAGCACTACTCGGGGGTCCGAGCCCTCGAAGGTCTGAGCCTCGAGGTCCCCCAGGGCTCGATCTACGGCTTCCTCGGCGCCAACGGCGCCGGCAAGACCACCGCCCTCAAGATCCTCGCCGGTCTGACGCGGCCGACGAGTGGCAGCGCCACCATCGCCGGCGTCCCGCTCGCCGCGGGCGAGTCGTACAAGCGGGCCATCGGCTTCCTGGGCCAGGAGCCTCGCTTCTACGCCTGGATGACCGGGCGCCAGACCCTCCGCTACGTCGCGGGCTTCTACCCGTGGGTGCGCGATCCGATCGAGCGTCGGATCGACGAGGCCCTGGAGAGGACCGGCATCACGGACGCCGCCGATCGCCCGACCGGGACCTACTCCGGCGGGATGCGCCAGCGCCTCGGCATCGCCCAGGCCCTCATCGGCAGGCCGCAGGTGCTCCTCCTCGACGAGCCGGCGAGTGCGCTCGACCCGATCGGCCGGCGCGACGTCCTCGACCTGATGGAAGGGCTGCGCGGGCACGCGACGATCTTCTACTCCACCCACATCCTCGACGACGTCCAGCGCGTGTCCGATCACGTCGCGATCCTCGACCAGGGGCGCCTCGTCCGCGCGGCACCGACCCACGAGCTGCTCGGCAGCTTCACGCGGGATCGCCTGCGGGTCGTCGTCGGCCGTGCCACCGACGGGACGCCCGGTGGTCTCGCCGCCCTGCCGGGCGTCGCGTCCGTCGAGCTCGGGGTCCGCGATCGGGATCACGCCACCTTCCTCATCCAGGCCCGTGACGGCCAGACCGACGCGGTCCAGCGAGCGGTGACCCGCTACGCGGCCGAGTCCGACCTCACGCTGGTCACCAACGCCCCCGAGCAGATCGATCTCGAAGAGGTCTTCCTGCGCCTCATCGACGCCAAGGAGCGTGCCGCATGAACGCCGTGACCCTCGATCCGCCGGCCGTCGGGCAAGCGGGCAGCGACCGGCCGAGGTTGCTCGGCGTCCGGAATCTCATCCGCAAGGACCTCTCCGAGTGGATCCACGGCAAGCGGCCGTGGATCGTCATGGGGGTCACGACCACCGTCTTCGCCCTCGCGGCCGCCAACGCCTGGATCACCGACCTGGCGGTTCGGCTGACCCCCGCCGAGCCCGGTGGCGAGCCCGCCAAGGTCCTGTCGATGCAGCCGCTCCCGAACGTGCTGTCCGCGATCGGCACCCAGTTCATCGTCCTGGCGGTGATCTTCGCGACGATGAGCCTGCTCATCGCCGAGCGCGACAGCGGGACGCTGGCCTGGACGATCTCGAAGCCGGTGTCGCGGGCGAGCGTGCTCGTCAGCAAGTGGCTGACGGCCACGCTCGCCCTGTGGGTCGCCGCGGTCGTCATCCCGTTGGCCGTGACGACGGCCATCGTGACCGTGCTCTACGGACTCCCCGACCTCGCGACGGTGCTCGTCCTCGGCGTCACGCTCATCACCGTGCCGGCGTTCTTCGTCGCCGTCGCGCTGGCGGCCGCGACGTTCGTGCCCAGCCAGGCCGCCGTCGGCGCGATCGGCATGGCCGTCCTCGCGGCGCCGCTCATCGTCGGTGGCGTCGTCCCGTCGCTGGCACCGTTGTTCCCCGGCGCGATCTTCGACTGGGCCGTGTCGATCTCGACCGGCGGCCCGGCGTCACCGGTGACACCCATCGCCTGGCTGGTCAGCCTGGCCGTCCTGTTCGGTCTCGCCCGACGGCGGCTGAACGCGATGGACCTCTAGCGAACGCGAGGTCTTGACCTTTGCGCACTCGAGTGCATACACTCGATTGCCGGACCACGAGTCCACCCAGCGGATGGTGACGGCGCGAGGGAGTCGCCTTGAAGGTCCTGAGCGACCGAGAGGTCTGGTTCGTCACCGGTACCCAGGCGCTGTATGGCGACGACGCGCTCCGCACCGTCGGCGAGCACGCCACCGAGATCGCGTGCGCGCTGGACGAGGCGGGCCAGGTCCCCGTTCGCATCGTGCCCAAGCCGGTCCTCGCGACCGAGCAGGCGATCCGAGAGGTCCTCCTCGCGGCAACGGCGGCTCCGGCGTGCATCGGCGTCATCGCCTGGATGCACACGTTCTCCCCCGCCCGCATGTGGATCGCTGGCCTCCAGGGGCTGAAGAAGCCGCTGCTTCACCTGCACACGCAGCACAACCGCGATCTCCCGTGGGCGGAGATCGACATGGACTTCATGAACCTCAACCAGTCGGCCCACGGCGACCGCGAGTTCGCGTTCCTCGAGAGTCGCCTGCGACTCAGCCGGACGACGGTGGTCGGCCACTGGCGGGATCCGGAGGTCATCGACCGGGTCGCCACCTGGGCCCGGGCCGCCACGGGCATCCATGAGCTCCGGCGGCTCAGGCTGGCGCGCTTCGGCGACAACATGCGCCAGGTCGCGGTCACGGAGGGTGACAAGGTCGAGGCCCAGATCCAGCTGGGCGTCCGGGTCGATGGGTATGGCGTCGGCGACCTGACAGCGGCCGTCGGGGCGGCGAGCAAGTCGGACGTCGACCGGCTCGTCGACGAGTACGACGCGACCTACGACATGGCACCGTCGCTGCGGCCCGACGGCACGGACCGGTCGGCCCTCCGTGAGGCCGCTCGCATCGAGGTCGGCCTCCGGAGCTTCCTGGACGCCGGCGGCTTCGGTGCCTTCACCGATACCTTCGAAGATCTCGGCGACCTCGTCCAACTGCCGGGCATCGCCGTCCAACGGCTGATGGCCGACGGCTACGGATTCGGTGCCGAGGGTGACTGGAAGACCGCGCTGCTCGTCCGGGCGATGAAGGTCATGGCCACCGGGCTACCGGGCGGGACGTCCTTCATGGAGGACTACACGTACCACCTCGCGCCCGACGGATCCAGGGTCCTGGGGGCGCACATGCTCGAGGTCTGCCCGTCGATCGCGGATGGGCGGCCGTCGTGCGAGATCCATCCCCTGTCCATCGGCCGCCGATCGGATCCGGTGCGACTCGTCTTCACCGCCCGCCCGGGCGCGGGCGTGGTCGTCGGACTCCTGGATCTGGGCGACCGCTTCCGACTGGTCCTCGACGAGATCGACCTGGTCACGCCACCCGAGGAGCTGCCGCGTCTCCCGGTCGCCCACGCGCTCTGGAAGCCGAGGCCCGGGCTCAAGGTCGCGGCGGAGGCGTGGATGCTCGCCGGCGGGCCGCACCACACCAGCCTCAGCACGGCCCTGACCCGGGCGCATCTCGAGGACTTCGCCGAGATGGCCGGCATCGAGATGGTCGCGATCGGGGAGGACACGACCGTCGCCGACGTCAAGAAGGAGCTGCGCTGGAACCACGCGTATCACCAGCTCGCGCGGGGTCCATAACGCGCGCGGGAGCCATCCGGGTCGGCGCGTCCCTCCGCGAACGGGATCGACGGCATGCCCGGGAGATCGAGCGCGGGCCGCGCCGATGACGACGTCGGATCTCGCGCAGGAGGAGGGTCGTGCGACTGCAGGTGATCGGAGTCCGGCGAGGCCGAGCGATGGAAGAGGGGGCAAGGAGGAAATCGCGATGATGAGAAACGGCGGACGACGCGGTGGCGTGGCGGTCCTCATGACCGGCCTGCTCATCGCGCTGAGCGCGTGCAACGCGACCTCGTCGCAATCGCCCGGCGCGGCCGCGTCCGGCGGCACGGGGGCGGCACCGGCCGGCGGGCAGTTCTGCTCCGGGGTCAACCTCGTGTTCTTCCCGGGTGGCACGCAGGGCGGCGGGTTCGAGACCGTCGTGTACAACGGCGCGAAGGCGGCCGAGGCCGCATTCGGGCCGAAGATCACCTACCAGTGGTCCGACTGGGACCCCAACAAGATGATCACCCAGTTCTCGCAGGCGCTGGCGACCAAGCCTGACGGCATCGCCGTCATGGGCCACCCGGGTGACGCGGCGTTCGACCCGCTCATCAAGCAGGCGATGGATCAGAACATCCTCGTCACGGTGATGAACACCGAGCTTCCGGACGCCCAGGCGACGTATGCGTCCAAGGGCCTCGGCTATGTCGGTGCCGTCCTCTACGACGCCGGCGCGGCGCTGGCCAACGAGGCGATCGCGCGCGGTGGACTCAAGTCCGGTGATCGCGCGTTCGTCTGGGGCCTCGAGGCCCAGGCCGGCCGCGGCGAGCGGACGAAGGGGATCCACGAGACGCTCGAGAAGGCGGGCCTGACGGTCGACTATCTCGAGATCGACGATGCGACGAACAAGGATCCGGCCAACGGCACCGCGACCTTCACCGGCTACGTCTCGGCGCATCCCGATGTCAAGGCGCTGTTCATCGATCACGGCAACCTGACGTCCACGCTCCCGACGTACATGAAGGCGGCCAACCTCAAGCCTGGCAGCGTCTACGCGGCGGGCTTCGATGCCTCGGCATCGACGGTCCAGGGCATCAAGGACGGCTACATCAGCCTGGTCATCGACCAGCAGCAGTACCTCCAGGGCTTCCAGGCCGTCGAGCAGCTGTGCCTCACCAAGAAGTACGGCTTCAGCGGCTTGTTCGTGAACACGGGCGGCGGCTTCATCGACAAGTCGAACGTCGACGTCATCGAGCCGCTCGTGAAGGAGCAGATCCGCTAGTGGCGGGACCTCCTGGTCCGACGACCAGCGAGCCGGCTGACGGACGCGACAGCGCCCGTCAGCCGGCGTCCCCCGCCCCGCCCCGCCTCGAGCTTCGGCAGGTGTCGAAGTCGTTCGGCGGCGTCCACGTCCTGGAGGACGTCGACTTCCGTCTGGGCGCCGGCGAGGTCGTCGGTCTCCTGGGCGACAACGGGGCGGGCAAATCGACGCTCATCAAGATCATCACCGGGGTCCACCAGCCCGACCGCGGCGAGATCCTGTTCGGCGGCGAGCGGGTCGAAGGACTCACCGTCCAGCGGGCACGCTCGCTCGGCGTGGAGACCGTGTTCCAGGAACGGGCCCTCGCCGATGACCTGTCGCTGTGGCGGAACATCTTCATGGGCCGGCCCATCACCGACCGCTTCGGCTTCCTGCGCGTGGGCGAGATGCGCCGCGCGACGGCGGAGCTCATGGGCGAGTCGATGGGCTTCACCTCGGCGGCGCTGACGCCGGACACGAGCGTCCGTGGACTCTCCGGCGGCGAGCGCCAGGGACTGGCCATCGTCCGGGCGCTGCACTTCCAGGCCGATTGCATCGTCCTCGACGAGCCGACGATGGGCCTGTCCCTGAAGGAGACCGAGAAGCTCCTCCGGTTCGTCGACGGCATCCGGAGCGCCGGCAAGTCGGCGATCTTCATCGACCACAACATCTTCCACGTCTATTCGGTCTCGGACCGGATCGTCGTCCTGGACCGAGGCCGCGTGGCCGGCGAGTTCCCGACCTCGCGCTATTCGCTCGAGGAGCTCATGGGCATCATGCGCGAGGTCGCCTCGACGGGCGCCTACACGGAAGCCGAGCGGTATCGGCCTGCCGGCGTCGTCAGCGAGTCGGCCGGAGGTCTGGCGTGAGCGCGGTCGCGAGGACCGCGGCCTCGCGCCGCAACGGCATCGGCACCCGCCTCGCCCCATGGGCATCGCAGATCGGCATCATCAGCGCCTTCCTGCTGCTCTGGATCGCGTTCGTGATCCTCGCCCCGAGGACGTTCCTCGACACCCCGATCTACCTGTCGTTCGCGCAGACGACGCCGTACTTCGCGATCATCGCGATGGCCCTCACGATGGTCATCGTCGCCGGGGATATCGACCTCTCGTTCCCGGCCACGATGTCGCTCGGCATGGTCGGGTTCGTCGCACTGTGGCAGGCGACCGGCAGCGTCGCACTGGGCATCGTCGGCGCCCTGGGCGTCGGTGTCCTGTGCGGCCTGTTCAACGGGTTCTTCGTGACGGTCATCGGCATCCCGGCGCTGGTCGTGACGATCGGGACGCAGTTCCTCTTCCGCGGCCTCGCGCTGGTGCTCATCGGCGGACGTCAGTACCCGCTCGTGGACACGCAGGACTCGCCCGCGTACCAGGTGATGGTCGGCAAGCTCTTCGGCGTCCCGATGGAGTTCTACTGGTTCCTCCTCGCCACCGTCGCCACGTGGGTGCTGCTCAACCGGCATCGCCTCGGGCAGAACGCCTATGTCACCGGTGACAACGCTCAGGCGGCTGCGCTGATGGGCATCCCGATCCGGCGGACGCGGATCATCCTGTTCGTCCTCGTCGGGCTCGCGGCGGCATTCGCGGGCGTCCTGAACAGCCTCCAGGTCGTCAACTACTACCCATCCATGGGCGACGGCTACCTGCTGCCGGCGCTGGCCGCGGTCTTCGTCGGCGGGACCTCGGTGTTCGGCGGTCGCGGCAGCGTCCTGGGCACGGCCCTCGGCGCGTTCATGATCGGCGGGATCCAGGCGGGCCTCGTGGCCATCGGGCTGAGCGACTACTACCCCAGCCTCGTCTATGGCGCGGTCATCCTCATCTCGGTCTCGATCCACGCCGTGCTCCGACGCCGGTTCGAGTGACCGATGGACCGCACGAAGACGGACACATCCCCGCGCGATGAGCCCCCGGATGGCGGCCCGCACGCCACGGCCCGGCCCACGCGCCGAAGCCGGCCGTCGACGATGAAGGACATCGCGATCGCCACCGGGGTCTCCCGCAGCACCGTCTCGCGGATCCTCAACGACGCGCCCATCACCGTGCCCATCGCCCAGGAGACCCGGCGGCGGGTCCTGGCCGCGGCGCGTGATCTCGAGTACCGACCCAACCCGCTGGCACGGGCGCTTCGCGGGGCTCCGACGATGCTCCTTGGAGCGATCGTCCGCGACATCACCGATCCGTTCTTCGCAGGCGCCATCGAGGCGATCTCGAGCGCGGCTCGGGCGCGCGGCTACAACATCGTGCTCGGCCTCGCGCACGCTCGCGCGACCGAGGCGTTCGAGCTGGCGACCGTCCTCGAAGCACGCCAGTGCGACGGCATCATCCTGCTCGGCGACATGGGGGATCAGCCGCGCCTCCTGGCCGATCTGCGCGATGCCCACGTCCCGGTCGTCGCGATGTGGCAGGGGACCAGTCTCGACCTCATCCCGGGCGTCCAGGTCGACAACCGTCTCGGCACGCGGATCGCCGTCGAGCATCTCCGCGACCTGGGCCATCGACGCATCGCCTTCGTCGGCGGTCGGCTCCTGGGCGACATCCGCGAGCGGCAGGCGGCCTATTCCGAGCTGGCGTCGGAGATCCTGGGCGACGTCCCCGCGGGATACGTCCAGCACGTCGCGAATACGCCCGAGGGCGGCGAGGCGGCGCTCGGTGCACTGCTGCGCCTCTCGCCACGACCGACCGCGATCGTGGCCTCCACGGACGTCCTCGCGATCGGCGTGCTTCGCGGCGCGTTGCTTCGAGGCGTCAACGTGCCCGACGACTTGTCGGTCGTCGGCTTCGACGACATCCCGATGGCGAGGTCGACGATGCCGGATCTCACGACGCTCCGGATGCCCATGGCGGCGATGGCCGCCGAGGCGATCGCCCTGGCCGTGGGCCCGTCCGACGACGACGTCGATGGGACCGACGGATCGACGAACGATCGCCCTGGACGCCCGGCCATCCGTGTCTTCCCGCCATCGCTGGTCGTGCGGCACTCCACGGCGCCACCGTCCGCCGACGACGCGCTTCCGCCGGATGGCCCGGCACCGGAGCCGCGCGCGTGAGCCTCGATGACCTCCGCGCACGGGTCTGCGCAGCCAACGTCGCCCTCGTGAGCAGCGGGCTGGTGACGCTGTCGTTCGGCAACGTCAGCGGCGTGGATCGGGCGGCCGGGATCATGGTCATCAAGCCGAGCGGCGTGCCCTACGAGAGCCTCCGGCCGGAGGACCTGGTCGCCGTCGACCTCACCTCGGGGACCGCGGTGGAGGGCGCTGCCCGGGCGTCGTCGGACACACCGACCCACCTCGCGCTGTATCGGCGCTTCGCCGAGATCGGCGGCGTCGTCCATACCCATTCCACGCAGGCATCGGCATGGGCGCAGGCCGGCCGGCCGATCCCGTGTCTGGGGACGACGCACGCGGACCACTTCCGCGGCCCCGTGCCGGTGACGCGGACGACTGCGCTGCAGCGGAACTGGGCCCGACGTACGAGGCCGACACGGGAGCCGTGATCATCGAGACCCTCGAGGCGCTCGGGCTCGGCGCCCTCGAGATGCCGGCGGTGCTGGTCCGCTCCCACGGGCCGTTCACCTGGGGCGCCGACGTGGCCGACGCGCTCGCGAACGCCATCGCCCTCGAGGCCGTGGCGATGATGGCGGAGCGGACGCTCGCGCTCGACCCCGACACCCGCCCGATCGACGATGCCCTCCTCGACCGGCATTTCGGGCGGAAGCACGGGCCCGGCGCCTACTACGGCCAGGCGGATCGAGCGAGCTGACCGGTGGACCGGCGACCGGACGATGCGGCGGAGCTGATCCAGGCGGGCGAGGCCTTCCTTGGCATCGAGCTCGGCTCGACACGGATCAAGGCGGCGCTCATCGCGCCGGACACGACGCCGCTCGCCTCGGGCACGTACGCCTGGGCGAGCGCGCTCGTGGACGGGGTCTGGACCTACGACCTGACGGACGTCTGGACCGGCCTTGCAGCCTGCTATGCCGCTCTGGCCGACGACGTCCGAGAGCGCTACGCGATCGACCTGACGACGGTCGCCGCCATGGGCGTCAGCGGGATGATGCACGGCTACCTCGTCCTCGATGCCGATGACCGATCGCTCGTCCCGTTCCGGACCTGGCGCAACAACATCACGGGCGAGGCGTGTGCCGAGCTCACGCCGATCCTCGAGTTCGCGGTCCCCCAGCGCTGGAGCATCGCCCACCTCTACCAGTCGATCCTCGAAGGACAGCCGCATGTCCAGCGGATCCGACGGCTCACGACGCTGGCCGGCTATGTCCACGCGATGCTCACCGGCGAGCATCGCGTGGGTATCGGCGAGGCGTCGGGGATGTTCCCGATCGACCCGCTGACCGCTGACTGGGACGCCGCTCGCATGGCCGCGTTCGAGGCGTTGGTCGCTCCCCGCCAGCTTGGATGGACGCTTCGGGACATCCTGCCCGCCGTCGACGTCGCGGGGTCACCGGCCGGGCGGCTCTCCCAGGAGGGCGCCCGACGGCTCGACCACTCCGGCCGGCTCCAGGCGGGCGTCCCGCTGTGCCCGCCCGAGGCTGACGCCGCCACGGGGATGGTGGCGACGAACGCCGTCCGGCCACGGTCCGGCAACGTCTCCGCGGGAACCTCCATCTTCGCGATGATCGTCCTCGAGCGAAGCCTGTCCCGGATCCACGACGGGATCGACATCATCGTCACGCCGGATGGCCGTCCGGTCGCGATGGCCCACTCGAACAATGGCTCCGGCGATCTGGACGCCTGGATCGCCCTGTTCCATGAGGTCGTCCGCGCGGTCGGGGTCGACCGATCGGTCGACGAGCTCTACGAGCGCCTCCTGCCGGCGGCCCTGACGGCCGATGCGGATGCCGGCGGGCTGCTGTCGATCAACTACATCTCGGGCGAGCACGCGACGGGCTTCACGGAGGGGCGGCCGCTGCTGGTCCGGAAGGAGGACAGCCGGTTCACCCTCGCGAACCTGGTCCGTGCCCTGTACTTCGCGTCGCTGTGCGCGTTGCGCACGGGCATGGACATCCTCCGGAACGAGGAGGGCGTCACCGTCGACGAGATCCGCGGCCATGGTGGGATGTTCAAGGGTGGCGACACCGCGCAGCGGATGCTGGCGGCCGCGTTGGATGTCCCGGTGAGCCTCCCCTCCACGGCCGGCGAGGGCGGCGCGTGGGGTATGGCCGTGCTTGCCGCGTTCATGCTCCGCGAGGACACCGGCGCAGACGCTCGCCGACTACCTCGACGACCGGATCGGCGGCCGGATCGGAGAGCGGATCTCGCCCGACCCGCGCGACGTGGAGGGGTTCGATGCGTTCTTCGCGCGCCACGCGCGGGGCCTGGCGATCGAGCGCGCCGCCGTCGAGGCGCTGGGCTGATATCTGGACCTGCTGCGCCGTCGCAAGCGGCGGCCGGACGGCGTGCCTGGTGCCCGGTCAGTCGGGGAAGGGCTCGCTCGCGATCCACCGGCCGCCATCGCCCGGCACCAGCACGCGATGCCGGCCCGTGGCCAGGTCCCACTCGTTCCGCGTGTTCCGGGTCTGCAGGTCGCCCAGCAGGACGAGGATGTGGGCCGGGGAGCCGTTGCCGGTGAGGTGGCCGTGGTCATGGACGTCATCGGGCGGGAGGAGCGTCGCCACCTCGCCGCCGGTGAGGTCGAGCTGTTCTTCGAGCTCGATCGTCGGGGACGCGCCGTCGCGCCGGTGCACGCGCCAGCGACGGTGGGTCTCGAGGCCGGTGATCGGCGCGATCGCGACCCACGTGCCGTGGTCGTGCACGGCGCTCATCTGCCCCTCGGTACGGTGAACGAGCGTGACGCGCGGGCCCTCGGCGGGGTCATGGATCGGGATGGCTCCGCTCCGGTCGCCGAGGCGCTCGACCCATGGACCGAGATAGTCCAGGTCCCGCGCCAGGTCGACGAGGGCGGCGCCGATCGCCTGCAGGTCGGGGGTCGGGCCTGCGGCGGCCGCGACCCGCTCGAACAGCGTCCGGACCGGCGTGTCGAGGGCGGTGCTCATCGCCGGCCACCTTAGCAGTGAGACGCCCGTCGGCGTAGCTGCCCTGGAAACGGAAGTCGGGCAGGCTGCCGGACAGAAGCGGGGGTCGTCGGCCGGATCGTAGGTGGCGGCTGCGTCCTGATCCGTCCGAAGCGCTGCGCGAAGCGGTGCACATGGGAGCCACGGCCGGGAACCCGTCCCTGACTCGTGCGTCAGGGGCGCACCCGGCCGCCGCTCGGTGGCCCTCCCGTTCGGAGCTCCCACCATGGCCGCCACGATCACCCTCCCGACCCTCGGACCGCGCGCCCGCGCCGTGGTCATCGCGACCGCCGCGACCGCACTCGCGATCGCCGTCGCCGGCCCGGCTCTCCAGGCCCGTCCGACACTCGCCGTCGATCCCGCCGCCAGTCCCGACCACACGATCAGCGTGACCGGCACCGGCCGCGTGACCCTCGCCCCCGATGTGGCGGACCTCCGACTCGGCGTATCCATCTCCCGGCCCACCGTCAAGGCCGCGCGTGCCGATGCCGCCAACGCGATGACCGCCGTCATCGCTGCCCTCAAGACGCTGGGCATCGCGGACGCCGACATCCAGACGTCGGGCATCAACCTCCAACCCCAGTACGACTACTCGAACAACACCACGCCACGGGTCACCGGCTACACCTTCTCGAACGGCGTGGCCGTCACGGTCCGCAAGCTCGAGCTGCTGGGGGACGCGATCGACGGTTCGCTCGCCGCCGGCGCCACCAGCCTTGATAGCGTGTCGTTCCGGGTCGACGACGAGACGAAGGCCGAGGCTCAGGCTCGGACCGCCGCGATGGCCGATGCAAAGGCCAAGGCCGATGCCCTCGCGGGCGCGGCCAGGGTGAACATCACGGGGGTGGCCTCGATCGCCGAGACCGTCACGCCGATCCCCTACCCCGTCTACTACGGCATGGCAGCTGGCGCGGCAGCGCCTGACAAGGCGGTCTCGACCCCGGTCCAGGCCGGCACGAACGACGTTTCGGTGACGGTCAGCGTCGTCTACCTGATCCCCTAGCCGACAGCCGCGGGACGACGAGCCCACCTCGGCCAGATCCGGGCCGAACGCGGCGCCGAACGCGTGATGCGCGCCGCGATCGATGGTTTCGATCGCGACGAGCGCCCTCGTGTGCCCGCCATCCAGCCGTCGATGTCGATGCGCGGACTTCCGGTCGTGCTGAGGACGGTCGACGCCGCGCGGCGAACGTGGCGCTGTCAGAATGCGCGATCAGGTCGACCCGACAGCCCCGACAAGGCCGTGTCGACGTCGGGCGGGAGGTCGATGGCATGGGCAGCAGGTCGGCGTTGCGGATCCTGGCAGCGGCCGTCGGTCTGCTGTTCCTGGCGGGAACGCTGTTCCAGCTGCTCGATCAGTTCGATCTGGTCGCTCAGCCGCCGCCCGGACTGGACGCGGCGAACCTCGTCGACCGCCGATTGGCGCTGGCTCCCTATCGCCAGGCCATCTGGCCGGTCTTCCTGCTGGAGAACGGTCTCGTCGCCGGATTCCTTGCCCTGACGGGCGTCGGGACGCGCTCGCGCCGCGATCAGGTCCGATATCCGACGGGCTGCTGTGGACGCGGTCGCCGCCGGCTGCCGGTGGCGTGGGCAGCTGGTCCTGCTCGCGGGCCATGCGCTCGACGCGACTGCGCTGCGGCCACGTCGTCCGGCTCGCGGTGTCAAGGCGACCATCGACATCGCCTACTGCGACTGCGGCTTCAAGGAACAGGAGGTCGTCAGTCAGATCTGGGCACAGATGGTCGTCGAGGGCGCGGGTCAGTTCGTCGTCCAGGTAGCCTCGCTGTTCGCCGCGGCGGGGGTCGTCCTCGCAGCGAGGTTGTTCGGCGGCCGGTCGATGCCCGACGGGTGGGCCTTGCTCTCCTACGTGCTGGCGGCGGTCGTAGTGCTCACCGCGATCCTCCGCGGGCCGCTGTCGAGTGCGGCCTCGACTCGCTGTTCGACGGGCCATGGATGAGCCCTTTCCGCTCCGCCGCCGACGATGGTCAGCGCGAGGCAGCGGCCGCCCGATGAGCTTCGCGAAGCGGTCGCGCAGTGCCTGAACCCGACGCGTGCTCACGTCGGCGTGCTCGACCGTCGTCGCGCCGATGCGCGCTGCCTCGTCTCGCTGCGGCGCAGGATCGATCATCCGATCGAGTCCGGAGACGCGTACCGCGACGGCAGTCGTGCCGGCGACGGCCCTGCCGGCTCGAAGGCAGCCGAAGCTCGTCGGACCTGCTGGCCCAGAGATCCGATGCAGCTGGCGTTGAGACCGCGGCGAAGTCCGACGGACGCTCCCGAGTCTCGCTCGGCGACGCGAATGGCGCGCCAAGGAACTCCCGCTGACCGGGCTGAATGGCGGCGGGTGTCTGATTCCCAACGCCGAAGTCGATCAGCGATCGCCCGTCTCCGCTCGACCTCCGTGGTGCGATCGACGGCGTGTAGCCGCGCGTGTCAAACGGCCGGATCGGCGCCGACATCGTCGTTCGAGAGGACGATGGGCCGTCGCCTGCGCCGCAACGCGGCCGCGCGATGCCGGCCAGCACATCGCTCTTGGCGTCCCGCAGTGCTGACGACGCATGTCAGGTCCGGACGCGTCGGCCGCCGCACGGGACGCAGGGCTCACGATCGTGAGGCTGAGGGGCGACGGTTCCGGCGTCGATCCGATCTGCTGAGCGTGCGAGGCCCGGGGTCCATCCGGAACGATCGACGCGAGTGCGACGCGCGATGAGAAGGGAAAGCGAGAACCTCTCCGTCAGCCGAGAACGTCGACCCGGACCGGCCGACGGTCCGTCGTCGATCCGGAAGGTGCGCGTCGCCCATCCTTCCGCCCACTGGTAGTAGGAGACCATGTCGAGGTCACGGACACGCTCGTCCTCGTCGGGGTCGTAGGTCGCGAGGAGCGTCAGACGGGTCCCGGCGTCGACCCGGTAGCGGACTGGCGGATCGACACCCTCGATCAGGGCCAGAGTCGGATAAGCGCAGTGATCCGGCGCGACGATCATCGCCGCCTCCGTCAGCCTCCACCGGCTGCCGATCTCGAAGCCGCCGGGATCGGTCACCCATCCAGGCCAATCGCTCCTGTCCCAGTCAAACGCACGAGTCGCGAGGCTCTCGTCGTCGGGTGCCCGCGGCGGACACCAGGACGATCGGTCACGCCCGCCAACCGGCGCACCGTTTCGAGCCTGCTCATGCGACCACTCTGCGCTCGCGGGACCGGCGGCCAAGCCCTACCAAGCGGCCATTGCGAATGCGGATCGCGCTTGCGCGCGACAGGTCCCGAGAACCCTCCGATAGCCCGAGGTTCGGAGGTGACGTCGATGCCGCGCCAGCTCTACGGTCTTGCGATCGTCAGGATCGCGACGGTCGATCGCCAGAACGCGAGTAACTCAGCTGGCAGAGTGTCTGCTTCCCAAGCAGAATGTCGCGGGTTCGAATCCCGTCTCCCGCTCCACCTTCCCGCTCGTGCTCAGCACGCCCCATCACTTCGAACAGTCCCGAGTCCTCTCGACGCCCGGGACGGTGATCGCCGAGTGACGATCGGGGCCGGTCTACCCGTGCTTGTCGTGTTCGAGCTTCCAGGCTCGGGTCGTCCCGACGCGCCCGACTGCAAGAATGGTCCGGTGGACGACGAACTGGGAACGACCCTGACCATCGACGACCTCGTCCTGCGACCGTGGCGCCCCGCCGACGCACCCGAGGTCTTTGCGGTCTGCCAGGACCCGGAGATCGCCCGCTGGGTGACGATCCCCCAGCCATTCGGGCCCGCTGACGCGGAGGCCTTCATCGAGACCGCCCGGGCGATGTGGCGCGATGGCACGGGCGCGGCGTTCGCCATCGTCGACGCGGCCACCGATCGGCTGCTAGGCGCGGTGACCCGGTTCGGCCCGGATGGACACCAGGCCACGTTCGGGCTCTGGCTCGCACCCGAAGCTCGTGGTCGCGGCGTGGGCGCCCGCTCGCTCCGCCTGGTGGCGGACTGGACGTTCGACACGACCGCGGCCATCCGCTTGGACGCGTTCATCATGGTCGGCAACGAGGCATCGAACCGGATGGTGGAGCGCGCAGGGTTCCGCCGGGAGGGCGTGGCCCGAGCCTGGGACCTGCATCACGACGGCGTGCCAGTCGATTGCACCGTCTTCTCCCGCATCCGCGGCGACGGATAGGTCCGTCCGCGACGACGGGCCGCTCGTTGAGCCCACGATATGGCTGCGCTGGATCGCAGTCTCCCGAGCGGGAGTGACTTAGCTGGCCGACTGCCCGCTTCCCGACTCCCTGATCGCGCTCACCTCGAGCGACTGCCTTAGAGCCTTCTCGGCCTAGTAGTCCATGTCTCCGCCATAGCCGCCGGCGCCGGCAGGCACGGCCCCCTTCTTCTCCGGTAGGTCGGTGATCAGCGCCTCCGTCGTCAAGACCATCGCGGCGATGGAGGCGGCGTTCTGAAGCGCCGAGCGGGTGACCTTGGCGGCGTCGACGATGCCCTTGCCGAACATGTCGCCGTACTCGCCCTTGAGCGCGTCGTAGCCATGGCCCCCGGGCAACGTCCTGACGTGTTCGACGATGACTTCGCCGTGCGCGCCGGCGTTGTCGGCGATCTGGCGGATGGGCGCCTCGAGCGCGCGGCGCAGGATCCCGAGGCCCACCGCCTCGTCGCCCAAGAGCTCGACCAGGTCGAGCGCCGGGATCGCCTGGAGGAGCGCCACGCCGCCGCCCGCGACCAGACCTTCCTCGACGGCCGCTCGGGTCGTCGAGAGCGCGTCCTCGATGCGGTGCTTCTTCTCCTTGAGCTCGACCTCGGTGGCCGCGCCGACCTTGACGACGGCGACGCCGCCGGCCAGCTTCGCCAGTCGCTCCTGGAGCTTCTCCTTGTCGTAGTCCGAGGTCGTGTCCTCGATCTGCGCCTTGATCTGGCTCATCCGGGCCTTGATCTGCTCCGGCTTGCCGGCTCCGTCGATGATCGTGGTGTCGTCCTTGGTCGCGACGACCCGGCGGGCCTGGCCGAAGTCATCGACCGTGACCGATTCGAGCTTGCGCCCGATCTCCTCGCTGATCACCGTTCCGCCGGTCAGGGTCGCGATGTCGCGGAGCATCTCCTTGCGCCGGTCGCCGAAGCCCGGCGCCTTGACGGCGAGCACGGACACCGTGCCGCGGAGCTTGTTCACGACCAGCGTGGCGAGCGCCTCGCCGTCGACGTCCTCGGCGATGATGACCACCGGCTTGCCCTGTCCGACGCCCAGCTCAAGCGCCGGGAGCATGTCCTTGACGCTCGAGATCTTCTTGTCCGTGATCAGGAGGAGCGGACCCTCGACGACCGCCTCCATCCGATCGGCATTGGTCACGAAGTAGGCGGACAGGTAGCCCCGGTCGAACTGCATGCCCTCGGTGTATTCCGTCTCGAGGCCCAGGGACTGGCCCTCCTCGACGGTGATGACGCCGTCCTTGCCGACCTTGTCCATCACCTCGGCGATGATCTCGCCGACCTCGGGATCCGCCGCGCTGATGGCCGCGACGGCCGCGATCTGCTCGCGGTTGTCGACCGGGCGCGACTGCTTCTTGAGCTCGGCGACGATCGCCTCCACGCCCTTCTCGATGCCGCGCTTGACGCCGATCGGGTTGGCCCCGGCGCTGACGTTCTGGAGGCCCTCGGCGACGATCGCCTGGGCGAGGACGATGGCGGTCGTCGTTCCGTCGCCGGCGACATCGTCGGTCTTGGTCGCGACCTCCTTGACGAGCTGGGCACCCATGTTCTCGAACGGATCTTCGAGCTCGATCTCGCGCGCGATGGTCACGCCGTCGTTCGTGATCGTCGGAGCGCCGTACTTCTTGTCGAGGACGACGTTGCGGCCCTTCGGACCGAGCGTCACTCGGACGGCATCGGCGAGGCGGTCGACGCCGTGCTTGAGGCCTCGCCGGGCTGACTCATCGAACAGGAGCTGCTTAGCCATGGTCTGCGTTGTCCCTTCAGGCGACGATCGCCAGGATGTCCTTCTGGCTGACGATGAGGAGGTCCTCACCGTCGATCTTGCATTCCGTGCCGGCGTACTTGGCGTAGAGGACCTTGTCCCCGGCCTTGACGTCCATCGACTCGCGCTTCCCGTCGTCGAGGACGCGGCCGGGACCGGCCGCGAGGATGGTGCCCTCCTGGGGCTTCTCCTTCGCGGTGTCCGGGATGACGATGCCGCTCTTGGTCATCTCCTCGCGCGCGCTCGGCTGGATGACCACGCGGTCGCCCAGCGGTCGGAGCGTCTTCGTGATCGGCGTTGCGGCGGCGGGCGTTGTCGACTTCGAGCCGTGGAGCGGCTTGGCTGCGGTGGTGGTGGCCAACGGATGGTTCCTCCTGGGTCGGGCCGCACGGAGGCCGTCTCGGTGGCATCATCGTCTGTGCGAAACCGTCGCAAGGATATGGTATCTTTTGGACTATGTCAATCGACACGACCATCGGATCTCCCGCAGTCCTGACCTCCACGTCGTACCTGGTGCTGGGGCTCGTCCAGCGCGAGGGCCCATCGACGCCCTACGAGCTCAAACGCCACGTTGCCGCGACCATCGGCCACTTCTGGACGTTCCCCCACGCCCTCCTCTACAAGGAGCCGCCGCGCCTCGTCGCGCTCGGCCTGCTATCCGAGGAGCGTGAGGCGGCTGGACGGCGACGTCGGCTGTTCACGATCACTGATCGCGGCCGCGCGGCGATCCAGGCGTGGCTCGCAGTGCCGTTGCTGGAGCCGACCGAGCTGCGCGATGCCGGTCTGCTCCAGCTGTTCTTCGCGGATCTCGGGTCGGCCGACAACCGCCAGGCCCTCGCGCTTGCGCAGCTCGCGATCCATCGCGCTGCCCTCGCCCGCTACGAGGCTGATCGGCACGCCGAGGGCGTACTCAACGGTTCGGACGGAGCGGCGCGCACGGTCGAGCACTGGCGCGGCGTGACCCTGCCTATGGGCCTCCTCTACGAGCGGGCCGCGGTGGAGTTCTGGGAAGGCGTCGCCGCTCCCGCACGGGTTGACGGCGCAACGGCAGACCGATCGCGCGCGGAGGACCACGGCGCGCGCCTTGCGTCGAACGAGAACTAGCGAGGCGAACGGGGCGAGGAGCAGGCCGGCCTGAGAGTTCCGTCCACGCGGCCTCTCTGCGCTCTCACGGTCTCATTCCCAAGCAGGGTGTCGCGGGTTCGAATCCCGTCTCCCGCTCCACTCCCTTTCGGTCCCCTCGCGGGCCTATCTGCGTGCCGACTGCCACGTGACGCCGCTACCGCCATAATCCGCGCGATGGTGGGCAACGCGCTGGACGCTGCGGGCGGCAGGTCCGCGCGGCCCGCCGACGGCGGCGCACTCGACCCGCTCGTCGGTCCCCAGTGCTCGCTCGCGGTCCAGTTGCGACGGGCGAGCGGTCCCGTCATCGGCCGGACCACCGAGCTTGACGCGATCGCCCAGGAGCTGCGTGAGGCGTCCGGTCGTCTCGCCGCGGTGACCATCGAGGGCGAACCAGGCATCGGCAAGACGCGTCTGCTGCTGGCGGCGGCGGAGCTCGCGGCGACGAACGGGTTCGCCTGCATCACGATCACGGCCGACGAGGAGATCAGGGGCCCGTTCCTCGTCGCTCGCAGCCTGTTCGCGGCGAGCACCGTCCGGGAAACGGCGACCGGCACCCTCGCCGAGGCCGCGGTGAAGCGCGTGGTCGAGGCCATCTCGGGCCGCGACGAACCCGGGTTGGCGACGCTCGCGCCGGACGCCAAGCTGCTCCGGGCGTTCGACCTCGGCGCAGTCGCCATCGCGACGCTGGCCGGGGTGCGGCCCCTGGCGATCTTCATCGACGACGTCCAGTGGGCCGACGACGACACGCTCCGCCTCCTGCGGTACGCCGTCCGGAGCGATGCCGACCGGCCGATCTTCCTCCTGCTGACGATCCGCCCCGACGAGTTCGCGTCCGTCAGCGAGGCGGTGAACTTCGTCGCCGATATGGAGCGGATGGGCCTTGTCCGGCGGCTCCGGCCCGGGCGGTTCGGCTCCGTCGAGACCGGGGAGCTCCTGAAACGCATCCTGGGCGGCCCCGTCGAGGCGTCGTCCGCGGCCGCGATGCACGTCCAGTCCGAAGGCGTGCCGTTCATCGTCGAGGAGCTGGCGCGCACGCATCGCGAGGCCGGCACCCTCCAGCAGATCGACGGTGAGTGGCGGCTGGGCCGGAACGCCGCCCGACTCGTGCCATCGGCCGTGCGGACGCTGATCGACCGGCGCGCGGCGCGGCTGCCGGCCAGGACCCGGGCCGTCCTGGGCGACGCGGCGATCCTCGGACGCAGCTTCAGCCTGCGCGACCTGCACGCGATCCGGGCGCGCGTCGGCGACGGGGAGCATGCTGCCTGCGGCGGGACCGCGTGACGGGTCGACGGCGACGGATTCGCCGGCCGACGCGAACGACGAGCGTCGCCTCGGGGGACGGGGCCGATCCGCTGGCCGACGATCTCGGCCCGGCCGCGCGGGCCGGCCTCCTGCTTCCGCAGGCCCATGGCGACCCGGCCGACTACACGTTCACCCACGAGCAGGTTCGACAGTTCGCGGCCAGCCAGCTGTCGGCCGCCCGGCGCCGGCAGGTCCATGCCGCGGTGGTCGACCTCCTCCTCGACGGCGGCGACCCCGCCCCGGCCGGCCTCCCGATGCTCGCCCAGCACGCGCTCGCAGCCGGCGACACGACCCGCGCGGCGCGGTTCTCGATCGACGCCGCGACGGCGGCTCTTGCGTCGAACGCGCCCGAGGAGGCACTCCGCCTCGTCGAGCAGGCGCTCCCGGTCGTGTCGGCACCCGCCGACCGACGGGTGTTGCTCGTGACGCGCGACGATGCCCTGAGCGTCCTCCGCCGGACAGGCGAGCGTCTGGACGCCCTGACGGAGCTGGCGGCGCTCGCCGAGGCGATGCGCGACCCGGAAGTCGAGCTCGACGTCCGGCTCCGACGCGCGTCGGCGCTGCGGATGAGCCATGACGAGGACACCGCCGCCGAGCTGGCTCGTCGCGTCAGCGAACGAGCGGCCGAGCGCGGCGACGCGGCGATGGAGCTGCGCGCGCAGCTCGAGCTGGGGCAGGCGCTCCTCAGGACGCCCATCGGCGAGTCGTATGGCGGCGATGCGGTCGAGACGGATTTCGACGGCGCCGAGGCGGCCTACCGACGCGCCGTCGAGCTCGCGGAGCAGCTCGGCGACGACCGGCGGCTGGCCGCCGCCCTGCGCGAGATCGGGATGATCGACTTCGGCAGAGCCAGGGCGTGGCTGGCGTTCGAGGTCCGCGCCGGACGCGGGCCCGAGACGCTGGCGATGCTCAACGAGGGTGACGACCTCGAGGCAGCGATCCTCGGGTCGCCGGTCGGGCCGCTGTACCGCGACGCGACCGAGGTCCTCGATCGTGCGCTCGCCATCTTCGAGCGGCTCCAGGACCGGACGGGTGTCATGTCGACGGTGATCGCCATGGCCTACGCCCGCTACTCGCCGGTCATGCACCTGTCATCGTCGGCCCGCCACCTCGAGGAGATCCGGCGGATGACCAGCCGGCTCTCTGAGCTGGTCACCGAGAGCGAGCGGGCCCGCCTCGAGCTCCAGATGCTGTTCGGCGTGCACATCTACGCGCGGGCGAAGGTCGTGCCCGACCTCGCCGTCTCGCGCGGCGAGGACGCGTATCGGGCGGCGAAGCTCGCCGCCGACCGGTCGATCGAGTTCCTTGCGGCTGGGGGTGTCGCGCTGACCTTGCTCGAGCTGGGCGACAGCGACGGTGCCGAGAAGTGGCTTGGCCTCGCGGCGGCTGCCGCGTCGAGGGCCCCGTCCCGGACCCGGGCGGTCATGCTGGAGTCCTGGCGGGGGATGGTCCGGGCCGGGGCCCAGGACGCGGCGGGCGCCCTGCGGCACCTCGAGCAGGCGGTGACCATCGCGACCGAGAGCGGACGAGAGTCCGCACGCTGCGAAGCGCTCGCCCGGATGGCGCTCGTCGCGGCGAGCCTTCTCGACGGCCGCGAGGGCGGCCGGGCCGCCGATGCCGAGGCGTCGATGCCGGACGCGGCGCTCGTCGAGGTCGTCGAGCGATCGACGGCCCAGGTCCGTGAGCTACTGGCCCTCCTGCCGGGCCACGCGCCCTGGGGCGCCCAGGCCGACGCCGCGCTCGCGACGGTCGCGCTCCATCGCGGTGACGTGGACGCGGGCGCGGCGGCGGGTGGCGCGGCATTCGAGGCGCTCCAGGCCGGCCTGCACGAGGACACCAGCCTCGACATCGTCCTGCCGGCGGCCAGGGCCCTGCTCGCCGGCGGGTCGCCCGACGTGCAGGCGTTCATCCGGGACTACCTCCAGTCGTTGCTCTCGCGGATCGCCCAGGGAACCGCCGACGAGACGATCCGGGTCCGGTGGCTCACGGGGCCGGTCGGGCGGCAGCTGGTCGAGCTGGCCGGCGTCGCCGGCGAGGGCCAGGGGCCGGAGGTCGTGGGCGAGGTCGCCGGGTCCGAGGCGTCGGGCGGCCTCGTCCATGACGAACGCCGGCTGCTCCAGCTCCTCACCGAGGGCCAGACGAACGCCGAGATCGCCGCCCAGCTCGGCGTCGACGAGGCGGAGGTGGGCCGCCGCCTGGCACGCCTGCAGGCGCAGCTGGGCGCGTCGAGCCGGGCCGAGGCGACGTCGCTCGCCTTCCGCGGGCTCGCGGCCGTAGGGTCGCGCTGATGGCCGTCCGCGCGCGCGTCGACCGCCACAAGTGCGTCGGCGCCGGCAACTGCATCACGCTCGCGCCGACGGTCTTCGACTGGCTCGCCGGCGATTACGGCAAGACCGAGGTCGTGGGTCCCGACACCGTCGACGAGGACGTCCTCCGGGCGGCCGCGTTCGCGTGCCCGACCGCCGCGGTGATCCTCGAGGACGTCGCCGAGCTCCTGCCATGGCAGCTGCGCGGCAAGACCGGTCCCGCGCGCCGGGTCATGAAGACCTTCATGTTCACCGACATCGTGGGCTCGACGAACCTGGTCGTGGCCCTCGGTGACGAGGCCTGGGAGACGCTGCTCGCGTGGCACAACACGACCCTCCGCGAGGTGTTCCTGGCCCACGAGGGCGAGGAGATCTCGACGACGGGCGACGGCTTCTTCGTGAGCTTCGACTCACCGGATCTGGCGGTGGCGGCCGCGATCGCCATCCAGCGGCGGCTCGCTGAGCATCGCGTGACCCAGGGGTTCGCGCCGCAGATCCGGATCGGGCTCCACGCCACCGACGCGACCCGGGTGGGCGGTGACTTCCACGGCCGGGGCGTCCACGAGGCTGCGCGGATCGCGGCGCTCGGCGGCGGCGGCGACATCGTCGCCAGCCTCACGACGGTGGGCGAGTCGCGCCGGACGTCGGATCAGCGAAGCGCGACCCTCAAGGGCTTGTCCGGGCCGATCGACGTCGTGAATGTCGAGTGGCGCTAGCGGTGCTCGCCACGACCGCATCACCGGCCTCGAGGCCAGCTCGAGCGTGACGATCCCGCGTAATGGCGGGCAGAGCGAGTACAGCCCATCGTTCCTGATCAACGACCTGGCCGCTGCGTGATGATGCTTGGCCACTATGCGTGAGCGAGCTATGATTTCTCACGCATCACTCAGGAGGAGCGGTGACCAAGACGCACACGACCCTCGACCTCGACCGAGACCTTCTGCGCGACGCCGCGGAGGCTCTCGGGACGACGAGGACCACCGACACCGTTCACGCCGCGTTGCGCGACGTGGTGGCGCGACGTCGACGTGCCTGGCTCGCACGCCGCGACTTCTCAGAGCTCGAGGCCGCCCTGCCCGAACTGCGAACCGCTCGCGTCAAGACGGCCGAGGACGACCTGGGCGGCTCGTAAGTGGACCTGGCGTCCGGGAAGCCGGAGCTCGCTCGACACGTCCGTCTGGGCGCGCCGCGGAAAGCCCGGGCTCGAGTCGTCTGGGGCGGTCGAGGACGGCGCGATCGCCGTCTGCGATCAGGTCGTGATGGAGTTGCTCTGGAGCGCTCCGTGCCTTGCCCGAGGCGCAGGGCCGGAGCAGACTTCGAGCCGATCCCCAGACGCGCTCGGTCCGGAGATGAGTGACGCAGGATGGGGTTTCGAGCGCGCTTGTCCGCCGCTGCTGACACCGTGCCGGCGACCGCTACGGGCAGGTTCGTAGCGAGCGGTCGCCGGTCCTTGCGATCCTCGGCTCACTCGCGATCGGACTCGCGCTCGCGATCGCCTTCGTCCTCGGGCCGGCTGCAGGTAGGTCCGAACCGGTCGTCACCGGCTCGGTGATGCTCGCGTTCGGGATCGGCTGGGGCCTGATGGCCATCCTGACGACACGGTCCAGCGCGCAGCCGCAGCCGTGGATGGCCGTCCCCGCCGTCGCGCTCGGACTGGTCGGGCTGGGCCTGATCCTGTTCCGGCCGGGACCAGCCGCCATGGACGTCCTGAGCTGGGTGTGGCCGGTGGGCCTGATCGTCCTGGGGGCTTGGATGGTGGTGCAGGTTCGGCACCACCTCACGGGCTGGGGACGCTGGCTGGTCATCCCGCCGATCGCCGTCCTTGTGCTCATCGGCATCGGTGGAGCGGTGGAGACCCTGATCGCCGCATCGCAGCCGGCGACCGCCAGCGGAAGCGGCCAGCTGATCGATGTCGGTGGCCGTCGGCTGTACCTCGAGTGCTCGGGCTCCGGCAGCCCGACCGTCGTCCTGCAGGCGGGTCTCGGCGCGTCGTCGTCGTCCTGGTCGCGCATCGCACCGACCATCGCCGCATCGACGAAGGTCTGCGCCTATGACCGGGCGGGTCACGGCCGGAGCGACGAGTCCGGACCACAGGACGGCATCGCGCTCGCGTCCGATCTGCACACGCTCCTCGATCGCGCCGGCGTGGCTGGGCCGTATCTCCTCGTCGGTCACTCGTCGGGTGGCGACTACGTCCGGGTCTTCGCGGGGCGCTATCCGGACCAGCTGGCAGGGCTCGTCCTCCTCGACGCCCAGCCTGCCGACGCCTTCACCGCGCTGCCGGACTATCCGACCACCTACCGACTCGTGCTGCGGCCGCTGGCCTCCCTCACCGCGCCGCTGGCCCGCATCGGCGTCATGCGTCTGTTCGGCGATGAAGACGCGACTCCCGCCTATGGGCGGGCGTATCGAGACGCGGTCGTGGAGCTCCCCGACGTGCTCGATCAGGCGCAGTCGGTCACGAGCCTCGGCTCGTTGCCGCTGATCGTGGTGAGCGCCGGAAGCGGTGGGCAGCCGGGCTGGGGGGCCGCGCAGGACCGGCTCGCGGGACTCTCGACCGAGAGCGTCCACCGCACCATCCCGGCAGCCACGCACGACTCGCTCGTCTCGGGTGACGACGCGTCGGCCTCGAGCCAGGCGATCCTCGACGTCGTCGCTTCGATCCGCTCCGGGACAGCCCCGCACTGACCAGGCGGACCGACGCACCGCGTTCCTGACAGCGACGGGTGTACGTTCGCGGGATCCGGCACCACGCACGGCCCGCTGCGCGCCGCCCGGCCGGAGCCAGCGAACCGAGGATCGGGACATGGATGCAACCCTCGTTTCCGGGGTCGTCGAGGCGGCGCGGCGGGTCGTCGCGAGCGGAGCGATCTCGGCCAACGGGCACGGCAATGTGAGTCTTCGCGCCGGCGATGGCGACGAGATGTACTTCACCTCCGCGCCGTCGCTGCAGGGCGTAGGGCCGGACGACATCGTCCGCGTCGGTCTCGACGGCACCCTGCGCGAGGGCACGCTGCCGCCGATCCAGGGTGCGGTGGTCGCGATGCACACGGCGCTCTACCAGGACCACCCCGAGGTCGGCTGCGTCGTGCACACCCACTCGCCCTTCGCCACCGCCTTCGCGGTCGCGCGACGACCCATCGACTGCTGGATCGAGGCTCTCGCGATGTTCGGCCTCCCGAACGGCGTACCCGTCGCGGCCTATGGTCCCCGCGGTTCCGAGCAGGCGGTCGCGAACATCCGGGCAGCGACGGCGGGCGGCGCGCCGGCGGTCCTGCTCGCCAACCACGGCGTGCTGGTCTTCCATCGGACGCCCGAGCTCGCGGTCCAGGTGGGCGGCATCGTCGAAGAGGCGGCGATGGCGGCCATCCGTGCGATGGCGGTCGGCGGACCGGTCGAGATCCCCGAGGAGATGCGCGAGGCCGCGCTCCAGCGCGCGATGGCCTTCGCCGCGGCGGGCACGGTCCGGGCCTGACCGCCGTTCGGCGGCGCCCGACGGATGCGCGACTCGGCCCGTCGGGGACCCATGCGGAGGTCCTGACACGACCGGGTGATAATCCGGTCGAGGAACAGGACGACCCGTCGATGCAGCCACGACCCGAACCAGGACATCACGGACTTCGTGTCCGTCGCCACCTAGGTCGCCTCGGCCTCGCGGCCGGGGCTGCGTGGCTGATCCTGACCGTCGCCGGCACCTCCGCTCCACCGACCGACGCCGCGGACCCCAGCCCGAGTCCCTCGCCGAGCGGTCCGAGCGCGTCCCCGGCGGCAGCCGGCGACCCGACCGCGCCGGTCTACGTCATCACCGCGACCGGGGTCGTGGACAACGTCATGGCCGGCTACATCGAGGCGGCGGTCGATCGTGCCGCCGAAGACGCCTCGCCGGCCCTGATCGTGCAGCTGAACACCCCCGGTGGCTCCCTGGATGCGACGCCAGCGGATCGTGTCCGCGCTGCTCGAGGCCCCCGTCCCGGCCATCGTGTGGGTCGCCCCGAGCGGTGGGCGTGCAGCCAGTGCCGGGACGTTCATCACGCTGGCGGCCAATCTCGCGTACATGGCGCCGGGCACGAACATCGGCGCGGCATCCCCCGTCGGCTCCGGCGGCGAGGACCTCACCGGCACGATCGGCGAGAAGGTCAAGAACGACGCGATCGCCAACATCCGGTCGGTCGCTGAGACACGAGGCCGCAACGTCGACTGGGCCGTCTCGACCGTCGACAAGGCCGTCAGCTCGTCGGCCGTCGAAGCCGTGCGCCTGGGCGCCGTCGACGGCATCGCAACGTCGATCGAGGACGTGCGCCGACAGGCGGATGGCCAGGTCGTCACGGTCGCGTCCCAGCCGGTGACCATCGACATCGCGGATGCGCCCCTCGTCGACCTGCCGATGAACCCGTTCCAGTCGTTCATCCACCTCCTGTCCGACCCGAACGTCGCATTCATCCTCCTGACGCTCGGGTTCTACGGCCTCCTGTTCGAGGTCCAGAGCCCGAACTTCGTGACCGGCATCGTCGGTGCGATCGCACTCGTCCTCGCCTTTATCGGCTTCGGCAGCCTGCCGCTCAACGTGGCCGGTCTCCTGCTGATCCTGCTGGCGATCGTCCTGTTCGTCCTCGAGTTCACCGTCACCAGCCATGGTCTGCTGGCGATCGGCGGGCTCATCTGCTTCGTGCTGGGCGCGTTCACGCTGTACACGGCTCCGGGCAGTCCGACGGCCCCGGATGTGACCGTCGCCACGCCGTTGATCCTGGGCATGGCGATCGCCACCGGCGTGTACGTCACGCTGGTGCTCGCGACGGTGGTGCGGGCCCGCCGGCGGAGCCGCGCGTTCGGCGCGACGTACGGCGCCGGCGGCAGCCACATCGTGCCGGCGGGGAGTGACGCCCTGGTCAAGACACCGCTCTCCCCGCTCGGCGTGGTCTACGCTGCCGGGGAGGAGTGGACCGCCCGGTCGGCCAGCCCGATCGGGATCGCCCCCGGCGCGCACGTGCGGGTCGTCGGCCAGGAAGGGCTGACGCTCATCGTCGAGGCGGGATCGGCGGGCACCGCTTCGACCGGGGAGGCTTCGTGACCATCGACCAGGTCGTGCTCGGTGCCATCGTCGCGGGGGTGGTCATCTTCGTCGTGGTCGGGGTCGTCAGGGCGGCATCCCGCAGACGCGGAGCGAACGAGGACGCATTCGGAGCCGGTGGTGTCAGGGAGGTCGCCCTTGGAGAGCTCGGTGTGGCCAAGACGGCCCTGGCCCCGTCGGGCGTCGTCCTGGCCGCCGGGGAGGAGTGGACGGCGACGTCCACCGACGGAGCGCGGATCGAGCAGGGACGTCCCGTTCGCGTGGTGGGCCAGCGCGGACTCACCCTGATCGTCGCGCCCGAGCCGGTGCCGACGGCGCCGGCGGAGAGTAGGAGCACCCGGATGGAGATCGTCGCGGTCGCGCTGGCCGTCCTGTTCATCGTCCTGGTCGCGCTGTTCGTGTTCTTCGCGGCCATCAAGATCGTCAACCAGTACGAGCGGCTGCTGGTGTTCACGCTCGGTCGGACGAGTCCCAACGAGGTCAAAGGCCCCGGCTGGGTGTTCGTCGTGCCGGTCGTCCAGCGCGGCGTGCGGGTCGACCTGCGCGAGCAGTTCATCGAGGTGCCCAGCCAGACCGGCATCACCAAGGACAACGCGCCGATCAGCATCGACTTCCTGATCTACTGGCGGATCGCCGACCCGTACCGGAGCGTGATCGAGGTCCAGAACTTCAATGGGGCGCTGCAGAACATCGCCACGACGACGCTCCGTGCGGTGGTCGGCGACATCCTCCTCGACGACGTGCTGTCGAAGCGCGAGCAGATCAACGAGGTGCTCCGCGTCAAGCTCGACGAGGTGACCGAGCGCTGGGGCGGCAAGGTCACGACGGTCGAGATCGCGAGATCACCCCGCCCCGTGACGTCCAGGACGCGATGAACCGGCAGCTCTCGGCTGAGCGGACCCGGCGGGCGGTCATCACCGAGTCGGAGGGCAGCCGGCAGTCCGCGATCAACGTCGCCGAAGGGACCAAGCAGGCCGAGATCCTGCGTGCCGAGGGTGACCGCCAGGCCGCGATCCTGCGGGCCGAAGGGTTCTCGCTGGCGCTCGAGCGCATCTTCCAGGCGGCGTCGCAGATCGATCAGAAGACGATGGCGCTCCAGTACCTCGAGGCGTTCAAGGCGCTCGGCCAGAGCCCGTCGACCAAGTACATCTTCCCGCTCGAGTTCACCGAGTTGGCCGACGCGTTCCGGGGCTACCTCGAGGAGGCGAATGCGCTCGAACCCGGGGCGGGGCGCGTCGACGAGCCCGGGCGATGCCGGTCCGGGAGCGCGGTCGGGCTGACATCCGGCGCGCGGCGGGCAGGTCGTGAAGGTTCGGTGTTAGTGTCTCGAGCGCGGGGGCGCTTGCGCTCACCCGAGAGGTCGTCACGTGACGTTGTTCTGTGACCACTTCGAACCCAGACTCCAGGTCGACCCCCCGCTCGACGTCTGTGCGTCGTGCGTCGAGACCGATGACGTCTGGGTGCACCTGCGTCAGTGCCTCACGTGCGGCCGGTCACGAGCTGCTGCAACGAGAGCCGCGACCGACACGCGACCGCGCACTTCCGCGAGACGGGCCATCCGATGATCCGGTCCGCGCAACCCGACGAGGACTGGTGATGGTGCTACGTCGACGACCGCCTCTACGCTCCCGGGTCCGCCGCGGCTACCCGACCGCCGAGCGGTGACCGTCGCGTGATCGAGCGCGCATCGACCGACCCTCAAGGTCCGTTGGCGAGCGTCCTGGCGGTCCGCCGGGGCAAGGACGACCCTGCCGGCGGCGGTCATCGAGCACCGCGAGGCGCTCATCTACACGCTCGGCAAGGCGGCGGAGCTCGAGCACCTCATCATGCTCCAGTACCTGTTCGCGGCGTTCTCGCTCAAGCAGCGGGTCGATGAGGGGCTGACGCCCGGACCAGCTGGACGCGGTCCGGACGCTGGCGCGAGACGCTCCTGTCGATCAGCGAGCAGGAGATGCTCCATCTGGCGCTCGTCCAGAACCTGCTGACAGCCGTCGGCGCCGCGCCCCGCCTGGCGCGCCCGAACTTCCCGATGCCTGCGTACAGCCTACCCGGCCGGGGTCCGGATCGAGCTCGGTCGCCGTTCGGCGAAGCGGCGTTACGCCACTTCGCGTTCCTCGAACGACCCGAGGGCATGGCCATGGAGGACGCCGAGGGATTCGAGGCGATCGAGCAGGCCGTGCGCCTTGCCCCACGACGACCAGGACGGGATCGTCCCGTCCCTGCAGGAGTTCGACACGATCGGCCAGCTCTACCGGTCCATCCAGGCCGGGTTCGAGCGACTGACCGAGCGCCTCGGACCCGAGCGGCTGTTCATCGGCCCACCCAGCGCGCAGGCGACCGAGGTGCACTTCCGGTGGCCCGAGCTCGTGCCGGTCACCGACATGGCGTCGGCGCGCCAGGCCATCGACACGATCGTCGAGCAGGGCGAGGGCGCACGTGGCGAGTGGCGCGACGCCCATTTCGGGCGCCTGCTCGGGATCCTCGACGACTACCTCGAGGCGAAGCGGTCAGACCCGGCGTTCGAGCCCACCCGGCCGGTCGTGGCGGCCAACGTGCGGCCCCAGGCGACCGGCGTCAGCGTGCCGCTCATCACCGATCCCGGGACGACGCGCGCCATGGACCTGCTGAACGTGGCGTACGAGGTCCTGCTGCAGCTGCTGTCGCGCTACTTCGCGAACACCGATGAGACGCCCGAGCAGCTCGAGGTCCTGGCGAACGTGTCGGTCGGGATGATGTACACGGTGATCAAGCCGCTCGGCACCATGGTCACGACGCTGCCCGGACCGGCCGGCCCGGTGTCACCGCTGGCCCCGGCTTCGAGCTGTTCTACGCGGTCGACTACCTGCTGCGCATCGCGAGCGGCATGGGTACTCATGGAGGAACGGCTGCGGGACGCGGCGTCGTTCGCCGTCCGGTGCGGCGACCTGTGCACGCTCGCCCTGATGGAGCCGCTGGCCAAGGTGGCCCGAGCGCTCGAGTCGTACGCCGACCAGCTCCACGCTGCGCGGTGAGGCTCTGGAACCGCCGCTGGGTCAGCCTGCACCGGGCTCTGGCGAAAGCGACGATTCCAGCTGCTCACGCAGTCGGCGATGCGCCCGCCGCATCCTCGTCTTGACGGTCCCGATGGGCCAGCCCAGACGTGCCGCGATCTCCGATTGGGATAGGCCCTCCTGGTAGGCGAGGAGGATGACCTGCCGCTCGGGCGACCGGAGGACCGCCACACCGGCGGCGAGCGCTTCGCGTGTCTCCTTGGACGACAAGGCCGCCTCCGGATCGGGCTCGGGCGCCGCGGCGGCGACGAGCTGGCCGGACCGCTCGAGCCAGTGGGTCGAGCGCGTCCGTGGCATCCGCTTCACCGAAGGCGGAGAACGGTGCCGCCACCGATCGGCGGCGTGCGGCGCGGTAGTGGTCGACGGTCCGGTTCCTGGCGATCGTGGACAGCCAGGCGATGAGCGAGCCGCGCGATGGATCGAAGAGCTCGGCCCGGTTCCAGAGCGCGAGGAAGGTCTCCTGGACGACCTCCGCCGCGACCCCACGGTCCTGTGATGCCTGCTGGGCCGTCGCGAAGATCGGGGCGCTGTACCGGTCGTAGAGGGCGGCGAAGGCCGCTTCGGACCCGCCGATTATCTCGCGGAGGAACATCCGTCGGCGCACGCGTCGCGCACCGATCGATCCACAGTGGGAGGGGCTCCGCCGAGCGTCCCGGTTGCAGCCATCGCTTCACTCCTGAGCTACACGCGAATATCTTTCTCGCGAGATAGATCTCATGCGACAGAGGTGCGATTACCATTGGGCAAATGTCCGACGACTTCACCGACAAGTTGCTGGCCAAGTGGGACAGCGCCCGCCCCGACCTGGACGTGGGATCGCTCCAGGTGACCGCACGCTTGGCGCGGATCGGGCCGCACCTCGCGCGGCGGCAGGAAGCCGTCTTCGACCGGTTCGGGCTGAGCCGTGCAGAGGTCGGGACGCCGAGCGCGCTGCGAACGGCCGGACCGCCGCATCGCTTGTCCCCGACCCGGCTCGGTCACGGGCTGATGCTGTCCTCGGCGGGCGTGACCAGCCGGCTGGAGTCGGATGGAGCGTCGCGGATTTGCGCGGCGGCTGCCCGATCCCGAGGACCGCCGCGGGCTGACCGTGGAGTTCCTGTTCGCGGGTCTCGAGATCGTCGATGCCGCCGTCGAGGCCAACTCCGTCAGCGATCGGGAGCTGTCGGAGCGGTTCATCCGGGAGATCCAGACGCTCGAACGGTCGCCACGCAAGCTCTTGGCCGGCCTGGAGTCGCCCTTCGGATCCTTGTCGAAGGCACCGTCCGGGAAGGACGTGCCGAGACGTCACCGGGGTCAGTCCGGGCCAGGAGCGCGGTGACGCGCTCGCGTCCGGCCGCCTCGGGACTGGGAGCGTGCACCGCGCCTGTCGGCCGCAGGTGCGACGCCGTTTCCGGCCCTCCATCCGCCTCCTGCGACCCCGCAGGCGGTAGCGCGATCGCTTCGGCAGCGCGCTCCATCATGGGTTCGTCGTCATCCCAGATGTCATGGAACAACGCGGTCATGTCGTTTCCTCGAGGGCTGCGGCTGTCGATCCACGTCCCCGCTACGGAGTCGACATCCGGCCTGGACTCCCTCGGGACGGGGCATCCCGCGGGACCACGACGGCGGCACTCGCTGAGAAATCCGGTTGCCACCGGTGTCCCGTTTCCCCTTCTACACGTCATCCCTCACCGACCACGTCCGGCCCATGAGAGACATCGGATGGCGGTAGGAGACGAGATGACACGAAAGACACTGCTGGCGGCGACCTCCCTGGCGGCACTCACCGCGGCAATCGCCGTTCCGGCCGTGAGTGCGGCGCCCGCCGTTCGGGCAAAGGTCGTCGACGGCACGCTCCGCGTGACCGGTAGCCCGTTCGCCGACCGGATCGCGCTCCGCCTGAGCGCAACGGACCCCACCCAGCTGCACGTCGACATCGACGCCGATGGCTCGGCCGACGCCACCTTCGACACCGCCCGCTTCGGATCGATCTTCTGTCCAGGCGGGACGCGGCAACGACTTCGTCCTCCTCGACACCGCCAACGGCGCCTTCACGACCGCCAAGCGGACGATCGTGTCCGGGGCCGCGGCGACGACATCCTCCTCGGCGGCAGCGGCAACGAGACCTTCTTCGGCGGTCGCGGCAACGACTTCGTCGACGGCAACGGCGGCGCCGACGCCGTGTTCCTCGGGTCCGGCGACGACACCTTCGTGTGGGACCCGGGCGATGGCTCACACCGTCGATGGTGGGCCGGGCTTCGACACGCACGTGTTCAACGGATCAGGCGGCAACGAGGTCTTCGCCGCGACGGCGTGGGTCACCGGCTGCGGTTCACCCGGAACCTCGGTGGCATCGTCATGGATCTCAACGACATCGAGGCGCTCGACGTCAACGCCCTCGACGGGACCGATAGCGTCACCATCGACGATCTGACTGGCACCGGCCTGGCCGATGTCAGCGCGGACCTCGGCGAACAGCCCGGCAGCGACTTCTCCGACGGCGCCGCCGACGCGGTCCAGATCGAGGGCACGGCCGGCATCGACACGATCGCGGCCACCGCGAACGGCGGAGCCGTCGACGTCGCCGGCCTCGCGGCCTCGGTGGGATCGTGACCACTCCAGACCCCGCGGTCGACCGGCTCACGAACGACTCCCTCGACGGAGCCGACGACGTCTGGTCGCAGCAGCGGTGAACAGCCGATCCAGGTCACGGTCAAGTAGATCTCGCCTTCGCTCGGATCGGCGGGGTCCACGGTGGATTACGCGCAACGCCGCGCCGCCGGCCGCCTCGAGACGGTGACGAAGTCCGGCGTGACCCGCAAGCGATGCGTCAGGACCCGGCCCTGGCCGTCGACGACGCACCAGTGCGTGGCCAGGATGTCCCCGCTGCGCGACCGCAGGAGCGAGCCCTGGCCAAACCGGGTCCGACGTCGGCGACTCGAAGACCGTCTGCCCGTCGTGCGTCTGCCGTGGCATCGAGCCGCCCCAGATCGTGCGTTCCGCGACCGGCGTCCAGCGATCGCCGGGAAGTCGATTTCTCGCGAACGACGAGCCCACATCGGCGCCGCGGTAGCAGTCGATGCTCAGGAGCCGCTCGCCGTCCAGGTACAGGAGGTTCGAGGACTCCGCGAGGTGGCCCGTGTCGATGGGTGCCGACCAGGTGTGCCCGTCGTCGTGCGACACCGTCACCTGATTCGAGAGGTAACGGCCCGCCGCGATGTCGACGCCCAGCAGATCGCGACGAGGCGGCCGCGCTGCATCTCGCACACGTGCGACTCGTACGCCGCGATGGAGTGCTGCGGCGAGTCGGAAGTCGCGGGACCCCGTCGTCCCAGCTCCGGCCGCCATCCGTGCTCCGGAGGAGTGGCCCGAACTGGCCGCTCGGACGCGACCCGTCGGACATCGTGAACAGGCCGGCCGTCGCGACGATGTCGCCGGACGTGAGCTGCACCGAGCGCGACGGGATCTCCAGGAGCTCGGGCGTGCGCCGCGTGGATGACCCTCGCCGCGCTCCACGTCCGTCCGTCGTCCGTCGAGGATGCGACGATGTCGTCACCGGGCAGCGCGCCATCGGTCTCCTCGATCGCGATAGTCTGCTCCGGGTCATCGCGATGAAATCGGTAGCCCAGCGCGATCAGCGAGCCATCCCGGAGGACCTGCGGCTTGAGAGAAATCGCTGGTCAAACGCCACTGTCGCGAGACTTGTCCAGGAGCGGTCCTTGCAGCGTCCAGGTCCGGCCGTCGTCGGATGAGTGAGGCAACGTGGGTCGTGAGGTCGACGATTCGAACGCCTCGCCGATGACCAGCAGCGCGACCAGCTCCCCGGAGGCGAGCTGCACCAGACCCGGGAAGTAGCCGTGCCGGCTGCGCAGCATCGGCTCGCGGGTTCTCGTAGACGACATGGCTCTCGATGTGGTCGATCACGGAGGAAGACGTTGACACAAACGAGTGGTGCGTTCTCGACTTCACCGCCGCACGGCTGTTCGATGGGACCGGCGCGCCGTCACTCGAGGACGCGGCCGTCCTGCTCGAGGGCTCGAACAATCCGGGCCATCGGGCGGCGGGCCGACGTGCGGCCCCCGGACGGCGCGAGCGCCGCGACCCACGACTACGCGGGACGCCGCCGTCCTGCCGGGCCTGGTCGACGGTCATACGCACCTGGCGGGCATCGGGGATGGCACGCGCGGCGACGACGTCGCGGCGCAGGGCGAGCGAGCTCCTGCTGCGCAGGTATCCGGGCCGCCGTCAACGCCCAGGCGATGCTGCGATCCGGCGTCACGACCATCCGCGAGAACGGCTCCATGGGTCGGGTGGCGTTCGTCATCCGCGACGCGATCGGCGGGGCATCACCGAGGGCCCGCGGATAGGTCGTCGCCGGGCGCGCGGTCACGATAACGGGTGGCCACCTCCACTACTTCGGCGGTGCGGCCGACGGGGTCGAGGGCGTCCGATCGGCGGTCCGCCGCCTGGTCGCCGAGGGCGCGGACTTCATCAAGGTCATGTCGTCAGGCGGCAGCACCCGGACGTCGCACCCGTTCCTGCCGGCGTTCGCCCCCGGAGCTCGAGGCGCTCATCGACGAGGCGCATCGCCACGAGCTGCTGACCGCGGCGCATGCCGTCCCGAACAGCGCGATCGAGGCGGTCCTCAACGCGGGGATCGACATGGTCATCCACTGCTCCATGGCCGAGCCGGCCACGGGACGTACCGCTGGCGGCCCGACCTCGCCGAGCGGATGGCCGGATCGGGCGTCTGGGTGAACCCGACGATGCACGACCTGCGCGCGTGGCTGTGGCGGTATCGCGACGATCTGGCCGCCGGGCTGACGCCGACGCCGAGGATGTCGCGACGCACACGGAGCTCTCGCGGCTCTACGACGAGAAGCTCGACACGGTCCGCCGGCTCCACGACGCAGGCGTCCGATTGATGGCGGGCTCGGACTCCGCCCGTCGAGGTACTCCCGGGCGGGCAACGGCTGGCTCGAGATGCACGCGCTCACGGACGCCGGGCTGTCCACGACCGAAGCGCTGGTCGCGGGAACCTCGGGTGCGGCGGAGGCGATCGCCGTCGGCGAGACCGTCGGCCGGCTGGCCCCGGGACGTGATGCGGACATCCTGGTCGTGCCCGGCGACCCGGTCGCGGCACCTCAACCTCCTCGGCCGCCCGCTCGACGTGTTCCTGGCCGGGCGGCGCGTCCGGCGCCTCGCGGCGGAGTGATGCGATGAAGGTCGGGCTGCTGCTGCCGCAGGGCTACTTCAACGAGTTCGAGGGCTGAGCGGCCGGCCGACGCCTGGGCCCGCATCCTCGAGATCGCGCGGCTGGGCGAGCGCCTGGGCTTCGACTCGCTGTGGACGGGTGAACACGTCCTCGCGAAGTGGGACCCGGAAGGACCGGCGTTCGACTGCGTGACCATCCAGACCGCCGTCGCGGCGGTCGTCCCACGGGTCGACATCGGCTTCTGCGTCATCAACTCCACGTTCCGGAA